>NZ_NBZW01000040.1 GCF_002379085.1 Polaromonas sp. AET17H-212 | reverse complement strand
GGCGGGGGCGGGTCATCAGGTGCATCAGCAAGGGGAAAGCGGCTCCGGAAGAGGAAGCTTAAACTATACCCCTCAGATACAATCATCCAGTATAGCCAGCCAGGAAGAGCCCATGCAGCCCACTGCACAGCCGGCTTCTTCGTTTCCTGGTTTGATACCAGCCACTCCATGCGTTCCAGAGGAAATATGTCCAAGTCAGCTTATTTTTCAAACCAGGCGCTGCCGACTGCCCTGCGCTTGCTGGCTCTGGTCGCGGCCCTGTGTGTGCCGCCCGCACATGCCGACGACTACACCGAGGTGAACGCCCTCGTGCGTGCGGGCCAGCTGGGGGAAGCCATGGCCAGGGCCGACAAGTACCTGGCCACCAAGCCGCGCGACCCGCAGATGCGCTTCATCAAGGGCGTGATCCAGACCGAAGCCGGCAAGCCGAACGACGCCATCACCACCTTCACCAAGATCACCCAGGACTACCCGGAGCTGCCCGAGCCCTACAACAACCTGGCCGTGCTTTACGCCGGCCAGAACCAGTTCGACAAGGCCAGGGCCGCCCTCGAAATGGCCATACGCACCAACCCGAGCTACGCCACCGCGCATGAAAACCTGGGCGACGTGTATGCCAAGCTGGCCAGCCAGGCCTACAGCAAGGCGCTGCAGCTCGACGGCGGCAACAGTGCCGTGCCGCCCAAGCTGGCGCTGATCCGCACCCTGTTCACGCCGGAGGCCAAAGCCCAGAAGCCGGCTGCGGCGACACCGGCCGCGCCCGTGACGGCCCAGACACCCGCCGCACCGGCCAAACCTGCGCCAGCAGCGCCTGCAGCCCCGGCGCCTGCTGCGCCGGCAACACCAGCCCCTGCGGCCCCGGCACCCGCCGCACCGGTGTCGTCGCCCGCACCGGCCGCGGCCACACCGGTCAGCGCCGCCGAAAAGGAAGTGGAAGCCACCGTCAGGGCCTGGGCCAACGCCTGGTCCGGCAAGGACATGACCGCTTACCTGGCCACCTATGCCAAGGACTTCGACACACCTGGCAACCAGTCGCGCAAGGCCTGGGAAGAAGAGCGGCGCAACCGCATCGTCGGCAAGTCAAAGATCAGCGTGAAGATCAACAACCTGTCGGTCGACGTCAAGGGCAGCAAGGCCACCGCCAAATTCAGGCAGGATTACAGCGCCGATGCGCTCAACATCTCCAGCCGCAAGACACTGGACATGGCCAAGGCCGGCGAACGCTGGCTCATCGTCAGGGAATCCACCGGCGGTTGATGGCCGCCCGCTGCGTGCGCACCCCTGGCACTTGCCTGACCTTTCCCACGGCCCCTGACTCCTCACTCATGCAACGGGCATCCGCCACCCTCCTCGTCACGGCACTGTCGGTGATGTGCGGCCCCGCGCCGGCCCAGAGCGCGGACAAGAGGAAGCCCCATGCCACCACCTCCACCACCCGCTCCTCCAGCAGCGCAGCGGCCGACAAACGCGGTGCAGCGCCCTCCCGGGCGGCCGTGCGGCCGGCGGTCAAGGACGGCGAAGCCGAAGCCCGCCTGATCGAGATCTACAAACTCGCCGGCCAGGCCAGGGGGCGCGAGGCCCTGGTCAAGGCCGAGCGCCTGGTCGATGACCATCCCAATTTCCAGCTGGCCCAGCTGGTTTATGGCGACCTGCTGGCGGCCCGCTCCCGCCCGCTGCGCGCGCCGGGCGACGTGTCCGAGGGCGCGGCCAAAGCCGGGGCCAGCACGCTGGCCGAGCTGCGCCAGGAATCCCTGATGCGGCTGAAGGCGCTGCAAGAGCGGCCGGCGCCGGGCACCATTCCCTCGCAGTTCCTGGCGCTGTCGCCGCGCAACAAACATGCGATCGCGGTGGACGCCTCGCGGGCCCGGCTCTATCTGTTTGAAAACACCGCCACCGGTCTCAAGCTGGTGAGCGACTACTACATCTCGGTGGGAAAATCCGGCATCGAAAAATCCGTCGAGGGTGATTCGCGGACCCCGCTGGGGATTTATTTCGTCACCAGCAACCTGGACCCGAAGTCGCTGAAAGACTTTTACGGCTCGGGCGCCCTGCCGATCAACTACCCCAATGCACTGGACCTCAAGCGCGGCAAGACTGGCAGCGGCATCTGGCTGCACGGCACACCGCCGGCCCAGTTTTCACGCGCGCCGCAGGCCAGCGACGGCTGTGTCGTGCTGGCCAATCCGGATCTGGAGCGCATCATCCGCACCGTGGAAGTGCGCACCACGCCGGTGGTGATTGCACAAAGCCTGCAGTGGGTGGCGCCGCACAGCATCAAGGCCGACAGCAGGTCCTTTGAGGAGGCGCTGAACAGCTGGCACCAGGCCAAGTCGGTCGGCGACCTGCCCACCCTGAGCAGCCTGTACAGCAGCGACTTCAACAGTTACGGCAAGACCCGCGACGACTGGACGGCCCAGCTGCGTACCGAAGCCGGCAAACAGCGCGGCCGCACGGTGCAGCTCAAGGATGTGTCCTACCTGCGCTGGACCGACAGCACCGACACCATGGTGGTAACCTTTGGCGAGGTGCTCAGCGGCTCGCGCACGGGCCCGGTCCGGCGCCAGTACTGGATGCGCCAGGGCAAGCAATGGAAAATATTTTTTGAAGGAGTGGTTGGATGACTTTCAGCAACAAGGCCATCGGCCGGCGCGCCTGCCTGGCGATCGCAACACTGGCCCTGGTGGCCGGGCAGGCCTGGGCGCAAGGCGCGGCCGGCGCGCCCAAGGTCAGGTTTGCGACCAGCGCCGGCGATTTCGTCGTCGAGGTCTACCCCGACAAGGCACCCAAAACGGTCGCCAATTTTCTTCAGTACGTCAGGGACAAGCACTACGATGGCACGGTGTTTCACCGCGTGATCGACAACTTCATGGTCCAGGGCGGCGGCTTCGATGCCAGCTATGCGCAAAAACCGACACGGCCGCCAGTGGCGCATGAAGGGCGCGAGGCGCTGGCCAAAGGCGGCGACAAAAACGTGGTCGGCACGCTGGCCATGGCGCGCACCAACGACCCGGACTCGGCTTCGTCGCAGTTTTTCATCAATGTCAGGGACAACGACTTCCTGAACCCGAGCGCCCAGTCCCCGGGCTACACCGTGTTCGGCAAGGTGGTCAGCGGCATGGACGTGGTCGGCAAGATCAAGGCCACGCCCACCGGCCCGAGCGGCCCCTTCCCGAGCGACGTGCCCAGAACACCCATCCTCATCAACTCTGCAACCCTGGTCAAATAACCCATCATGAGCAATCCCAAAGTCGAACTCCACATTGCCGGCTACGGCGTCATCACCCTTGAACTCGACCAGGACAAGGCGCCGAAATCGGTGGCCAACTTCCTCAACTACGTCAACAAGGGCCACTACAACAACACGGTGTTCCACCGCGTGATCCCGGGCTTCATGGTCCAGGGTGGCGGTTTTGAAGTCGGCATGAAACAAAAGCCCACCGACGGCGAGATCGAAAACGAAGCCAACAACGGCCTGAAAAACGACCACTACACCGTGGCCATGGCGCGTACCAATGCGCCGCACTCGGCCAGCTCGCAGTTTTTCATCAACGTGTCCGACAACGCCTTTCTGAACCACACCGCGCCCAACGCGTCGGGCTGGGGTTATGCGGTGTTCGGCAAGGTGGTGGGCGGCACCGACGTGGTCGACAAGATCGCCGCCGTCAAGACCGGCCGCAAGGGCTTTCATGACGACGTGCCGCAGACCGACGTGGTGATCGAAAAAGCCGTCGCGCTGGCCTGATTTCCGTCTGGACTGAGCGCGTTCAAGTTCAGCCCGTGAAAATCCCGTCGACCGTTCCCCGGATTGCGGAGCTCCAGGCGCCGCCGTCCTGGGGCACGGTCGATTTCATTTCCGACCTGCATTTGCAGGCGGGTGATGCCGGCACGTTTGCCGCTTGGCGCGACTACATGGAAAGCACCCCCGCCGACGCGGTGTTCATTCTGGGCGACCTGTTTGAAGTCTGGGTCGGTGACGATACCGTCGGTGTGGAAGGGGGCGCGCAAGACAGCTTCGAAGACCGCTGCGCCCGCCTGCTCGGCCAGACGGCCGGGCGGCTGGCGCTGTTTTTCATGCACGGCAACCGCGACTTTCTGGTCGGTCCGCGCCTCATGGCGCTGTGCCACACCACCTTGCTGGCCGACCCGACCGTGCTGGCCTTCAACCACCAGCGCTGGCTGCTCTCGCACGGTGACGCCTTGTGCCTGGGCGATGTGGACTACCTGCAATTTCGCCGCGAGGTGCGCAGCCCCGCCTGGCAACGCAGCTTTCTGGCCCGGCCGCTGGCCGAGCGGCAGGCCATCGCACGCGGCCTGCGCGAACAAAGCGAAGCGCGCAAGCAGTCCGGCGCCCTTTATGCCGACGTGGACGGCAACGCGGCCCGCGAGCAACTCGAAGCCGCCAACGCCCAGATCCTGATCCACGGCCACACCCACCGGCCGGCGGTGCACGACCTGGGACACGGCTACTCACGCGTGGTGCTCAGCGACTGGGACGCCGCCGCCGCCGTGCCACGCGCGGAAGTGCTGCGACTGACGGCGACCGGCCTGCGCCGCATTCCGCTGTTGTAATCCACACCCCATGCCAAACTGGTTGCGCCAGCTGTTCGGACGCACGCCACGCGCCGACACCATCCCCGATGCCCTGTGGCAGGCCACGCTGGCCGCCCATTCTTTTCTGGCCGAACGGCCGGCGGCAGAGCGGCTGCAGTTGCGCCGCCTGGTCGGCGAGTTTCTGGCGCACAAGGAATTCACCGGTGCACACAGCCTGGTGGTCACCGACGAGATGGCGGTGGCGATTGCCGCGCAGGCCTGCCTGCCGGTGCTGCATCTGGGCCTGGGCTGGTACAGCGACTTTGTCGGCATCGTGGTTCACCCCGGGCAGATGATCGCGCGCCGGGAAATGCAGGACGCCAGCGGCGTCGTGCATCGCTACAGCGAGGTACTGTCCGGCGAAGCCATGGAGCGCGGCCCGGTCACGCTGAGCTGGCAGGACGTGGCCTCGGCTGGCGCGCTGGCCGGCCACGGCTACAACGTCGTGATCCACGAGTTCGTCCACAAGATAGACATGAAGGACGGCGCCGCCGACGGCTGCCCGCCCCTGCCCTCCCGCGCCGCGCACAAGGCCTGGCACGCGGTGATGCAGCCGGCTTACGATGCTTTTCGCGAACAGGTCACCATGGCCGAGCGTTTCGGCGGCGAGCCGCCTTGGCTGGACGCCTATGGCGCCACGGCGCCGGCAGAATTTTTTGCCGTGAGCTGTGAAGCCTACTTCGTGAACCGCGCGCGCTTCACGCAGGACTTTCCGGCACTGACCGCGCTATTTGACCAATTCTTCAAGGTCAATCGGCCTGCAGCCCTTTAGGTTCGGGCGCACTCAGCTATTTAATTGATAGCTAACTTGCCTTTCCTGGCGGCGCGCCGGGCGGCCCAGACGACACCGCAAGGATCCCACTTTTTCAGCGCTTGATCAGTGCCTTCAGCACATTCTGCAGACGCCGCACATGCGCCGCGTCATAAGGCGTGGCCAGCACTTTGGCCGTGTCTTCACCCCAGGTCTGCGCTGGCGCCGGGTCGTTGCGTTTGGTCAGCAGCACCAGTTGCAACATGCGGCGCGCGCTGATGTGTTCGGCCGGGGTCGGCAGCTCGGCGGCGATTTCCAGGCGCAGCAGGGTTTCTGCGGCATCACCCTTGGGCGCCGACGACAGGGCTTTCATCCACGCGCTGCGCGTGGCCGGCGTCACCAGCTTGCCGAGGGCCTGGGCATCCGGCAGCAGCGCCGGGTCGCGCTTTTCCCAGGCGGTTAGCAGGTGGGTCAGCACCTCGCCGTGCGCCTGCTCGGACAGCTTGCGCAGCGCCTGCTGGGCATGCTCGAAGGCCTCGCGCTGTGCGCGGAAAGCCGCGTCGCCCAAGCGCGGCCCACGCTCTTCATAGGCCGGCCTGTCGCTGAAACGGCTTTCACGCTCGGGGCGGTAAGGCTCGAACTTGTTGTCGGCCGGCCGGTTGCCGCGGCCATCGGGCTTGCCACCGCCGGGTCGCGCGTCCTTGCGGTCGCCAAACTTGCCGCCGCGGCCGGCGGGCGCAGCTTCGGCCTTGCGCATGCCGGGGCGGTCATCGCCGCGCATGGCCACCACCGGTTTGGCGGGTTTGGGCGGCGGTGCGGCCGGTGCTGGTGCAGCTTCTTCTGCTTCCGCAGCGGGCTCGGCCGCTGCTTCAGGCTCGGCTCCGGCCTCGGCCGGGACCTCTTCTTTCGCTATTGTTTCAGGAGCAGCCGGCGCAGGTGCATCGGGCGCTGACGCCTGATCGGATTCCGACCCCCGAGGTACTTCGGCCGGCGCAGGCGCTGCCGCGGCAGCCGGTGCTGCCGGCTTGAACTGCCCGCGCAAACCGGCTTCCAGGTCGGCCATCGCGGTGCGGATTTTCTGCACGTCGCCGGTGGCGTTGGCAGCGTCCAGGGCTTTGGACAGCTCGAGCACCAGGCGGTCATGCTCGCCCAGGGACGACGCGGCTTTTTCACGCTCGGCGGTCTTGCGCTGGAAGGCGTCGTCGATCGGCTTGCGGAAAGCGTCCCAGAGTTTTTGCTCCTGCTTGCGCTCGATCGGCACCGCCTGCGCTTCGTGTTGCCAGCGCTGCTGCAGCGCCTTGACGGCGTCGATGTGCAGCTGCGGCTCGGCGCCCAGCACCTGCGCTTCCTCGATCATGGCCTTGCGGTGGGCCAGGCTCTGGGCGCGTGCGGCTTTCAGCGGCGCATCGGCGGCATCCATCGCGGCCTTCCACAGCGGCTGGATCTCGGCAAAGGCCTTCTCGCCCAGGTGCCCGGCAGCCGTCCACTTCTCGACAAAACCATTGAGACAGCGAATCTGGTACTTCCAGTCGGTGTTGCCCTTGTTGGCCTCGGTCCAGGCCTGCACCTCGTCGATCAGCGCGCGGCGCTCGGCCTTCACGGCCTCGCTTTGCTCCTTGACCTTCTCGAGCCAGGCCTCGACCACCTTGTGGGCTTCGTTGCAGGCGTCGTCAAACCGCTTCCAGAGCGCGTGGTTCGGGATGCCGCCCTGGTCGCTGGTTTTCCAGAGTTCGCGCATGGTGCGCAGCGCCTCCTGCTGCTTGCGCCCGCCCAGGGGCTTGGCCACCAGGGCTTCGGCCTTGGCCACCAGTTCCTCGCGGATCTGGTCGGCACGCCAGCGCTGCCAGCCTTCGAGTTCGCCGGCCGCCGTCAATGCGGCATGCGCCGCGGCTTCGAGCGCGCTGTCGATGTTGCGGATGTTTTCCTTCAGCGCCTGGCGCAGCTCGGCCGCGACCTTGGGCGTGGATTTGCCATGGCCTTCGGTGACTTCATGCTCGAGCTTGGCCAGCGCGGCCTGCACGATGGCCGCCGATTTTTCACGCATGTCCTTGAGCACGGCGGGATCGATCTTGACCTTGGGCGCACGCGCGGGCTGCTCGCCGGCAGCAGCTTCGCCGCCACGCGGCGTGCCGCGGGCGCTGCGCAATTCATCGGCCCAGACCGGCACCGCCGGCAGCGGTGCGGCGGCGTCTTCGGCGGCCGCGACGGCCAGCGACAACGCGCCCTGAAAAGCTTCCCACACCGCCAGCAGCTGGCCACGCGAGGCGTCGAGCAGCGGCGCGAACTTGGCGTCCACGCTGGGCCAGTTGGTGTCCTGCGCGAGTTCGTCGGCCTGGGCCTGCCAGTGCGTCACGTCGGCGCGCAGGGCTTCCCACACACCTTGTGCGTCACGCCAGGGTTTGGTCGACAGCACTTCAATGCGCTGGGCAATCAGCACGGCGGCCTCGCGCTGCACCTGGGCGCGGTGCTGCAGGTCTTCAATCGTCTTGACGCGTTCGGCGAGCTGGGCCTTCAGCCCGGCCAGCGGCTCGCGCGACAGCGGTGCACCGGCCTTGGCGGCATCACGCTGCCAGGCCAGGGCGTCAGCCATGTTGAGCTTTTTCAGGGCCAGCAGGGCCTGGCCCTTTTCAGCCCATTCGGCCGCCACGGTTTCCTGGCTTTTCAGGCGCTTGGCCTCGTCGAGCTTTTCCTTGAGCGGCTTGGCCGCACCCTTGTCGCGGTTGGCCAGGTCCTTGTAGACCTCGGCCATCTGCTCGACCGTGGGACTGGTGGCCAGCCACTCGCGAATGCGCGCGGTGCGTTCGCCCGACGTGGGCGCGGAGAAAGCCCCGCCCGTCAGGCCATCGAGCGGATGGCTGTCGGCACTCTTGGTGGAAGGCGTTTTCACGGCGGGTGTTTCGGGCTTGGCAGATTTGGACATGGGGAAACGCAGCATATGGATAAGTAGGACCGGCGAAGCGGGGGGATCTTCAGGGATCAGGACATTGCAGGTCTGCCCTTGGGGCTTTACAGCCTGCCGGCATCAGCAGGCACAAGGCGGGACCGGCGTAAAAAAGAGGAGCCACAGGACAGATATCCGCGACCCCGACCCAAGCTTCAGAAATAAAGCAATGCCGCTATTTTCGCTGTTTTTACGGCAGCGCCAAATTAAGTTCGGCGCGCGGTGTCCATTTGATGTCCGCGAGCGCGTTTTGGGGCACGCCCGGGAAGAGCGTTCCGGACGAAACACCGCCGGCGGAGAGGTGGTCCCTGACCGCCAGACCGGCCAACAGGCCAGTTCACGACGCAGGTCCTGCCCAGATGGGTGACAAGGCCAGCCCATCGACCTCGATGGCGTGGGCGACCGGTGAGGCGACAGCGCCTCTATATAGAGACATAGAGACGGAGACGCGCGATTTTCCATTGGAGCGCCCCGGGGAAAACACGCTGCTTTCCGGCCCCGCAGCCGGGAAGGGACTCGAAGTGACTGGAACGGAGCGTCGGGAGAAATTGCGTTTCAGTTCATGGCCGGGCATAGGCCTTGAGTCTTGAACGCGCAGGAAAAAGGTCAATGGCTGATTGGGCGAAAAGGCCAGCCCCAAAATAAAAACCCCGGGCAGCGAGCCGACCGGGGTTGACGGCGAGCGTGATGCTCATGCCGTCGGGCTTCGCAAAGAAGAGAAGATCGTCTCCAGTGCGATGAAAGCAAGTGATTGCTCTCAGTTTGACCGGGGTTGGTTACCCGGCTGATGCTTGAAATACTCAAGCAATTGCAGGTTAAACCTCAGGCGCCCTCGGCGCAAGTCGAAATTTGTAATCAAAAATCAGCCCGCGATTGCCATTTTCTTGAGGGTTTACAGCTTTGCGCCCTTGTCCTACACGCTCATGCGGCAACTTCCGCATCGCCCTCCAAAAACGTGCTGCACGAATGCTCCGGCACTTTCTCTGAAACACCTTGCAAGCGCTTGAGTTAAAAGCCCTTGCGGTCAACACATACGGACTTCTTCTCCAAAAAATGCGCCGACCTGACGGGCTAGAGCGAAACCCCAAAAACCGCCCAAATGGGAGAAACAGGGGGTCTTGATCGTGTATTTGAGCTTTTAATGCCATTATTTGAATATCAAATTAATTTGATATTCTTGACAAGTTATTAAGCACGCTTTTAGAATCCGCCGTCCCACCCAAAACTACGGGACAACCCGAATCCGCTGCCGAACCCGGCAAAGTCAGACAAGGGGTCAACACCCCCAAGGCCCAGGCCTTGGTTTGATGGCGACCCAATCAAAGCGCACGGCTCAAAAAGTCGATGTGCATAGAAAGGAGTGCTATGACAGCGCTAGGACAATCCGCCCCCGCATCGGTTATGCGGACACTTCAGAAAAACGTGGGCAACAGTCTGGCAAACATTGCCGACGACATCGCCCAGGGCTTTTTTGAAATCACCCACAACAGCTTCGCACTCGTCGGCCTGGCCGTCGTGTTTGCCGTCATCACGCTGACCGCCCGACCCGACCTGCGTCAGGCCGGCGAATCCCGGCTGATGAGCTGGTTGCTGGAGCGCCAGGAAGCCGAGATTGGTTTCACCGAACCGGATGCGATCGACCGGGCCACGGCCGCCAACCCCAAGGACCTGCCCCGGCAACAGGCCGCGCTGGCCTTCTGGCTCAGCAGGAAGTACGGCGTGGCGCCCGAGCCATTGAGCGTGCTGGTTGCGGAAGCCTTCGAGATCGGCCAGAAAGCCAAGCTCGACCCGACGCTGATCCTCGCCATCATGGCGATCGAATCGGGCTTCAACCCGTTTGCGCAAAGCCCGGTGGGCGCCCAGGGCCTGATGCAGGTCATGACCAACATCCACCACGCCAAGTACGAGAACTTCGGCGGAAAACTCGCCGCCTTCGACCCGGTCACCAACCTGCGGGTAGGTGTCAAGGTGCTGCAGGAATGCATTGCCCGCGCCGGCTCGGTGGAAGCCGGCCTGAAGTTCTATGTGGGCGCAGCCAATCTGGAAAGCGACGGCGGTTATGCCGCCAAGGTGATGGCCGAACACGCCCGCCTGCTGGCTGTTGTCAGTGGCCGTGCACCGGCCTACATGTCGACCGTTCGCCCGCCGCTGGCCATTCCAGCGTCCCTGCCTGCGAACACAGGCACTGACGACCTGCCCAGTGGCAAGGCCAGCGACAAAGTCGCCAGCCTCGCAAGCTCCTGAGCGCGGCCCGGCCTTTCACAGGCCGGTCGTCAGCCAGGCGCCGGGTCCGTTACACTAGGGGTGTGCGCGACTGGCGATAGGCAGCCCCTGTTTTGCAGGGCGGTTGCTGACGTGGGATACCACTGGGAAGCGCACCGCTGGGCTCAAGCGATGACCACAGCGTTCAGCCGTTCGCCTGGGCAGCCCTTGTTTCATTCATCCGATGACAGGGACCACGTCTTGAAGGACTGCCATGTACGACCGCACCATTCTTGTGGAACAAACCGACCCGGAGCTGTGGGCTGCCATCGTTGCTGAAAACGCGCGCCAGGAACACCACATCGAGCTGATCGCCAGCGAAAACTACGCCTCGCCCGCCGTCATGGCCGCGCAGGGCTCGCAACTGACCAACAAATACGCCGAAGGCTACCCCGGCCGCCGCTACTACGGTGGCTGCGAGCACGTGGACGTGGCCGAACAGCTGGCCATCGACCGCATCAAGAAAATCTTCGGCGCCGAAGCGGCCAACGTGCAGCCGCATTGCGGCGCCTCGGCCAACGAAGCCGTGTTCCTGGCCTTCCTCAAGCCCGGCGACACCATCATGGGCATGAGCCTGGCCGAAGGCGGCCACCTGACGCACGGCATGGCACTCAACATGAGCGGCAAGTGGTTCAACGTCGTCTCCTACGGCCTCAACGACAAGGAAGAGATCGACTACGACGCGATGGAGCGCAAGGCCCACGAGTCCAAACCCAAGCTGATCATCGCCGGCGCCTCGGCCTACAGCCTGCGCATCGACTTCGAACGCTTCGCCAAGGTCGCCAAGGCTGTCGGCGCGATCTTCATGGTGGACATCGCCCACTACGCCGGCCTGGTGGCCGCAGGCGTGTACCCCAACCCGGTGCCGCACGCCGACGTGGTGACATCGACCACGCACAAAAGCCTGCGCGGCCCGCGCGGCGGCATCATCCTGATGAAGGCTGAACACGAAAAAGCCATCAACAGCGCCATCTTCCCCGGCCTGCAGGGCGGCCCGCTGATGCATGTGATCGCCGCGAAAGCGGTCGCCTTCAAGGAGGCGCTGGCGCCCGAGTTCAAGACTTACCAGCAGCAGGTACTGAAGAACGCCCAAATCATCGCGGAGACCCTGACGCAGCGCGGCCTGCGCATTGTCAGCGGGCGTACCGAAAGCCATGTCATGCTGGTGGACCTGCGCGCCAAGGGCATCACCGGCAAGGAAGCCGAGGCCGTGCTGGGCGCCGCCCACATGACGATCAACAAGAACGCCATTCCCAACGACCCTGAAAAACCGATGGTCACCAGCGGCGTGCGTATCGGCACCCCGGCCATGACGACGCGCGGCTTCAAGGACGAGGAAGCGCGTTTGACGGCCAACCTGATTGCCGACGTGCTCGACAACCCGCGCGACGCTGCCAACATCGAAGCGGTGCGCGCCAAGGTCAATGCACTGACGAGCCGGTTTCCGGTGTACCGTTGATGGACCGGCGCATGTGCAAACGCTACGCTTTTGATAGCCTCTTGCGCATGCCCGGTGCGGGCTGGAGGCCAATAATGCTTGCAAGTCCAGGCGAAGCCGCATGAAATGCCCTTTCTGCGGCCACCTTGAAACCCAGGTCGTCGAAACCCGGGTGTCGGAAGACGCAGACTTCATACGCCGCCGCCGCCAGTGCGGCGCGTGTGAAAAACGCTTCACCACCTACGAGCGGCCCGACGTCAACTTTCCGGCCATCGTCAAAAAGGACGGCCGCCGGATCGAATACAAACGCAGCAAGATCCTCGACTCCATGAACCTCGCGCTGCGCAAGCGCCCGGTCAGCACCGAACAGGTGGACTCGGCCATCGAACGCATCGAGGAAAAGCTTCTCAACCTGGGCCTGCGCGAGGTGCCGTCGGCCCGCCTCGGCGAGCTCGTCATGCGCGAACTCAAAAAGCTCGACAAGGTCGCCTACGTGCGTTTTGCCAGCGTCTACCGCAGCTTTGAAGATATTGACGAGTTCAAGACGCTGGTGGATGAGGTGCGAAAGTAACAGCGAAAAAAGCGAACCAGCAGCCTGCTGCCTGCCGCCGGCAGCAGGAGGCCGTCCAGAGCCAGACAGCCGGTTACTTGGACATGACACGCGGTTCCCGCCTGCATTGAAGTTCCCGCGCCGAGTTTTTAAACTCAGGGTATGGACACACCCCGCACCGGCACCCCTGGTTCAACGCCCTCTCGTCTTCCCGCGTCCAACCGGGGGCAGTCGGGCTTTTCCATCCTCGAGGTTCTGATCGCCATCATTATTCTCAGCATTGGCATGTTGGGCGCCGTCGGTATGCAGGCCGCGGCGATGCAGGCCAACAAGGAAACCCGCAATCAGGCCGCGGCGGCAACCTTGGGGCGGGAGCTGGCCGAAAAAATGCGTGGCAACCATACAGTCGCGATCAAAACCACGGCGGCAGACAACCCCTATCTTTTTGACAGCACCCTGACCGGAACCAGCACCATTGCCACTCCGTCGGTCAACTGCTTCACCGCCGGCTGTCCAACACCCAAGGATGCCGCATCCTGGGACGTGGCCGACTGGAAGGGGCGGGTCCTCAATGCCCTTCCCACACCCCGAGTCAAGGTTTGTTTTGACAAGGATCCCTTTGACAGCGCGGGCAAGCCACGGTGGGCCTGTACCAGCGACGGTGACGTTAGCGTGCTGAAAGTCAGCTGGACCCGCAGCAACACGGCAGGAACGCTTGAATTTGCCGATAGCACAGGCATTCCTGTCGTCGTCATCCCGCTCACAGCAGGAAGCTCCGAATAATGCGAAATCGTTTATCCCATGCAAGCCGCGGCCAACGCGGTTTGACATTGATCGAATTGCTGGTTGCCCTGGGCCTGGGGCTCGTGGTGGTTGTCATTGCAGCCACTGCGCTTTTGCTGGGCCAGCAGGGCTACCGTGCCGTAGATACGACGACACAACTGCGCGACCGGGAGCGTTTTGCCACTGACTTGCTGGGACGGGTCATTATCCAGGCCGGCTATCAGGATCTGGGCGCAGCCAACCTGGCGCTCCGTTCAACAGCCACACTTCTGGGCATTGACCCCGAACCCGACATCTATGGGTGGAACAATGCCGTTTACGCCACACCTGATGACCTGATTTTGAGCGAAAGCACCAAGATTGTGAACGGCAACAGGCCGGGGGCATGCTCGGTGAACGATACGTCGTGCAAAAACGGAAGCGATGTGCTGGTGATCCGCTACCAAGGGGTGAGCTCTCCCACCAATGCCTCCAAGGCCGATGACACAATGATCAACTGCAGGGGAGAAGGTGAGGCAGGGCTGCCCACAGGAGACCTCAATGATCGTGCTGTCAGTGTTTTTCATGTGACGCGCGACACCAGCGGCGAACCTTCGCTCTCCTGCTCTTATTACAAATTCGCCACAAGCGGAAGCCAGTGGATCGCTTCCACCCCATTGATCGAAGGCGTGGAGTCTTTCCAGGTTCTTTATGGCACCGACGGGGTGTCCCCCAATCTGGCACCCAGCGCCTCCGCAGTACAGGATACCGTCGCGGAACGCTGGCTGCGCGCGGACGAATTGACCGTGGCCGGCAACGCTGCGGGCACGCGTGAGAACTGGCGCCGGGTGCGGGCTGTACGCATCGGCCTGGTCCTGCGGGGGGCCGCAGGCTCTGCCCAGCAGTCCGCTACGGCTACCCTGTCCCCCTTGGGAAGCATGTATGCCAGCACCAGCGACACAGGCTCCAGCCTGGCCGTCGCTGCGGACGGACGGCTACGGCTGCAAAGCACCTTTACCGTTCATTTGCGCAACGACCTCAGGCTCCGATGAAACACCATCTTCCAGCATCGTCCGCCAACGCCCTGTCACGTGCGCGAACAAGGCAACGCGGCTTCTCGCTAATCACCACACTGATCCTTCTTGCCGTGGTCATGGCCCTGGGCATTGGCGCCAGCCAGATGGTATTGCTTGCCGAACGTTCGACCCGGTTTGACCGAGACCAGCAAATCGCCTTCCAGGCCGCAGAGGCGGCGCTGCTCGATGCAGAGTTCGACATTCGCGGACCCAATACTTCGATAAACCAGCGCGAAGCCCTTTTTTCAGGAAGACTGGCCGACATGGTGTCTTTCTCTGAAGGATGCGGCGCCGGTACAACGCGAGGTCTGTGCCTGCCCGCTGCCACGGGCACAAAGCCAGTCTGGTATTTGGTTGATTTCACCGATGAAACCAACGCGGCCAAAACCGCTAAGTTCGGCGAGTTCACCGGGCGAACCCTGTCGACCGGCAGCAGCGGCATTCGCCCGGAAATGGCGCCACGGTACATCGTCGAAATTATTCCCGATGCCACGCCAGGAAGCAGCAGCGGCAGCAGCGGGAGCCCCAAGGCGTTGTACCGTGTCACGGCCATGGGTTTCGGGCCGCGCAAGGAAACGCAGGCCGTCCTGCAAATGATTTTCAGAAAAGAGTAAACGCCATGAACTTCCGAACGCTCCTTTCAAGCTCCTCTGGCAAACCGCTGAAAACCTGGAGCGTCAGGCTTGCTTTTCTGGCGGCCCTGTCAGCCGTCACTGTGGGCGTTGTGATCAGCCAGACCGTTACCTTGCCTCCACTGGTTGATTTGCCAGCGGAACCGCTTTACATGAACGGTGCGAAAACCAAGGGGAATCTGACGCTGGCGCTGTCTGTTGAGTTTCCCACCGTGGGCCAAACTTACCGTGACACCTTTGACGGCACCAAGGAATATGTCGGTTACTTTGATCCCAAAGCCTGTTACAGGGCGGTGTTAAGCAGCGGCAGCATCGGCAACTATTTTGACTGGCAAACGAATAAAGGGAGTTTTAGCGCGACCTGTCCCAGCTCGCAGTTCGACGGCAACTTCATGAACTGGGCAACGTCCTCGGCCATCGACATCATGCGCTATGGCCTGACAGGGGGCAACCGCACCATCGACGACAAAGATACAACGGTCATTGATCGGGCCTGGTTGCCCGACAGCTTTTACCGAAATAGCAGCTATTTCACGGAAAAATTCATACCGAAATCGCAGATCAACGGCAGGACCGAACTAACTGACGCCTCATTCCCCGACGGAATGTGGATCTACAACTGCAGGAACCGCGTCTACTTCGCCAATGCCCAGGACACTACTGGAAGTTGCAGTAGCCCCTTCGGTGTGGCCGATGCCCAAAGCAGCAAATTGATCAAGGCAAACGCCAACAATAAAGGTAACTTCTACGAGGTCAGAAATCTGGTCTGTGACCCCAACAGCGCCACCAACCGGCTCATGACCTACGACCCGGAAACCAAGCAATGGAAGGGCTTGTGCTTCCGGTACCCTAACGGCAAACACAAGCCGGTAGGCCAGTTCCAGGTGAATGCCGAAAACATCCGAATTGGGGTTTTTGGCTACCTTCAGGACAACAACCGTTCACGTTACGGCGGCGTACTACGCGCTCCGCTCAAATACCTGGGCCCCAAGAAATACGACAACAATTTCAACCTCGAAACGGCGGCCAATGCTCGCACCGAATGGGATGCGAACACAGGGGTGTTTATCGATAACCCCCAAAGCGGGGACTCGACTTACAGCGACCAAGGCTATCCCAGGAGTGGGGCCATCATGTACATCAACAAGTTTGGCACGCTTAATCCGGACACCATCGGCGCCTACAAAGAACTTGATCCTGTGAGTGAGCTCTTTTATGAAGCCATCCGTTATCTTCAGGGCAAGCAACCCACCAGCCAGGCCGTTTCGGGTTTTTCGGGAACAGCATCGACCGATAAAGCCTTGAAAGACAATTTCCCCGCCTATGCAACTTGGACGGATCCATTCGCTGGCTTTACCGATACCTCAGGTACAGGCAACGGATGCCTGCGAAACAGCATTTTGACGATTGCTGACGTTTTCACGCACAGCGACCGCTCGGTGCCAGGCAATGCCGTCACAAGCAATAATGATTTTGCGCGAAGCGCGGAAACCAACCCTGCACTTGATGTTCCGTTCTGGACCAGCGTGGTCGGCAGCTTCGAGAGCAAGCTCACCACCACCACAGGCGCAATAACCTACACCGACAGCCAGGGGCGTACCCAGATTGCGGGCAACCTTTCAGGAAACACGCTGTATCCTGCCCTCGCGGATGCCGCCACGATGAACACAGGCGCCACAGGAGGTTCCTACCACATGGCCGGCCTCGCCTACTGGGCCAACACCCAGAGTTTTCGTACCGATCTCCCTAAAGGTCGTATCAAGACCTATGCGATCGACGTCAATGAAAACCGCGCCAGCGACACAGTCAGTTTCCGCCGGACCCAGCAGTTGTATCTTGGTGCCAAGTATGGAGGGTTCGATGACAGCGCGAACGGCAACACTGGCAGTCCCTACTCAGGAGGTACGAATGTGCTTTGGCAGGCCACGGATGGAGATGCCAAGAATTATTTCCTGGTCAGTGATGCCGCCAAATTTCTGGACTCTCTTTCTGAGATATTTGCGCGCGTAGTGGAAGAAACCGGAAGTATTGCCGGCGGCGCCATTTCCACGCAGCGCTTGACAGTGGGTCAGGCAGCAGCTGTGTTTCAAGCACGTTTCAACCCGGTTGCCAATTACTGGAGTGGCCGCTTGCTCAAGTATCCACTGTCGCTGGACACGGCCGGTACTTCACTGGTCATTGGCAGCACCCCCACCTGGGAGGCAGGCCAGGTTATGACCGCGGCTACGCTGATCGACAATGGAGCAGGCCGGAACATTGTCATTGGTGCTCCAATTGGCCTGCAGGCAACAGCTGCCCCGACACCGTTTACATGGGCAGACCTGAACACCGCTCACAAGACGTCGCTGAGCACCATGCCCTACACGACCACGGTAGTCATTGACGCGGCCATGGGCGAAGACCGACTCAACTACCTGCGTGGCGACCGGCGCAAGGAAATCAAGCCCACGAATCCGACAGCCCCCTTCCGACCGCGCGACATCGTGATGGGGGACATCGTCAACAGCGGTTTGGTCTATATGGGCAAGCCATCCGGAGGCGTGGCAGGAACCGCGTACAACACATTCTTCAACGACAACAAGAACCGCAAGCCAGTCATTTTTGCGAACGCGAATGACGGCATGCTGCATGCGTTTTATGACACCAACGGCAGGGAAGCTTTTGCCTATATTCCCGGGTTCGTCGCAGGCAAGTTGAACCTGTTACCCGACCAGGACTACAGCCACGTCAGCATCAACGACGCAACGCCCGCCATCGCAGAAGCTTACATAAAGGTAAGCGGCGTCGATAAATGGCGCAGCGTGCTGGTGTCAGGTGTTGGTGCTGGCGGACAGGGCGTATTCGCCCTCGATGTCACCGATCCCGAAACATTCACCAAAGACAATGTTCTTTGGGAGTTCACAGACCGCGATCACCCCTCGATGGGCAATGTGATCGGTACCCCCCAGATCGTCAAACTGCGCACGACCGATACAGGCATTACCCCGATATACAAGTGGTATGCAGTTGTCGCAAGCGGCGTCAACAACTACACTGCCGACGGCTATGCGCACTCCACCGGCAATCCATCCATCTTCATTCTCGATCTGTCGAACAAACCTGCCAGTAATTCAGGGCTGGCCTGGACTGAGGGCACGAATTTCTGGCGCATAGAGCTGCCGCAGACGAGTACCGCGATTGCAAAAGGCCTGGCGGGTCTGACCACGGTCAAAAACTTCGGAACAGGCGCTGTAGATAGCCTCTACGCGGGCGACATGCAGGGTAATGTCTGGAAACTGGACTTCACGCTGAAGGGTATCAACAGCCTGACAACCAATGCCACCACCAATCTGACAAAACTGAACCACAAAGTGGGGACCAGCAACACATTTTTTGTTGCCAAAGACAGTGCGAACGTGCTGCAACCGATTACCGGTGAACCAGTGATCAGCAATGCTTTTTTTGACAGCAAGCTGGTCTCCTTTGGAACGGGAAAATACCTGGAAACACCGGACACCACCGTGCCATCGAGTGTGACGAATACGTTTTACACGCTTCTCGACAATGGCCAGGCCATCAGCGGCAGGTCACAATTGCAGCAGGGAACGGTATCCACAACCGGCGGCACCGTGACGGTTCCCAGTTTTGTGTATGGCATGCCTCCTGCCACCGGAACCTCCGCTCTGAAAATGGGCTGGTATCTCGATTTCAACAGAAGTATTGGCGAACGACAGATCAGCGACATCACGGCCGAATTTGGACAGCTGTTTTTCGGCTCGCTGTTTCCGACCGAAGGCTCGTGCGGCGAAGGAGGCGGGCGGTTTTATGCGGTGAATGCACTCACGGGCAACGGTACGTCCGAAGTGTCCCAGGTGGGCATACTGGCCGCGCCCCTGGTCCTGGAAATTGGCAGCGCCGCACTGACCAACAGCGACACGGCCGGCCAGCGAACCGCCACCCGCCGAGTTGCCATCATCACGCAGGGGTCCAAAGGGTTGAAGGTTGCGGCTACCGGTGGAGGTGGTCTCTCCTATAACGAGCAGGTCGGGCGCCTCAGCTGGCGCCAGATCAACAATTACCGTGAAAACAAGAATAACTAACCTTGGAAATGATCATGCAAAAACGTCTGCCTATCAAACGGAACGCCCACTCGGGCTTCACGCTGATTGAACTGATGATTACCGTCGCGATCATTGGAATTCTGGCATCCGTGGCCTACCCAGCCTATACGGACTCCGTGCGCAAAGGCAAGCGGGCCGAAGCACGGACGGCGCTGATGAACCTTCTGCAGCAGCAGGAGCGCTACCTGACCCAGATGAACACCTATGAAACCTTTGCAGCAGGCACCCCTGGCGCCCTGCCGTTCAAGGCCTATTCCTCAGCTGACAGCACCCAGGCAAAAAGCAGTCACTTGCTCGGCGCAAGACTTTGCCAAGCGGTCAGCGGCGTGATCCCCACCAAACGTGACTGCATCGAGGTTTTCGCGGAACCGCAGGCAGGTGTTTTTTCTGACCCTCAAGTGACTTCGATGGCCATAGACACACAAGGCCGTCGAACCTGCACCGGCACAAACACCGAACGCTGCTGGAAATAAGGTCACGCCATGTCTCGAAACAATCGCACCGAACACCGTCTGGGCGCCCTTTTCTTCCCCCGCCAAAAGGGTTTTACGCTGATCGAGTTGATGGTGACGGTTGCACTGGGAGCCACCCTGATGATGGTCGCCGTGCCGAGTTTTGTGCAGTTTCAGCGAAATGCACAACTGTCGGACGCCGTCAGCAATTTCATCTCGGCAGCCAATACGGCAAGAGCGAATGCCATGAAGCAGGGGCTCAACACCTATCTTGTTCCCGCCACAGGAACAAACTGGAGTTCCGGCTGGATGGTGTTTGCAGACTCAAACTGGAACCAGGTCTATAACGAGGGAGTCGATGAGGTAATACTCCGCCATGAGGCATTGAGTACGGATATCACTGTCACCACGCCAGGGGCCAGTAGTTTTACAAGCGGTTATTTGCTGTTTAACGGAAGTGGTTACCCACGCTTGAAAAGTGGCGCCTTTGGTGGGGGAACGATGGTGATGGCGAATACCTCGCCGCGCTCCAGTTCCATCATCGTTGATCCAGCCGGCCGGGTGCGATCCTGCAAGACCGGAACAACAGGCTGTTCGTAGTTCACCGCAATACGACCCTTGTGACTGAACAACCGCAGGTGCTCATGCAGGGCACCCTTGACTCTGCTGAATTGGCGTTGCGCCTTTGCAGCCCCAACCCGCGTGTGGGCTGCGTCATCACCGATGGCCGCGGCAAGGTACTGGGCGCAGGCCACACGCAACGCGCCGGTGGCCCCCATGCTGAGGTCATGGCCCTGCGGGATGCCATGGCCCGCGGCCATTCAGTTGCCGGTGCCACCGCCTACGTCACCCTCGAACCGTGTTCCCACCAAGGCCGCACCGGCCCCTGTTGCGACGCCCTGATCGCCGCCGGCATCAAAAAGGTGGTCGCATCGATTGCCGACCCCAATCCCCTGGTGTCCGGCCAGGGCTTTGCGCGCCTGCGAGCGGCAGGCATTGAAGTTGAAGTGGGCCCGGGCGCAGAAGAGTCGCGCGAGCTGAACATCGGTTTTTTCAGCCGCATGATTCGCAAGACGCCCTGGGTGCGGATGAAGGTGGCGGCCTCGCTTGACGGCAAGACGGCGCTGGACAATGGCAAAAGCCAGTGGATCACCTCCGACGCCGCTCGAACCGACGGCCATGCCTGGCGCGCGCGCTCCTGTGCCGTGCTCACCGGCATCGGCACCGTGCTTGAAGACAACCCGCGCCTTGATGTGCGGCTGGTCGACACGCCGCGCCAGCCGCATCTGGTGGTGGTGGACAGCCGTCTGGAGACGCCGCTGGATGCTCATCTTTTCATAGCTGGTCGCGCGCTCTACATCTACGCTGCCGAGCAAAATGATGCCAAAAAAGCAGCCCTTGAAGCGCGCGGTGCCACCGTCGTTTATCTGCCGGGCAAGGGCGGCAAGGTGGATCTGGCGGCCATGCTGCGCGACTTGGCGCTGCGCGAGGTCAACGAAGTCCACGTCGAGGCCGGGTACAAGCTCAACGGGTCGCTGATCCGTGAAGGTCTGGTCGATGAGTTTCTGGTTTATCTGGCCCCCAAGCTGATAGGCCAGGGCAGCGGCATGGCCAGTTTCGGGCCGATCACCGAGCTGTCGCAGGCGCTGGACCTCGAGTTTCGCTCGACCGACCGGCTGGGCCCCGATCTGCGTATCGTGGCCAGAGTCAGGGGACGCGACCTCTTTTAGCCCTGCTTTGTCGGCCCGGCTCATGGCCGCCCGCAATCTCTGCGAAAATAGCGCAATGTTTACCGGAATCATCACCGGCGTGGGGCGCATCGTCGCCATCCATAGCCTGGGCAGCTCTTTGGACCATGGCAAGCGACTCACCATCGAAGCGCCATCGGGCTACCTCGACGACGTGGGCCTGGGCGACAGCATCGCACTGAACGGCGCCTGCATGACCGTGACCACGCTCGACCTCCCCAAAAACCAGTTCCTGATTGAAATATCCGCCGAGTCGCTGGCCAAAACCAGTGGTTTGACCGAACCCGGCCCGATCAACCTGGAAAAGGCGCTGCGCGCCAACGACCGGCTGGGCGGCCACATCGTCGCCGGCCATGTCGATGGCATCGGCACTGTCACGCATTTCGCCCAGGTGGGTGAAAGCTGGGAGTTGCGCATCCGCGCCCCGCGCGAACTGGCCAAGTACCTGGCCTACAAAGGCTCTATCACGGTCAATGGCGTCAGCCTGACCGTCAACCGCGTCACCGACCTGGACGGCGGCCAGGCCGGCTGCGAAATCAGCATCAACCTGATCTCCCACACGGTTCAAAACACGGCCCTGGGCCATCTGCGACCACAATCGCCGGTGAACCTGGAAATTGACCTGATTGCGCGTTACGTTGAGCGCATGCTCCAGGACGGAAAGAAAAACTGAACCATGACCATTGCCATCTCCCCTGTTGAAGACATCGTGGCCGACATGCGGGCCGGCCGCATGGTCATCCTGGTCGATGAAGAAGACCGCGAAAACGAAGGCGACCTGGTGCTCGCCGCCGACCACGTGACCCCGGAGGCCATCAACTTCATGGCACGTTACGGCCGCGGCCTGATCTGCCTGACCCTGACGCGCGAGCGCTGCGAGATGCTGCAATTGCCGCCCATGGTCACCCGCAATGGCGGCAAATACAGTACAGCCTTCACGGTGTCGATCGAGGCCGCCGAGGGCGTGACCACCGGCATCTCCGCGGCAGACCGCGCACGCACGGTGCAGGCCGCCGTGGCCAAAAACGCCAAGGTCAGCGACCTGGTGCAACCGGGTCACATCTTCCCCTTGCAGGCGGTCGATGGCGGCGTGTTGATGCGCGCCGGCCATACCGAAGCCGGCTGTGACCTGGCCGGCATGGCGGGCTGCTCGCCGGCTGCCGTCATCTGCGAGATCATGAAAGACGACGGCACCATGGCCCGGCTGCCGGACCTGCAGGTCTTTGCCGCCGAACACGGGCTGAAAATCGGCACCATCGCCGACCTGATCGAACACCGCAGCCGGCATGACTCACTGATTGAGAAAATCGGCACGCGGACACTGCAGACCGCATTCGGCGAATTCACCGCCCATGCCTTCAAGGACAAGACCAGCCAAGGATTGCATCTGGCGCTCGTCAAGGGCCAGTGGTCGCCCGAAGAGATCGTGGCTGCGCGGGTTCACGAGCCGCTGTCGGTACTCGACGCGCTGGAAACCGGCCGCTCCATGCACTCCTGGAGCCTGGACCAGAGCCTGACCCATATTGCCAAAGAGGGCAAAGGCGTGGCGGTGCTGCTCAATTGCGGCGAAAGCGCGGCACAGCTGCTTGAACAATTCGAAGGCACGGCCCGCGCCAGCCAGGCCCCCGAGCGCGGCCGCATGGACCTGCGCACCTACGGCGTGGGCGCGCAAATCCTGCGCGAGTGCGGCGTGCACAAGATGATGCTGATGGGCAATCCGCGCCGCATGCCCAGCATGACGGGCTATGGCCTCGAGATCACCGGCTACATTGCCAACAAAAAGGAATAACCGTGTTTGGTGCAGAAAAAGGTACGGCCGACAAGCTGGACGGCAAAAAACTCTCGATTGGCATCGTCCAGGCGCGTTTTAATGAAAGCATCACCAATGCGCTGGCCAAGGCCTGCTGGCAGGAACTGCTGGCGCTGGGTGTCGAGGAAAAAAACATCCACCATGTCAAGGTGCCGGGCGCGCTTGAGATCCCCTCGGCCCTGCAGGCCATGGCCGAGCGTGACCAGTATGACGCGCTGGTGGCGCTGGGCTGCATCATCCGCGGTGAAACCTACCACTTCGAACTGGTCGCCAACGAAAGCGGCGCCTCGGTCAGCCGGCTGGCCCTGGACTACCAGTTGCCCATCGCCAACGCCATCCTGACCGTCGAAAACATCGGCCAGGCCGAAGCCCGCCAGACCGACAAGGGCCGCGATGCGGCACGCGTGGCGGTGGAAATGGCCAACCTGCTGAACGAACTTGACTGATACCCCGGTCCCCTCCCCCAACAAGCGTGCCATGACTGAATCCACCCCCCTCAAACCCAAGCGCCCGCCGCAGACCCGCAACGGCCTGACCGACACGGGTGTCAAAAAAGCCGCCGACAAGTCAGCGCGCACCCGGGCACGCGAGTTTGCCCTGCAAGCGCTGTACCAGCACCTGGTCGGGCGCAACGAGGCGTCGTCCATTGACGCCTTCACCCGCGACCTGGTGGGTTTTCACAAGGCCGATGCGGCGCACTACGACGCGCTGCTGCACGGCTGCATTGACGAAGCCGCGTCGCTGGACGACAGCGTGACGCCTTTGCTGGACCGCAAGATGGCGGAAATATCGCCGGTCGAACATGCGGTGCTGTGGATTGGCACCTACGAGTTCAAGCATTGCCTGGACGTGCCTTACCGCGTGATCATCAACGAATGCATCGAGCTGGCCAAGGCTTTTGGCGGCACCGACGGCCACAAATACGTCAACGGCGTGCTGCACAAGCTGGCACCGGCCTTTCGCGCCGCTGAAGTCGCCGCCGACAAAAAAGCCTGAGGCGCGCGGTGAGCGACATCAGGATAGCCCGGCGCGCCCAGCGCATTGAACCCTTTTATGTCATGGAAGTGGCCAAGGCCGCGGCAACCATGGCCCAGCAGGTGGCGCACACGGCGCAACCCATGATTTTCCTGAACATCGGCGAGCCGGACTTCACCGCGCCGCCGCTGGTCCAGCAGGCCGCGGCCCGCGTCATCCGGGACGGCAACACCCAGTACACCCAGGCCACCGGCCTGCAGCCGCTGCGCAAACGCATCAGCGACTGGTATGCCACGCGTTTCCAGGCCAACGTGGCGCCCGGCCGCATCATCATCACCGCCGGCGCCTCGGCGGCGCTGCAGCTGGCTTGCCTGGCCTTGATCGAAGCGGGCGACGAGATCCTGATGCCGGACCCGAGTTACCCCTGCAACCGGCACTTTGTCAGCGCCGCCGACGGCAACGCGGTGCTGCTGCCGACCACGGCCGAGGAGCGCTTCCAGCTCAGCAGCGCGAAAGTGCAGGCCGCCTGGACCGACAAGACCCGCGGTGTGCTGCTGGCTTCGCCGTCCAACCCGACCGGCACCTCGATTGCGCCGGAAGAGCTGCAGCGCATCCACGAATTCGTGCACAGCCGCGGCGGCATCACCCTGATTGACGAGATCTACCTGGGGCTGAGTTACGAGGCGCATTTTGGTCAGACCGCGCTGGCCATGGCAGGCGGTCTCGGCGAGAGCATCATCAGCATCAACAGCTTCAGCAAGTACTTCAACATGACGGGCTGGCGCCTGGGCTGGCTGGTCGTACCTGAGGCGCTGGCACCGGTGATCGAGCGCATTGCGCAGAACCTGTTCATCTGCCCCAGCACCGTGGCCCAACACGCCGCCCTGGCCTGTTTTGAACCCGACAGCCTGGCCGAGTACGAACGGCGCCGCGCCGAGTTCAAGGCCAGGCGCGACTACTTCATTCCCGAGTTAAACCGCTTGGGCCTGACCGTGCCGGTGATGCCGGACGGCGCGTTTTACGCCTATGCCGATTGCACGGACGCCGCGGCACGGCTGGGCGTCAGCGGCAGCTGGGACTTTGCGTTTGAACTGATGAAACGCGCGCACCTGGCGGTGACCCCCGGGCGTGATTTCGGCACCATGGCGCCGGAGCAGTACGTCCGCTTTTCCACCGCCAACTCCATGGCGCAACTCAAAGAGGCCGTCGCCCGGCTGGAGGCCGTCCTTGGCTGAGGCCGCCGGCGCCGGGGCGGCCGCCCCGTTCCAGTGGCCCCTGCGGGTTTATTGGGAAGACACGGATGCGGGCGGCATCGTGTTCTACGCCAACTACCTGAAATTTTTTGAACGCTCCCGCACCGAGTGGCTCAGATCACTGGGCATTGAGCAACACAGTCTGCGCGAGAGCACCGGCGGCATGTTCGTCGTGACAGAAACCAGCGTTCGCTACCACCGGCCCGCGCGTCTCGACGATGAACTGATTGTTACCGCCCGTCTGATCGAAAAGGGCCGGGCGTCCCTGATAATCGGTCAGAGTTCGCTATTAAAATCAGAGCAAACGCCGGTACTGCTCTGTGAAGGCACGATACGCATCGGCTGGGTGGATGCCACCAGCCTGAAGCCCGCCAGAATTCCCGCCAACATCCTTGACCGTCTGGAAGCCAAAACATGAACCAGGATTTATCCATTGTCAGCCTCATTCTCAACGCCAGCTGGGTGGTCCAGGGCGTGGTGGCACTGCTGGTCGGCGTGTCGATCGCGAGCTGGGCCGCGATCTTCCGCAAGATCGTCTCGCTCAAGCGCGTGCAGTCGCTCAACGACGAGTTCGACCGCGAATTCTGGTCCGGCACCAGCCTGAACGACCTGTTTGCAGCCGCCAACCAGAACGCCAAGCACAGCGGCCCGATGGAGCGCATTTTCGCCAGCGGCATGCGTGAATTCCAGAAGCTGCGCGAGCGCCGCATGGAAGACCCCGGCACTCTGCTCGACGGCGCCCGCCGCGCCATGCGTGCCAGCTACCAGCGTGAAATGGATGCGGTGGAGTCCAACCTGTCCTTTCTGGCCACGGTCGGTTCGGTCTCGCCCTACGTCGGCCTGTTCGGCACGGTCTGGGGCATCATGCACGCCTTCACCGGCCTGGCCGCGCTGGAGCAGGTCACGCTGTCTTCCGTGGCGCCCGGCATTGCCGAAGCGCTGGTGGCCACGGCCATCGGCCTGTTTGCCGCCATCCCCGCGGTGGTGGCCTACAACCGCTTCGCCCACGACATCGACCGCGTGGCCAACAAGCTGGAGACCTTCATCGAGGAGTTCTCCAACATCCTGCAGCGCAACCTGGGCGCACATTCGCCCTCGGGTCACTGATCGGGATTGACGCCATGCCAGCAGTCAACTCCCGCGGCCGAGGCCGCCGCACCATCAGCGAAATCAACATGGTGCCTTTCATCGACGTGATGCTGGTGCTGCTCATCATCTTCATGGTGACGGCGCCGCTGATCACACCCAGCATGATTGCCCTGCCCAAGGTCGGCAAGGCGCCGGGCCAGCCGCCCAAGCCGATCCAGATCGAGATCAGCAAGGACGAAGTCATCCAGATCAAGTCGGCGGGCAACACCACCCCGGTCAAGCTCGGCGAGGTTGGCGCCGCCGTCAAGCGCCTGCAGCCGGCGGTGCCGGCCGGCGAGCAGGTCACACCTGTGGTGATCAGCGCCGACAAATCCATCAAGTACGAAACCGTGGTCAAGGTCATGGACGCGCTGCAAAAAGCCGGTGTGGCCCGGGTCGGCCTGTCGGTGCAGACCGGCAGCTGACCGCTTCCTGCGCTGAATTTTTTCATGCCCATCGCCGCCGACCGTCCCGAGTTTGCCCCGCACCGCGAGCCCGGTGCGTTGCGTGCCTTCGGCCTGGCGGTGCTGGTTCACCTGCTGTTGATCGCGGCCCTGACCTGGGGCGTGAACTGGAAGCGCAGCAACCCCGACATCTCGTTCGACGCCGAGCTCTGGTCCAGCGTGCCGCAGGAAGCCGCACCCAAACTG
>NZ_NBZW01000039.1 GCF_002379085.1 Polaromonas sp. AET17H-212 | reverse complement strand
GGGTGGGAGGTGGTGATGGAGTCCATGGCGACTTATTGCTCCGACGAGATTTTCCGTATCCATGAGCTCGACCCTTTGGCGGGCGTCACCCTGGAGGGCCTTCTCGGTTTTTATGCGCCTGATGCGCAGCCCGTGATCCGGGCCGCGGTAGATGCAGCCATCCGGCACGCAACCCCCTGGGACCTGGACCTTCCGCTGGTCACGGCCAAAGGCAGGCGCATCTGGGTTCGAACGCAGGGCCAGGCCATCCTGCAGGATGGCGAGCTGGTGCGCCTTTTCGGCGTGCTACAGGACATCACCGAAATCAAGGCCACCGAAGCGGCCCTGCGCATGTCGAACCACGAGCTCGAGGCCTTTTCGTATTCGGTCTCCCATGACCTGCGCTCGCCGCTCAACAGCATCAACGGCTTCAGCCATTTGCTGGCCAGGAAACTGGCGGGCACCCTGGACACGGATGGGGCGCACTACCTGGCGCGCATCCAGGCCGGCACGCAACAGATGGGGCAACTGATCGAAGGCCTGCTCGCACTCGCCGAGGTCTCGCGCACCTTGTTGGGCAACGAGCCGGTGGACCTGTCCGCCGTGGCTCGCTCCATCCTGGACGAATGGCAGGTGCGCGAGCCCGGACGCCATGTCACGGTGCAGATTGAAAAGGGGTTGCAGACCCATGGCGATGCCCGGCTCATCCGGGTGGTGATGGAAAACCTGCTGGAAAACGCCTGGAAATTCACCTCGAAAACAGCCCAGGCCGAAATCAGCGTCGGCCAGAAATCCGAGGCGGACGGTCAGCGGGTGTTTTTTGTCAGCGACAACGGCGCCGGTTTCGACATGGCCTATGTCAACAAGCTGTTCACGCCGTTCCAGCGTTTGCACGGGGTCACCGAGTTTCCCGGCATGGGCATTGGCCTGGCCACCGTCAGCCGCGTGATCGCGCGGCATGGCGGCCGCCTGTGGGCCGAGGCGGCGCCCGGGCGCGGGGCCAGCTTTTTCTTCACCCTGTCAGGCGGTGTGGCCACGGCGGGCGGCGGCAACAGCCACCTGCAGGCGGACCCTGGCCCGTCGTCGCAGGCCTGACAACTTCCCCTTGCGTGGTCATGGCAGCTCCGCCATGAATCTTTCCGCCTGCGCGAGCATGCCGGCCCGAATCGGCTTGAACACGCGCTGCGGAAACCCATCGGGCAGCTCGGCCGCCACGCGCTCCAGCGCATCGGGTACCTGCAGCACCAGCGCCACCATGTGGTCAAACGCATCGGGCACGCCGCTTTGCTGCGCCAGGGTTTGCCAGTGGCGTGTGGTGATCTCGTGCAGGTGGTAGTGGGTGTTCTTGCTGCCTAAATTTGAGCGAATGGCCATCGACAGTTTGGCGCGGCGTGGATGCAGTTGGTTCGGCCCCGCGCCCATGATGGGCCAGACCGACAGCACGTCATACAGCGGTGTCATGCGGTAGCCGCCGCCTCGTTCCAGAAAGATCGAGAAGTTCTTGGCGTGGCCGTCGGTGGCAGCCATCAGCCAGAAGGCGAGCTGAGTCAGAACGAAAACAAGTTTGTCTTCGTCTGCACGCGTACTGGTGTCCAGTTGCCGAAGAATGGCGCGCATACCCGGGCCCCCGTCAGATTCGTATTTCATTTCTCCGGATACGCCAAGTGCCTGGCAGAAGTCCTCCTGCGGCAGCCGTGCCAGCCACGGCGACGCTCCTCTTGGCGCTTGCAGCGCGCGGTCGAAGCGCTCAACGACGAGCACCTTGCGCTGGCCAAAAGTGGCGATCTCGCAGTCCGCCACCGGCAGGCCCAGCCGTGCCAGGAGCTGCGCGCAGAGCCATTCGTTTTCTACCGAGCTGCTCATGTCTGCCCGCATGTTGCCCACCAGCCCGAGCGGCAGCTTGAAGATATGCGTGGTGGGTGTCGCACCCAAAGGCCGCATCCATTGCCCGTTGTGCCAAAGCAGCGCGGTTTTCTCCTGCGCCCCGGCAATGGAAATCCGGAAGTCGTCCGGCTCCAGTTGCCCGAGCGTGCGACCGCCGGTCAACGCGCTTTGTATGGCGTGCTCCACACCGGCTTCATCCAGCGGCAGGGCATCAATGCGGTCGAATCCGTCCGGCCTCATGCCCTGTGGCAGCAACTGCACGGCGCCGACGCAATCACGGCCTATCGCCGCCAGCAAGGCAAACGTTGCCGTGCTGCCGGTCGAGAACTTGTCTCTCAGTCGCCGCCGTATGGCGTCGCTGTCGGGCAGCAAATTGTCAAAGAAGGTTCTGACCACCTCGCCGCGATGGGGAACATTTTGAGGTGTGAACGGCAACGAAAGTGACAGCGGGCGCGACGCCGGGGAGACGGGCCAGCTCTCGTCATACTGAAACATGTGCTCTCCACCCGTGATGGACCAGGTGCCCACGCGTTCGCCATTGGTCCACACCCCCAGCCTGCTGTCCTGTGGGTTGCTGCGAGCGCGGCGAAAGGTCACCATGTCTCTGGCCCGGGCTCTGCCACCCGGTGGCGGGGTGGTTCTTCAATGACCAGGCGATAACCCATGGCTGTGACCATGCGGGCAATCTGGTCGAACGCCGTCACCTCTGGTGCGGCTTCGATGCGTGCGATACGCTTTTGCGTAACACCGATTCGCTGGCCCAGTTGGGCCTGTGTGAGTCCGCTTGCTTGCCGCAGCGACCGCAAGATGGTGCGCAGTTGTTGAGGGGTGTCCACAGAGTACATCACAATACGCCTCTAAAGTAGTTATTGCAATTTACTACCTTAAAGTAGTTAAGTCAATATACGCCTTAAAGGTGGTTTGCTGAACCTCGCCAAAGCCACGGGCCGCGGCCCATCATGCAAGGCTTGCGGCGTTAACATCCAAGGCAACCCAATTTCCACCCCGAGACCTGCCATGCCCCTGCCATTTGCCGACCGCCTCAACAACGTCGAAACCTCCGCCATCCGTGAACTGTTCAAACTGCTGGGCAAGCCCGGCATCATCAGCTTTGCCGGCGGCTTTCCCGACAGCGCCATGTTCGACGTGGCCGGCATCCAGGAAGCTGCCAACAAGGCCCTGAGCGAAGAACCCGGCGCCGCGCTGCAATACGGCGCCACCGAAGGCTACAACCCGCTGCGCGAACAACTCGCCGCCTTCATGGGCAGCAAGGGGGTGACGGTTGCACCCGATTGCCTGATCGTCACCACCGGCAGCCAGCAGGCGCTGGACCTGCTCGGCAAAACCATGATCGACCCCGGCGACAAGGTGATCGTCGAAGGCCCGACCTTCCTGGCCACCATCCAGTGTTTTCGCCTCTACGGCGCCGACCTGGTCAGCGCCCCGGTGGACGCCAACGGCGTGGACACCGACGCGCTGGAAAAACTCATGGCCGAGCACAAACCCAAGTTTGTGTATTTGATTCCCACCTTCGGCAACCCCAGCGGCGCCATGCTGAGCCTGGAGCGGCGCAAGAAAGTGCTGGCGCTGGCCGTCAAGTACAACACCCTGATCGTCGAGGACGACCCGTACGGCGACCTCTATTTCAACGACGCACCGCCCCCCAGCATCCTGAGCCTGAGCCAGGACGTGCCCGGCAGCCGCGAGCTGATTGCCCATTGCGGCAGCATGAGCAAGGTGCTGAGCCCCGGCCTGCGCGTGGGCTGGATGATCGGCCCCGCCGAACTGCTGGCCAAGGCCACCATGTGCAAACAGTTCAGCGACGCGCACACCAGCACTTTTGCCCAGGCCACCGCCGCGCAATACCTCAAGGCCGGCCGCATGCCCGCCACCCTGGCGCGCGTGCGCAAGGTGTACGGCGAACGCGCCGTGGCCATGGGCGCCGCGCTCAAGCGCGAGCTGGGCGATGCGGTGGAGTTCACGCAACCACAGGGTGGCCTGTTCTTCTGGGCCCGGCTCACGGGTGCGGGCGGCAAGACCCAAGACGCCGGCGAGTTTGCGAAGCGGGCGATTGAGCAGGGCGTGGCGTTTGTGCCCGGTGCGCCGTTTTATGCGAATGCGCCCGATGTGAGCACCTTCCGGCTCAGCTTTGCCACCGCCGATGTGGGGAAGATTGAAGAAGGCATGGCGCGACTCGGCAAGGCGATCCACGGATGAAAAAGAAGCTGGTGTTGGTCGCAGCCTTGATCGGCGCAGCGGCACTGGCGCAGACCCAGCCTACCGCGGGTGACCGCGACACCCCTGGCGCGGCGCCCGTCCTGGCTGTTTACGCCAGGCCGGAAGCGCCATTGAAACCAGACTATCCACCTGCGGCATTGCGGCTGGAGCAGCAAGGCGAGGTGAGGGTGAAGCTGCGGGTGCTGGCCAGCGGCGCCGCGGCCGATGTGCAGGTGCGCTCCAGCTCTGGCTATGCCTTGCTCGACGAAGCGGCGCTTCGCTACCTGCGCGGTGCCAGGTTTGTTCCGGCGCAGGATCGCAGCGGCTTGCCCGTGGACAGTCTGGTCATCGTCCCAATCCGCTTCGTTCTTGAGGATTAGCCGTCCAGAGGCGAAAAATGAAAAGCCTGCTGCGAATGCGCAGCAGGCTTTTTTGTGGTGTGTTCCCCGAGCGGTTGATCAGCCCGCAGGCTGCGCATCCTTGTCAGCAGTCTCGGCGTCGGTATCGGGCTTGTCTGTGGTCTCGAGATGCGGTTTCTTGCCAGGCTGCACGGCATGTTCCGCGCCGGGAGCGATCTCTTCGCCGCGGTGTTTCTTTTCCTGCTGGACTTTTTTGTCGTGGGCAATGTTGCGTGGGTCGGTCATGGGAGTCCTGTGTTTGTTGAGAAGGCAAGGCCGGAAGAGACCTCTGCTCCTAGAGTGCGCTCCAGGTAAGCCCTTCGCCAGCACCGCAACACCCGAGCTTTTGTGGGAGGGGTCCCACGCCCGCGCCGAGGTGCTTGGAGAATGACTGAAAGCATGCAGGCCTGAAATTAAGACTAATACCCTAGGCGCATGGGGCTGTTCGACTGAAGGATGCTCTGGGCACATGGTATTAATCCCGACAGCGGACGGTTGTGGATATGCAGGGTTCCATTCACAATCGGTTACATACACTTAAGGAGTCCTATGGCTATCCCCAAGAAAGTAACTGAGCGACTTATTGCCGGCATCAAACGATACCAACCAATTCTTGTTGCGGCGAAGATGCGCGATGTGGGGGAGGCAGATACAGTCACCATTGTCAAAGACATGCTTGCGGACGTTTTTGGATACGACAAGTATGCGGAGGTGACTTCGGAATTCGCCATACGGGGTACGTACTGCGATCTCGCAACAAAGATTGACGGCGTACTGCAAACTTTGATCGAAGTGAAAGCGGTTGGCTTGGAACTCAAAGAGAACCATGTAAAGCAAGCGGTGGACTATGCAGCCAATCAAGGGGTTGATTGGGTACTTTTGACAAACGGCATGTGCTGGCGAGTCTACCGCATGATTTTCGCTAAACCGATCGATCAAGAACTCGTAGTGGATATCGATTTCTCTTCACTCAATGCAAGATCAGAAGCGGATATAGAGTTGCTATACCTTTGGTGCAAAGAAGGCTGGCAGCGTTCAGCGCTTGGCGAGTATCACACCCAGAAGCAAGCGCTTTCCAGGTTCTTTGTTGGGGCCATGCTGCAGACTGACCCAGTTCTGGATGTGATTCGCAGGGAGCTTAGACGCGTTTCTCCGGATGTTCGTATTGAGAGCGAACAGATTCGATCCGTTATTGTTAATGAAGTGATTAAGCGAGACGTGCTAGAAGGCGAGAAGGCCGAGGAGGCCAAAAAGAAAATTTCCAGAGCTCTGATGAAATCCTTGCGTACTACCTCGAATAGAGCGCCGAAAGCAGCTGCGTTAATTCCTCCCGTTCTTGTTAGTGAACTTGAATAACCTAGCGCGTGACCTTGACGGAATGGTCAGATGCCCACTTTCAAGTAAGGCGGAGGACCTACACCAACAGGCGGCCTGTTTCTCTGGGCCAACGACTGACGAAAGCGGCGGTTTGAGACATCCGATCGCTTTTTAGAGAAACATTTAAGAAATAGAACTATGCCGGGTAGACGAATCTACATTCCAAAAGCGCTTGATATGCCGAATGCGCTTCAGTTTTCGCTTAAGTTGAAATCCACGAAACAACCATTTGGCCATGGCATTGTCATCGAGAAAGGCGCGGGCGAGGTGAGGATGGATTGCGGGTCAGGCCCGCAATGACAGCAATTAGCTATGGAAGTAATAGCTGCCAGCACCCGTGGATAAAGGGCTGGAAGCCGATTTTAAAAAATCAGGTTTTGGACCAGACCCCCAGTTCATACCCGTCCACATCCTTGAAGTGAAACCGCCGTCCGCTCGGAAAAGCAAAAATATCGCAGCTGATGATTCCGCCGGCTGCAATGACGCTGCCCCGCGCGGCTTCAAGTTGCTTGGCGTATAGGATGACCAGCGGCCCGCCGGCGGGCGAGGGCGGCGCCAGGGTCGTGAAGCCGCCTTTCATCGCGCCGTCTGAAAACTCGGTGTATTCCGGGCCGTAGTCGGTGAAGGTCCAGCCGAAGGCCTGGCCGATGTTGCGGACGTTCAGCTCGATGTAGTTGATGCGGCAGTTTTCGCGTGGCGTGCTCCTCGCAAATCCTCCTTGGTCCTTGGTCCTTGGTTCTTGGTTCTTGGTTCTTGGTGCCTGCAGGTTGCCTGGTAAAGATCGTCGCTCGGCCAGGCGTTCAAACGACCCGCCGAAACCACACCAGCGACAGCCCCCCCGCCGCCAGCGCCAGCCCCGCCGACAACAGGGCCAGCAAGGCCGTGACCTCTGTCTCACGCGTCTGCACCTGCACCCGCGACCCCAGGTTCTCGTACACGCTGCGCAGCGCTTCCGCCGTGCCCGCATGGTGGTACTCGCCGCCGGTCATGCGGGCTACCTCGCGCAGGGTGGGTTCGTCCAGTTGCAGGTAGATGGGCATGCCTTCGGGCATGGCTGCAGCGTCGCCCACGCTGCCCCGGCCGATGACGTAGATGCGCACGCCCCGGTCGGCGGCCATCTTGGCTGCTTCCAGGGTGTCCACGCCCGTCGTGCGGCGGCCATCGCTCAGCAGGATGATGGCCGCAGCTCCGTACGAGCCCGGCGCCACCGGGGTGATCTGCTGGGGCGGCGGTTTGTCCTTGTCGTCCAGGCTGCGTCCACGCGGCTTGCTGCCAAAGGTCATCTCCTCGAGGTTGATGCCCTGGTCCGGAAACAGCTCGGCCAGGCTGGTCACGATGGCGCTGCCGACGGCGGTGCCGATCTGCATCTGGAAACTGTCGATCGCCTTCACCAAGGCGGGGCGGTCCAGCGTCGCAACCTGCGCCACCTGGCTGCTGCTCGCGAAGGTGACCAGCCCGACTTCGATGTTTTTGGGCAGGTCGCGCAGGAACAGTTTCGCGGCCTCTTGCGCGGCCACCATCCGGGTGGGCTTGACATCGCTCACGCGCATGCTGAGAGAAACGTCCATCGCCAGGATGATGGTGGAGCGTGCCCAGGGCAGCGGCACCCGCGCCATGGGACGCTACGCAGCCAGCATCAATCCGGCGCACGCGAGGAACAGCAGGGCGGGCGGCACATGCCGCCGCCACGGTCGCCCGGTGGTCGCTGCGCGAACCGTGCCAAGGCTGCTGTAGCGCACGGCCTGCTTGCCCCTGCGCCGCAGCAGCCAGAGGTAAACCGCCGGCAGCAGGGGCAGCGCCAGCATCAGCCAGAGAAATTGAGGCCACAGGAAAAACATGGAAACCTTATCTTGCCCCGGAAGCGGCCAGCAGGCAACGGCGCCAGAGCCGGGCTGCAGGACGGTGAAGGCCGGTCGTCAGCTGTCTGGGGACCGGCAGGCTGTCTGGACACCCTTACTCCTTGATTTCCGCCTCCACCAGCTGCCCCAGCAGCACCAGCGACTGCTGCCAGCCCAGGTAACACTGGTCCGCGGGAATGACGGCGGGAATGCCTTCCTGCACGACGTGGATTTCAACCCCGGCGGACACCGGCGCCAGCGTGATGGAGGTCACCATTTCTCCCGGCAGGTTTTTGTCGTCGAAGGCGCTGGTGTAGCTGATGCGCTCGTGGGGCACCAGCTCAAGGTATTTGCCGCCGAACGAGATCTTGTGCCCTGTGGTGAAGTTGAAAAACGACATTCTGTAGCTTTCGTTACCTTGGCGTTCATTTCGAGGGAGGTCCCGGCGAAGTCGTTGGGTGACAGCAACTTTCGTGAATAAAAATTGCCTGTGGCCCTTGTAAATCGGGCGCGAGCAGCTACTAAAATCATAGCTAGTCGAAGCGGCGCAAGCGCTTGGCCTTCACGTGGGCCAGTCGAAAAATGCTGTGAAAAACCACCATTGACCCACTCGATGATCACCCCTACATTGACGAACTGATGCGCGGTCCGCATCCGCGCAGAGGTCAGCAAGCGCCCCCTGGCACTTGATGTACGTCTCCTTACAACTGGCCGACCGCATCGTTCTGGCACGTCCTTAACCCATCAAGGAGGCTTACATGGCCGAAGTATTTCGATTTGTGAGCCTTCGCGGGCCCGCGCCCCTGCTCGATGCAACCAAACCCCTTGTGGTTCATGTGCCCGTGCGCGGGCAATCGGCGAACGGTGCGCTGTCCCCCGCGATTGAGAAGATTGCCCTGCAAATGGCGGGTGTGCGTTATGCGGTGTCGGACACCCATCTGGCCAAGCTTCTCGAGCGCGAGCTTGACGTCGGGTTTCCCCAGGGTCGCGGCGATGGCACCTTCAAGGAAATGCTGACTGGTTTTCGCCACGTTGCGGAATATCTGTACGCAAAGGCGGCACGGGGTACGGGCACCTCTGCGCCCGGTGCGGGGGATGCGGCGGCGGTGCAGATTCTCACCATCGAATACATAGAGCGTGTTCTGGCGGCGTTCGACAGCGGTTCGTCGAAGGAACAAGCCGAACGCTGCCGCGATTTCTTCCTGCGTTCGGTCCTGTCGGTTGATCTGGGTGCTCGCGTTGCGATGACGCTGCCCACAGAGCCCAAGAAAGACACGCGCTCGCGGAAAGCGACGCCTGCGCCTGCGCCGCCGACCGCGACCCAAAAGCGTGAACTGCGCCTTCTTCGCGTGGCGGTGGCCAGGCTGGTTCGCAACATTTCCGGCGGTGGTGGCGATCTGACGGCGGAGTTGATGACCGCTGACGAGATCGCCGGATTCAAGCTGATCCCGGGCATGCACGCGCTGACTGGGGAGCTAGCCATGGTCGAGGCCGAGATTCAGCAGGTCAGTCTCGAGAAGGCCGAGGAGAAGATCCGGGACCGCGTTGCCGAAATGGCGGCGCTGGGAGATCTGTCTGAGGGGCAACCCATGCCTCGTGCACCCACGGCCAAGCCCAGCACCACCACCCCTGCAGCCGGAAAGAAGGAGACCGCGCCGCTTCGACTAGGCATTGGCGATTTGTTGATGACCGAGCTGGTGGGCAGCGCCTACGCCTATGGCGACATTGCCCATATCGAGAACATCATGTCGGGCGAGCTGCGCGAGCGCAGCTTCCGTAAATCGAGTTCCACCGAGACCGACCTCTTTCAGATGACCGAGACGGAAGCCACCACCGAGACCGACACGCAATCCACCCAGCGATTCGAGCTGGAGAAGGCGTCCGAAGCCACGCTCAACGAGTCGCTTAACCTTGATGCTGGAGCGTCGATCTCGGGGACTTACGGCCCCGTCACGGCGCAAGCTTCTTTCGGCCTGGCCAGCACCACGTCACGCGAGCAATCACAAAAGCAGTCATCCAAGTTTGCCCAGGAGGTGGTGTCCAAAGCGACCCAGAAGGTGCGTCAACTCAGCAGCCGCCAGGAACGGGTGGTCACCAAGGTAGTGGTTGAGGACAACACCTTGCACTCTATGGCGAATCCTGCCGATGGCGGGCACATTTCGGGCATCTACCGCTGGGTAGACAAGGTTGATGACCTGCGGCTGGTGGACTACGGCCAGCGTCTGATGGTGGGCTTGACCGTGCCGGAACCCGCGTCTTATCTGCGTTGGCTGGCGGTCCGCGGCAACGCGGGCGGCGGTAGTCTTCCACCCCCTACTGTTGTGCGCAGCGGCGTTCCGGGTGCACTGCGCCCGGACGACATCACACCGGCGAACTACCTCACCTGGCTTGCGGCCTACAGTGCCACCGACATTGAGCCGCCGCCGGCCCAGTTTGTCACCCAGTCCTTGACCCTGGAGGCTGATCCTTCCCAGTCCGCCGAGAGTCCCGGGGTGGTGACCAGGGCCGATTCGACCATCGTTGTGCCACCAGGGTACCGCGCCATCATCGCGCGGGGAGCCTGCGTCGCTCATAAACTTGATCCCTACCTCCCGCTCCCGACCCCCATGCCCGAGGTATTGCTGGCGGTCGGCTCGACAAAGATCCCCATTCCGACCATCACCGACACCGACTTCGTTCGAACCTTCACTTCTTCGTTGCCTTCGTTGCCTGGCAGTGCCGCCGATCGCAAGGAGGGTGGGGCGGGTACCAAACTGCCAGTGGTGCTCAGCATCACCAGCTTGCGGGGTTTTGCGCTGTCGGTAGAAGTCGTCTTCGAGCGGACGGACAGTTTGCTCGAAGCCTGGCGCATCGACACTTGGGCCAAAATCATGAACGCCTACAAGGCTGCGATTTCAGAGGCCGAGGCACAGGCGGCGCGCGCCACCTTGCCCGGCGTCACCATCACCGGCGCCAACCCCCGGGAAAGCCGAGCACTGGAGCGTACCGAGCTCAAGCGTCAGGTCATGGAGTTGATGGCTGCAGCGATTGGAAGCGTAGACGCCGTGATAGATGCCGCCGATACCAGGCCTCGCGCCGATGCGGCCAAGGTGGCGTCGCTGGAAAGCCTGATGACCTATCTGGACCGCGCGTTCGAGTGGGAGCACATGTCGTGGGTGTTGCAGGACTACTTCTGGGCGCCGGAGACAAGCTGGAGTGGGCTGCTCGGGAGCACCGATTCCGACCCCTTGCGGCAATTGTTCATGCGCTCAGGTGCGGCGTCGATCACGCTGCCTGTACGTCGCGGCTTTGAAGCCGCGGTGCTCTATCGCATGTGGACGGGCCTGGATTGGCAGGGCGACCACGCGCCCCTGCCGTCGGACCCCGCCGCGCTGGCCCTGGGCGCCGAGGTCATTACTTCGGCCACCGGCGTACCGCAGCAGGGCAGAGAAGTCACCGGTTCGCGCTGGAAGGAGCGCAACCCGACGAGCCTGGTGATCCTGCAGCCCGATGGATTGCTCTCGTGGGTGGACGAGGCCTGACGCCCAGGAGCAGCGGCCCATGGCTCGCCAGGTGCGCATCGGCAAGCAAACGCTGCTCTACGACCGCTTCAGCCAGCCGGTCCAGTGGGCTTTTGCCGCCTATGAAGAGGTTGGCGCCCAGGAGTGGTCGGCGCTTCAGGTGCAAGTGGTTTATGGCTCCTTTTTCCGGGAGTTGCCGGTAGATTCAAATGCCCTCGAGAAACCCTTGTTCTCGCTGATGGACCTCGCGATGGACTTTGACCCGGCCCTGCTGTCTGAGCTGCCGCGCCTGCGCTGCGTGCATGGAACCGTGCCGCTGTATGACCTGGGCTTTGAGCGCGCGCTCACGGATCTGCACGCGCGTGCCGCCCGAGAGCCGGTGGCCAAGCGGCACCTGGCGGCCTGTGCCCAGTTTCTGTTGCACAAAGAGCAAGTGCAGCGCGCTCACAAGCGGCGTTGTCAACACGCGTGGAACGCCATGCGGGAGGCCGAACTTATCGCCAACGAGATGTTGCTGGCGCACCTGAACCGCTGCGAGATCGTGCTGTCCAGGCAACAGACGCGCTACCTTGCGCCGCGTTATGACGGTGCATCGTTTGCTCCGCTGGTGGATGGCAAGGACTTTCGGGCCCTGGTCGCCGCCGTGCATCAGGCGCACGCCGCCTACGACCGCCACGAGCTTTCGCAGCTCAAGGTTGAAAAGTTGGTCGTGACCGCAGCGGCGCTCGGTTTGGCGGGCAGGGCAATTGTCGATGCCGCCGACCGAGGGGTGATTTATCCCGACCGCGAGGAATCGCGCCAACTCGCGGCGGCTTTGGGCCTGGCCACCCAGGCGCAGGCCCACCTGATGGAAGCGACCCAGAAGTACTTCACCCTACTGTGCGCCCTGGCTCGCGAGCACCCCTTGGTGCTGCAGCTCGCCCCCAAGGGCGTCTCATCCGATGGGGGCGTGATGCGTTTCGCGCTCGATATTGCGCAGACCATTGCCGACAGCCACGAAGCCATTGCTACCTTGCGAACCGACGCTGTTCGTCAGCGCGTGATCCCGGCGCAGCATGCCGATCCCCATGCGTATTTCCCCGCGGGCATCGCTGCGTTGATCGTGGCGGCGGACAAATTCAGCGTCTGGAAGATGCCATTTTTCATCGAGCGGGCCTGCGGACACCTGCCGCCGCGTGATGCCCTGGATGTAGATGCCATCCTCACATTGGCCACGCAGACAGAGTCCGACCAGGCCATACGACGCAGCTTCCTGGTCGCTGGCATTGAGTTTGCGCTGATGAAGGCTCCCGCGGCCGGCCCCATCGGCGTGGGCGTTGCGCTCGTCTGGGGCGTTATAGCGCTAGCTCAGGAGATCCACGACTATCAGCAGATGCAGACTCTGTTCAGGGCCACCATCGATCCGAAAATGCTGCTCCTGGGGCTGGAGCACGAGCCGGCGAGCAAGCTGTCAGTGCTGTTCGCTTTTTTGGGCGCGTTGCCTGCTGTGGGCAAGTGAGACCATGGGCATTCCCGATCCCAATCTCGCCACCCGGGCGGCTCGCGTACTTCACCGCATGGCCGAGGTGGCTGACCAAACGCCATCGGCCGCGCTGGGGCGCGATGCCCGTATAGCCGCGGGCCTGACGCCCGAGACACTCCTTGACCGCAGCAGGCGGCTGCTGCGTATGCAGCGCAGGCAGGCCGAACTGGACGCCAATGCTTACCGCGACGTGGATGCCACCTTGCGGCTGGCGCTCCGCTCTAACCACACGTCGGAGTGGCTCTTCAGCGTCGCCAACGCGAGCGAGATGCTGCGCAAAGCATCGTTTACGCGCTCGCTTTCGCTGGAGGATCGCATGGCGATGATCGCGGACCTGGCTGAGAAGCTGAGGCCGCTGTCCTTGAGGGCGCATCTGGAGCCTGGCGAGTTGCTGACAAGACTGACGCAAGGCGGCTACGTCAACGGCTTGGCAGGATCAATGAGGGAGCTGTATGGGCGCAACCTGCCGCGGATACGACGGGCAACGCTGGACAGCCTGATGCATGTCGATGATGCCCGTCGCCTGCGCCCGGAGCTGGAGCTGGTTGACTCCAGAATCCTGGGCTCGGTGGAACTGCCGACACGCTTGCGCAAGGGCGAACGAGGTGTTGCGTTAGGGTCCGACCGCATCGTTGCTCGCGGCCTGCGCAAGCCGGAGGTCGTCCAGGATGTAGACGACGCCGGCGGCAGGTTCGAGATAGTGGTTACCGGCGTGCTGGAGCAACTGGACGTAGTGGCTGAAGTGAAAGGGCGGACGACGGCTCCGGGCGCGCTAGACCAGTTCGTCAAGCTCAACCAGCGCGGGTCGGGCGGGTACGTGGTGATCGGCGACAGCCTGTGGCTCATGCCGCGCTTTGACCCGCGCGAGGTCAAGTTCTTTGCCGTGGCGCCAGAGGGGCAGTTTCTGCTGGACGCCGAGCGTCAAGCCAAGGCATTGCGCGGCCTCGGGTACTCGATCGAGGTCCTCCCCATCGAGGCTGCCGTCGACCAGGAAATTTATGAGGTAGCCCGCGAACTCATGGCTGGCTACGTGGAACTTGCGAAATCCCTGACCCCCTGAGTCCACGCACAAAAAGTAAAAGAGCCAAGTCCAAATCAGGGCAATGTTGTCATGGTGCGCTCTTCGTTTTGCTGTTTAGTTGCGTGCTGCCGCTTACTCCTTAATTTCCGCCTCCACCAGCTGCCCCAGCAGCACCAGCGACTGCTGCCAGCCCACGTAACACTGGTCCACGGGAATCACGGCGGGAATGCCTTCCTGCACGGCCTGCAATTCCACCCCGGCGGACACGGCTTTCAGCGTGATGGTGGTTGTCATTTCGCCCGGCAGGTTCTTGTCGTCGAAGGCGCTGGTGTAGCTGATGCGTTCGTTGGGTAGCAGCTCGAGGTATTTGCCGCCGAACGAGATCTCGCTCCCTGTGGTGAAGTTGAAGAAGGACATGCGCCAGCCGCCACCCACCTTCGCGTCCATCTGGTGGACCTTGCCGGTGAAGCCGTTCGGCGGCAGCCATTTGGCCATGGCATTGGCGTCGAGAAAGGCGCGGTAAACCCGTTCAGGGGTGGCGCGCAGAACGCGGTGAAGTTTGACTGTGTTGGTGGACATGATGGATTCCCTTTAGGAAAGGCAGAGGAAACGCCCTCTGGCAATACGACGATTCGGGTTGCCCCGAATCGACACCCAACGGCAGAAAAAAATAATTGAAACGGCAAAAAAAGCCGCCCAGCCAAGCGTCACCTGGCGCCAGTTGCTATTGAATATATAGCTGCTGGCACCCGTGGATAAAGGGCTGCATGCCAATTTGACGCATCAACTAGTCTTTCGACCAGACCGCCAGTTCATACCCGTCCACATCCTTGAAGTGAAAGCGCCGCCCGCCCGGAAACGGGAAAATCTCGCGGCTGATGGTGCCGCCGGCGGCAACGACGCTGCCCCGCGCGGCTTCGAGTTGCTTGGCGTACAGGACGACCAGCGGGCCGCCGGCGGGTGAGGGCGGCGCCATCGTGGTGAAGCCGCCTCTCATCGCGCCGTCTGAAAACTCGGCGTATTCCGGGCCGTAGTCGGTGAAGGTCCAACCAAACGCCTGGCCGTAGAAGGCCTTGGCCTGGTCGATGTTGCGGACGTTCAGCTCGATGTAGTTGATGCGGCAGTTTTCAGGTGGTGTTGTCATGGCAAATCCTGAGTGTTGGTTCCAGCCGCACGTTGCTCACAAGTCCCCGGCTGGCCAGTCGCTGAAGGGGAAGGGCAGGGTCTCGGTGGCGAAGGCGACGAAGCCCGCAATCTGCGCCAGGTAGCGGCCCATGCTGCGGCCAAACGCCTGCAGGCGAGGGTTGGGCTGGTCGGTGAAGACGGTAAAGCCCAGCTGCAGCAGGGCGACGGCCACCAGCACCCAGGCGGCCAGCTGGAAGGCCATCCCCATCAGCAGCATCAGCAGGGCGCGCACCCAGAGTTTGCGTTGGGGAACGGTGGCGAGGACGTTGTCGGTCATGGTGATTCCTTCGCAGTGGGGTGAGGCACTGTGGGCATGATGGCGCGAAACAGGGGCGGCGGTTTGACCTGCATCAAGCCGCTTTCGCGCCCGCACGCGCAGGGCCTGGCGCCGGGCGGGTGAAGACGCTCAGGCCCCATTTTGCGAAAAAATCCCGGCACAAGGCCGGGACGTTAACGGGGCGGGGGCGGGGCGCGATGCCCCCCGGGAATCAGTTGGCTGCGAAGCAATACAACTTGCCGGAGCCGCCTGTGCGCACCAGCGCCTCAGGGCTGCAGCCTGCGGACTGGTGCGAGAAGTTCCAGGAGGTGGCCCAGTTGTCGGTGTTGGGCCCGACGCGGTCATGGTGGCCGACGATGGCCGAGCCGTCGGTGGAACTGGTCCAGGCTTTGCAGGTGGTGTCGGTCTGCGGCGCAAAAGCGGTGCCGTCGGCACGGGTGCCGGTCAGGATGTCGTGCTCATTGGGGTTGTCGCTCCGGCCCCTGATGGCGTTGCCGCGCTCATCCAGCGCGGTTTCCTTGGAGATTTTGTTGCCGTTGTGCAGCTGGGCCAGGTCGCGGGCAATCAACTTGCCCTTGGCGTTGTACCAGGGGCCGTTGCCGATGCGGTCGCGCGCATGGGTGGCGGCGCCGGCGGGGGTGGTGGCTGTGGCAAAGGTGGGCGGCGTGCTGAGGTAGGCGCGCCAGGTCTTGTTGCCGGCGCCCGCAGCGGTGGCCAGCTTCTGGCAATGGGCGTCGGCACCGGCCAGGCCGCCCAGGTCGCCGCCCTTGCCGCTGCCCACGCTGGTGACAAAAAAGCTCATCGGGCCCGTGCCCTCCATGCTGGCACAGGCGGTGAGCAACGCCAGCGCCGCGGTGGCGACGGCAATGTACTTGAATCTACGCATGACACGTTTCCTTTGATGGTGATGGGTGGTTGTTGACGGAATCAGCGCCATATGACCTCAACCCGGTGGCTGCGCAAAATGGCGCTCCCTGCATGAACGAGGGGGGTTGACGCCGCCCTGGTCGCGGGCGGTTTGTGGTCCTTGGCGAATCTATTGAACCTCAAGCCCGGGCCCGCTGCATTCGGGATGTCCCCAATCCAGCCTGTTTCGCTCGGCCATCCGGCACCGCACTGTCGCTGGGCCAAGCGCCGCCGGGCAGCGGGTGAGCGTGGTTCCAGGCCAGGCCAGGCCTTGCTGCCCCGTGGGGCGCGCGGCACTCACAACACCTCGTTGAACAGGTAATACATGTTGTCTTTGGCCTTGTGCCACCAGCCGCGTTGCTGCCAGGCCTTCAGGTCAATCTCCTGGCAACGCGCCGCGTATTTTTCAAACACGGCATCGAGCTGCGCTGCCAGGGCGGCATCGTGAATGCCCAGCGTGATTTCGTCGTTGGTGTCAAACGACCGGTCGTCAAAGTTGCTGGAGCCAATCGCGCTCCACACACCGTCCACCGTCATCACTTTCTGGTGCAGCAGCGTGTGTGGGTATTCAAACAGGCGCACGCCGCACTTGAGCAGTTTTTCAAAGTTGCGGTGGCCGGCGTGCTGCACCATGGGGTTGTCCGAGCCGCTGGTCGAGGGCATCATCACCCGCACATCGACGCCGCGCCTGACGGCGGCGCCGAAAGCGTCAATCGCCTCGGGCTCGGGGATGAAGTAGGGGTTCTGGATCCAGATGCGTTTTTGCGCCAGGCAGATCACGGTGTGGTGAAGAATCTTGACCGCCGGGGCCGAGCCTTCTGGCTTGGCATAGGCGGCGTGAATCGTCACCTTGCCGGCGGGAGCCAGCGCAGGGAACACGTCCTTGCCCACAAAGAGGTCGCCGGTTTGCCCACCCCAGTTTTCGCTGAAGGCGGCCTGCACGCTGTGCACGATGGGGCCGTGCAGGCGCACGCTGAGGTCGGCGTAGTGTTGGCCGTCTTCGGCATTGCCCAGCCACGCGTCCACCACGCAGTGACCACCCACAAAGGCTTCGCGTCCGTCAATCACCACCAGCTTGCGGTGGTCGCGCTCGTTCATCACGCCGATGTTGTGAATCGCCCTTTCATGGAAGAACACCAGCTTGCAGCCGGCGTCTTTCATTTGCCGGCGCGTCGCCTTGCCGACGCCTTTGGAACCGGTGGCGTCCAGCAGCACGCGCACTTTCACGCCGGCCCTGGCCCGCTCGGACAGGGCGTTGGCCAGGCGCTGGCCCAGCACGCCGTCTTTCCAGAGAAAGGTTTCAAAGTGCACGTTGTGCCGCGCGGCGCTGATGCGCCCAATCAGCACGTCGAAGAAGGCGCCGTTTTCCAGCAGCTCCACCGAGTTGCCGGCCACGGCTGTACTCAGGGTCAGGCCGGCCAGGGAGGGAATCAGTTCGTCAATGGACTCGTCGCATTCAATTTTCAGCTTGGGGCTGTTGTGCCGCTTGATCGACCAGATGACCAGGCCCATCAAGGCTGCCAGGCCCAGAAAAAGCGCCGCCGCCCCGTGCAGCGCACTGCCAAGAAAAGATTCCATCATGTCAGCCGGGTGTTGGCACCAAGAGTGGGCCGGGGTGGGGCCGGGCGGTCAGGCGTCACGGCGATCCCGCATGCGGTGGTTGTTGGGCTGGGTCATGGCTGTTCGCTCCTCGGATTTGTGCGTTCAGCGTAGTGTCGGCAGGCCGCCGGGGGTGTAGGCCGGAGTCGCGGCCGCCTGACCGTGGCGGGCCTTTGTGCGTGACCGGGCAAGGGGTAACGTGGACGATTTACGCTATAAAAAAAGTAGCTACTTCCGACCGTAGGATAAGGGCCGGTGGCTGATTTGATGCATGAAAACGGCGAATGTCACGGTCAGCGCAGCGCCCGACCCGTCTTGCTGGGAAAATAGCGGTTTACCTGTTCTGCCCTGGAAGTACTGAAGCCCATGCCACTGCCCGCACCGCAAGCCCGAAAACACCTGCACACCCGCGCCGTGGTCTACCGCGGCTACCAGCGCGAGGACGGCCTGTGGGACATCGAGGCTGAAATGACCGACGTGCGTACCTATGCCCATGCCCGCTCGGAGCGCGACGTACCGCCGGGCACACCGATCCACGGCATGGCCATACGCGCCACGGTGGACGACGGCCTGGTGATTCGGGAAATTGCCAGCGTCAGTGACCACGCGCCGTTTGACGAATGCCAGCAGGGCATTGACCCGATGCAGCGGATGGTGGGCGCCACCATGGGGCCGGGCTGGCGCCAGGCCATCGAAAAGGCGCTGGGCGGCATCCGCGGCTGCACCCACCTGCGGGAGATGCTGTTCAACATGGCCACGGCCGCCTACCAGACGGTGCCGGTGTACCGCGGCCATCTGCGCGCACAGGCCGGCCTCGCGGAGTCCGGCAGCGCCGAGCCGCCTTACCACCTGGGCAAGTGCATCGCCTGGGATTTCGATGGCGCCGTGGTGGCGCGCCATTACCCGAAGTTTGCGGGCTGGCAGCCTTTGAAGCGGAAAGCCTGAATGGCGATTGAACCGCGCGATGGCCGTGCTGGTAACGGCTGGTAATGCCCGGTAACGGCCAGTCATGACTGGCAGGCACTATAAAAACAATAGCTATCTGCGCGTGTCCCGCCTGGGCTGAAGCCATTTTTTACTCCCAAAGTTCGGGAAAATCGCCGTCAGCGGCCAGCCAGTCCCGGCGTCCGCCCGTCGCCTTCCGCCGGCGTCCTACAGTCCCTTACAAAGGCAACCCCTACACTGGCACCCGATGAAAAAAATGTTCGCCCGTCTCCAGCCCCTTGCCGCCGCCTTTGCCGCTGAAACCCTGCGCCGCCTGCGCAACCCCACCCGGCGCGGCGTCGCCCTTTCCGTGGCCGCCATTCCCGGGCTGTTGTTGCTGTATGCGCTGCTGCTGGTGCCCTTCACGCCCAGCATCAGCGACCTGCGCAAGGCCAAGGAAGAAAAGCCCGCCAGTGTGCTGTCGATCGACGGCAAGGAGCTGGCCGTGTTCAAGCGCGCCAACCGCGACTGGGTCAAGCTGGCCAACATGTCGCCCAATGTGATCACCGCGTTGATTGCCACCGAAGACCACCGCTTTTACGAGCACCACGGCATCGACCTCAAGCGCACGGCCTCGGCCGTATTCAAGACCTTCACCGGCGACCTGCAGGGCGGCTCCACCCTCACGCAGCAGCTGGCCCGCAACATGTACCCCAAGGAGATCGGGCGCTCGGCCACGGTGACGCGCAAGATCAAGGAGGCCATCACCGCGCTGAAGATCGAGGCGGTTTACACCAAGGACGAGATCCTCGAGACCTACCTCAACACCGTGCCTTTCCTGTACAACGCCTACGGCATTCAAATGGCGGCGCGCACCTATTTCGACAAGTCGGCCGACAAGCTCGACGTGCTGGAAAGCGCCACGCTGGTCGGCATGCTCAAGGGCACCAGTTATTACAACCCGGTGCTCAACCCCGAGCGCGCCACGCAGCGCCGCAACATCGTGCTGGCGCAAATGGTCAAGCACGGCAAGCTGCCGGAGGCGAAGTTCCAGGCCCTGAAGAAACGGCCGCTCAAGATCGACTTCGAGCGGCAGACCGAGCCGCTGGGTCCCGCGCCGCACTTTGCCCAGTTTGTGCGCCGCTGGCTGATCGAGTGGGCCGACCGCAACGACTACAACATCTACGCCGACGGGCTGGTGGTGCGCACCACCATCGACTCGCGGCTGCAGGCCCAGGCCAACCAGGCGCTGATCCGCCAGGCCGACAAGCTGCAGGGCGTGGCCAACGGCGAATGGGGGCCGCGCACCTGGGCCGCCAAAAAAGACATCGTCAAAGCCTTTGTGCGCGAAAGCGCCGAGTACAAGGCGGCCCGCGAGTCCGGCCAGACCGACGAGGAGGCCCTCAAGCGGCTGCAGGCCGACAAGGACTTCATGCTGGCGCTGCGGCAGGACAAGACGCGGCTGCAGGCCGGTTTTGTGGCGATGGACCCGCGCAACGGCCATGTGCGGGCGTGGGTGGGCAGCCGCAACTTTGCGCAGGACCCGTTTGACCACGTGCAGCAGGCGCGCCGCCAGCCGGGCTCGACCTTCAAGCCCTTTGTGTACGGCGCCGCGTTTGAAAACGGTGCCCGGCCGACCGACAGCTTCATGGACGGCGACGTGGAGATCCCGCTGGGCAACGGCGCCGTCTGGCGGCCGCGCGACGGAACGCCGGCCAGCTACGCACCCATGAGCCTGCGCGACGGCCTGGTGTATTCCAAGAACACCATCACCGCCCAGGTCATGCAGAGCGTCGGCCCGGCCAAGGTGGCCAGCCTGGCGCAGGCCATGGGCGTGCGGCAAAGCAAGCTTGACGTGGTGCCCTCGCTGGCGCTGGGCACCAGCCCGGTGACCCTGAAGGAAATGGTGTCAGCCTACAGCACCATCGCCAACAGCGGCAGCTACATCGAGCCGCTCCTGATCACCAGCGTGGAAGACCGCAACGGCAAGGTGCTGGAAACCTTCCAGGCCGCGGTGCCCGAGCAGGCCCTGTCCATTCCTTCGGCGCAGGTGCTGCTGGACGTGATGCGCGGCGTGATCGACAGCGGCACCGGTGCCGGTATCCGCTCGCGTTACGGCATCCAGGCCGACGTGGCCGGCAAAACCGGCACCACGCAGGACAACACCGACGGCTGGTTTGTGATGATGCATTCGCAGCTGGTGGCGGGCGCCTGGGTCGGCTTCAACGACAACCGCGTGACGCTCAGCGACTACTGGGGCCAGGGTGCCCACAGCGCGTTGCCCATCGTGGGTGATTTTTTCCAGCAGGCGCTGCGCACCCGGGTGGTGGACACGAATGCGCGTTTCGACGCGCCGCGCGGCAGCGGCCGGACGGGTCCGTCGCTCGAGCCGGTGATCGACCAGGTCAACGACTGGCTGCGCGGGCTGTTCCCGTCCCCGTCGCAGCCGGTCACGCCGCGGCAGCCGCCGGCCGAGGAACAGGCCATGCCGGCCTACACACCGCCACCGGTCAACGCGCCACAGCCGTCCTACAACCCGCCCGTGTACAGCCCGCCACCGGTGAACGCATCACCCCCGCCCGGCGGCGACCCGCGCTGGGAGTCGGTTCCCGGCGCCCGGCCCATGTCGGGCGGCGGCAGCGGTGGTGGCGGTGGTATGGCGCAGCCCGGCGTGGTGATTGGCCTGCCGCAGGGCGAACGCGCGCCGCAGTACGCGCCCCTGCCGAACGGTCCGGTGCGCTGAGGCGGAGCGCGCCCGCAGCGCACCGGCCGTGCCTGCGCGGCAAGCGCGTCTGCCGGCTCCTGCCTACAATGGGCCGGCGCCTGGTTCCATGACCGCTTTGAGCGCGTCAACGAACCCCTTCTTTCCGTGACCACCCACCCCGCTTCTGCCCCCTTGTCCGCGGCCACGCGCCGCTCCATCGTGCTGCTCTCGCTGGCGACCTTTGCCAGCATGGCCGCGCAGCGCATTTGCGACGCCATGCTGCCCGAACTGGCGCGCGTGTTTGCCGTCAGCCTGGGGCAGGCGGCGCTGGTGGTGTCGGTGTTTGCCGTGACCTACGGCGTGGCGCAGCTGTTCTACGGCCCGCTGGGCGACCGCTTCGGCAAGTTCCGTATCGTCACCTTTGCCACGCTGGGCTGCTGCGTGGGCAGCGTCGCGGCCACGCTGGCCACCAGCCTGGACATGCTGGTGTGGGCGCGCCTGCTGATGGCGCTGGGCGCGGCCGCGCTGATTCCGCTCACCATGGCCTGGGTCGGCGACACCGTGCCGTCCGACCAGCTGCAGGAAATGCTCACGCGCACCGGCCTGGGCAGCACCCTGGGCATTGTGGGCGGCCAGCTTGCCGGCGGCCTGCTGACCGACGCGCTCGGCTGGCGCTGGGCCTTTGCCTTTCTGACACTGCTGTTCGGCGTGGTGGGCTTGCTGCTGTGGGGCGACTGGCGCCGCCAGCAGGCGGCCCCGGCTGAACCGGCTGAACCGGCGCTGGCGGCCGCGCCGCCGCAGGGTGCGCGGCCCGGCTTTGTGAAGCAGGCGCTGCTCATCATCACCGGCCCGTGGTCGCGCGTGGTGCTGCTGATGGCGCTGGTCGAAGGGGCGGCGGGTTTTGGCGTGCTGGCCATCTGGGCCTCGCACCTGCACCGCTCGCTGGGCCTGTCGCTGTCGCTGGCGGGCACCATCGTGGCGCTGTTCGGCCTGGGCGGCGTGATGTACATGGCGGTGGGGCGCCACATGATTCACCGCTTTGGCCAGCAGAAACTGGTGCTGCTGGGCGGCCTGCTGGTGGGGCTGTGCGCGCTGGTGCTGGCCTTCACGCCGCACTGGCTGCCCGCCGTGCCCGCCAGCTTGCTGGCCGGCTTTGGTTTTTTCATGTTCCACAACACCATGCAGGCCAATGCCACGCAGATGGCGCCCAGTGCGCGCGGCACGGCGGTCTCGCTGTTCGCCTCGTCGCTGTTCCTGGGGCAGTCGGTCGGTGTGGTGGTGGCCGCCAGCCTGATCGCGCAAATCGGCACCGGGGCGGTGGTGGCGCTGGGCGGCGCCGTCATGGCGGTAGAAGGCGTGTTCTTCGCCTGGGCACTGCGCCGGCGCGACGCACGGCGGGCCGGCTGAGCGGACGACGCGCGGGCTTCAGTGGCCCGACCGGCGCGGATGCGCCATGAAAAACCGCAGCATCTCGGCGCTGGCATCGGGTCCGCGCGCGTCGGTGTAGCTGCCCCGGCCGCTGCCGCCCGACCAGGCGTGCGCCGTGCCGTGCACCAGCCAGTGTTCGGCCAGCACCGTGCCATCGGGCGCGCGGTGCACGCTGCGCGTGGCTGCGCGCCCACCCGGTGTGCTGAGCTGTTCGACCTCCACGCTGCCTGCCGTGCCGGCGCTGGCCATCACCACATGCTGCCCGTTGGCCGGGTGCACCGTGGTGTCGGCGTCGCCATGAAAGACGATGGTGGGCACGCCGCTGGCGCCGTTGGCGGCGGGTTTGCCGCCGCCTTGCATGGCGCCCAAGGCCGAAGGCAGGTCGGTGGCGATGCCGGTGGCCAGCCCCGAGTGCACGCCCACCGCCGCATACAGGTCGGGGTAGGCGTCGCCCAGAATGGCGGCCATGGCGCCGCCGGCCGACAGGCCGGCGACATACACGCGCTCCGCATCCACCGCGTGGTCCGCCATCACCTCGCGCGTCATGCCGGCCAGCAGCGCCGGCTCGCCGCGCCCGCGCGCCTGGTGGTTGTGCTTGAACCAGCTCCAGCAGCGCTGCGGATTGGCCTGCTGCGACTGCGCCGGATACAGCACATAAAAGCCCTGCGCATCGGCCAGCTCGTTCATGGCGGTACCGGCGGCAAAGTCGTCCGGGTTCTGGGTGCAGCCATGCAGCATCACCACCAGCGGCAGCGCGCGCCCACCCGCACCCGGAGGAATATAGAGCTTGAAGTCGCGGCGGCCGGCGGCGTTGCTGTGGCTGCCGGCAACAAAGCGCCCGGGGCCAGGCGCGTCATCGCCGGCGGGGCCGGGCGGTGCAGGGGTGTCGATGTCGGTGTCGGTCAGCTCGCGCGCAGCCACGTCGATCACGTCTGCCATGTCGCGCATCGCGCGAGGGGCAGGCGGGGCCGGGGTCGTGCCGGCCAGCGCGGCCTGGATGGCGGCGGTGGCGGCGTGCAGGTCGCCGCTGCGGGTCAGGCGGGCGGCGTTGCGCATCAGTTGCTGGAAGTCAGGGGTCATCAGGTTCTTTCGATTCTGTTCAGGGGGTCAGGCGATGCGCTGCACCAGCGCGGCCTTGACGGCGGGGCTGGCGTGCAGGGCGCCAAGCACGGTGATGGATTCAATGGTGGCCAGCGCCAGTTCGGGTGTGACCTCGGGCGCAATCGAGGCCAGCCCCAGCACGCGGATCTGCAGCTTCTCGCCGGCCGCCTGCACGGCCAGCAGGTCGGCCTGGCTGTAATGCTGGATGCCCAGCACCAGCGTCTTGCGCGAAACCACTTGGCGCACCACCTCGCCGTGGGTGGTGAGCTGGTTGCGGATGGCGGTGCGTATCAGGTCGGTGCGGTTGGCGTAAAACCCTTCCTGCACCAGCAGGTCGATCTGGCCCAGGTCCACACAGCCCAGGTTGATGGTGATTTTTTCGTCCACCGGCCGGGGCGGGGAGGTCTGCGAGGTTTTGCTGGGTTTAGGCATGAAACCATCTTATCACCATCTGTGTGGATGGTTAATGGATGTTTTGGGGATGGTTTCAGGATGGTGGAGCCAGGCGCCGCTGGCTTCCGGCCGACGAGGGCGGCCGTCATGGGTGAAATCGGCCTTCAGCCCTTGCCGGACGGGCGCCAGCAGCTATGTATTTGGTAGCAAATCGGGCTCCCCCGGCTGCGTGACGCATACTCCACTCCACCATGGCTACCGCGCCCCGCAAGACCCCCAGAAAGAAAAGCCCGCCGGCCGCAACAGCCGACGCCGCCCCAGCCAAGCCGCGCGCGAAAAAACCGCCACGCATACCGCGCAGCCACCACTACCACGTGTACGTGATCGAGCTGTCCGACGAGGTCTGGAACGTGGGGCGCTTCCGCAAGGCCAACCCCGACTACCAGCTCGGCAAACTGTTTGTGTACGTCGGCATGACGGGGCTGGACCCCGATGTGCGTTTTGACAAACACAAGGCCGGCATCCAGGCCAACGTGTACGTGCAGAAGTGGGGCATCCGCCTGCTGCCCGGCCTGTACGCCATGTACAACCCGATGCCGTACGAGGGCGCTCGTGACATGGAAGTGGAGTTGGGGATTGCGTTGCGGGAGCTGGGGTATGGGGTTTGGCAGGCTTAGTTTTTTGCTGCTTATACTGACTTTGAGGTGACTCCTCCTCTATTTGTGCGTTGTTAACCTTCGATGCTCAACGTAAGCTCAACCCTTTTGCGCAAGTAGTGCCGCTAGCAATCGACGGTCATGAAGTTGCGTGCGTTTTATTGATCAAAAAGGATGCCCAAAAGTATGAGCTACAAGTCTGAAACGATTGCGGTTGCAATTGAGAGAATGAACCGGCAGTATTTTTTGCCGGCAATTCAGCGCGAATTTGTTTGGAAACCGGAGCAAATCGTTGAGCTGTTCGATTCCATAATGCGCGGCTACCCGATCAGCTCGTTTCTTTTTTGGGATTTGAAGCCTCAAAACCGAGACAAGTGGCAGGTTTACAAGTTTTTGGAGAGGGCGGTGCACGGCGGTACACATAACGAACTGGCGAATACCGATGGGGCCAACAATGTCTGCTTGGTCCTAGACGGCCAACAGCGTCTTACTTCTCTCATGATTGGCCTTCGCGGCACCTATGTCATGAAAAAGAAATACAAGCGAAGGGATAACCCGGAGGCATGGAGTCCGCAGCGATTGCACATTGACCTATTTTCCGACCCCAACGCAAGCGTCGATTCCGGGGATGTTGGTGTCTATTTCAAATTCGAGTTCATGGAGCAGACTCCCAAGCCTGATGAAAAAAATCACTGGTTTCGAGTTGGGAAAATTTTGGACTTTGATGAGGCGGCGAAGTTCGATAGTTATCTTGAAGCAGCTGAAGAGGCGCTACCTGACGCAGTTTCGAAGGGTCAAGCCAGAATATTCAGGCGGAATCTCGAACGACTCTATAAGGCAATACATGACGATGAGGTAATTGCCTATTACACGGAAATAGACCAAGACTATGACCGTGTTTTGGATATTTTCGTGAGGGCTAATGAAGGAGGGACCAAACTAAGCAAGTCTGACCTCCTGTTATCAATGGTGACCTCAAGTTGGGACGGTGTAAATGCTAGGGAGGAGATTTTTAGTTTTGTAGATCGAGTGAACAGTCAACTTACCAAGAGGAATGAGTTCGACAAAGATTTCATCATGAAGTCTTGCCTCGTGGTTAGCGATCTCCCCGTGGTCTACAAGGTTGAGCACTTCAACGAGAGGAATCTCACACTGATTAAGGATAACTGGCCCCTTATCAAGAGGTCTGTTGAGAGGGGTGTTGATTTAACCAACTCGTTTGGTATTGATCGCGATAACTTGACCAGCGTGAACGCGCTCATTCCAATCATCTATTACCTTTTCAAAAATCCAAACGTGACGCTGCGTGGCTCAACCGTATTTGAGGCACGGAACGCAGAGACAATCAGGCGTTGGCTCATCATGGCGTTGCTTAAAGGAGCTTTTGGACGCGCCTCGGACGGTTTGCTGAAAGACATTAGGGCGTGCATCAAAGATCAGCAGCACCCTGGAGCCGATTTTCCGGTCGAAGAAATTACTGCTGTTTTCGCGAAGACTGGTCTCTCTACTGTATTTGATGATTTTGCACTTGATGAAATACTGTCCCGGACTTATGGTCAGCAGCAAACGTTTCTCGCTTTATCGCTTCTATATGACGGAGCGGCATGGGGAACAATGCCTTTTCATCAAGATCACATATTCGCTCAAAGTGCCTTCAAGCAGCGGGAATTGCTACAGCAAAACCGATCCGACTGGTATCCCAAAAAAGACAGGCTGGGCAACCTTTGTTTGTTACTTGCTCACGAAAATATTGGCAAGCAGGATATGCCCCTTCCCGATTGGCTAGCTACGCGCGAGCCAGATTTTTTGAAACGTCATCTGATACCAGAGAATCCATCCCTTTGGGAGTTTGATCAATTTCCAGAATTTTTGAATGAACGCGAAAAATTAATTAGGCGGCGTATCAAGACTCTCTTTGGACAGTAGGCACTCAACGGGAGTTGAAATTTCGCAGTGAATGACTCTCGGTGGCAAAAGTTTTTAGGTGTTGTGAATAACGCCAAGGAAAGCCCCACTCATGCGCTTCGAAGGAACCCTCAAAAGCTGGAACGACGACAAGGGCTTTGGCTTCATCAGCCCCAGCCAGGGCGGGCAGGACATTTTTGTCCACATCTCCGAATACCGGCGCGGTGGCCGGCCGGTGCTGAACGAGGCGCTGAGCTTTGAAGTCGCGCTCAATCCCCAGGGCAAAAAGTGCGCGGTGAAGGTGCAGGGAGCTGATACGCAATCTGGTGCGTACCAGCCCGACCGCAGCCATCGCCCCGTGCGCGTTAGCCGGTCGGGCAACGCGCCCGGCAGCGGTCTGAAGTCGGTGGTGGGCCTGCTGCTGGTGGCGGCGCTGGGCTGGCAGGCTTACGCGTATTACCAGAAGGTGGCCCCGACTAATCGCGCGAGTGAAGCGGCGTTCCCTGCAGGCCAGCCCTTGCTGGACATTGCACCTTCTTCGCGTGCCGCCACGGCCTCTTATGTCTGTGACGGCCGGCAGCATTGCTCCCAAATGACCTCCTGCGCCGAAGCCACCTGGTTCCTGAAAAACTGCCCCGGAACCAAGATGGATGGCGACAACGACGGCGTGCCCTGCGAGGACCAGCTGTGCAGATAAGGTAGGCCGCCCGGGATTGGTTTGCTATCAATTAAGTAGCTATTGGCGCCCATATTGATTGGGCCAGAGGCCTATTTGATTCACAGTGAACCATGAAAAATGGCCGCATGCCCTGTTTGTCCAGCCGCTCCAGGATCACAGGCTCCTCCAGCAGTCTGGCCATGGCGCTGTTGAGGTGTGTAGCTTCGGCGAAAGGCGGTAAGCGCGCGGTGATCCCGTCTTGACGACGGCCGACAGGGTCAAGTAGTGGAGAGAGGGGCCTGCCAGCGATGCGGCAGCAGCTCTTGGACGCGACTGGCCGGCTGCGTGGGCAGCCGCTCGAGGATGTCCTTCAGGTATGCGTACGG
>NZ_NBZW01000038.1 GCF_002379085.1 Polaromonas sp. AET17H-212 | reverse complement strand
CGCGGGATGGCCAGGACGGCGTGTTTGATGTCTATTTCGCACACCACCATTGCCTGGAAATTGACTTGAGACAGCCGGCTGTGGATTAATTCAAACCGTCAACCATGTCCCCGTACACCTGTCCACCATGTGTCCGGTCTATACAGCGAAGCAAAGACAAAGTGCCTCGCCCGCCGGGGCGAGACCCGGCCAGCAGGCAAACCTGAAATATTGAGGCAAAGGTGGTTTCGACGGGCTTAGGCTTCTCTACAAACAAAATCAGCTCGCAGCCCAATCCCCACAAGCGCCACCAGCTATTATTTCAATAGCTAAATCGACTGCAACATGGACGCCGGATCCTCGCTGGCCAGCACCTGGGCCGCCCAGGCAGCGAGCTTGCTGGCGTCGGCCCGCAGCACCTGCTGCTTGACCGCTAGGATCTGCGAGGGATGCATGGAAAAACTGCGCAGACCCAGGCCCAGCAGCAGCCGCGTCATGCTGGTGTCGCCGGCCATCTCGCCGCAGACGCTGACGCCCTTGCCCTGCGCATTGCACTCGGCGATGGTGTCGGCGATCAGGCGCAGCACCGCCGGGTGGCAGGGGTCGTACAGGTGCGAGACGGCCTCGTCGGCGCGATCGATCGCCAGCGTGTACTGGATCAGGTCGTTGGTGCCAATCGAGAGGAAATCAAAGTACTTCAGGAACAGCTTGAGCGTCAGCGCGGCCGCCGGTATTTCAATCATGGCGCCCAGCTTCACCGGCCCGTAGGCCACGCCCTTGTTGTCGAGTTCGGCGCGTGCATGGTCGAGCAGCGACAGGGTCTGGCGGATTTCGCTGCCGTGGGCCAGCATGGGCACCAGCAGGTTGACCTGGCCGTGCACCGCCGCGCGCAGGATGGCGCGCAGCTGCGTCAGGAACATCGGCGGGTCGGCCAGGCTCCAGCGGATGGCGCGCAGGCCCAGCGCCGGGTTCAGCTGGCCGTCCTGCACCCGGCCCGCGAGCTTGTCCAGCGGTTTGTCCGAGCCGATGTCGACGGTGCGAATCGTCACCGGCAGGCCGCGCATGCCTTCGATCGCCTTGCGGTAAGCCAGGTACTGCTCCTGCTCACCGGGCAGGTTGCCGGGCCGGCCCATGAAGAGGAATTCGCTGCGGAACAGGCCCACGCCGACCGCGCCCACGGCCACCGCGCCGGCGGTGTCCTCGGGCATTTCGATGTTGGCGAGCAGCTCGACCTTCTGGCCGTCAATCGTCAGCGAGGGCGTGTGTTTGAGCCGGTTCAGGCGCTGGCGCTCGAGTTCGCCCTGGCGCTGCTTGAAGCCGTATTCGGCCAGGATGATGGGGGAGGGATCAACGATGAGCACGCCGGCGTCGCCGTCGATGATGACCCAGTCGTCCTGCTCGATCAGCTGGCTGGCACTGCGCGCGCCGACCACCGCCGGAATGTCCAGGCTGCGCGCCACAATCGCGGTGTGCGAGGTCTTGCCGCCCACGTCGGTCGCAAAACCGACAAACAGGCTTTGCTTGAACTGCAGCATGTCGGCCGGCGAGATGTCGTGTGCGATCAGCACCAGCGGCACGTCCATGGTGTCGTCCAGCAGCAGGTCCTGCTGGCGCGGCAGGCGGTTCGCGGCGGACTGCGCGGCCGGCAGCACCGGCGAGGCCACGCCCTTCATGAACCCGAGGATGCGTTCGACCACCTGCTCCAGGTCGGCCTTGCGCTCGCGCAGGTACTCGTCTTCCATCTCGTCGAACTGCCGCGCGATGATTTCGTACTGCGTGGTCAGCGCCCATTCGGCGTTGTAGAGCCGGTCGACGATCCAGTGCTTGACGCCGCTGATCAGCTGTTCGTCCTGCAGCAGCATCAGGTGCACGTCGAGCAGCGCGGAAAGTTCATGCGGCGCGTCCTTGGGCAGGTCGCGCTGCACCCGGATGATTTCCTCGGACACCGCATCGCGCGCCACGCGCAGGCGCTGGATTTCTTCACCCGTTTTGGACGCCTCGATGAAGTAGTGCGCCACGTCGGCCCGGCTCGACGCCACCAGCACGGCGCGGCCAATCGCCACCCCGCGCGAGACCGCCAGACCGTGCACGGAAAAAGTCATGACGCTTCCTCCACACCCGGCCGCGACGCGCAGCGAGCCGGGCAATGCCAGTCCGAGCCGCGGAACCGGCTTTGCCGGGCCGCAGGCGGGGCGGCCCCCTCGGGGGGCAGGGAGCTACACGCAGTGAGCGACCGTGGGGGCACTATTCACTCCCCTTCGCCAAACTTGTCCGCGATGAGCGCCAGCAGCGCTGCCATGGCTTGCTGCTCCTCGGGTCCGTCGATTTCGATGTCGACGGTGCTGCCGATGCCGGCGGCCAGCATCATCACGCCCATGATGCTCTTGGCGTTGACGCGGCGCTCGCCCTTGGCGATCCAGATATCGCAGGGAAAGCTGCCGGCGAGCTTGGTCAGCTTGGCCGAAGCGCGGGCGTGCAGGCCCAGTTTATTGTTGATGGTCGTGCTGGTCTTGATCATGGTTTCTGCGTACCTGGTTCTGCGGTGCGGTGATGGCCACCTGCATCACGCCCTGCGTTCCGCCCATCACCGCCCGGGCCACCAGCGCGTCCAGCGGCTCGTGGCGATAGGACACGGTGCGCAGCAGCATGGGCAGGTTGACGCCGGTGATGAGCTTGGAATGCACCCCATCGACCAGCTTTTGGGCCACGTTGCAGGGCGTGGCGCCAAACACGTCGGCCAGCACCAGCGCGTGCGAGGTGCCCATCTGCTTGAACACAATGCGCGCCTGCGCCAGGGTTTCTTCGGGCGGCATGTTGGGCTGCACGTCCAGCGCGGCCACACTGGCCGGGTTGTCGGGAAAAACATGCAGGACACATTGCCGCAGGGCCGAAGCCAGCGGAGCGTGGGCGATGATGAGAATGCCGTTCATTGCGGTGAATTATCGGGGGTGGGGTCGGCTTTGGCGCCGTGGAAGAAGACATACGATGCGAGACAGCAACACAAAAACACGGCCAGCGCCGCCTGGAAGCTGGCCACATCGCCCAGCCCCATGGCCTGGAAAACGTCAATCAGCAGGCCGATGCCCCACTGCATGACAAACACACCGGCAAAAATCACCAGGTTGTAGGCGGTCAGCGCGCGGCCGGCCAGCACCTGCGGAAACGCCATGCCCACGGCCGGCTGGGCCAGGCCCAGCACGCTGGAGCTCATGCAAAACAGCGCCCAGCCAGCCCAGCCGGTGGCCGGTCCGGCCGCGATATTGACGGCGAGCACCGTCAGGCTGGCCGGCACGCCCCAGGTGATCAGGCGGTTGGCGCTCCAGCCATGCTGCGCGAGCCACGGATTGACCAGCCCCCAGACCCAGAAGGTGCCCAGCATGCAGGCATTGATCCAGAACAGGCCGGTGGCCGCCTGCAGCGGCGTGTAGCCGGCCACCCGGACCATCCACGGCCCGGCCCACAGGGTCTGCATCGCAATCACGCCACCATAGTGGAAAAAGGCCACCGGCGACATTTTCTGGAAATAGCGGCTGCGCCAGACCTGGGCGTAACTGGCCTGCTGATGCAGCGCAGGGGGAGAGGCCGCCGCGGCAGCGAGCTTCCATGACGGGACCACCCAGGCAATCGCCGCCATCGCCAGCACGATCAGCGCCGCCAGAATCCAGAACAGCGGGCGCCAGCCGGTCAGCGGCATCAGCCACTGCACCGGCAGCGTGGACGCCAGCATGCCGAGCGAGCCGGTCATCAACATCCAGGAGTTGGCGCGCAGCAGGGTGCCGGCGTCAAACCAGCGGCGGTAACCGGTCAGCGGCGCCATCAGGCAGGCGCTGACGCCCATGCCCAGCAGCACGCGGGCAATCAGCAAGGCGGTGAAACTGGTGGCCGCGGAAAACGCCAGGCAGGCCAGCACCGCCAGGCTCAGAAAACCCAAGATCACGCGTTTGGGCCCATGCCGGTCCAGCCAGGTGCCCAGCGGCAGCTGGGTCACGGCAAAACCCAGAAAATACCCGCCTGCCAGCAACCCCAGGTCGCGCGCATGCAAGGAAAACTCCTGCGTCAGCACCGGCGACAACGTGGCCGTGATGGCCCGCACCAGCGTCGAACAGAAGTAGGCCGCGGCAAACGCCAGAAACACCACGATGCCGGCGCGCCGGCTCAAGAGGCCGGACGCTGTGGCGGCGGCCGGCAAGCGCCCGGCGTCCCGAACGGCGTCCATCAGCGGGGGGTTCCGGCGTCCAGCTTGAGGCTGGAGAAAAAGGTGTCGGCCACCTCGGGATCCATCTGGTTGGCGTAGATCACCGCCTGAAAAACCTGCCGCCCCTGTGAAAAATACGCCGCCTGGCTTTGCACCGCCCGGCCGTCGGCCCGCTGCCCGCTGGCCCGCACCAGCACCGCCGGCGGCAGCGCGTCTGCGCCCGCCAGCTTCAGCGGGCTGGTTTGCCCGCCGCCGGCAGCCTTCAGGTTGGCCAGCGTGGCGGTTTGCCAGCCGGTCAGCACGGCCGCCGCTTGCGCCGCGTCGTCCAGCGTGGCCACCGCGACCGCAAACGTGGCGTCGCCGGCATCACAGCCCAGCATGGCCAGCTCGGTCGGCCGCCCGCCCAGCGGCACGCTGCGCTGGGCCTTGTCGGGTTTGCAGGGCAGCAGCAGGCTCAGCGCGGTGTTGTCCGGCCGGACTTCGCGCCAGTTGAACACCGGGTTGCACGCCGCGAGCAGCAGCAGGCCGGCTGCCATCACACGGGGCATCAAAGGGGTCAGCAAGGAAGTCATGAAAGGGGGAACCGTCGCTCAGGTCTTTGGAAAGGGGGAGCACTGACTTTACAGGGATTCGCCAAAACAACCTGTTTTGGGGCAATCCGGCGCTGCAGGCCGGCGACGCACCGATTTGGCGCCCGGGCAGCCCCAGCCCGCACGGCGCCGCGCACCAAGCTGGGCATGAAGTTTGCTCTTTGCCTGTCATGTTTGCAGAAACCGCCCCGCTGCCCGCACCCGTGCACCTGCCTGGCGCCGACCAGCCGGTCTGGCGCGACAAGCTCTCGCAGCTGCTGGAATCCACCGGCGAAGGCATTTTCGGCATCGACATGGACGGCTGCTGCACCTTCATCAACCGCGCCGGCGCCGAGTTGCTCGGTTTTGCCCCTGGCGAGGTGCTGGGCCACAACATGCACGAGCTGGCGCACCACAGCCACGGCGACGGCGCGCATTACCCCGAGCACCTGTGCCCCATCTTCAACGCCTTCCGCATGGCGCTGCCCTGCCGCATCGACACCGAGCTGTTCTGGCGCCGCGACGGCAGCGCGTTTGCGGTCGAATATTCGTCCTACCCCATCGTCGACGGCGGCGTGGTGCAGGGCGCAGTGGTGACCTTTGTCGACATCTCGGCGCGCAAGCGGGCCGAAGAAGCCCTGCGCCACGCCAACGACGTGCTGGAGCAGCGCGTCAGTGAGCGCACCCAGGCGCTGTCCGAGGCGCTGCAGCAGCTGCGCGAACTCTCGGCCTACACCCACACCGTGCGCGAGGAGGAGCGCACCCGCATCGCGCGCGAGGTGCACGACGAGCTCGGCAGCCTGCTGGTGGCGCTGAAGATGGATGTCGGCTGGCTGGACAAACGCCTGGGCGAACAGCAGCAGCGCGAGCCGCTGGCGGCGCAGGCCATGCGCGACACCCTGCGCAGCAAGTGCCAGAACATGGGACGCTTGATCGAGGCCGCGGTGGACAACGTGGGCCGCATCATCACCGACCTGCGCCCCAGCATCCTGGACCACCAGGGCCTGTGGGCCGCGCTGGACTGGCAGGCGCATGAGTTTGTGCAGTCGGCCGAACTCTCGCTCGACTGGCAGATGGAGGTGGAGCAAGCCGTGCCGCTGCCCGAACCCTCGGCCATGGCGATTTTCCGCATCTTCCAGGAGATGCTCAGCAACGTCGGCCGCCACGCGCAGGCCAGCCACCTCGCCATCACCATCGTGGCCACGGCCGCCGAGATCAGCATCCGCGTGCAGGACAACGGCAAGGGCGCAGCCGCAGCCGCCTTCGAGGCGGCCAATGCCTATGGCGTGATGGGCATGCGCGAGCGCGCCAGGCACCTCGGCGGCAGCCTGGAGATTTCAAGCAAAATCGGCCACGGGTCCTTGTTCCACCTACGCATACAGCTCACAAAACCATAGCAGCATGACGCCACTGAACATCCTGATCGGCGACGACCACCGCATCGTGCGCGAGGGCCTGAAACAGGTGCTGGCCGACGCGCCCGAGATTGTCGTCGTCGCCGAAGCCGAGACCGGGCCCGACATCCTCGCCAAGGTCGAAGCGCTGGACGGCCACGCCGGGCTGGCTGCCGTGCTGCTCGACATCGCGCTGCCGGGCCGCGACGGCATGGATGTGCTGCAGGTGCTCAAGAAGGCCTGGCCGCAGTTGCCGGTGCTGATGCTCAGCACCTACCCGGAAAAACAGTACGCGGTACGCTGCCTCAAGCTGGGCGCGGCCGGCTACCTCAACAAAAGCGCCCACCCCGACGACATGATCGCCGCGGTGCGCAAGGTAGCCAGCGGCGGCCTCTACGTCTCGGCCGTCACCGCCGAAGCGCTGGCCAGCGCGGTCGGCGGCAGCGGCGGGCGCAGCGGCGCCGAAGCCCTGTCGCACCGCGAGCACCAGGTGTTCCGCCTGCTGACGGCCGGCAAGTCGGTCGGTGAGATCGGCACGCAACTGGGCCTGGCGTCCAACACCGTCAGCACCTACCGGCTGCGCATCCTGGAAAAAACCGGCACCAAAAACGACGTGGAACTGGCCCTTTACGCCGAGCGCCACGCCAAAACACCGGCCGGCGCCTGAGCCGCGCGCTTGTCCTACGGCCACTTGGGTGCCCGCTGACGCGCAAGCCGCCCGCTGCGCGCCATGCTGGCTGCAGACGGCGCCGCCGGCCTAAGCCAAGCAATCCAAGGAGAATTTCCATGACCACCGTAACCGACGTGATGACCCGCAATGTGCGAACCCTGACCCCCAGCGATACCGTGGCCAGCGCCGCCAAAGCCATGGGCGAACTCAATGTGGGTGTGATCCCCGTGTGCGAGGGCGACAAGCTGTTCGGCGTGGTGACCGACCGTGACATCGTGGTGCGCGCCGTGGCGCAAGGCCTGGACGGCCACACGCCGCTGGCCAAGGTGATGAGCACCGACGTGCGCACCGCACGCGAAAGCGACGACCTGGACACGGTGCTGGCCGACATGGCCTCCAGCCAGATCCGCCGCCTGCCGGTGCTCGACGGGGCGGAGCGCCTGGTCGGCATCATTTCCATCGGCGACATCGCCGTCAAGGGGCAGGACGAGGAAGACGTCGGCCAGTCGCTGGCCGATATTTCCTCACCAGCGTAAGCGACCGCAGCGGGCGCCGGCCGGGCGCCCTGCTCGAATTTGGTGCAGCGACGGGACCCACCGACGCCGCACCAGGCCGGCAACAACGCTGCTGGCGCCTTGCAACACCCTCCAACACCTGCGCCTGCACCGCGCAAGGCTCGATAACCGCCCGGCCGTGCCGGTTTTGTAGTGCGCGCCCTACACGGCGTCATTCCATCAACAGCGAAATACGGCGCGGACCGCACTCCCGGCCAAAGTGGCCCGCTGCTTGCAAGACAGCCGCATCTTCAATTGAAAGGTGCGCGCCATGTCCGACTACTTCTCGCCTTACGACGCCGACCAGCCCCTGATGCTCAAGTGCAGCTGCGGCAAGGACCACACGCTGGCCGACCACCACGCCGCCGTTGCCGCCGACAGCGCCGCCACCGAGTTGCGCCGGCGCAGCCAGACCGCCGAGTTCGAGGCCTACTCCAACGAGTTCATTGAAGCCACCCTGGTCAAGGCCCTGTTTCCGCAGGATGAAGTGCGGCGCCGCTTTCTGCGCGCTGTCGGCAAGGGCACGGCCATGGCTGCGATTGCCAGCGTGCTGCCGGTCGGCACCATGCAGGCCCTGGCCCAGGACGCCGGCAAAAAACCCGGCACGCTGGAAAAAACCAACCTGAAGATCGGCTTCATTCCCATCACCTGCGCCACGCCGCTGATCATGGCGCACCCGCTGGGCTTTTACAAACAGCAGGGCCTCAACGTCGAGGTCACCAAGACCGCCGGCTGGGCGCTGATCCGCGACAAGATGATCAACAAGGAATACGACGCCACGCATTTCCTCAGCCCCATGCCGCTGGCGATTTCGATGGGTGTGGGTTCCAACCCGGTGCCCATGAATGTGGCCACCATCCAGAACACCAACGGCCAGGCCATCACGCTGGCCAACAAGCACAAGGACAAGCGCGACCCCAGGATGTGGAAGGGCTTCAAGTTTGCGGTGCCCTTTGAGTTCAGCATGCACAACTTCCTGCTGCGTTACTACGTGGCCGAAGCCGGGCTGAACCCGGACACCGACATCCAGATCCGCGTGGTGCCGCCGCCCGAGATGGTGGCCAACCTGCGCGCCGGCAACATCGACGGCTACCTCGGCCCCGACCCGTTCAACCAGCGCGCGGTGTACGAGGAAATCGGCTTCCTGCACCTGCTGACCAGGGATTTGTGGAACGGCCACCCCTGTTGCGCCTTCGGCACCTCCACCGAGTTCATCCAGAAGAACCCGAACACCTTTGCCGCGCTGTACCGCTCGGTGCTGACGGCCGCCGCGATGGCGCGGGACCCGAAAAACCGCGAGCTGATCGCCAAGGTGATTGCTCCGGCGCAGTACCTGAACCAGCCCGAAACCGTGCTGACGCAGGTGCTGACCGGGCGTTTTGCCGACGGCCTGGGCAACATCAAGACGGTGCCCGACCGCGCCGACTTTGACCCGATCCCCTGGCAGTCGATGGCGGTGTGGATGCTGACGCAGATGAAGCGCTGGGGCTACGTGAAGGGCGAGGTCAACTACAAGCAGATCGCCGAAAAAGTCTTCCTGATCACCGACGCCAAGAAGTACATGAAGGAACTCGGCCAGGCTACGCCCGAAGGCGCGTATCCGAAATTCAAGATCATGGGCAAGGAGTTTGACGCGGCCAAGGCTGACGCGTACGCGAAGAGCTTCCCCATCAACAAGATGTCTTGAAGGGCTTACCCCCTCCCCTCTTGGGAGAGGGTGCAAGACCGGCTCCAACATTGAAGCAATGACGCCATGAATATTTTCAAAACCCTGGGCTTTCGCGCAGGCATCGTCTCCACCGTCCTCTTCGTGGTGTTCATCGCCGTCTGGTACGCGGCGACGGCTTCCCCGGCCAGCACCGGCGGCAACGTCAGCGGCATGACGGCCGAGCAGATCGAGTACCAGAAGATGATGGGCAAGGACCCGGGCGCCGGCAAGGCCTCGGGCTTCCCGACGCCGGTGCAGATGGGCAAGACCTTTGTGAACCAGCTCAGCAATCCGTTTTACGACCGCGGCCCCAACGACAAGGGCATTGCCATCCAGCTCGGGCACTCGCTGGGCCGCGTTGCGCTGGGTTTTCTGCTGGCCTGCGTGGTGGCGATCCCGCTCGGGTTTGTGATCGGCATGTCGCCGCTGCTGCGCCGCGCGCTCGACCCCTTCATCCAGGTGCTCAAGCCGATCTCGCCGCTGGCCTGGATGCCGCTGGCGCTGTACACCATCAAGGACTCGTCCACCTCGGGCATTTTCGTGATCTTCATCTGCTCGGTCTGGCCCATGCTGATCAATACCGCCTTTGGTGTGTCGGCGGTCAAGCGCGAATGGCTCAACGTCGCCAAGACGCTGGAAGTCAAGCCGCTGCGCAAGGCCTTTCTCGTCATCCTGCCGGCTGCTGCGCCGACCATCCTGACCGGCATGCGCATCTCCATGGGCATCGCCTGGCTGGTGATTGTGGCCGCCGAGATGCTGGTGGGCGGCACCGGCATCGGCTACTTTGTCTGGAACGAATGGAACAACCTCTCGCTGACCAACGTGATTTTTGCCATCGTCGTGATCGGCGTGATGGGCATGCTGCTGGACCTGATGTTTGCGCAGCTGCAGAAGTGGGTGACCTATGCTGAATAATCCCGCCCCTGCCGCTGCCGGCCGCCCCTTCCTGCAGGTCGAGGGCCTGGCCAAGTCTTACCCCGGCAGCAGCGAGCCGGTGTTCGACGAGGTCAACTTCAGCATCGCCCGCGGCGAGTTTGTCTGCATCATCGGCCACTCAGGCTGCGGCAAGACCACCATCCTCAACGTGCTCGCGGGCCTCGAAAGCGCCAGCACCGGCCATGTCTTCATGGACGGCCGCGAGGTCGCCGGCCCCAGCCTGGAGCGCGGTGTGGTGTTCCAGGGCCACGCGCTCATGCCCTGGCTCACCGTGCGCAAGAACATAGCTTTTGCCGTGCGTTCCAAATGGCCGGACTGGACCTCGGCTCAGGTCGATGCCCATGTGCAGAAATACGTGGCGCTGGTCGGCCTCTCGAGCGCCATCGACAAGAAACCCTCGGCGCTGTCGGGCGGCATGAAGCAGCGCGTCGGCATTGCGCGCGCCTTTGCGATCGAGCCCAAGATGCTGCTGCTCGACGAACCGTTCGGTGCGCTTGACGCGCTGACACGCGGCACCATCCAGGACGAGCTGCTGGCCATCGTGCGCGAAACGCAGCAAACGGTGTTCATGATCACGCACGACGTGGACGAGGCCGTGCTGCTGGCCGACAAAATCCTGCTGATGAGCAACGGCCCGCAGGCCCGCGTGGCCGAGATCGTGCGCAACACCATGCCGCGCGACCGCCAGCGCGCCACCGTGCACCACGACCCGCAGTACTACCCGCTGCGCAACCACCTGGTGGATTTTCTGGTGGCGCGCTCCAAAGACCTGTCGCACGGCAAGGCGCCGGCGCACCCGCCCACGGTGGAGCCCGGGCGCGGCGCACTCGCCGACGCGCCGCCCTCCGTCACTTTGAAAGCCGTCGCATGAGCACCGAGCAAGCCCGCCCGCCGCTGCCGCCTTTCACACTGGAAACCGCGAAAGAGAAAGTGCAGAGGGCCGAAGACGCCTGGAACAGCTGCGACCCCGACCGCGTGGCGCTGGCCTACACCGAGGACTCGGTCTGGCGCAACCGCGCCGACTTCTTCTCGGGCCGGCCCATGATCCGCGAGTTCCTGAAACGCAAGTGGGCCAAGGAGCTGGACTACCGGCTCAAGAAGGAACTCTGGGCCTTCACCGGCAACCGCATCTCGGTCCGCTTTGAATACGAATGGCACGACGACGCCGGCTTCTGGTTCCGCTCCCACGGCAACGAGCAGTGGGAGTTCGACGAGCTGGGCCTGATGCGCCGCCGCGAGGCCAGCATCAACGATGTGCCGATCAAGGCAACCGATCGCAAGTTCCACTGGCCGCGCCCTGTGGTTGTATGACCATGACACCCCACCGTTCGGGCTGAGCCTGTCGAAGCCAACCCCGAATCAAGACGTATTTCCAACAACCATTTCTTTAAACACAACGGAGAACAAACCATGAACCGCAACGACATCACCGAAAAAATCATCACCGTCAAAGTCTCCAAGGGCATCACCTGGGAATCAGTCGCCAAGAAGGTCGGCCTGAGCAAAGAATGGACAACCGCCGCCTGCCTGGGCCAGATGACGCTGGATGAAAAGCAGGCCAAAGTCGTTGGCAAGATTTTCGGGCTGACGGCCGAAGAGCAGAAGTGGCTGCAGGTTGTGCCCTACAAAGGCTCACTGCCCACCCCCGTGCCGACCGACCCGCTGATCTACCGCTGGTACGAAATCGTCAGCGTCTATGGCACCACCATCAAGGAACTGATCCACGAAGAGTTCGGCGACGGCATCATGAGTGCGATTGATTTTTCGATGGACATCGTGCGCACGCCGGACCCCAAGGGCGACCGCGTGAATGTGGTGTTGTCGGGCAAGTTTTTGCCGTACAAGACTTATTGAGTCGGATGACGCGGGGTGCCGCCTGGCACCCTGGCGTCTTGCGGGCCTAGAGTCCGCGAATCCGGCAGGCCAGCAGCAAAAGGCCGAAGCCCACAATCCACGACCAGGTCGCAATTGGCTCACCCACCCGCACCACACCAAAGTGTGCGAGCAGCGCAACGGCAAACAGCACGAGGGAAATCACCCACACCACAAAGGTCGGAGCTTTGCCGGAAAAATTGCGCATGGTGTGTTTCCTGTTGGTTGTGAGATGAAGCATCTTGAGTTTAGGGCTCATTGAATGCCTGTTATCGACAAAGCGCTCGGGTCTGACACCATCGCGGGAGGCCCTGGGACCTCGCTATGCGACAAAGCGCCTTGCCTTGAAGTTGGTTCTGTGCGTGGGTCGGGGGCCTCCGCCAGGAACCCGCCCTCCCACGGAGGACCAGGCATCGAACGCTCTTCAGCCTTGGTTCTCGGTGACGCGAGCGGCAAGAGTGCCGCCACGGACGCCGGCTTGCGGGTGACTGTCGGCCTGACACAAGGGCTGGGCTTCGCCGGGGTTCACACAGTTGCACGAACGGCCCATGCCCTCGCCACCAAGGAAATGGAGCCATCGGCCTGGACCGGTAGCGTCTGTCGTATTCTGTCTCTCAGCTTGCTTCTGGCGGGCTCGTCCAAAGACATCGCATAGGAAGGTGCCGGCCCTTGACCGCCAAGAAATGGCTCCCAGTAGTCCTGGAAGCTGGGGAAGAACGTCGGGACATCAATCGCCGTCACTTCCGGTTCGTGGAATCCGGCGCCGCCAACCTGGGCAAGGAGGACGTCGGGACGACAGAGCGGGAAACGTAGCCCCTCGTCGAGCCGGGAAGCGTCGGGATCGAGCGCGACAGCCGCATCCCAGAAGTAGCGCATGAGCTCCATCTTCCCCCCGTAGTCCCAGACATAGGCCCCAAACACTGCGCCCTTGGTTGCCACCCTGGCGATTTCCTTGAAGGCAGCGCCCGGATCGGGAATGAAATTCAGAACGAGCCCTGACACCACAACGTCAACCGCAGCGTCCTCCAAAGGGATCTCGGCGGCATTGCCAGGACAGAACCTTGCGCGACCCGCGAGCGTCTCGCGCGCAATCCTGAGGAAGCCTTCGGAAGGTTCGATGCCCGTGATTGATGTGGGTGCACAGTGCTCAGCGATGGCCGCGCAAAGTGCGCCGGTCCCGCACCCCACATCCAACCAGCGCTTGCCGGCCGGGACAGCGAGCCACGACAGGAACATCGGCGCCACACGGCGACTCCAGCGGCCGACATAGCGCTCATAAGGATTCCCGAGCTGCCAGTTGTCGGACGGTTGCACTGTATCCATGGTGAAGCTCCTCGTTGGGTTGAACGATGCTTAACGTAAAGCGGACGGCAAAACCTGCGATTGAATCTGGCAACTGCGGTTTGACCTCGGCATGCCATCCTCCTGAGAAGGCCGCCCATATTTGGATCTCCGAGGAAATGCGCCGAGTTCATGCAGGTATGAATCACGCCACCAACTCCGGCAGTGCTTGCCATCGGATTCTAGACTTCGATCGAATTCGGCCCAACCTTCAGTCGGAAGAGTCTGTCGTTGGTTTGTTGGGCACCACCAAGCCGCTCGCGTACCTGAACCTCGTTCAAGGTTCAGGGCAGTGGCGAGGCCGCCAATCACCGTGAGCCCTCCTTGTTCAAGGCAAAATGCCCCCATGAACTCCTTAGACGGCATCCGCATCCTCGATCTCTCCCGCGTACTGGCGGGCCCCTGGTGCACCCAGACGCTGGCTGACCTGGGCGCCGACGTCATCAAGATCGAACGGCCCGGGACCGGTGACGACACCCGCATCTGGGGCCCGCCCTTTCTGACGGACGCGCAAGGCCACGAAACGCAGGAAGCGGCCTACTACCTGGGCACCAACCGCAACAAGCGCTCGCTGACCTGCGACATTGCCAAGCCCGAAGGCCAGGCACTGATTCGTGAACTGGTGGTCCATTGCGATGTGTTTGTCGAGAATTTCAAGGTCGGCGACATGGCGCGTTACGGGCTGGACTATGCCTCGCTCAAAAACCTCAACCCGAAGCTGGTGTACTGCTCGGTTACCGGCTTTGGCCAGACCGGTCCGTATGCCGAACGTGCGGGGTACGACTACGCCATCCAGGGCATGGGTGGGCTGATGAGTGTGACGGGCGAGCGCGACGACCTCGGCGGCGGGCCGCAGAAGGTCGGCGTGGCGGTGTCGGACCTGATGACCGGCATGTACGCAACGGTGGCGATTCTTGCTGCACTGCGTCATGCCGAAAAAACCGGCGAAGGCCAGCAGGTGGACATGGCGCTGCTGGACACACAGGTGGCCATGCTGGCCAACCTGGGCGCCAACTACCTGGTCAGCGGCAAGGTGCCGGGGCGCGCGGGCAACGCGCACCAGAACATCGTGCCCTACCAGGTGTTCGAGGTCGCACCGGCCGCCGATGGGCACAAAGACCACATCATCCTGGCGGTCGGCAATGACAGCCAGTACGCAAAGTTCTGTGCGGTGGCCAACATCCCGGAGCTGGCGATCAACCCGCTGTTCGCCAAGAACCGCGACCGCGTTCTCAACCGCGCCCAACTGGTGCCAATTCTGGAAGCCGTGATGAAAACGCGGACCAAGGCCGACTGGCTGGCGGCGCTGGAAGCAGCCAAGGTGCCTTGCGGCGCAATCAACAATTTGGCCGAAGTGTTTGACGATCCGCAAATAGAAGCGCGGCACATGGTCACACACTGGCAACATCCGGTGAAAAATGACTTGCGGCTGGTGTCCAGCCCCATCAAACTCAGTACCACACCGGTACGCACCGACCTGCCGCCGCCCATGCTGGGCCAGCACACCGAGGAAGTCCTGCGCAGTGTGTTGCACTACTCCGATGCCCAACTGTCTGACCTGAAACTCAAAGAGGTGATCTGATGGCCAATTTTGTTCTTGTTCATGGTGCCTGGCACGGCGGCTGGTGCTGGCAGCGGGTCACCTTGGCGCTGCAGCAGCAGGGCCACCGGGTGCACGCGGTCACCTTGACCGGCCTGGGCGAACGCGCCCACCTGCTGGCACCCAGCATCACGCTGGACACGCACATCGACGACGTGATCAGCGCCATCGAGGTGGAGGAGCTGCACGACGTCATTCTGGCCGTGCATTCCTACGCCGGCATGATAGGCACCGCGGTCGCAGACAGGCTGGGCAAACACCTGAAGCACCTGGTGTACGTCGATGCCGTCGTGCCCAAGCCCGGCGAAAGCTGGAGCAGCACGCAGTCGGCGGCCACGCAGCAACAGCGCCTGTCGGCGGCCCAGGCCTCGACACGTTTCAGCTTTCCGCCGCCCGACCCTGAAGTTTTCGGCCTGCATGACGCCGACCACGCCTGGGTCAAGCGCCGCCAGACGCCGCACCCCGGCAACACCTACCAGGCGCCGCTGGACTTTGACGTGCAACGCGTTGCCGCGATTCCGCGCACCTTTGTCAACTGCACGCAGCCGGCGCTGGCCACCATCGAACCCAGCCGCCTGCGCGTGAAAGACCCCAAGTTCTGGGACGGTGCGTGGCTGCCCAATTCGAAGGTCGTGGAGCTCAAGACCGGCCACGACCCGATGATCAGCGACCCCGCCGGCTTGACCCGCATTCTTCTGGACTGCGCGGCGTGACGCCCACGGTGCTGCTTCTCGGCAGGCAGGGGCAGGCGTTGGCCGAGCGGCTGGCGACCGCACGCCGGGCGCTGGCCGCGCACAAACGGGCGTAAACGGCGAGGCACCCCATGAACAACGCCGACGCCCTGCACGCGGCCATCCACGAAGAAGTGGCTTTGCAGGCGTATGACAAGCGCTGGCCGACCAGGTTTGTGGCGGAGCGGGACCGGCTGCTGGCGCTGTTTCCGCTCATTTTTGTCGACATCGAACACATTGGAAGCACAGCCGTCCCCGGGCTGGTGGCCAAACCCATTGTGGATCTGCTGGCGGGTGTCGAAACGATGGCCATGGCCAGGTCGCTGACCAAACCGCTGCGTGAAGCCGGCTACACCACATCGGCGGAATTCAACGCCACGCTGACCGACCGCCAGTGGTTTATGCGCTGGGCCGACGGGCGCCGCACGCACCACCTGCACATTGCGGTTCAAGGCGGTCCGGCATGGACCCGGCACTTGCGCTTTCGCGATGCACTGCGCGCCAGCCCCGTGCTTGCGGCACGTTATGCCGCCCTCAAGGCCGAGCTGGCGGTCCGGCACCCGACCGACCGGGAGGCCTACACCAACGCCAAGACCGCCTTTGTGAACTCGCTGCCGCACCACGACTGAGCGCCCCGTCGAAGCGGGCGACCACACGACCCCTGCCGAACCTGACGCGCGTCTTTGTCGATGATCTGCCGATCATCCCTGCTGGCTGCACTTGACATCGTCATGCACCTCGGAGGCACCAGAAATCCCGCCGGTAACTCGTGATGACCGGCAAGCCCCGCTTGGCCTGCACAGCTCTTGGTCGGGCCCGCATGACCGCCCCGTTTGAAAGACTTGGCGGTTAAGCGAACAGGCAATAAGTCACAAATCACAACTTTTTAATTATTGTTTCTCAATGTTTCCGGGTGTGATGCCGCATCAAAGTCCGTGTTAAGTTCAACCACCGTCATGGTCTTCATGATGAATCAGCAATGTCGAAAGACAAAGGAGTTACCAGCTATGGGAATGAAACAACCGATGCTTGCAATTGTCACAGCAAGCATTCTCCTGGCATTTGCCGGTACGCCGGTTCTTGCACAGGTGGCCACTACTACCACCACCACCGCCACGTCGAAACCAGCGACCGACCTTGCCACCACCTACAGCACTTTCGCCGGCTCTGACGCGAATGCCACGGCGCTGGTCGACGGTCTGCGCACCGGCAAAAGCATCACCCTGACATCCACCAGCGGCACCACGACCGGCTCAACGACGTTTACACCGGCAACATCCCAGCTGGGCTACGGCAATGTCAACATCGCGTTGGCCCTCGCAAAAGCCGAACTGACGAAGTTGGGCATTACCGATCCAACACCGGCCCAGCTTGAGGCAGCGTTGAACGGCGGTACCGTCACCACCTCAACAGGCACCACCACCTTGCCTGGCGTTTTGCAGATGCGAAGCGAAGGCCAGGGCTGGGGGGTCATCGCAAAAAAACTCGGATTCAACCTGGGTGCAGTGATCAGCGCGTCAAAAACGGACAAGAGCGCAACGGCTACCGAGCGTCGGGCCGATGCGGGCAAAGGCAAGCCGGAAGTCAGAGTCGAGAAAGCGAATTCGAACTCCGGGCGGCCGGAAAAAGTTGAGCGCCTGGCAAAAGTCGAGCGCCCTGAAAAAATTGAACGCCCCGAGAAAGTCGAACGCCCGGAACGTGTGGAGCGTCCCGAGCGCGTCGAGCGCCCGGAACGCATAGAGAGTCCGAAGCGTTAAACTTTGGCGTGATCCGGTCCGGGTGAGTGCGCATACATCAGCGGCTCATCCGGTTTTTTTATGTAGAGGAAGAAATCGATGCAAACGAAAAAGTACAGCCGGCTCATGCTGGCAAGCACCCTGGTATTGGCAGCTCAAGCGGGCTGGGCCAGTGACGAGGGCACCTTGACCATGGGAACCAGCGTTAACTACAGTTCCGGAAAATACGGCACGCAGACGTCGACCGACATCACTTCGATTCCCCTGAATGTCGCCTACGACAAGGGCCCCTGGACGTTCAAGGTGACCGTTCCCTATATTCGCATCACTGGCCCCAGTGATGTGGTGGTGGGTGTTGGCAAAACATCGACAACCACTTCCGCGGTTCGCACGGCGTCAGGCCTGGGCGATGTCGTCACAGCCGCGACCTATAACTTTTACAACAATGCGGAGGCACAGTTCGGTGCCGACGTCACAGGCAAGATCAAATTTGGCACAGCTGACAGCGCCAAGGGCCTGGGCACCGGGGAAAACGACTACTCCGTCATTCTGGATGTCTACAAAAAGGTCAACCAGCTCACCTTTTTTGGTGGCATCGGGTACACCGCCCTGGGAAGCTCGGCCACGATCCCGCTGCGAAACGTCTTCAGCCTGACCGCCGGAACCGTGTTCAAGATGGACGAAAAAAATAACGCCGGCTTTGCCTACGATTACCGCCAGAAGTCATCCGCAACGAGCGCGGCACAAAGCGAGTTGACCGCGTTTTACGTGCACAAGTTTGACAAGTCATGGAAGACGCAGACGTATCTGCTGAAAGGCTTCTCTGACGGGAGCCCGGACTGGGGCGCTGGCGTATCGGTTGGTTACGCGTTCTAACAGGAATACCTGACCGGCACTCAAACTGATTGCTGACGGGACGCAAACCGTCAGCAAGCTGGCTGCTCAGGATTCGCAGACGCACCAGAGCCCGAGCACCAAAGCCAGACACGGATGTCTGGCTCATCCTCGCAAGCGCTTTTTCCCCGCTGCGCGCACCCGTCCTCCCCGGCGGAAACCCCAGCTTGATCACCCCTCGATCAAACCCGCGCCGCCCGTTCCCACCGGGTCCTGCCGGATCGACTTGTCCTCGTCACCGATGACTCGTCGCAAGCCCTCAAACGACTTGTCCATGGCGGCTACGCCACAAACAGCATGGCCGGGGCTTCGAGATACCTGCGCACAGCCTGCACAAAACCGGCAGCAACCTGACCGTCGACCACGCGGTGGTCGAAGGACGACGACAGGTTCATCATCTGCCGCGCCACCACCGCGCCGCCGCGCATGACCGGCCGCTCCACGATGCGGTTGACGCCGACGATGGCCACTTCCGGATAGTTGATCACTGGCGTGGAGACGATGCCGCCGAGGGCGCCCAGGCTGGTGAGGGTAAGGGTCGAGCCCGTGAGCTCATCACGCGTGGCCTTGCCGGCGCGCGCGACGGCGGCCAGGCGCGCGATCTCTGCCGCGCTGGCCCACAGGTCGCTGGCTTCGGCGTGGCGCAGCACCGGCACCATCAGGCCGGCCCCGGTCTGGGTGGCGATGCCCAGGTGCACCGCGCCATGGCGCGTGACCACGCCGGCCTCGTCGTCAAACCGCGCGTTGACCTGCGGAAACTCGCGCACGGCCAGCACCACGGCCCGCACCAGCAGGGGCAGCAGTGTCAGGTGGCCGCGCTGCGCCCCCCACTGCGCGTTCAGCCGCGCCCGCAGCACCTCCAGTTCGGTGACATCGACTTCTTCGACATAGGTGAAGTGCGGGATGCGGCGCTTGGACTCCTGCATCTTCTGCGCGATGCGGCGGCGCAGGCCCACCACCGGCACCTTTTCTTCATCGTTGCGCTGCACCAGACCCGTTGAACGAGCAACGGCCGGCGGGGCCGTCCCATGCGCCGCCACGTGAGCCTCGAGGTCGGCCTGCAGGATGCGGCCACCCGCACCGCTGGCGGCCACTTGCTGCAAGTCGATGCCAAGCTCCCAGGCGCGCCGGCGCACGGCCGGCGAAGCGATGGGCTTGTCAGCGGAAGGACTTGGAACAGCGCTTGCGTCCGGGATCGAAATCGGGATTGATGTCGGGGTCGGGGTCGATGCCGGTGCGGGCGCAGGGACCACCGGCATGGATGCGGCCGCGTCGGGGGTAGCCGATCCCGCCACCTCTATGCGGATCAGCTCCGCGCCCACGGCCAGCACCTGGCCGACCTCGCCGCCCAGGGCCAGCACCTGGCCCACCACCGGCGACGGGATCTCGACCGTGGCCTTGTCGGTCATCACGTCGGCCAGCACCTGATCCTCGGCCACGCGGTCGCCGGGCTTGACGCGCCAAGCCACCAGCTCGACCTCGGTGATGCCTTCGCCGAGGTCGGGCATCTTGATGACGTGGACGCCCATGCTATGCCTCCATCGCCCGCTTGAACGCCGCGGCCACGCGCACCGGGCCTGGGAAGTAGGCCCACTCCTGCGCATGCGGGTAAGGCGTGTCCCAGCCGGTCACGCGCTCAATCGGCGCTTCGAGGTGGTAGAAACAGTGCTCCTGCACCAGCGCCGCCAGCTCGGCGCCGAAGCCACTGGTGCGCGTGGCTTCGTGCACCACCACGCAGCGGCCGGTTTTTTTCACCGAGTCCACCACGGTCTGCAGGTCCATCGGCCAGAGGCTGCGCAGGTCGATGATCTCGGCGTCAATGCCGCTCTCCTGCGCCGCCGCCTGCGACACGAAGACCATGGTGCCGTAGGTGAGCACCGTCAGGTCGGCGCCAGGGCGAAACACCGTGGCCGACTCCAGCGGTATGGTGTAGTAGCCCTCGGGCACCTCGCCCAGCGGGTGGCCGGTCCAGGGTACCGCCGGCCTGTCATGGTGGCCATCGAAAGGCCCGTTGTACAGGCGCTTGGGTTCCAGGAAGATCACCGGATCGTCGTTCTCGATGCACGCAATCAACAGGCCCTTGGCATCGTAGGGGTTGGACGGCATCACCGTGCGCAGCCCGCAGACATGGGTGAACAGGGCCTCCGGGCTCTGGCTGTGCGTCTGCCCGCCGTAGATGCCGCCGCCGCAGGGCATGCGGATGGTCATGGGCGCCGTGAAGTCGGCGGCCGAACGGTAACGCAGCCGCGCCGCTTCGGACACGATCTGGTCGGAGGCCGGGTAGAAGTAGTCGGCGAACTGGATCTCGACCACCGGGCGCAAGCCGTAGGCGGCCATGCCGACCGCCGCGCCGACGATGCCGCCTTCGGAGATGGGCGCGTCGAACACGCGCGAAGTGCCGTACTTCGCCTGCAGGCCATCGGTGCAGCGGAACACGCCGCCAAAATAGCCGACGTCCTGGCCGAACACCACGACATTGCTGTCACGTTCCAGCATCACGTCCATTGCCGAGCGCAGCGCCTGGATCATGGTCATCTGCATGGTCAGCTCTCCCGGCGGAGGGGGTCCATTTCACCCCTGAGCAGTTGTTCGCGCTGCCGGCGCAGGTGCGCCGGCATGTCCTTGTAGACATCCTCGAACATCGCCGCCGCGCCCGCCAGGTGGCCAGCGGCCAGCGAGCCGTAGCGCTCGGCCTCCTTCAGCGCCGCGCTCACCTGGGCCTCCAGCTCCTTCTGCGTGGCTTCATGCTCCTGCGCGGTCCATGCGCCTGTCTGCATCAGGTGTGCCTTGAGCCGCGCGATCGGGTCGCCGAGCGGAAAGTGCGCCCAGTCGTCGGCCGGGCGGTAGCGGGAAGGGTCGTCCGAGGTCGAGTGCGCCCCGCCGCGGTAGGTAACCCACTCCATCAGCGTCGGCCCCAGGTTGCTGCGCGCACGCTCTGCAGCCCACAGCGAGGCGGCGTAGACCGCGAGGAAGTCATTGCCGTCCACGCGCAAGGAGGCAATGCCGCAGCCGACCCCACGCGCCGCGAAAGTGGTGGCCTCGCCGCCGGCAATGGCCTGAAAGGTCGAGATCGCCCACTGGTTGTTCACCACATTCAGGATCACCGGTGCGCGGTACACGTGGGCGAACGTCAGCGCGGTATGAAAGTCGGCCTCGGCGGTGGCGCCGTCGCCAATCCAGGCCGAGGCTATTTTTGAGTCGCCCTTGATCGCCGACGCCATGCCCCAGCCCACGGCCTGGATGAACTGCGTGGCCAGGTTGCCCGAGATGGAAAAGAACCCGGCCCGCTTGTAGGAGTACATCACCGGCAGCTGCCGCCCCTTGAGCGGATCGCATTCGTTGGACATCAGCTGGCAGATCATCTCGACCATGTCAATGTCGTCGCGCGCCAACAGCAGCCCCTGCTGGCGGTAGGTGGGAAAACACATGTCGCCGGGCTGCAGCGCCAGCGCATGGGCGGTGGCAATCGCCTCCTCGCCCAGGCACTGCATGTAGAACGAGATCTTTTTCTGCCGCTGCGCAATCATCATGCGGGCGTCGTAGATGCGCGTCTTCATCATGGCCCGCAGTCCGGTGCGCAAGCGCTGCGGCTCCACCGGCGGTACCCAGGGCCCGACGGCGCGGCCTTCGTCGTCCAGCACGCGCACCAGGCTGTAGGCCAGGTCGCTTGTGTCGGCGGGCGCAGCATCGACGGGTGGGCGCCGCACCTCCCCGGCCGGGGACAGATGCAGATAGGAAAAGTCAGTCTCGTGCCCGGGGCGGCCCGAGGGCTCCGGCACATGCAGACGGAGTGCTTGCTTCTTGTTCATCCGCGTCACCTGAAGCACATCGTAGCCCTGTGCCGCTCAAGGTGCAAACCCCCCGGGCGGACGACCGGACCCGATTTTCACGCCGGGCTCCGTCCGTCACCCGCTCCTTTTTTAATAGCTGTCTGCGCCCGTTCTGCATGGGCGGAAGGCTGATTCAACCCACATTCCGGCCGAAACCAGGCTATTTCATCGCCCCAAACACCTTCTTCAGAATCGCACTGCCGGTGCCGACCGGGTCCTGGCGGATCTTCTTTTCTTCTTCACCGATGATCAGGTACAGGCCGTCCAGCGTCTTGCCGGTGACGTATTGCTGGATGTTGGCGTCTTCTTTTTTGACCAGGCCAAAGCCGGCGGCCTTGCCGGCGAACTCGTTGTATTTGTTGGCCAGCCCCACTTTGGCCGTGGCCTGCGTGACCACCGGCAGGAACTTCACCGCCAGCGGGGCGCGGGTTTTCTCGGCAAAGAAGTTCGTGACCGAGGTCTCGCCGCCGGCCAGGATGTTTTTGGCGTCGGTGACATTCATGGAGCGCACGGCACTGACCAGCAGGTCCTTGCCCATGGGCACGGCGGCTTCGGCGGCGCGGTTGATGGCGGTCACCAGCTCGTCGATGCGTTTGCCCTGCCCGAAATTGCGGAGCAGTTTGGACGCATCTTCAAGGTAACCCGGCAAGGGAATGCGAACTTTCGGGTTGCCGAGGAATCCATCTGTCTTGCCAAGCAGGGCCACGGCCGCCAATGCGCCTTTTTCGAGGGCGGTTTTCAGGCCAGTAGACGCTTCTGCGCTGCTCAGGTCGTTCAGCGACAGGGCCTGCGCCTGCTGGTAGGTGGCCAGGACCAGCATGCCCAGTGCGCTGAGACCGGCCTGGTTAAAATGGCGACGTTGCATGATGAGATCCTTCCCTATGAGTTCAGTTTCAAGCGCAGTATGCCGCATCGCCCTCGCCTCGGTGCTGGCACTGGGTACCCTTGCCGGCCTGGCCGGCTGTGGCGGCGCGCAGCGGGCCCCCGAGTCAACCTTTGTGCTGCTCGACGGCAGCAAGAAGACAACGGCGGACCTCAAGGGCAAGGTCACCCTGGTCAACTTCTGGGCCACCAGCTGCGTGACCTGCGTGGCCGAGATGCCCAAAATCATCTCCACTTACAACAAGTACCAGGGCCGGGGCTATGACACGCTGGCCGTGGCCATGAGCTACGATCCGCCGAGCTACGTTGTCAACTACGTCGAGACACGCAAGCTGCCGTTCAAGGTGGCCATCGACAACACCGGCGCGGTGGCCAAGGCCTGGGGCGATGTGCAACTCACGCCGACGACCTACGTGGTCAACAAACGCGGCGAAATCGTCAAGCAGTATGTCGGCGAGCCGGACTTTGCGGCCCTGCATCAACTGATCGAGAAGCTACTCGCTGAGACCTGATATACCTGCCGCTCTCAAGCCCCCATAAAAAAGGCCGGATCCCGCAAAGGATCCGGCCTTTTTTATCACCCCCAGCGCAGGAAGCTCCTCTTTTTCAAGCAGGGGCCGCGGGACTGGCTTCGCCAGACCGCAGGCGCAGCGGCCCCCTCGGGGGGCAGGGAGCTACACGCAGTGAGCGACCGTGGGGGCTTATTTATTTCGGAATGCGTCGTGGCAGGCTTTGCAGGTATCGGCGGTGGCGGCAAAGGCCGTTTTCAGGCTGTCGAGGCTGCCGGTCTTGCTGGCAGCAGCAAGCTTGGTGGTTTCCGCCTGCAGCTTGTCGCTGTGTTCCTTGAACTTGGCCTGCTCGGTCCAGATTTCGGGCTTGGCCTTGGTGTTGCCACCCTTGTCCGTGCCCGCGCCAAAGCCGGCCCAAGGGAGTTTGGCCATGGCGGCCACGATCTCGCCGTTGTCCGCGGCGCCTTTGGCGTCGAAAGGAATACGGCCATTGGCCATCGCGCCCAAACGGCCAAAATGTGTGCCCATCACGGACAGTGCGCTCTGGCGGTACTTGATGGCGTCTTCCGGTTTGGCGAACTGGGCAGAGGCCGGCGCGGCCAGGACGAGCAGCGTGGCAGCGGCTGCAATACAGGCGAAAACTTTCATTTATTTTTCCTCGTGGTTTTTGACAGGTTCTGGCGATGGGGCAGTGCTTCCCGATAGACTGCCAGTCGAATGAGCCGTTTCCCGAATGCAAAGTTCCGGCGGAACCAAAAGACTAGGGTAAGCACCAAGGAGAAGCGGCCGGGCGCTGAACCCGACGCATGAAACATACCATGGCTGCATGACGGCCCAACCAGCAGACACAAAACAAGAGGGTCACGCATGAGCCAGCACATCCACAGAATACGCGTCTGGGACCTGCCCACGCGGCTTTTTCACTGGGCATTGGTCGCCGCGGTGATCGGGCTGGCGATCACCGGCACCCTGGGCGGCAACGCCATGGTCTGGCACTTCCGCTTCGGTTATTCGGTGCTGACGCTGCTGCTGTTTCGCATCGTCTGGGGTCTGGTGGGCGGACGCTGGTCGCGTTTTGGGGCCTTCATTTATTCGCCGGCCAGCGTGATCAACCACCTGAAGGGAAAAGGCAAGCCTGAAGGCGGCATCGGGCACAGCCCCATTGGCGCCGGGTCGGTGTTTGCCATGCTGGGCTTCCTGCTGGCGCAGGTTGGCACCGGCTTGCTCAGCGATGACGAAATCGCCTTCTCGGGTCCGCTGACGCGGTTTGTCTCCAACGCCACCGTCGGCCTGGCGACCGACTATCACAAGAGCATCGGCAAGTGGATTCTGCTGGCGCTGGTGCTGCTGCACATCGTGGCCATCGTGTTCTACCTGTGGCGCAAACACAATCTGGTGGGTGCCATGCTGCATGGCGACAAGGAACTGGTGACGGCCGCGCCCGCCTCGCGCGACGACACGGCCTCCCGGCTACTGGCCCTGGGGGTGCTGCTGGCCTGCACGGCCGGAGTCTACTGGCTCAGCAGCCTGGGCGCGCCTGCGTTCTGACACGGCCTGTAACGCAGACCCGGGCAAGTCCCGGCCGGGGTGCCGGCAAATCCCGATACACTGGGTTCGACTTCACCCGCCATGTCTGCCTCTTCTCCCACCCTCGAGTTCATCACGCCAACCACGCCGGAACAGCTGGCGGCCACACGCCTGATCTTCCAGGAGTATGCCGACCAGCTGGGTGTCGACCTCTGCTTCCAGAACTTCGAGGCCGAGCTGGCCGGCCTGCCGGGCGACTATGCGCCGCCCCAGGGCTGCCTGCTGCTGGCCCTGCTGGACGGCGAGATTGCCGGTTGCTGCGCGATGCGGCCGCTGGAGACGGTGGACTACCCCAACGCCTGCGAGATGAAACGCCTGTATGTGCGCCAGGGCTTTCGCGGCCTCGGGCTGGGACGGCAACTCGCCGAAGCGGTGCTGGACGCCGCGCGCATCGCGGGTTACCACAGCGTCCTGCTTGACACCCTCAACGACATGGAGGCGGCGCGGGCACTGTACGAAGATCTGGGCTTCAAGGACATCCCGCCCTACTACCACAACCCGATAGCGGGCGCTCACTACCTGAAGGCGGATTTGCAATAGAATCAGGTTGCAGCCCTTATTGAACGGGCGTAAGCAGCTCCTTTTTTAATAGCATCCGAGTAAAAGTTCACACGTCGGCAGCCCCAAAAAAAAGCCGCAGATCCTGCAATCTGCGGCTTGTCTACGGAGGCAGTCCGGCGAACCCGGACAGGGGATCAGCCCTTGGCCTGCGCCAGCAGCGTGCCAGCGTCGCTGACTTCAAACTTGCCGGGGCCTTCCACGTTCAACGCGGCAACTTTGCCGTCCTTGACCAGCATCGAGTAGCGGTTGCTGCGCAAGCCCATGCCGCGTGCGGTCAGGTCCAGCGTCAAACCCGTGGCCTTGGCAAAATCTGCACTGCCGTCGGCCAGCATGCGGACCTTGGTGCCGGTCTTCTGGTCGCGCGCCCAGGCGCCCATCACGAAAGCATCGTTGACACTCACGCACCAGATCTCGTCCACACCAGCGGCCTTGAGCTCGTCGAATTTCTCGACATAACCCGGCACGTGTTTGGCGGAGCAGGTCGGCGTGTACGCGCCAGGCAGTGCAAACAATGCAATGGTTTTTCCGGCCGTCGCCTTGGTCACGTCGACAGGATTGGGGCCAATGCTGCAGCCATTGCCTTCGACTTCCGAAAATTCCATCAGCGTGGCTGCGGGAAGGGTATCGCCTACTTTGATCATGGTGTCTCCTGGATGAGGGGGGTGAATACGGACAGCCACCATTTTCAACGATTCGGGCAAGGTCGTTGAGCGGCCGATGAAAGCCCCGCAGCATGCTACGGGTGACCCCTGATGACGGATGAAAGCAGAAACAAAAACGGCCCACATCGTGGGCCGTTTTTCATGACTTGCGGTCAAACCCGAAAGGTTCAGACCACAGCAGCTTTTTCCAGCAACTTGGTCACAACCCAGTTCTTGGTCTTGGAGATCGGGCGGCTTTCGGTGATCTCGATCAGGTCACCCGTCTTGTACTCGCCCTTTTCGTCATGGGCGTGGTACTTGCTCGACAGGGACACGATTTTGCCGTACAGCTCGTGCTTGACACGACGCTCAACCAGCACCGTCACCGTTTTCGCGCGCTTGTCGCTGACCACACGGCCAACCAGGGTGCGCTTGAGGGATTTTTTAGCTTCCGTCATTATTTCGCTCCTTGCTTGACGATGGTCTCGGCCAGAATGGTTTTGGCACGAGCGATGTCACGACGCGCAGAACGCAGCGTGGCGGTGTTGGTGAGTTGTTGCGTGGCTTTTTGCATGCGCAGGCCAAAGTGGGCTTTTTGCAGCTCTTTGACTTCGGTTTGCAGGCCGGCAACGTCTTTTTTGCGCAGTTCAGTAGATTTGGTCATGGTCATTTCCCCTTACTGGCCAATCATGCGGCTGACGAAGGTGGTGCGCAGCGGCAGCTTGGCAGATGCCAAACGGAACGCTTCGCGGGCCAGCTCTTCAGGCACACCGACGATTTCAAAAACGATCTTGCCGGGCTGGATTTCAGCCACGTAGTACTCTGGATTGCCTTTACCGTTACCCATACGCACTTCAGCAGGCTTTTGGGAAATCGGCTTGTCCGGGAAGACACGGATCCAGATACGGCCGCCACGTTTGACGTGACGGGAAATCGCACGACGTGCGGCTTCGATTTGACGAGCAGTGAGGCGACCGCGGTCGGTACACTTCAGACCGAAATCACCGAATGCCACCGAGTTGCCTCGTGTGGCGATGCCGGTGTTGCGGCCTTTTTGCTCTTTGCGATATTTTCTGCGAGCGGGTTGCAGCATTTGTATTCTCCGTAGTTAGACCGATTACTCGGTCTTGGCACCGTCAGCTGCTGCAGCTGGCGCGGCTTTGCGGACGCGCTTAACGGTGGTTTTCGGGGCGTCGCTACCAGGGGTAGCTTCAGCCGGTTTGTCGCTGCCATCCGCAGGGGCCGTGTTCACGCCACCGACAGGACCGCGCGCTGGGCGTGCGGCTCCACGGGGTGCGGACGGACGGTCCGTGCGGTCGCCAGGACGTGCATCGCGACGCGGGCCGCGCGGCTTGCGTTCTTCATCGGAAGGTGCGGCATCCAGACGGGCGCCCGGCGAATCGCCGCGGCCCAGGGTGTCGCCCTTGTAGACCCAGACCTTGACGCCGATCACACCATAGGTGGTCTTGGCTTCAGAGGTGCCGTAGTCGATGTCGGCGCGCAGGGTGTGAAGGGGCACGCGACCTTCGCGGTACCACTCGCAACGAGCGATTTCAATGCCGTTGAGGCGGCCCGACGACATGATCTTGATGCCCAGGGCACCCAGACGCATGGCGTTTTGCATGGCGCGCTTCATCGCACGGCGGAACATGATGCGTTTTTCAAGCTGCTGGGTGATGCTGTCTGCGATCAGCTTGGCATCAATTTCAGGCTTGCGAACTTCTTCGATGTTCACGGCGACCGGCACGCCCAGCTGGCGGCTCAGTTCTTTCTTGAGGTTCTCGATGTCCTCGCCTTTTTTGCCGATCACCACGCCCGGACGTGCCGAGTAAATCGTGATGCGGGCGTTCTTGGCGGGGCGCTCGATCAGAACGCGCGACACCGCGGCGTTCTTCAGCTTGGCTTTCAGATACTCGCGAACCTTGATGTCCTCGGCCAGCATGCCGGCGAAGTCTTTGTTGCTCGCGTACCAGCGGCTGGACCAGTTACGGCTGATGGCAAGGCGGAACCCGGTTGGGTTGATTTTTTGTCCCATATCCTGTCTGCCTTCTTAATTGCCAACCACAACGTACACATGGCACGTGGGCTTGCTGATACGGTTGCCGCGGCCCTTGGCGCGCGCCGAGAAACGCTTGAGCGTGGTGCCCTGTTCGACGTAGATGGTTTTCACCTTCAGTTCGTCGATGTCGGCGCCATCGTTGTGTTCAGCGTTGGCGATAGCCGACTCAACAACCTTCTTGATGATTCCGGCAGCTTTTTTCTGCGTGAAGGTCAAGATGTTGAGCGCCTGATCCACTTTTTTGCCGCGGATCAGGTCAGCGACCAGACGGCCCTTGTCGACCGACAGACGAACGCCCCGGAGGGTTGCACGTGTTTCCATGGTCTTTCCTTACTTTCTCACAACTTTTTTGTCAGCCGGATGACCTTTGAAAGTCCGGGTGAGTGCGAACTCGCCCAGCTTGTGGCCAACCATTTGATCGGTGATGTAGACAGGGACGTGCTGCTTGCCGTTGTGCACGGCGATGGTCAGGCCGATGAACTCGGGCAGGATCATGGAGCGGCGCGACCAGGTCTTGATCGGCTTTTTGTCTTTATTGGTAACGGCTTTATCAGCCTTGGCTACCAGGTGCTGGTCGACAAAGGGACCTTTTTTGAGTGAACGTGTCATTTCCTGGCCTTACTTCTTGCGACGCGAAACAATCATCACTTGCGTGCGCTTGTTGTTGCGGGTGCGGTAGCCTTTGGTCAGGTTACCCCATGGATCGACAGGATGGCGACCTTCGCCGGTCTTGCCTTCGCCACCACCGTGCGGGTGGTCGACCGGGTTCATCACCACACCGCGAACGGTCGGGCGGATACCCATCCAGCGCTTGACACCGGCCTTGCCCAGACGGCGCAGGCTGTGCTCTTCGTTGGCCACCTCGCCAATCGTGGCGCGGCATTCAACGTGGATCTTGCGGACTTCGCCGGAGCGCATGCGCACCTGGGCGTAGATGCCTTCACGAGCCAGCAGCGTCGCCGATGTACCGGCCGAACGTGCAATCTGCGCGCCCTTGCCAATTTGCATCTCGATGCAGTGAATCGTCGAGCCCACCGGAATGTTGCGGATCGGCAGGGTATTGCCGACGCGGATCGGGGCCTCGGCACCGCTGACCAGCGTGGCGCCAACTTCAAGGCCGCGGGGGGCAATGATGTAGGCACGCTCGCCGTCGGCGTAGCAGATCAGCGCAATGTGGGCCGTGCGGTTGGGGTCGTACTCGATACGTTCGACCTTGGCCGGAATGGCGTCCTTGTTGCGCTTGAAGTCCACCACACGGTAGTGGTGCTTGTGACCGCCGCCTTTGTGGCGCGTCGTGATGTGCCCGTTGTTGTTACGGCCGGCTTTCTGGAATTGTGGCTCCAGCAGCGGCGCGTAAGGCTCACCCTTGTGCAGGTGATCCCGGGAAATCTTCACCATCCCGCGCATGCCGGGAGAGGTGGGTTTCATTTTGATGACAGCCATGATTACGCAGCCTCCCCACCGATGTTCAGCTCTTGACCGGGCTTCAGCGTCACATAGGCTTTACGGATGTTGTCCCGACGGCCAGTGGATTTGCCAAAACGCTTGGTCTTGCCTTTTTGGTTGAGTACAGAAACGGCCTTGACGTCCACCTTGAACATCAATTCCACAGCGGCCTTGATTTCGGGTTTGGTGGCGTCCTGCAGGACCTTGAACAGCACGGCGTTGGATTTGTCCGCGACCATGGTTGCCTTTTCAGACACGATGGGGGCGACCAGCACCTGCATCAGGCGGCCTTCGTCAAATTTTGGTTTGGTGTTCACGGCGCTCATGCAAACATCTCCTTGAGTTTGTCCATGGCAGCCTTGGTGACCAGAACCTTTTTGTAGTGAACCAGCGACAGCGGATCCGCGTAGCGGGGTTCAACCACAAGAATGTTCACCAGATTGCGTGAAGCCAGGTACAGGTTTTCGTCAACCTCGTCAGCGATGACCAGCACCGATTTGAGGTTCATGGCCTTGAATTTGTCGGCCAGGACTTTCGTCTTGGGCGAATCCACGGTCAGCGAGTCCACCACAGCCAAGCGGCCTTCACGTGCCAACTGGGAGAAGATCGAAGCCATGCCGGCGCGATACATCTTCTTGTTGATTTTCTGCGTGAAGTTTTCGTCAGGCATGTTCGGGAAAATGCGACCGCCTCCGCGCCACAGCGGGGAAGAAGTCATACCGGCGCGAGCGCGGCCAGTACCCTTTTGCTTGAACGGCTTTTTCGTCGAGTGCTTGACCTGCTCACGGTCTTTCTGGGCACGCGTTCCCTGGCGGGCGTTGGCCTGGAAGGCCACGACCACCTGGTGAATCAGGCTTTCGTTGTATTCGCGACCAAAAACGGTATCGGGCACGTCCACTTTGGACGAAGCCAGACCCTGGTCATTCAGGAGTTCGACCTGCATCAGTTCGCTCCTTTGGCAGCGGTTGGTTTGGCCTTGATGGCGGCGCGAACCGTCACAAAACCACCTTTGGAACCAGGCACGGCGCCGCGAATCATCAGCAGCTGACGGGCTTCGTCAATGCGCACGATGTCGAGGTTTTGTGTGGTCTTGGTGACGTCACCGAGGTGGCCCGTCATGCGTTTACCGGGAAACACGCGACCGGGATCCTGCGCCATACCGATGGAGCCGGGAACGTTGTGCGAACGGCTGTTACCGTGCGACGCGCGCTGCGAGCTCATCTTGTGACGCTTGATGGTGCCGGCAAAGCCTTTACCAATGGAAGTACCCTGCACATCCACCTTTTGACCGACTGCAAACACGTCAGCGGCAGGCACAACAGTGCCGGCAGCATATTTGCCTGCGACGTCAGCCGTCACGCGGAATTCTTTCAGGATTTCACCGGCTTCAACGCCTGCTTTCGCAAGGTGGCCAGCGGCCGGCTTGGTGATACGCGACGCTTTGCGCGCACCAAATGCCACTTGCAGGGCATCGTAGCCGTCGTTTGCTTGGGTTTTCACCTGGGTCACACGGTTGTTAGACACATCTACCACTGTGACAGGAACGGTATCCCCATCATCAGTGAACAGACGCATCATGCCCACCTTGCGGCCCAGCAACCCGAGGGAGTTGCTCAGACTCATGCTTTTTTCTCCGTAACTTCCACCGCTGCGACTTCAATTGGCCGCAGACGTTTTGATGTGAAAGACTGTTAATAAAACCGCCCCAGCCATGCACAGCATGTTCAGGACAGCCCAAGAGTATAGCGCGGACTTGCCATGTTGGCAAATCCGCGCTGAAACCTGTTTTTTTGGGGCTCCGGCTTTCGCCCGACCCCCGCTTCTTGCTTACTGCAGCTTGATTTCGACGTCCACACCGGCGGGCAGATCGAGCTTCATCAACGCGTCAACGGTTTTGTCCGTTGGGTCAACGATGTCCATCAGGCGCTGGTGCGTGCGGATTTCCAGCTGGTCGCGACTCGTCTTGTTGACGTGGGGTGAACGCAGGATGTCAAAACGCTTCATGCGGGTCGGCAGGGGCACGGGGCCCTTGACGATCGCGCCGGTGCGCTTGGCAGTATCCACAATCTCGGCGGCCGACTGGTCGATCAGTTTGTAGTCAAACGCCTTCAGGCGGATACGGATTTTTTGCTTGGTAGCCATGGTAATTCCTTAAATGTGGAGCGAATTACGCAATGATCTTGGCCACGACACCAGCGCCGACGGTTTTGCCGCCCTCGCGGATGGCGAAACGCAGACCTTCTTCCATGGCGATCGGGTTGATCAGCTTGACGGTGATCGACACGTTGTCGCCTGGCATGACCATTTCCTTGCCTTCTGGCAACTCGATCGCACCGGTCACGTCCGTCGTGCGGAAGTAGAACTGGGGACGGTAGTTGTTGAAGAAAGGGGTGTGGCGGCCGCCCTCGTCCTTGG
>NZ_NBZW01000037.1 GCF_002379085.1 Polaromonas sp. AET17H-212 | reverse complement strand
GTAAACAGGTGGGCGGGTGGGGTGGGTTCAGAAAGCCAGCTGGGCCGACAGGTAGTAGCCGGTTTGCTTGCGGCTGGCGGTGGTGGCCGGAACAATCACGCCCAGGTCCACATAGGCCAGCGTCACGGAGACGTTTTTGTTAGGCGCCCAGGCGATGAAGATGTCTTTCCAGTCTTCCGAGCGCAGGCCGTTGCCCAGGCCGGCCGCGCGTCCGGCGGTCTCCAGCTTGTTGCGCATGAAACGGTATTCGGCGCCTACAGCGATGTTTTTGGTGAGCAGGTAGGCCACCGAGAATTCCGGCTGCAGGCTGTACCTGTTCTCCTTGCCGCCCAGGGTGGCGCCGTAGCCGAGCAGCCCGTTCTGGTTGGCCTTGGTGGCGCGCAGCGTGCCGTTGACCAGCAGGCTCTGGCCCAGGAACAGCTTGGTGGCGCTCACATACAGGTCCACCCCTTCACGCTTGGCGCCCAGCGCCCTGAGCGTGCCGTCCAGCCCGGTCGAGCCCAGCGTTTTGTACTGCACACCGACCGCCACTTGCGGCATCAGGGTGTCGGCGTCGAGCACGGCATCCCCGAGCACGCGCACCTTGGCGCCCACGATGGTCTGTTTCAGGTGCAGGCCGGGCAGGCCCAGTGCGGTGCCGGTGTTGCGGGTGTTGAAGTCCTGCTGGGCGACCGACAGTTCGTAACGGTCGTGGATGCCGATGGCCGCGCCGACGATGTTCAGGCCGTAGTCTTTGGTGCCGGCCGTGGTGACAAAGGCCGAGCCGCCGATTTCGCCCTCGGTGGCATTGCTGCCAATCACGGCCCACGGGGTCAGGCCGCCGCCGGCCGCGCCGTCCACGCTGCTGACGCCGCCGGTCAGCAGCAGCTTGCCGGTGTCGGCATGGGCGCTCAGGCTGGCGCCGGCGCAGAGGACGGCCGCACAGGCGGCCAGCAGGGAGGGGGCGAATGTCATGGTCAGAGCTCCTGGGGCGGCACATGGCCGCGGGGTTGAAAAAAGATGTAATCAGTTGTACGCAGTGGAGATACGGCACTGCCGGCGCGCTGGATTCAACTATTTCCGGGTTTCGTTTGAAGGGGTGCCGAATCCGTCCGGCCGTCCCTTGCGTAATTCCGGCATGAACTTCATGCATGCAAGCTTGTTGATGCGGCCGGGCCGGCTTCGGACCTGCCTGGCGGGCCTGGCCGTCACCGTGCTGCTGGCCGGGCCGGCGCTGGCGCAAGGCGGCGCGAGCCCGCGCGAATGGCGCACACCGCCGCCCGGCGACGTGCTGCGTGGCCAGGCGCTGTACCAGGCACGTTGCACGGCTTGCCACGCGGTGGACGGCAACCAGGTGGGACCGGCGCACCGCGGCGTGATGGGCCGCCGCGTGGGCAGCCTCCAGGGCTACCGCTACTCGGACGAACTGGCGCAGTCGCGCCTGCGCTGGACGCCGCAGACACTCAACACCTGGCTGCAGGACCCGGAAGAGCTGGTGGCCGGCCAGCGCATGGGCTTTCAGGTGGACGACGCGCAGGAGCGCGCCGACCTGATTGCCTGGCTGGCGACCTTGAAATGAGGCGTGCCGGCAGCGGCAGCCGGCTTAGAACAGCTGGTCGGTTGCTATTGATTCAGTAGCTCCTTGCGACCGTCCTGATTGGGCTTGTCCCCGATTTTGTTCATAAACCGGCGCGTCGCCGGCTTTCACCAGCGTGGCGGCACGCACGCCCAGCAGGCGCAGCCGTTTGTCCAGCGGCACCCGTTTCAGGCACAGACCCGCCGTTTTGCGGATGGTCGGGCCGTCGGCCGTGTAGAAGTCGGCCGTCTGGTCGCGCGTCGCAATTTTGAAATCGTCGTAGCGCAGCTTGATGCCTATGGTTTTGGCCACGTAACCCTTGCGCTGCAGGTCGTCGGCCAGTTTCTCGCAGAGGCTGGTGAAGATGGCGCCCAGTTCTGCGCGGTCGCGCACCGCATGCAGGTCGCGTTCAAACGTGGTTTCGCGGCTGATGGACACCGGCTCGCTTTCGGTGACCACCGGCCGTTCGTCGCGGCCCCAGGCGGCTTCGTGCATCCAGGCGCCGGTGGCCTTGCCGAAGTGCCGGATCAGGAAGGCCGGCTCCTGGGCGGCCAGCTCGCCGATGGTGTGGATGGCCAGTGCCGCGAGTTTTTCGCCGGCCTTGGGGCCGATGCCGTTGATCTTGCGCACATGGAGCGGCCAGATTTTTTCCTGCAGGTCGGCTTCGTAAACAACCGAGATGCCCTTGGGCTTGTTGAACTCGCTGGCCATCTTGGCGAGCAGCTTGTTGGGCGCCACGCCGACCGAACAGGTCAGGCCGGTTTTTTCGAAAATCTCTTTCTGGATCAGGCGCGCCAGCACACGCCCGCCCTCGCGCTGGCCGCCGGGTACGTCGGTGAAGTCGATGTAGACCTCGTCGACGCCGCGGTCTTCCATCAGCGGCGCGATGTCGGTGATGGTGCTCTTGAACAGCCGCGAGTACTTGCGCACCTCGTCAAAGTCCACCGGCAGCACGATGGCCTGCGGACACAGCTTGGCGGCCTTCATCATGCCCATGGCCGAGCCCACGCCGAACTGGCGCGCGGCATAGGTCGCGGTGGTGATGACGCCGCGGCCCACATAGTCCCTGAGCAGCGGGAATTGGGTGACCGGGATGAAGCGCAGCGCGCGTTCGCCCTGCGCGGCCATCAGCGCTTCGTCCACCTTGCGCCGGCCGCCGCCTATGACCACCGGCAGGCCCTTGAGCTGCGGGTAACGCAGCAGCTCGATGGACGCAAAAAAAGCATCCATGTCGAGGTGCGCAATGCGGCGGATCCTGGGCGGGCTGGAAGGGGAAGGGACACTCACCCGGCAAGCATACCGTTGAACAGCGCTGCCCGCCGTTCCTGCCAGCCAGGGCGGTCGTCTGGCTTTTCCCGAACCCGGCGGATGTAAATAGTTGCCTTCGCCAACAGCGGTTGCTGTGACTTATTGCCCGGCCGCCGGCGTGACAAGACGGCGCCTGTTTTCTAGAATTTTGCCTTTGTCCCGAACGGGTGTGGACAGGGCTCAAACCAGAGGCGAAAACCATGAAGCGATGGGTCAAGTGGGTTCTGGGGGCAGGGGTCGCCCTGGTGCTGCTGGCGGCGGGTGCCACGCTGGTGGGGACGGCGCTGGCTGATCGAAAAGCGCAGCGCCTCGTCCAGGTGAAGGTGCGGCCCGTGGCTTTTCCGGCCGACGCGCAGTCCCTGGAGCGCGGCAAATACCTGTTCAGTTCGCGCGGTTGTGTGGACTGCCATGGCGCCAACGGCGCGGGCCGCGAGTTTATCAACGACGGCCACGGCCTGCGCCTGGCGGGCCCGAACATCACGCCGGGCGAGGGCAAGGTGGTGGCGCGCTACACCCCCGAAGACTGGGTGCGTACCCTGCGCCACGGCGTCAAGCCCGATGGCCGGCCGCTGTTTATCATGCCCAGCGAAGATTACAACCGCTTCACCGACGCCGATCTCGGTGCGCTGGTGACCTATGTACGCAGCCTGCCGCCGCAACCGGGCGGCGCAGCCGTGCTGGAGCTGTCGCTGCCGGTCAAGCTGCTGTATGGCTTCGGCGCGATTGAAGACGCGGCGCAAAAGATCGACCATTCCCTGCCGCCGGCCACGCCCGTGGCCGAAGGCGTGACGGTGGCGCACGGTGCCTATGTGGCCAACATGTGCATCGGCTGCCACGGGCCGGGGCTTTCCGGCGGCAAGATTCCCGGCACCCCGCCCGACTGGGCGGCGGCGGCCAACCTCACACCGGGTCAAGGCAGTGCCATGGCGCGTTACAAGGATACCGGCCAGTTTGTCGCCATGCTGCGCAGCGGCAAGCGGCCGGACGGCACGGCCGTCACCGTGATGCCCTTTGAGTCGCTGCGTGAACTCAACGACGTGGATGCCCAGGCGCTGTACGCCTACCTGCAAACAGTGCCGGCCCGGCCTTTTGGGCAGCGGTAGGTCTGGAGCAGGATCGCTGCGTTAATTTGCGGCCGGCTTCGGGCCGATGGGTAACACGGTTCAGCCGCAGGCACGGGGCTGGCGCAGGCCTACAGGCGGCAGGACGCCCTGAAACCGGACATCGGAACTGGAAGCCTGGCTGTTCGGTTGCGCCAGCGCCACATCGACCTGCGCCACACCGGGCGCTCAGGCCGATCCCGCGTCCATCACTCGACAGAGATGCCGGTGCGTTTGATGATGGGGGTCATCACGCGCAGTTCCTGCTGCATGAACTTCTGCAGGTCCTGCTCGGAGCCGCCTATGGGTTCCATGTACTGGGCGTGGAGTTTTTCCTTGACCTCGGGCATGGCGAGCACGGCGTTGATTTCCTGGTTCATGCGCCGCACGATGTCGGTCGGCGTGCTGGCCGGGGCCATCACGGCCATCCAGGCGAGGTTTTCGATCTCGGGCAGGCCGGCTTCCTTCATGGTCGGGATGTCGGGCATCAGCTGGCTGCGTTTGGCGGTGGACACGGCCAGGGCGCGCATCTTGCCGGCTTTGACCTGGGGGATCACCGCCACCGCGGGCACGCAGGCAAACTGCACGTCGCCCTGCAGGATGGCCAGGATGGACAGCGGCGAGGAGGCGTACGGAATGTGGACCGCGAAGGTGTCGGTCTTGACCTTGAGCAGCTCCACGCCAAGCTGCGACAGGCTGCCCACCCCGGTCGATGAAAAGTTGAACTTGCCGGGGTTTTTCTTCATCGCATCGACCAGCTCCTTGAGCGTGGTGATGCCCGAGTCGGCGCGCACCGCACACACATTGGCCTGGCCGCCGGCCAGCACCACCGGGCGCAGCTCGGTGAACGGGTCATACGGCAGCTTCTTGTAAAGCACGGTGTTGTACACCAGCGGGCCGTTGGTGCTGATGACGAAGGTGTAGCCGTCGCCCGCCGCTTTGGCCACGGCGCCGGTGCCGTTGTTGCCGCCGGCGCCGGCGCGGTTGTCGATGATCACTGGCTGGCCCAGGCGCGGCGACAGTTTGTCGGCCACGATGCGCGCGATCACATCCGGTGACGAGCCCGCGCCGTAAGGCACCACGATGCGTACCGGCTTGTTCGGCCAGGCCTGTCCTGAGCTTGTCGAAGCGGCCTGGGCCATGGCGCCTGCCGTGGCAAGTGCCACCGTGGCCGCCACGGTGCAGCGGGCCAGCAGGCGGGTCAGCGGAAAACGGAGGGTGGTGCGGGTGTTCATGGGGCGATCAGTTCCGTGTCGTGAAAAAAGGTGCCCTCGCCGGCGATGTAGCCGGCGACGAGGGTGCGGTAGGTGGACTCCATGATATCGGGCAGTCCGGGGAAATCGGCCTCATGGCGTGCGGCAAGGGCCCGCACGCGCGCGAAGACCTCGGCCTGGCGTGCCGGCGCGGCCACCTGGAAGGCGTCGCGCTTGAAACGGGTGGCGTCACGCACACACAACGCGCGTTGCGCGAGCAGTTCGACGATCTGCTCGTCGAGCGTGTCGATGCGCTCGCGCAGCGCGGCCAGTGTCGGCGCAAGCTCGACATAGTCCGGGTCCTTGAAGCGGCGCACCGGGGGCGTGTGGGTGGTGGGTTCCTGGGAAGAAGTCATGGCGTGAGGAGGTCGGAATGGCGGTGGGAAATTGATAAGCAAGCTTGTTGATTGGGCCTTCTATTGTCATCGGGGCATTCCCCAACCGGACCGCGCCGATGCGCCGGCTGCGGTTGGCCGCTTCCCCGGTGCCCCCTGGCAGGGGGTGAAACGCTGTTCGTTTCAGGTCGGGAACGTGCCCGGCAGCAGGATGGACTTGTCCACCGTCTCGATGTTGGTGTGGCCGCAAAACGCCATCGTCAAATCCAGCTCGCGGTGGATGATCTGCAGCGCCTTGGTCACGCCTTCTTCCCCCATGGCGCCCAGGCCGTACAGGAAGGAGCGGCCGATGTAGGTGCCCTTGGCGCCCAGCGCCCGCGCCTTGAGCACGTCCTGGCCGCTGCGGATGCCGCCGTCCATGTGGACCTCGATCTGGCTGCCGACCGCATCCACGATGTGCGGCAGGGCGCGAATCGACGACTCGGCGCCGTCGAGTTGGCGCCCGCCATGGTTGGACACGATCAGCGCGTCAGCGCCGGAGTTGACTGCGAGTTTCGCGTCTTCCACGTCCTGGATGCCCTTGAGGATCAGCTTGCCGCCCCAGCGCTTCTTGATCCATTCCACGTCGCCCCAGTTCAGGCCCGGGTCGAACTGCTTGGCGGTCCACTCGGACAGCGAGCCCATGTTCTCCACGCCCTTGACATGGCCGACGATGTTGCCGAAGCCGTGGCGTTTGGTGCCCAGCATGCCCAGGCCCCAGCGCGGCTTGGTCATCAGGTTCAGGATGGTGGCCAGGGTCGGTTTGGGCGGCGCACTCAGCCCGTTCTTGAGGTCCTTGTGGCGCTGGCCGAGGATCTGCAGGTCCAGCGTGAGCACCAGCGCCGAGCAGTTGGCGGCCTTGGCGCGGTCGATCAGGCGCTCGATGAAGTCGCGGTCTTTCATCACGTAGAGCTGGAACCAGAAGGGGTGACCACCGGTGCCTGCCGACACGTCCTCGATGGAGCAGATGCTCATGGTCGAGAGCGTGAACGGAATGCCGAACTTTTTCGCTGCACGCGCACCCAGGATCTCGCCGTCGGCATGCTGCATGCCGGTCAGCCCGGTCGGCGCAATCGCCACCGGCATGGCCACGTTCTGGCCAATCATCTGCGTGGCCGTGCTGCGGTTTTCCATGTTGACGGCCACGCGCTGGCGCAGCTTGATGGTCTGGAAATCGCTTTCATTGGCGCGGTAGGTGCTTTCGGTCCACGAGCCGGAGTCGGCATAGTCGTAGAACATGCGGGGCACGCGCTTTTCGGCCAGAACGCGCAGGTCTTCGATGGTGGTGATCACGGGCATGGAGTCTCCAGACAACAGATTTTTTTGGGGAAGCTGCCGCCATGGTAGCGCCGGTGCTTGTGCTGCTGCGTGAATTCTGCTCCTACGGCTTTGAAATTATTGACACGCAGCTTGCGCAGGCATGGCCCGGGGGGAATGCCGGTGGCACTGTCATCCTCCTCATCAGGAGGTCAGGCGTAGCCGATTTGCATGCCACCTGACAGCGCAGACCCACGGAACAAAGACGCAAAAAAAGGCGGGCATCACCCGCCTTTTCAGTCGCACAGCAAGGCCGGCCGGTTCAGCCCGGGGTGAGCCGTGCGCGGTGCCGCGCAATCTGCATGCGCACCTGCGCCGGCGCGGTGCCGCCCAGCGTGTTGCGCGCATTCAGCGAGCCGCGCAGGCTCAGCACGTCGTACACGTCTTTTTCGATCTTCGGGTTGAACTGCTGCAGCACCGCCAGCGGCAGCTCCGACAAATCCACCGCATGTGAAATGGCGGCTTTCACCGCGTGGGCCACGGCCTCATGCGCGTCGCGGAAGGGCAGGCCCTTCTTGACCATGTAGTCGGCCAGGTCGGTGGCGGTGGCGTAACCCTTGAGCGCGGCGCGCTCCATGGCCTCCGGTTTGACGGTGATGCCGCCGACCATCTCGGCGAAGATGCGCAGCGTGTCTTTCAGCGTGTCCACCGTGTCGAACAGCGGCTCCTTGTCTTCCTGGTTGTCCTTGTTGTAGGCCAGCGGCTGGCCTTTCATCAGCGTGATCAGGCCCATCAGGTGGCCGACCACCCGGCCGGTCTTGCCGCGCGCGAGTTCGGGCACGTCGGGGTTTTTCTTCTGCGGCATGATGGAGCTGCCGGTGCAAAAGCGGTCGGCGATGTCGATGAAGCCAAAGCTCTGGCTCATCCACAGGATCAGCTCTTCGCTCAGGCGGCTGATGTGCACCATGGCCAGCGAGGCAGCGGCGGTGAATTCAATCGCGAAGTCGCGGTCGCTGACCGCGTCCAGGCTGTTCTGGCAGACCTGCGGCTGGCCTTGCGCATCGACCATGCCCAGGGTTCTGGCGACACGTTCGCGGTCCAGCGGGTAGCTGGTGCCGGCCAGCGCGGCGGCGCCCAGCGGCAGGCGGTTCACGCGTTTGCGCACGTCCTGCAGGCGCTCGGCATCGCGCGCAAACATCTCGACATAAGCCAGCATGTGGTGGCCAAAACTGACCGGCTGCGCCACCTGCAGGTGCGTGAAGCCGGGCAGGATGACCTCGACGTTCTTTTCGGCAATATCGACGAGCGCCTTCTGCAGGTCGGCCAGCAGCGCATCGATCAGGTCGATCTCGCCGCGCAGCCACAGGCGCACGTCGGTGGCGACCTGGTCGTTGCGCGAGCGGCCGGTGTGCAGGCGTTTGCCCGCGTCACCGACGAGTTGTGTCAGGCGCGCCTCGATGTTCAGGTGCACGTCTTCCAGGTCCAGCTTCCATTCAAAGGCGCCGGCTTCGATTTCAGCGCGGATCTGGGCCATGCCCTGCTGGATGGCCGCATGGTCGGCAGCGCCCAGGATTTTCTGTGCCGCCAGCATCTCGGCATGGGCCAGCGAGCCGGTGATGTCAGCCTGCCACAGCCGCTTGTCAAAAAACACGCTGGCGGTGTAACGCTTGACCAGGTCGCTCATGGGTTCGGAGAACAGGGCGGACCAGGCTTGGGATTTTTTGTCGAGTTGGCTCACGGGAGGCTTTCTGTGGAGGACCGTCTGGCGGCAGCGATGGCGTGTCGCGGCGACAACATTATTCGGGTAAGTACGGGTTTGACGCCGGTTTCAGGCGGGCCGCCGGTGCAATACTAGAGCCTGATTTTATCTGCGTGCCGGAAAGTCCCGTCAAGCGGGGCGCCCGGGCCCCTCGGGCCAGCCCGCGCACAGAACCGGACACGGAGCAAGCGAGCCTTTTTCATGCAGTTCAAGCCCGACCTTTCGTCCTTTGGCGAGTCGACCGTGCTGGGTGGCTACAGCCAGCCCGGGGATGCGCCTGCGCCCCTGCCGGCCCGTGTCAATGTGTTTGACGCCTGCAATGTCGGCGTGGTGCTGCGCGCCGTGTTGTTTGTCGAGGCGGTGGTGGGTGTGGGCGCGATGTTCGGCACCGGCTTGTTTGTCGACTGGCTGCTGCGTTTTTCGCTGCTGACCGGCGGCGTGTTGCCCGCCACGCTGGCCTGGCTGATCGCCGCCTGTGTGCTCAAGGGACGGCTGGCCCGGCTGGGCACGACGCAGCAGTGGGTGGCCGGCGTGGCCCTGGGCGCGCTGGCAGGCCTGTATGGCTGCGGCCTGCTGGTGCTGCTGAACCTGCTTGATCCGGCGCCCTGGTGGGCCAGCGCCGCGGCCGGTGCCCTGCTGTCGGCGGTGCTGGTGGCCGGGCTGGTCTGGCGCGCCAAGGCCCGTACACCGGCGGCCACGGCGGCGCGCCTGGCCGAGCTGCAGTCGCGCATCCGGCCGCATTTCCTGTTCAACACGCTCAACAGCGCCATCGCCCTGGTGCGCGCCGAACCGGCCCAGGCCGAAACCGTGCTGGAGGACCTCAGCGAGCTGTTTCGCCATGCGCTGGCCGACCAGACCGAGTCGGTCTCGCTGGGACAGGAAATCGCCCTGGCGCAGCGTTACATGGCCATCGAGCAGATCCGCTTTGGCGAGCGCCTGCAGGTGCAGTGGAGCCTGGACCCCGAGGCGGACCCGGCCAAATTGCCGCCGTTGCTGCTGCAGCCGCTGGTGGAAAATGCGGTGCGCCATGGCGTGGAGCCCAGTGCCCAGGGCGCGCAGATCAAGATCACGACCGAGCGGCGCGGCGGGGTGGTGGTGCTCAAGGTGACCAATTCCACCCCGGCCGGCGTCGGTGAGCGGGGGCACGGGCTGGCGCTGGCCAATGTGCGCGAGCGCCTGGCGCTGCTGCACGATGTGCAGGCGCAATTCAAGACCGTGTTCAAGGACGGTGTGTTTCAAGTGAGGCTGGAGATTCCGCTATGACCGGCAAGTTGAGGGCGCTGATTGTGGATGACGAGGCGCTGGCGCGTTCGCGCCTGCGTACGCTGCTGGGCGATTGCACCGCGCCGCCCGCCTGCGTGGCCGCCGAAGCCGCGCATGCGGCGCAGGCCATGGACGCCCTGCGCCGCGAAACCTTTGATGTGGTCCTGCTCGACATCCGCATGCCCGGCGCCGACGGCATCGCCCTGGCGCAGACCATTGCCCGCCTGCCACAGCCGCCGGCGGTGGTGTTTGTCACCGCGCATTCCGAACACGCGGTGCAGGCCTTCGATCTGGAGGCGGTGGACTACCTGACCAAGCCCGTGCGGCTCGAGCGGCTGCAGCAGGCGCTACAAAAAGTGGAGCGACTGGTGCAGGCAGCAAAAGGGCTGGAGGCCGATTCGAATGGTGATTTCCTGATCATCCAGGACCGCGGCCGGACCGAGCGCGTGCCGCTGGCCGAGGTGCTGTACCTCAAGGCCGAACTCAAGTACATCACGGTGCGCACGGCGGGCAAAAGCTACATCCTCGACGGCAGCCTCAACGAACTGGAGGAAAAGTACCCCCAGCAGTTCATGCGCATTCACCGCAATGCGCTGGTGGCGCGACGCGCGGTGCGCGCGCTGGAAAAACACTTTGATCCCGAAGAGGGGGAGGGCTGGGCCGTGCGGCTCAATGGCATCGACGAGTTGCTGGCGGTGTCGCGGCGCCAGCTCAGCGCGGTGCGCGAGGCCATCGCTGCCTGAACCCGCCGCCTGGCCGGAACCGCCTACCCGTTGTGGCGACGGCGTCCTGCACCGGCCTGCCGCCGGCCGCGATGAAATGGGGACGGTACACGAATGGAGACTTCGCCCCGGGACGGTTTTGCCAGTGACACCCCGTGGAGCGCCAGACAAGGAACACAGATGACTGAAGAACACGTGCCCGAGACCTTGCCGGCAGAGCCCGGCGCCGCGACGCCTGCCGAGCCCGTGGTCACGACCTTCCCGGAAGCGGAGCGGCTGCTCCTGCACATGCCGGTGGACATCCGCAACATGTCGCTGATGGTGCTGGCCGGCCTGGCCATCCTGTTCGTGTTGCACTGGGCCAAGGCGGTGTTCATCCCGGTGATGGTCGGCGTGTTGTTCAGTTATGCGCTCTCGCCGGTGGTCAACTGGCTGGAACTCAAACGCGTGCCGCGCTGGCTTGGCTCTGCCGTGCTGCTGCTGGCGATTTTCGGCGCCATCGGTTCGACCACCTGGTCCCTCAGGGACAACGCGGTGCAACTGGTGGAGTCGCTGCCCGTGGCAGCACAAAAATTCCGCAACGCCATGAAGGTCAAGACCGGCCAGTCGGACAGCACGCTGGAGACCGTGCAGAAAGCCGCGTCGCAGATCGAGCAGGCCACCCAGGACGGCGCCAAGCCGGGCAACACCCGCGGCGCCATGCGGGTGGTGGTCGAGCGGGCCAGTTTCAACGTCAAGGACTATCTCTGGACCGGCACGATTGGCCTGGTTGCGCTGATCGGACAGGTCGTCGCGGTCATTTTCCTGACCTACTTCCTGCTGCTCTCGGGCGACAGCTTCCGGCGCAAGCTGCTCAAGCTGGCCGGCCCCAGCCTGAGCAAGAAAAAAGTGACACTGCAGGCCCTGCATGAAATCACCGGCCAGATCCAGCGCTACCTGCAGGTGCAACTGCTCACCAGCGCGCTGGTCGGGGTGCTGACCTGGCTGGCCTTGCTGGCCATCGGGCTGGAGAACGCGGCGGTCTGGGGCATTGCCGCCTTCGTGCTCAATTTCGTGCCTTATGTGGGCTCGCTGATCACCGCGGCCGCCACGGCGCTGGTCGGTTTCCTGCAGTTCGGCACGCTGAACATGGCGCTGGTGGTCGGTGGCGCCTCGCTGTTCATCCACACCATCGTCGGCAACCTGATCACGCCCTGGCTCACCAGCCGCGCCAGCCGCCTGAGCCCGGTGGCGGTTTTTGTCGGCCTGCTGGCCTGGGGCTGGCTCTGGGGCGTGTGGGGCCTGTTGCTGGGCATTCCCATCATGATGATGGTCAAGTCGGTCTGCGACCGGGTCGATGACCTCAAGCCGCTCGGCGAGTTTCTCGGATCTTGATGAGCCCCCACGGTCGCTCACTTCGTGTAGCTCCCGCGGCCTTGCAGGCCGCGGCTCGCGAGACGCTGCGCCTGCGGCCCGGCGAAGCCGGTTCCGCGGCCCCGGTTGGTCTGGACATCATATAGTCGCTACCACGACCCCACGACCCACGGCGCCGGACCGCTGGATCAATGAAACAATGAAACAAAAGAGGTACTGCCATGATGGAACTGCTGACCGACCCGCAAGCCTGGATTGCCTTCGGCACGCTCACCGCGCTCGAGCTGGTGCTGGGCATCGACAACATCGTCTTCATCTCGATTCTGGTCGACAAGCTGCCCAAGGAGCAGCAGGCGATGGCGCGGCGCATCGGCCTGTTCATGGCTATGTTCATGCGTATCGGCCTGTTGCTGGTGCTGTCGTGGATCATCGGGCTGGTGGCGCCGCTGTTCACCGTGCTCCAGCAGGAAATCTCAGGCCGTGACCTGATCCTGATTGCCGGCGGCCTGTTCCTGATCTGGAAAAGCACCGGTGAGATCCACCAGTCGCTCGAGGGCGAGGAGGGGCACGCCTCCACCGCGGTCAAGGCCACCTTCACCGCGGTCATCCTGCAGATCATGGTGGTGGACATGGTGTTTTCGCTGGACTCCATCATCACCGCCGTCGGCATGGTGGACGAACTGGCCGTGATGATTGCCGCCGTGGTGGCGTCGGTCGCCATGATGATGGTGTTCGCCGGTGCCATCGGCCGCTTTGTGTCGGCGCACCCCACCGTCAAGATGCTGGCGTTGTCTTTCCTGGTCGTGGTCGGCGTGGTGCTGATTGCCGAGGGCTTTGACCACCACGTGCCCAAGGGGTATGTCTACTTCGCGATGGCGTTTTCCATTGGCGTTGAAATGCTCAACATCCGCATGCGGCGGCGCTCGGCCAAGCCGGTGCACCTGCACGACGCCTACGCGGCCGAGCCCGGCGCAAAACGGCCCGACTGAGCAGTTTGGTGATCTTTTTGGCAGCCAGCCCTCATGCAGCGGGTACTGGCAGCTATTGATTTGATAGTGACCCAGTTCTCCGCCGATTCGTCCGCTGAGTGTTCCGGCGGCCCGCCGGTCCAAAGCGCGCGCCGGCCCGGCCGCACACACTGCGCGGCGTGCCGGCGCCCGCAGCCCGCCTGTCTGTGCGCCTGGGCCACGCCGGTGGCGCACGAGGTCGAGGTGCTGATCCTGCAGCATCCGCTGGAGGTCGATCACCCCAAGGGCAGCGCGCGGCTGCTGCACCTGAGCCTGCCGCGCAGCCGCCTGGTGACGGGTGAGGTGTTTGCCGACGCGGCCCTGCTGGCGGCGCCGTTCGCGTCGGTTGGGGCCGTGGCGGGTGCGCCGCGGCACAACCTTCTTTTGTACCCGGACATGCCGCAGGATCAGGCCTTGGGTGTGCCGGCCCCGCCCGCCGTGCCGGCCGGGTGGCTGCGCGAACCGGCCAGGCTGCGCCTGATCGTGCTCGACGGCACCTGGCGCAAGAGCCGCAAGATGCTTTACCTCAGTCCGCCGCTGCAGGCGCTGCCGCGCCTGTCGCTGCAGGACCCCGCCGCTTCCAGCTACCGCATCCGCAAGGCGCACCGGCCCGACCAGCTGTCGACGCTGGAGGCAACCTGTGCTGCGCTGGCGCAGCTGGAGGGGCATGCCGAAAAATTCCAGCCTCTGCTGGCGGCCTTTGACGGCTTTGTGGCGCAGCAGCTCGGCTACCTTCCTAATCGCCCAGGTCGATAACACCCGCCAGCGGCACGCCGGCCGGCGCCGCATAGTCCGCCACCACGAGGGCGCGTGTCGGATGGGCCGCAGCATCCTGCAGCAGCGCCAGCACAAACCCCTTCGACGCCTTGTCCAGCGCGGCATAGGGCATGTCCAGCAGGGTGAGTGCCGCACCCGAGGCAAACGCTGCGGCCAGCCAGACCTTGCGCTTCGAGCCGGTAGACAGCATGAAAAGCTGCTTGTTCAGCTCCGGCGCCAGCGCCAGCCCGTCTACACATTGGGCCAGCACACCATCGTCAAAGCCGGCATAAGCATGGCGCTGCACATCGAAGTAATGCCCGGGCGTCAGCTGGTCAAACGCCTCCGTGCGCGGTTCCGTCCAGAACACCTGCTGGCGATACGTTTTCTCTTTCGCATGGGTTTGCAGGGTGATGCCGTTGATGCGCAATTCGCCGGCATCGGCCGCCAGTTCCCCGGCCAGCAGGCGCAGCAGCGTCGTCTTGCCTCGGCCGTCACCCCCCAGAACCAGCGTGACACCGGGCGACAGCGCAGCCGACCAGTCCGAAAACAGCGTGCGTTCAGGGTAGCGAAAGCCCAGGCCTTGGACTTCAAGAATGGCGGTGGAGCTGGCGGTGTGCATGCCGGTATTGGACACGAGTCGTGGAACGCAACTTGTTTCCGCCAAGGCCGGGCTGCTGTGGAGCGGTGCCAGGTCATCGTCGCTACTGATTTGATAGCTGGTGGCGCCCGAACGGCGTGGGTAAACCGCCGATTTGATGCATGAAAACGTGCATCGGCCCCTTAAACACGGGCACGAACAGCCAGGGAATGAATAGCGAATCTGGCGCCCAACGCATCCAGCGGGGAAGCACGGTCAGGGAAGCTGCGACATTGGCTTTGCCCAACAGCGCCTGCCGGCCGCCACCTAAAGATCCAGCTCTACCCACAGCGCAGCGTGGTCCGAAGCCGCTTCATCCGCGTTGCTCACTTCCGCAAAGTGCGCCCACAACGTGCCGTGCACCCCGCCCCACATGCCACGGCGCTCGATACCGGCGGCGGTGACGCAGGCGTACAGCTCGGGCGAGAGCAGTATGTAGTCGAGCTTGGCGGAAGGACCGCAGTTGCCGTGGGTCCCTTCGCGGCCGCCGCTTTCATATGTCGGGTGGGAGGCAATGTCCCGGAGGCTGGAGTTTTGCCGCAGCAGGGGCGCCAGCGGGTCGTTGGCCGGAATCTCGTTGAGGTCGCCGACCACGGCAACCAGCGTTTCGCCGGCGGCCAGGTGCTCGTCGTAGATCGTGCGGATGCGTCTGGCCTGGCGTTTGCGCTTGGCATCGTTGGCGGTCTGGCTGCCATACCCCTTGCTTTTGAGGTGGTTGACCATCACCCAGAGCCGCTTGTTGCCGGGCAGGCTGATCTCGTATTCGGCGCAATCGCGGCTGAAGATGGTGCCGCTGGCGTCGGCGTCGTCCACATGCGAGCGAATGGACACGATGGGGTATTTCTGCCGGGTGAGCAGACCCACGTCGATGCCGCGGTCGTCATTGCCGTCCACCAGCATGACGTGCTGAAACGGCTTGGCATCCACTTCGGGCAGCAACTGCTGGTTGAACAGCCGCAGGGTGGTGCGGTCTTCCGCTTCGATCACGGCCTGCACGTCGGCATCGACTGCGCCCAGCACCCGGGCGGTGTTCAAGGTGGCGGCTTCGTTGACCGGCTCGGTCTTGAGCTCGACCCAGCCGACCCAGCTTTTCCTGCCGGTGGCCACGATCTCGGCGTCGCCGACGCGCGGCCGCTTGATGAGCTGGCCGCGAATTTTTCGCAGCAGCAGCAGCGGCCCTTCGTCACTTTTGAGCAGCCCGTGATTTTCAAACAGCTTGAGCATGCGTGCCTTGTCGGCGGCGCTGTAGCGGGCTTTTCCAAACAGCGTGTTGAGCTCTTTGTGCGCTTCAAGCGCGGGTCTGCCTTCCGCCCAATTGGCACCATTGAGGGCCTTGGCGCGGTCAAACATGTTTTCGACATTGAAGGTGGCAAGCCGCATGATCTTCTCCTGCGTAACAACCAGAATCCCGCTATTGGCCGTGCGTCATGTGACAACACAAAGTCAGCCTGAGGTGGCACCCTTCACTCTAGCCAGAGGCCCCTCGGGCCAGACAGGCTCAGACGGCGCAGAGGGCTCATTTTTATGCATGAAAAGTGTCTTCAGCCCTTGTAGGGTATGCGCAAATAGCTACTGAATCAATAGCATCTTTTGCGTCACGACACAGCCTGCACCAGCAAGCTGGCCTGCATCGGCAGTTCCGCCAGCCGCACCACCTCGCCCGGCGCCAGCACCCGGTCCGGCTTGAAGCTTTCTTCCTGCGCCACATCGGCGCGCTGCCAGCGCAAGGTCACCACGCGTCCGTCAAGACGCAGCGTGATGCCAAACGACGGCCAGTGTGCGGGCACACGCGGCGTCAGCGACAGCTCGCCCCGGCGCACCGACAGGCCCAGCAGGGTCTCCAGCGCAGCGCGGTGCAGCCAGGCGGCCGAGCCGGTGTACCAGCTCCAGCCGCCGCGCCCGACGTAGGGCGGTGCGCTGTAGATGTCGCCGGCCAGCACATAGGGTTCAATTTCATAGGCCGGGCCGCGCACCGGGTGGACGCTGCGGTGCGCCGGGCTCAGGGCTTCGAAGCTGCGCCAGGCGGCTTCGGTGTCGCCGCTCAGGGCCTGCGCCATCATGGCCCAGACCCCGGCGTGCGAGTACTGGCCGCCGTTTTCGCGCACGCCGGGCGGGTAGGCCTGGATGTAGCCCGGGTTGTTTTCAGAATGCTGCAGCGGCGGGTCCAGCAGGCGCAGCAGGCCGGCGTCGGGGTCGATCAGCTGCTGCTTGAGGGCCAGCATGGCCGGCACGGTGAAGGCCTCGGTGGAGGCGCCGGACAGCACGGACCAGGCCTGCGCGATCAGGTCGATGCGGCATTCGCTGTTGGCGCTGGAGCCGAGCGGCGCGCCGTTGTCAAAAAATGCGCGGCGGAACCAGGCGCCGTCCCAGCCGGCGTCGTGCAGCGCGGCAATCCAGCCTTGCCGCGCGCGCAGCCATGTGTCGGCGCGTGCGGTCTCGCCCCGGGCCTGGGCCAGCGGTGCAAAGTCCTGCACCACGCGGCACAGAAACCAGCCCAGCCAGACGGACTCGCCCTTGCCTTCATGGCCGACACGGTTCATGCCGTCGTTCCAGTCGCCGGTGCCCATCAGCGGCAGGCCGTGCCGGCCCACGGCCAGGCTGCGGTCCAGGGTCCGGGCGCAGTGTTCGTAAACGCTGGCCGACTGCGTGCTGGTCTGCGGCGGGTAGTAGGCGTCTTCGGCGCCGTCGGGAATCGGCGGGCCGTCGATGAAAGCCACGGATTCGTCGAGCAGGGCCAGGTCGCCGGTGATGTCGATGTAATGCGCACAGGCATGGGGCAGCCAGAGCAGGTCGTCGGAAAAGTGCGTGCGCACGCCTTCGCCGCCGGGTGCGTGCCACCAGTGCTGCACATCGCCTTCGGGGAACTGGCGCGAGGCATTGAGAACGATCTGCGCACGCAACCGCGCCGGGTCGGCCAGGCCCAGCGCCATCGCGTCCTGCAACTGGTCGCGAAAGCCGAACGCGCCGCCGGCCTGGTAGAAGCCGGCCTTGGACCACAGCCGGCAGACCACGGTCTGGTAAATCAGCCAGCGGTTGACCAGCGCGTCGAACAGCGGGTCGGGCGTGCTGACCTGCACCTTGCCCAGGAGTCCTGACCACCAGCCTTGCACCTCTGCCAGCGCCCGGGCCGTATCGCGTTGCGCCCACTGCCGCACCAACTGCTCGGCGCCGGCGCCGTCGGCCGCATGGCCGAGGACGAAGCTGAAGGCCACGCCTTCCCCGGGATTGAGCTCGAACTCGCTTGAAATGGCGGCACAAGGGTCAAATGCGGCGCCGCTGCGCCGTCCCAAAGTCGCCGGCAGCACGAGCTGGCCCAGCGTGTCGAAAAATTCGCTGCGGTCGCAGGTCCATTGCGTGCCGCCGGCCGCACCCGACAGCGCCAGGAAGGCCGTGCTGCCGCCATAGCCGTCGCGGCTTTCGCGCTGCTGGGCAAACAGGGCCACCCGCTCGGCGCCGTTCCAGGTGTGAAGGGTGCGCCTGTGGGCCCTGGCTTCGCCCATCTGCCACTCGACCATGGCGACGGCGCGAAGGCGCCGCTGCCGCCCGCCCTCCAGCCGGACACGCACCTGAACCACCTTGACGGCGTCTTTCAGGTCGGCAAAGAAAGTGGTCTCCAGCTGCAGGCCGGCATGCCTGCCTTCGAACACCGTGTAGCCCTGCCCATGGCGCACGCGCCAGTCGCTGCCGGGAGCGGCGAGCAGTGAAGGGGTCAGGGGAAACACCTCGCCGCTGTCCAGGTCCTGCAGCAGCCAGTGTTCCGATGCGGGGTCGCGCACCGGGTCGTTGGACCAGGTGGTGACCGGATGCAGGCGGCTGTTGGTCGCCCAGGTGTAGCCGCTGCCGGTTTCCGACACCTGAAAACCGAAGTCAGGGTTGCTGATCACATTGATCCACGGCTTGGGTAGCCGCTGGCCACCCTTGAGCCCGAAGCGGAATTCACCGCTTTCTGCATCAAAGATGCCGGGCTCAGGCCGCTCCGGGTTGCCAGGGAAATGGGAGGCGTCGCCGGTCAGCGCGGTGCGGGTGAGGGCGGTGAATTTTTGCGGCGACCAGTCTTCGCGCATGGCCGCCACCTGCACTTCCAGCGGCCGGCCGTCGGCGCTGAAGACCACGCGTGCCAGGCCGGTGAGGGCGGTTTTTTCGCCGGGGGCCATCTCCTGCTCGCGCAGCAGGAAAAAGCCGGGCGCCGAGCTGGCCGCCTCGTCACGCCTGAAGCTGTGCTGCACGGCCTGCAGCAGCCGGTCGCGCAGCGCCAGGATGTCGCGCTGCAGCGGCATCAGGTAGGAGTTGGCTTCGCTGTTGAGCACCACCACATCCACACCCAGCCCGCCAAAGGCCCACCACGGCTGGGCGCGCAGCAGCGCATGCACCAGCGGCACGCCGCTGTGCGAGTGAATGCGCAACAGGACGATGGGCTTGTCGCCGGAGATGCCAAAGCGCCAGAGCAGGCGCTGGTCCAGTGGCGTGCGCTCGGCGGGCCGTGCCACGCTGTACATCAGCGCCGTGCTCATGTCCTGCAGCGCCAGGTTTTCCTCCGGGGTCAGCGCCACGTCGCGCAAGCGCACCTGGGCCAGCGTCGCGGCCATGCGGGTCGCACGCTCCACGTGCATGGGCTGCAGGTATTTGTCGATGCGGGGCACCAGCTCGTCGGCCGTCTCGGCGGCCGTCGTGGCAAAACTCAGCCTTGCCAGGGCACCCGGCGCCAGCCGCAGCGTCACGCGCAGGCTGGCCACCGGGTCCAGGCCGTTGACGGGCTGGCCCTGCGTATCAAACGGCTGGTCGCCCAGGGCCGGCTGGTGCGCCGGGTGATGGCGTCCGGCAAACACGCGGCGGTCGGCAATACACGCCACCGAGATCAGGTCGGCCTCCGCCTCGGCCAGAAAATGCGCCACCGCCATTTGCGGGTCGCCGTGCAGGCGCGGCCGGCGCGTGAGCAAGAGGGCGCGCCACTGCGGCTCCCAGCGGGTCTGCACAAACAGGTTGGAAAACGCCGGGTGTGCTTCGTCGGCGCGCGGGTCGGCCAGCACCGCCTCGAAACAGGACACCAGTTCCAGCACCTGCTCGGTGCGACCGGTGTTGAGCAGCGTCACGGTGCGCAGCTCGGTGTCGTCCTCGGGGCTGACCAGCACGGTCAGGGTGGTGCTCAGGTCCCCGCCCTGCGCGTCGAACTGCACCCGGTCGGCCATGAAGCGAGCCTGGTAGTGCCAGCTCGGGCCCGGCGCCGGCCGCGCCGTGAGCGAGCTGACGCTGGGTTCACCCTCCTGGTCGGGGTGGACCAGGTAGAAAAAGCTGCCGTAACTGTCACGCAGCAGGTCATCGCGCCAGCGCGTGATGTTGCGGCCGCGCCAGCGGCTCAGCCCGGCGCCGTTGGCGCGCAGCGCGACGTTGTAGTGGCCGTTGGACAGCAGGTGCGTGGGTTTCCAGCTGGTGCCCAGCGGGTTCAGCTCGCGTGACTGGAACACCGGCTCCGGGATGTAGCCGCCGGGCTCCGGCGGCAGGCGCGGGTCGGCACTGCGGACGATCTGGCGCGGCGTGTTTTCATGCAGCAGGGTCGCATGCGCGCGCACCAGCGGGTCGCCGCAGAACCAGCGCCGCGGTGCGTTGGTACACAACACGTTGCACAGCGCCACCAGCGCCATGCCCTGGTGGTGCGCCATGAAGGCTTCCACAATGCTGAACGCCTCGGTGCCCGACTTTTCCGGCTGGCGTGCGACGGTGAAGTCCAGGGCTTCGTAAAACCCCAGCTCGCCGCGTGCGCCCAGTTTTTCCAGGCGCTGCAAGTTGCGCACGGCGCCGTGTGTATCGAACAGCGTCGCCAGCAGGGTGGCGTAGGGCGCAACCACGCGGTCGGTGTGCGGCGTGCGCCGCAGCGCCAGCCGCGGGACACCAAAAGGGGAGTACTGGAAGGCCAGCGAATGATCCTGCGCGAAATAGCCGGACTCCGACACGCCCCACGGGAGTTGCTGCGCCGCACCGTAGGCGCGTTGCTCGGCCACCGCGGCGTGGGCCGCCGTGTGCAGCAGGCCGTAACCGGGCTCGGACATCAGCAGCGAGGGCATCAGGTACTCGAACATCGAGCCCGACCAGGACTTCAGGCCCGGCACCACGCCCACCGACAGAAAAGGCCGGCCGAGGGAGGCCCAGTGGCGCCGCGGCACGTCGCCCTTGGCGATCGCCAGAAAGCTGGTGAGTCGTGATTCGGACGCCAGCAGGTCGTAATAACTCGCGTCGAGCACATGTTCCTGCACGCGCAGGCCGATATGAAACAGGTGGCGCTTGGCGTCGTACAACCCGCGAAAGTCCATGGCCGCGTACAGGGCCTGGCAGCGCGCCGCCAGTTTCAGCAGGCTGGCCTGCGCTGGTTTGCCGTCGGCGCCGCTTTGCGCCAGCACGGTGCAGGACTGCGCGACGGCCAGCAACAGGCCGGCCAGGTTGCCGCTGTCAACCACCGACACATAGGCCGGCTGCAGCACCTCCAGCGTTCGCGTGTCGTACCAGTTGAGCAGGTGGCCATCGTGCTTGGGCAGGCGGGCCATGCTGTCCAGCGAGGCTTGCAGCCGGCTGATGACTTCATTCGTGCTGATCCAGCCGAACTCGCGGGCGCAGCAGACGGCCAGCAGGTACAGGCCGATGTTGGTCGGCGAGGTGCGATGCGCCAGCGTGGGAGCCGGCACCAGTTGCAGGTTGTCTGGCGGCAAGTGGTTGTCCTCGGCGCCGACCGATTGCTCGAAAAAACGCCAGGTGTCGCGTGCCAGTGTGTACAGGTATTTCCGGTCATCATCCCGCAGGCGGTGTGCGGGATCCGGCGGACGCGGCCTGCTGGCCCACCAGGCCGCCAGCGGCGACGCCGCCCACAGCAGGAACAGCGCGGTGCCGGCCACCGGGGAGGGGCTCCACAGCGCGGCGACCGCCAGTGCCGCGCACAGCAGTGACACCGGTGCGTGCTGGCGCACAAAGACGGACAGCTCGTGCCGTGCGGCGGCCTGGGCCTGGGCGGCGGTGCTCCACTCCAGCAGCCCGCGGCGGCTCACGCGCATGCGCCAGGCAGAGCGCACGATGGCGTCGAGCAGCAGGGTGGCCTGCACCGGCAACTGGCTGAACTGCCAGGCGGCGCCGACCAGGGCACGCAGCATTTCGCTGCGGCCCACATGGAAAAAATGGCGCCAGGCGATGCCGCGGCGTGTCGGCACCAGGCCGGCCAGCGCGCCGAGCAGGGGCCCGGCCAGCAAGGCCGCGAAGCTGACGATCAGGGCCGTGGCCAGCGGCATGGCCGCCGTGAAAACGACGCAGACGAGCAGGCCGACCGTGGCGGGGATGACCAGCGAGCGGCGCAGGTTGTCGGTCATTTTCCACAGGCCCAGCGCATCGATGCCGTAGTGCCTGGCGCGCGCCATGAAGGGCAGCAACTGCCAGTCGCCGCGGGTCCAGCGGTGAATGCGCGAGGCGGCCACACCCGCATGGTGGGGCTGCTCTTCGACCAGTGTCACGTCGCTGACAAAGCCGCAGCGCGCGATGTTGCCCTCCAGCAGGTCATGGCTGAGGATGGCGCCCGTGGGCAGGCGGTCGTCGAGGACCGCATGCACTGCGGCGACATGCAGCAGGCCCTTGCCGCTGAAGCTGCCGCTGCCGAACAGGTCCTGGTACACCTCGGATACGCCGTTGCTGTAGGGGTCAATGCCGCATTGGCCGGCAAACAGGCGGTGAAAAGGCGTGCGTTCAGCAGGCCCCGGCAGCGGGGTGACCACGCGCGGTTGCAGGATGCCGTAACCGGCCACCACGCGGCGCGAGGCAGCATCGAGCTGCGGGGCGTTCAGCGGGTGGGCCGCCACGGCCACCAGGTCGCGCAGGGCGCCGGGCGGCAGGCCGGTGTCGCTGTCCAGCGTCACGACGTACTGGATGCCGTCGGCCAGCTGCTGGCCGTCGGCCAGCGGCATGAAACCGGCCATGCTGCCGGTGACCAGCGTGCGCAGCAGCTGTTCGAGCTTGCCCCGCTTGCGCTCCCAGCCCAGCCATTTTTGCTGGGTGTCGCTCCATTCGCGCGGGCGATGGATCAGCAGAAAGCGCGGCGCTGCGCCAGCCGGCGCGGGATGGCGTGTATTCAGTGCCGCCACCTGCGCCAGCGCCGCCTTGAGCAGGGCCGCATCGCCCACCATGTTTTCGCGCGGCGCATCCACCCAGTCGGTGAGCAGGGCGAACTGGGCCTCTGGCTCGCGGTTGGCCAGCCAGTGCAGCTCAAGCCGTTCTGCCAGCTCGTGAATGGTCGCGCTGGAGCTCAGCAGCGTCGGCAGGACAACCAGCACGCGGTGTTTGGGCGGGATGCCGGCGGCGAAATCGAGCCGTGGCAGGAAGCGAATCTTGAGCGATTCGGCGATCAGGCGGTGCACGAAGGCCGCGGCGGCTTCGGAGGCCGGCCAGGCCAGCAGGAACAGCGCCGCCGCAGCCGGCCAGCCGTGCATGTCCGTGCGGTTGGCCGCCGCCAACACGACGAGGACGGTGCCAAGGAGGATCGTGGCGATGTACAGCGGCAGCCGCCAGTGGCGCAAGGCGGCCGGCGGCGTGCGGCGCGCCGTGATCCCCAGGGTTGCCTCGAGGGCGGCCCGGCCGCCGCCGAGCAGGTAATAACCGGCGGTGCGCTCCACGGCGGTGGCGGACAGGGTGTCCGGCACCGCGTGCGCGGCCGCCACCACGGCCTTGGCCACCTCGCGTTCGGAGTGGCGGCTCAGGCGCGCCAGCCGCTCCATGGACTGGGTGATCTGCTGGCGCGTGAGTTCGCTTTCCTGGGCAAAGCTGGGCAGCCGCCGGAGCATGCGCAGCGAACGGCTCACCGGCTCGATCAGCTCGACCCAGTCGACCTGTCCGACCATGCGCAGGGTGGTGACGATGTTGCCGACGGTGAGGTTGGCGGCCACCTGCGCGGTCTGGCTTTCAACCATCAGCGCCGGCCCGTCCGGGCAATGCCGTTCGGTCCAGAGGACCAGTGACGGCGAGATGTCGAGTTTGACCGTGGGCATGCGCTGCCACAGCTGCGTGAGGTAGTTGCGCTGCAGGCCCCGTTGCTGCATCAGGGCATTGATGGCGTCGAGGTCGGTGTCGTCGAGGCTGTCCACGCAGTCCCAGACGGCATGGGCGACTTCCCGGGCCACCTTGCTTTGGGCAATGTTGTCGGCCATGCGGCGCAGGTTTTCAAGCAGCACCACGCGCAGGGTGGTTGGCAGGGCCCAGAGCTCGCTCAGCCGCAGTTCGCTGTGTTCCTGGTAGGCGTTGAGAAAGGCGGTGAACAGTTCCGGGTTGAGCACGCTGTCGGTATGGGCCACGTAAGCCCAGGCGATGCCATAGACGCGTGGCAGGCCTTCCAGCGGCGCCGCTGCCAGCTTGGGCAGGCTCGCGTAATAACGCCGCGGCACACCTTCGCGGATCTGCTGCAGCTGGGCTTCGACCAGGTGAAAGTTGTCGAGCAGCCATTCGGCGGCAGGCGTCACGTAGTGGCCGCTGCTCGAGGTCAGCGCCACATAGTCATAGGCTTGGCGCAGCGCGACCAGGTTTTCCTCGACACGTGGGAAAAAGGAAGCGCCGCGCCGCGAGGAGCCGTCGGCCTGCACCGTCTGGGCCTCGGCCAGACTGCGGCCATGTTGTTCGAAGCGGTGTATGCCGAACAGCTCGGCGCGTATGGGCGGCTCGGCTTCCGACCTCTGCGTCAGGAGGATCTGGCGTGCGTGCGGGGTGAGTGATTCCAGCCGGTCAAGAACGGCGGCGTCCACCCGCTCAAACCACGGCCAGCAAGGCCACGCCGCAGCAGACGAAGACGGCGCCTGTAGTCACAATGCGCGGGGACGCGGTGGCCTGCAGGGACTCCAGCGCGGCACGCAGTGCAAAAAAACGGCCGCGCGAAAGCTGGCAATCGTTCATGTGTGCGGCAAGTGCCATGAAGTCACTGCTCACAAACTCATTGCTCATGGGGTCGTGAGGGGCGGAAAGGCGGCTGACCGCCTCGGCGTGTGGCGTAGACATGGTTCAGGCTCCAAGGGTGGTCGCCGGCACTGCCTGAGGCAAATGCAAATGCGGTGTGGCGTTGAATCCATCCTAGGGTTCACCCGCGGTTGCCGCCATCGGATTCCACTGGAAGACCTGTAGGAGCAGTCCGACAGTGTGGTCGGCGGACTTGTTGCCGCCGGTTTTTTTGCCGCGCGGCCTGGGCCTGCCAGGAAAAGAGAACTGCGGTCCATGCTGTCGTTTCTGGACAGGAAAATCGCATGGCTGGAAGCCGGAGCGAACGGGCCGGCTCCCAGGCAAGGCCGCGAACGGGTGATCCGGCTCAGTGGCCCAGGTCTGCAACCAGCTTGTCTGCCGCCTGAACGGCCTCCTCTCGAGTGGACCAGGTCCGGTCGCTGTCGTGCAAAGGCGGCAATGACTCAACGTGAATGACGGCGATGTACCAGGGACCGTCAGGGACATGACACAGCTGGGCCATGTAGTGCCGGCCGCCCGCGATGCCAGGGACGTATTCCTCCAGCGGCTCCGGTCCTTCCATTTCTTCTGGTTCTTCCATGTCCATCAGGTTTCTTTCCAAATCCTGATTATCCGCAACCCGACCCGCGCTTCTGGGTCTGAGGTTCAATCCTTCAGATCCACCCCCAGAAGTGCCAGTTTTTTTGCGAACGAATCCCTGCGTTTTGTGGCCTTGGCGGCGGTCTCGACGGCCGCCTGAATCGCCTTGGGCCCTTTGCCTGCAAGCGCTTTGATCAATCCGGACTTGTGGGCAGCCTCTGCCTGCGCCCTCCTGTAAGTGGCGATGAGTTCGGCATGGGCAGCGGATGGATTCACAGGGACCTCATTGGCTAAAACGCCATTTTCGGCGCTTTTTTGCGTCCATCTCCGTTGACGGCGATCTGGATGAAAAAAGGCTACCAGCCCATATAAAAAGGGCGCCAGCAGCTACTGAATCAATAGCAATCAAAGCCCGGCAGCGCGCCTCAACCGGTGTTGCGCAAGCCCGCCGCGATGCCGTTGATCGAGATGTGGATGCCGCGCTGCACGCGTTCGTCAGCCCTGCCTTCGCGGTAGCGGCGCACCAGCTCGACCTGCAGGTGGTGCAGCGGGTCGATGTAGGGAAAGCGGTGGCGGATGGAGCGCTGCAGGGCCGCGTTGTTGGCCAGGCGCTGCTTGTCGCCGGTGATCAGCGTCAGCGCTTCGGCCGTGCGGTGCCACTCGCCCTCGATGGCGCTGAAAATCTTCTTGCGCAGGCGCGCATCGCCGACCAGTTCGGCATAGCGCGAGGCCAGCGCCAGGTCGCTTTTGGCCAGCACCATGTCCATGTTGCTGAGCAGGGTGCGGAAAAACGGCCACTGCTTGTACATCTTCTGCAGCAGCGCGAGCGCCTCCTTGCGGCTGGCCGGCGTGCCGCCCTGCTCGAGAAACTGCGCAATCGCCGCGCCAAAGCCATACCAGCCAGGCAGGGTCAGGCGGCACTGGCCCCAGCTGAAACCCCAGGGAATGGCGCGCAGGTCCTCGATCTTCTGGGTGGCTTTTCTGGACGCGGGCCGGGAGCCGATATTGAGTTCGGCAATCTCGCGGATCGGTGTCGCGCTGAAAAAATACTCGGTGAAACCGGGGGTCTCGTAGACCAGCGCGCGGTAGGCGGCCATGCTGGCTTGCGACAGCTGGTCGGCGGCCTGCAGAAAGGCCTTGGTGGCCGGCTTGGTGGGCTGCAGCAGGGTGGCTTCCAGCGTGGCCGCGACCAGGGTCTCCAGGTTGCGCCGGCCGATTTCCGGGTTGGCGTATTTGGAACCGATGACTTCGCCCTGCTCGGTCAGGCGGATCTGTCCGCGCACCGTGCCCGGGGGCTGCGCCAGGATGGCCTGGTAGCTCGGGCCGCCGCCGCGGCCCACGGTGCCGCCGCGGCCGTGGAACATGCGCAACTGGATGTTGTGCGAGTTGGCGAGCTGGTCGAACAGCTCGACCAGCGCGATCTCGGCGCGGTACAGCTCCCAGTTGCTGGTGAAGATGCCGCCATCCTTGTTGCTGTCGGAGTAGCCGAGCATGATGTCCTGCTCGGCGCCGCTGCGCTGCACGAGCCGGGCGATGCCGGGCAGGGCATAAAACTCCCGCATGATGGGCGCGGCATTGCGCAGGTCTTCAATCGTTTCAAACAGCGGCACAACGATCAGGTCGTTGCTGGCAGCGCTGTCCAGCGTGCCATGCATCAGCCCCACTTCCTTTTGCAGCAGCAAGACCTCGAGCAGGTCGCTGACGGTTTCGGTGTGGCTGATGATGTAGTGGCGGATGGCTTCCCGGCCGAAACGTGCGCGCGCCGTGCGGGCCGCCTCGAAAATCGCCAGCTCGCCGGTGGCGTGCGCCGAGTAGGTGGTGCCGACCACACGCAGCGGCCGGGCGTCGTTGAGCAGTTGCAGCAGCAACGCGCGCTTGGCCATTTCGTCCAGGCCCGCGTAGTTGGGCTCGATACGCGCAACGGCAAGCAGCTCGGCGACGACTTCCTCGTGTTTGTCCGAACTCTGGCGCAGGTCCACCGTGGCCAGGTGAAAGCCGAACACCTCCACCGCGCGGATCAGCGGGTGCAGGCGCTGCGCGACCAGTGCGCCGCCGTGGTTGGCCCGCAGCGAACCTTCAATGGTGCGCAGGTCGACCAGGAAGTCCCCGGAGGTCAGGTAGGCGTTTTGCGGCGCCACCGCATGGCGCGCAGCCTCGGTGCCGGTGAGGTCTTTCAGTGTGGCGGCCAGCCGTGCGTAGACACCGGTCAGCGCGCGCCGGTAGGGCTCGTCGAGGCGGTGTTCGTTGGTGTCGGGTGAGCTTTCGGCCAGCGCCCGCATCTGCGGCGAGAAGTCCACCAGCATGGCCGACAGCGAGAGTTCGCCGCCCAGGTAGTGCACCTCGGTCAGGTAGTGGCGCAGCGCCACTTCGGCCTGGCGGCGCAGGGCGTAGTTGAGGGTGTCCGCACTGACATTGGGGTTGCCGTCCCGGTCGCCGCCTATCCACTGGCCCATGCGCAGAAAGCTGTGCACCGGCTGGTTGCCCAGTGCACGCTCGAGGTCACCGTAGAGCTTGGGGATCTCGCGCAGAAAGGTCGATTCGTAATAACTGAGCGCGTTCTCGATCTCGTCGGCCACCGTGAGTTTGGTGAAACGCAGCAGCCGGGTCTGCCACAGCTGCATCACACGGGCGCGCAGCTGCGCTTCGTTGGCGGCAAGTTCGCGCGGCGTCAGCGCATCGCGCGCCGCATTGACGGCGAGGGCCAGCGCCTTGATCTCGTCGCGCGCCGTCAGCAGCTGCGCGATGTCGCGCTCGGCGTCCAGGATGCTCTTGCGCTGCACCTCGGTCGGGTGCGCCGTGAGCACCGGCGAGACAAAACTGTGCGCCAGCATGTTAGCTATCGTTTTAGGAGCTATTCCCGCCCAGCGCAGGCGGGCCAGCGCCACTTCGATGCTGCCTTCCTGGGTGTCGCCGGCGCGTTCGTGGATGGCGCGGCGGCGGATGTGGTGGCGGTCCTCGGCCAGGTTGGCCAGGTGGCTGAAGTAGGTGAAGGCACGGATCACGCTGACGGTCTGGTCGCCGGACAGGCCCTTGAGCAGCTTTTTGAGGGCCTTGTCGGCCTCGTGGTCGGCATCGCGGCGAAAGGCCACGGACAGCTTGCGCACTTCCTCGATCAGCTCGTAGGCGGCCACCCCTTCCTGCTCGCGGATCACGTCACCGAGGATGCGGCCCAGCAGGCGGATGTCCTCGACCAGCGGGCGCTCGTTGTCCCTGCTTCTGGCGCGCGGGCGGTCACTGTCTTTGGCAGGTCCCCCGGCTTGTTCCTTGGGGGGGGTCGCACGCGCCGTCGTTACCATGGTTCACCTCGTGTTGGCTCTTGTTTTGCAGTGCAGCATGCTAGCATCCGGACACCCCCCAAGATTACAGACAGGTTACGAGTGAGCGCAGCTTCTTCCCCTTCCCTCCGCGTTGTCATTGCCACGCGTGAAAGCCGGCTGGCCATGTGGCAGGCCGAACACGTCAAGGCCTTGCTGGAGACCCGCCTGGGCTGGCAGGTCGAGTTGCTGGGCATGACCACGCTGGGCGACCAGATCCTGGACCGCTCGCTGAGCAAGGTCGGCGGCAAGGGCCTGTTCGTCAAGGAGCTGGAAACCGCGCTGCTGGACGGCCGCGCCGACATCGCCGTGCATTCGCTCAAAGATGTGCCCATGGACCTGCCGGCCGGCTTCGCGCTGGCCTGCGTGCTCGAGCGCGAGGACCCGCGCGATGCACTGGTGTCGAATCATTTTTCCTCGCTGGACGAGTTGCCGCCCGGCGCCGTCGTTGGCACCTCCAGCCTGCGCCGTCTGGTGCTGCTCAAGGCCCTGCGGCCGGACCTGAAAATTGAACCCCTGCGCGGCAACCTCGACACCCGCCTGCGCAAGCTCGACGAAGGGCAGTACCAGGCCATCGTGCTGGCGGCCGCCGGGCTGAAACGCCTGGGCCTGGCCTCGCGCATCCGCTGTGCCTTCGATCCGGCGCAGATGCTGCCGGCCGCGGGGCAGGGCGCGCTGGGCATCGAAGTGCGGGCCGACCGGCAGGATCTGCTGGAGGCGCTGGCCACGCTGGCGCACCAGCCGACCTGGCTGGCCGTGACGGCCGAGCGCACCGTGTCGCGTGCCATGGGTGGCAGCTGCTCGATGCCGCTGGCCGCCTTCATCCGCGAACCGCGAGGCGATGAGATGACCCTGGAAGCCGCCTGGGGCGAGCCCGGCGCCGATGGTCAGGGCGTGGCCGGCCAGCCGCTGGTGCGCGCCGAACACCGCGCGCCGGTGCGCAGCTTCGCCGACGCCGAGGCCCTCGGTGAACGCGTGGCCGCTTCCTTGCGGGCCGGCGGCGCCGTCTGGGCCGCCCCTGCGCCACAGCCTTGAACGCAGCGCGTGTCATCGTCACCCGGCCTGCGCGCGATGCCGCTGGCTGGGTGCAGGCCCTGCAGGCGCACGGCCTGCAGGCCGAGGCGCTGCCCCTGATCGAGATCGCCGCGCTGCCGGAAACACCGGCCCTGCAGCAGGCCTGGCGCGAGATCGGCGCTTATGCGGCCTTGATGTTTGTCAGTGGCAATGCCGTGGACGGATTTTTTGCATCCAATCAGGCTGCAGCCCTTGTTCAACGGGCGAAAGCAGCTACTGATTCAATAGCAAATCCGGGGCCGCGCCTGCTGGCGCCCGGCCCCGGCACCGTGGCCGCGCTGCGCCGTGCGGGGGTGCCCGAGGCGCTGATCGACGCCCCGGCGGCAGACGCCGGTCAGTTTGACTCCGAAGCATTGTGGGCGGTGGTGGGCCAGCGCGACTGGCAGGGCCGGCGCGTGCTGATCGTGCGCGGCCAGGGCGAAGGCCAGGACCAGGCGGCCGGCGCCGGGCGCGACTGGCTGGCGCAGCAGTTCGCCGCCGCCGGCGCCCGGGTCGAGGTGGTGGCGGTGTACCAGCGCCGCGCGCCGGTTTTTACTGCATCACAGCGGCAGCGCATAGCGGCCGCGGCGCACGACGGCTCGGTCTGGCTGCTGAGCAGTTCCGAGGCGCTGGCGCACCTGCCGGCAGGGGACTGGTCGCAGGCCCGCGCCGTCGCCACCCACCCGCGTATTGCCGAAGCGGCGCGCGCCGCCGGCTGGGGTGTTGTTGTGCAGTCACGTCCGGAGATAGCGGACATCGTGGGCTCGATAGAATCAATGCCACCATGAGCGACAGCGAACCCGTCCCCCCTCCCTTGCCGATGCCCCTGGCCGAGCTGCCGGCCGCACCCGCGGCGGGTGCGGGGCGTCGCTGGCTGCTGGTGACCGGCTTGGTGGCCGTCGCCGGCCTCGTGCTCAGCATCCTGCTGTGGCAAAAGCTCGGCAACATCCAGGAAGAACTGGCCCGGCGCAGCACAGATTCGACCGCGCAGGCCATCGAGGCCCGCACACTGGCGCGGCAGGCACAGGAAGGCACGCGCGAACTGACGGCACGCCTGGCACTGCTGGAGACGCGGCTCAGCGAAGTCAGCCTGCAGCGCACCCAGCTGGAAGAACTGATGCAAAGCCTGTCGCGTTCGCGCGATGAAAACCTGGTGGTCGATGTGGAGTCCGCGCTGCGGCTGGCCCAGCAGCAGGCCCAGCTGACCGGCAGCGCCGAGCCGCTGCTGGCCGCCCTCAAGTCGGCCGACCAGCGGCTGGCGCGCGCCGCGCAGCCGCGCCTCAATCCGCTGCAGCGCGCCATTGCCCGGGACGTGGAGCGCATCAAGGCCACCACCGTGACCGATGTGCCCGGCCTGCTGCTCAAACTCGACGAACTGACCCGTGTGGTGGACGAGCTGCCGCTGGCCAATGCGATGGTCACCGGCGCCGCCGCCGCCCGTCCGGTGGTGCCGGCGGCTGCACCCGCGCCGGCCAGGCCCGCCTCTGCGGCTGGCACCTCCATGGCTTGGCTGGACAGCCTGGCGCTCAGGGCCTGGTGGCAGCGCACACTGCAGGGCACGCTGGACGAAGCCCGCGGCCTGCTGCGCGTGAGCCGCATCGACCAGCCCGACGCGGCCCTGCTGGCACCCGAGCAGGCCTTTTTCCTGCGTGAAAACCTCAAGCTCAAACTGCTCAACGCCCGACTCGGCCTGCTGTCGCGCCAGACGGCCAGCGCCCGTTCCGACCTGGCCGCTGCCAGCGCGTCACTGGCAAAGTACTTTGATCCTGCCTCGCGCAGGACCCAGGCGGCGGCGCAGCTGCTGCAGCAGGTGCAAAGCCAGATGAAGTCCAGCGAGTTGCCGCGCCTGGACGAAACCCTGGCCGCGCTGGCCACGGCGGCTGCGGGCCGCTAGGACCCGGTATGCGCAGCGCTCTCTGGCTCCTGGCCCTGTTCGGCATCGCGGTGGCGGTGGCGCTGGTGGCCGGCAACAACCAGGCGGTGGTCACGCTGTTCTGGCCGCCGCACCGCGTCGACATGTCCTTCAACCTGCTGGTGCTGTTGCTGGCCGGCCTGTTCACCCTGCTGTACCTGGCGCTGCGTGCCGCGGTGGCGGTGTTTTCGCTGCCGGCCGAGGCCAGGCGCTGGCGTGCCCAGCAAAAAGAGCGTGCCATGTACGCCGCCTTCATGGACGCGTTGTCGCACCTGATGGCCGGGCGCTTTATCCGTGCGGCCAAGCTCGCACAGAACGCCATCACCCAGGAAAAAAGCCTCAGCCTGCTGGCCCGCACCTCCGGCCATGTCGGCGGCTACACGCCGGCGCGCGCGACCCAGCTGCGTTTGCTGGCGCACCTGCTGGCCGCCGAAAGTGCGCAGGCCCTGCAGAACAAGGCCGAGCGTGAAGACCAACTGCAGCAGGCGCTGGAAGTCAGCAGCCACCGGATTGCCCAGGAGACGCGCGAAGGTGTGCAGCTGCGTGCCGCGCGCTGGGCACTCGACGACCGGGACCCGGTTGGCGCGCTGGCGCTGCTCAACCAGATGCCGCAGGGCGCGTCGCGTCGCACGCTGGCGCTGCGCACCAAGCTGCGCGCCACGCGCCAGGCCGGGCAGATTCCACAGGCGCTGGAAACCGCGCGCCTGCTGGCCAAACACCGCGCTTTTTCGCCCGCCGCCGCGCAAAGCATTGTGCGCGGGCTGGCACTCGAGCTGCTCGGCGGCGCCCACGACCCGGCGCAACTGCAAACCGCCTGGCAGTCCCTCGACGCCAGCGAGCGCGCCATGCCTGAGCTGGTGATCCATGCCGCCGCGCGCCTGATGGCACTGCACGGCGACGCCTACCTGGCGCGCAGCTGGCTGCTCCAGGTCTGGGAGCCGGTGATGCGGCCGCACTCCGAGGTCAGCGACTCCCAGCGCATCAAGCTGATCCAGGTGCTCGAGCAGGGGCTGGACTCCATCGACGCCGCCTGGCTGGCACGCATCGAGACGGCACAGCAGCTGCGGCCGCGCGATGCCAATGTCCAGTACCTCGCCGGCATGGCCTGCCTGAAGCGCCAGCTCTGGGGCAAGGCCCAGCAACTGCTGTCCCAGGCCGTGCTGGCCCTGCAGGACGGCACCCTGCACCGCAATGCCTGGCGCGCGCTGGCACTGCTGGCCGAGCAGCGTGGTGATGCGGTGGCTGCGGCGCAGGCTTACAAGCGGGCGGCGGAAGTTTAGTTTTTCTGTCCGTTCGGGCTGGGCTTGTCGAAGGGTCGAAGCCGCCTTTGCGTCCACTGTTCGCTGTTCGCCTGCAAGCCGGGGGTTGCCCGGCGGCAACTCACTTTCTTTTTGCGTCGCTGTATAGACCGGACACATGGTGGACAGGTGTACGGGGACATGGTTGACGGTTTGAATTAATCCACAGCCGGCTGTCTCAAGTCAATTTCCAGGCAATGGTGGTGTGCGAAATAGACATCAAACACGCCGTCCTGGCCA
>NZ_NBZW01000036.1 GCF_002379085.1 Polaromonas sp. AET17H-212 | reverse complement strand
CAGTTCAATGGCGTGCCCAGGCACACGTTCTACCTGCACTTGAAGGAAACCGAGTTCAGATTCAATCACCGTCACTCAAGCCTCTACAAAGCGCTGCTATCCTTGCTACGAAGCAACCCTCTTTAACGGACTTTGCTTCCTAAGCCCCTGTTTTTATAGCCATCTGCACCTGCTGGCAATGGGCAGAGCCATTTCTTGCCCTGCGCCGCAGGCTCTGGCCAACGCGTGGGACAGCACCTACAGGCCAAGGCGCCCCCGGCCCACAGACACATCCGCTGTCAGGACGTATGGTTACCGCTTCATTAAGAAGGGGAGCCATGCTGCTCAGCACTTTCCTGGTCGAAGACAAGCCCGAGATACGCGACACCGTGGTCGAAGCCATGGAAGAAGTGGCGCCGCTCAAGTTTGTCGGCCATGCCGCCAGCGAGGCTGCGGCCCGCCAATGGCTGCGCACCTTCAACGACGACTGGCAGCTGGCCATTGTTGACTTGTTCCTCTCCGAGGGTTCCGGCTTTGGCGTGTTGCGCGACTGCCAGAGCCGCAAGCCGAACCAGAAGGTGGTGGTGCTCACCAGTTATTGCCACCAGAACATCACCGACCGCTGCCTGCAACTGGGCGCCGACCGGGTGTTCGACAAATCCGCCGACATTGAAGAACTGGTGGCCTATTGCAAGGCCCATGCCGACAGCCTGGACGGCCTGGCGCTGCCGCCCAGCCAGACCGGCCTGATGCACTGAGCGGAAGCGCCTTCCGGTTTTTATCCCGCACCCGGTTGTCACGCCGGACCGATCCGGAAACCATGACCCTGCAGGTCGTGTCACGCCCCAGGCAGGTCGTGTAACCTCACCGGCATGACCGCCGCCGTACCACCACCGCACGCCGCACACGCGTCGCCCGCCTTGCCTGACCCGCGCGCCGTTCCCACGCGCGCCATCTGGGTCATGCTGTTTGCGCTGATCACCGCCTTTGCGCTGAGCCAGGCCTGCCGCACCGTGGGCGCCATCATGGCCACGCCGCTGCAGGCCGACTTTGGCCTGAGCGCCCAATCGCTGGGCCTGTTTGCCGGCGCCTTTCACTTTGCCTTTGGCTCCATGCAGCTGTTCATGGGCATAGGCATTGACCTGCACGGCGTGCGGCGCACCGTGCTCACCGCCTTTCCGGTGGCAATTGCCGGCGCGGCCGTGTCGGCGCTGTCCACCAGCTTCGGCATGCTGGTGGCCGGCCAGGTGCTGATCGGCATTGGTTGCGCGCCGGCCTTTCTGGTCTGCACGGTGTTCATCGCGCGGCACATGCCGGCGCACCGCTTTGCCGCCATCTCGGGCCTGGCCATGAGTGTGGGCGGCATCGGCCTGCTGCTGACCGGCACGCCGCTGGCCTGGCTGATCGAGGCCAGCTCCTGGCGCATGGGTTTCTGGGTGCTGGGCGGCTGGGGCGTGCTGGCCTGGGGGCTGATCTGGGCGCTGGTGCACGAACCGGCCCACCCCCTGGACGCGCTGAAAAAGAAAGAGTCGGTGGGCCAGGCCCTGGCCGGCTTTGGCGCGCTGTTCACGCTGCCGCACACCTGGGGCATTTTGCTGCTGGCCAGTGTGGGTTATGCGTCCTTCGTCTCGCTGCGCGGCCTGTGGCTGGGGCCGCTGCTGATCGAGCGCCATGGCTTTTCACTGGTGCAAAGCGGCAACGTGGCGCTGGTGATGTCGCTGGTGTCGCTGGCCGGCCCGCCGCTGTTCGGCCGGTTCGACCCCGGGCCGGCCACGCGGCGCCGCTGGATCACCGGCTTCACGCTGGGGGTGGCCGGCCTGTTTGCCGCGTTTTCCTTCACGCACAATGCGCTCATCGACGTGGCGGCGCCCATCGTCATCGGCATGTTGTCGGGTTACATGATTCTTCAATACGCCGACGTGCGCGCCGCCTACCCCGCGGCCATGACCGGCCGCGCCCTGTCGGTCTTCACCATGGCGATGTTTCTGGGCGTGGCCACCATGCAGTGGTTCACCGGCGTGGTGGCCTCGGTGGCCTCGGCCCATGGCGTGGAGCCGTTCACCGCCGTGCTGGCCAGCATTGCCGCGCTGCTGGCGCTCGGCGCGCTGGCGTTCACGGTGCTACCGGGGCCGCCGAAACACGGCTGAAGCAGCAAAAAATACTATTTTTATAGCAGCTTGCGTACGCAGTTAAAGGGCTGCAGCCTCTTCTGATATCAAACTCAGCGCGGCCACCCCGGCTGGCCAGGCCCGCCCCGCTCAGTGCTGGTAGCTGGTGTCCAGGCGGTCCAGCTTGCGCAGCAGCGCCGGCCAGACAAAGGGGCCGCCCATGCCGCCGCCGCGCACATATGTGGCGGCGCGGTCGTCGCCGCTGTAGATTTCCTCGGGGAAATGAATCAGCTCGCCACCGGCCTGTGCGCTGAGCTGGATCTGGCAGGTGCTTTCAAAGCGGTACATGTTCATGAAGGCGTCGGCAATCGTTTCGCCCACTGTCAGCAGGCCATGGTTGCGCAGCACCAGGTGCCGCGCGGTGCCCAGGTCTTTCTGCAGGCGCGGCTTCTCGTCGTCGCGGAAGGCCACGCCTTCGTAGTCGTGGTAGCCGAGCGAGGCCAGCACAAAGGCCGACTGCTGCGAGATCGGCAAGATGCCGCACTTCTGCGCGCTGACGGCCACGCCCGCGCGGGTGTGGGTGTGCAGCACACACTGCATGTCGTGCCGCGCCTCGTGCACCGCGCTGTGAATCACAAAGCCAGCCGGGTTCACCGGGTAGGGCGAGTCAATCACCTTGTTGCATGCCTGGTCCACCTTGACCAGCGACGATGCGGTGATCTCGTCAAACATCAGGCCGTAGGGGTTGATCAGGAAGTGGTGCTCCGGCCCCGGCACCCGCGCGCTGATGTGGGTAAAGACCAGGTCGCTCCAGCCGTAGAGCGCCACCAGCCGGTAGCAGGCGGCCAGGTCCACGCGCAGCTGCCATTCTTCGGCGCTGACGACTTCTTTGAGGGAGGCAATGTTCATGTTCATGGGGCGGGTTCAAAAAGTGGGTGAGGTGACGGTGAGCTGACTTTAATCGAGCTTGGCGCCGGAGTCCTTGACCACCTTGGCCCACTTGATGGTTTCGCTCTGGATGTGGCTGGCCAGCGCCTCCGGGCTGCCCGGGGCCAGGTCCAGGCCCAGCAGCGCGAGTTTTTCCTTCACATCGGGCATGGCCATCACCCGCAGGGTCTCCGCGTTGATGCGGGCCAGCACACCCTTGGGCAGACCGGCCGGCGCCATCAGCGCGAACCAGGACGAGGCTTCAAAGCCCGGCAGGCCGGCCTCGGCCATCGTGGGGATGTTCGGCGCGGCCGCCGAGCGGGTGGCGCTGGTCACGGCCAGGGCGCGCACATCGCCCGACTTGACCAGCGGCAGGGCCGAAGGCATGTTGTCGAAAATCATGGTGATGCGCCCGCCCAGCAGGTCGGGCACGGCCTGCGCGCGTCCCTTGTAGGGGATGTGCTGCATCTTGACCCCGGCCAGCGTGTTGAACAGCTCGCCCGAGAGGTGGATCGAGGTGCCGCTGCCCGAGGAACCAAAGGTCAGCGGCGTCTTGCCGGCCAGCGCGATCAGCTCCTTGACGTTTTTGGCCGGCACCGCGTTGTTGACCACCAGCAAATTGGGCGTGGCCGCCAGGAAGCTGATGGGCGTGAAGTCCTTGATGTGGTTGTACGGCATGCTGGCGTACAGCGCGGGGTTGATGGCGTGGGTGCCCACCGTGGCAATCAGCAGGGTGTTGCCGTCGCCGGCGCTTTTGGCCACAAAGTCAGAACCGATGTTGCCGCCCGCGCCGGGCTTGTTGTCCACCGTGAACACCTGCCCCAGCGATTGCCCCCATTTGTCGGCCAGTATGCGCGCCAGCGTGTCCGGCGCGCCGCCCGGCGGAAAGGTCACCACAATCTTGACGGGCATGGTCGGCCAGGCGCCGGTCTGGGCCTGGGCCGGGGGCAGCAGCAGGCTGAGCAGCAGGCCCAGGAGAGCGGCTATCCGCGGGAGTGACTTGAGTGACTGGCTTGGCATGGGCGAGGTCTCCTGTATTTGTCGTTAATATGTACACATACGGTGCGTCACGAAAACTCGGGCCATCGTAGCCCTTCATGCCAGGCCTGTAAATCCACCAACTGATTTTTCGCGCCCCGGCGTGCAGACGCTTTTGCGTTCCTGTCCAGAGTCAGCGCGGCTGAGCCTGCTGGCCGGATGTCCTGTGCGCAGCGCTCGGGCGCAAGAGGATGTGCAAAGGGTGGGGGCGCATGGACGGGCGAGCCGGCGCGCCGGTCATTCTTGGATTAGGAGACGGCAAGATGAACGTGAAAGAATTGTTCAAGCTGGATGGAAAAGTCGCACTGATCACCGGCGGTTCGCGCGGGCTGGGCCTGCAGATGGCGCAGGCTTTGGGTGAAATGGGTTGCCGGCTGGCGATCACGGCGCGCAAGGCCGAGGAGCTGGCCGAGGCGAAGACACATCTCGAAAAAATGAACATCGAGGTCCTGACCCTTGTCAATGACCTGTCAAAAACCGAGCAGATCCCCGCCATGGTCGACCAGGTGCTGCAACGCTTCGGCAGCATCGACATTCTCGTCAACAACGCCGGCGCCACCTGGAGCGCTCCCGCGGAAGACTACCCGGACGAGGCCTGGCACAAGGTGCTGGGCCTGAATGTGGACGCCCTCTTTTTCCTGTCGCGGGAAGTGGCGCGCCGCTGCATGATTCCGCGCAAAGCCGGCAAGATCATCAACATCGCCTCCGTCGCTGGCCTGCGCGGCAGTGCCACCAACGTCAGCACCATCGCCTATCACACCTCCAAAGGCGCCGCCGTCAATTTCACGCGCGCGCTGGCGTCCGAATGGGGCAAGTACAACATCAACGTGAACGCGATTTGCCCGGGGTTCTTTCCCTCCAGGATGTCCGCCGGGCTGCTGGAAAAGGTCGCGGAAACGGTGATTGCGCGCGCACCCCTGCACCGCATCGGCGGCGACGACGACCTCAAGGGCGTGGTGGTGTTTCTCGCGTCCGAAGCGTCGCGTCACATCACCGGTCAAAGCATCGCCGTGGATGGAGGCATCAGCGCGGTGTAATGCATGCCTTGAGCCCCTGCGGCCTGACCGGCACGCCTGTCCGCCGTGACCGTTTCGCCAGCCTGTTTTTTTTCTTTTTTACCTTGCCACTCATGACTACCCTCAACGCCAACAACAACAACAACAACAACGCCTTACCGCTTGCCGCCCCGTCCAACGGACTGCCCAAACCTTCCCGCGCATGCGCGCTGGTCGTCGGCGGCGGAACCATGGGCGCCGACGTTGCCCTGGTGCTGGCGCGCGCCGGCTGCCGCTGCATCGTCGTGGAACCCGGTGATGCCCGCCGGCAGGGGCTCGACGCCTATTTCACCAACGGACTGCTTGCCCTGGAAGCCGGCCACAGGCGCGAGCGGCTCTCCGCCTGCGCCTCGCTGGACGAGGTGGACTGGCCCTCGATCGACCTCGTCATCGAATGCATCCCCGAGAAACTCGCGCCCAAGCAGGCGCTGTTCGCCGAGCTGGTCCAGCGCGCCCGCCCGGATGCGCTGCTGTGCAGCAACAGCTCGAGCTTTCCGATCTCCGCCATTGCCGAAGGCCTGGCGACCGCGCAGCGCATGCTCGGCCTGCATTTTTTCATGCCGGCGCATCTCGTGCCGCTGGTGGAAGTCGTGCTCGGCAAGGAGTCGGCCGCCCCCCTGGCCGATGCCTTGTCGGCCTTCATGCGTGGCTGCGGCATGGTGCCAGTGCTGGTGCGCAAGGACCTGCCGGGGTTTCTCGCCAACCGGCTGCAGCACGCGCTGGCGCGCGAAGCGTTTGCCATGATCGATGCCGGCGTGGCCACGCCGGAAGATGTCGATGCGGCCGTGCGCTTTGGCTTTGGCTTCCGCTTTCTGGCGGCCGGCCCGGTGCTGCAACGCGACCATGCCGGGATCGACGTGCACTGCGCGGCCGCGGCAACGATGTACCCGTCGCTGGCCGCCACGACCGAGCCGGCCCGGGCCTTGTCCGAGCGCGTGGCCAGCGGCAGGCTGGGCATGAAAACCGGCGAAGGTTTTTTTCCGTGGACCCCGGAGGCCATTGCCGCCGAACGCAAGCGTTATGACGATCTGCTGAGGGCCGGCCTGCGCCTGCTGAAGGCGGAACTGCCGCAGATTGAAGACTGACGACTGAAGACCGAAGACTAAAGACGAGCGCCAGTCAAACAACTGCGGGGCATGACTCCTGCAGTTCCCCGGCGCTCACCCAGCGGCCTACTTGGCCCCGGGGATGGTCTGGCGAATGGTCGTTGCACGCAGGAAGTCGAAATCCACGCCCTGGTCGGCCTGGGTCACGGTCTGCAGGAAAAGCTTGTGGTAGCCGCGTTCGGCGCTCGGCCGCGTGACCGGGCAGGCCGCCGCGCGCGCGGCCAGCTCCTCGTCCGATACCAGCAGGCTCAGTTCGCGCCTGGCCACGCTGAGGCGGATGCGGTCACCGCTGCGCACATGCGCCAGCGGTCCGCCGATGGCGGCCTCGGGCGTGACGTGCAGCACGATGGTGCCGGCCGCGGTACCGCTCATGCGGCCATCGGAAATGCGCACCATGTCCTTGACGCCGGCGCGCGCCAGCTTCATGGGAATCGGCAGGTAGCCGGCTTCGGGCATGCCCGGCGCGCCGGTCGGGCCGATGTTTTTCAGCACCAGGATATCGTCCGCGGTGACGTCGAGGTCGGGCGCGTCAATGCGCAGCGCCATGTCGTGCGCGTTCTCGAACACCACCACGCGGCCCTCATGCTCCATCAGCGCCGGCGCCGCCGCCGACTGCTTGATGATGGCGCCGCCGGGCGCGAGGTTGCCCTGCAGCACCGCGATGCCGCCCTGCGGGTAGATCGGGTTGGAGAAAGGCCGCACCACGTCCTGCGCAAAGCCGGGGCCGGCGCGCTCAAGCTCTTCGCCCAGCGTTCTGCCGGTCACGGTCAGGGCATCGAGGTGCAGCAGCGGCTTGAGTTCGCGCAGCAGCGACGCCATGCCGCCGGCCTTGTGAAAATCCTCCATGTAATGCTGGCCCGAGGGCTTCAGGTCAACCAGCACCGGCGTTTCCCGGCTCATTTGATCGAGCGCCTTCAGGTCCACCTCAAAGCCGAGGCGGCCGGCAATCGCCGTCAGGTGAACAATGCCGTTGGTCGATCCGCCAATCGCCAGCAGCACGCGCATCGCGTTTTCAAACGCCTTGGCCGTCAGGATGCGGTCAATCGTCATGCCGGTTTTGGCCATCTGCACCGCCAGCGTGCCGGTTTCCTCGGCAATGCGGATCCGGTCGGCGGTCACGGCCGGGGCCGACGCGCCGCCCGGCACCATGATGCCCAGGGCTTCCGCAATGCATGCCATGGTGCTGGCGGTTCCCATGACCGAGCAGGTGCCCACGCTGGCCACCAGCTGGTTGTTGACCGCGCTAATTTCCTCGGCGTCGATTTCGTCCGCGCGGAACTTGCCCCAGTAGCGGCGGCAATCGGTGCAGGCGCCCACGCGTTCGGAGCGGTGCGAGCCGGTCAGCATGGAGCCGGTCACCAGCTGGATCGCGGGAATGCCCGCCGAGGCCGCGCCCATCAGCTGCGCCGGCACCGTCTTGTCGCAGCCGCCGATCAGCACCACCGCGTCCATTGGCTGCGCGCGAATCATTTCCTCGGTGTCCATCGACATGAGGTTGCGCAGGTACATGCTGGTGGGCTGCGAAAAGCTTTCATGCACCGAGATCGTCGGGAAATCCATCGGCAAGCCGCCGGCCAGCATGATGCCGCGCTTGACCGCCTCGATCAGTTGCGGCGCGTTGCCGTGGCACGGGTTGTAGGCGCTGCCGGTGTTGGCAATGCCGATCACCGGGCGCTCGAGCGCGCTGTCGGTATAACCCGCGCCCTTGATGAAGGCCTTGCGCAGAAACAGCGAGAAACCCTTGTCGCCGTAATTGGTCAAGCCCCGCGATATGCCGAATTCGGCATCCTCAGGCGTGGTGGAATGAGACGCAGCGCTGTTGGAAGAGGTAGGGGTGGTCATGTTGATTCAGTGGCCCGCGACAGGCAGTGCGGTAAAGTGATAGATCATAAGATGCAAGCGTCGACAGGCGAGCCTGATCAAAAATCTAAAAAATTCGCCGGCTTTTTTTCACGACGCACCGGTTTGAAACCACCAGGAGACACCCTTGAAATTGCGCCCTTTTCCTCTTGAAAAATCCCTTGCCCGGCGCGCCCTGCTGGCCGGCATGGCCGCCGCTGCCGTGCTTGGCATGACCGGCCCGGTCCTAGCCCAGGACTACCCGAACAAGGTGATCAAGCTGGTGGTGCCCTATCCGCCCGGCGGCGCAACCGACGTGATTGGACGGGTGATGGCGCAAAAGCTGTCGGTCGCCCTGGGGCAACAGGTCGTTGTCGACAACCGCGCCGGCGCGGCCGGCAGCATAGGCGCAGCGGCCGTGGCAGCCGCGCCGGCCGACGGCTACACCCTGCTCATGGGCGCCATGACCAGCCACTCGATCAGCGCGGCGCTGAACCCGAAGGTGGCCACCTTTGACATGGACAAGAGTTTCGCGCCCGTCGCGATCGTCGGCACCGTGCCGCTGGTGTTTGTGGTCAACCCGTCGATCAAGGCCAACACCCTGGCTGAATTCATTGCCCTGGCCAAATCCCGGTCCGCGCCGCTGAGCTTTGCGTCCGCCGGCAATGGCTCGCCGCAGCACCTGGCCGGCGAAATGTTCCAGCGCGCCGCCGGCGTGCAGATGCTGCACGTGCCCTACAAGGGAAGCGGCCCCGCCATGACCGACCTGATGGGCGGCCAGGTTGACAGCATGATCGAGACCGCGCCGGCCGCGCAAAGCCACATCAAGGCCGGCAAACTGCGCGCGATTGCCGCCGCGTCCGCCCAGCGCATCGCCACCCTGCCGGAAGTGCCGACTGCCACCGAAGCCGGCCTGAAAGGTTTTGAGGTCAGCTCGATGTTCGGCATTGCCGCGCCGGCCGGCACCCCTGCCGCCATCGTCACCAGGCTCAACGACGCGCTGAAATCCATCCTGACCCTGCCAGACGTGAAGGAATCACTGCTGGCCCAGGGCGTGATCGCGACCTACAGCACGCCGCAGGAAGCCACCGTGGCACTGCGCACCGAAAGCGCCAAGTGGACCAAGGTGATCCGGGACGGGAACATCAAACCGGATTAGGCGCTGTGCCGGTGCGTCCGAACGGTCAACGCTAGCGCGGCCGGTACATGCGGAACAACTGCTCGGGCCCCACGGTGAAGTAGTCGCCCGGCCCGCCGCCGCGCAGCACATGGCCGGCGTTGGCCGTGTCGTACACGCCATCTTTCAGCAGCGCCCTGGCAATGTGCACCGCCACCACCTCGCCCAGCACGAGCCAGGTGTCAATCTTACTGCCGTCCACCCCTTCAAGCTGCAGCACCTGCGTGCGCCGGCATTCAAACGAGACCGGGCTCTCGAGCACACGCGGCACCGCCACCACGCGCGAGGGCGCGGGCGTGAGGCCGGCCAGCTCGAACTCATTGACCTCGGGCGGCACCGCGGCGCAGGTCTGGTTCATTTGCTCGGCCAGCGCGCGCGTAGTGAGGTTCCACACAAACTCGCCGGTGGCCTCGATGTTGCGCACCGTGTCCTTGTAGCCAATGCTGGCGAAACCCACGATGGGCGGCACGTAGTTGAAGGCGTTGAAAAAGCTGTAAGGCGCCAGGTTCAGCGCCCCGGCCGCGTTGTGCGACGAGATCCAGCCAATCGGCCGCGGCCCGACGATGGCGTTGAACGGGTCATGCGGCAAGCCGTGGCCGTGGCGGGGTTCGTAGAAGTGGATGGCGTCTGGCAAGGGAGAGCCTGAAGGTTGGAAAGATGGGACGACGATACCTGAAGCCGCTCACCCCCCAATGCCTCGGGCGGCATCGGGGCATAGGTCTGGTTGAACCAGTGGGACTTGACGCGCATCGCAACCCCAGTCGGTAGATATCGCGTCAAGTCTCGGCTCACTCTGAATTTTGTGATTTATTTACCCTAGGGAATCTACGCAATTTCGCGGTGATGAAGTCCCCGGAATAACGTAGTCACTCTATCGCTGTTGTGTTTTGAAGGCCATGATGTATCAATTCGTACACTGAACCGGGCATTGTTGACGGTGTTGCCAATATTGAAAGAATGAAATGCTGGCTATAGCTAGTTAAAGATGCGCCGGCTTCGCCATGAACAACGCTCAATTTTTGTATGTTCGGCAATCGCTTGTAATCTTTTTTAATAGAGCTTCGACTTGAACAGCAATTAATGGTCGTCAAAATATCCGTCCTTGATCCCATAAATTTCGAATAGATAAACTTACTTATTGAGCAACCGGCAGTTATGGCTTCAACTCGCATTACCTCCGTTCACTTCAAACGATACAAAGCGTTTCATAGCTTCCAGATAAGCTTGCAAGACTTCAATGTTTTAGTTGGGCCAAACAACGCAGGAAAGTCGACAATTATTGGGGTTTTTAGAATACTAGCCGAAGGTCTCCGTCGAGCCCGCTCCCGTAACGCGGAACAAGTCCACGCCAATGGAATACGACGTTGGGGACACAGATTCAACATCGCAGATTTGCCAATATCGGCAGAGAATATTTTTCATGACTACGATGATTCTGAGCCTGCAGAAGTAACCTTTCGATTGTCAAATGGAAACAGGTTAATTCTGCATTTTCCTGAGCAAGGCGCATGTTTTCTCCTTCCAGACTCATACGGCGACAGAGCGAATACACCAACAACCTTCAAGCAGAAATTTGATGTGAGCGTCGGCTTCGTCCCGATTCTCGGCCCGGTAGAGCAGAACGAATTACTCTACCAAGAAGAGGCCGCTAGGCGAGCATTAATGACGAGTGGAGCATCGAGAAATTTTAGAAATATCTGGCATCACTATCCCGATCAATTTGATCAGTTTAGAGCGCTCATTCAGAGCACCTGGCCCGGCATGGATATTGAGAAGCCTGAAATCCAGCCCGGCAATACTCCGCAATCCAGGGTGTTAAAGATGTTCTGCCCAGAAGAAAGATTTCCTCGAGAAATATGCTGGGCAGGATACGGCTTCCAAGTATGGTGTCAAATGCTCACGCACATAGTGAAGTCGTCCGGCGCAGGACTCCTCGTCATTGATGAGCCAGACATATACCTTCATGCGGATCTCCAACGACAGCTAGTCGCACTCTTGCGAGATCTCGGGCCGGATATCTTGATCGCGACGCATTCAACCGAGATTATTTCTGAGACTGACCCGGGTAGCCTGTTAACAATCAATAAGAAGCGAAAATCCGCGTCTAGAGTCAAGGATGCTAGCCAAATAAAGCGTGTCTTTTCTGTGCTCGGATCCAATCTCAATCCAACGCTGACTCAAATTGCAAAAACTCGACGCATCATTTTTGTTGAGGGTCTAGATTTCGATGTATTAGCTCGTTTTGCGAGAACCATGGGGTTTGATAGATTGGCAAATCGAACTGACTTTGCGTTAGTTAAGTTAGATGGATTCAACCCCAGAAGAATGGAGGACCTGGCCAAGGGTATCGAGTTAACTATTGGTTCTAAAATGGCTAGAGCTGTTGTATTGGATCGAGACTATCGATCGAAAGACGAAGTTAAACAAGTAGAAGCAGAGCTAAAAAAGCACGCCGCATTTCTATATGTCCACAAATGCAAAGAAATTGAAAACTACTTATTAAATGTCAGTGTACTGACAAGAGCGGTGAAGTCTAGGCTCGCTGAACGTGCTCGCCGTATCGGCACTGATCTACTCGAATGTCCCGACATTGCAGGTTTTCTTGATGACATCGCGTCAGAGGTCAAGAGCAGCGTGCTATCGCAAGTTTTAGCGCGCAATCTAGACATCGCCAAGAAAATTCAGCCGAATCTAGATCCCGCAACAATTAATAAAAAGGCTATCGAAGAATTCGAGATTGCATGGAATATCCCGCAGGCTAGATTGGCGCTTCTTCCTGGGAAAGAGATGTTAGCCAGATTGAACACAAAGATTCAAGAGCTGGTGCAAGTTTCAGTTAGCGACGTACAAGTAGCTTCTATGTTTGGGGTCCATGAAATTCCGACAGATCTTAGAGAGCTAATCGAAGCGCTTGAACAATTCAGAAGCATTTCTGTCGATGAGGACTAGAGCACGGCTTCATCGGCTGAAAACGTTACATGGTCTATGTCTATTGCTAAGTCGATGACGGCCTATATTTCTTCGATGTCATTGCTCATGAGTTCTATTACACCGCCGCCGTGTTTGCGTGTGTAGACTTTAAATTTCAGCCTGGTTGCAAGGGGCCCCAAATCGTCCTGAACTTTCGCGACCGCGTGCTCGAGTCGACGCTTTGGTGTCGCGGGTCTGAGGTTGCCACGCCCTGGAGTTGGAAAGAGAAGGTGACGAAAAAAGTAAAGGTCAAGAATGCCGGAGTCTGTCCAATTGACCGATGCGTCGTATCCAGCCACCCAAGACAATCTATCGCAATTTTTAAGGAGTACCTCTGCGTTCCGGGCGGTCACAAAGTTGCAAGCGCCGAAATAGATTCCTCGTTTTGTGCCCGGAGGCTGTTTGCAGATTGCGTTCTTAATCACCGTGACAGATATGCCGTTTTCATGAAATCCATGAATTTTTCTGCTATCTCCATGTGCGCCAATGTAAATTGTTGACGCCCGATGATTTTGAAATGCGTATTTGACTGCCGATCGAAATGCCTGTTCATTTGTAAATTGCTCGTGGTGGCAAGTTTCCAGAGGATTTCTCGTCCACACGGAGAAAAGCGGAACAAAGAGGTCTCTCGTTGAAACGTGTCTGTTTGCAAACCACTTCCCCTCCAACAGGGTAAGAATTGGCTTCATTAGATCCCCATCTCTTCGAAATTTATAGGCTTTCCATCTGCCGCTTGCCTCAAGAATTCCCTTGCCTCTTCGGCAAATCCAAAGAACAACCCCCAATAACGCGCCTCCCACGCCATCCCAGTTCTAAAGTTCTTTCCACCGAATGCTGCTTCCGCATAGTACCCAAATAGATAAAGCGCAACATTTTTTTTGATGTATCCGGCCTTAATTAGCAAGCAGAGCTCTTCAATAAAGGTTAGGTACTTCCGCTTTGGGTCCCACATGCTTGGATCGGCCAGCGCAGATGAATCTCCATCAATTAAACGAAGCACCTTTGATAAGACAGGATCATCGAAAAGTCTGCGATGCTGAGCTAAAGTGAACTCTGTCCTTTTCAGTCGAAGTTCGGCCTCTCGTTGCTCACGATTCTTTCTTATCTCCGTAAAGGTCTTCCAAAGGGCGACCCCTGCGGTCACTACCGCCACTGCGGTTCCTGCAATTGCTGAAAAGTCTTTCCAATCGGCCATCGACCTGCATATGGCACTTAAAGGCAAACAAAATTGATCTAATTGAGTTGGCATAACTTTCCTTGATGTCATGAATTGCACCGCCTGCATGTGTTTGCATTTGGGCAACTAGGAATTACTTGGTGGATAAGGCTTTGTCGATTTGCCGTGAGATGGTGGCACAGTTAATCCCTATTCACATCCTCAATTCAGATGAGATTTTTTCGACCGCCACTGCTGCTCATCATCCATATCGTCTACCGACTAAGCTCCCAGCGCAAACCGACAGCGGCCTCGCTTCAGTGACCAACCATCCATTACCATCCCCCGATCCCTTTGGCCCATCCCCGGGCGGCCCACGGAGGAAGCAATGTTCCGTCATGTGGTTCTTGGTGTGAATGACCTTGAGGCCTCGAAGAAGTTTTATGACGCACTGGTCGACACGTTAAGCATCGCCCCGGGCACGGCGAACAAGAACCGCTATTTCCATCGCAGCCCAACGGGTAGCGTCGCGATCACCACGCCTCTCGAAGGCGAGCCGGCTTGCCACGGCAATGAGCACCATCGGCTTCACGGCTGCGCCGCCTGAACAGTGACGTCAGCGTGAGGGCCTCACCATCCCAAGCCGCACCCACGAACCCGCCATTTCTTCCCCCTGCGCCATACTCCATGGCATGCACCTGGGGCCTTGCCTCATGTTCCCTGAAACATTGCCGTACGCCTCGTGCGCTGTTGCCGTCGCGCAGCATGCTGACGGACTGCAGAAGAAAGAAGAGCGAAGCGCATGAAATCTGCAAGTGATCAATGGTTCGATGAAGCGTACTACCAGCGCTATTACTTTGACGAGAAGACCGGCGTGGTGGACCCGGCGCATGTCGAGCGCCTGGGCACCTTTGTGTGCAGCTACCTCAAGTACCTGCGCGTGCCCGTGAAGCGGGTGCTGGACATGGGCTGCGGCATTGGCGTGTGGCGCGAGATTGTGGCCAAGCACTTTCCTGATGCGAGTTACCAGGGCGTGGAGTACAGCGCGTACCTGTGCGAACGGTTTGGCTGGGAGCGTGGGTCGGTGGTGGACTACGCTTCTGCCGAGCCGTTCGACCTGGTGATCTGCCAGGCCGTGCTGCCCTACCTGAGCGCGCCCGACCTGAAGCGGGCCCTGCACAACCTGGGCCGCTTGTGCCGGGGCGCGCTGTATGTGGAGGCCGCCACGCGCGAAGACTACGAGCGCGACGTCATCGACGACGAACTGGCCGACCCACGCCTGCATCGCCACCCGGCGCAGCTGTACCGGCGCGGCCTGCGCGAGGGCCTGACCGAAATTGGCGGCGGCGTGTGGCTGAGCCGCCAGCTCGATGTGCCGCTGTTTGAACTTGAATGCGTGGACAGCCGCTGAGCACGGCTGAGAGCCGTCCAGCTTCCCCAATGGCAACAAGCGCTGCGCCTTGCACCGGCCGGGCGCTTGACCCGGCGGCCGGCTGACCCCGGCGAGCGCAGGGGCGCCGTGACGCCGCGCGCACTCGCAGCTTATGGTTTCGCGGGTTGCAGGCCCTTGGCTTCAACCTGAAGCACGCCGCTGCTGGTGGCCCTCAGCGTGAAGGCGTTGTCGATGCCGCCAATGAAGAAGCCCGTGCCGACAAACACGACATCGGTCCTGGACACGGTGACCTGTGCAGGCTCGAGGTTCAAGGCCCCGTAAATCAGCAGGTAGCGTTCGTTCTGGTTGGAGGGGTTGATGAAGATCGTCTTCTCATACCCATGGCCGCGCTTCTTCATGCCGGTGTGGGGGTACACCCTGAGGGGCGAAAAGTCCGCATCCAGCGTTTCAATGCGCATGGCGACGTGCGTGAGTTCGTTGGCGTTACCCGCGCCGCCAGCCTGGGGAAGGCTGGCGATGCTGACGGTATATGTCTTCGTGTAGGCCGGAAGCTCCAGCAACAACAACGCCTGTGCGCCTTGTCCAAAGTCATGAGCAGGGGATTTTTCGTCCAGCCTCAACTCGGTTTTTTCAAGCGGAAGGGGCACCCTGGCCAGCGTCTTCAATTGCTGGCAACAGGGCGCCGTGCCTTGCGCGGCGGGGGCCGCGTTCTGGGTGGCAAGCGGCGCAGGGTCTTGCGCGTTGCCCACCAGATGAACAGCGGCCAGGCAACCTGCCGCCGCCAGACGGATGAAGAGATGGCGCATGTGTTGAGGCGTCAGTGGGCGAACTTACTTTTTCAGGTCAGCCACGATCTGCTTGACCAGAATGTCGACACTGGCCGTCAGGCAGGATCTGGTTTTTTCGATGTCGGCCACCAGTTTGTCGATGTCACTGAATTTGCAGTCGGCTGCGGCTTCAATATGCACGACATCCTTGTCGCCGGCGTTGTAACCGTAGTGGTAGACCTCTCTGTACAAAAGAGCCTTGGATTTGCTGTCATTGAGCTCTGCGGTCATGACCACAAAAGGAAAGTACGCGGTCGATGCGCCTGCTGCAAGATACGCCGCCTCGATGTTCAACTGCAGAAACGCGTCCTGCCCTGTCGTCACGCGCTCGGTTTCTTTCACGGCCGCTGGATTGACGCCGCGTTTTAACGGCACGGCGACGACTTCATACCCGAGCTGCCGCAGGCCCGGCAGGGCTTTTGCATAGAAGTCGGAGTTGATTTTTGTTTTCCTGGGGTCCAGGAGGTCGTTGAGTTTTTTGGTTTTGTTGGCGGTATCGGCGGCCATGATGGCTGCACCGATCAACCCGAAACTCATGCCCGGGTGATTGACGACGCGGGCAGGATACTCGTCCTGGTCATCCCACTGCTGAACGGCAATTTTCCTGATTCCAGAAGAGGCTTCACTGTTAAAAGCCTGCTTCTCGAATCTGGTGGCGCAGCCAGTGAGCAGCAGCGCGCCGAACAAGACGGCCAGGCACGCACAGCGGTTTATCAACGAGTTTGTCATAAGGTCCCCCCAAAGAATAGTTATACGATTTGTGACCTGAGCAGTTTAGGCGTGTAAAGGACACACCGGCCCTGGCATCGAGCGCCGACGAACACTCGTTGACGCAAATGTCTTTGTTGCACAACACCTCCGTGCCCCTTGTCTACTTGTCCCACTTCATGGCCGATGCCTTCTATACATTCCGGCATCGCAGCATGCTGCACCTGCACACGCCAGGCCTTGGAAGTTGATGCGCAAACCTGCAGAAGAACTTTTTGCCTAACGGTGGCCCATCCATTACCATCGCCCGATACCTTTCGCCTACATCAGGCACCTCACGGAGACAACATCAATGTTCAGTCATGTCATGGTCGGCGTCAGCGACCTCGAAGCCTCGAAGAAGTTTTATGACGCGGTGCTCGGCACCCTGGGCATCGCGCCCGGCGTCGCCAACAAGAACCGCTATTTCTACCGCAGCCCCGGTGGCACCTTCGGCATCACCACGCCCATCAATGGCGAGCCGGCCTGCCATGGCAACGGCAGCACCATTGGTTTCAAGCTGGAGTCTGCGGAACAGGGCGACGCCTTCCATGCGGCCGGCGTTGCGAACGGCGGCACCACCTGTGAAGACCCACCGGGCGTGCGCGAAACCCACCCGGGCAAGCCTTACCTGGCCTACCTGCGCGACCCGGACGGCAACAAGCTGTGCGTGATTCACCGGCCTGCTGCCTGATCCGTCAAGCTGGGGCAGGCCGAGCTGCCGCTGAATGAATCCCGTGCCCCCAGCGCCTCACGCCCTTCCTCATGCGGTCAGCCTTCTGCGCGCCGCCCGCCTGGCGCGCAGCTCCAAACCTTTTCTGGCGCGCGGTGGCCCGCGCGGGGAGCGCTGCGTCGGTTGCCGGCTGGTTCCCAGCCACTGCCTGTGCGCCTTGCGCCCGGCCGTGGCTGTGCGGGCGGGAGTGTGCCTGGTCATGGCCGACATCGAGCCACTCAAGCCCAGCAACACCGGCTGGCTGATTGCCGATGTGGTGGCCGACACCTTTGCCTTTGGCTGGGCGCGCACCGAGGTCGACCCCGGGCTGCTGGCGCTGCTGACCGATCCGCAGTGGCAGCCGTATCTGGTGTTTCCGGGGGAGTTTGTGGCGCAGGAGCGGGTGGTGACGGCACTGTTGCCCGCCGAAGCGTTGGACGGCACGCCGGCGAAGCGACCGCTGTTTGTGCTGCTGGACGCGACCTGGCCCGAGGCGCGCAAGATGTTTCGCAAAAGCCCTTACCTGGACAAGCTGCCGGTGCTGAGCCTGCAGAGCGAGCAGCTGTCACGCTACCGCCTGCGCCGCTCGCAGCGCGACGCGCACTTCTGCACCTCGGAGGTCGGCGCGCTGTGCCTGGAGCTGGCCGGTGACACCCAGGCGGCGCAGACGCTGGAGGCTTACCTGGACGTGTTCACCAACCACTACCTGCGCGCCAAACAGCAGTTGCCGGTGGATGCGGGCGACGCGGCACACCTGCGGCTGCAGGCCTTGGCGAGCCTGTAGCGCTCTTTTTTTGATAGCTGCTTGCGTCCGCGTCAAAAGAGCTGGAGCCCGATTTGGCCTCAAACTTCCGCATGGCTAACTGGTGACAAGTAGAGAGTAAAAATACCTTCGGCCGCAGGCATTCATGAGGCCTCAAATTGGATTTATCAATAAAAATCCTGCATACGCAGGATTTTTAGCACGGCAACAGCAGAAAAGACAAAAATTCCTTCGGCTGCAGGAATTACGTTGACAACAGCTCCTTTTTCTTCTTAAATTCCTTTGCTCACAGGAATTTATATGAAGATCCCCATCCAGTCTGTTGCCGAGCTTGGCCGCGCACTTCGGGCGGTGCGGCGCAGCAGCGGCATCCGCATCGACGACATGGCGGCGACCGCTGGCGTCAGCAAGCAATTTGCCTCGGACGTGGAACACGGCAAACCTACGGTCCAGTTCGACCGCGTCATCAAGCTCCTGCGTGAGATGGGCATCTCTGTTTCCATCGACATCCCGTCCGACGCACAGGATGAGCTTTTCAGGCTTCAGGAAAAAGCGGCTGCAAGCGGCAAGCTCACCGCCAGCCCAACCAGCAAGCCGGTGGAGCGTGATTGATGCGGTTTCTGAACGCCTTTTTGAACGGCCAGCTGGTGGGCGGGATCTCCGAGGGCAACGACCTGTGGACTTTCGAATACGACACCGCGTGGGCTGCGGGCCCTGACAGTTTTGACCTGGCGCCAGGGCTGCCCCGGCAGGGTTCTGTGGAAGGTCAGCCGGGCTTGATCCGGGACGGCGGCTCACTTCGCCCGGTCCAGTGGTACTTTGACAACCTGCTCCCCGAGGGCGCGCTGCGTGAGGCGGTCATCAAAGAGGCGGGGCTGAAAGGCGACGACGCCTTCGCACTGCTGGCCTGGCTGGGCGCGGAGTCAGCCGGCTCACTGGTGCTGCTGCCGCCGGGGGCCCAGGCGCCCACCGAGGGGGAACTTCAGGCGCTTGCCGACGAGGCGCTGAGTGGGCGCATCCGCAACATGGCCCGCGTCTCCCTGAGCAGTGGTGCGCCCAAACGCATGTCGGTGGCCGGCGCCCAACCCAAGCTCCTGGTGGTCTACCGGAATGGCCAGCTTTTCGAGCCCGTCGGGGCAGAGCCGTCCACCCACATCCTCAAGCCCAACCATCCCGGCGAAGACTACCCGTCTTCTGTCATCAACGAGTACCTGGTACTGAAGCTGGCTGGCAAGGTGGGGCTGGCGCCACCGGCGGTCTATCGCCGGTATGTACCCGAGCCGGTTTACATCATCGAGCGGTTTGACCGCATGCAGGATGCCCGTGGCCGCACCCAGCGGCTGCACATCATCGATGCCTGCCAGCTCCTGAACAAGTCGCGGAATTTCAAGAACACCTCCGCCAGTCTGAAGACGCTGGCGCAATGTATTGAGCTGTGCCGCAACAGGGCGGCGGCTCGCCTGGGAATTTATCGCTGGCTGATGTTCAATGTACTGGTCGGCAACGACGACAACCACTTGAAGAACATCTCCTTCAGGGTGAGCGCGGAGGGCGTTGAGCTGTCGCCGCCGTACGACATGTTGTGCACTGCGGCGTACCACACGACAGCCATGGCCGGAGACAGGGCCATCTGGCCGGCGCTTGACATGATGATTGCGTTGCCTGGGGCTGCAAAGTTTGGCGAGGTCACGCGCGACTCTTTCATCAAGGCGGGTGCCGCGTTGGGGATTCCAGAACAAGTCTGCCTGCGGGAGCTGAGCAGCATGCGGGCGAGGTTGCCCGATGCACTGAAAAACCTGGAGGACGAGATCGCAGCCGACAATGCGCAGCTTTTGGAGGGCGCCAAGCCTTACCTGGCTGGAGAGCGCCGCCTGATCCGGGTGATTGAAAGCATCGTGCTGCCTTTCATGCTTGAACGAAGCGCCATGTAAAAACACCGGGCATCACCAGGGTTCTGCGCCATGCAAGCGCAGGAGCCAGCGTTTGGGCCAGGGACCGATTTGGCGTGAAGATTTGATGCAGGCCGGCCAAGGCGCGACAATGGAGCCCATCACGCCCGGCCTTGTGCACGCACCGGCCCGGCGTCACCCCACCTCAAGAGCCCCACCATGACCGACGACCTGAACCGAAAAACCGAATTGAAAAAAATGGAGCTGTGCGACTCGTGCGCCGGCATCCAGCGCAACTGGCGCAAGGCCCCGGGCCACCCGGAGCTGGTGCAGGGCGCCAACCGCCAGGAACGGCGCGGCGGCGCGCTGGTCACCGTCACCAAGTACCGCTGTGACCGCTGCGGCACGGCCTGGGAGTATGAGAACGACAAGGCCAACCTGAAGGCGGGCTGGTCGGTGGTGGGGCGCTAGGCGCGCTGCACGCTCCTGTTTTAATAGCTGCTTGCGCAGGTAAAAAAATGGCTGGCGGCCGATTTGTCTTGAATACTGCTGGCTGACCCGTTCGCCCTGCATCTGCCATAGGGGCCTTCGTCAAGCTGGCGGCGCTTGAATGATCAGCCCCGCAGACAGCCAACCCCTCTTCAGACGCCCATAAAAAAAGACAGGCAATGCCTGTCTTTTTTGTTTTCGCTGGCGCGGCTGCTGGCAGCCGCTGCGTAGCAATTACTTGCTGCCGGCGGCTTTCACGTCGGCTTTGGCTTCTGCCTTGACGGCGCCGGTTTCGACTTTGGCGGTAGCTTTGTCAGCTGCAGCGTTGGCCTTGACGGTTTCCACCTTGGCGTCGGCCTTGATGATGGTCTTGTCGGCTTTGGCGTCGGCATTCACGCTGGTTTTTTCAGCTTTGGCGGTGGCCTTGGCTTTGTCATCTGCGTCGGCCTTGGCGACCTTGGCTTGTGCCTTGGCTTTGGTCGTGGCGGACTTTTTCACGGCCTTGGCCTTCTTTTGAGCAGCGTTGACTTCTGCCTTTTCAACCTTGGTGTCGGCCTTGACGTCAACCTTGGCTTCGCTTTTCACAGCAGCTGCCACAGACTTGTCGGCCTTGGCTTCTGCCTTGACCACCGCAGGCGTCGCGGGCACGGCTGGGGTAGCGGGCGCGGCAGCTTGCGCAAATGCAGCGCCAGTGACGAGGGTAGCGATCAGGGTAGCGAGTAATTTGTTCATGAGAGTCCTTTGAGTGAGCTAGTTGTGTGACCAGATGAAGTCATGATGATCCCGTGTACAACGTGTGGCGCGGCCACCCCGACGACGCAACACACATGTTGTTTCAAGTCAGCACGTGCGCTTTACCTGGCGTTGCTGGAGACAAAGGTCATGGAGGGCGGGCAGGCCCGCCATGACGTCAGCCGGGTTGTCAGCGCGCGGCTGGTGTCGGCTGCAGCTCGAAGCGCGGGGCCGCCCGGGTCAGCACGCGGGCCTTGGCGGTGGCGGCGGGCCAGGCCAAAGGCACTTCGTGCATGAGGGCGGCGAGCAGCGTGCGCATGTCTTCCCAGGCCGACTCGTGCAAGGCTTCGGCAACGATCAGCACCGTGCTGGTGTCGGCGCTGACGGCCGACAGGCTGCTTTGCCGGTTGGTCCAGCGGCGCGCGTGGGCGTTGTCGGCCTCGTCGACAAAAATCACTTCCTGCGCGTCGGGGTGCTCAAGCTCGCCGGAGAAGGTCTGGTAATGCTCGAGGCCGGTGGCGTGGCGCACCTGCAGGTCGCCCACCACCTTGGCCAGGTCGAACACGGCCACCGGAATGGCAAAGGCCGCCGAGACGGCGTTGCACAGGTCCACCAGCGGGTGCAGCCGCGGCAGGGCGCCTTCCTTGCGCAGGCGGCGCAGCAAGGCCTCGGCCGCGCAGCGGTACTTGGTGGGCTTGAGCCCCATCTTGGAGAACACCTGGCGCCAGGCCTTGATCTCGGGCAGCTCGCCTTCGCCGCCGCTGGCCAGCCGCGCCGCGGCAATGCCGCTGAAGCGCGCCACCTGCGGGCCGACCGCCGCCTTGCTGCTGATGCCCCGGACAAACATGGCGCCCGGTACCAGCTCGGGGCACTGGCTCCAGATCTCGTTGGAATGGCTGAAAAACATGCGCTTGCCTCTTTGCTGCCAATGATGGGCCAGTCGGCCGATTCCCGCAACGGCGCTCTGACACTCCTGTTGTTATAGCTGCTTTCGCCCGTGTTCACTGGGCTGGTGGCCAGTTTCATGCTTGACCGGCGACCGAACGCGCGCGCGGCGGGACGGGTGGCGTGGCGAAAAAAACATCACGGCCCCATGGGTGTTGTTGCCGCTGCACCGCGCATGGTGTCCTCCATTTGGGGGATGCCAAATCGCCGCCGGTCCGCTACAAACGGGAGCATCACAACTCTCCAACACACGCCCGCCTTTTCAGGACCGCATCGTTCCTGCATCGCCGGCGGCAGAAAGGAAACCGGCTCATGTTTACAGGCAAGGCGTCACCGCTGTCGCAACACGGCATCGAAACGGTGCTCGACAGGCTGGGGGTGGAGGCCCCTGCGTTCTGGGCCGTGTTGACGGTGGAAACCAGTGGCTGCGGCTTCCTGCCGGATCGGCGACCCAAAATCCTGTTCGAGCGCCATTGCTTCAGCCGGCTCACGCATGGCCACTTCGATGGCCAGGCGCCCGACATCAGCAACCGCAGCGCGGGGGGCTACGGGGATGGCGGCGTTTTTCAGTATGAGCGGCTCACCCGGGCCATGGCACTTGACCGAGAGGCGGCGCTGAAAAGCACGTCCTGGGGTCTGGGCCAGGTGATGGGCTTCAACGCCAGCAAGGTCGGCTTTGCCCGTGTGGAGGCACTGGTGGACGCCAGCCAGGCCTCAGAAGATGCGCAGCTTGATGCGATGGCGGGGTTCATCGCGCAGGGCGATCTTGCGCGGCATCTGCGCAACGCCGACTGGGGGCAGTTTGCCTTCAGCTACAACGGGCAGGATTTCCAGAAGAACCGCTACGACGAGAAGCTGGCGCTGGCCCACAAACGTTACCAGCTTGGGCCTTTGCCCGACCTCGCGATGCGCAACGTACAGCTGGCGCTGATGCTGCTGGGTTATGGCGGCGCGCGCTTTGTGGATGGCTGGTACGGCGAGGCTACGCAGAAGGCGCTGCTCAGGTACCAGCAGCGTGCCGGGCTGCCGGCTTCCGGCGTGCCCGACGACGCCACCCTGGCCCGCCTGTACGCGAACCTCGGCTGGTAGGGCAAGCTTTCTACCTGCGGCGCGGGTCGTTGGGCCAGCGGTCCCAGCGGTCACGCGCGCCGTCGCCATCACGGTCCTGATCCCGGTCACCGTGGCCATGGCCGTGGCGCGACGCATGTGGCGGCGGTCCGTGCGGAAGGGCGCGCGGCACCGGAGCCGGCACCACCACCACAGGCGCGGGCCAGCTGTAGCCCCGCGGGTAGTCGTGGCTGTAGCCGCGGCGCTGGTACACGCCTTCGATGTACACCGGCTGCTCCACCACCATGGGCGGGCCACCGCCATAGGTCGGGTAAGCCGGCACCGGATAGACGGCGCAGCCGGACAGGCCGGCCACGGCCAAAACCAAAAGAGTCGTTTTCATGAGCTGTCCTGACACCCGTCCACCAGCAGCCGGGTTGATGCATTGAACGCGCGGCAGGTGTCGTGTGTATGTGGACTTGTACGCAGCAGATGTCTGCACGTAACGGGATGTGGCGGACAACCGCATTCGGAAGGCGGGTATGCGCTGCGACAGCACCGTCGCGGCGCACAATGACCGATTGCATGCCTGCATGCGCTTTTTCATGAAGGCCCGATGAAACGCAGACTGTTGTTGACCTTGCCCGGCTGGATCGCCCTGGCCGGTGCCGCGCGCGCCGCCACACCGGCCGCACCCGGCGGAACCGGCTACAAGGTGACGCTCGAGCAGCTGCAGCAGGCCGTGGTGCAGCGCTTCCCGCGGCGTTATGAAATGGGCAGCCTGCTGAACCTGAATGTGCAGGCGCCGCGCGTGCGCCTGCTGCCCGAGTTGAACCGCCTGGGCACCGAGATGGTGGTGGACGCGGCCGGCCCGGCGCTGGCACGCGCCTCGACCGGTACCTTCGACGTGGACTTTGCGCTGCGTTACGAGGCCAGCGACCAGACCCTGCGCGCACACCAGATACGGCTCAACGCCCTGCGCCTGGACGACATGGCGCCCGGCCCGGCGTCGCTGCTGCAGGCGTATGCCCCGACCCTGGCCGGCCAGGCGCTGAAGGAAGTGGTGCTGCACCAGCTCAAGCCGCAAGACCTGATGCTGACCGACGGCCTGGGGCTGGAGCCCGGCAGCATCACGGTGACGGCCAAGGGGCTGACGATTGCCCTGGTGCCCAAGAAAATGCTGTGAGCCGGCGGCCGCTGCCGTACGCGGCCTGGGTCACATCGCCCGAGACTTCTCTTTTGATAGCAGCTTGCGCAGGTATTGACTGGGCTGCGGGCCGATTTGATGCCTAAACGGTGCCGTGCACCGCACGCTGCAGCGCCGCCCGCGCCAGCAGGCGCGTGGAGTCCAGCGTGGGCAGCGGCGCGTTGCCGTCGTTGATGATCAGCGGGATCTCGGTGCAGCCCAGCACCACCGCGTCGCAGCCTTCGCTTTTCATTCTTTCCATCACGCGCTGGAAACTCGCCACGGCCTCGGGCCGGAGGACGCCGCACACCAGTTCGTCCATGATGATGCGGCCCAGTTCGTCGCGCTCGGCATCGTTCGGGCGCAGGTACTGCAGCCCGCGCGCGCCCAGCTTGTCCGGGTAGACCGCGCTGTCCACCAGCCAGCGCGTGCCGAGTATGCCGATGCGGCGAAAACCGCGCTGCACGGCCTCGTGCGCCACCACCTCGGCAATGTGCAGCCAGGGCAGCGGCGAGCGCGGCGCGGCATAGTCAAAGGCCTGGTGGATGGTGTTGTCGGGGCAGATCAGGAAGTCGGCGCCAACGGCTGTGAGCTTGTAGGCCGAGTCCAGCATCAGCTCGCCCACGCCTTTCACGTCGCCGCGCTCCAGGCAGTGCACGTACGCGGCGAGCGAGGGCGTGTGCATGGAAATTTCAGGGTGTGCGTGGGGCCCGAGCAGCTGCGCGCCTTCGGCACAAATGGTGCGGTAACACAGCGCCGCCCCTTCCGCGGAGCAGCCAACGATTCCGATGTGCAGTGGCATGGACTGGGGCATGGGGTGACTCCTGTTCGGGTGTCACCCATTTTCATCAGGTTTGAAAGAAAAGGTGCAAGGGCGGCTCACAGCCCCTTTTCGACCATGTCGAGCAGGCGCTGGCCGACCAGCTGCATTTGCGGGCCGATCACCGGGCCCAGCGGGCCGTCGATGACCAGCATGGCCAGGCCGTGCACGGCGGACCAGGCGAGGAACTCGGCGCCGGGTCGGCGCTCGGGCGGCATCACGCCGGCGGCAACCAGCTTGTCGAGCGCGGCGCCCAGCAGCTCGAACGGGTTCAGGCCACCCGGGCCGGCCTTGTCGGGGTCGCGCGGGGCTTCGCCCTTCATGTCGTCGGAGGCGGCAAAGGCGGTGCGGAACAGCCCGGTCTCTGTCTGGGCAAAGCGCAGGTAGCCGGTGCCGACGGCGCGCACGCTGGCGCGGGCCAGGTCGGCCGGGCCCAAGCCGGCGGGCACGGCGGCCAGCTCCGCCTCCATGGCCTGGGCCACGGCCGACAGCGCGGCCGCCCGCACCGCCTGCAGCAGGGCCTGGCGGCTGGCGAAATGCCGGTAGGCGGCGTTGGGCGCCACCCCCGCGCGGCGGGTGGCCTCGCGCAGCACCACGGCTTCCGGCCCACCCGCGCGCGCCAGCTCGATGCCGGCGTCCAGCAGCGCGCGGCGCAGGTCGCCATGGCGGTAGGTGCTGCGGGCCGGCGGTGCGATCGGCGGCGTGATGGACAGGGCTGTCATGGTTTGTTACTTTTTATGTGGACGCCGTCCATTATCTTTGCTATTCTTTTGTGGACGGTGTACACAACATCGTCACGATACCCCTGTTTGATAACGCAGGCAATGGTTGGCCAGCGATTCCAAGGAGCATTCCCATGCAAAAAATCACGCCCTTCCTGTGGTTCAACGACCAGGCTGAGGAAGCCATGAACTTCTACACCTCCATCTTCAGAAACTCGAAAACAGGGGAGATCAGGCGGTATGCCGAAGGCGGTCCCGCACCCAAGGGCACGGTGATGTCCGCCAGTTTCCAGATCGAGGGGCAGGAGCTGATCGCCTTCAACGGCGGACCACACTTCAGCTTCACGCCGGCGATCTCGCTGTTTGTCGACTGCAAGACGCAGGAGGAAGTCGATGAGCTCTGGGGCAAGCTCTCCGAAGGCGGGCAGCCCCAGCCCTGCGGCTGGGTGACCGACAAGTTCGGCCTGTCCTGGCAAATCATTCCTTCCGCCCTGGGCGAGATGCTGCAGGACAAAAATGGCGCCAAATCGAAGGCCGCCATGCAGGCCATGATGAAGATGCACAAGATCGACGTGCAGCGCCTGCAGCACGCTTTTGAGGAGGCCTGAAGCATGGTCTACCAGGGCAGCTGCCACTGCGGCAAAGTCGCGTTTGAAGTGGAAGGCGAACTCACCGGGGCCATGGAATGCAACTGCTCCATCTGCACCCGCAAGGGCGCGCTGATGTGGTTTGTGCCGCGCGAGAAGCTGCGCCTCCTCACGCCGGAAGACGCCATGGCCACCTACACCTTCAACAAACATGTCATCGAACACCGCTTCTGCAAGACATGCGGCATTCATGCCTATGGCGAGGGTGTGGACCCCAAAGGACACCGCATGGCCGCGGTCAATGTCCGCTGCCTGGAAGGGGTGGATCTTGCCGCCATTCCCGTCCAGCACTTCGACGGACGGTCCAAGTAGGGGGTCGCCAGACCCGCTCACAAACGCCCCGTCATCCACTGATTCACCGAACCAAGGAGATCACCATGCTCGTTCAACCCTATCTGTTTTTTGACGGCCGCTGCGAAGAGGCCCTGACGTTTTACAAAACCGCGCTGGGCGCCGAAGTGACGGCGATGATGCGCTTCAAGGAGAACCCCGAGCCACAGCAGCCGGGCATGTGCCCCCCGGGCTCGGAGGACAAGATCATGCATTCCAACCTGCGCATCGGCGAGACGCAGGTGATGGCCTCCGACGGCATGACTTTCGGCGGCAAGCCGGAGTTCAAGGGTTTTTCGTTGACGCTCACCGCGCCCACCGACGCGGAGGCGGCGCGCCTGTTCAAGGCGCTGAGCGACGGCGGGCAGGTGCAGATGCCGCTGGGCAAGACCTTTTACGCTTCGTCCTTCGGCATGGTGACCGACCGCTTCGGCGTGGGCTGGATGGTCATCAACCCGCTGCCCATGCCCTGAAAGGCAGGTTGTCATGTCCAGTACAGAACAACAAGACCCCTGCGCCGCCGCGGCGGCGCTGGCCCAGCACCGCTGGCTGCAGCAACTGGTGGGCGAATGGACGTTTGCAGGCGAGGCGGACATGGGCCCGGGCCAGCCGGCCATGAAACACGCGGGCCAGCAAACCGGGCGCCGCCTGGGCGAGTTGTGGGTGCTGTGCGAAAGCCAGGGCAGCATGCCCGACGGCAGCCCGGCCCACATGCTGATCACACTCGGGTACGACCCGCAGAAAAGCGCCTTTGTCGGCACCTTTGTCGGTTCGATGATGACGCACCTGTGGCACTACACGGGCTCGCTGGACGCGGCCGACAAGGTGCTGACGCTGGACACGGAAGGCCCGTCGTTCAGCGGCGACGGCACGCTGGTGCGTTACCAGGACATCATCACCTTGCAGGGACCCGACACGTACGAGCTGGCCTCGCAGGTGATCCAGGCCGACGGCAGCTGGAAACGTTTCATGACGGCCACCTACCGGCGGGTGAAGTAAAACAGCGATTGAACGACAGGTGCAGCCATGAACGCAACACAGCCCCTGAAGCCGGCCAAACAGCTGGCACTGAACAACGGGGTCCGCTTCCCCAATGAAAGCGCAGACTACCGGCGCGCACGCGATGCGCTGCTGGCCGAGGAGATCGAGCTCAGGCGCCACATCGAACGCGTGGCGCAGCAACGGCGCGAACTGCCGCCCGGCGGCGTCCTGCCGAAGGACTATGACTTCGAGGGCGAGGACGGCCCGGTGCGTTTTTCGGAACTGTTCGCAGGCAAGCAGACGCTGGCCGTCTACAGCTACATGTTCGGACCCCAACGCAAGCAGCCCTGCCCGATGTGCACCTCGCTGCTGTCGGCTTGGGACGGCGAAGCCGAGGATGTGGCGCAGCGCATCGCGCTGGTGGTGGTGGCGCGCTCGCCGATCGCCCGCCTGCTGGCCTTCAAAAAAGAACGCGGCTGGCGCCACCTGCAGCTGTACTCGGATGTGCGCGGCGACTACACCCGCGACTATGTGAGTGCGCAGGACGCCGACGTGCCGGCCTTCAACGTCTTCACGCGGCGTGACGGCAGCCTGCGACACTTCTGGAGCGGCGAGATGGGCGCGGCCACCGCCGACCCGGGCCAGGACCCGCGCGGCGCGCCCGACCTGATGCCGCTGTGGACCATTCTGGACAGCACGCCCGAAGGCCGCGGCAGCGACTGGTACCCGGCGCTCAACTATCCCAGGCCCTGACCATTTACCCTTGGCAACTTACCATTGACAACGCCGATGAAAAAGACTTTTCATGGCAGCTGCCACTGTGGCGCGGTCCGCTTTGAGGCCGACATTGATTTGAGCGCCAGTACCTACCGCTGCAACTGCTCGATCTGTTCGCGCAACCGCTTCTGGCCGGCGATCGTCGCGCCCGAAGATTTCCGGCTGCTGTCGGGCCAGGCGGAGCTGACCCAGTACCGGTTCAACACGATGCGCAACGAACACCTTTTCTGCAAACACTGCGGGGTGCGCGCCTTCGGCATCGGCAAAACCCCCGATGGCCACAGCATCTACGGCGTGAACCTGGGCTGCCTGGAAGATGTGACGCCCGAAGAACTGGCCGCAGCCCCCATCACCTATGTGGACGGCAAACACGACAACTGGTCCCAGGCGCCTGCCATCACCAGCTACCTGTGACGCTGGCCCGGCGCGAGCAGCCTTCATGCGTTCCGGTTACAGTGACGCGGGCCGCTGCACCTTCACCAGCGCCCACATCAAACGGAAGCCCGATTTGCCACCCATCATTTCCATCCAGCAACTCACCAAGACCTATGCCTCCGGCTTCCACGCGCTCAAGTCGGTGAACCTGGACATTCGGCGTGGCGAAATTTTTGCCCTGCTCGGGCCCAACGGCGCCGGCAAGACCACGCTGATCAACATCGTCTGCGGCATCGTGCGCGCCAGCTCGGGCCGGGTGACGGCCGACGGGCATGACATCGTGCACGACTACCGCGCCGCCCGCGCCAGGATCGGGCTGGTGCCGCAGGAGCTGTCGACCGATGCGTTTGAAACCGTGTGGGCGACCGTGAACTTCAGCCGGGGCCTGTTCGGCAAGCCGCCGAATCCGGCCTACATCGAGAAGGTGCTGCGCGACCTGTCGCTGTGGGACAAGAAAGACAGCAAGATCATGGCGCTGTCGGGCGGCATGAAACGCCGCGTGCTGATCGCCAAGGCCCTGTCGCACGAGCCGACCATTCTTTTCCTGGACGAACCCACGGCGGGCGTGGACGTGGAGCTGCGGCGCGACATGTGGCAAATGGTGCGCGATCTGCGCAGCAAGGGTGTCACCATCATTTTGACCACGCACTACATCGAGGAGGCCGAGGAAATGGCCGACCGCATCGGCGTGATCAGCAAGGGCGAGCTGATTCTGGTCGAGGACAAGGCGGTGCTGATGCGCAAGCTCGGCAAGAAGCAGCTGCGCCTGCAGCTGCAGGCACCGCTGCAGCACCTGCCGCAGGCGCTGGCCGGGCTGCCGCTGGCGCTGGAGGGGGAGGGCCACACCCTGGTCTACACCTTCGACACCCAGAGCGAGGAAACTGGCATTGCGGCACTGCTCAAACAGCTGGCCGAACTGGGCATCGACTTCAAGGACCTGCACTCGAGCGAGAGTTCGCTGGAAGACATCTTCGTGAGCCTGGTGCATGCCGACAAACCGGCCGCCCTGAAGGAGGCCGCATGAACTGGCACGCTGTCCGCGCCATCTATCGATTCGAGATGGCGCGCACCTTCCGCACGCTGACCCAGTCCATCGCCTCGCCGGTGCTGTCGACCTCGCTGTACTTCGTGGTGTTCGGTGCGGCGATTGGTTCGCGCATGGGCGACATCGACGGCATCAGCTACGGCGCCTTCATCATTCCCGGCCTGATCATGCTGTCGCTGCTCAATGAAAGCATCTCCAATTCCGCGTTCGGCATCTACATGCCGAAATGGTCGGGCACGATTTACGAGCTGCTGTCGGCGCCGGTGTCGTCCATGGAGGTGGCGATGGGTTACGTGGGCGCGGCGGCCAGCAAGTCCGTGATGCTGGGCCTGCTGATCCTGGCCACGGCGCGCCTGTTCGTGCCCTACAGCATTGCGCACCCGTTCTGGATGCTGTGCTTTCTGCTGCTGACCGCGCTGACCTTCAGCCTGTTCGGTTTCATCATCGGTCTCTGGGCGGACAACTTCCAGAAACTGCAGGTGGTGCCGCTGATGGTGGTGACGCCGCTGACCTTTCTGGGCGGCGCGTTTTATTCCATCAACATGCTGCCGCCGCTGTGGCAGAAGATTGCGCTGTTCAACCCGGTGGTCTACCTGATCAGCGGATTCCGCTGGAGCTTTTACGGCGTGGCGGATGTCAACGTCGGCATCAGCGTCGCCGCCATCCTGGGCTTCCTGGCGCTGTGCCTGGGCGCCGTGTGGTGGATCTTTCGCACTGGCTGGAAATTGAAGGCCTGATCAAGGGGCAATCGAGAGGCGAACCCGGCGCCTACGCCAAGTCTGCCCGGCCATGAAAAAGGCCCCAGTCACCTCGGTGGCTGGGGCCTTTTTCATGGGTGCACCGGTGGCGCACCCGCATCACGCCAGCCAGCCCCGAAAGGGCTGGCCGAGCGATGAAAGCTTACTTTTGCGGGACAACAATCACGGTGTCGCCGGTAGCGCCGGTGGCGCCGGTGGTACCGGTAGCGCCGGTGGCACCCGTTGCGCCAGTAGCGCCGGTAGCACCACCGCTAGGGCCGGTGGAACCAGTCGCGCCGGTGTAACCCGTCGAACCGGTAGAACCGGTGGAGCCGGTAGAACCCGTGGCACCCGTAGCGCCGGCAGGACCGGGAACGGTCACGACGGCAGGAGGAGGCGTGACAACCGTACGGTCACAAGCGGTCAGGCCAAGAGTAGCAACCAGGGCGGCCAGCAAAATGGAATATTTCATGGAAGTCTTTCGGAATTTGAGCGAAAAATGCGCGCGAAATTGTGCGCAGACAGTTTTTCCTGCCTCGGCCTTGTACTGCCTAAAATAATTTCTGGGTAGATTCAACAGGACGAACTGCAAATCTACCTGCAATGCGGGCCAGATCCTGTAGGACGAACCCACGATGGCGTGTCCCGAATTGGCCGGTGTGGCCTCGAACCCCGGCTCGCGTGGGTGCACGCGGGCCGGCGCCAAGCACGGGAAAACAGATGCCGCTAAGCTTGAGGGTGACTTCTGAAAGCAACGCCATGTCCTCTGCCATGTCCTCTTCTTCCCCTACGCCCAGTCCCATCGTTCAGGTCAAGCCTCTCGGTTTTCCTTGGGAGACGATGGACCCCTTTTTGTTCTGCGCCTACCACGACGACGCCTACCCCAAGGCCAACGTCGACATGGGGCCGGCGGTCTCGCTGGCAGGCCGTGCCATCGGCCAGGACTTCAGCCGCAAGGACGGCTGGAGCATGTACCACGGCGAGAAAGTGCCGGGTTTCCCGCCGCACCCGCACCGCGGTTTTGAAACCGTCACCATCGTGCGCAAGGGCCTGATCGACCATTCGGATTCGCTGGGTGCGATGGCGCGTTTCGGGCGCGGCGACGTGCAGTGGCTGACAGCCGGCAAGGGTATCGTGCACGCCGAGATGTTCCCGCTGCTGGACGAAAAAAACGACAACCCGCTGGAGCTGTTCCAGATCTGGCTGAACCTGCCGGCACGCAGCAAGATGAGCGATCCGCACTTCACCATGTTCTGGTCGCAAGACATTCCGCGCCTGACCACCAAAGACGCCGAAGGCCGCGCTACCGAGGTGGCCGTGATTGCCGGACGGCTGCAGGACGCCGGCAAGCCACTGGCACCGCCGCCCGACTCCTGGGCTGCGCAGGCCGATGCTGACGTGGCGATCTGGACGATACGCATGGCGCCCGGTGCGCGCTGGACCTTGCCTGCCGCCGCTGGCCAGGGCACGCGGCGCAATCTGTACTTCTTCAAGGGCCAGTCGGTCAGCATCGGCGGCCAGGACGTGCGCAGCCCGGCTGCCATCGAGGTGCGTGCCGAAATGGCCGTGGAGCTGGTCAACGGCAGCGAGGCGGCCGAGTTCCTGTTGCTCCAAGGCAAGCCGATCGGCGAGCCGGTGGCGCAGTATGGCCCCTTCGTGATGAACACCCAGGCCGAAATTGCGCAGACCATGGCCGACTACCAGCGCACACAGTTCGGTGGCTGGTCGTTTGACAGCGATGCGCCTGTGCACGGACGCGACCCGGCACGCTTTGCGAAGCACCCGGACGGGCGTGAAGAAAGGCCGTCAGGGACGCCGGAGATCACTGGCACTTGAAGTGATGCCGCCAACAAAAAAACGCGCCCAAAGGCGCGTTTTTTGTTGCAACTGGCGGCGAATTATTTCGCGACCACGCGCACCATTTCCAGGCACTTGTTCGAGTAGCCCCACTCGTTGTCGTACCAGGCGACGATTTTGACGAAGGTGCTGTCCAGCGCGATGCTGGCGTCGGCGTCAAACACGCTGGTGCAGGTCTCGCCGCGGAAGTCGGTGGCCACCACCTTGTCTTCGGTGTAACCGAGGATGCCCTTGAGCGCGCCTTCGCTTTGCGCCTTCATCTCGGCGCAGATTTCCTTGAGCGTGGCTTCCTGGTTGAGTTCGCAGGTCAGGTCCACCACCCCGACGGCCTTGGCCGCGCCGGTGCTCGAGGGAATGATGTTTTCCAGGATGCCGCGGCCGCCGCGCCAGTCCTTGTTGCTCGGGCCGTCCACGGTTTTCTGGGTGGCGGTGGCGGCATGCACGGTGGTCATCAGGCCGCGCTTGATGCCCCATTTGTCATGGAGCACCTTGGCCACGGGGGCCAGGCAGTTGGTGGTGCAGCTGGCGTTGGAGATGATGGCCTGGCCGGCGTAGGTCTTGTCGTTGACGCCGTAGACGAACATCGGCGTGTCGTCTTTCGACGGGGCCGAGAAGATGACTTTTTTGGCGCCGGCGGCCAGGTGTTTTTCACCCGAGGCCTTGTCGAGGGACAGGCCGGTGGCCTCGAGCACGATGTCGGCGCCGATTTCGTTCCACTTCAGGTTGGCGGGGTCGCGCTCCTGGGTCAGGCGGATTTTCTTGCCGTTGACGATCAGGGTGTTGCCTTCGACCGAGACCTCGCCCTGGAAGCGGCCATGCACCGAGTCGTACTGCAGCATGTACTTGAGGTAGTCGGGCTCGAGCAGGTCGTTGATGCCGACGATCTCGATGTCGCTGAAGTTCTGCACGGCGGCTCGCAACACGTTGCGCCCGATGCGGCCGAAGCCGTTGATACCTAGTTTGATGGCCAT
>NZ_NBZW01000035.1 GCF_002379085.1 Polaromonas sp. AET17H-212 | reverse complement strand
ACCGCCGCCGAAGCCGCCGCCGGTGCGTGGAGGACGAGCTTCCATCGGACGGGCTTCGTTGACGACAACGCTGCGACCGCCAAGAGGCTGGCCGTTCATGCCGGCAATGGCTGCCTGCGCTTCGGCATCGCTGCCCATTTCGACAAAGCCAAAGCCTTTGGAGCGACCGGTGTCGCGTTCCATCATGACTTTAGCGCTGGTGACAGCGCCAAACTGGCCGAAAGATTGTTGCAAGTCTTCGTCGCGGACTGAGTAAGGCAGATTGCCGACGTAAAGTTTGTTGCCCATGAAGGGACTCCTCTAAAACACAATAACAAAAGCGATGGGGTCCCGAAAGCACAACAAATCTTCAAACGTACCGCTGTAGCGCGCGAAACTGACCGATCACCTAACCTGTATGGATTTATACCCACACCCGTGCATTATGCGCCAGATATGAACAAAGCCAACAGAAATCCTGCAAAATCAGCGCCGTTTGCGACTGGCGGTAAGTGGTCCCATGAAAAAGGCTTCAGAACCGAGGTCTTGAAGCCTTTTCAAGCGGTCTCCAGGCTGGCGGCTTAGTAGCCGCCGCGTCCGCCACCGTTACCGCCGCCACCGCCGGAACGGCCACCGCCACCGTAGGGACTGCGGAAACCGCCGTCGTTGCCGCCACCACCGTAGCCGCCGCCGCCGGAACGGCCACCGCCACCACCGCCGCCGTAACCACCGCCGCCGCCGCCACCACCGTAGCCGCCGCCACCACCGCTACCGCCGCCGAAGCCGCCGCCGGTGCGTGGAGGACGAGCTTCCATCGGACGGGCTTCGTTGACGACAACGCTGCGACCGCCCAGAGGCTGGCCGTTCATGCCGGCAATGGCTGCCTGCGCTTCGGCATCGCTGCCCATTTCGACAAAGCCAAAGCCTTTGGAGCGACCGGTGTCGCGTTCCATCATGACTTTAGCGCTGGTGACAGCGCCGAACTGGCCGAAAGATTGTTGCAAGTCTTCGTCGCGGACTGAGTAAGGCAGATTGCCGACGTAAAGTTTGTTGCCCATGAAGGGACTCCTCTAAAACACATGATCAAAAAAGCACAATGACAAAAGCGATGGAGTCCCGAAAGCACAACAATCTTTCAACCTGCAGCTGTAGCGCGCGAAACTGACCGATCACCCGACGGGTGTGGATGCACATCCACACCCTTTATGTTATGCGGCCAGACCCGGGGAAGACAAGCGAATCTTGCCGTCGCCCGGCCGGGCAGACCCGCACCAACACTGGGCTGGCGGCCGGTTTTGCCCTGGCGCGGGAGCGCTGGCGTGCCCGCTGGCGATGCGATGCGTCGCAAACCGGGCTTCGGAAAATACAAGAGTGTTGATTTTCAAGAAGAAAACAGGAAGTTTGTGCCCACTTGTATTTTCTCGCTCAAGAGGGGGTGGGAAGAGCACCAGCGGTGGCGCCGGAAAACGAATTTTTACGCTGCTCACACAAATAGCTGGCTATTTTTCGAGAGAGCGCGGTGGCCGGGAACCTCGGTGGGCCGGGCGGCAGCGGCGTGCTGCCATCACTCGGGCCGCTGGAGGCCCTGGCTATCCGGGCCCTGCGCCTCGCCCGCATCATTGCGCCAGCGGCTCATGGCCAGTCGCATGGTGAGCAACTGGTTTTCAAATTGTGGGCAGGCCTTGCAGGCCAGCAGGTGCAGGCGCAGGGCAACGGTATCGGACAGGCGCAAGGCACGGTCCTCCCGTGCCACCAGCAAGGCTGCGGCCTGCCTGCAGGTGCGCATCAGGGGAAGGGCGGGGATGTTCATGACGGCCATTCAGTGAGTGTGTTGACCAAACCAGTGAATGGCCAGGCATTCGCGCAAACGCAGGCGGGCACGGTGAAGCTGAACATACAAATTGGTCGGCGTGAGCGAGAGTTCCTTACAGACTTCTTCACAGGACAGTTCCAGCCATTCGCGCATCAGGAACAGGCGGCCGAGCGCCGGGGGCAGCCGCTCGACGCAGGCATCCAGGACCTTGAAAAACTGGCTCTGCGCCAGGGTTTGCTGCGGATCACCCCAGTCACCGGGCGGGCGGGCGAAGTGACCGTCGGCCTGGAAGGCGAGCTTGTCCAGCTCATCGGCTTCGTCGTCGGCCCCGTTATCGGGAAGCGAGACCTCCCGGGCGTGGCTGCGGATCAGGTCGATGACCTTGTGCTTGAGAATGCCGACCAGCCAGGTCTTGAGCTGCGAACGGTTGCCAAACGATTGCGGCTTGGACAGTGCCGCCAGCAGCGTCTCCGACACGGCATCTTCGGCCCACGCATCGTTGCGCAGCTGCAGCCGCGCAAAACGCATGAGGTAGAGGCGGTGTTCAACCAGTTGCTCTTCAAAGGTGGCCATGGATGGCGAGTCTAGTCGCACGGCAGCGCGGGGGTGGCAAAAAAAGTGCAGAAATACCCGTAAGGATTCCAGCCAGTCGGCGACCAAGCCCTTGCAGTCCAAATCTGCTGCCACCACCCACCAAGGACACCATCATGGGTTTTGCCTGTCACGTTTCAACACCCATCGCCTCCCGCAGCGGCGCTCGTTCAGACCGGAGCTTCGCGGGCCTGGGTACGCTCGCCCTTATCGCTCTCGGGATGGTCACTCCCTCGCAGGCGCAAACACCGCCGACCTCCATGAAGGCGGAAAGCGCCGTCGCAGCGCGAGTGGCAGCAGCAGCGCCGCACATTGAAGGCAAAACGGTGGAGGGCAAGCCCTTCAGGCTGTCCTCGCTCAGGGGCAAGGTGGTGCTGGTGTTGTACTGGTCCACTGGCTGCGCGGTGTGCCGCGACAAGATGCCCGAGCTGCGGACCAACTACGAAGGCTGGGTCGGCAAACCCTTCGAGCTGGTGGCTGTGAGCACCGACACACGCATGCAGGACGTGCTGGACTATGAAGCCATCATCTCGCGCACGGTGTCGACCCGGCAGCGGTTTGTCCAGCTCTGGGCCGGCGACAGCAGCTACCGCGACAACCTGGGCCAACACGCGCAACTGCCTGCAGGATACCTGGTCGACAAGTCCGGAAAAATTGTTGAGCGTTACCGGGGCCGGATTCCGCCGGAGGCCTGGGACCGCATTGCCGACTTGCTGTAAGCCGCGAGCATTTTTTTGACAGTGAGAAAAATCCTGTAAGAACGCCGGCAGTCGCCGGACCAAGCTTTAACCAGACAGAGAAACAACACGGGTCTGGTTGGGATTTTTAACCTGTTCGAATCAACTGGAGATTTCAAATGAACCAACGCGCCCTGATTGCTGCAGCTGCAGCTTCCCTGCTGTCCACCATGCTGATGGCCACACCCGCTGTCGCCCAGGAAAAAGAAAAATGTTACGGCATCGCCAAGGCGGGCCAGAACGATTGCGCCAATCTGGCCGGTACCCATTCCTGTGCCGGCCAGTCCAAGCTCAGTGACGATGCCGGCGAATGGAAATACGTTGCTAAAGGCACTTGCGCCGGCATGAAAGGCATGACAGCTGACCAGGCGAAGATGAAAGGCAAAGCCATGATGGACAAGCCGATGATGGACAAGAAGAGCTGATGGCTTGCTGAATGTTCCCATCCGGGCGAAGCAGCCTGTTCCTGGACAGGCGTCGCCTTCTGGCTGTGACTGATTCCACTTTTTTCACCACGGGCATAGGCTGGCGGCATCCGCACTATGCCTGCCTGCTCGAGGCACAACCGGAACTGGACTTCCTGGAGGTCCATTCCGAAAACTTTTTTGCGCGCGGCGGCGCGGCGCTCGCTGTCCTGCATGAGGCCCGCCAGAGCTACCCGGTCAGCCTGCATGGCGTCGGGTTGGCACTGGGATCGGCCGCCGGGATTGATCCCTGGCACCTGGAGCAGCTTGCTGCGCTGGTCGAGCGCATCGAGCCGGTTCGCGTCTCGGACCATGCCTCGTTTGCGCGCGGACCATGGGGGGGCGCCACCGTGCATGCGGCAGATCTGCTGCCGCTTGCCTTTCACCGGCAGTCGCTGGATGTGTTGTGCGCCAATGTGCAGCAGGTGCAGGACCGGCTGAAGCGCCGCCTGCTGGTCGAAAACCTGTCCGCCTATGTACGCTTCAACACTTGCGACATGAGTGAAACCGGTTTTCTTTCGGCACTCGCCAGCCGCAGCGGCTGCGGCCTGCTGGTCGATGTCAACAATATTTATGTGAACGCATGCAACGAGCGCCTGGCGGGCAGCACGGAGGATCCGGTGCGCGCCTGCATGGCATGGCTGGACCAGATACCGCCGCACGCGGTGGCGGAGCTGCACCTCGCGGGGCACAAGGACTGCGGTGACATCGTCATCGATGACCACGGCAGCCGCGTGTGCGACGAAGTCTGGCAGCTTTACCGTCATGCACTGGCGCGTTTTGGCAAGGCGCCGGGCGGCCTGGCCACCCTCGTGGAGTGGGACACCGACATGCCGTCGCTGCAGGTATTGCTCGACGAAGCGGCCAGCGCCCGCGCGCTGCAAGCCCTGGCGGACAGCGCGGTGGCGGCATGAGGCCCGACAACTTCCAGCAGGAGCAGCAGGCCCTGCTGCAGCTGGTGCTGGGCGCGGCCGAGGGCGTCGCCCTGCCACCCTGGCTGTCTGCCGGGGATGCCACCCAGGCGCGGCGCGCGCAACGCGGCCTGCAAGCCTACCGCGCGAACGGCCAGGCGCTGGCGGAACGTGCACTGACCGCCGCCTACCCGGTGCTGGTGCAACTGGTCGGTGAGGAAAATTTCGCCGCGCTGGCGCGCCACTTCCGGGCCTTCCATCCGCCCCTTTGCGGCGACATGGCTTGCTGGGGGGACCTGCTTGGCGGCTTCATCGGGGCTTCCGCGCAGCTGGCCGATGACCCCTACCTCGCCGATGTCGCGCATCTGGAGTGGCGCATGCACCTGGCCGGCAGCGCGGCCGATGTGCCGCCCGATCCGGCGTCGTTTGCACGGCTGGCCACGGAGGATCCCGCGCGGATCACGTTCACCCTGGGCGCGGGCGTGGCCTTGCTGGCGAGCCCTTATCCGGTGGCCAGCATCGTCAATGCCCATCTCACGGGCAGCCCCAGTCTGCAACAGGCCGGGCAAAGGCTGGCGGAGGGCCGCGCTGAACACGTGCTGGTCTGGCGCCAGGGCTTGCGGCCCCGCGTGCGCGTGAGTACCGCGAACGAACACCGGCTGCTCGGGACGCTGATGGCCGGCCGGTCCCTGCTCCACGCCCTGGAGGCGCTGGATGATGCTCCGGACGCCGTGCCATTTGATTTCAATGCCTGGCTGGGCGAGGCGGTGCAGACCAGCCTGGCCATGGGCGTGCATTCGTTGCCAACCACCGAAGGAAACACATGATGACAAGTAATGGCCGCATGGCCTGGCTGGCACGCGGCCTGAATGCGTGGGGCGGGCTGACCCGGCCCCTCAATACACTGCAGCCGGCGGCGGCTTTGCTGGCGCGCCTGTACATCGCGCAGGTCTTTTTTCTGTCCGGCTTGACCAAGCTGCGCGACTGGGACACCACCGTGGCCCTGTTCACCGACGAGTACCACGTGCCCCTGCTGCCCCCGGCGGCGGCCGCTTTGCTGGGGACGGCGGGCGAACTGGTGCTGCCCGTGCTGCTGGTGCTGGGCCTGGCGGGCCGCTTCCCAGCGCTGGGTTTGTTCGTGGTCAATGCCGTCGCGGTGATCTCGCTCAGCGAGATCGCGCCGGCCGCCCTGCAGCAGCATGTGTTCTGGGGCACGCTGCTGGCGGGGCTGGCCATTTACGGTGGGGGGCCGTGGTCGCTGGACCGCTGGCTGGCGCCGACACTGCAGCGGGTTCGCTGAACTCCATAGGCCAAATCGGCCATCAGCCCAATAGGGGTGTGCGCAACCAGCTATAAATTCAGAAGCAAACGGTAGCAGGCCGCCAGCGTGGCCATCACCAGTTGACTTCCCGGTCGGGGGTGGCGCCGATGCGGTGGATCGACAGGTCGGCGCCCTCGTATTCTTCTTCCTGGCTCAGGCGCAGGCCCATGGTGGCCTTGATCAGGCCGTAGACCGCAAAACCCGCCAGCAGCGCCCAGCCCACGCCCATGACCGTGCCGATCAGTTGCGCGCCGAGGTGCACGCCGCCCAAGCCGCCCAGGGCCTTGCTGCCGAAGATGCCGGCGGCGATGCCGCCCCAGGCACCGCACAGGCCGTGCAGCGGCCAGACGCCCAGCACGTCGTCGATCTTCCAGCGGTTTTGCGTCAGCGTGAACATCAATACAAAGACCGCGCCGGCGATGCCGCCGGTGACCAGCGCGCCCAGCGGGTGCATCAGGTCCGAGCCTGCACACACGGCCACCAGCCCGGCCAGCGGGCCGTTGTGTACAAAACCGGGGTCGTTCTTGCCGAGCGCCAGCGCGACCAGCGTGCCGCCCACCATGGCCATCAGCGAGTTGACGGCCACCAGGCCCGAAATCTTGTCAATGGTCTGCGCACTCATGACGTTGAAGCCGAACCAGCCGACCGTCAGGATCCAGGCGCCCAGCGCGAGAAAAGGAATGCTGGACGGCGGATGCGCCGAAATCCCGCCATCCTTGCGGTAGCGGTTGCTGCGCGCGCCCAGCAGAATCACCGCCGGCAGGGCCAGCCAGCCGCCGACCGCATGAACCACGATGGAGCCGGCAAAGTCATGGAACTCGGAGCCGGTCAGGGCCTTGATCCAGGCCTGCACGCCGAAATGCTGGTTCCAGACGATGCCCTCGAAAAACGGATAGACAAAACCGACGATCACGGCGGTGGCCAGCAACTGCGGGTAAAACCGCGCCCGCTCCGCAATGCCGCCGGAGATGATGGCGGGGATGGCCGCGGCAAAGGTCAGCAAAAAGAAGAACTTGACGAGTTCATAGCCGTTTTTGGCGGCCAGCACTTCCGCGCCGACGAAAAAGCTGGTGCCATAGGCCACGCCGTAACCGACAACGAAGTACACGACGGTGGACACCGAGAAGTCCACCAGGATCTTGACCAGCGCATTGACCTGGTTCTTTTTGCGAACCGTGCCCAGTTCGAGAAATGCGAATCCGGCATGCATGGCCAAGACCATGATGCCCCCCAGCAGGATGAACAAGGCATCCGAGCCCTGTTTTAGTGCGTCCATAAGCCCCTCTTTGAATGTTTGAGCAGTTTTAGTGCGAAAGCAGGTTGTAAAAAGCAACAGCACCAAAAGCAAGCAAAAACTGCGCCAGAGAGGTGCGCACCAACTTGGGTGGCGCCGCCTCTCCATGGCGGGAAGGGACGCCCGCTACAATGGCGGCTTGTCATTGGGGAGTAGCCTCCCTCCCCCCTGCCGCCACGGCGGGGGCGAGAGGGGTTTGCGTCAACAGACTTGTCCGTCCCTGCCACAGGGACGACATGGCGCAAACGGTTCAGACTTGGCGAGACCTTTGACTGCACAGCCTCCGTTCAGGCCGGGGATGTCGTGCAGTCATGGGTTTTTTTCCGGCCGGAGTCTTTGATGGACGCTTTTCTCATTTCCACCGGTATCGTCGCCCTCGCCGAAATGGGCGACAAGACACAACTTCTTGCGCTGGTGCTGGCCGCGCGCTTTCGCAAACCCTGGCCCATCGTGGCGGGCATCTTCGTCGCCACCATCGCCAACCATGCGATGGCCGGTGCCTTGGGCGCCTGGTTGACCACCGTGATCAGTCCGCAGACCCTGCGCTGGATCCTCGGGGTGTCCTTCCTCGCCATGGCGGGCTGGATGCTGATTCCGGACAAGCTCGACGACGACGCGGCCGACGGGCGCCTGCCGCGTTTCGGCGTGTTCGGCACCACCGCGATGCTGTTTTTCCTGGCCGAGATGGGCGACAAGACGCAGATTGCGACGGTGATGCTGGCCGCCCGTTACGACGCCTGGTTCGGCGTGGTCGCCGGCACCACCCTGGGCATGATGCTGGCCAACGTTCCCGTGGTCTGGCTGGGCGCCAAGGTCACGAAGAAAGTGCCGCTCCGGGTGGTGCACCTGGTGTCCGCCTTGATTTTTGCCTTGCTGGGCGCCGCCGCCTTGCTCGGCTGGGGCTGAGGGCGCTCAGGGTGCCTTGGGGCCGCGCCGGTAGATCAGGTGGTAGCTCAGTCCGACCAGGACGCTGCCGCCCATCAGGTTGCCAGCAATGACCACAGCCAGGTTCAGGGCCATGCCGCCCCAGGTGAGCACGGTTTCGCCCGCAGGCACGCCACCCGACTGCTGAAGCAGCATGGCCAGTGGCATCAGGTACATGTTGGCGATGCTGTGTTCAAACCCTGCGGCAACAAAAGCACTGATGGGAAAAACAATGGCGACCGCCTTGTCCACGACGCTGCGCCCTGCCATCGCCATCCACACCGCCATGCACACCAGGACGTTGCACAGCACGCCGCGGAAAAACGCCTCCCAGACCGGCAAGTCCTGTTTGACCTGCGCGATTTTCACCACCGTGCGGCCAATGGCGCCACCGTTCATGTCGGTGTGACCGCTGGCGAAGACCAGCAGCGCGAGCCCGGCCGCGCCGGCAAAATTGGCCGCGCAGACCAGTACCCAGTTCCGCAGCACATCGGCGCTCGTGATCTTGCCGTCAGCCCAGGCCATGGCCAGCAGGTTGTTGCCGGTAAACAGCTCCGCCCCGGCCACCACCACCAGCACAAGGCCGAGGGAGAAGACCAGCCCGCCTACCAGCTGCGCCGCGGCAAAACCCAGGCCGGCATCGGATTTCACGATGACAAAAAAGAGGCTGCCCAGACCGATGAACGCCCCGGCCAGTACACCCAGCATCAGCAGCGGCAAGGTCGCCATTCGCGCCTTGGCCACACCCACGGTTTCAATGCGTTCGGCAATTTCGCGGGGGGCGTAGGCATCGGAGCCAAACAGTTCTGCCATGGGAGTTCCCGAATTGAGGGTGGTTGAGGGCCTGGTCGGACGCCTTGCATTTATACTAGCCCTCAGCGCCGATTTGCTCAGCTTGCGGGCGCTTAAAAAGTACGGCTAAAGACGAACATCCACGAACCCGGACTCGCTTTTAGCGATGCCGGGTTTTCTTTTTGTTCACTGTTTCTGTTGGGGCCTTCTGTTTTGCTAGTTGCCACACCACAGTCCATGCATTTCGCCGACGTTTTGCCATTGCAAAGCGGCGCGTCCATCCGTGCCTACGACCTGAGCTACGAGACCTACGGCTCGCTCAATGCCGACCGGTCCAATGCCGTGCTGATTTGCCATGCGCTGAACGCTTCGCACCATGTGGCAGGCGTCTACCTCGATGCGCAGGGCGCCGTGGTGCCGAAATCCGAGGGCTGGTGGGACACCATGATAGGCCCCGGCAAACCGGTGGACACCAATGTGTTTTTTGTCATTGGCGTGAACAACCTGGGCTCCTGCTTCGGATCGACCGGGCCCATGCAGCGCAACCCCGACAGCGGCGAGATCTACGGCGCCGACTTTCCGGTGGTCACGGTGCAGGACTGGGTGCAGGCGCAGGCGCGCCTGCTCGACGCGCTGGGCATACAGACCCTGGCCGCGGTCATGGGTGGCAGCCTGGGCGGCATGCAGGCGCTGAGCTGGACACTGCAGTACCCCGACCGCGTGCGCCATGCGGTGGTGGTGGCCAGCGCGCCCAACCTGACCGCCGAAAACATCGCTTTCAACGAGGTGGCGCGGCGCGCCATCGTGACCGACCCGGACTTTCATGGCGGGCATTACGGCCGCCATGGCGTGTTGCCGCAGCGCGGCCTGCGCATCGCCCGCATGATCGGCCACATCACCTACCTCAGCGACGACGTGATGAACGAGAAGTTCGGGCGCCAGCTTCGTGAAGTCGCCATTGGCCATGCGAGCGGCTACAAATTTTCGACCCAGGACGTCGAGTTCCAGATCGAAAGTTACCTGCGTTACCAGGGCGACAAGTTCAGCGAGTACTTTGACGCCAACACCTATTTGCTGATCACGCGGGCGCTCGACTATTTCGATCCGGCGGCAGAGTACGGCGGCAAACTCACGCCGGCGCTGGCGCGGGCCCGGGCCAAATTCCTGCTCGTGAGCTTCAAGACCGACTGGCGGTTTTCGCCTGCGCGCAGCCGCGAAATCGTCAAGGCCCTGCTCGACAACCAGCGTGACGTGAGTTACGCCGAGATCGACGCGCCCCACGGCCATGATGCCTTTTTGCTCGACGACCCCCGCTACATGGGCGTGGTGCGCTCCTATTTCGAGAGCAAGGTGACGCCATGCTGAAGACCGCTCCGCGGCTGTCCGCCGACCAGCAAGTGATCGCCCGGCTGGTACCGGCCGGCGCACGCGTGCTGGACCTCGGTTGCGGCGACGGCGCCCTGCTCGACCACCTGATCCGCGAACGCGGCTGCACCGGTTATGGCGTGGAGATAGACGACGCCAACATCCAGGCCTGCGTGGCGCGCGGCGTCAACGTGATCCAGCTCAACCTCGACGAGGGCCTGGCCATGTTCGGCGACGCGAGTTTTGACGTGGTGCTGCAGATCGACACGCTGCAGCACCTGCGCAATGCCGAGGTCATGCTGCGCGAGACGGCGCGTGTGGGCCGCATCGGCATCGTGGCTTTTCCCAATTTTGGCCACTGGCCGAACCGGCTGGCGGTGCTGCGCGGCCGCATGCCGGTGACCAAGGTGCTGCCCTACCAGTGGTATGACACGCCCAATATTCGCGTCGGCACGCTGCAGGACTTCGAGGCCCTGGCGCTCAAGAACAAGCTGCAGATCCTCGACCAGTTCGGCCTGCAGGACGGCGAGGAAATCCGGTGGTGGCCGAATGCCCGCGCCAGTCGCGCGGTGTTCAAGATTCAGCGCGCCTGAGCGCTTCCAGTTGCGTGTCAACGCGCTTGGTGCTATGGTTAAGTCATCGGGATTTCAGCCTCCCGAATCTTCTCGAAGATAGACGGTGTCCCGTCCAAGCGCTGGCAACTCGTTTGGAGTAACTCATGGACACCGCAAGCACTTCCATTTCTTCCCTTCCCTTCATTTCCCCCGATGAACTGGCTGCCCGCAGGGGCCGCGCCGATTCGCCCTGGCTGCTCGATGTGCGGCGTGAGGCCAGGTTTGCTGAAAGCGCGCGCATGCTGGCTGGCGCCGTGCGCTGCAAACCCGAAGACGTGGCGGCCTTTGCCACCTCGCAACCGCCGCGCGAAATTGTTGTTTACTGCGCTCACGGCCACAACGTCAGTGAGGACGCGGTGGCCCAGTTTCGCCAGGCCGGCTGGAAGGCCTCGGCGCTTGCCGGCGGCATGGAAGGGGGTGAAGACGGGGTCGACACCGCCGCCAACATCGCCCAGTGGCGCGCGACGCCGCTGCTCACCATGCGCAAGCGCCCCGACTGGGGCGTGACCGGGGAGCAAGCGTCGCGCTGGATCACCCGCGAGCGGCCGAAGATAGACCGCATCGCCTGCCCCTGGCTGATTCGACGTTTTATCGATCCGCGCGCCGAATTTTTTTACGTGCCGACTGCGCAGGTCTTCAGTGAAGCGGCGCGACTGCACGCCGTGGCCTACGACATTCCGGGCGCACCGGTGTCGCACGAGGGCGAGTGGTGCAGTTTTGATGGCTTGCTGCGCGCGTTCGACATCGAAGACCCGGCCGTGGACCGCCTGGCCCGCATCGTGCGCGGGGCCGACACCGACCGCCTGGCGCTGGAGCCGCAGTGCGCCGGCTTGCTGGCCTTCTCGCTGGGTTTGTCCCGCCTGCATGCCGACGACCACAGGATGCTGGAAGCCGCCATGCCGCTGTACGACGCTCTCTACGCCTGGTGCGCCAGCGAAGCCAGAGTCGTGTGGCAAGGACAACCGCCCGAAACACACAACTGGAAGCCGGAAACCATGACAGGTGCCGGCGCATGATGCAGACCACCGACAGCCCGAAAGCGGTCAGTTTTCGAGAAGCCTTCCGGTTCTGGCTCAAGCTCGGCTTCATCAGTTTCGGCGGGCCGGCCGGGCAGATTGCCATCATGCACCGCGAGCTGGTCGAGCAAAAACGCTGGATCTCGGAAAAGCGTTTTCTGCACGCGCTCAACTACTGCATGCTGCTGCCGGGGCCGGAGGCGCAGCAGCTGGCCACCTACATCGGCTGGCTGATGCACCGGAGCTGGGGCGGTGTCGTGGCGGGCGCGTTGTTCGTGCTGCCGTCGCTGTTCATCCTGATCGCGCTGAGCTGGATGTACGTGGCGTTTGGCGACCTGCCGCTGGTCGCCGGGATGTTCTACGGCATCAAGCCAGCCGTCGCGGCGATCGTGCTGCAGGCGGTGCACCGCATCGGCAGCAAGTCATTGAAAAATCCGGCCAGAGCCCCCGTCCCGTGGGTGGTGGCAGCGCTCAGTTTCATGGCGATTGCGTTTTTGCACGTGCCCTTTCCCTGGGTGGTGCTGGGCGCCGCGCTGACCGGCTGGCTGTGCGCGCGTTTTGCGCCCGGGCAGTTTGCCGCTGGTGGGGGACATGGCGGCGCGGTGGTGGTGCCTGTGCCCGCGCTGATCGACGACCACACCCCCACCCCCGATCACGCGCGCTTCAGCACGGGGCGGCTGGCCCGGGTACTGGCGGTGGGTGCCGTGCTGTGGCTGTTGCCCATGGGGGCCCTGGTCGCCTGGCAGGGCTGGCACGGCGCCTTGACGCAGATGGGCTGGTTTTTCACCAAGGCGGCGCTGCTGACATTTGGTGGTGCCTATGCGGTGCTGCCCTATGTGTATCAGGGCGCGGTCGAGCAGTTCGGCTGGCTCAGCGGACCGCAGATGATCGACGGGCTGGCCCTGGGCGAAACCACGCCGGGCCCGCTGATCATGGTGGTGGCCTTTGTGGCGTTTGTCGGCGGCTGGACCAAGGAGGTGCTGGGGCCGGACGCGTTGTTCCAGGGCGCGGCGCTGGCGGCCTTGCTGGTGACCTGGTTCACCTTTTTGCCGTCGTTCATTTTTATCCTGGCGGGCGGACCGCTGGTGGAGTCCACCCACGGCAAGCTGCATTTCACCGCGCCGCTGGCGGCCATCACGGCCGCCGTGGTCGGGGTGATTGCCAGTCTCGCTCTGTTTTTTATAGCGCATGTCGCTTTCTTGACGGGCGCTACAGGCGGTTTTCCTTTGAATGTGGCATGGCCGGCGTTGGCCATCATGGCCGCGGCCAGCCTGGCGCTGCTGCGCTACAAGGTGGGCGTGATTCCGGTCATCGCCGCCAGCGCGCTGGCCGGCCTGCTGCTGCGCCTGGCCGGCCTGGCCTGAGAGGCTGAGGGCAGGCCGGCGGCGTGCCGCACGCGTCGCGGTATGCTCCAGCCCATGCAAGGCTCTCCGGAAAAAAAACACGTCGCCCCGGCGCTGAAGCTGTTCGAACGGCTGTTTGGCCACTGGGTGCACCAGGTCACGCCGGCGAGCCTGCGCGCCGACCTGATGGCGGGCCTGCTGGGCGCGGTGCTGGTATTGCCGCAGGGCATTGCCTTTGCCACGCTGGCCGGCCTGCCGCCGGAATACGGCCTGTACACCGCCATCATCCCCTGCATCATTGCCGCGCTGTTCGGCTCGAGCTGGCATGTGATGTCGGGCCCGACCAACGCCAACTCGCTGGCGCTGTTTGCCATGCTGTCGCCGCTGGCGCTGGCCTTCAGCCCGGGCTACATCCAGATGGCGCTGGCGGTCACGGTGATGGTGGGCGTTATGCAGTGGCTGATTGGCGCGTTGCGCCTGGGCTCCCTGGCCAACTTCATTTCGCCCGCGGCGCTGTTCGGCTTCACCTCGGGTGCGGCGGTGTTGATTGCGGTGTACGCCCTGCCCGATCTGCTGGGCCTGCCGGCAGCGGCCGACCACGGCGCCGCCGCGGTGCTGCTGCATGTGGCCGCAATGCTCCGCTCGGTGCAGCCGGCGGCACTGGCCGTGGCCGGCGTGACCGTGGCCGTGGCCCTGCTGGTGCGGCGGTTGCGTCCTAGCTGGCCGTCCATGCTGGCCGGGCTGGTGGCGGCGACGGCGCTGGCCTGGGTCTGGACAACGCACCTCAGCGCGATGCCACTGCCGCTGCGCACGGTGGGTGAGATCACCACGCCGTGGCCGAAATTCGCCATCCCCAGCGTGAGCTGGTCGGCGCTGTCCGAACTGCTCGGGCTGGCGTTTGCGCTGACCATCGTGGCGCTGGGCCAATCGATCTCGATTGCCAAGGCGGTGGCCGCGCGCTCCGGCCAGCGTATCGACGCCAACCGCGAGTTTCGCGGCCAGGGCCTGTCCAACATCATCGGCGGCTTCTTTTCCTCCTATGTGTCCTGCGGCTCGCTGAACCGGTCCATGCCGAATCTGGAGGCCGGCGCGCGCACGCCGCTGGCGGCGGTGTTCTCGGCCCTGCTGCTGCTGGGCCTGGTCGCCGTCAGCGCGGCACTGCTGGCGCAGATCCCGATGGCGGCGCTGGCGGCGCTGTTGGTGCTGGTGGCGGTGTCGCTGCTGGACCTCGGGCGCTGGCGGCAGTTGTTCAGCCTGAGCCGCACTGAGTTTGGCGTGGCCCTGGCCACGCTGGTGGCTACCGTCAGCATCCGGCTGGAAATTGCGATCCTGCTCGGCACGCTGCTGTCGCTGATGTCCTTTCTGTACCGCACCTCGAAACCGGCGATGCGCACCATGGGCTTCGACAGCCGGGCGCCGGACCGGCAGTTTGTGGTGCTGGCCGATGCCGAACACCCGCTGCCGGAGTGCCCGCAGCTCAAGCTGCTGCGCATGGAGGGCGAGGTCTATTTCGGCGCGACCCAGCATGTGGCCGACACGCTGCATGCGCTGCGCCATGCGCGCCATCCGCAAAAACATCTGCTGGTGATGGGCAAAAGCATGAACTTCATCGACCTGGCCGGTGCCCAGCTGTGGGAGGCGGAACTCAACGCGCGCCGGGCGATGGGGGGCGACCTGTACTTTCACCGCCCGCGACCCGAAGTCATCCAGATGTGGAAGACCACCGGGTTCACGCGGCTGCTCGGCCCCGAGCACCAGTTCCCCGACAAGCGCAGCGCGATCGCGACGATTTTCACGCGCTTGGACCCGGCCATCTGCCGACAATGCACGGCGCGTATTTTCGAGGAATGCCGCAGCGTGCCCGGGCCTGATCCCGTGGGCGATACCGTCCCTAAACCGGGGGCTTGAAACCCAGGCGCTGCAACAGGCCGGTCGCGGCTGCCGGCGCTTTTTCCTTGGCGCCGTTGACGAAAAACACAAACACGTCTTTGGGCGCGCCCTGGTCTTTCGTGGGCTCCAGCCGCGGCAGGTCCGCCGGCTCGCCGCCTTGGGCCCAGACCTGGGCCGCCGCCGCCCAGCCATCCAGGGCCTGGGGCGCATAACCGTTCTTGAACTTCGCGTCACTGCACATCAGCCGGGCATAGACAAAATCCGAGGTGAGGTCGGCAAAGGACGGGAAGTCCGGGGAATCGGTGAACACCGTCGCGCAGTGGTGCTTGCGCGCGAGAGCCAGGTAGTGCGGCGTCATGAAGCTGGGATGGCGCGCATCGAGCACGTGGCGTAACTGGCGGCCATCTACCGCTTTCGGCAGCAGCGCCAGGAAGGCGCCGAAATCCTCGGCGTCGAACACCTTAGTCGGCATGAACTGCCAGACGATGGGGCCGAGCTTGTCACCCAGCTCGCTGATGCCGCTGTCCACGAAGCGCGTTACCGACTCACCGGCCTCGGCCAGCACCCGGCGGTTCGTGGTGAAGCGGCTGGCCTTGAGCGAAAACACGAAGTCATCCGGCGCTTCGTCGCGCCATTTGGCAAAGGTCGGCGGCTTGAAGCTGCTGTAGTAGGTGCCATTAACCTCGATGGCGCTCAGCTGGCGGCTGGCGTAGCCCAGCTCCTGGCTGTGCGGCAGCTTGGCCGGGTAAAAGTTGTCGCGCCAGGGCGCGTAGGTCCAGCCGCCTATGCCGACGCGAATGGCGGGGAGAGAACTTCCGGATGGTTTCAAGGCATGACTCCCTACTCCCGCAAACAGGGGATGACGTGTTCGCCAGGGTCCCGGACAATGCCCCAGCGTGCAGTATTCCCCGAAGCACAGCCTGGCACGATGTGCGCAGCACGGTTACAGTGACAGTTCAGCCGGACCGTCCCGCTGAACCCCTTCTTACGGAGTTTATTCATGAACGCCCCCCTGCATCGAGAAATTCCCGCCGGCGTGCTCGACGCCACCCAGGCCCTGTCCCAGGTCAGCGCCCAGTGGGACGGCGACATCGTCAAGCAGATCACCGACTACATCACCATCCCCGCCAAGTCGCCGTCCTTTGATGCCGACTGGGCCGGCCACGGCCACCTCGAGACCGTGCTGCGCAATGCCGCGGCCTGGGTGGAAGCGCAGAAGGTGGAGGGCCTGACGCTCGAGATCGTTCGCCTGGAAGGCCGCACATCGGTGCTGTTTTTTGAAGTGCCGGCGACCAAAACCGGTTCCACGGAAACCGTTTTGATGTACGGTCACCTCGACAAGCAGCCCGAGTTCACCGGCTGGCGCAACGACCTCGGCCCCTGGACGCCCAAGTACGAAGACGGCAAGCTGTTCGGCCGCGGCGGCGCCGACGACGGTTATGCGGTGTACGCCAGCATCGCCGCGATCCAGGCGCTGAAAAGCCAGAACGTGCCGCACCCGCGCATCGTCGGCCTGGTGGAAACCTGCGAGGAAAGCGGCTCCTACGACCTGCTGCCGTATGTTGATGCCTTGCGCACGCGGCTCGGGGACGTGGGCCTGGTGATCTGCCTGGACTCGGGCGCCGGCAACTACGACCAGCTCTGGCTGACGACCTCGCTGCGCGGCATGGCCAGCGGCGTGCTGAAAGTCGAGATCCTCACCGAAGGTGTGCATTCGGGCGATGCCAGCGGGCTGGTGCCGTCGAGCTTTCGCATCATGCGCCAGGTGCTGGACCGCCTGGAAGACAGCAAGACCGGCACCCTGCTGCCGCAGAGTTTTCACTGCGAAATCCCGGCCGAACGGCTGGCGCAGGCGCGGGCCACTGCGCAAATTTTGGGCGACCAGATCTACAAGCGTTTCCCGTGGGCCCATTACGACTGCGGCGGTGCCACCACGTTTGCGCTGCCGACCACCACCGACCCGGTCGAGGCCCTGCTGAACCGCACCTGGAAACCGACGCTGAGCGTGACCGGTGCCGACGGTTTTCCCGAAATGGGCAACGCCGGCAACGTGCTGCGGCCCTACACCGCTTTCAAGCTCTCGTTGCGCCTGCCGCCGCTGGTCGATGCCGCCGGCGCGGTGCAGGAGCTCAAGACCCTGCTGGAAGACAACGCGCCCTACCAGGCCAAAGTCACGTTTGAAAGCGCCGGCGGCGCTACCGGCTGGAATGCGCCGACCACCTCGCCCTGGTTCGAGCAGGCGCTTAACGAAGCTTCGCAGGCCTATTACGGCGCGCCCTGCGGCACCATCGGCCAGGGCGGCACGATTCCGCTGATGAACATGCTGAGCCAGGGTTTTCCGAAGGCGCAGATGATGGTCTGCGGCGTGCTGGGTCCGAAAAGCAATGCGCACGGTCCGAACGAATTCCTGCACGTGCCGTATGCCAAGAAAATCACCGCCGCCGTGGCGTCCGTCATCGCGCGCATGCCTTGAACCGGCCAGCCATGACTCCCCCCCTGCTGGCGCCGTTCACGGCCCGTGACGGTGAGAACCTGGCGATCTACGATTGGTCGATGGAAGCCTGCCAGGGAGACGACACCCTGCCGCCGCGCGCCGTCGTGCTGTTGGTTCACGGCCTCGGGGAACACGCGATTCGCTACGATCATGTGGCGCGCCGCTTGCTGGACTGGGGGTTTGCGGTGCGCGCCTACGACCAGCGCGGCCACGGTGAATCGGGCGGCGAGCGTGGCGGCCTGGCCAGCGAGACCCTGTTGCTCGAGGACCTGGCCGAGGTGGTCGATGACACCCGCCAACAGTCGCTGCGCCTGCCATGTGCGGACGGTGCGGCGGCGTCCGATCCCCTGCCGCTGATCCTGCTGGGCCACAGCTTGGGTGGCCTCGTGGCGGGCCGTTTTGTGTCGCTCGGGCTGCGCCCGGTCGACGGCTTGGTGATGTCCTCGCCGGCGCTGGATCCGGGGCTCAATGCGATCCAGAAACTTTTGCTGGCCACCCTGCCGGCGATTGCCCCCAATCTGCGCGTCCACAACGGAGTCAAGCCCGAGTTCATCTCGCATGACCCGCAGGTGGTCAGCAACTACCTGGCCGATCCGCTGGTGCATGCCAGGATTTCAGCGCGGCTGGCCAAATTCATTGCGACCGCCGGGCCGGCGACAGTGGCTGCCGCAGCCACCTGGCGCACACCGACGCTGCTGATGTATGCCGGCGCCGACAAGCTGGTCAACCCGGCCGGCAGCCGCGCTTTTGCCGAAGCGGCCGCCAGCAATGGCGGCGCCAGGGTCGTGACCACGCGCTGTTTTGACGAGCTGTACCACGAGATTTTCAACGAGCTGGACGCGGCGCCGGTGTTTGCCAGCCTGAAGGCCTGGCTGGACGCCCGGTTTTAAGAAAAACAGGCCTGCGGCCCTTGTCCAGGTTGCGCAGGCAGCTCCTGAATCAATAGCGTATCAGGCGGCGATGCGGCCCCGCCGCTGCAGCGCCAGCCAGACCAGCGCGGCACCGGTCAGCCCCAGCGGCAACAGGGAACCGAGGTTCAGCAGCGTCCAGCCCTGCGTGGTGACCAACACGCCGGAGGCCAGCGAGGACAGCGCCAGCACCGCGAACACGCAAAAATTGAGCGCGCCTTGCGCCTTGTCTTTTTCCTCGGGGCGGTAGGCGCTCAGGGCCAGCGTGGTGCTGCCGGTGAACAGGAAGTTCCAGCCCACCCCGAGCAGAAACAGCGCGATCAGGAACTGGTGCAGGTTCACGCCCGACAGCGCCACCAGCACACAGGTCACGTTGAGTGCCAGCCCCGCCGCCATGATGGGCAGCGTGCCAAAACGCTTGATCAGGTGGCCGGTGAAAAAGCCGGGCGCAAACATGCCGATCACATGCCACTCGAGCACCAGTGCCGCGTCGGAAAACGGCAGGCCGCAGACCTGCATGGCAATCGGCGTGGCCGCCATCAGGAGGTTCATCACCCCGAAGCCCAGCGCGCCGGCGGCGGCCGCGACGATGAACACCGGCTGGCGCATGATCTCGCCCAGCGGCCGGCCGCCGCTGGCCGTGTGTTGGGCCGGCGGCGGCGGAAACTGCACGAAGGCCAGCAGCCCCATGGCCAGCAGGGCCACGCCAGCCAGCGCCAGGTAAGCCCCGGCAAAAGGCACGTCGGTCAGGCTGCGTGTGCCCGCCGCGAGGTTGGGGCCGGCAATGGCACCGATCAGGCCGCCGGCCATCACCAGCGAAACGGCTTTTTCGCGAAAGGCCGGCAGCGCCAGTTCGGCCGCGGCAAAACGGTAGAGCTGGGCATTGGCGTTGTAATAACCGGCCACCACGGTGGCGGCCACCAGCAGCCAGAAGTTCCGGCTGTAGGCCGCGTAACAGCACAGCAGCGCCGACAGCACCGCCACGACCAGCCCGAGCTGGAACGAGGTCTTGCGGCCGAAGCGCTTCTGCGTGCGCGCGACGATGCCGGTTGACAGCGCCCCGCCCACGACATACCCCATGACCGGCAGGGTGGCCATCCAGCCGAGCGGCGCCAGGGCCAGCCCGACCAAGCCGTTGATGGCGATGAAGGTGACGTTGTTGGTGAGGAACAGGCCTTGGCAGATGGCCAGCAGCCAGAGGTTGCGGTTCATGGTTCAGGCATCCAATGTGAGCAGCGCCAGACAGGCCAGCGGCGCGGTTTCGGCGCGCAGCACGCGCGGGCCCAGGGTGACCGGCAGAAAGCCGTGGGCCAGCGCGGCCTCTTCTTCGGCCGGGCTCAGGCCGCCTTCGGGGCCGCTGAGCAGGGTCACGGGGGTCGCGCTGTCACAGGCGGCCAGGGCTTGCGCCAGCGGCTGTGTGCCGGCGCGCAGCGACAGCAGCAGCCTGGGCGCGGCCGACGCGGCGGGCGGCAGGGCGGCCAGCCAGTCGCTGAGCGTGTCGACCGCGTGCACCGGCGGCAGCCGGTTGCGGCCGCACTGTTCACAGGCGGCGATGGCGACGCCCTGCCAGTGCGCGACCTTTTTGTCGGCGCGTTCACCCTTGAGGCGCAGCACCGAGCGTTCGGCCATCAGCGGCGTGATGCTGGCGGCACCGAGTTCGCTGGCCTTTTCGACCAGCCAGTCCATGCGCTCGTTGGCCGGCATGCCCACGGCCAGGTGCACGGCGCGGCGGGTTTCGCGCTCCACGTTGCTGTGGGCGGCGACCTGCACCTGCACGTCGCTGCGGCCCATGCGTTCAATCGTCGCCTGGAACTCGCCGCCCTGGCTGTTGAACAGCGTGATCAGGTCGCCGGGTTGCAGGCGCAGCACCTGCACGTGGCGCGCGGCGCGCTCGGGCAGGGCCAGCGAGTCGCCGGTGCGCAGCGGCAGGTCGGCGTAGAAGCGGGCCGTCATGGCCGGCCCTCCAGCGCTTGCATGTTGCTATGAAATAGATGGCTGTCGGCGCTTATAAACAAAGGGGCGGGACCTGTTTTGGCATTGAACGAAAGACTCAAAACGTGTAGCCCACCCGGGTTTCGTTGCCTTCAATCTCGTCGAGCAAGACCATCAGCGGCCCGAGTTGGCGGTAGCGGGCACAGGTGGCACGGGCGTAAGTGATGAAGCGTGGCGTGTCGGCCAGGTATTTCGGCTTGCCGTCGCGCAGGGTCAGGCGCGCAAAAATGCCAAGAATCTTGAGGTGGCGCTGCAGCCCCATCCATTCCACCGCCCGGTAGAACTCGCCGAAATCCTCCCCCACGGGCAGGCCGGCCTTGCGCGCCTGCTCCCAGTAACGCACGGTGATCTCGAGCACGAAGTCTTCCGGCCAGCTGATGAAGGCGTCGCGCATCAGGCTGGCGATGTCGTAGGTGATGGGCCCGTAAACCGCATCCTGGAAGTCCAGTACGCCGAGCCGCGGCTCGCCGCTTTCCGGAACCATCAGGTTGCGCGGCATGAAGTCGCGGTGCACAAACACCCGGGCGCCGCCCAGCGACTGCAGGTTGCTGGCCTTGATCTGCGCAAACAGGCCGTCGAGCTTGCCGCGCAGGGTGCTGTCGATGGTGATGCCGCGGTGTTTTTCCACATACCAGTCGGGAAACAGCGCCAGCTCACGTGCCAGCAGGGCGTCATCGTAGGGCGGCAGGACGTCGGGCCTGGACGCCAGTTGCCAGCGGACCAGCGCGTCGACCGCCTCCCGGTACAGGTCGTAGGCGCGCTGGGCCTTGTTGGCTTCGGGCTGCTGCTCGATCACCTCGAGCATGGTCCGGGCGCCCAGGTCACTCAGCAGCATGAAGCCCTGGGCCTGGTCCCAGGCCAGCACGCGTGGCGCGTTCAGCCCGGCGCCGGCCATCAGGTCGGCGACCTTGACAAAAGGCGCGCAGTCCTCTTGGGCCGGCGGGGCGTCCATGATGATGCAGCTGCCGCCGTCGGCGGTGTGCACCCGGAAATAGCGGCGAAAACTGGCGTCGGCCGAGGCGGGCTGTACCGTCTCAGGCAGCAGGCCGTGGGCGGGCGCATGGGCCTGCAGCCAGGCGGAAAAAGCGCCGGCGCGGGTGGCATCCGGCCAGACAAGGGGGGATTCGGTCATGCGGTCTTTCGGCCTGCGTCAAACGGATACATCAAAAGATGGGGAAAGGGTCGGGTGGGCATAGGATAATCGGGCCAGCTTTCACAAACGGGTTTATCTCATACTTCCGATGCATCGCGCATCCCGCTCGCGTTTTATTCATTCTCCGGTCGCCCATGCCGTCCTCAGCCTTGTGTCCTGCACCATGCTGGGCCTGGGGCATGGCGGGCCGGCTTACGCCCAAAGTCCTGCGACGGCTTCCGGGCCGGCGCAGGAACTGCCGGGTGTAAAAACCAGTGATGGCGTGCCGGTGCTGCTCAGGAGCTCGTCCATGCTGGCCGAGCAGCCGCCAGGCGGCCCGGGCATCGAACTGCCGACCTTTGTGTTTGGCAACCGCGTGTCGGGCCGTCCGGATCTCGAAACCGTGGTTGACGGGGAAGCTGAGCTACGCCGCGGCGGCTCGGCGATACGCGCCGACCGGATCGAGTACGACCAGCCGACCGATGTCGTCAAGGCCCGGGGCAATGTGCGCGTCAACAGCTCGGGCAACCTGTACAACGGACCGGAGCTGGAAATCAAGCTCGATACCTTCGAGGGCTTTTTCCTGACGCCGGATTACCGGTTTTTGCAGAACGACGGTTATGGCGCAGCCGACCGCATCGACTTCCTGGACGACAAGCGCCTGGTGGCGCACAACGCCACCTTCACCACCTGCCAGCGCGGCGAGGGTCCGAGCTGGATGCCGGCGTGGATCGTCAACGCCACGACACTCAAGCTCGACCGGGAAGCCGACGTCGGCGAGGCCTCGGGCGGTGTCTTGCGCTTCATGAATGTGCCGATCCTGGCGGCGCCCACCTTCAGCTTTCCGCTCAGTGACAAGCGCAAGTCGGGTGTGTTGCCGCCGACGCTGGCGATCGACAGTCTCAGTGGCACGGCCGTGACCGTGCCCTATTATTTTGATATTGCGCCGAATCGCGATGCCACCTTCTCGCCGACCTTGATGAGCAAGCGCGGCGTGGACCTGGCCGGCGAGTTTCGTTATCTGGAGCGCGGCTACAAGGGTGAATTGCGCGCCAGCTTGCTGCCCAATGACCAGCTGCGCAACCGCAACCGCTGGTCTTACAACTACCTGCATAGTGGGAGTTTCAGCTCAGGCATACCGGCAATTGGCGGGGTAGGCCTCAACCTCAACCTGAACCGGGTCAGCGACGACAACTACTGGCGCGATTTTTCAGGGTTTGGCAGCGCGGGCGCAAGTACCTTGTTGACCCAACGGCTGCTGCCCAGCGACGCCAGCCTCATCTGGGGGCGCGGCTATTTTTCGACCACGTTGCGGACGCTCAAGTGGCAAACCCTGCAGGATGTGAACTCGCCCATCGTGCCGCCTTATGACCGCATGCCGCAACTCACCGCCGCCTACACCCGCGTCAATGTGACTGTGGGCGGGCTGACGGGGCTGGATTATTCCATCAGCACGGACTACACCCGTTTTGAGTCGGACCGACGGCTGACCGGGCAGCCCAATGCCAACCGCGCGTTTGCTCTGGCACAGATCAGCCGGCCCTGGATCCTCCCCGGGGGATACATCACACCCAAGCTGATGCTCAATGCCACCACCTACCAGTTTGACGACCCATTGGTCAACGGTGCGCGATCAGTCTCGCGCACGGTGCCGACCTTCAGCCTGGACAGCGGGCTGACCTTCGAGCGCGAGACCAGTTTTTTCGGGCGAGCCTACACCCAGACCCTGGAGCCGCGCGCGTTTTATGTGAACACGCCCTATCGCGACCAGCGTTTTCTGCCCAACTACGACTCGGGCGCCAACGACTTCAATTTCGCGACGGTGTTCACTGAAAATGCCTTTGTTGGCAACGACCGCATCTCGGATTCCAACCTGCTGACGCTGGGCCTGACTTCGCGCCTGCTGGAGCCGGAGACCGGCGCCGAGGCCTTGCGTGTGGGCGTGGCCCAGCGCCTGCGGTTCAAGGACCAGCTGGTCACCTTGCCCGGGGGCGCACCAGTGACGGATCGTTTCAGCGACCTGTTGTTCGGCGGCTCCGTGAACTTGACAAAAGCCTGGTCGCTGGACAGCACGGTCCAGTACAACCCGAAGACCAGTATTTCCCAGCGTTCGACGGTGGGTGCCCGCTACAACCCGGGCAATTACCGCGTGATCAGTGCGGCCTACCGTCGCCAGCGCAATGTCAGTGAGCAGTTTGATGTGGGCTGGCAATGGCCGATCAATGATCTGTGGGGCGACAAAGGCAAGGACCTGGGTGCCGGGCGTGGCCAGGGCGCCGGTCGCTGGTACAGCGTTGGTCGCTTGAACTACAGCGTGCCCGACAAGAAATTTGTGGACATGGTGCTGGGCATTGAATACGACGGCTGCTGCTGGATAGGCCGCGTGGTGCTGGAGCGGACCCAGCTTGGTACGGCTCTGGCGGCTTCTTCATCCAAGGCCAACAACACGCGTATCCTGTTCCAGCTGGAATTCGTCGGTTTCTCGCGCATTGGTTCCAATCCCCTGAAAACCCTCAAAGCCAACATCCCGCGTTACCAGTACCTGCGAGAGCAGGGCTCGACACCCAGCCGCTTTACCAACTATGACTAAATCCAGTTTTCTCCCCCGTCCTGGCTTTCGCGCCGCTGCCGCGCTGGCGCTGGTGCTTGGCTTGCCCGCCTTTTCCGCGCAGGCCCAGGTCTTGCGGCCGCCCGGCCAGCTGCGGGTGCCCGGTCTGGGCACCCTGGGTAAGGCCGCGGGTGTACAACGGCAGGCCGACTACATCGTGGCCGTGGTCAACTCCGAGCCCATTACCAACAACGAGGTGCGTGCGCGCATATTGCGCACTGAGCAGCAGATGGCGCAGCAAGGCACGGCGCTGCCGCCCAAAAACGAGCTGGCACGGCTGCTGCTCGAACGCATCATCGTGGAGCGCACACAACTGCAGCTGGCCAAGGAACTGGGGGTGCAGGTCAGCGAGGCCATGGTGGACGAGGCGGTGCTCAATGTCGCCCGGCAAAACCAGGTGTCCGTCGAGGAGCTGCGTCAGCGCGTGGCCGCCCAGGGGCTGGTTTTTGCCCAGTTCCGCGCCGACCTTCGCAACGAAATCCTGCTGACCCGGATCCGGGAGCGCGAACTCGAGTCCCAGGCCAAGGTCAGTGACCAGGAAGTGGAGCAGTTCATTCGCGAGCAGGCCACCGGGGCTGACCCCGCCGGGCAGGAGATCAACCTCGCGCAGATCCTGGTGACCGTTCCCGAAAACGCCACCCCGGCCCAGGTCGCCAGTCTGCAGGCCAGGGCACAGCTGGCGGCAGAACGTGCGCGCAGCGGGACGGACTTTACCGCGCTGGTGAGCGAGTTCTCCACCGCGCCGGGGCGCAGCGCCGACGGCCAGATGGGCTTGCGCCCTGCCGACCGCTACCCGGAGCTTTTTATCGACACCACGAAAAATGTACCGGTCGGGGGTATCGTCGGGCCGGTGCGCAGTGGTGCCGGTTTTCACGTGCTCAAGGTGCTGGAGCGAAAACGCGCCGGTATGCCGGCAACCACGGTGGCGGAAACCCGCGCCCGTCATATCCTGCTGCGCCCCACGGCCCAGCTTGGCGAGGCGGCCGCCGTCGCGCGGCTGGCCGATTTCCGGAAACGCATTGCTGCCGGACAGGCCGACTTTGCCGCGCTGGCCCGCGAGCACAGCCAGGACGCCTCGGCCAAGGACGGCGGCGACCTCGGCTGGGCCGGCCCCGGCCAGTTTGTGCCCGAGTTTGAGGAGCGCATGAACAGCCTCGCGCCCGGCCAGGTCGGGGATCCCGTCGTGTCGCGTTTCGGCGTTCACCTGATCCAGGTGCTGGAGCGGCGCAACACCAAGCTGTCCCCGCGCGAGCAGCGTGAAATCGTGCGTGCTTCGCTGCGCGAGAAAAAGTTCGAAGAGGCCTACAGTGCCTGGGCGCAGGAAGTACGTGGCCGCGCCTACGTCGAATACCGGGATCCGCCGCAGTGATATGGGCCCCCACGGTCGCGCACTGCGTGTCGCTCCCTGCCCCCCGAGGGGGCCGCTGCGCCTGCGGGCCGGCAAAGCCGGACCCGCGGCCCCTGCTTGAAAGAGACGTCCGGGACCGCCCAACTTCCGCCTCCGGGCTAGCGTGAAACACATCCCCCGCAAACGCTTCGGCCAGCATTTCCTGACCGACCGCGCCATCATCGACGACATCGTGCAGGCGATTGCCCCCCGTCCTGGCCAGGCCATGGTGGAAATCGGCCCCGGTCTGGCGGCCCTGACCCAACCCCTGGCCGAACGCCTCGGGCACTTGACGGTGATCGAGCTGGACCGCGATCTGGCGCAGCAGTTGCGCGCGCATCCACAACTGACGGTGGTTGAAGCCGATGTGCTCAGGGTGGATTTCAGGCAGCTGGCCCGGCAGATGCAGACCGACGCCTCTTCCAGGGGCGGCGCCGCAACCGAGGCGGCAGGGGGAGAAGCCGGCAAGCTCAGGGTGGTGGGCAACCTGCCCTACAACATTTCCACGCCCATCCTGTTCCACCTGCTCGACGCGGTGGAGGTCATTGAAGACCAGCATTTCATGCTGCAAAAAGAAGTGATCGACCGCATGGTGGCCCGCCCCGCGACCAGCGACTACGGCCGGCTCAGCGTGATGCTGCAGTGGCGTTATGCGATGGAGAACGTGCTGTTTGTGCCGCCTCAGAGTTTTGACCCACCGCCGCGGGTGGACAGCGCGGTGGTCCGCATGGTGCCCCGGGCTGCGCCGGAGAAGGTGGATGTCCAGCTGTTGAGCGAGGTGGTGCGTGTGGCGTTCAGCCAGCGCCGCAAGCTGCTCCGCCACTCCCTGGGCCAATGGCTGGAGCAGCGGCCGCACAGCCCGCCTTTCAATGTGCAGCGCCGCGCCGAGGAAGTGCCGGTGACCGAATACGTGGCGCTGGCGCAGGCGCTGGAAAGCGGGCCGGGCGCCTGAGCCGCTGGCTGCCTTCGCTGCTTCTGAATTGATAGCGGCCCGGGTCCATCCGGCGGGCGCTGCCTGCCACTTTCTCCTGATTCCGGGGGTGATCGACGAGGCGCCGGTTCACCATGAAAAAAGCCCGTTGAACAACGGGCTTTTTCTGCAGCGTGTTTGCAAGCGTCAGGCTGCGGCCAACCAGTATCCCGCGTTGAACGGGCTGCTCATGCGCAGCGCCAGCGGCGACACGTCGAGCAGTTTGTCGGTTGGCATCGGCTCTTCGCCGTCTGCGCTGTTTGCTTGCTGGGCCTCATTCGCCCGATCCCCTTGGCCAATGTCTGGGGAGCGGGCTACAGAAAAGAATAGAAACATCTGAACGGGATCTTTCGATCCGCCCAGTAGTCCGCAGCATCCCTGAAGATGTCCAGCAGCTGCTCGCGTGCTTCCTTGTCGAATTTCGCATTCGCAGGGATCTGTTCCAGCAGGACGATAAAGCCGGGCTGCGGGCCGGACTTGTGAACCAGGTCCGTCATGCAGTCGTACAGCGCGTCAAAGTTTTTGCCAAAATGCGCCGGGAAGGTGTACTGTGCCGCGATCATGTCCAGCACTTCCTGCTTGCTCTGGGCGTTGCCCAGGTTGGCATAGAGGAAGTGGTGGCCAAGCTGGGTGGCGGCATCCTGCAAGTCCTGCACGCGGAAGGCGCGTATGGACTGCACGATATTGGGTCTAACAGTACGAAGTGGTGTTTCCATCTCCGCGTCTCTTTCTTAAGTCAATAATTCAAAGTTGACGATCACTGTTGAACCTTATTGAGCGATTCTGCGAAAACTCGCGTAGTGATCATCGGTGTAATAACAAGCATCGGGCGTGGTGGGTACAAAACCACCACAAACGATGCGCCGGGCGCCCCGACTGCGCTCCCCTGGGGTTCTGACGGTGTATTCACGGTAGTACCCGCGATTTTTGGCGGGAAGTATTCTTTCCCGATTGCCAAACACCGAACCGTCCTTGTCGTACTTGAACGGGCCCCCCTGGTAAATCAACCGGACCATGTGGCGACCCTGCTCCGGCAGCGCCGCAACTGAAATCGTGCTGACTTCGGCCGCGGGGACTGGCCCTTTGGCCTCTACGCCGGACGGGCTGAAGCCCGTGCTCAAAGCAGCCAGAACGACTGCTGCGGCTAGCCGCCAACCGGCCCCACTTTTTCGCAACATGGAAAAATCCGTCTTTCTTGAACCAGAGCCAACCGTCAATCGTTGAACAGTTGCCGGGTTAACCCTTGAATTTCAAGAGGTAGAGTTTGACCCATCCCGCAGAAAAACGCAAGGGCCTGCCCAAAATTCAGGCAGTCAGCGCCCCACACAGGGCAACGGTAAGTTAGTGCTAGCTGTCTAAAAAAGCCTATCGGGAGGCGTTGGCATCTGCCACGGTCAAGGCTGTCATGTTGACAATCCGGCGCACTGTGGTGCTGGCGGTCAGGATGTGCATGGGTTTGGCGGCACCCAGCAGGACCGGGCCGATGGCGATGTTGCCGCCCGCTGCCGTCTTGAGCAGGTTGTAGGCGATGTTGGCCGCATCAATGTTGGGCAGGACCAGCAAATTGGCCTCGCCGGACAGGGTGCTGTTGGGCATGACCGCTGTGCGCGCCGCTGGGTCCAGCGCCACATCGCCGTGCATTTCACCGTCAACTTCCAGCCACGGGGCTTCATCGCGCAGCAATTGCAGCGTGTGGCGCATTTTCAGGGCGCTCGGGAGATTGGAGGAGCCAAAATTCGAGTGTGACAGCAGCGCAGCCTTGGGCTTGATGCCAAAGCGCATCATTTCCTCTGCCGCCATGGTCGTGATCTCGGCCAACTGCTCCGCCGTGGGGTCGTAGTTCACATGGGTATCGACCAGAAACACCTGGCGGTCCGGCAGCATCAGGCCATTCATGCAGGCGTAGGTGCAGACGCCCGGGCGCTTGCCGATCACCTGGTCCAGATAGTTCAGATGGTGCGCGGTGGTGCCCCAGGTGCCGCAGATCAGACCGTCCACATCGCCTTTGTGCAGCAGCATGCCGGCAATCAGCGTCAGGCGGCGGCGCATCTCGATCTTGGCCATTTGCACGGTCACGCCCTGGCGCTCCATGAGGCGATGGTAGGTTTGCCAGAAGTCGCGGTAACGGTGATCCTGCTCGACGTTGACAACGTCGTAGTCAAGCTCTTCCCTGAGTCGCAGGCCGAATTTTTCGATACGCTGGGCAATGATGGCGGGCCGGCCGATCAGCGTCGGCCGGGCCAGGCCCTCGTCCACGACGATCTGGCAGGCCCGCAACACGCGTTCTTCCTCGCCCTCGGCATAGGCCACGCGTTTTTTGGCGGCTTTTTTGGCGGCCGCAAAAATCGGCTTCATGGTCGTGCCCGAGGCGTAGACAAAGCTCTGGAGCTTCTCGCGGTAAGCGTCCATGTCGGTGATCGGTCGCAGCGCCACACCGCTGTCGGCAGCCGCCTGCGCCACGGCTGGCGCGATCTTGATCATCAGGCGCGGGTCAAACGGCTTGGGGATCAGGTATTCCGGCCCGAAGGCCAGCTGCTCGCCGGTGTAGGCCGCTGCCACCACCTCGCTCTGCTCGGCCTGCGCCAGCTCGGCAATGGCATGCACCGCGGCAATTTCCATCTCGACCGTGATGGTGGAGGCGCCGGCGTCCAGCGCGCCGCGGAAGATGTAGGGGAAACACAGGACGTTGTTGACCTGGTTCGGGTAGTCGGTGCGGCCGGTGGCCATGATGGCGTCATCACGCACCGACCTGACATCTTCGGGCGTGATTTCAGGGTTGGGGTTGGCCAGCGCAAAAATGATGGGTCTGGCGGCCATTTTGCTGACCATGTCCTTCTTGAGCACACCGCCCGCCGACAGGCCCAGGAAAATGTCCGCGCCTTCAATGATCTCACCCAGGGTCCGCGCCGAGGTCTTCTGCGCAAACTGGATCTTGTCCTCGTCCATCAGTTCGGTGCGTCCTTCATAGACCACGCCGGCCAGGTCCGTCACGAAGATGTTGCTGCGCGGAATGCCCAGCTTGAGCAGCAGTCCCAGGCAAGCCAGCGCCGCCGCACCCGCGCCCGAGGTCACCAGCTTGACCTGCGTGGGAAGCTTGCCGACCACCTTCAGGGCATTCAGGATGGCGGCGCCGACCGTGATGGCCGTGCCATGCTGGTCATCATGAAACACCGGGATCTTCATGCGCTTGCGCAGTTCGCGCTCGATGTAGAAACAGTCCGGCGCCTTGATGTCCTCAAGGTTGATGGCGCCGAAGGTGGGCTCCAGCGAGGCAATGATGTCGACCAGCTTCGCTGGGTCTTTCTCGTCGATTTCGATGTCGAAGACGTCAATGCCGGCGAACTTCTTGAACAGCACGCCCTTGCCTTCCATGACCGGCTTGGAGGCCAGCGGACCGATGTCGCCCAGACCCAGCACGGCTGTGCCGTTGGTCACCACCGCCACCAGGTTGCCGCGGCTGGTGTATTTGAAGGCCGCGTTCGGGTCCTTGACGATTTCTTCGCAGGGGGCTGCGACGCCGGGCGAGTAGGCCAGCGCCAGATCGCGCTGGTTGACCAGCTGCTTGGTGGCCGCGATCGCGATCTTGCCGGGCGTCGGAAACTCGTGGTATTCCAGTGCGGCACGGCGCAGCTCGTTGCGTTTTTCCTGGCTGTCGGGGGTGGCTGGCACGGCGGGCATGAAGTTGTCTCCTGAGCGGCGGCCCCGGCAGGGCCATCAATTGTTTTTTGTAAGGTCTGCGATTGTAGGGCGTTCAAGGGGAAAACCCTAGTAAGTGGATCTACGCAAACCAGTGCAGCGCTTTTGACTTTTTCACATAGATCAGGGGGCGCTTGGCCGTGTAGGAATCCATCACTATTGTCACCCTGGTGTTGAATTCCGCCGAAATCTGACCCGGTCAGAGCAGTAATTTCCATCCAAACCGGATCCACGTGGCGGCATGGAATGTGTGTCATCAGGCGTTGGGCACTGCGAGATCTGCAAGGCGTACAGACCAGGCTGTTGCAACTTTGTCCTGTATGGCGCAAAATGCGCCATACAGGAGTTATTTATGGCCACACCCAGCAACTTTGCCTCCGTCAAACTTCCCACCGCCCTGGTCGAACAGGCGCGCGAGGCCGCGCAGCCTTTGCGGCGTTCGGCTGCGGGCCAGATCGAATACTGGGCCACCTTGGGCCGTGTCATCGAGCATGCGGGCCTGACGGTGCAGGAGGCGCGCGCCGCCATCGAGGGTTATGAAGCCGCAGCGCGGAAGGCACAACAAACGCGCGCCGTCGCAGACCTGACCAGCCGCTTGCTGGCGGCAGAAGTAAGCGGCTCGCTGGCACAACGGGTACGGGAAGTGGTGGAAGAAAACCGCAAACTAGCCAGTTAGCTGCATGCCGGTTTTCCATCTGCTGGCGGGTCCCAATGGCGCGGGCAAGTCCACCCTTTACCGCGCCTTGGTGCGCGATGCATCTTCGGCGCCGACTTGGCATTTGTTAACGCTGATCTTTTTGAGCGTGAGCACCTGCAACCCATCGTCGATCCTGTGCGGCGTTCACAGGCCGCCAGAGACTGGGCCGACGCGCAACGCGCGATCAAACTTGCCTGTGACGATTCCTTCGTCAGCGAAACGGTTTTTTCCCATGAGTCCAAGCTGGCCCTGATTGACGGGGCGCTTGCGCAAGGCTACGTGGTTGCTTTGTATGTCGTGGCATTGGACGACCCACAGAGACTGCTGGCGCGGGTGCGAGGCCGTGTGCAGGAAGGCGGGCATTTTGTGCCACCTGACAAAATACTCGCGCGCTATCCCCGCACCTTGAGTCATCTGTCCCACGCAGTCAGCCTGGCGACGGTGGCGTATCTCTATGAAGGGCGGGATCTGGAGGACGGCGGACCATACATGGTCGCGATGTGCGAGGGCGCCAAGGTGACCATTTTCGCCGATCAGCTGCCGCGCTGGGCCCAAACGGTGTTGGGCGTTGCGGAGGCCAGCTGATGCCTGGCAGCGGACCTACCCCCGCATCAAGGCTTCAATCTCATCGGCCTCCACCGGCACGCCACGCGTCAGCAGTTCGCAGCCTTTGGCCGTGACCAGCGCATCGTCCTCGATGCGGATGCCGATGTTCCAGAACTCCTTGGGCACACCCTTGGCGGGCCGCACGTAAATGCCGGGCTCGACGGTGGTCACCATGCCGGGGCGCAGGATGCGCGACGGCTTGCGCCTCACGGTCTGGCCCAGCGCGTCTTTTTCCTCGCGTGGCTTGCTGCCCGGTTCGGTGTAGTCGCCGCAGTCGTGCACATCCATGCCCATCCAGTGGCCGGTACGGTGCATGTAGAACTGGCGGTAGGCGCCCGAGGCCAGCACGTCGTCGACCTTGCCGTGTTTGGCCTTGGACAGCAGGCCGGTGTCGAGCATGCCCTGGGCCAGCACACGCGTGGCCGCGTCGTGCGGGTCCGTGAAACGCTTGCCGGGCTTGGTCACCTTCACCGCGGCGGATTGCGCTTCCAGAACGATTTCGTACAACACGCGCTGGGCCGGCGTGAACTTGCCGCCGGCCGGGAAGGTGCGGGTGATGTCGCTGGCATAGCCGTCGAGTTCGCAGCCCGCGTCGATCAGGCACAGCTCGCCGGGCAAGAGGGGCGCATTGCCGGCACGGTAATGCAGCACGCAGGCATTGGCGCCGGCGGCAACGATGCTGGTGTAGGCCGGAAACTGCGAGCCGTGGCGGCGGAACTCGTGCAGCAGCTCGGCTTCGAGGTGGTACTCGCGCAGCCCGCCCGGCACGCCCTGGCGCAGCATGGCCGCCGAGGTCTGCATCGCACGCACATGGGCGCCGGCCGAGATGGCGCCGGCACGCCGCAGGATGGCCACCTCATGCGCATCCTTGGTCAGGCGCATCTCGTCGAGCAGCTTGCACAGGTCATGCTGGCTGTGCGGGCATTCGGCGCCGAAGCGGATGCGCGCGCGCACCTTGGCCAGCCAGCCGTCGACCTGGGTTTCCAGGCCCTTGTGCGTGGCAAACGGAAACCACACCGCCGGCTGGTTGGTCAGCAGGCCGGGCATTTTTTCATCCAGCAGGTCCACACTGAGCGCCGTCTGCACGGCCAGTGCGGCCGGTGCGGCCTTGGGGCCCAGCCGGATGCCGTCCCAGATCTCGCGCTCCAGGTCCTTGGGCTGGCAAAACAGCGTGCTGTGGCCGTTGGCCTCGATGGCCAGCCAGGCGCCCGGTTCGTCAAAGCCGGTCAGGTAATAAAAGTAGCTGTCGTGCCGGTAGGGAAAGCCGCTGTCGCGGTTGCGCGCCACCTCGGGGGCGGTGGGCAGCAGGGCGAGGCCGCCACCGGCCGCCTTGAGGGCGCGTGCCACGGCGGCGCGGCGTTTCTGGTAAATCGTGGTCATGGGTCGTCTTTTCAGCGTGGGATGTTCAATTCGGCCAGGCGTTCGGGCGTGCCCACGTCGGTCCATGCACCTGAATATAGCGCTGCCGTGACCTGACCGTGCTGCATAGCTTGGCGGAGCAGCGGCGCCAGTGCGGCTTTCTGCCCGGCCGGCGTGTCGCTGAACAGGGCCGGGCGGTACAGGCCCACGGTGCTGTAGGTGAACTGTTGATCGGCACGCGTCAGCGCCAGGCCGTCGGCGGCGATGCCAAAGTCGCCCCTGGGGTTGTGCGGCGGATTCGGCACCAGGTAAATGTGCGCCAGCGCGCCGGAGGCGGCAAAACGCTGCGCGTCGGCCGCCGGAAAATCAAAGCCTGGCATGAACACGTCACCGGCCACCAGCCAGAAGGGCGCGTCCTGCAGCAGTGGCAACGCGGTGGCAATGCCGCCCGCAGTTTCCAGCGCGCCGCCAAACTGTGCACCTTCGTGCGAGTAACGAAGGCGCAGGCCGAAGGCGCTGCCGTCGCCCAGCGCCGCGGGAAACTGCGCCTCCAGCCAGGCGGTGTTGATCACCACGTCCGTGACACCCGCACGCGCCAGGCGCTCCAGGTGCCACACAATCAGCGGCTTGCCCTGCACCTGCAGCAGCGGTTTGGGGTGGTGGTCGGTCAGCGGACGCATGCGTTCGCCGCGGCCGGCGGCCAGGATCAGGGCTTGGGTGCTCATGTGGCCTGAATTATGCCGGCTTATAAGGAAAAACAGCCCTCTTCCCATACATACCGGGCGCCAATAGCTATCAAATAAATAGCGTTCCAGGCTGGCGGTGTGCCGTCAAACCGCGCGGGGTGGCATCCCGTAAAATCAGGGGTTTTCCCGAGTGCCCGGTTCTGCCGGTGGCCGAGCCGGCACCGGGCGCTGCGACCTTCACATACCCTGGACTTCAAGCAATGGCTGACACCCCCACATCCCTCATGGCCAACTCCATCCGTGCTCTGGCCATGGATGCCGTGCAGCAGGCCAACTCCGGCCACCCCGGCGCGCCCATGGGCATGGCCGACATGGCGGTGGCACTCTGGGGCCGCCATCTGAAGCACAGCCCGCACAACCCGCACTGGTTCGACCGCGACCGTTTTGTGCTGTCCAACGGCCACGGCTCGATGCTGGTTTATGCGCTGCTGCACCTGACCGGCTACGACCTGCCGATCAAGGAACTGAAAAACTTCCGCCAGCTGCACAGCAAGACGCCGGGCCATCCCGAGTTCGGCTACACCCCCGGCATTGAAACCACCACCGGCCCGCTGGGCCAGGGCCTGAGCAATGCGGTCGGCATGGCGTTGGCCGAGAAGCTGATGGCCGCCGAATTCAACCAGGCCGACCACCACATCGTCGACCACCACACCTATGTCTTCATGGGCGACGGCTGCCTGATGGAAGGCATCAGCCACGAGGCCTGCGCCCTGGCCGGCGCCTGGAAACTCAACAAGCTGATCGCGCTGTACGACGACAACGGCATCTCCATCGACGGCCAGGTCACGCCCTGGTTTGTCGACAACACGCCGCTGCGTTTTGCCGCCTACGGCTGGAACGTGATCGGCCCGATCGACGGGCACGACGTGGAGGCCGTCACGCGTGCCCTCACCGACGCCAAGAACAGCGCCGACAAACCCACGCTGATCGTCTGCAAGACCCACATCGGCAAAGGCTCGCCGAACCGCGCCAACACCGCCAAGGCCCATGGCGAGCCGCTGGGCGCGGAAGAAATCAAGCTCACACGCGAGGCGCTGGGCTGGACACACGCTCCGTTCGAGCTGCCCAAGGAAGCCTACGACGCCTGGGACGCCAAGGCCAAGGGCCTGGCGCTGGAAGCCGACTGGGACGCGAAATTCACCGCCTACAAGGTGGCGCACCCCGAGCTGGCGGCGGAATTCACGCGCCGCATGAAGGGCGAGCTGCCGCGCGCCTTCTCGCAGATCGCGGTGGACACCGTGGTCGGTGCCCACACCAAGGCCGAGACCGTGGCGTCGCGCAAGGCCTCGCAGCTCGCCCTCGAAGCCTTCACCGCCGGCCTGCCGGAAATGCTGGGCGGCTCGGCCGACCTGACCGGCTCCAACCTGACCAACACCAAGAGCACGCCGGCCCTGCGTTTTGACCTGGCCGGCGATGTCGTCAAGACGGAAGCAGCCGACGGCGGCAAGGTCATCGGCCGCCACATCAATTACGGCGTGCGCGAGTTCGGCATGGCCGCCATCATGAACGGCATCGCGCTGCATGGCGGGTTCATCCCTTACGGCGGCACCTTCCTGACCTTCAGCGACTACAGCCGCAACGCCATCCGCATGGCCGCGCTCATGAAAATCCGCGTGGTGCACGTGTTCACGCACGACTCCATCGGCCTCGGTGAAGACGGCCCGACGCACCAGTCGATCGAACACGCCGCCAGCCTGCGCCTGATCCCCAACCTCGACGTCTGGCGTCCGGGCGACACCGCCGAAACCGCCGTCGCCTGGGCCGTGGCCCTGCAGAACAAGGCCAAGCCGACCGCCCTGCTGTTGAGCCGCCAGAACCTGCCCTATGCACCGAAAGACGACCTCGGGCAGATCAGCAAGGGGGCGTATGTGCTCTCCGAGCCCACCGAAGTCGGGCTGAACAAAAAAGCCCAGGCCGTGATCATCGCCACCGGCTCCGAAGTGCAGCTGGCGCTGAAGGCGCAGGAACTGCTGGCCACTTACAAAATCGCCGTGCGTGTGGTCTCCATGCCCAGCACCACGACGTTTGACAAGCAAAAACCTGCCTACAAGTCGGAAGTCCTGCCCGAAGGCATTCCGCGCATCGCGGTCGAGATGGGCGTCACCGACGGCTGGTGGAAATACGGCTGCGCCGCGGTGGTCGGCATCGACAGCTATGGCGAGTCCGCGCCGGCCCCGGTGCTGTTCAAGCATTTCGGCTTCACGCCCGAAAACGTGGCCGACACCGTGCGCAAGGTATTGGCGAAAAAGTAAGCACCGCGGCGGCCCGAGGGCCGTCACGGAGATCGGGTTTTCAGGTTTTCAACTTCCAGGAGCAAAAGCAGATGGCCATCAAACTAGGTATCAACGGCTTCGGCCGCATCGGGCGCAACGTGTTGCGAGCCGCCGTGCAGAACTTCAGCGACATCGAGATCGTCGGCATCAACGACCTGCTCGAGCCCGACTACCTCAAGTACATGCTGCAGTACGACTC
>NZ_NBZW01000034.1 GCF_002379085.1 Polaromonas sp. AET17H-212 | reverse complement strand
GTGGTGGCGGCGGTGGCCGTTCCGGCGGCGGCGGCTACGGTGGCGGCGGCTCTGGCGGCGGACGCGGCGGCTACTAAGCCCTGACCCCCTGCCGCTTCAGCTTCGGCTGAAGACAGCTTTAAAAGGCTTCAAGACTTCGGTTTTGAAGCCTTTTTGCATGGTGGCCCTTGATACAAGGGCACATGTAGCTATTATTTTTATAGCATTACGACGGCTTTTCCGATTGGCGGTGTTTGCGCGGCCGGCCCGCCAGGGCCTTGTCGAACACGGCATTGGGCAACAGCCGCAGCAGCTTGGCCACCACGCCCATCTGCCAGGGAATCACGCGGTAGCTGGCGCCGGCCTCGATGGCGGCGAAGGCCTTCTCGGCAAACGCCTGCGGCTGCATCAGAAAGGGCATGGCGTAACGGTTCTTCTGCGTCAGCGGCGTGTCGATGTAGCCGGGGCACAGGGTCACGACCTTCACGCCCGCAGGCCGCAGCTCGCCACGCAGGCTCTCGCAGTAGCTGATCACTGCTGCCTTGCTGGCACAGTAGGCGCCGTGGCCGGGCAGCCCGCGAATACCCGCCACACTGCCGATGCCCACCAGCGAACCCGAACCCCGCTGCACCATGGCCGCCACAAAAGGATGAAACGTCGCCGCCAGGCCGATATTGTTGGTGGCAAATGTCTGCGCCATCATCTCCAGGTCCGCGCGCACCGCCGTGTCCATGCCAATGCTGATGCCGGCGTTGGCCACCACCACATCCGGCAGCCCCTGGGCTGCCAGGCAGGCCTGCCCTGCGGCCACCATGCTGTTGCTGTCCGCCACATCGGCGCTATAGATTTTATAGTTGTCGACGCTTATTCCATGTGCCTGAGCCCACGATTCCACCTCGTGGGTGCGGCGCGCCACCAGTGCCAGCCGGTAGCCCGCCTGAAAAAAGCGCAGGGCCAGGGCCTGGCCAATGCCGCTGGAGGCGCCGGTGATGAAAACGAGTCTGGACATGGAAAACTCCTGCCGGGCCTGAACCGGCCGGCTTTTTGCAGACGGCCAGCGGCGGCCGTCAGGGCGCGCCACCCGCGGGGGCTTTACGCGGCACAAGCACGCCTTTGACGCGCCCCTTGAGGTCTGCCACGCGGTCAAAATTGTCGTAGGCAAAAGTGTCGCCGGCAAACTGGTCGCTGCCACGCGTGATGACCACCGGCAGGTGTGACTTTGCACGCTCTTCGTTGACAAACACGTGCAGGAACTCGCCCTGGAATTCGAGCCGCGGAACTTCCCGGCCGTTCGCGTCCACGGCCGCTTCGCGCACCACGCGTGCATTGCCGATGAGCTGGACTTCCGAGCCGTCGGCATTGGTCAGGGCCCGGTTGCCGGTGGAGGTCGTCAGCCGGCCTTCCAGGCTGTAGCTGCGGATCAGCGCCTGGTCGATCTCCAGCGTGTCGCTGTCGGGGTAGTGGCGCAGCTCGACGCCGGAGACATCGCTTTTGAGCCGCCCCGCGTCGTCAAAGGTCTTGATGCCGAACTTGCGCAGGTAGTAGTCCGGCTCGACACTGACCGCCCGCTGGCCTTCCGGCGGCAGTGAGGCGGGCGTGTTTCTCACGAGCCAGTACGTGCCCAGCGCGAGCACACCCATCATCAGCACCGGGATGTAGATGGCGGTGCGCTCCCACAGCAGCGACACCCTGTCGAGCGCGTTGCGCCAGGCAGGAACCACGCCGGCCGGCGGGCCCAGGGAGGGGGTGGCAGCCATCAGGCGGTGTACTCCTGCAGCAAGGCCGCATAGCGGCCGCTGGCCACCATCAGCAGGTCGCAGAATTCGCGCACGGCGCCGTCACCACCGCGGGCCTGCGTGACATGCGTGGCCAGGGCCTTGACCTCCACATGCGCGTTGGCAGGTGCGCAGCTGAAGGCCACGCGGCGCATCACCGGCAGGTCGGGCCAGTCATCGCCCATGAAGGCCGCCTGGGACCAGTCCAGCCCCAACTCTTTCAGGGTGATCTCGGCGGCCGGGCGCTTGTCCTCGGTGCCGTAGTGGGTGTGGGTCACGCCCAGCGCGTGCAGGCGCGAGCGCAACACCACGCTGTCGCGCCCGGTGATCACGGCCGGCGTGATGCCCGCCCGCTGCAGAAGCTTCAGGCCGTGGCCGTCCAGCGTGTTGAAGCGCTTGAGGGTTTCGCCGCCGGTGGTGAAGCCCTCGTGCTGTGTCGCCCGCTCGTCACCCGGCGGGTACTCGCCGAAATACAGGCCGCCGTCGGTCAACACGCCGTCGACATCAAAGAACGCCACCTTGATGTTCTGTGCGCGCAGCAGCAGTTCAGGCGCAAGGTTCAGGGCCGGCACATGGGGACGCATCAGATCACCTTCGCGCGCAGCAAGTCGTTGCTGTTGAGCGCGCCGCACAGGGCGCCTGCCTCGTCCACCACCAGCACGCTGGTGATGCGGTACTGCTCCATCAGGGCCGCCGCCTCCACGGCCAGGGCGCCGGCGGGCAGGGTGCGCGGGTCGGGGTGCATGACCTCGCTGGCCTGTGCGGCGCGCAAATCCACGCCTTTTTCCACCAGGCGACGCAAATCGCCGTCGGTAAAGATGCCCAGCACCCGGCGATGCTCGTCCACCACCGCCGAAGCGCCCAGGCCCTTGCGGCTCATCTCGCGCATCAGTTCGGTGAACCCGGTGTGCGGGCCCACGGCGGGCACGGCGTCACCGGTGCGCATCACGTCGCTCACATGGGTCAGCAGTTTGCGGCCCAGTGCGCCGCCAGGGTGGGACCGGGCAAAGTCTTCCTCCCTGAAGCCGCGGGCGTCGAGCAGGGCCACCGCCAGCGCATCGCCCAGCGCCAGCTGCGCCGTGGTGCTGGCCGTCGGCGCCAGATTGAGCGGGCAGGCCTCCTGCGCCACACTGCTGTCGAGCGTGACATCGCCATACTCGGCCAGTGTCGAGGCCGCGTTGCCGGTGATGGCCACCAGCGGCACCCCCTGGCGGCGCAGCGCCGGCAGGATGGCGGTGAGCTCCTCGCTCTCGCCGCTGTTCGATATCGCCAGCACCACATCCCCCGCCTGCACCATGCCCAGGTCGCCATGGCTGGCCTCGGCCGGATGCACAAACATCGCCGGCGTGCCGGTCGAGGCCAGGGTGGCGGAAATTTTCCGGCCGATGTGGCCGCTTTTGCCCATGCCCATCACCACGACCCGGCCCTTGCAGGCCAGCATGACCTGCACGGCTTGCGCGAATTCGGGGCCGACCCGGGTTTTCAGGCCGAGGACCGCGGCGGCTTCAATGTCAAAGGTTCTGTGGGCCAGTGCCAGCGCTTGCGCAGGGTCGAATTTCGCGGGATCAAAGCTCATGCCTGCATTCTATAGAGCCGCACCGAATCGGGGCCGGCCCTGCCCGGTCACCCCCGGGGGAGAAAACACCCATCGGCTACCATCAAAGCATGACCGCGCTCGAACTAACACTGCTGTATTTGCTGGCTGCTGTGCTTGGCGTGGTCACCTGCCGCTTCTTCAAGTTGCCGCCCATGCTGGGTTACCTGGCGGTCGGCGTGGTGATCGGCCCGAACGCGCTGGCACTGGCGAAAAACTCCGATGGCGTGCGCCATCTCGGCGAGTTCGGCGTGGTGTTCCTGATGTTTGTGATCGGCCTCGAGTTCAACCTGCCCAAGCTGCGCTCGATGCGGCGTCATGTCTTCGGCCTGGGCATGCTCCAGGTCGTGTCCACGATGGTGCTGGCCACCGTCGGCTCCCTGTTTCTGGCGACGCTGGCGCCCACCCTCTGGAAGATGCCGTGGCAGACGGCGCTGGCGCTCTCCGGTGCCGTTGCCATGAGCAGCACCGCCGTGGTGGTCAAGCTGCTGTCCGAGCGGCTCGAGCTCGACTCTGAACACGGCAAACGCGTGATGGGCGTGCTGCTGTTCCAGGATCTGGCCGTGGTGCCGCTGCTGGTGCTGATTCCCGCGCTGGGCGCCTCCCCCGACAAGCTGCTGATGGGGCTGGCGATTGCCGGGCTCAAGGCAACAGTGCTGGTCGGATTGCTGCTGACCGGCGGCCAGCGCGTCATGCGCTGGTGGCTGACCCTGGTGGCCAGGCGCAAGAGCGAGGAGCTGTTCGTGCTGAACCTGCTGCTGGTCACGCTGGCGCTGGCCTGGCTCACCGAGTTGGCCGGGTTGAGCCTGGCGCTCGGCGCCTTCATCGCGGGCATGCTGATCTCCGAAACCGAGTTCAAGCACCAGGTGGAAACCGACATTCGCCCCTTCCACGACATGCTGCTCGGGCTGTTTTTCATCAGCATCGGCATGTTGCTGGACTGGCGGCTGGTGCTCGAACGCTGGCCGCTGGTGCTGCTGCTGCTGACCGTGCCGGTGCTGTTCAAGCTGGTGCTGGTCACGGCGCTGGCGCGCGGCCTGGGCGCCACCACCGGTGTGTCGCTGCGCACCGGCCTGTACCTGGCGCAGGCCGGTGAGTTCGGTTTTGTGCTGCTGACACTGGCGCAAGGCAACAACCTGATTCCCCCGTCGCTGCTCAACCCCATCCTGGCGAGCATGGTGCTGTCGATGCTGGCCACGCCCTTCATCATCATGTACAGCAACCGCATCGTGATGAAGCTGGTCTCCAGCGAATGGCTGCAGCAGTCGCTGCAGATGACCACGATTGCGCGCAAATCCATCAACACCGACCGGCACGTGATCGTCTGCGGCTACGGGCGCTGCGGCCAGAACCTGGGTCACATGCTGGAGCGTGAAGGCATCCCCTACATCGCGCTGGACCTGGACCCGGACCGGGTGCGCCAGGCCGCCGCCGCCGGTGACTCGGTGGTGTTCGGCGACGCCGTGCGGCTGCAATCGCTGATGGCGGCCGGCCTGGCGCGCGCCAGCGCCGTGGTGGTGACCTATCTGGACACGGCCAGTGCGCTCAAGGTGCTGGCCAACATCCGCGCCCATGCGCCCACCGTGCCCGTGATTGTCCGCACGAGGGATGACCGCGATCTGGAAAGGCTGCAGGCCGCCGGCGCCACCGAGGTGGTGCCCGAGGCCATCGAAGCCAGCCTGATGCTGGCCAGCCATGCGCTGGCGCTGGTGGGTGTGCCCATGCGCCGCGTGATCCGGGTGGTGCAGGACCAGCGCGATGCGCGCTACAACCTGTTGCGCGGCTATTTTCGCGGTGCCGACGACGACACGACGGCCGATCTGGAGCAGGAACGCCTGTCCACCGTCACGCTGCCCCTGGGCATCAAGTCGATCGGCCGGCCATTGGGCGAGTTTGCGCTGCGCGCAACCGGTGTACGCGTGGTCAGCCTGCGCCGCGGCGGCGGCAAGCCCCTGGAAGCACTGGACACCACACGGCTTGAGGAGGGCGACACCCTGGTGCTGTCGGGCAAGTCCGAAGCCCTGGCCCTGGCCGAGCAGAAACTTTTGCGCGGCTGACGGGCTCCCATGTCCATGAATCGACGACTGTTCACCGGCGCGCTGCTGGTCACCCCCTGGCTGGCCAGCGCGCAAACCGAGCCGCTTGCCACTCACCTGCGCGCTGGCGCCTGTGTGGTGTTGCTGCGCCATGCGCAGACCGTGCCCGGCATCGGCGACCCACCGGACTTTCGCATTGACCAGTGCAGCACACAGCGCAACCTCAGCGATGAAGGGCGCCTGCAGGCCGGGCGCATCGGCCAGTGGTTCACGTCCCGCGGCCTGCAGCCGCGCGCGGTCCGGTCCAGCGCCTGGTGCCGCTGCAAGGACACGGCGGACCTGGCGTTCGGCAGCCACCAGGTCTGGCCGGCGCTCAATTCCTTTTTCGGGTCCGGCGGCAGGGACAGCCAGACGGCGCCATTACGCACCGCACTGGGCCACATCCCGGCGGGCCATTTCGAGGTGTGGGTCACCCACCAGGTCAACATAACGGCGCTGACCGGTGAGGGCATGACGATGGGGGAAGGCTTGGTGGTCGATGCACGGGGCAAAATGGTGGTCCGCAGCACTTTTGGCTAGCCCCATGCCCTCCACCCGCGACGCGTTCAATTTCGGCCCTTACCTCCGCAGCCACATCCGCACCGTGCCCGACTGGCCGACCCCCGGCGTCCAGTTTCGCGACATCACGCCACTGCTGCAGGACCCGAAGGTGTTCCGTGTGCTGATTGACGCCTTTGTGCACCGCTACATGGACCCGGCCCTGCGCCCCGACGTGGTGGCCGGGCTGGATGCGCGCGGCTTCATCCTCGGCGCGGTGGTGGCGTATGAGCTCAACATCGGTTTTGTGCCGATCCGCAAAAAAGGCAAGCTGCCTTTCACCACGGTGCAGGAAACCTACGAACTCGAGTACGGCAGCGCCACCGTCGAGCTGCACACCGACGCCGTCAAAACCGGTGACAGGGTGCTGCTGATCGACGACCTCATCGCCACCGGCGGCACCATGATGGCCGGCAAAAAGCTGCTGGAAAAGCTAGGCGCCCGCGTCATGGAAGGCGCGGCGATTGTGGATCTGCCGAAGCTGGGCGGCTCCGCCAAGCTGCGTGCCGCCGGCCTGCCGCTGTTCACACTGGTGGATTTCTCAGGCCACTGAGTCCAGCCAATCGCTATTAATTCAATAGCTGCCGGCGCTCATCCATAAAGGGCTGGATGGCGAATTGATGCCATGTTTCAGGAAATCCGGGCAGCAGCGCCCGCAGCTCACATCAGGTCGCCGTACTGCGTGGCGCTGAGCGCCGGCGCCGAGACAGGCGCATCCGGCATCTCGGTGTCTTCAAAACCGGTGAGCAGGGTGTAGGAATGCGGGCCGCTGCGGGTGGACACACCTTTTGCCACTTGTGCCGTGCCGCCGCCGGCGGATGCGGCAGCCAGGGCCTGCTTGAAAGCGGCCACTTCGTCGTCCTGGATGGGTTCAAAACGGGAGGCGACTGGCGCCGCCACAGCCGTTTCGGTGACGGCAGCGGCGGAGACAGCCGGCTCGGACAAGGCAGTCGCCGCGCCAGCCGTCGCCGCAGCGGCAGGCGCGCCGTGGGTGCGGGTACCGGACCGGGGCCGGCCCACCGACACCAGCTCGTTCATGCGCCAGTACACGGCCGTCACACGGATGTTGTAGCGTGACTTGGCGCTCTGGGCGATCATCACCTCGATTTCCGCCAGGCGATCGGTCTGGCCGCCGAACTCCTGCGCCAGGTCCATCATGACCATGAACTGGTCCCCGCGCGGGTCCAGGGACAACACCTTGAATTTGTAGCTGGCCGACAGGACGCCGGCACGGATCATGGCCTCGCGCACAGCGGCATACAGCAGTTCCCTCTTGGCGTGCCGCTGGGATTTCTGCTCGCCGCCGTGTTCGCCGGTTTTCACAGGTGCGGGCACCGAAGTCCTGGGCCGTGCGCCCGCCACCGGCCGGATGCGCTCGTCGCGCGTCAGGCCCGAACTGTCGCCGTCGGGTCGCCCCTTGCCGGCGACCTGCCTGGCGGTGCTGGAGCTACCGGAAAACCAACTGAAAAATGACATCGCCTGGCGCCTGGAAAATGAGCGCTGCGCGTGCAGCGATCGGGGTGGTGTTGCAGGTATGTCCTGCAACTTTCATCGGTCTAGTTTACTGAGTCCTCCTGACAAGACAGCCCGCGCCGGGCGGACGGAAGGTACCGCCGGTAAGTCCCGGTGACCCTCTTCGCCATAAATCACGCTCCGGCCACCTGAATACACATCCGCGCCTTGCTGGCGTCCGCCTTCGTGGTGACGCCACCACTGGCCACGACCCCATGCCCTCAGGTGACCGCCACACGTTTGGGACGGTTGTAAAGGCGCCTGGCCATCACCCCGCCCATGGCCAGACACAGTTCCAGCGCGATCGGGCTGTGCCGGTTGGACAGCTCCTTGAAACGAATCGCGGTAAGACACCAGAGCTGACAGGCGTTGGAGGCCTGCACGGTGGCGTTGCGCGGCTGGCGCGAGAAAAAAGCACCTTCGCCCACCATGGAGCCCGCCGCCACCATGGCCAGACGCACGCGGCCTTTCTCGTCCTGGTAGTGAACACTCAGCGTGCCGCTCTCAATGAAGTACAGGGTCTGGTCCGCCGAACCCCGCTCAATCAGCGACTGCCCCTGCTGCAAGGCAAACGGCTGCATGTAGCCGGCCAACTCGTCCCACTGCTGCGGCGTGAACTGACAACGCAAGGCGTCGCTGGCATGGCTGTGCGCAATCGCGTTGACCAGCCCCTGGATGTCAAAGCGGACCGATGTGGGGAGAGGGGCGTTCATGGTGCACGGAAGATACCCTTCACCGGGACCTTGCCGCAAGGGACGTTAACGCTCGTTTACACCTGATACAACGGCGCGTCAGGTGGAATCATGTCCCGAACCAGCGGCGTCCTGGTCGAAATCGTCCACTGTTAGCGTGCTACTTGCCGATGCAGAATTTCGAGAAAATTTCGCCGAGCAGGTCCTCGGACGTGAACTGGCCGGTGATGTTGCTCAGGGCATTCTGCGCCTGGCGCAGGTCTTCAGCCAGCAGGTCCAGCGCAGGCGCCCGGGCGTGCAGCTGTGCGTCAGCCCGCGCAAGTTGTGCCTCGACCTGGCGCAGCGCGCGTACATGGCGCTCACGCGCCATGAACACCCCTTCGGGTGCCGCCTGCCAGCCCACCACCCGCAGCAACTGCTGGCGCAGCTGCTGCAGGCCGGCGCCGGTTTTGGCAGAGATGGGCACACCGGAAGCCACCGCGGCCAGCACCTCGGCATCGGCCATGTCCGACTTGTTCCAGACATCGATCACCGGCGTGTTGGCGGGCAGCCTGTCGGTGATGGCGGCCGCGATTTCTGCGTCTGCCGCGCGGTAGTTCAGGGCAATGCGCAGGTCGTCGGGCGTGCGCTGGCGCGTCAGGTCATGCAGAAAGAGCACGGCATCGGCACTCTGGATTTCTGTCCAGGCGCGTTCGATCCCGATTTTCTCGACTTCATCGACTTCCGGCAGCAGGCTGTCGCGCAGGCCCGCGGTGTCCACCACATGCAGGGGGACGCCATCGATCTGGATCAGTTCGCTGACCTTGTCGCGCGTGGTGCCGGCCACCGGCGTCACGATGGCCAGCTCGGCACCCGCCAGCGCATTGAGCAGCGAGCTTTTGCCGGCGTTGGGCTGGCCGGCAATGACGACCTTGATGCCTTCCCGCAGGATCGCGCCCTGCTGCGCACGCTGCAGCACCGTGGCCAGCGTCTGCTGCAGGCGGGTCAGCTGGCCCTGGGCATCGGCCTGCTGCAGGAAATCGATGTCTTCCTCGGGGAAATCGAGCGTGGCTTCCACCAGCATGCGCAGGTGCACCAGCTGGTCGAGCAGCGCATGGACTTCTTTCGAAAACTCCCCGGACAGCGAGCGAGCCGCCGACCGCGCGGCCGTTTCGGTACTGGCGTCAATCAGGTCGGCAATCGCCTCGGCCTGTGCCAGGTCGATCTTGTCGTTCAGGAAGGCTCGTTCGGTGAATTCACCGGGCTGGGCCAGGCGCAGGCCGGCGAGCCGCGGCTGGCCCGCGGCTGCATCGTTTTCTGCCGCCGCCTCCAGGCAGCGTGCCAGCAGCAACTGAAGCACCACAGGCCCGCCATGGGCCTGCAACTCGAGCACGTCTTCGCCGGTGTAGGAGTGCGGCGCCGGGAAAAAAATCGCCAGGCCCTGGTCGATCGGCCGACCGGCCGCGTCGCAAAAAGGCAGGTAACTGGCCTGCCGGGGTGTCAGTGACCGGCCGCACAAAACCTCGACCAACGGCGCCAGAGCCTTGCCTGAAATGCGAACGATGCCGACCGCGCCGCGGCCTGGTGCGGTGGCAATCGCTGCGATGGGGTGGTGATGACGGGCCAGCATGAGGGCACCATGTTAAAGGGCCGCGAAGCGGCCCTTTTTTTGTTTACCTGAACTTCGGCAAATTAAACTGCGGCGGCACACCCATCCGGGTGTTGATCACCCACTGCTGCGCGATCGACAGCACGTTGTTGGTGATCCAGTAGAGCACCAGACCGGCCGGGAAGAAGAAGAACATCACGCTGAAGATCAGCGGCATGAACCACATCAGCTTGGCCTGCATCGGATCGGGTGGCGTCGGGTTCAGGGCCGTCTGCAGCATGGTGGTCAGGGTCATCACGATGGGCAGGATGAAGTAGGGGTCCGGCGAGGACAAATCCTTGATCCACAGGATCCAGGGCGCGTTGCGCATCTCGACCGAGCTGAGCAACACCCAGTACAGGGCAATGAACACCGGAATCTGGATCAGGATGGGGAAGCAGCCCCCCATGGGGTTGACCTTTTCGTCGCGGTACATCTTCATCATGGCCTGCTGCATTTCCTGCGGCTTGTCTTTCAGCCGCTCGCGCATTTCCATGATCTTCGGGTTGACCGCCTTCATCTTGGCCATGCTGGCGTAGGCCTTGGCGTTGAGCCAGTAGAACGCGGCCTTGAGCAGCAGCACCAGCGCCACGATGGACCAGCCCCAGTTCTGCAGGAAACCGTGCAGCTTGTCGAGCAGCCAGTACAGCGGTTTGGCCAGAATCGTCAGCCAGCCATAGTCCTTGACCAGCTCCAGGCCGGGCGTGATGGCTTCGAGCTGCTTTTCAATCTGGGGACCCACAAAAAACCGGGCTTCCACCGTTTTGGTGGTACCGGGCGCCACGGCTCCCAGCGGCGTGATCATGCCCACCGCATACAGGTTGGTGTCGACCTTGCGCAGGAAGATGTCGCGCTGGACGCCGTCGGCCAGCATCCAGGCCGACGCAAAATAATGCTGCACCATGGCCACGTAGCCATTGCTCGCGTGTTTTTCGACATCGACCTTGTTGTTCTCGATGTCCTTGAATTCAATCTTCTGGTATTTCTTGGCCTCTGTATAAAGTGCCGGGCCGGTGAACGTGGAATAAAACGAAGACTCGCCGGGCGGCTTGTTGCCGTCACGCACCAGCTGCAGGTACAGCTGCGGCGAGGCCGCGCTGCTGCCCGTGTTGACAATGTCATGCCGCACGGTCATGTCATAGACGCCGCGCTTGAGCGTGTAGGTCTTGACCAGCTTGACGCCACCGACCTCAGCCGACTCGAATTTGATTTCCAGCGTGTCCTGGCCGTCCTTGAGCGTGCGCTCGCCGGGGACGGCGGTCATCAATGTCTTGTGGGTCGGGAAACTGCCGCCTTCGGCACCGGCGATCAGGCCGGACTGCGCCACGTAGACACGCGCCGCGCTTTCATCGAGCAGCACAAAGCCGGAGGACTGGTCGACCATGTCCTTGTGCTTGAGGAAGGAGGAGTGGACCAGCGTACCGCCTTCGGTGTCGAAGGTCAGGCTCAGCACATCGGTGTTGACGACCAGGCGCTCCTTGGTGGCCGACGGGGTGGTGGCAGGCAGCACGCCAGGCGCCGAAGCAGCCGCGGCGCCGGCCACCGGTGCCGGCACGGCACTGCCACCGACCGGGCCGGTCGGCACGCTGGCGGCACTGGCCGGCTTGCTGGCCGGTGCCGTGGTGCTCACGGCGGGAGCGGCCGACGGGAAGAAGGTGGCCTTGTGGCCATTGAAGAGCTGCCACTGGTCCCACAGCAGGACCATGGAAAACCCAAAAATCACCCACAAAATGGTACGGCGAATGTCGTTCATGACGGCTTCTTTTTAGAGGGGATCGAGGTCACGGGCGTGACCAGACGGGTGAAAAGGGAAGGTCGGCCGGAAGTCGGCGGCACTGGATCGTAACCGCCGCTGCACCAGGGGTGGCAACGCGCCACCCGGTAAAGCGTCAGGTAGCTGCCCCGGGCGGCGCCATGCTGCTGCAAGGCCTGCAGCGAATACGCTGAACAGGTTGGCTCAAAGCGGCAGGACGATCCCAGCCAGGGGCTGAGCAGGAGACGGTAACCCTTGACCAGGGCCACCAGGGTTTTCTGCGGCAGGCGACTGAGCGTTACCGTTGCCCGGCGAAGCGTGGACAAAGTGCTCATGCGGCTTGAACTCCGGCCTGTAGCAAGGCCTGCACTTCGCTGCGCACGGCCTGCTTGAGCGCTTCCGAGCTGGCGCTGACAAATTCCTGGCGCGAAAAATCACGACGCAAACGGATCACCCACCCGGAATGGGACAGGCGAGGCGAAAAATCGGCGCTCACGGTGTAGATCTGTCTTTTGATGGCGTTGCGCGTGACGGCTCGTTTGGCCCAGCGTTTAGGCACCATCGCCCCGACCCAGACATCCTGAACGGGAAACAGGTCCGGCGTGTCATGGGTCTTGCTGGGCACGGTTTGCGCGTTCATGGCATCGAGCGCATTGCGGTGCAATGCGAAATGCGTTGTTCTTGCAACAATGGCGCCAGCAAGGACTGCCTGGAACTGGGGTCGGGTTTTAAGCCGCTGCACTAGCGCCAGGCATCCGCGAAGCAATAGGCCTGCTGGACCCGGAGCTTAGACAGCCAGGCGCTTGCGGCCTTTGGCGCGACGGGCCGCAATCACTGCGCGGCCGCCACGTGTTTTCATGCGTGACAGGAAACCGTGCGTACGGGCGCGCTTGACTTTGGAAGGTTGGTATGTGCGTTTCATGATGGGTCCTACAAGCTACAAAAAGCTCCCTTGTGCAAAATCTGAAAATTCTGCGATTCAATCCTGGCGGCTGTACAACACAACCAACTCTGCAAGTCAGCAGGGCCCGCAAGGCGTAAACGGTGCTTGAAAACAAGCATCACCACGGCGCGCCGACCCGCTATGAATCAGGGAAACCCACGATTATCGCAGATTTCCCAACGCTGGCAACAAGTTAGGGGCCGCATTGCCGGTAAATGCTGAGATCCCCCTGACAACGCCGGTGCCAGGGCCGCGCAGGGCCGGGCCGGCGCTGTCTAGGTTAAAACCCGAAGTCCTTTTTTTGTGGATAACTACGCCAGCCGACTACAATAACGGGTGCCAAAAATTAAAAATATCCACAAGCAAAAGCATGCTGGCCAATGCGACTATCCAGCCCCCAAACACCATGCGTGAGGGAGCCGTTCACAGCTCAAGCCAGGACTTGTGGCAAAGCTGCGTAGACCATCTGGCGCAGGAACTCCCCGAGCAACAGTTCAATACCTGGATCCGCCCGCTCGTGGCCGAGGTCGCCGGCGACCTGTCCAAAGTCACCATTCAAGTGGCCAACCGCTTCAAGCTGGACTGGATACGCGCGCAATACGCCGGCCGTATTTCGGCCCTGCTGGAGAAGGTTTCCGGCCACAGCATTCACCTTGAGTTAGCGCTCGCTCAGCGCGAACCCGGCATCCGGTCTGCACCTTTGACACGCAGCTTCGAGGGCAACGGCGTCACCGAGCCGGCGGGCCTGGGCGTTGCCGAAGACGCCGCCGGTGCGCCGTTCAAGAGCCGGCTCAACACCGCACTGACCTTTGACACCCTGATCGAGGGGACGGCCAACCGCATGGGCCGGGCCGCCGCCATGCATGTGGCGAGCAGCCTGGGCCAGCTTTACAACCCGCTGTTCATCTATGGCGGCGTCGGCTTGGGCAAGACCCACTTGATGCACGCCATCGGCAACAAGCTGATGGCCGACAACCCGGCCGCCAAAGTTCTCTACATCCACGCCGAGCAATTTGTGTCGGATGTGGTTAAGGCCTACCAGCGCAAGACGTTTGACGAGTTCAAGGAGCGTTACCACTCACTCGATCTGCTGCTGATCGACGACGTGCAGTTCCTCGCCAACAAGGACCGCACCCAGGAAGAGTTCTTCAACGCCTTCGAGGCGCTGCTGACCAAGAAGTCGCACATCGTGATGACCAGCGACACCTACCCCAAGGGGCTGACGGATATCCACGAGCGCCTGATCTCGCGTTTTGACTCCGGGCTGACAGTGGCCATCGAGCCGCCCGAGCTGGAGATGCGTGTGGCCATCCTGATCCGCAAGGCCGAGGCCGAAGGCACGGTCATGCCCGAGGAGGTCGCGTTTTTTGTGGCCAAGAACGTGCGCTCCAACGTGCGCGAGCTGGAAGGCGCGTTGCGCAAGATCCTCGCCTACTCGCGCTTCAACCTCAAGGAAATTTCCATCCAGCTGGCACGGGAAGCCCTGCGCGACCTGTTGTCCATCCAGAACCGCCAGATATCGGTCGAGAACATCCAGAAGACCGTGGCCGACTATTACAAGATTAAAGTCGCCGACATGTATTCGAAGAAGCGGCCCGCCAGCATTGCCCGGCCGCGCCAGATTGCCATGTACCTGGCCAAGGAACTGACCCAGAAGAGCCTTCCGGAGATTGGCGAGCTGTTTGGCGGCCGCGACCACACCACGGTGCTGCATGCCGTGCGCAAGATGGCCGCCGAGCGCCAGCAGATGACCGAACTCAATCAGCAGCTGCACGTGCTGGAACAAACCCTGAAAGGCTGAATTGAATACTTTTTCAGCCACTTTCCACCGGTTTCAGGCTCGCCTGACAACCATGGGGACAACTTTTGAACAACTGATGACTTATCCACAGGGGAAGTGGATTTCCGGAAGTTGTTCATATCAAGCGGCAGGGTAGGGAGTGGTCTGACCACAAGGTTAAACAAGCGCCAAGTAGTTGATCAAAAAGAAGAAAATAGGGCTGTCCACAGAAACGGGCTTCCCTTATCTACTACTACTAATTTGAATTAAAGAAATAAGAGGTTAAGACAGTGATCGTTCTTAAAGCCACCCAGGATAAAGTTTTGTCGGTTCTGCAATCGGTCGCGGGCATTGTTGAGCGTCGGCACACGCTGCCGATTCTGGCCAACGTGCTGATCCGCAAGACCGGCTCGCAGCTGCAACTGACAACCAGCGACCTGGAAATCCAGATCCGCACGACAGCTGAGCTGGACGGTGACACGGGCAACTTCACGACCACGGTCGGTGCACGCAAACTCATCGACATCCTGCGTTCCATGCCCAGCGACCAGACGGTGTCGCTCGAGTCGGCGCAGAACAAGCTGATCCTCAAGGGTGGCAAGAGCCGCTTCACGCTGCAGACGCTGCCGGCCGAAGACTTTCCGCTGGTGCAGGAAGCCGCCAACTTCGGCCCGAGCTTCTCGGTGCCGCAAAAGGTGCTGAAAGAGCTGCTGAACCAGGTCTCGTTTGCGATGGCGGTGCATGACATCCGCTACTACCTCAACGGCATCCTGTTCGTCGCCGAAGGCAAACAACTGAGCCTGGTGGCCACCGACGGCCACCGGCTGGCGTTCTCGTCGGCCACGCTCGACGTGGAAGTGCCGCGCCAGGAAGTGATCCTGCCGCGCAAGACGGTGCTCGAGATGCAGCGCCTGCTCAGCGACAAGGAAGGCGCGATCGAGATGCAGTTCGCCGGCAACCAGGCCAAGTTCTCGTTCGAAGGCATGGAGTTCGTCACCAAGCTGGTCGAGGGCAAATTCCCCGACTACAACCGTGTGATTCCGAAGAACCACAAAAACATCATCACCCTGGGCCGCGTGCCGCTGCTGGCGTCGCTGCAGCGCACCGCCATCTTGACCAGCGAGAAGTTCAAGGGCGTGCGCCTGAACATCGAGCCCGGCACCCTGCGTGTGGCGTCCAACAATGCCGAGCAGGAGGAAGCGGTCGACGAGCTCGACATCGACTACGGCGGTGACGCCATCGAGATCGGCTTCAACGTGACCTACCTGATCGACGCCCTGGCCAACATGGACCAGGACATGGTGAAGATCGAGCTGGCCGATTCGAACAGCTCGGCGCTGCTGACCATTCCCGACAACGCGGCGTTCAAGTACGTTGTGATGCCGATGCGGATTTGAGCTGTACCAGCAAAAAAAATCAAACCGCCGTCCCACCGAACCCGCTAGCCAAAGCGGGTTTGGTCATTCAAGAGATTGAGAAAAAGTAGTTCACCGTAGGTAAAACTGAGTTATGACCGAAGCAAACAAACCCAACGAAGCCACTCCTGACGATGCAGGCCGTGAGATGGAGGGCGTTCATTCCGGTGAAGGCGGCGAGGGAAGCTCCAATTTCCAGCCCAAGATCGACTCCAACCAGGCCGGCGCGTCTGAAGGCTACGGCGAGGGCTCGATCCAGATCCTGGAAGGCCTGGAGGCCGTGCGCAAGCGCCCCGGCATGTACATCGGCGACACGTCCGACGGCACCGGCCTGCACCACCTGGTGTTCGAGGTGGTCGACAACTCCATCGATGAATCGCTGGCCGGCCATTGCGACGACATCATGGTCACCATCCACCTGGACAACTCCATCAGCGTGGTGGACAACGGCCGGGGCATCCCGACCGGCATCAAGATGGACGACAAACACGAGCCAAAACGCTCGGCGGCCGAGATCGCGCTGACCGAGCTGCATGCCGGCGGCAAGTTCAACCAGAACAGCTACAAGGTCTCGGGCGGCCTGCACGGCGTGGGCGTGAGCTGCGTGAACGCGCTGTCCAAGATGCTGCGCCTGACAATTCGGCGCGAAGGCAAAGTCCATGTGATGGAGTTCTCCAAGGGCTTTGTGCAGAACCGCATCATCGAAAAAGTCGGCGGTGTGGAAGTGTCACCCATGCATGTGCTGGGCGACACCGACAAGCGCGGCACCGAGGTGCATTTCCTGCCCGACACCGACATCTTCCAGCAGAACAACGACTTCCATTACGAGATCCTGAGCAAGCGCCTGCGCGAGCTGAGCTTTCTGAACAACGGCGTGAAGATCCGCCTGAAGGACGAGCGCAGCGGCAAGGAAGACGACTTTGCCGGTGCCGGCGGCGTGACGGGTTTTGTCAACTTCATCAACAAGGGCAAGACCGTCCTGCACCCCAATGTGTTCCACGCGATGGGCGACCGCCAGAGCGACCAGAACACCAACATCGGTGTCGAAGTCGCCATGCAGTGGAACAGCGGCTACAACGAGCAGGTGCTGTGTTTCACCAACAACATCCCGCAGCGCGACGGCGGCACCCACCTGACTGGCCTGCGCGCCGCGATGACACGGGTGATCAACAAATACATCGACGACAGCGAGCTGGCCAAAAAAGCCAAGGTTGAAGTCACCGGCGACGACATGCGCGAAGGCCTGACCTGCGTGCTGAGCGTCAAGGTGCCCGAGCCCAAGTTCTCCAGCCAGACCAAGGACAAGCTGGTCAGTTCCGAGGTGCGCGGCCCGGTGGAAGACATCGTCAGCAAGCTGCTGACCGACTACCTGCAGGAGCGCCCGAACGATGCCAAGATCATCGTCGGCAAAATCATCGAAGCCGCGCGGGCGCGCGAAGCCGCCCGCAAGGCGCGCGACATGACACGCCGCAAGGGCGTGCTCGACGGCATGGGCCTGCCCGGCAAGCTGGCCGACTGCCAGGAAAAAGACCCGGCGCTTTGCGAAATCTACATCGTCGAGGGCGACTCCGCCGGCGGCTCGGCCAAGCAGGGCCGCGACCGCAAGTTCCAGGCGATCCTGCCGCTGCGCGGCAAGATCCTGAACGTGGAAAAAGCGCGGTACGAAAAGCTGCTGACCAGCAACGAGATCCTGACGCTGATCACCGCGCTGGGCACCGGCATCGGCAAGGCCGGCGGCACCACCGGCAACGACGACTTCAACGTTGCCAAGCTGCGTTACCACCGCATCATCATCATGACCGACGCCGACGTGGACGGCGCGCACATCCGCACCCTGCTGCTGACCTTCTTTTACCGCCAGATGCCCGAGCTGGTCGAGCGCGGCCACATCTACATCGCGCAGCCGCCGCTGTACAAGGTCAAGTCGGGCAAGGAAGAGCAGTACCTGAAAGACGGCCCGGCCCTCGACAGCTTCCTGCTGAAGATCGCGCTGAAAGACGCCGCGGTGTTGACCGGTGCCGACCCCGCCAATGGCCAGGGTACGCTGCTGACCGGCGACACGCTGGCCGAGCTGGCGCGCAAGCACCAGCTGGCCGAGTCCGTCATCGCCCGCCTGCGCGGCTACATGGACGCCGAAGCGCTGAAGGCCATTGCCGACGGCGTGGCGCTGAACCTGGACACGGTGGAAGACGCTGAGCGTTCCGCCGCCGCGCTGCAGGCCCAGTTGCCCACGGCCGAAGTGGCCGGCGAGTTTGACAGCCGCAACGACAAACCCATCCTGCGCATCAGCCGCCGCCACCACGGCAACGTCAAGAGCAGCGTGCTGACGCAGGACTTTGTGCACGGCGCCGACTACGCGGCGCTGGTCGAAGCTGCCGTGACCTTCAAGGGCCTGATGGGTCAGGGCGCCAAGGTGACACGCGGCGAGGGCGAGCGCCAGAAGGAAGAAAAAGTCGAGACCTTCCGCGACGCCATGGCCTGGTTGATCACACAGGCCGAAGGCGCCACCGCACGCCAGCGCTACAAAGGCCTGGGCGAGATGAACCCGGCCCAGCTGTGGGAAACCACCATGGACCCGACCGTGCGCCGCCTGCTGCGTGTGCAGATCGACGACGCGATCGAAGCCGATCACGTGTTCACCATGCTGATGGGCGACGACGTGGAGCCGCGCCGCGAGTTCATCGAGACGAATGCGCTGCGGGCTGCGAATATTGACGTCTGAGGTGTTCAGCGCATAATTTGCAGCATGAACATTGCACCGGCCCAACGCTCACAGATCGCCGAGATCTGCAGGCGTTATCACGTCCGCAAGATGAGCATGTTTGGGTCAGCAGCCATGGGGCAGGAGCGTCCTGAGAGCGATGTGGATTTGCTGGTGGAGTTTATTCCGGGAGAGGCCCCCAGCGGCTTTGCCCTGGTTGACATGCAGGACGAGTTGTCTGCTGCGTTCGACGGACGAAAAATTGACCTGGCGTTTCCCTCCATTCTCCGCAATGCCTACCGGCGCATGGCCATTGAGCCGCAATTGCGACCCGTTTTTGAATGACGATTGATCGCACGCCGGCACATCTGGCCGATATGCTGCAGTTTGTGCAGGAGATCCGCGGATTGCTTGCAGATCAGACGCTCGAAAGGTTCCTGGCGAACCGGGTGCTTTGTCTGGCGACGGAAAAACTGTTTATCAATCTCGGTGAAGCTGCCAGCCGCATAGACGTGGCGCAGTGTGGGCAGATGCCCAATGTGCCATGGCGGCAGGTGATCGGCTTGCGCAACATACTGGCGCACGGCTATGAGCAGGTTGAACATGAAACCCTGTTCAACACCGTCACACGGGATCTCCCTCAGCTTGAGAACGCATTGAGCCAGGAGTTGCTGAGGTATCAGCTGCGTTGAGATCCCTGCCATGAACCGGAAGCTTGATAGCTGGTATGTGGTGTACCCGGGGCTGCATCGCTACAAGCCGGCCGACGGCATCGAGGCCGTGCCGCTCTGGGCCATGCTGCCGGCGGAGCCTGCCGCATGAGCTGCATCGCCGTCATCGACTTTGAAACCACCGGCCTGTCGCCCGCCATGGGTGACCGCGCCACCGAGGTGGCCATCGTGCTGGTTGAAAACGGCTGCGTGGTCGACCGCTTCCAGAGCCTGATGAACGCCGGCGTGCACATTCCCGCCTTCATCACCAGCCTGACCGGCATCAGCAACGCCATGGTGGCCGCGGCGCCCGAGGCCGCCAGCGTGATGCGCGAGGCCAGCCGCTTTGTCGGCAACGCGCCCATGGTGGCGCACAACGCGGCGTTTGACCGCAAGTTCTGGCAGGCCGAGCTGGCGCGTGCCGGGGCGGCGGCGGCGCAGCCCTTTGCCTGCACCCTGCTGGTCGCGCGCCGGCTGTACCCTCAGGCTCCCAGCCACAAGCTGGGCGTGCTGGTGGACTACCACCACCTGCCGCGCGCCGGCCGTGCGCACCGGGCGCTGGCGGACGCGGAAATGGCGGCGTCGCTGCTGGGGCAGATCCAGCATGACCTGCGCACCCGCTACCGCGTGGGCCAGCCCGACCATGCCTTGCTGATGACCCTGCAGCGCTGCGCGAAACCTGCCGTTGCTGCGCTGATGGCGAAATACGCCAGTGTCTGAGTGCCTCGATACGCTATGAAATAGATAGCTGTTTGAGTCCGATTTCATTGGGCCACAGCCCGAAAACACCTTGCGCAGGCGGCGATGCGCCGTCACTCCCGCACCGACGTAAAAAGCCGAAGATCTCGGTGGTCATGTCGCCTGGTCATTGTTGTCATCGTGGCCAGTGAGCTTGATGACCGCATCGGCGATGCTGCCCGGTCGCACGCTTACCTGCACCAGCCCGGCCTCGCCACCCGGCCCGATGGCACGCAGCAACCACGAACCCGCCGGTAAATCGTCAAGCGCGAAGCTGCCGTTGCGATCCGTCGTGGGCGCGATATCTGGCGCCGGGCCGGCTCCGCGCAAGATGGTCACCGTTGCGTTGGCAACCGGCCTGCCGTCGTCGGCATAAACCACGCGCCCGATCAGGCGACCAATCATGGTGCGTCCCTCCGTGTCGAAGACGGGTTCGAACGGCCGCGACGGTCGCTCGGTGGCCGGCAGTCCGTCCACCGCTATCGTCACCTTGCTCAATGAGTTCGCCACTACGCGCACGGTTGCAATGCCGGTTGCCCCCGCATCCGTGCGCGCGCGAAGCAGCCAGTCGCCGACCGGCACTTCGTCAAGCTCAAACCAGCCCGCGCTACTCGCAACAAACACATGATCGGGCACCGGGCCGGGTCCGCTGACGACGATGACCGTGGCATACCCGATAGGCGCGCCGCTGGCCGTGTCAATCACCCGCCCGCGCACATGGCCGCGTTGCACCGGTCGCGGGCCGAAACTCGATACCGGTCGGTTCGACAGGTCAGGTCGCGCAGGGCTGACAACCTCCAGCGTCGTCTCGCTCAGCGCATTGTCGAACACGCTGACGGTGGCCTCGGGCGGGCTGTAGCCGCCGGCGCCTTGTGTTTTCAAATGCCACTCTCCCGCCGCCAGGTTCTCGAACCTGAACCAGCCCGCGCTGTCGGTCAGCGCAGACATCGAGGGCAGCAACGACCGACCGGTCTTCGAGGCACCGCCCTTACCGCAGACTACCGTCGCTCCCGCCACCGGCTCACCGGTGCCCGCCAGCACCACATTACCGTAAACGCTTCCAGACATATAGCCTCCCACGCTGCCAGATAGCGCCGTGCCGCCGCAAAGCGCGGGACACGGCGCGAAGCTTTCCCTGACGTTCGATCAGCTCAAGCAAGCAACTGTCAGAGCTTGCTCCATGCCAGCAGCCGGTCGTACACCGGACGGGTAATGCGCGTGGCGGTGTTGCCGGTCGACGAGCCGTAGTTGTGGATACCCACCACGTAGCGCTGACCGTTTCTCTTGATGTAGACCGGCGCTCCGCTTTGGCCGCCCATGGTTGCGGTGTTGTAAAGCAGGGTTTTGGCGGTCACACCCTTGAGCGCTCGCGCTGCACCCCACATCTCGTACGGCGGCTTGTCGCCTGGAAACCCTGCAATCACTGCCGGCTGCGCGAGAAGTACGGGCGCCTCGAATGCCGCGAAGCCAAAGCTGCCCAGATTCCTGCCGTTGAACGCACCGGCAGGCAGCACGATGCAGCCGTAGTCGCTCTCGGGCTTGTTGCTGTTCACCCAGCCACCGACCGAACGGAACGCCATCGATTCGACCTGGCCGAATGGCCGCGCCGTGCCATTGCACCCCGGAATGACTTCGACCTTGCGAGCCCAGCCACCCTGGTTGCGCAGGTAGACGCAGTGCCCGGCGGTGACCACTGCACGCGGGCCGACCAGGAAGCCGGTTCCGCGGAACGAGGATCCGCTTGGGAACTGGATGCGAAGGGCGCACAGCCGCCGCCACGGTATCAGCGTGGTCTGCGTGATTTGCACACGGTCGTCGCGATCAACAATCGCTTCAATCGCGGCAACCGCCTCAGTGACGAATGACTCGTCGACCTCCATGCCACTTTCTTTTCCGCCTTTCGCCGGCGCCTGCTGGGCCGACTGGATCAACTTGGCGATGAGTGCAAGCAGGTTGCTGGCGCCGCCCAGGCCGGGCGCTCCTTTCAACAGTCCGGCAGCCGCTCCGGAAAGCCCACTGCCCAGGCCCGCTCCGCCGATCGCGCTGGCGGCGCCTTGTATCAGGTTGCCAGCGGGCAAGCGTTTGATGACACGCTGCGCCTTGGGCGAGAGCCTGCCGACCACCGTCCTGGCAACCATGGGCCCTATCGTCGAGACCAGTGTCGGCACCAGCGCTGCGAGGACAGGCAGGAACTCCTGCTGCGCCAGCTCGCCGCCTTCGGCCCCCTGGCCGGCCTCTGGCAGCAGCACCGACTCTTCGCTTTCCTGGGAGGATTCGCGCTCTTCAAAACCTTCCATGCCGCGCAGATCCGACACGGCACTTTCCTGGCTGGCTGCGGCCTCGGCCATCTGCTCGGCGCTGGCCTCCATGAACTCCTCGCCCGATTCCGCGGCTTCGGCGCTGGCCACTTCTTCATGCGCGCCGGCTTGTGACGACTCGCCGGCTCCCATTGGTGCGTCGCCAGTGACCTCGCCAACGGCAAACTGGCTTTCCGCCGGCGCTCTGGCGCTGGTCCGGATTGCTGATTGCCCGACAGGCGCGAAGCTCGACGGGATCTGTGACGAACTGCCAAGGTCGGAGGTGTCATCTGCGACGCTGCGGCCCATGGTTTGCGATGGGGCGAAGCCCACGTCGCCTTCATTGAAATTTGCCATTTTCCGTACTCCTGATGTTGCTGCGGGCACAAGCCCGTTTTTGGTTGGTTAACGTTGGGCGGCGAGGCATCAACCCGTCGCCGTGCCCCGAGTCAGGTTAAAAAAACAAATGCATGACTTCGTCAATGCATCGATGTTTGAAACCGCCTACTCCTACCCCCTACCCTGCGCCAACTGAGAAAGAATCGCGCAGCGCGGTGCTGACAAGACCTCCTTGCTTTTGCCGCACTCTGGCTACGCGACGCTCACTGAAATGCTAGCGCCGCCCAGCAGAGCCGGTTAGGACGATCCTGCTAACCGTTAAGACAATCCTGCTGACCCCACGGCGCGTCGTGGGGCGTGTGGTACTTGCTCGGGCACACCCCCACCTGGCGCTTGAAGGCCCAGGTGAAATACGAGAGGTCGTTGAAGCCGACCGAGTAGGCCACTTCCTTGGCGAGTGCGTCCGGGAAGCCGAGGCGCTCGCAGGCGCGTTCAATTCGGTAGTGCAGCAGATACTGGGCAAAACTCGCGCCTTGCTCTTGCCTGAAAACGCGGCAGAACTGCGAGGGGCTCAGACGGCACAGGGCGGCGACCTTTTCCAGCGCGATCTTGTGATGAAACTGAGCCGCAACATGCGTGATCGCAGGAAGCGTGCGGTCCTGGCGTTTCTGCGCAGGGGAAGGCAGAGTGTGCTGCTTGTGCGCCAATTGCGCCAGTGCCGAAACGTGCTGGCGCAGCGCTTCGACGGGAACCGGCTTGACCAGCAGGTCCCAAACCCGCATGTGCAAGGCCCACCTTGCCACGGCCTCGGAAAGGCGGCCAGTGATGATGAGAACGGGCAGGTCTGGATGCTCGTGACGGGTGCGGGCCAAGGCGTTGATGCCCGGCAGCTCGGGCTCGTCAAACTCGAAACAAACAAACTGCGGAGCGTAAACCTCGATGGCGCCGGGAATCTGCGCCGGCTCTCTGACGCGCTGCAGGTCCATGGCAAACGTGCCTTCGAGCCGCTCGACCAGCGCTGTTCGCGCGTCCCGCGTCAGGTCCACCCAAAGAAAACTGGGGCTGCGGGACGCCGTCGCGGGAGCGCATGAATCGGGCATGGCTGTGGTGCTTCTCGATCAGCGCCTGTGGGCGCGTATCAGCAGGGCGCCCATCTTAAGTATGATTTTGGGGCCCGCACGTTGCAAGTTGTCACTCAGGTTTCAGCCCGTTCTTCGCGGTGAAACGCCCGCCATGAATGTGAACAATGCGCCCAACCTGTTGCGCCTTGCACGGCGCTGTGTGCTTTGCAATACCGCCAGCGCTGCCCGAATCAGGATGCGACAGGTGTCTAATCGGGCGAACACTCTTACACAGGTTTCTCACCATGCCCCATCGCATTGCCACGCCGTCCGCCGTAAAAATTTCCACCCACGACACCACCCGCATTGACGACACCCGCATCAGCGCGGTGCGCCCGCTGATCACGCCGGCCCTGCTGCAGGAGTGGCTGCCGGTGCCTGAAGCCAGCTTGAGCCTGGTGGAACGCAGCCGCGCCGCCATCTCGCGCGTGCTGCATGGTGCCGACGACCGCCTGATTGTCGTGGTCGGGCCCTGCTCCATCCACGACCATGACCAGGCCATGGACTATGCGCGCCAACTCAAGCTGCAGGCCGATGCCCTGGCCGACGACCTGCTCGTGGTGATGCGGGTGTACTTCGAGAAACCGCGCACCACCGTGGGCTGGAAAGGCTACATCAACGACCCGCACATGGACGGCAGCTTCGCCATCAACGAAGGGCTGGAAATGGCGCGGTGCCTGCTGCTCGACGTGCTGGCCCTGGGCCTGCCGGTGGGCACCGAGTTTCTGGACCTGCTGAGCCCGCAGTTCATCAGCGACCTGGTGAGCTGGGGCGCCATTGGCGCACGCACCACCGAGAGCCCCAGCCACCGCCAGCTGGCCTCTGGCTTGAGCTGCCCGGTCGGCTTCAAGAACGGCACCGACGGCGGCATCAAGGTCGCCACCGACGCCATCCAGGCAGCGCAGGCGCAACACGCCTTCATGGGCATGACCAAGATGGGCCAGGCCGCGATTTTCGAAACCCGCGGCAACAACGACTGCCACGTGATCCTGCGCGGCGGCAAGCAACCCAACTATTCAAAAGCCGATGTGGACGCTGCCTGCGCGCTGCTCCAAAGCGCCGGCCTGCGCGAGCAGGTGATGATCGACGTGTCGCATGCCAACAGCAGCAAGCAGCACCAGCGCCAGATCACGGTGGCCGCCGAGGTGGCCCAGCAGATCGCGGCCGGCGACCAGCGCATCACCGGCCTCATGATCGAGAGCCACCTGCATGAAGGCCGGCAGGACATCGTGCCCGGCATGCCGCTGCGGCCCGGCGTGTCGGTCACCGATGCCTGCATCAGCATGGCGCAGACGGTGCCGGTGCTGGAGGGGTTGGCGCGGGCGGTCAGGGAACGGCGCAAGGCCAAAGATTAAGTGGACCCGAACGCATGTGTGGCTGTTCGACTTAAAACTGGCTGGACAGACCCCTAAGATGAGGGTGTCGTCAAACCCTTGTCTGGAATCCCTATGGATTGGTCCCGCTTAGAAGTAGAGGCAATCGTTGCTGATTACCTGCAAATGCTAACGCTGGAATTAGCGGGGCAAACTTACAACAAGACGGTTCATCGCCGGAAATTGCAGGAGAAGCTGCAAGACCGATCCGATGCCTCCATTGAGTTCAAGCACGGCAATGTCAGCGCAGCCATGATTGATCTCGGCTTTCCTTACATTCGAGGATACAAACCGCGATCAAACTATCAAGCACTTTTAGCGATGGTTGCTGCTGAGCAAGTTCGTGGGAAGACGACGCTGGACAGCGTTGCACTTGCGGCTGTGCAGCAACCCGCTTCGGTGCCCGCTCTTACTGACTTCAGCAAAGTGAAATCAGATGCGCCTCAGAAAAAAAACCGTACGGCTGAGCCATTAAATCATCTGCTTTTCAGAGCAACTAAACGCGACTACCTCGAACGCGAAGCCCAGAATCAATCATTGGGCTTGGCAGGAGAGGAGTTCATTGTTCAGTTCGAACATTGGCGACTGACGCAACTTGGGCTGCCCCGCCTCGCGGACAAGGTTGATCACATTTCCCAATCGAAAGGAGATGGGCTGGGCTACGACGTTCTTTCGTTTGAGCCCGACGGCAAAGAGCGATTCATTGAAGTTAAGACCACGACATTTGGTCGTGACACGCCATTTTTTGTTTCGCGCGGCGAGTTGGCTTTGTCGCACGGCGCGAAAGACCAATTTCATCTCTATAGGCTTTTTGAATTCAGGAAGGCGCCTCGTCTTTTTGATCTCAAAGGCACACTCGATCAGCATTGCGTTTTGGATCCCGTGACTTACCGGGCTAGCTTCGGTTGATCTTCTGTTGTGTGAAGAGTGTTCGTTCGGCGCGCTGTTAAAAGTCCTCGCAGGGTCCGTATGTGGCGCGCAAGGCCTAAAGACGTTAATGAGTCCGGACGATTTTTAATGCGGATTCCAATGGAGCCCAATCGTGAGGCTTCTCGGTTAGCAGTTAGCGTATTTGAATCTGATCGCTTTGTGACCCAGGGCGTTTACCTGGGGTCGCGTCCTTTGTAGTCGGCCGGATAGCGCTATCGACACGGAATGCGCACCTGCCGGTCGCGCGCCTTTTTCCGATCCTCACGTATCCAGTCTTGCATTTGTCCGCTTTGCGGCTGCCGCGCCATTGCGTCGAGGTATTTGATGCGCTCCTCCAGCGCGTTGCATTCAGCCTTCATCGCCGCTTGGTCAACGCCTGGATCGCTTTGTGCGAGGACCGATGGTGACTGGGCCGGTTCTTCCGTTTTTGTGGCTGCCGGCACGCGTACTGCGACCATGAGGTTGTGATTTTCTTTGGTAACAATCTGAGTTGTTTTCGCCCCGTCGGCACAGCTTGCGTCTCCGTAGCTGGTCTTACCGTTGACGCTGCACTTGGTAACGGTGCGCCTGCTTCCCGTCGCTTCGGTTGCGCTTGAGTAAGGTGATGTTTGCGGAAATGATGGAGCGGCCGGTTCAGCGGAACGCGACACCGGCGCTGGTGTCGGTGCGGGCGGTGTACTGACTAGCTTGGCTGCATGCTGGTTTAACTTCCAGTCTGCGGCTTTGTAGAGGAGGAAGAGCACGACCACGAAGATGAGGGCCTTGCTTAGCGTGCCAAATCGTTCGGGCGGGGGACTGAAAGGGCGCTGGCGTCCCTCCTCGTGCATGTAGTCGCGGTCCATCAAGCCCATCATGACCTCCCTTGCTTTTTGTGTTTATTGTTTAACGATACCGCAAGGCATTTTCTTCCACCAAAGGCCGCCGTCTTGCTAAACTTTTCGCCCCATCTCAATTTCGAGGAGCCATCATGTCCGATCCCTCCGATCTCCCTCCCAGCGTTATCTCCCACATCTCCATAGGCACCAACGACTACCCACGCGCCCGGGCGTTTTACGACGCGGTGCTGGGCACGCTGCAGATCAAGCAGGTGATGGAGCACGGCAAGTCGGTGGCTTATGGCCGGGCCTTTCCGGAGTTCTGGGTGGGGCGGCCGCTCGATGGCGGGCGGGTCGCGCCAAGCAATGGCACGCACATCAGCTTTCTGGCCAACTCGCCGGCGGAGGTGGATGCCTTTCATGCGCAGGCGTTGGCGTTGGGGGCAACCAGTGACGGGCCGCCCGGCTTGCGGCCGCACTACACGCCGACGTATTACGCGGCTTTTGTGCGCGACCTGGACGGCCACAAGATCGAGGCCATGTGTTTTGCCGAGGCTGCGGGCTGAGGCTGGCCGGTTGCTGGCTTGGGCAAGCGCAGGCCGAACGGGGCCGAAGTCTCTTGCGGATTACATGCCAAATCGGGCCCCAGCCCTTGATTCACCTGCGGTTGTTGCTATTAAATAAGTAGCATTCCGGCGCCGCGGTGCGGTCAGCTCACCAGCGTGTTTCGCCGGCTACCCGTTCCACCTCGTTGATCGCGTAGCTGGTGAACTCGTCGATCTCGGTGGCTTTGTCGAACACGGCGTCGGCGCCTGCCGCCAGGCAGCGCTGGCGCATGGCCGGGGTGGCGTAGCCGGTCAGCACGACGATTTTCTGCCGCAGGTCGCGGTTGCCGCAGCTTTTGACCACATTCAGGCCGTTGCCCTGCAGCAAAAACAGGTCGACCACGGCCAGGTCCCAGGCGGTGGGGTGGTCGGCCAGCCATTGGCGGGCCTCGTCTTCGCTGCTGGCCCCGCCCACCACGCGGGCGCCGACCAGTTCTTCCAGGGACTCGGCCAGGTTGGCGCGGATGACGGGGCTGTCTTCGACCAGAAAGATTCTCAGGCGCATCAGGGATCCGGTTGAAACACAGCCTGCGCAACAGGTTGTGGGTTGGGAGAAGTCTGGGCGTAGTCTACACAAGGCCATGCCGGGAGAAGCGCCATCCATGTACCGCTGTGTAACGCTGGCTGCACGTGCCGGCATGTCGCGCACGTCACACGGCCTTGTCTGACATACAACAATGACGCCTGGCAAAAAAATGCTAACTTCTCCGGAGGGGCGAGTCGGGCAGCGTTGGCGCCGATGCTTGGCCCTTTCTCATCCGTTTTGATCCGTTTTCACCCTTTATCCCGAGGAGTGCACCATGCCCAGCAGCAAACAGAACCCGCATGACAAACAGACCGGCCACACCGGCAAGGTGGAGAACGACACCAACAAGATGGGCGAGCAGGACCCCACCCAGCTGAACCAGGGCAAGCGCACGCCAGACAGTCGCAGCGACCGCGAGGCGCATGTGGGCGGAGGCAACCAGACGCAGGCGCGGCGCGGGAAAACCACCGGGCACTGAACCGGCCGGTTCGGGGGCTGGGGTGGGCATCAAATCGGCCTCCAGCCCTTTAACTGCTTGCGCTATTCGCTATGGATTTAATAGCTTTGTGACGCCAGCCAATCCAAGCCGAACAGCGTAGCGGCGCGCGCCGCGGGCGCTCATAATCGCTTCCATACTTCAAGGAGATGGCGGTGGCGATACTGATTCTGGGCCTGGTGCTTTTTCTGGGCGTGCATTCCATACGCATCGTGGCCGACGGCTGGCGCACAGCGACGATAGGCCGCATCGGTGAGCTGCCCTGGAAGGCCGTGTATGCGCTGCTATCCATCGTCGGTTTTGTGCTGATCGTGTGGGGCTTTGGCCTGGCGCGGCAGCAGCCGGTGCAGCTGTGGCTGCCGCCACGAGGCATGCGGCACCTGGCCTCGCTGCTGACGCTGATCGCGTTCATCCTGCTGGCGGCCGCTTATGTGCCGCGCAACGCGATCAAGGCACGGCTGCATCACCCCATGGTGCTGGGGGTCAAGGTATGGGCGCTGGCCCACTTGCTGGCCAATGGCAATGTGGCGCATGTGGTGCTGTTTGGCGCCTTCCTGGTGTGGGCGGTGCTGAGCTTTCGGGCAGCGCGGGCCCGCGACCGGGCGGCGCACACCGTCTACCCGGCGGGCACCCCGGCCGGCACGGCGATCACGGTGGTGGTGGGCGCGGCGGCTTGGGCGGTGTTTGCGTTCTGGGCACACGGCCTGCTGATCGGCATCCGGCCCGTCGGCTGATGGGGGCCGGCAGGGCCGATGCCGGGCGGTATGCGGGTATTGGATGGTGACATCCGCTACATCTGGCCGGCAGGGCCGTTCCGCATGGTGAAGATGGCCTGCTATGTAAGCGGTCACTTGCGCCGTAGCGGCCCGTATAGTGGTGGCGACGCATCACCTTACAAAGCCAACGAAGCCGACACTCAGTGAACATTCTGGCGTTGGAAGATGAACCCTTCTTCAACAGCAGGAGCTTCAATGATCCGTTTCAACAAATTTCAATCTGACCTTTCCCCAGCGCTGACAGCCGTGGCCCGGCCACGGGCTTTGCGGGCCCTTCCTTCGCTGATGGTGCTGACCACGGCCATGATCTGGGGTGTTTCGGCGCAGGCTGGCGGTCTGGTGAATCTGGACGGTGCTGTGCGCGGCGCCACTGGCGTGACCGTGGCCGCCGGCCCGGCGCTGGGTGCTGGCGTGGGTGTGGGTGCAGGCATTGGCGCGAACACGGCCGTGCAGCCCGGTGGCGGTACCGCCAATGCCGGTGTGGGCCTGGATGCCGGCGTGCGCGCAGGTGCCAATGGCAACGCGACGGCGGAAGAGCACAAGGCGCCCGCTGCAGCGGCGAACAGCACCACCGATGGCGCAGGCAAGGTGCTGGGCGGGGTGCGCAATACGGCAGAGGCCGCAGGTGATGCCGCAACGTCCAGCGGCAAGCGTGTGGCGCAGGCCGGCAAGGCGGAAGTGAAGGAAGTGAAAAGTGACGTCGGCACGGCCAAGGCAGCCGGTGGCCAGGTCAAGGCCAAGGCCAAAGCCAAGGCCAAAGTGAAGGCGGATGCCGAGGCCGGCGCTACCGTTCAGGGTGAGGCCCCGGCCCGTTGATGCCTTCATTCCGCAAGGCGTGGATGCGTTGACGCCTTGAGGGCCTCCGACGGGCTTTGAGGGCTCTTGCGGGGCCTTCAAACCCAAGCAGCATTTGCCGAGAGGCGGATGCTGCTTTTTTTGGACTCAGTCCGCGTCGTCGTTGTCGCGCCCGCGGCTGCTGCGCCAGATGGCGCGCACCAGCCACAGGCCGCCCAGCGCGGCGCCGGTGAAGCCGAGAAAACCGAACAGCGGCAGGCCCATCAGTGTGGGGCCGCCTTTCACTGTCATGACAATGGACGCGCCGATGATGAGCGCAGCAATGATCAGCGCCATGGCCAGGCGGTTGGCGGCGCGGTCCACCTGGTCGCCCACGCGTTTGAGGTGGGCCAGCTCGATGCCGACGCTCAGGTGGCCGCGGCGTGCGTTGCGCAGCAGGCGCGAGACGTCGTGCGGCAGCTGTTCGGCCATGGCCAGGGCGCGTCTCAGGGTTTTCCAGGCGCGGCCGGCCAGCACTTCGGGCTGGTAGCGGGCGCGCAGCACCTGGCGCAGCATGGGCGCGGCCTCGGTGGCCATGTGAAAGCCCGGGTCCAGCCCGCGGCCCATGCCCTCGAGCGAGATGAAGGCCTTGATCAGCAGCGCCAGATCGGGCGGCAGGCCCAGGTGGTGCTCGCGCAGCAAGGTGGTGACGTCGGCCAGCATCTGGCCCAGGCTGAGTTCGGCCAGCGGCGTGCCGTGGTACTGGTCGACAAAGGCCTCGATCTCGGTTTCGAGCTGCCCGAGGTTGGTGCCGTGGCTGTCGCCGGTCCAGTCCATCAGCACGTCGGCCACGGCCTGGGCCTGCCGCTCGACCAGGCCCAGCAGCAGCTGCAGCAGTTCTTCGCGCCGGCGCTCGGACAGGCGCCCGACCATGCCGAAGTCGATGAAGGCGATGCCGTTGCCGGGCAGGTAAAACACGTTGCCGGGGTGCGGGTCGGCGTGGAAGAAACCGTCTTCCACAATCATCTTGAGCACGGCGCGCGCGCCGCGCTGGGCCAGCAGGGTGCGGTCGAAGCCGGCCTCGGGGGTGAGCTGGTCGAGCCGGTCGCCGGGGATGCCGCCCACGAAGTCCTGCACGTTCACGCGTTCGCCGGTGTACGCCCAGTGCACGCGCGGAATGACGATCCACGGCAGCGGCGCCATGTTGGCGGCAATGCGTTCGGCGTGGCGGCACTCGCCGGCCAGGTTCAGTTCGCGGCGCAGGGATTTGACCAGCTCACGCACCAGCTGCTGCGGGTGGTAGGGTTTGAGGGCGGGCATTTCCGCTTCCACCAGCGCGGCCAGGCGGGCGAGCAGGCGCAGGTCGGCCTCGATCACCGCGGTGATGCCGGGGCGGCGTATCTTGACGACGACTTCGGTGCCGTCCTTGAGTTGCGCGCGGTGCACCTGGGCAATCGACGCGGCGGCCAGCGGCTCGGTGTCGAAGCGGGCAAACACCTCTTCGGGCTCGCCGCCCAGGTCTTCGCGCAGCTGCGGCCGCAGCAGTTCAAAGGGCACGGCGAGCACGTGGTTGTGGAGTTTTTCAAACTCGGCGATCCACTCGGGGCCAAACAGGTCGGCGCGGCCGGCCAGGATCTGCCCGAGCTTGACAAAGGCCGGGCCCAGTTCTTCCAGGGCCAGGCGCACCTGCACAGGTGGCTCGATGCGGGCCAGGTCGGCGGCATGTTCCCACTTGAGGGCGTGGCCGGCGCGCTCGAGCCGGTCGGTCAGGCCGAGGCGGCGCACGCTGTCGCCGAAGCCGTGGCGGATCAGCACACCGGCGATGTCATTGAGGCGCCCCATGTCGCGCGCCGCGCCCAGAGTCTCTAGCAGCATGGCGCGATGATAGCCCCGCGCCGGGGCAGGGCGGCCGGCGGGCTCAGGGCGCCACGGCGCGGCCTTGATCCTCTTGACGATTTCCTCGCTGGCCAGGCGTGGTATCTCCAGATGGCCGCCCGGGACCTCGAGGTATTGGTGGATGCCAGCGGTTACCCGCCGGCGTCGGCCAGCGTTTTGCGCGCGACATCGCCGGCAGCCTACTTGCCGTCGGGCAGCTCGATCTTGACTTCGAGCACGTCGAGGTTGTCCTGGCGCTCCAGGTTGACCTTGATGTCGTCGGGATTGATGTTGATGTATTTGGAGATCACCGCGATCAAATCACGCTGCAGCGCCGGCAGGTAGTCGGGCTCGTGGCTGTGGCGGCCCGAGCGTTCGTGCGCCAGGATGATCTGCAGCCGCTCTTTGGCGACGCTGGCGGTTTTTTTCTTTTCGCCGAGCAGGAAGGAGAGGAAGGAGGCCATGACGGGTTACTTCCCTCCAAACACGCGTTTGAAGAAGCCGACCTTGGGCGCGTCGATGAAGCGCAGCGGCTTGTCTTCGCCCAGGAAGCGGGCAATCATGTCCTTGTAGGCTTCGGACACGTCGCTGCCTTCCATGTGCACGGCGGGCACGCCCTGGTTGGAGGCCTGCAGCACCGCCTCGGATTCGGGGATCACGCCGATCAGCTTGATGCGCAGGATGTCCTTGATGTCTTCCAGCGAGAGCATCTGGCCCTGGTCCACGCGGCTGGGGTTGTAACGCGTGATCAGCAGGTGCTCCTTGATCGGATCACCGCCTGCCATGCCGCGCTTGGTCTTGGACGACAACATGCCGAGGATGCGGTCGGAGTCGCGCACCGAAGACACCTCGGGGTTGGTGACCACCAGCGCTTCGTCGGCAAAATGCATGGCCATCAGCGCACCGGTCTCGATGCCGGCGGGCGAGTCGCAGACGATGTATTCAAAGTCCATGTCGGCCAGGTCGTTCAGCACCTTCTCGACGCCTTCCTTGCTCAGCGCTTCCTTGTCGCGCGTCTGCGAGGCGGCCAGCACGTAGAGGTTGTCGCACTGCTTGTCCTTGATCAGGGCCTGGTGCAGGTTGGCTTCGCCCTGGATGACGTTGATCAGGTCATAGACCACGCGGCGCTCGCAACCCATGATCAGGTCGAGGTTGCGCAGGCCGACGTCGAAGTCGATGACGGCTGTTTTGTGCCCGCGCAGGGCCAGGCCGGTTGCAAAGCTGGCGCTGGTGGTGGTTTTGCCCACGCCGCCCTTGCCGGAGGTGACCACAATGATTTTTGCCATGCGTAAAAGTCCTTTAGAAAACGTGGGGGTGTGACGCCGTGGGCATCACGCCTTGATCAGATCCATGACGAGTTTGTCGCCCTCGGGGCCGGGCACCAGGCGCACCTGCGTGGGCTGGCCCCACACGCCTTCGGGCAGCGGGTTTTCGCTGGTGCGGTAGATGCCGGCAATCGACAGCAGTTCGGGCTCCAGGCTGAGCGCAAAAATGCGCGCCTCGGTGTTGCCGCGCGCGCCGGCCATGGCCTTGCCGCGCAGCGGTGCGTAGACATGGATGTGGCCGTCGGCAATGACTTCGGCGCCGGCGTTGACCATGGCCAGCACGACCAGGTCGCGCCCGCGGGCATACACCTGCTGGCCGGAACGCAGCGGCTTGTCGATCACCAGGGCGCCGGGGGCCGGCGCGGCGTGTGCCTCCGCCACCGGTGCCGCAGGCTTGCTGCGCGCGGCGGGCGCCGGGGCGGCGGCAGGCGCGCTGACCACGCGTGCGTCGGGGGCGGCGACCAGCCCGGCCGCCAGGGCCGCAGCCAGTTGCGCCGGATTGCCGCCGCGGACCGCCAGGGGGGCGACGCGGTAGGGGCGTAGCAGCGCGATCAGCGCCGCAAAGTCAACCGTGGCCGCATCAAGAGGCAGCTGCGAGAGGTCGATGACCAGCGGGTCGTTGTCGAAAAAATCCGGGATATCGCCGAAGCGCAGCGCCATCTCGCGCGCCAGGGCGCTGAGGTCGGAGGACTTGAGGAGCAGCGCCACCAGGGGCAGGTTGGCGCTTTTGATTTCGAAGGTGGCGGGGGTGCTGGCCGGGATGGCAACGGTCATGGGGGATAGGCGTCGCGTCGTCGCGGAAAGGAGAGAAAAAACAGTCGATTCAGACGGGTCTGAAAGGGAGGGATCTTAACAGCGGCCCAGGGCGCGCCTGCGTGCAGTTGTGTGGGAATGAAACCTCCTGCAACAGTTGCTGCATGTGCTTGCGCTGTGTCATGGCGAAGCCGCCGCCGCAGTCTTAAACTGGTTTGGTAGCGGGTGCCCGTGCTGCACCCGCCCCCTCGTCCGGCGTATGGAGAAGGAGCCCCCATGAACAAGCTGCTTGTGACCCCTTCGGTGTGGTTGGCGCTGTGGCTGGCCGGCGGCGCAGCGCTCGCGCAGGTGGCTCCCCCGGCAGACCCGCCTGCGCCCGGCCCGCGCATCAACCGCAATCCGGAATTTCGCCGGAACCTGCCGCCAGCGCCGCCCGTGGCGTCGGACCCGCGCGACTCGACCACTCGGCCGGTGCAGCCGGCCGAACAGCCTCCGGTCGATGGTCGCAGCGTGGTGATGCCGCTGCCCGGGCCGCAGGTGCCTGCCTCTGCACCGGCGCTGCCGGCCTCCGGTGCGCCGGGGCGCTGCCCGGATTCTGGAAACAAATCGGCCTGCAGCCCATAGTTTGCTTGCGGTGTCAGCTATCAAATAAATAGCGCTAAATAAGCAAGGGCTGCAAGGCGTCCGGCGAGCAGGCCAGTTCGTCGAGTGACCGCTGCGCCGGCGCGCCCTGCGGTTGCGCGGGGACGGCCAGCGCGGCCCGGGGCTGCGCCGCGCGTCGGGCCATGCGTGTTGCGGGCTGCGCGCTCAGGTGGTGGTTGCGCTGGTGCGCGGGCGAGACCAGCGGGTGGAGCCGTCCGGTTTCCGGGGCTTGGCGCCGGGACCGGCGCGGCATGGCCCTTTGCAGGCCCCGACCCATCGGGCGCATCGGCTCGAAGGTGCGCTCGTAGCAGCCGAGCCAGCTTTTTTCACTGGCGTCGGGCAGGGGCGCGTCTGCCTTCTTGAGGCCCGGACCGAAATGCAGGCGGGCGCCGTCCCACTGCGCGCTGCGCTCGGGGGTGAGGATGGCCCAGCGCATCTGCGCGAAACGCCGCGCAAAAAATGCGGCCATGGCGGGGGCGGTATGGTGCGCGGGCTCGACCCAGGCCACATGCAGCGGGCCGCCTTGGGGGTGGTTGCGAAAGCTCTCGTCCTGCACGCTGTGAAAACGCACAAAGGCTTTCATGTTGTGCATCTCGTCGCGCACTGCCTGCGCCATGTGCTGGAGTTCGACCAGGTCGGCGTCGAGCGGATCGTGGCGCAGGCCGGGCTCATGCACCAGGCGCCACAGCAGGCGGTACAGCAGGCCAAAGCGCCGGGGGTCGGCATGCAGGATGGCGCTCTCGCACAGCGCCACAAATTCGGGCGGCACCTGGACCGCAGGGGCATCGCCGGCGGCAACGGGGTTGTCCGGCAGCGTGGCCAGCGGGTCCTGCGCCTCCGTGCTGTGCCAGCTGACTTGCGCAGGCAGGATGTGTTGGGCCAGCAGGCCGCGTGCGGCACGCCGGAAACCCTCGAGGTCGCCGGGGCCCTGCAGCGTGACGCTCAGCAGCGCCTGCGGAAAAAGGTCGTTGGTCAGGGGGTCACTCATCATGCCCATGCCGTGCTCCTTGTGTGGCGGGGGTGCCACCTTGTTCCGATGGTGCGCGTGGGGAAGGGCCTGGCGCTGTAGTCCGGGAGGCTGATTGCACGGCAGGCTGGGGCGCGGCCGGTGCGCTGAAAAACGGAAGTGCGGCCGCTGCGGCCCGGGAAGGGGCCGCCGTGGCAGGTTTGGTGGATGATGGCGCTGCATTCACTGTATTAATATACAGTGAATTGAGTGTTTTTGCCAGAGCTGGGCGGACCGGACCGCTGCCATGTCCTGTCCTTCAGGGCAAAAAATGGCGGCAACAGTGGCTAAACAGCGGCAATGCCGGGCAAATGCCCTGGAGGCTGTCGACAGGCCCTAACGGGAGGTTTCAGCCGTGGCCTCTGCCGGGGTTGCCCTTGGCGCCAGTTTTTTGGCCCGCACCTCCATGACCAGGTAAATCACCGTGGCAAGCACCAGGGGCACCAGGTAATAGATGACGCGGTAGGCCACCAGGGCGGCCAGCAGTTCGTGGGTGGGCATGGCATGCGAGAGCAGGGCCACAAACACCGCTTCCAGCACGCCCAGGCCGGCCGGCACGTGGGCGATGACGCCCGCCACGGCGGCCACCAGCAACACGCCGGCTACCGCCGCAAAGGCGATTTTCTGCTGCAGCAGCAGAAACACCAGGCTGCTCATGATCAGCCAGTTCGTCGCCCCCATCGCCACCTGCAACAGTGCCATCCTGCCGGAAGGAAGTTCCAGCCGGTGGCCGCGCAGGGTGACGCTGCGCTGGGGCGACAGGGCGCACAGCAGCAGGTAGGCCGCGGCGGTTGCCAGCAGCGCAAATCCCAGGACCTGCAGGCCGCCGCTGCCCATCTTCCAGCCGGGCGGCAAGGCGGGCGTGGCAAAGGTGAAGAGCAGGCCGCCGAGGAACAGGTAACCGGTCCAGTTGGTCAGCATGCTGAGCGACAGGATTCGGGTGATGGTCCCGGTGTCCAGCCTCAGCCGCGAGTAAAGCCGGTAACGGAAGGCCACGCCGCCCACCAGCGAGCCGAGGTTGAGGTTGAACACATAACTGATGAAGGTCACCAGCATCACCGTCGGGGTGCGCAGGGTGTGGCCGGTGTAATGCCGTCCCACCAGGTCAAAGCAGCTGTACAGGCCCAGGCTCAGGACGGCCAGTGCCACCGCGCCCAGCAGCAGCGCCGGCGGGTAGGCGCGCAGCGCGGCAAACACCTCCTGCCAGTCGATGGCGCGGCCCTGCTCGACCAGCAGCCAGGCCACCAGGGCAAAAAACACCAGGGTTGCGACCCGTTTGAGCCAGGGCCACCAGACCTTGCCGGTGATGCCGGCCTTCTTCGGCCGGCGCAGGGCCGGCAAGGCGGGCGCAGTGTTCATGAGACCCGGCCCTCGTTGACATGGCTGATTTTCACGTCCACGTCCGTCTGGCCCAGCAGTTTTTCGGCCAGGGTCAGGCGCGGCGTGTGGGCCGGCAGCCAGCCAAACCAGGCCGGGTAGCGCCGCAGCAAATGGAACACCAGAAAACTGCGCAGGCTGACCCAGAGGCCGGTTTCGGCCACGTCCTGGGCGTGGATCTGCGTGCAGCTGTTGTGCATCAGCTGCTCCAGGTGCTCGCCCAGATGCTGGTTGAAGGCGCGGTCCTTGATGATGACATTGGCCTCCAGGTTCAGCGACAGGCTCAGCGGGTCGAGGTTGCTGGAGCCGACGGTGGACCATTCGTCGTCGGTCAGCGCGACCTTGCCGTGCAGCGGGCGGTCGTGGTATTCGTAGATCTTGACGCCGGCGGCCAGCAGGTGGTGGTACAGCAGCCCCGCGGCGATCTTGACAATCGGCATGTCGGGTTCGCCCTGCAGGATGAGGCGCACGTCCACGCCGCGCCGCGCCGCCTTGCGCAGCTGTCTGAGCAGGCGGTAGCCCGGGAAGAAATAGGCATTGGCGATGATGATGCGGCGGCGCGCGCCGCGGATGGCGATGCGGTAGTGGCGCTCGATGTCGCTTTGGTGTTCGACGTTGTCGCGTGTCACGAAGAGGGCATCGGAAGGGCCCACGGCCGGCAGCGGGGCGCTGGCGGCCGTGGGCCCTTCCGATGCCCTCTTCGTGAC
>NZ_NBZW01000033.1 GCF_002379085.1 Polaromonas sp. AET17H-212 | reverse complement strand
GGTGGGGCATGGGCTTATTGTGCTACGCCTGCGTCGGGGCGGGTGGGCTCGGCTCCCCCGAACGGGCCGCAGCCTGGCACTGACATCAAAACGACACATTGCGGCCCTAGATTCAACCCGGTTCAACACCCCGGAGAGACCATGGAAGCTGCCATTCGAATCAATACGCTGAGCAAAACCTTTGGCAACGGCCGCAAAGCCCTGCAGCAGGTTGACCTGAGCATTGCGCCCGGCGAAATGGTCGCGCTGATCGGGGCTTCCGGTTCCGGCAAGTCCACCTTGCTGCGGCACATGGCGGGGTTGATGGCCGGCGATACGTCGGCGCAGGGCTCCATCGTGATCCACGGCAGGACCGTGCAGCGCAACGGGAAAATCGCGTCCAATATCCGGTCGGTGCGTTCGGGCATCGGCTTTGTTTTTCAGCAGTTCAATCTGGTGGGCCGGCTGCCGGTGATTGTCAACGTGCTGGCCGGCACCCTGCACAAGGTGCCGATGTGGCGCAGCCTGATCCGCTGGTTCACGCCCGAGGAAAAGGCCAGAGGGATCGAGGCGCTGCGCCGGGTGGGCATCGCCGAATGTTGTGAGCAGCGCGCATCAACGCTGTCGGGCGGCCAGCAGCAGCGCGCCGCGATCGCGCGGGCCATGGTGCAGGGTGCCAAAGTGGTGCTGGCCGACGAGCCGATTGCCTCGCTGGACCCCGAGTCCTCGCGCAAGGTGATGGACATCCTGGCCCGCGTGAACCGCGAAGACCAATGCACCGTGGTGGTGTCGCTGCACCAGGTCAACGTGGCCATGAAGTATTGCCCCCGCACCATCGCCCTGCACCAGGGCAAGGTGGTGTACGACGGTCCTTCGGTCGGACTGACGCCCGCCGTGCTGCGCGATCTCTATGGCGCCGAGGCCGACGACATCCTGTCCCTGGGCGACGCCATTTCCAGCCTCGAAGACAAGGTCAAACCCGCCCCCCACCTCGCCTGGCCAACCCCCATGGCGCAGGCCGCCTGAGCCTCCACTGTTTCTTTCAACATTTCAAGGACATCACCATGATCAAAAAACTACTGACCGGACTGGCTGCCGCGGCGCTGGTCACCCTGGCGCCCGCGCATGCGCAGGATTTGAAGGAAATCAATTTCGGCATCATTTCGACCGAGTCGTCGCAGAACCTGAAGTCGGACTGGCAGCCGCTGCTGGAAGACATGGCGAAAAAAACCGGCTACAAGGTCAACGCCTTCTTTGCGCCGGACTATGCCGGCATCATTGAAGGCATGCGCTTTGGCAAAGTGCATGTGGCGTGGTTCGGCAACAAGTCGGCCATGGAAGCGGTGGACCGCGCCGGCGGCGAAATTTTTGCCCAGATGGTCAACGCCGACGGGACCCAGGGCTACTACTCGCACCTGATCGTTCACAAGGACAGCCCGCTCAAATCGCTGGACGACGTGCTCAAGAATGCCAGGAACCTGTCGTTCGGCAATGGGGATCCCAATTCGACCTCCGGCTTCCTGGTGCCCAGCTACTACGTTTTTGCGCAGAACAAGATCGATGCCAAAACCGCTTTCAAGGTCTCCCGGGGTGCCAACCATGAGAGCAACGCGCTGGCCGTGGCCAACAAACAGGTCGATGTGGCCACCAACAACAGCGAGAACCTGGACAAGATCAAGGATCGCCTGCCCGAGAAGTTCAAGGACATCCGTATTGTCTGGACCTCGCCGCTGATCCCGCTGGATCCCCTGGTCATGCGCAAGGACCTGCCTGATGCGTCCAAGCAGAAGCTCAAGGACTTTTTCTATGGTTACGGCAAAGGGGGCCAGCAGGAAAAGGATGTCCTGATGAAAATTTCCAAGCTCTCGGCTTTCAAGCCCTCCAGCAATGCCCAGTTGATCCCCATCCGCCAGCTGGAGCTTTTCAAGGAGCGCAACAAGTTCGAGGCCGACGCAACTTTTCCCGCTGCCGACAAGCAGGCCAGGGTCGCCGAGATTGACCGCAAGCTCGCCGAGCTGAGCCGCAACTGAGGTCGCCCGTGACCACCCCTGTCCATCTTTCAGTACAGGCGCCTCCTGCGCCGCTGCAAGTGCCGCGCGCCAGCCTGCTGGGCCTGATGGCCTGGGGCGTCTTGCTGGCCTTGCTGGCCCTGTCCTGGAAGGGCGCGGACATGCGCCCCCTGGACCTGTTGCGCGATTCCGGCAACATGGCCGAGTACGCGGCCAGCTTCTTCCCGCCCAACTTCAGCCAGTGGTCCTACTATCTGGAAGAGATGGTGGTGACGGTGCAGATCGCGCTGTGGGGCACGGCCCTGGCCGTGGTTTGTGCCGTGCCACTGGCCCTGCTGTCCTCGGCCAATATTGCGCCGGTCTGGGTTCGCCAGCCGATTCGCCGCTTGATGGACGCGGCACGCGCGATCAACGAGATGGTGTTTGCGATGCTGTTCATCGTGGCCGTGGGCCTGGGTCCGTTTGCCGGCGTGCTGGCGCTGTGGATTCACACCACCGGCATTCTGGCCAAGCTGTTTTCGGAAGCGGTGGAGTCGATCGATCCGCAGCCCGTCGAGGGCATACGCGCCACGGGTGCCAACGCGCTGGAGGAAATTATCTACGGCGTGATTCCGCAGGTGTTGCCGCTCTGGATTTCCTACACGCTGTACCGCTTCGAGTCCAACGTGCGTTCCGCTTCGGTGGTGGGCATGGTGGGTGCCGGCGGCATCGGTGTCGTGTTGTGGGAGATCATCCGCGGCTTTCAATATGCCGAGACCTGCGCCGTGATGATCATCATTGTCGTCACCGTCAGTGTGATCGACCTGATCTCGGCGCGTATCCGCAAGGCGCTTGTCTAGGAAACATCATGGCCTTGACCCTGGAAGAGATTACCGAATTGTTCGAAACGCGGGGGGCCGCGCAGTACGGCGGCGAGGCGATCAACCAGCTCCAGCATGCGTTGCAGTGTGCCCATCTGGCCGAGCGTTCGGGCGCATCCCCTGAACTGGTGGCGGCCGCGCTGCTGCACGACCTCGGCCATTTGCTCGTCCAGCGGGAACCGGCGAGGGAAGCGGGCGTTGACGACCTGCACCAGTACCTGGCGCTGCCGTTTTTGCGCGGTGTCTTCCCGGACGCGGTGCTCGAACCCATTCGCATGCATGTGGACGCCAAGCGCTATCTCTGCCAGGTGGACAGCCATTACCAGGCCAGCCTGTCACCGGCGTCGCAGCGCAGCCTGGTGCTGCAGGGCGGCCCATTTTCCGTGGAGGAAGCCGCCGCCTTCATGGCGCAGGCTTTCGCCGCCGATGCGGTGGCGCTGCGGCGCTGGGACGACCACGCCAAGGACCCTGCGGCGATACCGCCCGATTGGGCCCACTACCTTCTGATTCTGGCGCAGGCCGCAGCTGCTGTCCCGGCGGAGCCGGTCAGGTAGTCCGTCAGACGCTGGCCGGCGTCGGCCAGTTCACCATCGTTGACGATCACACAATCGGCTGGCAGGCCGGTGAAAGCGGCGTTGCGCGCCAGTCGCTCGGCAACGGCCCTGTCGCTATCGCGCCCCCGTTGCGCCAGGCGGATGGCCAGGCGTTCCGGATCGGTGCTGATCCTCACCACCCGCAGACCCGGTGAAGGCGGCAGGCTGTTGACATGTGCGCGTGAGCCGTTGACAACCACCAGGCATCCGGCCCGGACAGCGTCGGCGTACTGGCTGGCGATGCCGTAGCAGAATCCATGCGCCTGCCAGTGCCAGCACAGGCCGCCTGCCTGCAGCAATTCGGCAAAGACCGGCGCCGTGACCGGGTCGTGGTCGGAACCCGGTTGCACGGGGCGCGTCACCATGCGGCGCGCAAACACGATGTCGGACCGCCCGACCAGCGCCTGTCGCGCAGCGTCGATCACGCTGTCCTTGCCGGAACCGGAAGGTCCGCAGACAAACACCCAGAGGCCGCTCATGCCCCCAGCCTGACATCCATGACGCGCTGAAACGGCGCGCCCGGGCTGCGTTCGACAAACAGGCAGAGCCGGTCCAGGACCAGGGGGGCCTGGACGTTGAGACGCTCCACGTCTGCAGCGACCGCCTGGCAGACCTGCTGGGCGAGAGTCCCGTTGACAGGGCCGGTCAATGTCAGATGCAGGCGAAACCTGTCCATCACATAGGGGTAGCCATAGAGGTCCAGCAACTCGGTTTCGCGGGCATCCAGCGGGGCGGCGCGGCGGCGGGCCAGCTCTGCCGCCTCGGCCGGGGCGCGCAAGTCGTCGAGCCCGGCCACGCAGGCCGCCGCCAGCGCCTGCAGGCCGTCGGGCTCGGCCGCCGGAACCAGGGCCACGAAGTTGCCCAGCGCGGCGCCGCGCAGCGGCCCCAGCGCCACCGGGGCCAGGGTCTGCGCCAGCCGGCCCAGGCGTGCCACCAGATCGGATTCGTCGTGCGCGGCCGACAGCCTGAAGGGCGCTTTCACCGTGGCGTGGAAGCCGTAACGCCGCGGCTCTGCGGTGATGGCGGCAAACTCCGCCGGTGGCAAACCTTCCAGCAAGGGCTGAGGCAGCACCGTGTTGTCGTGCTCGTTGCGGCCCAGCCAGTGCGCGCCAAACGCCCACCAGGGCGAGTGCCGGTCCGGCGCAAAATAAATGGCGTAACGCGCGCTCATGCGACCGCACCCGTTTCATTTCCTGCATTGATCACCAGCTGGACCCGGTCGCCGGAAAACACGGTTTCCCCGTATTTGATCGGCCGGCCGGCCATGTCGACGTCCAGGCACTCGACACATAACACCGGCCGCGTCAGCGGCTGCTTCAGCAGCCGTGCGGTTTCAGCGGACGGCATCTGGGTGGTGACGCGGCTTTCTGCGCGCACGTAGTCCTCGACACCAAAGTGCCGCAGGATGTCCGTGGTGCAGGTGCCGCGGCCCAGCATGTCGAGCAGGCCGGCGAATCGCCCGGCAGGGTAGTAGGCCGTGGCCAGCGCGATCGGCTGCTCGTTGGCCTCGTCGAGCATTTCCACCATCAGCACCTTGTCGCCCTTGCCCAGCTGGAGTTCATGCGCCGCACGTTCGGGCGCGGGCATCTCCCGGGCGGTGAGCAGCTGTTTGCTCGGCAGCAGTCCCTGGCGCTGGAGGTTTTCGCTGAAGCGGGTACGGCGCGACAACACGTAGTCGAGCAGTTCGTGCTGGACGAAGGTGCCGCGGCCCGGTTCGATCCGCACCAGACCATCACCCTGCAGGGCGGCAACCGCCTGGCGCAGCGTGTGGCGGTTCACACCAAAACGGGAGGAGAGCTCGTTTTCGCTGGGCAGACGTCCGGTCGCCGTGAAGGCGCGGTCACGGATTTCGGTGCCCAGTGTGTCGGCAATCTGCTTCCACACGGCCACACCGCTGCGCCGGCCGGGTGCGCTGGAAAGAGGGCGTTCGCTTGTCATCATTTGGTCATGTTGTCCGGTTGAACTAGGGTCTTCTTGCGGCCCTTGTGGTTGTTTGCAGTGACAAACCCAACTCTAGTGACTGATTTAGACATCTGTATGACAAACGAGTCGATAAACCCCCACCACGAACCCCGCAGGCGCTGGCTGGCCGTGCTGGCACGCGCCACCCGGCCCGAACTTGAAAAGGCGTGGATCCTTCTGGGCGCCCTGCCACCGCTGGCGCATGTCCGGCCTGCCGAATCCGGCATGGTCATGCTGCGCGGCCGGGTCGGGGGGACCGGCGACGCCTTCAACCTCGGGGAGGCCAGTGTGACGCGGTGTGCCCTGCGCGTCGGCCCGGGTGCGCTGGGTGTGGGTTACGCCCTGGGGCGCGACCGCCGCAAGGCCGAACTGATTGCCGTGTTTGACGCCTTGCTGCAGGACCCCACGCGCCACGCGGACCTCATGCGCGAAGTGGTCGAGCCGCTGGCCAGGCAACAGGCCGCGCAGCGGGACGCGACCAGCCGCGCAGCGGCCGCGTCGAAAGTTGAATTTTTCACCTTTGTGCGGGGCCAGGCATGACGCAGAACCAGCCTCTGAGTGCCGGCTTCGCCGATCCTGTGCATGACGCACAGACCGCTTTTCGCCGTGTGCTGGACGCGCTGTCGAGGCCCGGCCGGCGCTTCGTTCTCGGCGGTCCGATCCCGGGTCTGGCCCTGGGTCCGGCCATGGCGCATCTGCTGCTTGCATTGACGGACGACGACACCCCGGTATGGTGGCAGCACGGTGAGGGTGCCGCCCCGGACTGGCTGCGTTTTCACACCGGGGCGGGCCGGGCGGCTGCCCCGCAAGAGGCGGCGTTTGCCGTGCTTGTCGATGCGGGGGCCATGCCGCCGCTGGACAACTTTGCGCCAGGCTCGGCGCAGGCGCCCGAACGTTCGGCCACCTTGCTGGTGGAAGTGCCCTCGCTGGATGACGGCCCGGCTGTCGAATGGCGCGGTCCCGGCATCCAGGACATGCAGACGGTGCGTATTGCCGGCCTGCCCGACCACTTCTGGACGCAGTGGCAAGCCAACCATGCCGCGTTTCCGCAAGGGGTGGACCTTGTTTTTACCTGCGCCGACAAGGCGCTGGGGCTGCCGCGCACGACCCGCGTGCGGCGTCTGGAGGGGATCTGACATGTATGTAGCTGTGAAAGGCGGCACCGCCGCCATCGAGAACTCCTGGCATCTGCTCGCCGCGCAGCGCCGCGGCGATCCCTCGCTGCCGGAACTGTCGGTGGCCCAGATCCGCACGCAGCTGTCGCTGGCGGTGGATCGTGTCATGTCCGAGGGCTCGCTGTACGACCCCGAACTGGCCGCCCTGGCGATCAAGCAGGCCAGTGGCGACCTGATCGAGGCGATCTTTTTGTTGCGTGCCTACCGCACCACGCTGCCGCGTTTTGGCTACAGCCTGCCGCTGGATACCGCACAGATGAAGCTGACGCGCCGCGTCTCGGCCACCTTCAAGGATGTGCCCGGCGGCCAGGTGCTGGGCGCTACCTATGACTACACCCAGCGCCTGCTCGACTTTGCCTTGCTGGCCGAAGGGGGCGGTGACGAGGCGTCGCCGGCGCCCCAGGCCGCGGCGCCGGCCCTGCCGGCCAGCATGCCGCGTGTCAACGAGCTGATGGCGCGTGAAGGCCTGATGGAGACACCGCGCCCCGTTGCAGACAGCGAGCCCGGCGACCTGACGCGTGAGCCGCTGATGTTTCCGGCCGACCGGCCGTTGCGCCTGCAGGCGCTGGCGCGCGGCGACGAAGGCTGGCTGCTGGGTCTGGGGTATTCCACCCAGCGCGGTTATGCCAATGCCCATCCGTTTGCCGGTGAAATCCGGCGCGGCGCCGTGTCCGTGGAAATTCTGGCCGACGAGCTGGGCTTCGCGGTTGACATCGGCGAGGTGGAAGTCACCGAGTGCCAGATGATCAACCAGTTTGCCGGCAACCGCGAGGTGCCGCCGCAGTTCACCCAGGGCTACGGCCTGGCGTTTGGCGGGGCCGAGCGCAAAAGCATGGCGATGGCGCTGGTTGATCGTGCATTGCGTGCCCGCGAACTGGGCGAGCTGGCCGTGGCGCCGGCGCAGGACGAGGAATTCGTGCTGTCGCATGCCGACAGCCTGGAGGCCTCCGGTTTTGTGCAGCACCTGAAGCTGCCGCATTACGTGGACTTCCAGTCCGAACTGGAACTGGTGCGCCGGCTGCGTGCCGCCCATGCGCAGGAAGGCCACGATGACCAACACGCGGACCAAGGGCATGTGGTGCCCGCCCGCCCCTCCGAACCGGCGATACAGAAAGCAGCCTGATGGACGAGCATTACAACTTCGGATTTCTGGACGAGCGGACCAAAAAGATGATCCGCCGCGCCATGCTCAAGGCGGTTGCCATCCCGGGCTACCAGGTGCCTTTCGGCTCGCGGGAAATGCCGTTCGCCTACGGTTGGGGCACGGGTGGCGTGCAGGTCACGGCCAGCATCATTGGCCGCGATGATGTGCTCAAGGTGATTGACCAGGGGGCCGACGACACCACCAATGCGGTCAACATTCGCCGCTTTTTTGCGCGGACCACCGGCGTGCCGACCACGGAGAAAACCGCCGAGGCCACCATCATCCAGACGCGGCACCGCATTCCGGAAGCCGCCTTGACCGAAGCGCAAACCATTGTGTACCAGGTGCCCATGCCGGAGCCGTTGTTCCGGCTGGAGCCGCGCCGCCTGGAAACCATCACCATGCACGCGCTGGGGGAATACGGCCTGATGAACGTCAAGCTCTACGAGGACATCGCCCAGCTCGGCGCGATCTCCAAGACCTACGATTACCCGGTGCTGGTCAACGAGCGTTACCTGACCTCGCCGTCGCCGATACCGAAGTTCGACAACCCCAAGATGCACATGAACCCGGCGCTGCAGCTGTTCGGCGCAGGCCGGGAAAAACGCATTTACGCCATCCCGCCCTACACCTCCGTGCGCAGCCTGGATTTTGAGGACCACCCGTTTGAAGTGCAGCGTTGGGAACACGCCTGCGCCCTGTGCGGCGCGGCAGACAGTTTTCTCGACGAAATGATTGTGGATGACGAAGGCAGCCGCCTGTTTGTCTGTTCGGACAGTGACTTCTGCAGTGGGCGCTGCGAGGCCGGGCAGGTGGGCACGCAGCAGGCCGTGCAGATGCCGGACGCGCTGGCGCGCCTGGCGCAGGAGGGCGCGCGATGAGCGGCGATCTTCTCCTGTCCGTCCGCGATGCCGGCAAGCAGTTCATGCAGGGCCAGCGCCTGCGCTGGGCCTGCCGCGGCGTGAGTTTTGATCTTTACCCCGGCGAGGTGCTGGCCGTTGTCGGTGAGTCCGGCTCCGGCAAGTCCACGCTGCTGCGCCTGCTGGCGTCGCGCCTGGCATGCGACGAAGGTTCGGTTCACTACGACCTGCGCGAGGAGGCCGGCAGCGGCGTCGCCGCATCACGCGGCGCGTCCGGGCTGGTGGACCTGGCCGGGCTGTCTGAAGCGCGGCTGCGCTGGCTGGCCCGCACCGACTGGGGTTTTGTCGAACAGCATGCACGCGACGGCCTGCGCATGAATGTCTCCGGCGGCGCCAACATCGGCGAACGCATGATGGCCCTGGGCGCGCGCCATTACGGCAAGCTGCGCGGCGAGGCCCTGAGCTGGATGGAACGTGTCGAACTCGATGTGGACCGCATCGACGACCTGCCCGGTACCTACTCGGGCGGCATGCAGCAGCGCCTGCAGATTGCCCGCAACCTGGTGACCCACCCGCGCCTGGTTTTCATGGACGAGCCGACCACCGGGCTGGATGTCTCGGTGCAGGCGCGGCTGCTGGATCTGCTGCGCGAGCTGGTCGACCAGCTGCAGCTGGCGGCCGTGATTGTCACGCACGACCTCGCGGTGGCGCGCCTGCTGGCGCACCGCATGCTGGTCATGAAGGACGGCTGCGTGGTCGAGCAGGGCCTGACCGACCGCGTGCTCGACGATCCGCAGCATCCCTATACCCAGCTGCTGGTGTCTTCCGTTCTCACCCCCTGATTCGCCACTTGATTGGCCACCTGAGCATCACCATGACTTCTGTCCTTGAAACCAGCGAGCTCTCCAAGACCTTCACCCTGCACGCGCGCGGCGGCCTGGCGCTGCCTGTTTTTTCCGGCATCAGCCTGAGCGTCGGCCCCGGCGAGTGCCTGGCGCTGACCGGCCATTCCGGCAGCGGAAAAAGTTCGCTGCTGCGTTGCCTGTACGGCAATTACAGCGCCAGCAGCGGGGAGGTGCGCATCCGCCACCAGGAGCAGTGGATCAGCCTGTCCGCCGCAGCGCCGCGGGAGGTGCTGGATGTGCGGCGCCGCACACTCGGTTATGTCTCGCAGTTCCTGCGCGTGATTCCACGGGTCTCGACACTGGACATCGTGGCCGAGCCGCTGCGCCGCCTCGGCGTGGCCGCCGACGAGGCGCGCGGCCAGGCCGCGCAATGGCTGGCGCGGCTGAACCTGCACGAACGCCTCTGGCATTTGCCGCCTGCGACGTTTTCCGGCGGTGAGCAGCAGCGTGTGAACATCGCGCATGGCCTGATTGCCAACCATCCCGTGCTGCTGCTCGACGAACCGACCGCCTCGCTGGATGCAGACAACCGCCGCGTCGTGGTGGAGTTGATTCATGCGGCACGTGCGCGTGGGGCCGCCGTCGTCGGCATTTTTCACGACGACGAAGTGCGCGAAGCGGTCGCCAGCCGCTGCCTGGATGTCGAACACTATCGAAAATCAAACTGAACCGGAAGATCCCCATGAAGCAGAAAATCATCAGGAACGCAAGAATTGTCACAGCCGACGAGGAGTTCACCGGCTGTCTGGTGGTCGAGGGTGGCCTGATCCGTTCCATAGCCCGCGGCGACACCTCGGTGACCGGTGCGGAAGATTGGGCCGGCGACTGGCTGCTGCCTGGCCTGGTCGAGCTGCACACCGACAACCTCGAAAAACACCTGGTGCCGCGGCCCGGCGTGTTGTGGAACGCCCACTCCGCCACGGTCATGCACGACGCGCTGTGCGCGGCCGCCGGCATCATCACCGTGCTCGATTCGGTCGTGATCGGGGACATGGACCAGGGCGGCACACGCAGCCAGACCCAGCATGTGTCGATCGAGGCCCTGCACGAGTGCCGCGCCGAAGGCCTGCTGCGGGTCGAGCACCTGCTGCACCTGCGCTGCGAGGTCTCGGCCCCCGACATCGTGGAAGTGTTCGAACACTATGCCGACGACTCCCTGCTCGAACTGGTCAGCGTGATGGACCACACGCCGGGCCAGCGCCAGTGGCGCGACCTGAGCAAGTACCGGCGTTATGCCGAGCGTTACGGCAGCTTCAATGATGCGGAATATGAAACCCTGATCCAGGAGCGCCGGGCGCACCAGGAGCTTTTTGCCATTCCCAACCGCGCGGCCGTTATTGCCGGCAGCCGTGCCCGGGCCCTGCCGGTCGCGAGCCACGATGACACGGAAGTGGCGCATGTCGAGCAGGCCAGCCAGGAAGGCATTGCCATCTCGGAATTTCCGACCACCGTGGCCGCCGCCCGGGCGGCCCGCGAGGCGGGCATGGGCATCGTCATGGGCGGCCCCAACCTGGTCAAGGGCGGCTCGCATTCGGGCAATGTGTCGGCGGCTGAACTGGCGCAGCTTGATTTGCTCGACATTTTTTCGTCGGACTACGTGCCCGCCAGCCTGCTGCAGTCGGCGTTTCTGCTGCGCGACACGGCGGGCTGGAGCCTGCCCAAGGCGGTCAACACCGTCACGCGCAACCCGGCCCGCGCCATCGGCCTGACGGACCGCGGCGAGCTGGCCCCCGGCCTGCGCGCGGACCTGATCCGGGTCCGGATGAGCGGCGACATGCCCATCGTGCGGGCGGCCTGGCACCAGGGCGTGCGCGCATTCTGAGCGTGCCGGTGCGGGGTCCGCGGGCCTGCAGCGGCGTGTCAGCCGGACACCTACAAGCGATCGGGCTGCCGGCTGACTTTCCTGAATTTTTTGCGTCTCCTAAAGTGCAGCCATCCGTTCATTGTTCAATGTCTGTGCCACCCATGTGTCCAAGGAGTTGCTGCCATGCAAGTCGACGCCCCCAGCGCCAATCCTTTCATGTTGATGATGACGCCCCAAAAGGTGTTGGAGGCGATGGAGCGGTCCGACGCCCTGCGGCGGCTGCAACACCAGGTGTTTCACCCGCTGGACAGCCGCCCCGTGTTTCAGGGGGATGCCGAACTGGCCGCCTTTGATGCGGCGATCGAGCGGGCCAATGTGGTCCTTCCCGAAGAGGAGAGCGCGCCACCGGCCTGACGGTCAGATGGCTCAGGGCGCACGCGCCGGCTCTTTCACCGGCTCGCGCATCGTGACAAACTCCTCCGCCGCCGTCGGGTGGATGCCAATGGTGCTGTCGAAAATGGCCTTGGTCGCGCCGGCCTTCATGGCCACGGCAAAACCCTGGACCACCTCGCCCGCGTCGGCCCCCACCATGTGCAGGCCGACCACGCGGTCGGAGGCGTCGTCCACCACCAGCTTCATCAGGGTGCGCTCGGTGCTGCCGCTCAGGGTGTGTTTGAGTGCCTTGAACTCGCTGCGGTAGATGCTGACCTTGCCGAATTCCTTGCGCGCATCGGCTTCCGAATAACCCACGGTGCCAATGTTCGGATGCGTGAACACCGCGGTCGGGATGAAGTCGTAGCTCATGCGGCGCGGCTTCTTGCCGGCCGCGGCGCCAAACAGATGGTCGACCACCACCATGGCCTCACCCAGCGCCACCGGCGTCAGCTGGATGCGTGCGGTCACGTCGCCCAGGGCGTAGATCGACGGTACCGAGGTCTGGTAGTGGGCATTGACCTCGATCGCCCCCTGGTGGTTGAGCGGGACGCCGGCGTTTTCCAGGCCCAGGCCGGCCACGTTGGGCAGGCGGCCGGTTGCGTACAGCACGGCGTCCACCGTGGTGCTGCTGCCGTCCTGCAGTTGCACGTGCAGCCCGTCTGCCGCCTGGCTGATGGCGGTCACATCGGCGTGCAGCCGCAAGTCCACGCCGGTCTTGACCATTTCTGCGGCCACGAAGGTCCGCACTTCCGTATCAAAGCCGCGCAACACCTGGGCGCCGCGGTACAGCTGGGTGACCTGGGACCCCAGGCCGTTGAAGATGGAGGCAAATTCGCAGGCGATGTAGCCGCCGCCCACCACCAGCAGGCGCGCGGGGAAGGGATCGATGTCGAAAATCTGGTCCGAGGTGATGACCAGCTCGCGGCCCTTCACCTCGGGCAGGCTGGGCCGGCCGCCGGTGGCGACCAGGATGTGTTTGGCGGTGTAGCGGCTGCCTTCGACCTCCACCGTGTGGGCGTCGGCCAGCGAGGCCCAGCCCTCGATGATCTGGACGCCCGAGCCCTGCAGCAGCTGGAGGTACACGCCGTTGAGGCGCGAGATTTCAAGTGCCCGGTTGGTCTTGAGCCGCTCCCAGTTGAACACCGGCGCCTCGCCGGTCCAGCCGAAGCCGCGCGATTCCTCAAAGGCTTCGGCATAGTGCGCTGCGTAGCTGTAGAGCTTTTTTGGAATGCAGCCGACGTTGACGCAGGTGCCGCCCATGGCGGCCACCTCGGCCAGCGCCACACGGGCGCCGCGCTGCGCGGCCATGCGTGCGGCGCGCACGCCGCCGCTGCCGCCGCCGATGACAAACAGGTCAAAGTCAAAATTTTTCATAGGTCGTGTTCTGTGGTCTTGCCGGAAAGAGCCCAAGCATGCCTGCAGTGCCTTGAGCCTGCAAGGGACGGGGCTTTTGATATAAAAATGATAGCTGCTTGCGCGCTATTCGCCTGGGCTGCGCCCTGATTCAATGCTCGAGCTGCCGATCCGTCGCCGGGGCTCAGCTTTGAAACTCCCGCAGTTCGTGCCTGATCCATTCGATGAAGACTTGCGTGCGCATGGGCAGCGGCCGGCCATGCGGGTAGACCACGCTGATGGGGCGGGCCGCCGGCTCGAACGCTTCCGGGACCCTGTGAATGACGAAAATATCAAGTGGCGCGGGTGCGGCCGTAGTGGCGCGTCAGCTCGATGCTGGCCACACAGACGGCCAGCCAGGCCGAGCCGGAGGCAAACCCGGCGAGCACGTCGGTGGCGAAATGGACCTGCAGAAAAACCCGGCTGCAACCGACGGAAAACGCCAGGGTGGCAGCCAGCAGCACCAGCGGCAGACTGGCGCGGCGCGCCGTGTCCGGCGGCAGGCTGTGGATCAGCACGTAGGCCAGCATGCCATAGACCACCACCGACCCCGAGCTGTGCCCGCTCGGAAAACTCCAGCCGCCCGCATGTACCAGGGCGCTGTCGTGCACGGGCCGGGTTCTTTCAAACAGCGCCTTGAGGGTGGTGTTGAGCAGGGCGTTGCCGCTGATGGCCAGCACCCAGCCCAGGGCCAGCCAGCGCCGGCCGCGCAGCAGCAGCACCGTCGCCACCCCCACGCCCCAGGCCGCCAGGGTGGCGGTGTCGCCGAGCCGGGTGATCCCCGCGAAAACCTGCAGGGCCCAGCCGGCGGTGCTGGCGTGAAGCGCGTCTGAAAACAGCTGGTCGAGCTGGCCGGCGCGCGGGCCATCCCCCAGGGCTTCGGCAATTTCCGCAAAAACAGCCGCTGCGCCGACCAGCACGGCAAACCCCGCTGCCAGCCGGATCAGCAGGAAGGCGCCGGCCGGCAGCGTGCTGGTCTTGCTTGGCACCGCGTAACGCTGCACCAGCCACCACAGCAGGGTGGCGGTGGGCAGCAGCAAGGCCAGCAGCGCAAAAAAGAGCGTCAGGCCCAGGTCGCCCAAGGCCTGGACCAGGGCGGCGGTAGAGTCGTCAAAAGGCATGGTGGGGGTGGGCGGGGACAGCAGGCAAAGAAAAAACAGGGCGTTCCGGCAAGCTTACGCTGTGCGGGGCGTCTGCGGCACGCTGTGGGGGCCTTCGGCGCTGGCAACCTCTAATTCGCTATCAATACAGTAGCTATAGGCGCACGTTTTATACGGGATGGCGCCCGTTTTTATCCATCTTTTGAGTCCCTGAGGTGTTGGTGCTGCCTGCGCCTGCCAAGGGCTCTCAAGGTACGCCAGGGGGCTGGAAAAGCCCCAGCGTCGATAATCAGGGCATGACTTCTTCCCCTTCGACTTCCGGCGCAGCCAGCACCGACTTCAGCACGCTGCCGCTGAACCCTGCGATGCAGGCCAATCTGAAAACCCTGGGCTACCTCGCCATGACGCCGATCCAGGCGGCCAGCCTGCCGCTGGCGCTGGCCGGCAAGGACTTGATCGCGCAGGCCAAAACCGGCAGCGGCAAGACCGCCGCCTTTGCGATTCCACTTCTGGCCAACCTCAATGCGCGGCGTTTTGCGGTGCAGGCCATGGTGCTGTGCCCAACGCGCGAGCTGGCCGACCAGGTCGCCACCGAAATCCGCCGCCTGGCGCGGGCGGAGGAAAACGTGAAGGTGGTGGTGCTCTGCGGCGGCGTGCCGCTGCGCAACCAGACCGCCAGCCTGGAAAACGGCGCCCACATCGTCGTCGGCACGCCGGGCCGCATCATGGACCACCTGGCACGCGGCAACCTGAACCTGGAAGCCATGAACACGCTGGTGCTCGACGAAGCCGACCGCATGCTGGACATGGGCTTTTTCGACGACATCGTGACCGTCGCCAAGCAGTGCCCGAAAGAGCGCCAGACCCTGCTGTTTTCGGCCACCTACCCGGAAGGCATCGCCAAGATCAGCCAGCAGTTCATGAAGACGCCGCAAACCATCACGGTGCAGGCGCAGCATGAAAAAACCAAGATCCAGCAGCGCTGGTACCAGGTGCCCGACAGCGACCACGACGAAGCCCGCCTGGGCGCCGTCGCGCAAGTGCTGCGCCACTTCCGGCCGGCCAGCACGCTGGCGTTTTGCAACACCAAGTCGCAGTGCCGCGCGCTCGTGGCCTATTTGAAAGACCAGGGCTTCAGCGCGCTGGCGCTGTTTGGTGAACTGGAGCAGCGCGAGCGCGACCAGGTGCTGGTGCAGTTTTCCAACCGCAGTTGCTCGGTGCTGGTGGCCACCGACGTGGCCGCGCGCGGCCTGGACATCGCACAGCTCGAAATGGTCATCAACGTCGACGTGACGCCGGACGCCGAGGTGCACATCCACCGCATCGGCCGCACCGGCCGCGCCGACGAAGAAGGCTGGGCCATCAGCCTGGCGAGCATGGACGAGATGGGTTACGTCGGGAAAATCGAGGTGCTGCAGAAGGCCGAGTCCGAATGGCACAAGCTCAGCGAACTGACGCCGGCCAGCAACGAGCCGCTGCTGCCGCCCATGGTGACCCTGCAGATCGTTGGCGGTCGCAAGGAAAAAATCCGCGCCGGTGACGTGCTGGGCGCGCTGACCGGCGAGGCCGGCAACGTGCCGCCCTTCACGCGCGAACAGGTCGGCAAGATCAACGTCAATGAGTTCTCCACCTATGTCGCGGTGGACCGCGCGATTGCCAGCCAGGCCCAGCAAAAACTCGCCACCGGCGGCGTCAAGGGCAAAAGCGTCAAGGTGCGCTTCATGGACGAAGCCTGAGCGTTTGAGCATCAAATTGCCCCTTAGCCCTTTCTGGATGGGCGCGCGAAGCTATTAAAAGAGGAGCGACTGAGGCCGGCCCTGCCGGCTTGAAGGGCTGTCTGTAGGCGGATGTGCTGCCCGCGCGTCAGTCGCGGTGGGAGCGGCTCATGGGGCGCTGCCGCGAGTTGCCGGCAGGGTCTTTGGATGTCATCACAATCCACCATGGCGGGGATGCCCGGACAGCGGTGCACGCCGCTGCACCTTTCACGCCTCTCCCTTTTCAGTTCGCAGCCTGCGCCCTCCGGCTGTGGCGCCCTTTCAGGATACATCCATGGTCAGGCTTAAATTTTCCATTGAACTGGGTTACCAGGTGGCCGATGCCGGCTGCGATTTCATCTTCAACATCCATGCGGCCCACACGCGCGAGCAGGCGGTGGTCAGCGAGACCCTGGGCATCAGCCAGGTGCTGCAGCCCGAGTTTTATACGGATGCGGTCAGCCGCAACCGCTACCTCAAGTTCAGGGCCCTGCCCGGTCCCTTGACGGTCAGTTACGGTGCGACGGTGGACATCCGCCACCATGTGGCGCAACCCGACCAGGTGGCCGAGGTCGGCGTGCTGCAGCTGCCGGGCGCGGTGCTGCCTTACCTCTACCCCAGCCGTTATTGCCAGTCCGACCGGCTGCACCGGCTGGCCGTCAAGGAGTTTGGCCAGCTGCGCCAGGGCTACAGCCGGGTCCAGGCGATCCGCGACTGGGTCCACCAGCGCGTGAGCTTCATGTCCAACAGTTCCACCGGCAACACCACGGCCATCGACACCCTGATCGACGAGGCCGGTGTCTGCCGCGATTTTGCGCACCTGATGATTGCGCTGTGCCGCGCGGTCAACATTCCCGCGCGGTTTGTCAGCGGCATCGACTACGGCGCCGACCCGGCCCTGGGCCCGACCGATTTTCACGCCTATGTCGAGGTTTATGTGGGCCACCGCTGGTACATGTTCGACCCCTCGGGCACGGCGATTCCGATGGGGTTTGTGCGCCTGGCCACCGGCCGCGATGCGGCAGACGCCGCGTTTGCAACGATGTTCGGCGGCGTCAGCTCGTCAGCGCCGGTGATCAGCATCGAGGCCCTGCCCGATGACCAGGGCCAGCTGGTGGTGCCCCAGCATGTGGCCGAGGCGCTGTCGACCGACGGCGCGGCAGACAACCCGTAACGTGGCGCGGGCTGACCGGCTTGCCCGGTTCTCGCCCGCCGCTGCTTACGCGTCGGGCGCCGCCGCAGCGCGCCGGCGCCGCTCCATGAAAGCCTGCAGCTCGCCGACCACACCCTTGCGGAAGGCCAGCACGCAGATCACAAAAATCACGCCGATGATCACAGTGACCCACGAGCCGACCTTGTCGGCCAGCAGGTTCTGCAGCGAGATCACGATGCCGGCGCCGAACACCGGGCCGAAGAAGGTGCCGACACCGCCGAGCAGCGTCATCAGGATCACTTCGCCCGACATCGACCAGTGCGCGTCGGACAGGGTGGCAAAACCCATGACCAGGGTCTTGAGCGAACCGGCCAGGCCGGCCAGCGCGGCCGACAGAACGAAGGCCAGCAGCTTGTAACGGTCCACCTGGTAGCCCAGCGAAATCGCGCGGGGTTCGTTTTCACGGATCATCTTGAGCACCTGGCCGAAAGGCGAACGCACGATGCGTGAAATGGCCAGAAAACAGCCGACAAACACCGCCACCACCAGGTAGTACATGGCGGTGTCCGACTCCAGCGAGAACAGGCCGAACAGCGCGCCGCGCGGCACGCCTTGCAGGCCGTCTTCACCACCGGTAAAGGGTGCCTGCAGGCAGACGAAATACACCATCTGGGCGATCGCCAGCGTGATCATGGCGAAGTAGATGCCCTGGCGCCGGATGGCGACCAGGCCGACCACCAGGCCGATCAGGCCCGAGGCCACCACGCCGGCCAGGATGCCGAGCTCGGGCGTCCAGCCCTGCGACTTGACGATCCAGCCGGTGGCGTAGGCGGCCGACCCGAAAAACGCCGCATGGCCGAACGACAGCAGGCCGGTGAAACCCAGCAGCAGGTTGAAGGCGCAGGCAAAAATGGCGAAGCACAGCAGCTTCATGACAAACACAGGGTAGAGGCCGAGCAGGGGCGCCACCAGCGCCAGGATCAGCAGCGCGATGTAGGTGATTTGAATGAGTTTGGCGGCTGGGGTCATCTGCTTGTTGTCATGGGGGGAATTGATGGCAGGGCGCATGGCTCAGGCCTCCTTGCCGAACAGGCCGGCGGGCCGGAACATCAGCACGACGACCATGATGACAAACACCACAATGTTGGACGCCTCGGGGTAGAACACCCGTGTCAGCCCTTCGACGATGCCCAGGCCCAGGCCGGTCAGGATGGAGCCCATGATGGAGCCCATGCCGCCGATCACGACCACGGCAAACACCACGATGATCAGGTTGGAGCCCATCAGCGGGTTGACCTGGATGATGGGTGCGGCCAGCACACCGGCCAGCGCGGCCAGCGCGGCGCCGGCGCCGTAGGTCAGCATCACCATCATGGGCACGTTGATGCCGAAGGCCTGCACCAGCGCGGCGTTTTCGGTGCCGGCGCGCAGGTAGGCGCCGAGCCGGGTGCGTTCGATCAGGTACCAGGTGCCCAGGCAGACCACCAGCGACACCAGCACCACCCAGGCGCGGTAGTTCGGCAGGACCATGAAGCCCAGGTTGGTCGCGCCCGAGAGCAGCTCAGGCACGTTGTAGGACTGGCCCGACGCGCCATACAGCTCGCGGAACACCCCCTCGAGAATCAGCGCCAGACCAAAGGTCAGCAGCAAGCCGTACAGCGGGTCGAGCTTGTACAGGTGTTTGAGGAAGAGACGCTCGATGACCACGCCGAGCGCGCCCACCAGCAGCGGCGCCAGGATCAGCGCCGCCCAATAATTGATGCCGAACTTGTCGAGCATGATCCAGGCAGCAAAGGCGCCCAGCATGTAGAGTGCGCCGTGCGCAAAATTGACCACGCCCAGCAGGCCGAAGATCACCGCCAGCCCGAGGCTGAGCATGGCGTAAAACGCGCCATTGACCAGGCCCAGCAGCAGCTGGCCCAGAAAGGCTTGATGGGGGATACCGAAAATTTCCATGGAGACCCGTCAGTTCACGCTGTGAGAGTACAAACAATAGCAAAGTAAAAAGTGGCCGGCCGCGCTGCGACCGGCCACTAGTACTGCAACCCGGAAGTAGCGAAACAAAGTGAAAGTGATGGCTTCGTGCCCAGGGCAAGGCGCAAGCCGCAGCGAAGGCTGTGCGCCTTCGCAAGGATTGCAACGCCGCCATGGGTGCGAAGGCGCGCTTTCATGTTTCGATATTTTCGGGGTGCGGTACTGAGGGTCAGCTTACTTCTTGAGCAGGGCGCACTTGGACTCGGCGACCGTGGTGAAGGCCTGGTCGCCAGGGATCCTGGACACGGTTTTATAGTAGTCCCATGGCGTGGTCGATTCCTTGGCCGACTTGACCTGGAACAGGTACATGTCGTGGATCATGCGGCCATCGGCGCGGATCTGGCCCTTGTTGTAGAAGTCGTCGATCTTCATGCCCTTGAGCGTGGCCATGACCTTGTCGCCGTCCGTCGTGCCGGCGGTCTGCACGGCCTTCAGGTAGTTCGTGGCGGCCGAGTAGTCGGCGGCCTGCAGGCTCGAAGGCATGCGCTTGTACTTGTCGAAGAAGCGCTTGGCAAACTTGCGCGACGCATCGTCCTGGTTCCAGTACCAGCTGTCGGCCAATTGCAGACCTTCGGTGTTGGCCAGGCCCAGGCTGTGCACGTCGTTGATGAACACCAGCAGGCCGGCGACCTTCATGGTCTTGTTGATGCCGAATTCCTTGGCGGCTTTCATGGCGTTGGTGAAGTCGCCGCCGGCATTGGCCAGCGCCAGCACCTGGGCCTTGGAAGATTGCGCCTGCAGCAGGAAGGACGAGAAGTCCGACGCATTGAGCGGGTGGCGCACGGCGCCGGCGACGGTGCCGCCGTTGGCCTTGACCACGGTCGATGCATCACCTTCGAGCGAGTAGCCGAACGCATAGTCAGCCGTCAGGAAGAACCAGTTCTTGGCACCGGACTTCACCAGAGCCGTGCCTGCCACCTTGGCCAGGGCCACGGTGTCGTAGGCGTAATGCACGGTGTAAGGCGAGCAGGCTTCATTGGTCAGGCGGGCCGAGCCGGGGCCGATGGCGATGAAGGGTTTCTTTCTTTCTTCGGCGATCTTGGCCATGGCCAGTGCCGTGCCCGAATTGGTGCCGCCGATCAGCATGGACAGGCCGTCCTTGTCCATCCACTCGCGCGCCTTGGAGCTGGCGACGTCGGCCTTGTTCTGGTGGTCGGCGGTCAGCACTTCGATCGGACGGTTCAGCACCTTGCCGCCGAAATCCTGCGCGGCCCACTTGACCATTTCACCGCCGGCCGGGCCGTCGATGTCGGCGTACAGGCTGGACATGTCGGTGATGAAACCGATCTTGACGGGGCCGGTGTTCTGCGCGGAGGCAGCGGCGGCGAAGCCGATGGCCAGTGCGGCGACGAGGGTTTTGAGTTTCATGGGGTCTCCTTGGGTTGTGGTCGAAAGCGGAAAAAGGGGGGCGGGTCCGGCCTGGCGGCGGTCAGACACCGAGGTATTCCTGCAGCATGCCCATGTTCTGGGTCAACTCGTTCTGGGCAAACTGTTTCACGATGGTGCCGTGCTCCATCACGTAAAAGCGGTCGGCCAGTGGCGCGGCGAAGCGGAAGTTCTGCTCGACCAGCACGATGGTGTAACCCTTGGCCTTGAGCGTCAGAATCATCTCGGCGAGCTTTTGCACAATCACGGGCGCCAGGCCCTCGGAGATTTCGTCGAGCAGCAGCAGGCGCGCGCCGGTGCGCAGGATGCGGGCCACCGCCAGCATCTGCTGCTCGCCGCCCGACAGGCGTGTGCCGGGGCTGGACGCGCGCTCTTTCAGGTTGGGGAACATGGCGTAGATTTCCTCGACGCTCATGCCGCCCGGTGCCAGCGTGGGCGGCAGCATCAGGTTTTCCTCGGCGGTCAGGCTGGCGAAGATGCCGCGTTCTTCGGGGCAGTAACCCACGCCCATGTGCGCCACCTTGTGCGGCGCCAGCTTGATGGTTTCTTCACCGTTGATGCGGATCGAGCCCTTGCGCGAACCGGTCAGGCCGACGATGGCGCGCATGGTGGTGGTGCGACCGGCGCCGTTGCGGCCCAGCAGCGTCACCACCTCGCCCTCGTGCACGGTCAGGTTCACACCGTGCAGGATGTGCGACTCGCCATACCAGGCATGCAGGTTCTCGATTTTCAGGAGTTCCTTGGACATCAGTGCGCTCCCTGCAGTTCGGTGTTGGCCGTGCCCATGTAGGCCTCGATCACCAGCGGGTTTTTCGACACTTCGGCGTACGGACCGTCGGCAATGATGGCGCCGCGCTGCAGCACCGTGATGCGGTCGGCGATCGACGCGACCACGTTCATGTTGTGCTCCACCATCAGGATGGTGCGGCCGGCGGAGACCTTCTTGATCAGCTGGGTCACGCGGTCCACGTCTTCATGGCCCATGCCCTGGGTCGGTTCGTCCAGCAGCATCAGCTCGGGCTCGAGCGCCAGCGTGGTGGCCAGCTCCAGCGCGCGTTTGCGGCCATAGGGCAGGTTGACGGTCAGCTCCTCGGCGAAGTCCTGCAGGTCCACCTCGGCCAGCAGCTGGCGGGCGCGTTCATGCAGGGGAAACAGCGTGCTTTCGGCTTTCCAGAAATGAAACGAGGTGCCAAGGTTGCGTTGCAGCGCCGCGCGCACGTTTTCCAGCACGGTCATGTGCGGAAACACCGCCGAGATCTGGAACGAACGGACAATGCCGCGCCGTGCCGTCTGCGCCGGCTTTTCGGTCGTGATGTCGTTGCCGTTGAACAGGATGGTGCCGGTGGTCGGGTGCAGAAACTTGGTCAGCAGGTTGAAGAAAGTGGTTTTGCCCGCGCCGTTGGGGCCGATCAACGCGTGGATATGGCCGCGCTGGACCTTCAGGTCCACCTGGTTGACGGCCACGAATCCCTTGAATTCCTTGGTCAACCCACGCGTTTCAAGAATGAACTCCGCTGACAAATTGCTCTCCGGCTACAGACATTGAAATGGCGGGCGCACCGGCCCGTCACAGAGACCTGCATGCTAACGATTCGTCTTGTACCGCGTGAGCGGGTTAGGACTTAGGTAGTTTTACGTGCCGCTCTGGCGCAGGGAAACGACGCAGGCAGGGCAGCCCTCTGGCGCGGCGCGACTAGGGCTGTCGCGTCAGGTTTCTGTCAGAAAAAAGCCGCGGGGCGCCGGCCGCTCAGCGCGCGTGGGTGACGCCGCCGTCGACCACCAGCGTGGAGCCGACCACGTAGTCCCCGGCGCGCGAGGCCAGGTAGATGGCGGCGCCGGCCATGTCGGCATCCTGCCCGACGCGGCCGGCCGGGATGCGTGCGGCGACCGCCTCGCCATGGTCGCGTGCGTCTTTGTTCATGTCCGAGGCAAAGGCGCCGGGGGCGATCGCGCTGACCACGATGTTGTCCTGGATCAGGCGCAGCGCCATGCGGCGGGTCAGCTGGATCAGGCCGGCCTTGCTCGCCGCATAGGAATAGGTTTCCATGGGGTTGACGGAAATGCCGTCGATGGAGGCAATGTTGATGACCTTGGCAGGGCGCTGCTCACCGGACTTGCGCAGGGCGGTGATTAGGGCCTGTGTCAGGAAGAAAGGCGTCTTGAGGTTCAGGTCCATCACCTTGTCCCAGCCGCTTTCCGGAAACTCGTCGAACGGGGCGCCCCAGGCAGCGCCGGCGTTGTTGACCAGGATGTCGAGCTGCGGCTCGTGCGCGCCGTACGCCGCGGCCAGGCCCCTGGCCCCTTCGAGCGCCGAGACATCGGCGGGCAGCGACACGCAGTGCCCCAGGCTGGCCAGCTCCCTGGCGGTCTGGTCGCAGGCCGCGGCCTTGCGCGCCGAGATGTAGACCCGCGCACCCTGCGCCAGGAAGCCGGCGGCAATCATGCGGCCGATGCCGCGCGAACCGCCGGTGATCAGCGCCGTGCGGCCCTGCAGGGAAAAAAGGTCGTTCATGGGGGCTCCTGTCTGTGGGGGGGGGCGAGGGATTGGCTTGGCTGGCAGCTTAGCGCCAGTGCGGCGTTCAGGGCGTCACCTGCGTGTCTGCGCGGCACGGCGCCGGGACGCCTGGCGCGCGTTCTTGATGATAAAAAATGGCTCCAGCCCCTGATGTATAAGCGCAGTCAGCTATCAAAAAAGGAGTGTCCGAGGCCCCGCTCCGGGGCCTGGCATCCGTGCCGGCCCGGCCCGGACAGCGGGAGTCCGGGTAACAAGCAGGGACTTTCCAGCAGTCAGGCGCTGGCCGGGGGTAAGGTGGAGGGCCCAGCCACCTGCCAAGGAGTCCTCATGCGTGTCGACATTTACCGCCGGGCCGAAGCCAATCGCCAGTTTTCCTACCTCGCTGTGCCCGAAGGACGGCTGATTCCCCAGGAGGCCACGAACACCGATTGGGAGTCCGAAGCCCGCGCCGTGGAAATGGGTGCCAGCGCCGAGAAGATCAGCCAGTACGCGATTCCCCGTCCCGAGCAGCAAATTGCCGAAAAAGGGTATGCCATCACCAGCGTCAACGGCGCCGGCCGCTGAAAGCGCCTTGGGGCCCGAGACCAGGCCCTGGCACAAGTGATCAGTCGCCGCGCGCTGCGGCGGCCCGGAGTTTGTCTTTCTTGCTGGGGCGTTTGCCCTTGATGCCGCCTGTCGAGGGCGGGCTGCCGGCGCCCTCCGCCGGGGGCTCGACCGGCAGCGGCTCAAACCCTTCAATCTGCTCGAGCGGCAGGCTCGCCTGCTGGCGTTTTTCGATCAGGCGCCAGTGGGCCAGCGTGTCCGCGCTGACAAAACTCAGGGCGACGCCGCGTTCTCCGGCGCGGCCGGTGCGGCCGATGCGGTGGACGTACTCCACCGCCGAACGCGGCAGATCGTAGTTCACCACCACCGGCAGCTGCGCAATGTCCAGGCCGCGGGCCGCCACATCGGTGGCAATCACCACCTTGAGCCGCGAGGCCTTGAAGTCGGCCAGCACCTGCGTGCGTTTTCCCTGGCTCAGTTCGCCATGGAAAGGCTCGGCGTTGATCCGCACCTTGCGCAGTTTGTCGGCGACGATTTCAGCCGCATGTTTGGTGGCCACGAACACCAGCACCCGGCGCCAGCCGTTTTGCTGGATCAGGTGGCGCAGCAGCTGGGTGCGCCGTCCGGCGTCCACGGCAATGGCCCGCTGCACGATGTCGGGTGCCTGCTCCGGTCCCGGCAGCCTCTCGATGTGGACCGGTTCGCGCAGCAGTGTCTGCGCCAGGGCCTGCACGGCGGGTGGCAGGGTGGCCGAGAAAAACAGGTTCTGGCGCTGCGGCGCGAGCAGGGCGAGGATGCGCCCGAGTTCGTCGGCAAAACCGAGTTCGAAGAGCCGGTCGGCCTCATCGAGCACCAGCGCCGTGACGCCGGACAGGACCAGCGCGTTGTGGTCGACCAGGTCCAGCAGGCGGCCGGGGGTGGCGACCACGATGTCCGCTCCGCCGCGCAGGTTCATCATCTGCGGGTTGATGGACACGCCGCCAAACACAGTCGCCACTTTCAGGACCTGCGGCAACTGCTGCGCCAGGCTGCGGACGGTCTCGCCGACCTGCGACGCGAGTTCGCGTGTGGGGACCAGGACCAGCGCGCGCACCCGGCGCGGCTTCTCGTGCGGGCCCGCCAGCAGTTGCTGCAGCAGTGGCAGCACAAAGGCGGCGGTCTTGCCGGAGCCGGTTTGCGCCGAACCCAGCACATCACGGCCCTGCAGGATGGCGGGAATCGCGGCGGTCTGGATCGGTGTGGGCGCCAGATAAGCCTTGGTGCTGACGGCGTGCAGCAGGGCGGGGGACAGGCCCAGTGAGGAAAATGGCATGAAAAGGGAGCTTTGAGGCAGCTTGGTGAGGGTGAAGGTGGATCCGGAGAGCGCCCGCCGTAGAGGACCAGTTTAAGCGCTTGCGCCACGGAGTAGGGCATCGGTCGAAGCCGCATAATCGAGGGCTTGCGAATCACGTCCGTCCGGGCTGATACCAGACCCCCGAAAGGCAACCGTGAAAAAGACATTCCAGCTCAGCATCGAAGGCAAAAACCGGGATCGTGTGCTCGACGCCGTCAAGCACGAAATCCGCAAATACGTCAAAAGGCAGCGCCGGGTGCCGCTGCCCGAAGGTGTGGACTACTGGGATTTCGACTGCCGTTTCGGCACCAGCCCGGACAATGCCGCCGTGGTGCATTTTGCGACCATCATGGGCTTGATCGACGCGGTTGCCGCCGAAGGCGGCGCTGCGTTTTACCTCGAATTGCTCGCCAGGGAGGGGCACCGCACGGCCAAACCCGCGCCGCCCCCCGGCGACGCTGTGGACGGACAGGACGCGTCGTCCTGAAGCTCCCTTTGCATTTCCTCGAGTTCGACTACAGCGAAGACGCGCAGGGCCTGGGGACTTTCGACGCGATGGCGTCGGTCCGGCCCGACCAGGTGGCGGCCGTTCGCACGGAAATCGTGCAGGTGCTGGAGTGGGCGCATTCGGCCTTCCCGGGCCTGCAGGCACCGCTGGACGAGGGCGGGGAGTGGGACTTCAACCTGCAGGAGCAGGAAGAGGAGGCGGGCGATCGGTGGTACACGCTGACCCTGTCGATAGGCGGCAGCCCGCAGTTCTGCGCCGCCTTCCGGCAGCGTTTTGTTTACGCTTGAATCTCAGGCCTGCGGCGGCGGCAGGCCCAGCGCGTGAAAGACCTGGATCGCCGCCCAGGCGTCATTGGCTGAATACACGATCTGGCTGTCCGTCAGCTGCCGGTTGGCCCAGTTCGAGGTGGTGGCTTTTCTCGACTTGATGAAACGCCGGTTGAACACCACGGCGACCGCGCCGCGGACACCGAGCTCCTTCGCGTAGCCGCGACTCCTGAACACCGCGTTGAGGTCCAGCACATTGCGCGGAGAAACGCCCAGGGTGCGCCGGATCTGCTGATGGTCGCCGGCCAGCCCGAAACCCACCTTGGCGGCCGTTTCCAGCTCGAGCAGGGCCGACACGGTGTCGCGGCATCCGGCGTCATGCAACTGGAACACCCAGGCCTTGTGCAGGGTGGAAAACTGCACGACGTGCGGGCCTTCGGACACCTGGTCCCGGAAGAAGGTGGGTTTGGATTCGGTGTCAAAGCCCAGCACGGCGCTGCTCGCCAGTGACTGGAAGGCTTCATCGGCCTGCTGGCGCGTGGAGACCACCACAATATCGGGCAAGCCGAGCTGAGTCAGGGGTTCGAGCCGGGCAAGCTCTTCCTTGGTCGGAGACGGCAGGTGGGGCATGCGGGGTGCTGGCGCTCAGGCCGGGGTGACGACGCTGGGGATGTCCGTGGCCGGCGGTGTGTTGCGGCTGCGGCCGCTGCGCACGATGCCGTCGATCATCACCATGCCCACACCGGGAATGTCGCCGCGCTGCACGCTGTCGAGCAGGTTCAGGCCGGACGAATGCTGGGCCTTGTCCATGAACACGAAGTCGGCATCGCGGCCGACCTCGATCAGGCCGCAGTTGAGCTTGCGGATGCGCGCCGTGTTGCCGGTGGCAAAACAGAAGGCCAGTTCGGCCGGAATGTTGCCCAGGCTGGACAGCAGGGCAATCAGCCGCAACATGCCCAGCGGCTGCACGCCGGAGCCGGCGGGCCCATCCGTGCCGAGGATCACGCGATGCGGGCATTTGAGCTGCAGCGCAGCTTGCGCCGCCGCGATGGCGACTTTCTCGTTGCCGTTGTGCACGATCTCGATGGCGCGCGAGGACTTTTCACAGAGCTCGCAGACATGCTGCTCCGACAGTGCCGTGTGCCCGCCGTTGATGTGGCCGATCACGTCGGCGTCGGCTTCCAGCACCACGTCCTTGTCGATCAGGCCGGAGCCGGGAATCGAGGGGCCACCGGTGTGGATGGTGCTCTGGATGCCGTACTTGCGGGCCCAGGCCACCATCTCCTTGGCTTCGTAGCCGGCCTTGACCGAGCCCAGGCCGACCTCACCGAGCAGCGTGACGCCGGCCTCGGCCAGTTCCTTGAAGTCCTGCTCGACCATGCCTTTTTCGATGATGGGCGCGCCCGCCAGCACCTTGACGCCACCGGGGCGGAAGTTGTCGAAAGCCCGCTGCGCGGTGATGGCCAGGGCTTTGAGTCCGACGATGTCCTTGGGCCGGCCGGGCAGGTGCACCTCGCCGGCTGAAATCATGGTGGTGACGCCGCCGTGCATCGTGGAATCAATCCAGCCGATCTGGTTTTGCCGCGGCGTCCAGTCCCCGAACACGGGATGGACATGGCTGTCGATCAGGCCCGGGCAGACGCAGGTCTGGTGCGCATCGATGATGGTCTGCGCGCCCTCGGTGTTGCAGTCCTTGGCCTTGCCAACGGCGACGATCAGTCCGTCGTTCACGACGATGGTGTCCGCGTCCAGAATCGGCTGGTCGATGTCGCCGGACAGCAGCAGTCCGATGTTCCTGATCACCACTTTTCCGGATTTTCCGGTCGATACAGCTTCTGCCATGTTGGTTGCCCTCTCAAAGGTCGTGGGTGGGAATGTCCGCCGGCGGCGCGGAGGTGTCAGGGGTTGGGCATCACGGTGCGCAGCACGGTGCTGGTGATGAAGGCCTGCCAGTCGGCCAGGGCTTCGGGGGTCTGCAGGTCTTCCCCGAGGAAGGCCGACAGCGTGTGGCGGTTGGAGATGTAGAAATAGCCGGTTGCCGCGATCAGCAGGTAGACGTTGCGCGCGGAGATGTCAGCGCGAAACACCTTCTTCTTCACGCCGCTTTCCAGCAACTTCTGGATGATCGCAATCGCGGGCGACGAGTACTCCCGGGCACGCATGGACTTGGAGATGTGTTTGCCGCGGTGCAGGTTTTCCGTGTTGAGCAGCGTGATGAACTCCGGGTTCTTGCTGTAATAGGTCACGACAAAACGGATGACGTCCTTCAGCGACTCTACCGGCTGCTCCAGGTCAAGGTCGAGCGCCAGCTCGGCATCGTTCATCCGGCGGTACATGTCTTCCAGCACTTCGATGAACAGGCCTTCCTTGCTGCCGAAGTAGTAGTAAATCATCCGGTCGAAGGACTTGGCCGACTGCGAGATTTTTTCCACGCTGCCGCCTTCGTAGCCATACCGCGCAAAGACCTTGGTGGCGGCACGCAGGATGTTGTCGCGCGTGGTTTGCGCGGCCTGCTCCCGCACACCCGTCCGTTTGGCAGGCGCACGTTTGGCGGCTGCCGGGCGGGGTTTGGTGGTCTTGGCGGTCATGGGCGCTCGTGAAGTTTCAATGGCTCATTGGGGAATTTTCCGCCGGACCGCCCCAAGGAAAATTGGCCCCCTCGGGGGGCAGTGCAGTACGCGAAGCGACAAACGTGGGGGCCATCACTTCATTGCTCGGCAAACGCACGCTCGATGACAAAGTCGCCGGGCCTGGAGGTGTTGCCCTCCGCAAAGCCGCGTTTTTCCAGCATGTGTTTCAGGTCCTTGAGCATGCCCGGGCTGCCGCAGATCATGACGCGGTCCTGCGCGGGGTCCAGCGGGGGCAGCTTCAGGTCTTCAAACATCTTGCCGGTTTCCATCAGGTCGGTGACGCGGCCCATGTTGCGGTAACTCTCGCGCGTCACGGTCGGGTAATACAGCAGCTGTTTGGACACCAGCTCACCGAGGAACTCGTGCTGCGGCAGATGGTCCACGACCAGGTCGTGGTAGGCCAACTCGTCGGCCTGGCGCACGCCATGCACCAGAACAATCTGCTCGAACTGTTCGTAAGTCGCCGGATCGCGGATGATGCTCATGAAGGGCGCCAGACCGGTTCCGGTGGACAGCAGGTACAGCCGTTTGCCGGGAAGCAGGTAGTCGATCACCAGGGTGCCGGTCGGCTTGCGCCCGACGATGATGGTGTCGCCCACCTTGATGTGCTGCAGCCGCGACGTCAGCGGGCCGTCGGGTACCTTGATGCTCAGAAACTCCAGGTGTTCCTCGTGGTTGGGGCTCACGATGCTGTAGGCCCGCAGCAGCGGCTTGTCGTTGACCCGCAGGCCTATCATCGTGAAATGGCCATTGCTGAAGCGCAGCGACTGGTCGCGGGTGGTGGTGAAAGTAAACAGGCGGTCGGTCCAGTGGTGGACGGACAGGACACGTTCTTCGTTAAAGGCGCTCATGGTGATGGATGTGGGGGCTGGAGGTTCGGGTTGAAGGGTTCAGCTGTCGAATTGGATGCTCGCCAGCTTACCGGTTTTGTCTTTCCATTGCTCCGCCGTCGCCAGGGGCGCGATGCGCCTGGAAATGGTGGGCCATTGTCTGGCGAGGCGCTGGTTCAGCTCGAAAAAGGGTTCGAACTGCGCGGGCGTGTCCGTATCGGCATAAATGGCGTTGACCGGACACTCGGGAATACACACGGCACAGTCAATGCACTCGTCCGGATCGATCACCAGAAAGTCGGGACCTTCCTTGAAGCAGTCGACCGGACAGACGTCCACGCAATCCGTGTATTTGCACTTGATGCAGGCATCGGTGACGACGTGGGTCATGAGGTCCTTGAGAGGGGGCGGCCGGGAGGGCCGCCGGCGGTCGATGGCTTCAATGTGCCATACAAATGTAGTGAACGCAACATTTAAATGTAGTGTCCCCGACATTTTTTCCGGAATTCCGGATTTGACGTGTAAACACTATTGCGCGGGCCATGTGGATGCGCTACATTGATTTTAAATGTAGCAAGTGCAACATCAAAGTTGAGCAAGTGCTACATCTGGAATGACGCGCAGGATGACCGGCAGGACGAAGGCAAACACGATGACCGAGCATACAAAAACGGACGGATTACCCGGCATGGATTCCCCGGGGCTTCCCCAGGTCCTGGAAAAGGCCCGGCCGCGCAGCGAGCGGATGAACAGCGAGAAGATCGAATGCAACGCCTGTCCGGTGCTGTGCCAGATTTCCGACGGACGCAGTGGCGCCTGCGACCGGTATGCCAACCAGGGCGGTACGCTGGTTCGGGTCGACCCCGTGCTGCTGCTGCGCCGCACCCTGGAGGGCGGGGAGCCGGTGCTCGTGCCGTTCACCGCCCGTCCCGTTGCCGGGGATACGCCTGATCTGGCCGCATTGCCGGAGGAGACCCCCTGGAGCGGCGACCTGCTGCTGGCCGACGAGGTCTTCATCACCGGCGTGGGTTCCTCGACGACCTATCCCGACTACAAGCCGGCACCGTTCATCGTGTCCTCCCAGGCTGCGGGGGTGGACCTCGTGACCGTGGTCACCGAAGGCATCTTCAGTTATTGCAGCCTCAAGGTGAAGATAGACACCGACCGTTTCCTTGGCGCCGAGCAGGCCAATGTGCGCTGCAAGGGCGAAGTGGTGGGCCATGTGACCACGGCGGAATACGGTTCCCAGATGTTGTCGCTGGGCGGCGTGCACCACTTGACCGGCGGCAGCAAGAAAGAAGGCCGCGTGACGGTCGAGATGATGATGGCGCTGGGCAACAAGCAAGCGGCCGAACTCACGATTGACGGCGGCTCCCAGATCCTGATCCAGGCCGGCCGCGCACCCATCGTCAACGGGGTGGAGGAAAAACGCATGCGTGTGGGCTGCGGCTCGGCCACCATCGGCATTTTTGCGAAGCAGTTTTTTGGCAAGCTCGACGAGGTGGTGGTGGTTGACGACCACATCACCGGTGTGCTGACCGAGCACCAGGCCGGCCGCTGCCTGGACATGCGCCCCTCGGGCATCAGGATGCGGGGCCGCAAATCCACGCCGGGACGCTATTTCCAGGTGGCCAACCCCGGCACCGGATGGGGCGGCACGGACATCGACGATCCGCTGGCCATCATCGAGAGCTGGGATGCCGAGGCGGCCTGGCCCGGACTGCGCCTGCTCATGACATCGACCACCGGCGAGCACGCGAGCTGGTATGTGCTCGACGACCAGCTCCAGCCGGTGGAGCAGGACATGCCCGACGACGTGCGTCGCATTGTCGAGCGCATCGGCGAAAACTGCGAGCCTTCGCTGACCACCGTGCTTTTCCTGGGCGGCGCCGGCGGCAGCCTGCGTGCCGGTGTCACGGAAAACCCGGTCCTGCTGACACGCGCCATCAAGGATGCGCTGGTCAATGTCACCTGCGGCGGCGCGCCCGCCTATATCTGGCCAGGCGGCGGGATCACCGTGATGGTCGACGTCATGCGCATGCCGGACAACAGCTTCGGCACCGTGCCCACGCCGGCCATCGTCGCACCCATTGAATTCAGCATGAAGCTCGACGACTACCGTGCGCTGGGCGGCCACATGGACCATGTGCGCACGCTGGAAGATGCACTGCGCCGGGGAGCGTGGCACAACGAAGGTGCGCCCACGGCCCGCCAGTGGCTGCCCTTGCCCGCAGTCAATCCCTGGCCGCTCGCGCGACCGCCACTGCTGGGCTGAGGCAGGCGACGCATGGCTGCCCAACGCACGCTGTTGCCCGATGGCCGCTGGCATTTCCAGCACGGTCCCATGGACATCGTCCTTGGGGCCAGCGGCAGCCCGGACGGTGTGGAGGCTGCCCATGCGGCGGCGTGGAAGCGTTTCTCCGGCATGCTGGACGAACTGGTGCAGGAGCTGGCTGCCCTGCGGCAACCGGTGAGCGGCGACTGCCCCTTGCGGGGGCCCATTGCACGGCGCATGTGGCAAGCCTGCCAGCCTTATCAAAGCAGTTTCATCACCCCGATGGCCGCGGTGGCCGGTGCCGTGGCGCAGGAGCTGGTGGCCTGTTACGCCATCAGCGGCGTGACGCGTGCCTGGGTCAACAATGGCGGCGACATTGCCCTGCACCTCACCCCCTCGCAGTCGGTGCGCATCGGCCTGTATGCCGATCTGTCGCGCCTGAGTGTGGACGAGATTCTTGAGGGGGTGCAGACCGACGGCCAGTTCGAGGTGGCCAGTGGGTTGCCCGTGCGCGGCGTGGCCACCAGCGGCTGGCGCGGCCGCAGCTTTTCACTGGGCATCGCCGACAGCGTCACGGTGCTCGCACGCACCGCGTCCGAGGCCGATGCCGCAGCCACCGTGATTGCCAACGCGGTCGATTTGCCCGATGCGCGCATCCAGCGCCGGCCGGCCTGCGAATTGAAGGATGATTGCGACCTGGGTGCCATACCCGTCACGGTGGATGTGCCGCCGCTGGAGCCGGCGCTGGTGCAGCAGGCCTTGCTGGCGGGCCTGAAGCGCGCGCAGGCCTTGCGCGCCGCGGGCCTGATCTGGTCGGCCGCGCTGGTTTGCCAGAATCAGGTGGTGACCACCGGTGCGGCGCATGCGCCTGCCGTGGAAAACCTGCCTGCAGGCGGCCGGGGTCTGCAGGTTGGTTCAGTATTTGCTTAATGAAATGGATGGACGCAAACCGATGATTGAAATACGACGCATCTTTACGCACGTGGAGCAGATCTGGCACGAGTTCGGTCCGGTCGCCCCGGTGCCGCTGATGCGCGGCGCCATTGCTGCCGTGCTGACCAATCCGTTTGCGGGCCGCTACGAGCCCGACATCCTGCCCATGATGGACGCGCTTCAGCCCGTCGGTATCGACATGGCCGAACGGCTGCGCGCGGCGATGGACGTGCCGGCGGAGCGTATCGAAGGTTACGGCAAGGGGGCGATCGTTGGTGCGGCGGGCGAGCTTGAGCACGGTGCGCTCTGGCATGTGCCCGGCGGTTATGCGATGCGGGAGCTGCTGGGCTGGAAGGGTGATGCTGCGGCGTATGCCAAAGGGCAGGGCGAGGAAAAATCCGGCCGCCCCGGCAATGCCCTGTCCATCGTGCCCTCGACCAAGAAAGTGGGCGGGCCCGGCACGGCGCTGGATGTGCCGCTGACACACATCAATGCCGCCTACGTGCGCAGTCATTTTGACGCGATCGAGGTACGCGTTCCCGGCGCCCCCCTGCCGGATGAAATCGTCTTTATTCTTGCCATGAGTACCGGTCCCCGTGTCCACGCGCGGGTGGGGGGGCTGGCCGCCCACGCCATCAGCAAGTGGGACGGCCTGCGCTGAGGCGCCATCGACACAATGACAATACGCAAGGAAGAAACAGCATGACAGCCAGCATCAGAAAAATCATCGTCCAGGTCGACGAGACCCGGATGGAAATGGGGCAAGCGGTCCATCCGCCGACACGGCGGGCGCTGGCCATGGCGGTGATCGACAATCCGTTTGCCGGCAAGTATGTGGAGAACCTCGACGAGCTGATCGCCATTGGAGAAGAGCTGGGCGGCCTGCTGGGCGCCAAATGTGTGCAGGCGCTCGGCATTTCGCCCGGTCAGGCGCAAAGCTACGGCAAGGCGGCGATTGTCGGCGAGGCCGGAGAGCTGGAGCACGCCGCGGCCATTCTGCATCCCAAGCTCGGTGCGCCCCTGCGCCTGGCGGTCGAGAAGGGCGCGGCCCTCGTGCCCTCCAGCAAGAAGCGGGGCGGCCTGGGTACCGCGATCGACGTGCCGCTGGGACACAAGGACGCCGCTTTTGTGCGCAGTCATTTCGACGCCATGGAGGCGCGTGTCGCCGACGCACCGCGTGCCAATGAAATTGTGGTCGCTGTCGTCGTCACGGACAGCGGCCGGCCACTACCGCGCGTGGGCGGCTTGCAAGTCCACGACATCCAGGGCGAGGACGGGCTCCGGTAAGCGGCGCTCCTCACCAACCATTCCGATCCACGACAAGCAGGAGTTTTTTATGAAGATGCAATACAAGATGCTGGGCACCATGACTTTTCTGGGTCTGATGACCTCGCTGGGGACCGCCCACGCGCAGGGCGTCATCAAGATTGGCGAGATCAACAGCTACAAGGCCCAGCCCGCCTTTCTCGAGCCTTACAAGAAGGGCATGGAGCTGGCGGTCGAGGAAATCAATGCCGCCGGCGGTGTCAACGGCAAGAAGGTCGAGCTGATCGTCCGCGACGACAACGCCAACCCCGGTGACGCGGTCCGTGCGGCCGAGGAGCTGGTTTCGCGCGAGAAGGTGGATGTGCTTACCGGCTCCTTTCTCTCGCACATTGGCCTGGCACTGACGGACTTCGCGAAACAGAAGAAATTTTTCTTTCTTGCCGCTGAGCCGCTGACCGACAAGATCGTCTGGCAGAACGGCAACCGCTACACCTACCGCCTGCGCGCTTCCACCTACATGCAGGTGGCCATGCTGGTGCCCGATGCGGCCGCGATGAAGAAAAAGCGCTGGGCCGTGGTTTACCCCAACTATGAATACGGCCAGTCCGCGGCCGCCAGCTTCAAGAAGCTGCTCAAAGAGGCGCAGCCCGATGTGGAGTTCGTCGCCGAACAGGCGCCGCCGCTGGGCAAGGTGGACTCCGGCAGCGTGGTGCAGGCCCTGGCCGATGCCAAGCCGGACGCCATTTTCAATGTGCTGTTCGGTGCCGACCTGTCCAAGTTCGTGCGTGAGGGCAACACCCGCGGCCTGTTCCAGGGCCGCGAAGTCGTCAGCCTGCTGACTGGCGAGCCCGAGTACCTGGATCCGCTGAAGGATGAGACGCCCAACGGCTGGCTGGTCACCGGTTACCCGTGGTACGGCATCCAGACACCCGAGCACAAGGCCTTCTTTCTGGCCTACCACGGCAAGTACAAGGACTATCCGCGCCTCGGTTCCGTCGTGGGTTACAGCGCCATCAAGTCGCTGGCCGAAGGCATGAAAAAAGCCAAGTCCACGGATACCGAAAAGATGATCGCGGCCTTCAGCGGCCTGAAGGTCAGCACGCCTTTTGGTCCCGTCGTTTACCGTCCTGAAGACCACCAGTCCACCATGGGTGCCTACGTCGGGCGCACCAAGAACGAGGGTGGCAAGGGTGTGATGGTGGACTACCGCTACATGGACGGCGCGAAGTTCCAACCCTCAGCCGCAGAACTCAAGAAGTTGCGCCCCGCCGACTGATCAGGCTGGCGCCGCGGCGAAACCAGGTTCGGTCCCGCGCCTTGCGCGCGGGTGCCGGTCGCAGGTGTCGCCGGCGATGGACTCCTGCACGGCGCCCCGTCTGTCATGGCGCCTGCAAGGGGCTGCCTCTTCCCGCAAAAAAAGGTAATTCATGAGCTTTTCAGGCTTTGTCGTCCAGTTGCTCAACGGTCTGGCCGGTGCGTCGTCGCTGTTTCTGGTGGCAGCCGGGCTGTCGCTGATCTTTGGCGTGACGCGCATCGTCAACTTTGCGCACGGCTCCTTTTTCATGGTCGGCATTTATGTGGCCTATTCGCTGGTGGCCACCCTGGGCGGCACGATCGGCTTCTGGCCGGCCCTGCTGCTGGCCGCGCTGGCCGTCGGTGTGCTCGGGGCGCTGGTCGAGGTCCTGCTGCTGCGCCGCATTTACCGCGCGCCCGAGCTGTTCCAGCTGCTGGCCACCTTTGCGCTGGGTCTGGTGATCAAGGACGGGGTGTTGTGGTTCTGGGGGCCGGAGGAGTTGCTCGGCCCGCGGGCACCCGGCCTGACAGGGTCGGTGTCCATCCTTGGCCGGCAATTTCCATCCTATGACCTGTTCCTGATCGTTGCCGGCCCGGTGGTGCTGGGCCTGCTCTGGCTGCTGCTGACCAAAACCCGCTGGGGCACGCTGGTGCGCGCCGCCACACAGGACCGGGAGATGGTCAGCGCGTTGGGTGTCAACCAGGCCTGGCTGTTCACCGCGGTGTTTGCGCTGGGGGCGCTGCTGGCAGGCCTGGGCGGCGCGCTGCAGCTGCCGCGCGAACCCGCCAACCTCGAGATGGACCTCAACATCATCGGCGCCGCCTTTGTGGTGGTGGTGGTGGGCGGCATGGGCTCGATCCCCGGCGCCTATGTGGCGGCGCTGCTGATTGCCGAGCTGAAGGCCATCTGCATCTGGCTGGGACTGGTGGAAATCTGGGGCGTCAGCATTTCGTTTTCCAAACTCACCCTGGTGGTGGAGTTTCTCGTGATGGCCATCGTGCTGGTGGCCCGTCCCTGGGGCCTGTTCGGCCGGCCGCAGGCGACCAGCCGTCATGCCGGCACGGCGGAGGAGCCCCTGCGCCCGCCCGATCGCCTCTACAAGTTCGGCGCCGCCGCCCTGCTGGCCCTGCTGGTGCTGATGCCTGCGCTGACCGCACAGTCGCCCTACGTGACGGTCCTGCTGATCGACCTGCTGGTGGCCGTGCTGTTTGCGGCCAGCCTGCACTTCATCATGGGGCCGGCCGGCATGCATTCCTTTGGCCATGCAGCCTACTTCGGCCTGGGGGCCTACGCCGCGGCCCTGCTGGTGCGCAGCCTGAACCTGCCGATGGAGGTGGCGCTGGTCGTCGCGCCTGCGTTGGCGGCGCTGGGGGCCTTTGTCTACGGCTGGTTTTGTGTCCGCCTGTCGGGTGTGTACCTGGCCATGCTGACGCTGGCGTTTGCCCAGATCACCTGGGCGATCTGCTACCAGTGGGATGCCTTCACCGGTGGCAGCAACGGCCTGACCGGCGTCTGGCCCTCCGAATGGCTGGCCGACAAGAAGATGTACTACTACCTGACGCTGGCGCTGGTGGCCGGGGCGGTGCTGATGATGCACCGCATGCTGTATTCACCCTTTGGTTACGCCATGCGTGCCGCACGCGATTCGGTGCTTCGCTCCGACGCGATCGGCATCGACGTCAAGCGCCTGCAATGGGTGGCTTTTGTCATCGCCGGCACCTTCGCGGGCCTGGCCGGTGCGCTGTATGCCTTCTCCAAAGGCAGCATTTCCCCGGAAAGCCTGCATGTGAGCAAATCCATCGACGGCCTGGTCATGGTGCTGCTGGGCGGCGTGCAGACGCTGGTGGGGCCCATTGTCGGCGCCGTCACCTTCACTTGGCTGCACGACACGGTGGCGCGCAACACCGACTACTGGCGCGCCATGCTGGGCGCCATCATCCTGATCCTGGTGCTGCTGTTTCCGCAAGGGATTGCCGGCTTTGTCCAGCAACTGCTGTCGCGCCTGCGCGGCGCGAAGGAGGGCCAGTCATGAGCTTGCTCAAAGTATCTGGCCTCGGCAAATCGTTTGGTGGCGTCAAGGCGGTGGACGGCATCAGCTTCGAGCTGGCCGCCGGCGAGTTGCTGGCGCTGATCGGGCCCAACGGCGCCGGCAAGTCGACCACCTTCAACATGGTCAACGGCCAGCTGCGGGCCGATGCCGGCTCCATCCAGCTGGGCGGCCAGGAACTGATTGGCCTGGCCCCGCGCGACATCTGGCGGCTTGGCGTGAGCCGGACCTTCCAGATTGCAGAAACCTTTTCCTCCCTGACGGTCGTGGAGAACGTCCAGATGGCGCTGCTGTCCTCGGACCGCAAGCTGTTTTCCATGTGGCGCCGCGCGGCCAGCCACAAGCGCGAAGAGGCGCTGGTGCTGCTCGACCAGGTCAACATGAAGGCCCAGGCCGACCGGCCCTGCAGCGTGCTGGCCTATGGCGACGTCAAGCGCGTGGAACTCGCCATGGCCATGGCCAACAACCCCAAGCTGCTGCTGATGGACGAACCCACGGCCGGCATGGCGCCCAGGGAGCGCAACGACCTGATGGCCCTGACCAAACAGCTGGTCGTCGACCGCGGCATGGCGGTGCTGTTCACGGAGCACAGCATGGATGTGGTGTTCGCCTATGCCGACCGCATGATTGTGCTGGCGCGCGGGCGGCTGATCGCCGAAGGCAAGCCGCTGGAAATTCGCGACCACCCCAAGGTCCAGGAGGTCTATTTCGGCAGCGGCAAAACCTTCGAGAAAAAGACACTGGAAAAGGATGCCGCCCCATGAGCGCTGTGAACCAAGTCCTGCTGCAGGCCCAGGGCCTGTGCGCCTGGTATGGCGCCGCCCAGATCCTCTACGACGTGGGCATCGAGGTGCGGCGCGGTGAAGTGGTGGCCCTGATGGGGCGCAACGGCGCCGGAAAATCGACGACGCTCAAGACGCTGATCGGCATGCTCGACAAGCGGCGCGGCCGTGTGTCCTTCCAGGGCACCGACATTTCAAAAAGCGAACCCCACCATGCGGCGCGCATGGGCCTGGGCTTTGTGCCGGAAGACAGGCGCATCTTCACCGACCTGACGGTGATGGAGAACCTGGAGGTGGGGCGGCAGCCGCCGCGCCGCTGGCCGGATGGCAGCCAGGCGCCGGTCTGGACGCCCGAGCGTCTGTTCAAGCTCTTCCCCAACCTCGGCGAGATGCCGGACCGCCAGGGAGGCCGCATGAGCGGCGGCGAACAGCAGATGCTGACCGTCGCGCGGACCCTGATGGGCAACCCCTACCTGGTTCTGCTCGACGAGCCCTCGGAAGGTGTGGCGCCGGTGATCGTCGAGCAGATGGCGCACATGATCCTGGAACTCAAGTCGCAGGGTGTCAGCATTTTGCTGTCCGAACAGAACATGCATTTTGCGGAGCTGGTGTCGGACCGGGCCTATGTGCTCGAAAAGGGCCAGATCCGTTACGAGGGTTCCATGGCCGAGCTGTCGGCCAACGAAGAGGTGCGGCGTGCCTACCTCAGTGTCTGATGGCCTCGTCTGGTGATGTAATCCGATGACATCGCAGGTTGTGACCCTTGTCGTGAATCAGGTCAGGCGCACGCTGGCTGTTTCAGCGCAGGCGAGTTTGCTCACGGTTTTGCGCAACGACCTGGCGCTCAACAGCCCCAAATACGGCTGTGGCCTGGGCGAATGCGGCGCCTGCACGGTGCTGGTGGACGGCGTGGCCGCACGCGCCTGCGTGATCCCGGCCGCCGGGGTGGCCGGCCGCGAGATCACCACGCTGGAAGGTCTCGGGTCTCTCGATGCGCTGCATCCGGTGCAGCAGGCTTTTATCGACGAGCAGGCGGCCCAGTGCGGTTACTGCCTGAGCGGCATGATCATGATGACCACCGCCTTGCTGGCGCGCAAGCCGGATCCGACGGAGGACGAGATACGCCGCGAGTTGTCCGGCAACCTGTGCCGCTGCGGTACCCATCTGGAAATCATCAAGGCGGTCAGGCGCGCAGCCCAGGCGATCGGGCCGTTTTCGGCGCAGGCCGGCAAACCATGACGCGCCGCGCCGACACGCCGCTCACCCGTGCTGACTTCCATGCCGCAGGCGGCGTGTTGCTGGTCACGCGCGAGCCACCGCCCGCACCACCGACTGCCCAGGGCCAGCCCGCGCTGGTCAGTGGCAATCCGCTCGAAGGCGTTGAAATATTGCTGGCGGTCTGGGACGACGGCAGCGTCACGGCCCTGAACGGCCATGTGGACCTGGGCACCGGCATCCGCACGGCGCTGGGCCAGATCGTCGCCGAGGAACTTGATGTTTCGCTGGACTGCGTCAACATGGTGCTGGGCGACACCACCCGTGCGCCCAACCAGGGCGCAACCATTGCCAGCGCCTCGATACAGATTCATGCCGTGCCCTTGCGGGCGGCCGCCGCCCAGGCGCGCGCTTGGCTGGTGGGTCGGGCCGCCGGCGTGCTGCAGGTGGACCGGGCGCTGCTGACGGTGCGTGACGGGGTCGTGTCGGTGATCGGCCGTGCGGACCGGTCGGTGGGGTACGCGGCCTTGCTCGCGCAGCAGCATGTGGAACTTTCACTGGCGCTGGATTCGCCGCTGAAATCCCCGGAGGACTACCGCATCGTCGGCACCAGCACCGCGCGCGTCGACATCCCGGCCAAGGCCACCGGTGCGTTGACCTTTGTGCACGACATGCGCGTGCCGGGCATGCTGCATGGCCGTGTCGTGCGCCCGCCCTATGCCGGGGCCGATCATGGCGACTTTATCGGCAACACGCTGGAATCGGTTGATGAGTCCTCGATTGCGCACATCCCGGGCATTCGGGCGGTGGTGGTCATCCGCGATTTCATTGGCATCGTCGCCGAGCGCGAGGAGCATGCCGAGCAGGCGTTGCGTGAGCTGCGCGTCCAGTGGAAGCCCTGGCCGGGGCTGAGCAAGCTCGACGATCTGGAAAACGCCATCCGAGCCAACCCGGCAACGCAGCGCAAGCTGGTTGACGAGGGTGATGTGGACGCCGCGATGGCGGGTGCGGCACAGCGTTTGCCGCGCAACTATGTCTGGCCCTACCAGATGCACGGCTCCATCGGCCCTTCCTGTGCGCTGGCGGACTGGCAGGCGATAGAGCCCCCACGCTCCCCCACTTCGTGTGGCTCACTGCCCCCCGAGGGGGCCGCGTTCCGCCTTGGGAGCGGCCCGGCGGCGGAACATCGCCTGACGGTATGGACCGGCAGCCAGAATCCGCACGTGCTGCGCGCCGACCTGTCGCGCCTCATGGGGCTGCCGGACATGGCCATCGACGTGATCCGCATGGAGGCGGCCGGCTGTTACGGACGCAATTGCGCCGACGATGTGGCGGCCGATGCGGCGCTGCTCGCGCGCGCCGTCGGTGCACCGGTGCGGGTGCAGCTGACGCGCGAGCAGGAGCATGCCTGGGAGCCCAAGGGCGCCGCCCAGCTGATGCAGGTCAATGGCGGGCTGAACGCCGACGGCTCGGTTGCCGCGTACGACTTCCAGACTTCCTACCCTTCCAACGGCGCACCGACACTGGCACTGCTGCTCACACGCACCGTCGAGCCGGTGGCGCGCGCCTACGAAATGGGCGATCGCAGTGCCCGCCCGCCTTATGACTACGAGAACCTGCGTGTGTCGGTCAACGACATGCCGCCCATGTTGCGCGCCTCCTGGCTGCGCGGCGTGTCGGCCCTGCCGAACTCCTTTGCGCATGAGTCCTATATCGACGAGCTGGCCACGGCCGCAGGCGTGGACCCGGTCGAGTTCCGCCTGCGTTACCTGAGCGAGCCGCGTGCGGCAGAACTGCTGCGCGCCACGGCCGATCGCGCCGGCTGGAAAGTGCATACACAGCCGCAGCAACAGGGCGAAGAGCAAAGCGGGGCCTCGGACATCGTGCACGGCCAGGGCGTGGCTTACGCGCGTTATGTGCACAGCAAGTGGCCAGGTTACGGCGCGGCCTGGGCCGCCTGGGTGGCCGATGTCGAAGTCAACCGCAAGACCGGTGAAGTGCAGGTCCGGCGCGTGGTGGTCGGCCATGACGCCGGCACGCTGATCAACCCCGCCGGCGTGCAGCACCAGATCCACGGCAACGTGGTGCAGACCACCAGCCGGGCACTGACCGAGCAGGTCACCTTGAATCCGAAGACGAACACCGTGGCCAGCCTAGAGTGGGGCAGTTACCCCATCCTGAGCTTCCGCGATGTGCCGGTGATCGAGGTGGTGACGATGGCACGGCCGGGCGAGCCGCCGCTGGGCGCGGGGGAGTCGGCCTCGGTGCCTGGTACGGCGGCGATTGCCAATGCGATTTTCGACGCCACCGGCGTGCGCTTTCGCCAGCCGCCGTTCACTGCCGAGGTGGTGCGTGCCGCGCTGCAACCGGCGCCCGACCAGGTGCCGGCCGTGTCGCCCACCCTCGCCGCACCGTTCCCGCTGGCCCGTCCACCGGAAAACGCGCCGTGGCCCCGAGGCCTGGGCCGCTGGTCACGTGCCGGCGCCATGCTGGCCGGCGTGGTCGGCCTCGGGGCCGCCCTGCTGGGCTGGCGGCCGGCGATTGCGCCGGTGTTGTCCGGCGGTGCTTCGATCTACACCGCGGCGACGATTGAGCGCGGCCGGCAACTGGCGGCGGCTGGCGACTGCGTGGTGTGCCACACCGCGCCCGGCGGCGTGCCGAACGCCGGCGGCCGGGCCATGGACACGCCCTTCGGCAAGGTAGTCACCACCAACCTCACGCCCGATGCGCAGACCGGCATCGGCCTGTGGTCCTTCAGCGCCTTCCAGCGCGCCATGCGTGAGGGCATCTCGCGCGACGGCCACCACCTGTACCCGGCCTTTCCCTACACGGCCTTTGCCAAGACCAGTGATGAAGATTTAACCGCGCTGTATGCGTACCTGATGGCCCAGCCGGCCGTGTCGTCGGAAACACCGGTCACACAGCTCGCGTTCCCCTTCAATGTGCGGCCGCTGATGGCCGTCTGGAATGCGATGTTCCATGACCCGGCGCCTTACCGCACGGACCCGACCCAAACCGTGGAATGGAACCGCGGCGCCTACCTGGTCAACGGCCTCGGCCATTGCGGCGCCTGCCACACGCCGCGCAATGCACTGGGCGCGGAACGCGGCGGCCCGGCCTTCCTGTCCGGCGCGGTGGTCGACGGCTGGGAAGCGCCGGCGCTGACGGCCTTGTCGCGCGCGCCCGTGCCCTGGACGTCCGGCGAGTTGTACCGCTACCTGCGCCAGGGCTACAGCCTGCAGCACGGCGCCGCCGCCGGTCCCATGGGTCCGGTGGTCAAGGAGCTCGGCGCCTTGCCCGACGACGATATCCGGGCCATGGCCAGCTACCTGACGTCCTTCAACCAACCCCTGGCCGAGCCGGAGAGTGCCGCACGTGCCAGGCAGGTGGTGCTGGCGGCGCAGCAGAGCGGCGCGGCGCTGCCCGGCCCCGGCCAGCGCCTGTTCAACGGCGCCTGTGCCTCCTGCCACCACGATGGCGACGGGCCGAAGCTGCTGGGTGTCAACGCGCCGCTGGCCCTGAACAGCAAGCTGCACAGCGCGCGGCCCGACAACCTGGTGCGTGTGATCCTGGACGGCATTCGCGTGCCCGCGGCAGCAGAAATCGGCTTCATGCCGGCTTTTCGGCACAGCCTGGACGACGCGCAGATCGCCACGCTGGCCAGCTACATGCGCAGCCGGTATGCGCCGGATCAGCCGGCCTGGAACGACCTGCCGGCCGCCGTGTCGCGCCTGCGCGCCACGTCGGGAAACCATGAGGGCATGGCTGAGGCGCTATCAAATAAATAGCTGCTTTCGCCCGATAGTCTTGGGCTTGAGGCCATTTTTATCTCAAGAACCTGAGCTCTGCGGGGCAGGGGTTCAGGCAGCCGTTGGCAGGCCCAGCCATTGCGCCAGCACCTCGGCCGTGTGCTCACCCAGCATGGGCGGCGGCCGCTGGTAAGCCACCGGTGAGCCGGACAGGCGGATCGGGTTGGCCACCAGCGGCACGCTGCCGGCCAGTGCGTGCGGCATGTCGATGTGCAGGCGGCGCGACTGCACCTGCGGGTCGGCAAAGACTTCATCGATGCGGTTGATCGGGCCGCAAGGCACACCGGCGGCTTCGAGCGCGGTTATCCAGTCGGCTGAGGTCCGCATCACCGTGGCCTGGCGCAGCAGGGGCACGAGCACGGCGCGGTTCGCCACACGCTGTGCGTTGGTGGAAAACCGTGCGTCCGTCGACCATTCCGGATGTTTGGCCACAGCACAAAACTTCGCAAACTGCTCGTCATTGCCCACAGCGAGGATGATGTCGCCGTCGGCCGTTGGAAAGTCCTGGTAAGGCACGATGTTCGGATGCGCATTGCCCATGCGGCGCGGCACCAGTCCGCCCGCCAGGTAGTTGGACGCCTGGTTCGCCAGGCAGGCAATCTGCACGTCCAGCAGCGCCAGGTCGATGTGTTGTCCCAGGCCGGATTTTTCGCGCTCGGCCAGGGCGGCCTGCACGGCAATCGTGGCGTAGAGGCCGGTCATGATGTCGGTCAGCGCCACGCCGACTTTTTGCGGGCCGGCGCCGGGCTCGCCGTCAGGGCGGCCGGTCACACTCATCAGCCCGCCCATGCCCTGGATCAGGAAGTCATACCCCGCGCGCGCCGCATACGGACCGGTCTGGCCGAAGCCGGTGATCGAGCAATAGACCAGGCGCGGATTGGCCGCGCTCAGGCTGGCGTAGTCGAGTCCGTAACGCTTGAGCCCGCCGACCTTGAAGTTTTCCAGCACCACGTCGGCCTGCTGCGCCAGCGCGCGCACCTGCGCCTGCCCTGCGGGCGTGGCGATGTCGATGGCGACGGAGCGCTTGTTGCGGTTGGCGCAGAGAAAGTAGGCTGCCTCGGTGGTGTCGCGGCCCGAGGCGTCCTTCAGGTAGGGCGGGCCCCAAGCGCGCGTGTCGTCACCGCCTTGCGGTTTTTCAACCTTCACCACGTCGGCACCCAGGTCGGCGAGCAACTGCCCGGCCCAGGGGCCGGCGAGCACACGCGACAGGTCCAGCACCCGGACGCCGGTCAGCGGCGGCGGGCGAACAGCGGGGCCTGTCATGGCTTCAGGAAAACGCGGCGATGCCGGTGATCGCGCGGCCCAGGATCAGCGCATGCACGTCGTGCGTGCCTTCGTAGGTGTTGACCACTTCAAGGTTGACCAGGTGCCGCGCCACGCCAAACTCGTCGCTGATGCCGTTGCCGCCCAGCATGTCGCGCGCCATGCGGGCAATGTCGAGTGCCTTGCCGCAGGAGTTGCGTTTCATGATCGAGGTGACCTCCACCGCGGCCGTGCCCTCATCCTTCATGCGGCCCAGGCGCAGGCAGCCCTGCAGGCCGAGCGCGATTTCGGTTTCCATGTCGGCGAGCTTTTTCTGGATCAGCTGGTTGGCAGCCAGTGGGCGGCCGAACTGCTTGCGGTCCAGCGTGTACTGGCGCGCCTTGTGAAAGCAGTCTTCGGCTGCGCCCAGCGCGCCCCAGGCGATGCCGTAACGGGCGGAGTTGAGGCAGGTGAACGGGCCCTTGAGGCCGCGCACGTCGGGGAAGGCGTTTTCCTCGGGGCAGAAGACGTCGTCCATGACGATCTCGCCGGTGATGGAGGCGCGCAGGCCAACCTTGCCGTGCACGGCCGGGGCGCTCAGGCCTTTCCAGCCTTTTTCCAGCACAAAGCCGCGAATGGCGCCTTCATCGTCCTTGGCCCAGACCACAAACACGTCGGCGATCGGGCTGTTGGTGATCCACATCTTGGCGCCCGAGAGCTTGTAGCCGCCGTCCACCTTTTTGGCGCGCGTGATCATGCTGCCGGGGTCGGAGCCGTGGTTGGGCTCGGTCAGGCCGAAGCAGCCAATCCATTCGCCGGTGGCGAGTTTCGGCAGGTATTTCTGCTTGGTGGCTTCATTGCCGAATTCATTGATAGGCACCATCACCAGCGAGGACTGCACACTCATCATGGAGCGGTAGCCGGAATCGACACGTTCGACCTCGCGCGCGGCCAGGCCGTAACACACGTAGTTCAGGCCGGCGCCGCCGTAGGCCTCGGGAATCGTGCTGCCGAGCAGGCCCAGCGAGCCCATCTCGCGAAAAATCGCGACATCGGTTTTTTCATGGCGGAAGGCTTCCAGCACGCGCGGTGCCAGCTGCTCCTGGCAGTAGGCGCTGGTGGTGTCGCGCACCATGCGTTCGTCGTCTGTGAGCTGCTGGTCGAGCAGCAGGGGGTCGGCCCAGTGGAAGCTGGCTTTTTGGGGGCTGGGGCTCATGGGGAATCTCCAAAGGG
>NZ_NBZW01000032.1 GCF_002379085.1 Polaromonas sp. AET17H-212 | reverse complement strand
TCTTGCAAGGCCAATTGCACGAACTCGCGTTTGGTGTCCATCAGGTCTCTCGGTTGCCAGGGCATGCGCTTCTCCTTGCGCCAATGGCGCTGAAGAAGTGTTTCCTATGTCTCCGAACACCTGTTTCGTATGTGTCCTGTCCATACAGCCTGGTAGACAAAAGGCGCACAGCCCGCGGCTTCGAACAGTCCGCGGGTTTCCTCGTCCGCCTTGAGCCAGAGGGTGTCACCCCGGCCGAGGTCGGCCAGCAGCGCGATGTTGAGCCCCCCGGTGCTGATGCCAAAGCCGCCAAACATGCGGCGTGCCGTGCACGGCCCGGCGCTGGCGAGCAGCTCGCAGCAGTAGTGGGCAAAGGACAGGTCGGCAGGCATGCCGCTACTTTAGCGCGGCCGGCGTGCTTCACAATAGCGCATGGCCCGCCCCAAATCCGCCACCCACGAGCTCCAGCGCGAGGCCATCCTCGACGTCGCCGCCCAGTGTTTTGCGCAGCGCAGCTACATGGCCGCCAGCATGAACGACATCGCCGCGGCTTGCGGCACCTCCAAGGCCAGGCTGTACCACTACTACGGCAGCAAGGAAGCCATCCTGTTCGACCTGCTGGACCGCTACACCCAGCACCTGCTGGCCATCATCGGCCAGACCGAGGCCAGCGCCCAGCGCAAGAACCTGGACGACCGTGCCGCCCTGCACGAACTGATCCGCAACTTCCTGGACCAGTACGAAACCTCGGCCACGCGCCACAGCGCCCTGCTGGGCGACACCAAGTTCCTCGGGGACGTGCAGCGCGAGCTGATCCTGGACCGGCAGCGCGACGTGGTCTCGGCCATGACGCGTTTTCTCAAGCGCGCTTACCCGCAGCGCATCACACCCGCCAACCAGACGGCCGTGACCATGATGCTGTTCGGCATGATCAACTGGACCTTCACCTGGATGCGTCCCGACGGGCCCATGAGTTACCGCGACTATGCCCAGGAGGTGGTCGCCATGCTCGAACGCGGACTGTCCTGACTGTCGCAGCACAAGGGTGAAGGTCAAGGGCTGAAGGGTTTTGGGGGTTTGGGGGTTTGGGGTTTTACTATTCGTAATAAGTTACGTATAGTAAAATTTCAACAATTCAGGCCGTGCTCTCGGCCCTTCCCAACGGAGACTCCCCCATGTCCAAAGCCTTTGCCTCGCAGTCCGACCTCACGGACAAAAAGATCACTTTTGAGCAGCTCAGCGCGCACTGCTGGGCCTACACCGCCGAGGGCGACCCGAATTCCGGCGTGATCATTGGCGACAAGTTCATCATGGTCAGCGATGCAACGGCCACCCCGGCCATGGCACAGGACCTGATAACGCGCATCCGCGCCATCAGCGACAAGCCCATCAAGTACGTGCTGCTGACGCACTATCACGCAGTACGCGTGCTGGGCGCCAGTGCCTATACCGCCGAAGGCGCGACCGAAGTCATCGCCAGCCAGGGCACCTACGAGCTGATCGTCGAGCGCGGCGCCCAGGACATGCAAAGCGAGATGGAGCGGTTCCCGCGCCTGTTCCGCAACGCCGAAAGCGTGCCCGGCCTGACTTGGCCGACCATGATCATTGCCGGCGGCAACCCGGTCAAGGGCGAAGTCCCCGGCAAGCTGGTGATCGACCTCGGCGGCGTGCGGGTGCAGATCTGGCACCCGGGCCCAGGCCACACGCGCGGCGACACGATCGCCTGGGTCGAGGAAGAAAAAGTGCTGTTCTCCGGCGACCTGGTCGAGTACAACGCCGGCGTTTACACCGGTGATGCCCAGCTCGAAGAGTGGCCCGCCACGCTGGAAGCACTGCGCGCGCTGCGGGCCGAAGCCATCGTGCCCGGCCGCGGCGAGGCGATGAAAGGGGCCGCCGAGGTGAACAAGGCCATCGACTACACCAAACAGTGGGTCGAAACCCTGTTTCGTTGCGGCAAGGAAGCGGCAGCCGCGAAGATGGACCTGAAGGCGGCGATGGATCACACCCGCAAGAGCATGGACCCGATTTTTGGCCAGGTGTTCATTTACGAACACTGCCTGCCGTTTGACGTGAGCCGCGCCTACGACGAAGCCAGCGGCATCAAGAATCCGCGCATCTGGACGGCCGAGCGTGACAAGGACATGTGGGCCGCGCTGCAAGCCTGACCCTGTTTCTCGGCGGCGCGCGGATTAACCTCACAGTTTTTCGCTTCGATCCCCGCAAGCGGGGCCCCTCGCAGGTCGAAAAACTGTTCGCCACGCATCTGGACGGTCGAGCGTGACAAGGACATGTGGGCCGCGCTGCAAGCCTGAGCCTTTTTCTCGGCGGCAATCTGGCTGGCCGCCGGCGGTGTCAGCCGTCCAGATCCAGCGTTGGTTGCAGCGCCAGAAACTGGGCCAGTGCCGCGTCGGCGCCGGCGTCCCGCAGCCGGGCCAGCACATCCACGTCCTCGACGGCGGTGTAACCGAGGCCAAAATGCCTGAAGCGGCGCTGCGCGAGCGGGCCGTGGTACAGGATGTCGACATCAACATGCCGCGGATCCTGGCGGATGCGTTCGGTCAGCGCCAGCACCGCCTTGCGCGGCCCCTCGATGTGCTGGCAAAACTGCATGCCGTCAAACACCAGCAGACCGGTGATGCCTGCGGCCTGGTTGGCCTTGCGTGCCTGGGAGGCGATGCTGGCAACCACCTTGAGCGGCGCGTCGGGCGCGAGGGTGCTGAGGTACAGCACTTCATGCAATTCGGGTACTTTGTTCATGGATGGCGTGTAATGTAGCCAGCGGCCCCGGGCGCCACAATGTCAAAAGACACTGGGTTTCGGTATTAAAATTTTTCGGTGCACTTCATCCCCCTGTCGGGCGCCAGCCCCTGTCCCCGCCGCTGCGCCAATTGCGGGCTGCGCGCCACCCAGGCCTTCACGCCGGTGTCGCCGCAGGAGCTGGCTTTTTTCGAGTCGTTCCGAAGCGGTGCGGCCGTTGCCCTGGCCGGCAGCGCCATCATTTCGGAGCAGAACCCCAACGGCAAGCTGTTCACCCTGTATGCCGGCTGGGCCTTTCGCTACAAAACCCTGAGTGACGGGCGGCGGCAGATTCTCAACTTCCTGCTGCCCGGCGACCTCATCGGCTTGCAGCAGGAGTTTGCCGACGGGGCCTCGCATGGTGTGGAGGCGCTGACGGATACGGCCCTGTGCGTGTTTCCGCGAGACGGTTTGTGGGACCTGTTCCGGCAGTTTCCCAGCTTGGGCTACGACGTGACCTGGTTGTCGGCGCGCGAAGAGGGCATGGTCGATGAGGGCATGTTGACGACAGGCCGGCGCAATGCCACCGAGCGCGTCGCGATGCTGCTGATCCATCTTTACCGGCGGGCCGAGCGGGTGGGGCTGGTGCAGGATGGGGCCATGGCTTTTCCCATCAACCAGCAGCACATCGCCGACGCGCTGGGCCTGTCGCTGGTGCACACCAACAAGACCCTGCGGCGCCTGCAACAGTTGGGGCTGCATGAGCTCAAGGGCGGGCAATTGTCCCTGCTCAACCCCAAGGCCCTGCACCGGATTGCCGATTATTACGACCTGCCGATGCGCAAAGTGCCAATGCTTTAGGGCCTGTAGGACGCGTCTGACAACAAGCGGCAAGGCGTGATGACAGGACCCGCCTGCTCATCTTTTTAGGCTAGGCCTTGAGGTGCCATTGAATGTGTTGTTCTGACACATGGATTTCCCGCCTCGGGAGCTTTTCTTGAACAGCAATCACATTTCCCCGGCACGCCGTCTGCAGCAACAGCCGCAGCACCCCGCGAACCGGCAGCAGCAGCAAAGCAGTGGCTCCGGCGAATTCCAGCCACGCCGCCTCAGGCAGGCGGGAGAACCCTCTTCTGCCTTCCTGGCCAACCGCAACCCCCCGCAGCGGTGAGGGTCGCCGCGCCATCTGCCGCTGGCAGCCCTGCCAGCCAGGACCCACCATGAACGGCGAGGCAGCGGCCTTGGCACTCAGCGCCGGGCGACCAGAATGCCGAAGTCCTGCGCGTAGCCCTGCAGGGTTTGCACTGCCTTGGCGCGTTGCGCCGCCGTGGTGCTGTTGTGCAGGGCCGCAAAGGTTTTGCAGCTGTCGCGTGTCAGCCGCTCCTGGTAGTTGCGGTAGGCGGGGTCGGGCGAATTGACGGCTCGCTCGACGTACGCCTGCATGAGCGGCCTGGCCTGCTCGGAGGTGGCGCGGCCGGCGATCAGCGGCCCCAGGCTCTGCAAGGCATCCCGCTGGCGGCGCTGGTATTCGGCCAGTGAAAGCCGGGCATCAAACACCGACTGCGTGATCCGGCTGCGCAGCACCGCCAGTTGCTTGTCATCCAGCGTGCCGTACAGCATCTCGGCGCGGCTGACTGCCTTCTTCAGGCGCCGGTTGATCAGGTCGTCGGGGCTGCCCGCGAGAAAGTCGTCACGGTACTCGGCGTTGAGTTTCGAGAATTTCCGCTTCAGGGCGTCCAGCTGTTCCGGCCCCAGCGTGCCCACCACGCTACCCATGGCGGGCACGGCGCGGTCCGAAATGGCTTGCAGCCGGGTTTTCACCTCCTCGAAGATGCCACAAGCACGCGCCTCGTCGATCTCGGCGGGCAGCCAGGCCGTCCATTGCTCCAGCGTTTCAACATACGCCGGCAGCTGTGTCTGCCGGTGCCACTGATGGAGGCGGGCCAGTTCTTCCCGGACCAGAGGCTTTTGCGTGTCGTCGAATTCGAAGTAGCTGTTGAGCTGCCAGTAAGCCAGCTCGGCCGCCTGGTTGTAGGCCAATTTCACCGCACTGCAGGCCAGCAGCGACCCGCCCAGCAGCAGCACACCGATAATCTGTGTGCTGCGTTTCAGTCCCGGCCCGGCCGGATGCCACCTTCGAGACCCCCAATTCACAGGAAACTTCATGGCCATTTCAGTTCCAGTTGATGTCGTCATCATGGCCGCGGGCAAGGGCACGCGGATGAAAAGTGCATTGCCCAAAGTGTTACACCGATTGGGCGGCCGTGCTTTGCTGGCGCATGTGATTGACTGCGCAGCGCGGTTATCGGCCCGGCAGGCGGTGGTCATCACGGGCCACGGTGCCGGCGAAGTGGAGGCTGCTTGCAACAGCATGACGCAAGCCGCTGCCGGCGTGCATGCCGTGCCCAGGCTGCAGTTCGCGCGGCAGGAACCCCAGCTGGGCACAGGCCACGCGGTCCAGCAGGCGCTGCCGCTGCTGGCGGACGACGGCGTCACGCTGGTGCTGTCGGGCGACGTGCCCCTGACGCAGGCGGCCACGCTGCAGGCCCTGCTGGCGCAGTGTGACGGCCAGCGCCTGGCCCTGCTCACGCTGAGCATGGCGGACCCGACCGGTTACGGGCGCATCGTCCGCGCCGGCGCAGAGGCCTCCGCCCAGGTGCGCGCCATCGTCGAGCACAAGGATGCGACGGACGCCCAGCGCGAGATCCGCGAAATCTACAGCGGCATCATGGCCGTGCCCACGCGCCTGCTGCGCAGCTGGCTGGCCCGGCTGGACAACAAAAACGCGCAGAACGAGTACTACCTGACCGACATCGTGAAGTTTGCCGTTGCCGACGGCGTGGCCGTGGTCGCGCACCAGATCACGGATGCTGCGCAGGTAGCCGGTGTCAACAGCCCGGTGCAGCTGGCGGAACTCGAACGTGTGTACCAGCTGCGCCAAGCCACGGCCCTGATGGAGCAGGGCGTGCGGCTCGCCGACCCGGCGCGTTTTGACGTGCGAGGCACGCTGGCCTGCGGGCAGGACGTGGAGATTGATGTGAACTGTGTGTTCGACGGCGAGGTGACGCTGGGCAACGGGGTGCGCATAGGCGCCAACTGCTGCATAGCCAACGCGACGATTGCCGCCGGCGCGGTGATCCACCCCTTCACCCACATCGACGGTGAAAAGCTCGGCGTGCAGGTTGGCGAAGGCGCGCTGATTGGCCCGTTTGCCCGCCTGCGCCCCGGCGCGCAACTGGGCGCCGAGGTGCACATCGGCAACTTTGTCGAGGTGAAAAACGCCACGCTGGCCAAAGGCGCCAAGGCCAACCACCTGGCCTACCTCGGTGACGCCACGGTGGGCGAACGCGTCAACTACGGCGCCGGCAGCATCACGGCCAATTACGACGGCGCCAACAAACACCGCACCGTGATCGAAGCCGACGTGCACATCGGCAGCAACTGCGTGCTGGTGGCCCCCGTCACGATAGGCGCCGGCGGCACCGTCGGCGGCGGCTCGACGATCACCAAGGACACGCCGCCCGGCGGCCTCAGCGTGGCGCGCGGCAAGCAGGTCAACATTGCCAACTGGCAGCGGCCGGTCAAAAACAAGCCCAGCGCCTAAGTGCAGCAGGCGGACCCGGCCCCGGCAGCGCAGCTGCCGGGGGGTGTGAGTTTGCTATTGAATAAATAGCTGGTGGCGCCCGAATCTATTGGGCCAGAAGCAGTTTTGGTTCAAACTTCGAGCGCTTCAAGCTGAAAAATGCCTTCACGTTGCGCACATTGGCGTCGCTGTTGAACAGCCGCTGCGCGAGTGCCAGGTAAGCCGGCATGTCGCGCACATGCACCACCAGGATGAAGTCCGGGCCCGGCGAGACGCGGTAGCACTGCTGGACGGCGCCATCGAGCACCACCCGGGCTTCAAACACTTCCTGCTGTTCGGTGCCCTGCCGGTCAAGCGTGATTTCCACCAGCGCCGTCAGGCCGTGGCCCAGGGTGTCGGCCAGCTTGTCGGCGTGGAGGATGGCGATTTCGCGTTCGATCAGGCCGGCGTCACGCAAGCGCTTGATACGCCGCAGGCAGGTGGGCGGTGAAATATGGACGCGTGCGGCCAAGGCCTGGTTGCTCTGCGAGGCATCGTCCTGCAAGGCTTCAAGCAGTTTGATGTCAATCCCATCGATGGAAATATTCATTTTTATTCCATAAATTTACTAATTAAGAAATATTATTCCATGAATGCATTTTTATGGAATTTAATTTCATTAAAGAAGAAATTTAGATGATTTAAAAAAACAGGAAACGCCTAGCATCCGCCTATTGTTTTTCTCAGGAGCGGTTTATGTGCGGCATTGTGGCGTCGGTTTCGACAAGAAATATTGTTCCCATCCTCGTGCAGGGCCTGCAACGGCTGGAGTACCGCGGTTATGACTCCTGCGGGGTCGCCGTTTATGCGGGTGGCCTGAAGCGGACGCGCAGCACGTCCCGCGTGGCCGAGTTGATGGAACAGGTCAGCGCGGAACAGCTCGAAAGCGGCACCGGCATTGCCCACACACGCTGGGCCACGCATGGCGCGCCCGCCGTGCACAACGCCCACCCCCACTTCAGCCATGGCACCGGGGCGACCGCGCACAAGCCGGGCAGGGTGGCGCTGGTGCACAACGGCATCATCGAAAACCACGACGAGCTGCGTGCCGCGCTGCAGGCCAAGGGTTATGTGTTTGCCAGCCAGACCGACACCGAAGTGATCGTGCACCTGATGGACAGCCTCTACGATGGTGACCTGTTCGAGGCCCTGCAAGCCACCACCGCCCGCCTGCATGGCGCCTACGCGATTGCGGCTTTCTGCAAGGACGAGCCGCACCGCGTGGTGGGCGCCCGTTCGGGCTCGCCGCTGATCCTGGGCGTCGGCAAGGACGTCAGCGAGACCTTTCTGGCCAGCGACGCGATGGCCCTGGCCGGCGTGACCGACCAGATCCTCTACCTGGAAGAAGGCGACATGGTCGACATCCAGCTGGGCAAATACTGGGTCATTGACCGTGACCACAAGGCCGTCCAGCGCGAGGTCAAAACCGTGCAGGCGCACAGCGGCGCGGCCGAGCTTGGCCCGTACCGCCACTACATGCAAAAGGAAATCTTCGAGCAGCCGCGCGCCATTGCCGACACGCTTGAAGGCGTTGAAGGCATCGTTCCCGAACTCTTCGGCGACGACGCTTACCGCGTGTTCAAGGACATCGACTCCGTGCTCATCCTGGCCTGCGGCACCAGCTACTACAGCGGCTGCGCCGCCAAGTACTGGCTGGAATCCATCGCCCGGATTCCGACGCAGGTGGAAGTGGCCAGCGAATACCGCTACCGCTCCTCGGTCCCCAACCCCAAGACGCTGGTGGTCACCATCACGCAAAGCGGCGAAACCGCCGACACGCTGGCCGCGTTGCGCCACGCGCAATCCCTGGGCATGACACAGACGCTGACCATCTGCAACGTGTCCACCTCCGCCATGGTGCGCGAGTGCAAGCTGGCCTACATCACCCGTGCCGGCGTCGAAATCGGCGTGGCCTCGACAAAAGCCTTCACGACCCAGCTGGCCGGCCTGTTCCTTCTCACGCTGGCGCTGGCGCAAAGCAAGGGCCTGCTGAGTGAGCAGGAGGAAGAGGGCCACCTCAAGGCCATGCGCCATCTGCCGGCCGCCCTGCAAGCCGTGCTGGCGCTGGAGCCGCAGGTCATCAGCTGGGCCGAAGATTTTGCCAAGATGGAAAACGCCCTGTTCCTGGGGCGCGGCCTGCATTACCCGATTGCGCTCGAAGGCGCGCTCAAGCTCAAGGAAATCAGCTACATCCACGCCGAGGCCTACCCGGCCGGCGAACTCAAACACGGCCCGCTGGCGCTCGTTACCAGCGCCATGCCGGTGGTCACCGTCGCGCCCAACGACGCCTTGCTGGAAAAACTCAAGAGCAACATGCAGGAAGTGCGGGCGCGTGGCGGCGTGTTGTACGTGCTGGCCGACGCCGACACCAAAATAGAGAGCGGCGACGGCATCCACGTCATCCGCATGCCCGAGCATTACGGCGCCCTGAGCCCGCTGCTGCATGTGGTGCCGCTGCAGTTGCTGGCGTATCACACAGCGGTGGCACGCGGCACGGATGTGGACAAGCCGCGCAATCTTGCAAAGAGCGTGACCGTCGAATGACGGGAACGGCGCGCGAAAGCGCGCTGCGCGGTTTGGTGGACGCTCACTTCCCGCCGGGAAGTTAGGCGGCTGCACAAGCCAAGAAACCTGGCGAAATCCGTCACCGTAGAGTGACGGATTTGCGGCTGCATGAAATTATTCCGAGCAATTAAAGTCGTAAACACGGCTCCAGCATCCAGGCGGGTTTGCGGGTCGTGGGATTTTCGAGACGGACGGCTGGAGGTTGTGCCAGCCCGAAGTATGGTTTCTTGCGCTGATCGAACGAGGGTCAACTAACGACCCGCCGACCGAGCCGCTTCGCGATGGAGCCACGACAGAAAAGCCTCCACCGCGGGTCGCTTGGCATGCCGCACGGGGTAGACCGCGAAGTGGGCCTTGACCCGAATCGCCTTGTCGAGACCGAACACCGGCCGCAGTTTTCCCTCGGACAGATGCAATCCACCGATGGTGGTGCTCTCGAGGGCCACCCCCAGCCCTTGGGTAGCAGCATCCAGCGACATCTGAGCGCGGTCGAAGCGCACCGGAAAGCGGTCAGGCGCGCGCTGATTTGAAAACGCTGCGAACCAGTCGGGCCACTGGACCACGCTGACATTGCTCTGAATGAGTGGCACCTCGGTCAATTGCTCTATCCGCTTGAGACGGTGTTCTTTGATGAACGCCGGGCTGGCCAGCGGAACGATGCGTTCCTCGAACAAGGGTTCGACAATCAGATCGTCCCACGGGGGCACGCCGTAGCGGATGTCAATATCCGCCTGTCCCAGCGCGAAGTCGCTTCGGGTGTGGGCGGCCGATAGATTCAGTGCGATGTTCGGAAAAGCCTCGGAAAATGCCCGCAGCCGCGGCATGAGCCAAAGACTCGCAATGCTGGGCGCGCAGTGCACATACAGACTGTTTCCCACGCCCTGGCGCAGGTCCTCCGTCGCTGCGGCGATGGCCGACAAGGCGCCACCCACCCGCGCCAGATACTGCTCGCCCGCTGCACTCAGGCGCACACCGTGGGCGCTTCGTTCGAAAAGTCGCACGCCCAGGTGGCTTTCCAGCCGCGCCACCTGGTGGCTGATGGCTGATGCGGTCAGGTGCAGTTCAGCGGCGGCGAGGGCGAAGCTTCTGCGACGTGCGACAGCTTCAAAAGCAAGCAGGTTGGGAGCGGGCGGTACGGCGGGCATGGGGTGAACCCTGACTTAAGGTGACGAACTGTCATCTTAAGCTGAAAACACATCGCTTGTTTTAAACCTAGCCGTCGAAGATCATTCGCAGCACGAACCGGGAGCCCGCGATTGCTGCAGACCCCGGCTGTTCAAAACAATCCCCAATGGAGACAACTCAGATGCTGCTTAAAGACAAGGTCGCCGTGATTACCGGCGGTGCAGGTATCAACGGCTTGGGCTTTGCCACCGCCCGCCAGATGGCCGCGCAGGGCGCCCGCGTGGTCATCATGGACTTGGCGCGCGCCGAGCCCGCCGCGGCCGCCGCGCGCCTGGGCGCCGGCCACCTGGGCTTTGTGGCCGACGTGACGGACAAGGCCGCCTGCGAGGCCGCCACCGCCAAGGTGCTCGAGGCTTTTGGCCGCATCGACATTCTGGTGAACAACGCCGGGATCACCCAGCCGGTCAAGACGCTGGAGATCACCGGTGCCGACTACGACCGCATCCTGGACGTGAGCCTGCGCGGCACGCTGTACATGTCTCAGGCCGTGCTGCCGGCCATGCGCCAGCAGCAGGCGGGCTCTATCGTTTGCATCTCGTCGGTGTCCGCGCAGCGTGGTGGCGGCATCTTCGGTGGTCCGCATTACTCCGCGGCCAAAGCCGGCGTGCTGGGTCTGGCCCGCGCCATGGCCCGCGAATTCGGTCCGGAGGGCATCCGCATCAACTGCATCACGCCCGGTCTGATTGAGACCGACATCACGCAGGGCAAGCTCTCGCCCGAGCAAAAGAAGGAAATCGCCCAGACGATTCCACTGAACCGCCTCGGTCGCGCCGACGACGTGGCCGGCGTCTGCGTATTCCTGGGCAGTGACCTGTCGGCCTACTGCACTGGCGTCACGCTGGACGTGAACGGCGGGATGCTTATTCATTGATTCATCAGTTCCAGCAATTACAACCAAGGAGACAATCCATGCAACGCAAGACTTTCACCCGTACCCTGATCGGCCTGACCGCCTGCGCCGTGCTGCCGCTGGCCGTCCAGGCCCAGGCCATCAAGCTCACGCTGGGCCACGGCGCCGCACCGGGCAATCCACGACACGAAGCATCCGTTAAATTCGCCGACGTCCTGAAGGCCAAGACCGCTGGCCGCATCGAGGTGCAGGTGGCCCCGTCGGCGCAGCTGGGTGATGACGCCGCGATGATGACGGCATTGCGCACCGGCGCACTGGACATGTCGGCCAATTCCCAAGGCGCTGTGGCCAATACCGTGGCTGAATACAACGCCTACGGCATGCCGTTCCTGTTCTCGACGCCCGCTGCCGCTTTCAAGTTGCTGGACGGTCCGCTGGGCAAGGAGCTGGCCGACCGATCTCTCGAAAAAGGCATGGTCCTTTTGGGAACCTGGGATAACGGCATCCGCCACATGACCAACAGCAAACGCCCGATCAACAAGGTCGAGGACATGAAAGGCCTGAAGATGCGCGTGCCGCCCGATGCGACGCTGGTGGACATCATGAAGTCCTTGGGCGCGGAGTCGCAGCAGGTCAAGTTCGCCGAGCTTTACGTCGCGTTGCAGCAAGGTGTGGTCGATGGTCAGGAAAACCCGCTGGTGAACATTCATGCCAGCAAGCTGTACGAGGTCCAGAAGCACCTCGCACTGACCAGTCACCAGTTCCAGATGACGCCTTTGCTTATGAGCAAGCGAACCTGGGACAAGCTCTCCGACGCTGACAAGAAGGCCGTGCAGGAAGCAGCCGTCGAGGCCACCGCCTTGCAGCGAAAACTGTCTCAGGAGGCCGATGACAAGCTGCTGGCGGACCTCAAGGCCAAGGGCGTGCAGGTGACCACGCCGGACCAGGCCGCCTTCGCCAAGGCCACGGCCGAGGTGACCGACAAGTGGATGGCCAGCAACATCGGCACATACGTCAAGAAGGTTGTCGCCGCGGCGCGCGCGAAGTAATCCTGCCTTGCGGCGCCCTGCAGCAAATGCGCGGGCGCGCCCTCATTCTGGAGAAGTCGTAATGAAAACCACCGAATACAGCGCGGTCGACCGCAGCGTGGCCGTCCTTTGCCGTGTCGTGCTGTGGCTGTCCACCGCGGTGATCTTCGTGATCCTGGTTGCCAACACTGTGCTGCGGTACGCCACCGGCTCCAGCGTGCAATGGGCCAATGAGGTGCCCGAGTTGCTGTTCCCCTGGCTGGTGATGGCTGGCGTGGTGCTCGCGTCCCTGCAAGGCGCGCACATCGCCACCACCTTCCTGATGGAGGCGGTGTCCGGCCGCGCGCGACGCATCACCGCCACGCTCAGCTGGTTGGTGGTAGCCGGCCTCTACTTCACGCTTGCCGTCGCCACTTTCCGAATGCTGGACGTGGTGCATGACGAGAAGTCTCCCATCCTGCAAGTGCCCGGCTCCATCACCTATGCCTGTGTGATGGTTGGAATGGCCTTGCTGGGGCTGCTGGCTGCGCAATCGGCCTGGCGCGCCTGGTTCATGCAGGTGCAGCCCAGCGAATCCGTCGGCGACCAAGTCCCTACGGCGCACTGGTAACACGCCACCCCACGAAAGAACTCATGAGCGCACTGATCCTCCTCGTTTTCATGGTCACGGCCGTGGCCGCCATGCCCATCGCGCACGCGCTGCTGGCGGCAGCCATGGCCGCGGCCGCTACCTCTGACAAGGTACCCCTCGACCTGCTCGTGCAGCAGATGGTGGCGCAAGTCCAGAGCTTCCCTTTGATCGCCATCCCCTTTTTCATGCTGACCGGCACTCTCATGATGGGCGGCAAGCTGGGCGAGGCGCTGGTGGGGGTGTTGTCCGCGCTGATCGGCCGTTTCCACGGCGGACCGGCGCAGGTAGGCGTGCTGTCGTCCACGCTGTTTGGCGGTGTGTCGGGCTCGGCGGTTGCCGACGCCTCGGCGATCGGCTCGCTGATGATCCCCTGGCACAAGCGGCTGGGCTACCCGCCGGCATTCTCGGCGGCCACGCTGGCGGCGGCGGCCACGATCGACATCCTGATTCCACCGTCGATCCCGATGATCCTGTTCGCGCTGACGTCCAACGCCTCGATCGCTTCGCTATTTGTCGCTGGGGTGCTTCCGGGGCTGTTGATGTGCGGCGGCTTCATGGCCGCGTGCTGGTGGGTGGGCTGGCGTCGCCAACTGCCGCGCGACACTTCGCCGTTCAACCGCGTCGCGTTCAGCCGGCACATGCTCTATGCGTCGCCAGCCGTCGTGCTGCCAGTGCTGATCATCATCTTCCTGCGCTTTGGCATCGCCACGCCGACCGAAGTGGCAGTGCTGTCCACGCTGTACGCCGGCCTGGTGTCGGCCCTGATCTACCGCGACCTGGGCTGGAAGCGACTGAACAACGCGATCGTTCAGGCGGGCTTGGCCACCGGCGTGGTGCTGCTGGTGATCATGGCCTCAGCTGCCATCGGCTGGCTGCTTACCTACGACCAGATGCCGCAGGGCATCGCCCAGTGGGTGCAGGCCAACGTCCATGTCAAATGGCTGGTCATCCTGCTGATGAACCTGATGATGCTTTTCCTGGGCATGTTTATCGACCTGCCGGCCGCGATATTGCTGCTGACGCCCGTGTTCGTGCCGCTGGCGCAAAGCATTGGCATGGACATGACGCAGCTCGGAATCATGATGGTTGTGAACCTCGCCATCGGCCTGTACACCCCTCCTGTCGGAACCACCTTGTTCATCACCAGCGCACTGGCCAAGGTCAAGGTGGGGCAGACGGTGCGCGAACTGGGTCCTTTCTACCTCGTGGCGTTCGGCGTGCTTGCCCTGGTGTCCTACGTGCCGGCCAGCATCGTGCGCTGAAGCCGAACTATCCAATTTTCATTTTTTAACAGGAGTCATTTCAATGAACCATTCCTCCACGATGCTGGCCTCGGCCGCGTGGCGCATCCGCCGCTATGCCGTGCGTATGGGCGAGGTGCAGGGACAAGGCTACATCGGCCAGGCGCTGGGCTGGGCTGACGTGCTTGCCGTAGCCTACCGCCACGCGCTGAATCTGCGCCCCCGGGACCCTGAATGGGAGGGCCGCGATCGTTTCCTGCTTTCGCACGGCCACTATGCCATCGCTCACTACGCCGCGCTGATCGAGGCGGGCGTGATCCCCGAGAGCGAGCTTGAGACCTACGGCAGCGACGACAGCCGCCTGCCCATGTCGGGCATGGCCAGCTACACCCCGGGCATGGAAATCTCCGGCGGTTCGCTGGGTCAGGGCCTTGTGATCGGCGTTGGTATGGCGCTGGGACTCAAGCACAAGAAGAATCCGGCCTTCATCTACAACTCCATGTCCGACGGTGAGCTCGACGAGGGCTCGACCTGGGAGGCGGCCATGGCCGCTGCGCACCATCGCCTTGACAACCTGATCTGCCTGGTCGACGTCAACAACCAGCAGGCAGACGGCCCCTCGACCGCGGTGCTGGGTTTCGAGCCGCTGGCGGACAAATGGGCGGCCTTTGGCTGGCATGTGCAGCGCGTGAAGGGCAATGACCTGTCCGCAGTGCATGCCGCTTTTGACACCGCCCGCGCTCTGAAGGAGGGTAAGCCTCGCGTGATCCTGTTCGATACGCTCATGGGCAAGGGCGTGCCCTTCCTTGAGCAGCGCGAGAAAAACCACTTCATTCGCGTCGATCCGCCCGAGTGGCAGCAGGCCCTCGACATTCTGGATCAAAACCAACCCACCCCTTACGTCGCAGGAGCATCGGCATGAACACCGTCGTAGAGAAAAAGCCTCGCCTCACCACCTCGGCGATGATCGCCTCCATCGCTTCAGAGGGGCAGCGCGTGAAGGCTGCTCCGTTTGGCAAGGCGCTGGTGGAATACGCGGCCTCGCGCACCGATGTCGTCGGCTTGACTGCGGATCTGGCCAAATACACTGACCTGCACCTGTTCGCCCAGGCCTATCCTGAACGCTTCTTCCAGATGGGGATGGCCGAGCAGCTTCTCATGGGAGCAGCCGGCGGCATGGCGAAGGAAGGGCTGGTTCCGTTTGCCACCACTTATGCGGTCTTCGGGACACGACGGGCCTACGACTTCATCCACCAGGTGATCGCCGAGGAGAACCTTAACGTCAAGATCTGCTGCGCGCTGCCCGGCCTGACCACCGGTTACGGTCCTAGCCACCAGGCGACCGAGGACTTGGCCATGATGCGCGCCATACCTGGGCTGACCGTCGTTGATCCGTGTGACGCGCTCGACCTCGAACAGGCAGTGCCGCAGATTGCCGAACACAAGGGGCCGGTTTATATGCGCATACTTCGAGGGAACGTGCCGCTGGTGCTTGATGAGATTGAAGGCTACAAGTTTGAGCTGGGCAAGGCCAAGATGCTCCGCGAAGGCGCCGACGTCTTGGTGATTGCCAGCGGCATCATGACCATGCGCGCACTGGAAGTCGCCAAGGACCTGGCCGCAGACAAGGTCGACGTCGCAGTGCTGCACTGCCCGACAATCAAGCCGCTGGACGAAGCAACCATCGTGGAGGCCGTGCGCTACAAGCACCGGCTGGTGGTGGTGGCTGAAAATCATTCTGTTGTCGGCGGCCTTGGGGAAGCTGTGGCTAGCGCGCTGCTCCGCCACAGTGTCCAGCCGGCAAGTTTCAAGCTAGCCGGCTTGCCGGATGCGTTCTTGGATGCCGGCGCTTTGCCTACGCTCCATGACCGCTATGGCATCAGCCGCGAAGTGTTCGGCTCACGCATCAAGGCTTGGTTGGGCTGAAGTCTTGCGGTATTTCTTGATCTCACCAGTGCCGGTGAAAGACCCCCATCCCAGGGTCAAGCGTGGTGGCGATCGGGTTCTGCCTGTGATGTAGCGCTTGTTGAGTCTGAGGGTGTCCAGCTTGGGCTGATGCTGATTGCGACTTCAGGCACGGTGCACGCCGGTTTTCTTTTGCCGTTGGCCGAGCGCACCCGCGCTGACCCCAGCCACGAAGGCAGGACTGCTGCGACAGGTTTCTCCTGCAAGTACCAAGCGGAGATTGTTGATGAACCCTAAGCGCATGCAGCAACTTTCCGTGCATGACTGGCAACCGGTTTTTTGTCCAGCTGGCCGGCGGCGACCGTGAGGTGGACTGCAAGATGGGCGCCGGCAGCCTCATGCTCAAGGCCTGTTACCTCAGGAAGGCCTGAGGCGGCCTGCCTGACCCTTCAGTTCAGTGGTGATGCCCGTGCTCGCCATGCACATGGCGGTGCGCAATTTCTTCATCGCTGGCCTTGCGCACATCGGTAACGGTCAGGCTGAAACGCAGCGCCTTGCCGGCCAGCGGGTGGTTGCCGTCCATCATGACGGTGTCGCCCTTGATTTTTGTCACGGTGAAGGCATGCGTCTTGCCGTCGTTGTCGCGGCCTTCGAGCTGGCCGCCGACTTTCACGCCGGGCGGGAACTGGCTTTTTGGAATGGTTCGCAGCAGCGCTTCGTCACGCAGGCCAAAGGCGTCTTCGGGTTGCAGTTCCAGCGTGGTCTGGTAGCCGCGTGTTTTTCCTTCCAGTGCTTCCTCGATCTTGGGCAAGGTGTTGCCATACCCTCCGTGCAGGTAAACCATGGGCTCCTTGCTTTCTTCAATCAGCTTGCCCCCGATTTCGGAGACCTTGAAGCGCAGGGTCACGGCGGTGTCTTTTTCGATGTTCATGGCGGGTCTTGGTGGAATGACAAACCGCCATTTTCGCGCAAAGACGGCCGGGCTCAGTGCAGCAGCTTGTCGGCTTCGGAGGTCAGCGCGGCGGAGATCGAGTCCAGCACAGCCGATTCCAGGTTCCAGCAGTGCCAGAACAGCTGCACCGGCAGCGTGTGCTGGGGCGCGACATTGACCAGCTCGCCGTCGTCGATCAAGCCGCGCACGAGAAGCTCCGGCAACACGCTGACCCCCCATCCAGCCAGGGCGGCGCGCAGCTGCCCCTCGGAGCTGGGGACAAACAGCTGGCTCAACGAAACCCGCTTGAGGCCGACGGCCCGGGCGACAAACTCGCTTTGCATGTCGTCCTTGCGGTTGAACGCCACATAGGTGAGGGCGCGAAAATTCGACGCGTCCAGCCCGCCGGGCAGGTGGTTTTTTGCATAAGCCGGCCCGGCCACGGCGACATAGTTCATGGCGCCGAGCTGGGCCACCTTGCAGCCGCGCAGCGCCTGCTTCAGGGTGGTGACGCAGCCCAGCACATGGCCCTGGCGCAGCCAGTCGTGCGTGAAGTCCTGGTCGTCGACGATGATCTCGACGGGCAGGCCCTGTCTGACGAGGCCGGTCAGGGCGTCCAGCGCCCAGCTTGCAATGCTGTCCGCGTTGACCGCAATCGAGATGCGCTCTTCCTCGCGGACGCCGCCCGACAGGCCCGGCGCCAGCTCCTTGAGGTCGCGTTCCAGGTCGGCGCGTATCAGGCGAAGCTGGCGTGTGTGTTTGAGCAGCAGTTTGCCGGCCGAGGTGGCTTGCAGCGGCCGGCTGCGCACGATCAGGATGGCGCCGACCTGGCCCTCCAGCACCCGCAGGCGCTGCGAGATGGCCGATTGGGTGACGTTCAGACGCTGGGCGGCACGCTCAAAACCGCCTTCTTCGACAATGGCGGCCAGGCATTCGAGGGCAAGGGGATCGTACATAGGCTTATTAGCCTTCCTAATGATTTGCCAAAGAGTTTAACGATACTGTTAATTTGCGGCAAGCTCCTCCAGACTAGCGCCCATGAAAATCATTGTGATGGGCGCCGGAATCATCGGTGTCAGTACGGCCTGGCATTTGGCCCAGCGCGGGCACGAGGTGACGGTGGTCGAACGCCAGAGCGGCGCCGCCATGGAAACCAGTTTTGCCAATGCCGCGCAGATCTCTGTCAGCTACTGCGAGCCCTGGGCCAACCCGGAGGCGCCGGCCAAGCTGCTGAAATGGATGTTTCGCAGCGATGCACCGTTGCTGTTCCGGCCCCGGCTGGACTGGCGCCAGTGGCGCTGGGGCCTGGAGTTTTTAAGCCAGTGCAGCGACACGGCCTTTCGCCGCAATGTCGAGCAGATCGTGGCGCTGGGCGCCTACAGCCACGCAGCGCTCAAGGACATCGTGCAGGGCACCGGCATTGCCTACAACCGGCTGGAGCGCGGCATCGCGCATTACTACACCGACCAGAAGTCGTTTGACGCAGCGGCCGAGGCCGCCGCGCTGATGCGCAGCTTCGGCGTGGACCGCCAGGTGATCCGCCCCAGCGAGCTGTTTGCCATCGAACCGGCCTACCGCTCGTTTGCCGATCACATCGTGGGCGCCACCTACACCGCCAGCGACGAAAGCGGTGACGCGCGGGTGTTCACCCAGGAACTGGCGCGTCGGTGCGCAGCGGCCGGCGTGCAGTTTGTCTACGAACACGACATCGTGCGGCTGGAGAAAACCGGCGGCGAGATCAGCGCGGTCAAGCTACGGAAGCGCAGCACCGGCGAGTTGCTGTCGTGGCGTGCCGACGCCTTCGTGGTGGCCTGTGGTTCCTGGTCGGCCCCCTTGCTGCGCACGGTCGGTGTGGACCTGTCCATTTATCCGGGCAAGGGCTACAGCGCCACCTTCAAGCTGCTCAAGCCCGAACTCGCGCCCTGGGTCAGCACCATCGATGACGAGGTCAAGTGCGCCATCAGCCGTCTGGGGGACACCCTGCGTGTCGCCGGCACCATCGAGGTGGCGGGTTACAGCCTGTCGCTGGACACGCCGCTGGCCAGGGCGCGCTGCCAGATGCTGGCCGACCGCATCGAGCAGGTGTTGCCGGGCGTGTGCGACACCCGCAATGAGGCACAGGGCGGCCAGCCCAACTTCTGGGCAGGCCTGCGTCCCGCGACGCCAACCAACATTCCCTGCATCGGCAGGACCCAGGTCGGCAAGCTCTGGGTGAACGCCGGCCACGGAACGCTGGGCTGGACCCACGGCGCCGGGTCGGGCAAGGCCATCGCCGAGCTGATCGACGGGCAACGGCCGGAACTCAGGTTTGGTTTCCTCGGGATTTGATGCCGCGCAGCGTGATTGACATGGATCATGCGCGGCAGAAATAGCCCCTAGGGTAAACACCGCTCTGGCGTGAAATCCGGGCCGCGCGACCTTCGTCACTGCTTGCCAGGAAAAAAAGGCAGGACTAGCATTCGTTCCAACCTGTCAAGGCTGGCTGGGCGCATCGGGGCGGGCGCAGAAGGCAACGCTTTCTCGCGAAGTTCCTGGAGGGAAAGTGCCTCCTGTATTTTCAGGTTCAGTGCTGCGCGGGTGACTTCCATCCGCGGAAACTCGGCATCTGTTTATATCGAGGAGGCTGTTGTGGATACAAAAACAAGGTCTTGTGCGCTTGCCGCTGCACTTCTGGGTCTGGCAGGCATGGCGATGGCTCAGGTGCCGCCGGCGGCTCCAGTGGGGCCGCCGGCGAACATCGAAAAACTCAAGCAGATGAAGGTGGCGACGACGGACCTGAACATTCCGGTCGTGCCGCAGACCGGGCCGAATGCGGACGCCATCCGCGAAAACCTCAAGCGCATCAAGCTGCCACCAGGCTTCAAGATTTCCCTGTACGCGGTGGTGCCCGATGCCCGCCACATGGCGGTGGCGCCGTCGACCAACATGCTGTTTGTCGGCACGCGCAAGACCACGGTCTGGGCCGTGACCAACCGCAACAGCGGCGAGATGGCCACCGAGGTGAAGTCGTTTGCGCCCTCGCTCAAGTTCAGCGTGCCCAATGGGGTCTGCTGGACGCGGGACGGTTTCCTGATCGTGGCCGAACACAACCGGGTGCTCAATTTTCCGGCGGCCGAGTTTTTCTATGAAGGCCCGGACGTGGCGGTCATCGAGGTGGTGCCGCAGGGCAAGCTGATTCCGGTGGAGGAAGAAAGCTACAACCACGGCGCGCGCACCTGCCGGGTCGGCAAGGACGGCATGCTGTACATCACGCTGGGGCAACCGCACAACGTGCAGCCGCGCGACAAGCTCAAGCTGTATGACGGGCTGGGCATCGGCGGGATTGTCCGCATGAACCCGTTTGACGGCAGCAAGCGAGAGGTCTATGCGCGCGGCATCCGCAACTCCGTGGGGCTGGAATTCAATCCGAAGAACAATGAGTTGTGGTTCACCGACAACCAGACCGACGGCATGGGCGACCTGATTCCCGCCGGTGAAATCAACCGGGTCACCAAGGCCGGCCAGTTCTTCGGTTACCCCTGGATCCAGGGCAAGACCCGCATCACCGAGCATGGTTACGACAAGGACCCGCTGCCACCCAATGTGACCGCTGCCGAGGTCCTGACCGACGCGCATGCAGCCGATCTGGGCCTGACCTTCTACACCGGCAAGAAATTCCCGGCCAAGTACCAGGGTGGCATCTTTTCGGCACAGCACGGTTCCTGGAACCGCACCGAGCCGATAGGCGCGCGCATCATGTTCACCAGCCTCAAGGCCAACGGTTCGGCCGACAAGACCGAGGTGTTTGCCGAGGGCTGGCTGGACCCCGAGACGCGCCAGTACCGCGGCCGGCCGGTGGACGTGGCCAACCTGCCCGACGGCTCCCTGCTGGTGTCGGACGATTTTGCCGGCGCGATCTACCGCATCAGTTACACCGGACCCTGAGCCAGGCGTTGGCGTTCGATCTCAATCTCATCGTGCAGCGCGCCTGAACCGGCGGTTCGGGCGCGCTGCTTTTTCGAAAGGCCCGCGATGACTTCTTTTTCGACGCTGGCGAGGCTTGGCCTGCTGATGGGCTGCGCCATGGCGCAGCCCCTGGTTGCCCAGGCGCGTGACCCGGTGGCCGGCCAGGCGCGGGCGGCGGCCCTGTGTGTCACCTGCCACGGCCCGCTGGGCCTGAGCCAGTTGCCCAATGCGCCCAACCTCGCAGGACAGCCGGCCATCTACACGGTGGAGCAGCTGAAAAACTACCGCAGCGGCAAACGCCAGCACGAGGTGATGGGCGTGATTGCCAAACCGCTGACCGACCAGGAGATCGACGACCTGGCCGCCTGGTACGCGTCGATACAGATTTCAGTGACCCCGAAGTAGGGGGCCTCTGGAAGGCCCCGCCTGCTCGAGGTCTGCATGCCCTACCATCCGGCATCTGCCTTTTGTCGTTTGCCATTTGCCATTTGCCATTTGCCATTTGCCATTTGCCATTTGCCTTGGGGGTGATGGCGCAGGAAGCACCATGACCCGTTTATTCTCCTGTCCGCACGCCCTTGCCGCCGCCCTGGTGGCGGGCTGGGTGGCGCCGGCGCCGGCCAGCGCCCAGACGCTCGCACCCATCAGCGTTACGGCCACACGCACGGAACTGCCGCCCTTCGACGTGCCGGCCTCGGTCGATGTGCTCGACGGCGAGCGCATCCGCAGCGATGGGCGCGCGCAGCTCAACCTGTCGGAAAGCCTGACGCTGGTGCCCGGCCTGCTGGCGCGCGACCGGCAGAACCAGGCGCAGGACCTGCAACTGTCGGTGCGCGGGTTTGGCGCGCGTTCCACCTTCGGCGTGCGCGGCGTGCGCCTGTATGTGGACGGCATTCCCGCGACCATGCCCGATGGCCAGGGCCAGCTCTCGCACATCGACCTCGCGTCGGTCGGCCGCATCGAGGTGCTGCGTGGGCCTTTTTCGGTGCTGTACGGCAACTCGTCGGGCGGTGTCATGCAGGTCTTCACCGAAGAAGGCCAGGGCAGCCCGGTGGTGAGCAGCAGCGCGGCGACAGGCTCCCATGGCCTCAGGCGTTTCGACATGAAGGCCAGCGGTGCCGCCGGGGCGCTGGGGTATGTGCTGAGCGCCGGGCGCCTGAGCACCGATGGCTATCGTGCGCACAGCTCCGCCGAACGCGAGGGGGCCAACCTGCGGCTGGACTGGGCGCTGGACAGCGATCGCAAGCTGACCCTGCTGGCCAATACCGTGTCGGTGGAGGCGCAGGATCCGCTGGGCCTGAGCCGCGCGCAGTTCGATGTTGCACCGCGCAGTGCCGATGCCTCGGCGACCACCTTCAACACCCGCAAGACCGTGCGGCAGAGCCAGCTCGGCGCGGTGTATGAGCATCGGGTCAATGCCGACAACCAGCTGCGGCTGATGATGTATGGCGGCGAGCGTGCCACCACGCAGTTCCAGGCCATTCCGACGGGGCCTCAAAACAACCCCTTGCACCCCGGCGGCGTGATCGGGCTGGACCGTAACTACGGCGGTCTCGATGCGCGCTGGACCACACGCACGGCGTTGGCGCAGCGCCCGCTGGAAATTGTCAGCGGCCTGGCGTATGACACGATGAACGAAACGCGGCGCGGCTGGCAAAATTTTCAGGGCGCCACGCTGGGCGTGCAGGGTGCCTTGCGGCGCGAGGAAGACAACCGCGTCACCAGCCTCGACCCCTATGTTCAAGCGACCTGGAAGCCAGACGCGCGCTGGACCGTGAATGCCGGGGTGCGCCACAGCCTGGTGCGCTTCAGTTCCGCGGACCGTTACATCGTCGGGACCAATCGCGACGACAGCGGCAGCGTGCGCTACAGCGCCACCCTGCCGGCCGCCGGCGTGACCTTTGCGCCGTCGGAACAGTGGCGGGTGTACGCGGCGGCGGGACGTGGTTTTGAAACACCGACCTTCAACGAGCTGGCTTACCGGCCGGTCGGCACCGGGCTGAACTTTGCGCTGCGTCCGTCACGCAGCGACAACCTCGAGGCGGGCGTCAAATGGCACAGTGTCGCTGGCACCCTGCCCCGCGTCGAATCCACGTTGGCGGTTTTTCACACCGCGACCCGGGATGAAATTGTCACGCAGAGCAACATCGGCGGACGCAGCACCTTCCAGAACGCCGGTGCCACGCGCCGCCGCGGGCTGGAACTGGCCGGCAGCATCACGCCGGCACGCCACTGGCTGGCGCAGCTGTCCTATACGCTGCTGGACGCCAGGTACCGCGATGCCTTTGCCTGTATCGGTGGCCAGTGTCCGGCCGCGCTGGTGCCCGCCGGCAATCGCATCCCGGGGACGGCCCGCACGGCGCTGGCGGCCGAGCTGGGCTGGCGGCCGCCCACCGGCTGGCGCGCCGGTGTCGACGCGCGTTACCTCGGCAGCGTGGCCGTCAACGATTTCAACAGCGATGCGGCGGCGTCCTTTGTCACGCTGGGCGCCCATATCGGCTACGTGGCCGAAATCAATCGCTGGACCCTGTCGGCCGCAGCCCGCCTCGACAACCTGACCGACCGCAAGTACGCGGGCTCGGTCATCGTCAACGAAGGCAATGGCCGCTATTTCGAGCCGGCCGCCGGCCGCAACCATGTGTTGAGCGTGTCCGCCAGTTACCGGTTTTAGGCGGCGCGGCACAATAACCGCTCCGCACCATGCCCTGACTGCTTTCCCCCTATGCACACCACCGCCCTCGTCCTGTTCTCCGGTGGGCAGGACTCCACCACCTGCCTGGCCCAGGCGCTGTCGAAATATGAACGTGTGGAAACCGTGGGTTTCGACTACGGCCAGCGCCACAGCGTCGAGTTGCAGGCGCGCCTGGTGGTGCTGCGCGAGATCCGGTCGCAGTTTACGCAGTGGGCGCACAAGCTCGGGCAAGATCACCTGCTGGACCTCGCCGTGCTGGGCCAGGTCAGCGAAACCTCACTCACGCGCGACACGGCGTTCAGGATGGAGAGTTCGGGCCTGCCCAACACCTTTGTGCCCGGGCGCAACCTGCTGTTCCTGACGCTGGCGGCGGCGCTGGCCTACCGGCGCGACCTGCAGGTGCTGGTCACAGGGGTCTGCGAGACCGATTTTTCAGGCTACCCCGATTGCCGCGACGACACCATGAAAGCCATGCAGCTGGCCTTGTCGCTGGGCATGGACAAACGTTTCCTGATCGAAACCCCGCTGATGTGGATAGACAAGGCGGCGACCTGGGCGCTGGCCGAAGCGCTGGGCGGCCAGGCGTTGGTGCAACTCATCATCGAACACACCCACACCTGCTACCTCGGCGACCGCACGCACCGCCAGGCCTGGGGTTATGGCTGCGGCCAGTGCCCGGCCTGCGAGCTGCGCTTGCGCGGTTATGCGGCCTATGCGGCCGCTCTGTCCAGGCGCTGATCAGGCGCGGGTTTCCGTCAGCCGGTACAGCGCAGCTGCGCCTTCGGGCAGTTTTTCAAGTTCCCAGCGCTTGCCGTGGAACGCCGCCACCGTGGGTCGGTGTGCTATGGAAACAATAGCGCCTCCGGCTTGACGGGTCTGGACCAGCAGCCGTTCATAGAGTGTTTTTTCAGCATCCTCGTCGAGCGCGCTGGTGGCTTCGTCGGCAAACAGCCAGGCCGGCTTTTTCAGCAGCACGCGGGCAATCGCCAGGCGCTGCTGCTCCCCGCCCGAGAGTTTCTGGCTCCAGGCGTCCTCGTCATCGAGGCGCTGCGTCAGTTTGGGCAGCAGGGCGTCTTCCAGCGCCTGCCGCAGTTGCGCGTCGCTGTAGCTGGCGGCCGGTTGCGGATAGGCCAGCGCATCGCGCAGGCTGCCGTTCGGGAAGTAGGGGCGCTGCGGGATGAACATGGTGTTGGCCGGCAGCACGGTGCGACCGCGGCTGAAGGGCCAGATGCCGGCCAGCGCACGAAACAACGTCGATTTGCCGCTGCCCGACGGGCCCTTGATCAACACGTTCTCGCCGGCCTCGGCATGCAGCGAGACACCTTCCAGCAACACCGCCCCGGTGGGCAGCGCCAGGGTCAGGTCCTGCGTGTCCAGGCTGGTGGCCGATTCGCTGGTTGCTACTGAATTCATAGCTGTCTGCGCTTGCCGCGTCTGGGCCAGGGTCGTAAAACTCTCTTCAAAACTGGTCAGCCGGTCGGTCGTGGCGCGCCAGGCGGCGAGGCTGCTGTAGTTGTCGACAAACCAGCTCAGCGAGTCCTGCACGCGGCCGAAGGCCGATGAGATCTGCATCAGCTGGCCGAGCTGGATGGCACCGCTGAAAAAGCGCGGGGCGGCCACGACAAAGGGAAACACCACGGCGGCCTGGCCAAAGAAGTTGGTGAACCAGATCAGGTTTTTCTGCTTCCTGATCAGGGTCAGGTAGTTGCCCAGCACGGTGGAAAAGCGGCTTTCCAGGTGCACGCGCTCGACGGTCTCGCCCTTGTCGAGCGCAATCGATTCGCTGTACTCGCGCACCCGCACCAGGTGGTGGCGGAAGTCGGCCTCGTAACGCTGCTGCAGGAAATTGAGCCGGATCTGCGGCCGGCCGATGTAGTGCGTGATGATGCTGCCGGCCGCGCAATACAGCACCGCCATCCAGACCATGAAGCCGGGAATGTTGAAGCTGGTGCCGCCCAGCGTGAAACCAAACGGCCCCGACAGGCTCCAGAGGATGCCGACAAAACTCAGCAGCGTCACCACGGCGTTGAGCAGGCCCATGCTCAGGGAGATGGTGTAGGTGGTGAACAGGTTGAGGTCTTCCTGGATGCGCTGGTCGGGGTTGTCCGGCGCGGCCGTGCCGTTGGTGCCATGGTTCGCATAACGGGCCAGCTCCATGCGGTAGAAGGCGTGGTCGGCCAGCCAGCGCTGCAGGTAGTGGGCCGTCATCCAGGCGCGCCAGCGGATCTCCAGCAACTGCGTCAGGTAAAAGCGGTAGACCGCGATGATGATGAAGGCAAAGGCCAGGTAGGTGAAGCGCCCGAGCTGCTCCCAGAACACCGGCTGGTTCTTGTCCTGCAGCGCGTCGTAAAACACCCGGTTCCATTCATTGATCAGCACCAGCATGTAGACCGCGCCGAGGTTGAGCAGCACGATGGCGACCAGCAGCCCGCGCGCCTTCCATTTGTCGTCGGACGCGAAGTAGGGCCGTGTCAGCGCCCAGGCCTTGCGGCAGAAGTCCTTGAAGGCGGCGTACTTGCCGTGCACGGTGGGGACCGGGGGCGTCAGGGGCATGGGAGTCATCCTTGGAGGCGGAAAGGAGAGCCAGTGTAGTGCCGCGCCCTGTCGCGCGAGTGCATGGGCGCAGCGCGGGAATTCGCTAGGATGGCAGGATGAACACCTCCACGTCCCCTTCCCCCGAAGGCAGCATCGACTGCACCGTGCGCGGCCCCCTGCTGCTGATCGCCATCAACCGCCCGGCCAAACGCAACGGCTTCACGCCGAAGATGTTCCGCGAACTCGGCGAGGCTTACACGCGCCTGGACGACGACCCGGCACTGCGCGTGGGCGTGTTGCATGCGCTGGGCGACCACTTCACCGCCGGGCTGGACCTGCCGACGATTGCGCCGCTGATGCAGCGCGGCGAAAAAGCCGTGCCGCCGGGCCTGGTCGATCCGCTGGACCTGGGCATGGAGGGTTACCGGCGCCGCAGCAAACCCATGGTGGTCGCGGTGCAGGGCATCACCTACACGCTGGGCATCGAGCTGATGCTGGCGGCCGACATCGTGGTGGCTGCCGACGACTGCCGGTTTTCGCAGCTCGAGGTCAAGCGCGGCATCATGGCCACCGGCGGCGCGACCCTGCGCATGGCCGAACGCGCCGGCCTGGGCAATGCGCTGCTGCACCTGCTGACCGGCGACGAGTTCGGCAGTGCCGAAGCCCTGCGGCTGAACTTTGTGCAGAAGGTGGTGCCCGCCGGGCAGGCGCTGGACGAGGCCCTGCGGATTGCCGACGCCATTGCCGCCCAGGCGCCGCTGGCGGTGGTGGCCACGCGAAAAAATGCACTCAAGGCGGTGGAGCACGGCCCGGTGCTGGCCATGCAGGACTTCATCGCGGTGCAACAAGGGCTGTCGCGCAGCGAAGACGCGGCGGAAGGGGTGCGCTCGTTTGTGGAAAAACGCGCGGCGCGCTTCCAGGGCAAATAAACGCGGGCGGCAGGCTCAGGACAACTGGTTGGACACGCCGCTGACCACATGGCCGGAAGGCACATGCTGCGAGGCCGAATCGACATGGCCGGTCTGGTCGTCGAAGAAGAAGTCGGGCTCGAACTCGCGCAGGAATTCCCCCTTGGCCAGGCCGCCGAGGAACATGGCTTCATCGACCTCGATGTTCCAGTCCATCAGCGTGCGGATCGCGCGTTCATGCGCCGGCGCGCTGCGCGCCGTCACCAGCGCGGTGCGGATACGCATGCACGAGGTGCCGACCTGCTGCAGCCGGTGCAGCGCTTCGAGCAGCGGCTTGAAGGGGCCGGCCAGCAGCGGCTGCGTGGCCTTGTCGCGTTCATGCGCCTGGAAGGCCGACAGCCCGTGCGACTGGAACACACGTTCGGCCTCATCGGAAAAAATCACTGCGTCGCCGTCAAACGCAATGCGCACCTCGTGCGGGTGCTGGTCGCTGGCATGGGCCGACTGCGGATAGACCTGTGCGGCGGGCACGCCGGCCGCCAGCGCCTCGCGCACATCGCTGAGGTGGGTCGACAAGAACAGGTTGGCATGCAGCGGTTTGAGGTAGCGCCACGGCGGCTCGCCGCGGTTGAAGGTGCCGCGCTGGATAGCCAGGCCGTAGTGCTGCGCCGAGCGGAACACCCGCATGCCCGAGACCGGGTCGTTGCGCGAGAGGATCACCACCTCGACGCGCTGGGCCAGTTTGGCCGAAGGCGAGGCGTCGTCCAGGCTGTCGGGCGCGTCGTTGAAAGCCAGCAGTTTTTTGACCAGCGAAAAGGCCACGCCGGGTTTGGCCGGCACGTCGAGGCGGTCCAGCTGCAGCTGCATGTACGCGGCGTCGCGCTTGGTGCCGGGCACCGGCGGCTGGCCCAGGCCGTCCTCGAACACCCGGTTTTCTTCCTCGAAATCAAACAGTGCGCGCGATGAAATCGCCACCACCAGTTGTCCGTCCAGAGTTGCTGCCATGGGGTTTACCTGTTTACTGCGGGGGTGGAGTCAACGATAGCTCAAGTGTGCGCCATTGTCCGCAGGCCACCCCCTCGGTCGGCCACTGGTCGGCCCGCGTGACCTCGCGGATGCCGCCGGCCAGCAACTGCGAGGCCCGGATGATGCCTGCGTGGGTGATCCAGACGGTGGCCGGCCCGGCCGGCAGTTCGTCGAAAGCCTGGGCCACACGCGCCATCACGACGCGCACGCTTTCGCCATGGCCGCCGACGGCGTGGCCGGCAAAGTCGGCCGTCCAGGCGTCGAACTCGCTGCGCGTGATGTCGCTCCAGCGCCTGCCTTCCCAGGCGCCGAAGTTCATCTCCTGCAGCCGGGCATCGGTTTGAAGGGTCAAATCGGGCCGTAGCCCATGTAGAACCTGCGCAAGCTGCTCACATCTTTGTAGCGGCGAGGTGTTGATGCGGGCGCCGGCGGGCAGCACGCCGGCCAGGGAGGCGGCGCTGTGTTGCGTCGCCTCCCGGTCCGCCGCCACATCCAGCGCGCCGTAACAGGTGCCCGGCGCCAGCAGCACCTGCGCGTGGCGCACCAGCCAGAGGGTCATAAGGCGACGGCCAGGCCGAGGTAAAAAGCGATTTCACAGACCTGCTGCGTGGCGCCCAGGCAGTCGCCGGTGAAACCCTGCAGACGGCGCGAGAACAGGCGGCCCATCCACAGCAGGGCGAGCACGGAGAAGCTGCAGGCTACTATCAAACTCATAGCGGGAAGCGCATAGCTGGCCAAGGCCAGGGCCGAAAATGACCATACAAACGCCACCCCCAGGCTGCTCAGCGTGATTTGGTCGGCCAGGGGTTTGGACTTGGAGACCGCGGTATCGCCGACATGCGGCAGCGCGCGGATCAGCAGCAGCGGCAGGGTGCGCGAGACCACATGCGCGGCAAACAGGGCCGCGGCGACCAGCCAGCCATCCAGGGGCAGGTCGGCGGGCGTTTCCTCCCCACCGGACAGCGCGCTTTCGACCGAACCGAGCAGCGCCAAGAGCGCCACCTTGCCCAGCAGCGCGAGCACCAGTGCCATCGCGCCGAAAGCGCCGACGCGCGAATCCTTCATGATCTCCAGGGCGCGGTCCCGGTCGTAACTGCCACCCAGTCCGTCCGTCACGTCGGCCAGCCCGTCTTCGTGAAAGCCGCCGGTCAGCAGCACCGTCGCCACCGTGGACAGGACGGCGGCCACCAGCGGTGCGAAGTCGGTGGCCGGCAGCAGCGCCATCAGCAGGCTGTACACGCCGGCCGCCACGGCGCCGACCAGCCAGCCGACGCCGGGGAAGTGCGCGGCACTGGCGCGCAGCATGGCCGGGCTGTAGCCGGTCCACGCCGCCAGTGCGCCGGTCACCGGAATGCGGGTGAAAAACTGCACGGCCAGCAGGTAGTGGCGAATGAACTGGAGCATGCCTAATTCTTGCCGCTGACCCCGGCCGAATCAAAACTCGCCATCTCGGCCATGAACAGGGCCGCCGATTGCAGCAGTGGCCAGGCGAGCAGGGCGCCCGTGCCCTCGCCCAGGCGCATGTCCAGGTTCAGCAGCGGCACGGCCTTCAGGTGGGCCAGCAGCAGGTGGTGGCCGCGCTCGGCCGAGCGGTGGCAAAACACCAGGTAGTCCTGCACCTGCGGCACCAGGGCGCGTGCCACCAGCGCGGCGGCACCAGCAATGAAGCCGTCGACCAGCACCACGCGGCGCTCGCTGGCGGCCTGCAGCATGGCACCGGCCATCATGGCGATTTCAAAACCGCCCAGCGCCGCCAGCACGGCCAGCGGCTCATGCACATCGGCATGGCGGGCCAGGGCACGCTGCAGCACCGCCTGTTTGTGGGCCAGTTGCGCATCGTCCAGGCCGGTGCCGCGCCCGACCACGTCGCTGACCGGCAGGCCGGCGAGCCGGGCCAGCAGCAGCGCGGCGGGCGAGGTGTTGGCAATGCCCATCTCGCCAAAGGCCACGACGTTGCCGGGCAGGCCCCGCATGACGTCCATGCCGGCCTGCAGCGCGGCGTGGGCCTGTGCCTGCGACATGGCGGGTCCTTCGCAAATGTTCTGGGTGGCCGGGGCTATTTTTCGCTGCTGCAGCTGCGGGTGGTCGGCCAGGGCGGCGGCCACACCGGCATCCACCACCTGCAGGGCAAAACCGTGCTGGCGCGCAAACACATTGATGGCGGCACCGCCGGCCAGCATGTTGCCCACCATCTGCACCGTCACGGCCTGCGGAAAGGCCGACACGCCCTCGCTGGCGATGCCGTGGTCGGCGGCAAACACCACCATCTGCGGCGACGCGAAGGTGATGGCCTCGCTGCGCTGGATCAGGCCGAGCTGCAGCGCCAGCGTTTCAAGCTGGCCCAGCGCGCCCAGCGGCTTGGTCTTCTGGTCGATCTTGTGCTGCAGCCGCGCCGAGAGCGTGGCGTCGGCGGTCGATTCAATCGCGGGCAGAAGAAGTGTTTTGTTGTCGGTCATCGGTGATTTTCTGGAGGCAGGCGGGGCAAAAGCAGGAGGCCTCCGCGGTGCTATGGATGTTTTCGTCATTCACGACACCATACCGTTCGGGCTGAGCTTGTCGAAGCCCTTCGACAAGCTCAGGGCGAACGGTAGTAAGTTGCCGGTCATGATTTTTGGAGTTCTCAACAATTGTGGACGGTGAGCCGGGCGGCACCGGCATGATGTGGGGCAACTTGACGCACCAGCATTCGGCGTCCCCTCCCACCATGCCGCAGCGAAAAGTCGCGCCGCAGCGGGGGCACGATGAATTGGTTGGCACGGATGCGCCTGTCGCAGTCATGGCCAGGCCCGTCAGCTTTGCAGAAACAGCCGGTAGACCGGGTTGTCGGTCTCTTCCACATGCGGGTAGCCCAGGGTGTCGAGAAAGCCCTTGAAGGCCTTGTTGTCGGCCTTGGGGACCTGCAGCCCGACCAGGATGCGCCCGTAGTCCGCGCCCTGGTTGCGATAGTGGAAAAGGCTGATGTTCCAGCCCGGCTTCATGGCGCCCAGGAACTTCATCAGCGCCCCGGGCCGCTCGGGAAACACAAAACGCAGCAACCGCTCGTCTTTGGACAGCGCCGTGTGGCCACCCACCATGTGGCGGATGTGTTCCTTGGCCAGGTCGTCATGGGTCAGGTCGAGTGACTTGAAGCCGTGTTTGCTGAAGTTGCTGGCGATTTTGGTGCTCTCGCCTTTGCCGTGGGTGGTCAGGCCGACAAACACATGGGCTTGGCTGGCATCGCTGATGCGGTAGTTGAACTCGGTCACGCTGCGCGGGCCACCCGGCAGCCCGCCGATCAGCTCGCAAAAGCGCCGGAAGCTGCCGCGTTCCTCGGGAATCGTCACCGCAAACAGCGCTTCGCGCTCTTCGCCGACTTCCGCCCGCTCGGCGACAAAACGCAGGCGGTCGAAATTCATGTTCGCGCCGCACAGGATCGCCGCGTAGGTTTCGCCTTTGGTCTTGTGCGTGGCCACGTACTGCTTGATGGCGGCCACACTCATGGCGCCCGAGGGTTCGACAATGCTGCGCGTGTCGATGAACACGTCCTTGATGGCGGCGCAGACGGCGTCGGTGTCCACCGTGATGAATTCATCGACCAGCTCGCGGCTGATGCGGAAGGTTTCCTCACCTACCAGCTTGACGGCGGTGCCGTCGGCGAACAGGCCGACGTCGGGCAGCGTGACACGTTTGCCCGCGCCGACCGACTGGACCATCGCGTTGGAATCGTTCATCTGCACGCCGATGATCCGGACCTCGGGACGCACGGCCTTGATGTAGTTGGCCACGCCGGAAATCAGCCCGCCGCCGCCTATGGCCACAAACACCGCGTCAAGCGAGCCCTTGCCGATGGTCTGAATCTGGCGCAGGATTTCCATGGCGATCGTGCCCTGGCCGGCAATCACGTCCGGGTCGTCGAACGGGTGCACAAAGGTCAGGCCGTTTTTTTTCTCCAGCGTGACGGCATGCAGGTGGGCGTCCGAGTAGCTGTCGCCGTGCAGGATCACCTCGCCGCCCAGTGCCCGGACGGCATCGACCTTGACCTGCGGCGTGGTAACCGGCATCACGATCACCGCGCGCGTTCCGAGCTTGTGCGCGCCGAGGGCCACGCCCTGCGCATGGTTGCCGGCCGAGGCGCAGATGACGCCTTTCTTGAGCTGGGCGGGGCTCAGGTGCGCCATCTTGTTGTAGGCGCCGCGCAGCTTGAAGCTGAACACCGGCTGCTGGTCTTCGCGCTTGAGCAGCACGGTGTTGTGCACCCGGCGGCTGAGGTTTTTCGCCGGCTCCAGCGCGGATTCCACCGCCACGTCGTAGACGCGTGCAGTCAGGATTTTTTTCAGGTAGTCGGCGGGCGTGAGTGCCCCGGCGGCGGATGGCCGGGGGGTGCCGGGTGAACGGCGGGAAGCGGGTTTGGGGGAAGTGGGCATGTGTCTTTCTCGCAACCCGACATCATAGTAGGCAAGAAAAAAGGCCCAGACCTTGCGGTCTGGGCCTGTAAATCCACCCTTTCAGGGATGGAGGAGACAACCATTGCATGAAAACAAAGCTGTCTTCATGCGATGATTTCAGTATAGCGGAGGCATGTTGCGCTGCAACAATGTTTTGTTGCGAAAAATAAACACTTGCCGCTACTTTTGACAACAAATTTCTGACTTTGAGGATGGTAATTCATGGAATGCACAGTGAGCTGGACCGGCCCCAACACCGGCGCGGGGACAACAACAACTTCTGGCTCGGCCATGAGTTTTCTGGCAACCACAGGCAGCGGCCACACGCTGGTGATGGATGGCGCGCCCGACGCCGCCAAGCCGGAAAACGGCGGCGCCAACCTGGCGCCGCGCCCGATGGAAACCGTGCTGGCCGGCACCGGCGGCTGCACCGCCTACGATGTGGTGCTGATCCTCAAGCGCGGTCGCCACGATGTGCGCGGCTGCACGGTTCGGCTGACGTCCGAGCGGGCCGAAACCGACCCCAAGGTGTTCACGAAAATCCACATGCATTTTGTCGTGACGGGACGCGGCATCGCGGCCAGCGCGGTGGAACGCGCGATTGCCATGAGCCATGACAAATACTGCTCGGCCACCATCATGCTTGGAAAAACGGCCGACATCACTACCAGCTTCGAGTTGATCGAGGCTTGAGTTTTAGGGTGAATAGGTCTGAAACGCTTGTAAATAAAGCGCGATAAGCTACTGAAAAGATAGCGACTAGAGGTAATGCGCAATTGTCGTCATGACCTTGGCGGAGGCCCGCATCAACGCCTTGACCGGTGCGGGCAGCGCCAATGCGCCGGCACCTTGCGCCTCCTGTGCGTGACGCGCCTCGTCGTCCTTCATCTGCGCCACGATGGCGCGCGAGGCATGGTCGCCTTCCGGCAGGCGCTCCAGGTGGCTGGCCAAATGGGCTTCGACCTGCCGCTCGGTCTCCACCACAAACCCCAGGCTGACCCGGTCACCGAGACGGCCCGCCAGCAGGCCCAGCCCGAAAGCCCCGGCGTACCACAGCGGGTTCAGCAGGGAGGGGCGGGCGCCGAGTTCATCGAGCCGCTCGCGCGTCCAGGCGAGGTGGTCGCCTTCCTCCTTGCTGGCCTCGAGGAATTGCTGGCGCAAAACGGGATTGCGTGTACTCAGGGCCTGCGAGGCGTACAGCGCCTGCGCGCAGACCTCACCGACATGGTTGACCCGCATCAGCGCACCGGCCAGCGCCTTGTCCGCGGCGCTCAGCTCGGTGTCTTGGGCCGGCACGGTCGGGCATGTCCGGCTGGCACGGGGCTTGGCAAACAGGGTGCGCAGGGCGCTGTCGGCGGTAGTGAGCAGGGCATCCATGGGGGTATTTATCGCTTGTCAGTGGGTGGAAGGGCTGATGAAAGTTTATCCAGTCGGGCCTCCAGCTGGCGGACACGTTCCCCGAGGGACACGTCCAGTGCGGCCATGTCGGCCGGCAACCGGTCTTCAAGGCCAGGCAATTTCTCCACCGGCGCAGGCGTGGGCGAGGGTGTCAACCGCGCCACCTCCTGTCCGCGCCGGGTGATACAGAAGGCTTCTCCGCGCTCAACAGCGGCGATGAGCCTGGAAAAATTCTGGTTGGCGTCGCGCAGCGAGATCAGCTGGAATGTCATTGGGGGAAATCATGGGGAAAGGGTGGGCCGGAAAGTTATTGATCGCGGCTATGGTTTAGTCCAGCTGATTTTTGTAAATGTAGTACAAATTGTAGTACATGAGTATCGGTGTCAGCCGGCTTTTGAAAGACGGATAAATGCCGCGCTAGGGGTACTTGCGTTTGTTGCAGGGGTGCAACGGAATTGAATTTATCGGGCCATTTCCTTTGCGAAAGCTCTCGGCCTCTGGTGCAATACATACAACTTCCTAAATGGAGGTTGGCCCGGGGATCCAAAATCCTGGAGCCCTATGTTTAACCTTGGAGAAACTCGCAATGAAAAAATCCCTAGTCGCTTTGGCTATTCTGGCTACTGCCGGCGTGGCTTCGGCCCAGTCTTCCGTGACCCTGTTTGGTGTTGTTGACGTGAACTACGCTCACGGCTCCGGTTCCGGCGTTGGTTCTTCCAGCAAGAGCCAACTGACGAGCGGTGGTTACAACACCAGCCGTCTGGGCTTCCGTGGTACGGAAGACCTCGGCGGTGGCATGTCTGCCAGCTTCTGGCTGGAAGCCGGCATAAACGCCGACAATGGCACCTTTCAAGCCACGAACACCAACAACCAGGCTAATGGCGCTTCCGTGGGCAGCGGCCTGACCTTCAACCGTCGTTCGACGGTCAGCCTGGCCAGCGGCCTGGGTGAACTGCGTCTGGGCCGTGACTACACGCCACAGTTCTGGAATCAGACCGTGTTTGATCCGTTCGGTACGGTTGGCGTGGGCGGCTCCCAGGCCAACGTTTCCAGCCTTGGTGGGCCAGTCAGCGTTCGCGCTTCCAACAGCGTTGGCTACTTCCTGCCAGGCAATCTGGGCGGCTTCTACGGCCAGTTTCAGCACTACCTCGGTGAGAACAACAAGAACGGCGCAGCCACTGAAAAAGACGGCACGGGTTCTGCTATTCGCCTCGGCTACGCCAACGGCCCGATCAACGTGGCTCTGGCAACGTCCAGCACCAAGTACGCTGCGACCGCCACCACGGGCAAGATCCAGTCCACCAACATTGGCGGTTCGTATGACTTCGGTGTCGCCCAAGCCATGGCTTTGGTGACCCGTGACAAAGTTGACTCTGTCCCCACCAATGTGACGGGCAAAGGCGCTTTGGTTGGTGCTTTGGTTCCCATGGGTGCCGGCCAGATCCGTGTGGCTTACTCCACCTACAAAACCGACGCTGCTGGTACACCCAAGTCCAAAAAATGGGCTCTGGGTTATGTGCACAACCTGTCCAAGCGTACGGCTCTGTACACCACGTTCGCTCGCGTGACGAACAGCGGCGGTGCATCCCAGGCTCTGAACGGTGCCGTGACTGCAGTGAACGCACGTTCGACCGGTTACGACTTCGGTATCAAGCACTCCTTCTAATTGACGGCTGGCCTTGTGCCAGCTTCAATTTAGAGAGTTTAAAAAGCCGCCCTCGGGCGGCTTTTTTCATGGAAAATGCAAATTGCATGCCACTTTGGGAGATGCTAATGACGAAAGTTGAGGGGAGGCAATGGTGGGGTGGTTTGGGTATGGGGGTAGTGTTGTTGGCCTTGTCGCAACTGGCAGGCTGTGCATCATGGATGCCGCCGGCTGCCACGCCTGATCCAGCAAAGCTCAGTTCAACCCCCTGGGTGGTCGCGTCCGCCAGCAACCGGGTCACGCCAGACTGGCGGCACTACCCTTTTCCGGGCAAGAAACCCAGCCTCTTCCGTTATGAACGCAAGGACGGGCGCGAGGCGATGGCGGCCACTTCCAATTCGTCGGCCAGCATGGTGCGCCAGGAGTTGCGCGTGGAACCGGACGATCTGGCCAATGTGCGGTTTTCGTGGAAAGTGCCTGAGCTGATTGCGCAAGCCGACATGGCGCTGCGCGATGCTGATGATTCGCCGGTCCGCGTGGTGCTGGTGTTTGAAGGCGACCGCAGCAAGTTCTCCAGCAAGAACGCCATGTTGTCCGAACTGGCACGCGCGTTGACCGGCGAGGAGTTGCCTTATGCAACGTTGATGTACGTGTGGTGCAACACCCGCCCGCCGGGCACCGTGATTGTCAATCCGCGTACCGACAGGATACGCAAGCTTGTCGTCGAATCCGGCGCCGGCAAATTGCGCCAATGGGTCGACTACGAGCGCAATATCCGTGCTGACTATGAAAAGGCTTTCGGCGAAGCGCCGGGCGCGCTGGTGGGCATAGGCATCATGACCGACAGCGACAACACACGCTCGAATACCGCTGCATGGTATGGGCCGGTCACGCTCGACAAGGTTGCGCGCGCGCGTTAGCCGCCTGCCTGGCCTGACCTTTGCAGGCATCTGATGGCGTGCGCACCCTGGTCGCGCAGCCCTGGGTCTCGCGCATGTTTCGGGGGGGGGGGCTTTCAGGGGAAACCCCTTGCCTTGCCCTGATGGGCCGGTTGTATATTCGTCGCTTACTTCAAAGAGAAAACCATGAAATTCCACCTGCTTTTTATCGCTGCTGCTGCGGCCGCATCCTTTGCTGTTGTGCCCGCCGTGCAGGCCAAGACCTTTAAATGGTCAAGCGCGAGCGATATCCCCACGTTTGACATCCACTCGCAGAACAATGCGCTTGGCAATGGCGTCCACGCAGCCGTTTACGATTCGCTGGTCTACTACAACAGCCGCACTTTCAAGGTGGAACCCCAGCTCGCCGCTTCCTGGCGCGACGTCTCGCCGACGCAGGTTCGCTTTACCTTGCGTTCCGGCGTGAAGTTCAGTGACGGCACACCACTCACGGCGGACGACGTGGTTTTCTCGCTGACCCGCGCGACGGCCAAAACCTCCAACTATGCGGTGTATACCCAGGGCATCGACAAGGTGGTCAAGGTCAACGATTCGACCGTGGACATCATGATGAAAGGCCCGAACCCGGTGCTGCTCAACCAGTTGACCGAACTGCGCATCATGAGCAAGGCGTGGGCCGAGAAAAACAAGTCGACCGAGCCGAAAGACATCCGCGCCAAGGACGAAACCTTTGCACACCGCAATGCCATGGGCACCGGCCCATTCATGGTCAAGGAATGGCAACCTGACCAGAAGCTGGTTCTTGTTTCAAACCCCAATTACTGGGGCAAGAACGAGTCCAATGTGACCGAAGTTGTCTACACACCGATCAAATCGGAGGCCACCCGGGTCGCTGCCTTGTTGTCGGGTGAAGTCGATTTTGTGCTTGATCCCAGCATCCAGGATCTGGGCCGGCTGCGCAGCACCGGCAACCTCAAGGTCATCGATGGCATCGAGAACCGCACCATTTTCTTCGGCATGGACCAGTCTCGCGACGAGCTGCCGGGTTCCAACATCAAGGGCAAGAACCCGCTGAAGGACCAGCGCGTGCGCATGGCGTTGTACCAGGCCATAGACATCAACGCGATCCAGCGCGTCACCATGCGCGGTCTGAGCCAGCCGACGGGAGCGATCGTGGCGCCGCAGGTCAATGGTTGGACCGAAGGTGTCCACAAGCGCCACCCCTTTGATCCCGAGGCGTCCAAGAGGCTGCTCGCCCAGGCCGGTTATCCCAATGGATTCGAGGTGGATTTTGCCTGTCCGAACAACCGCTACATCAATGACGAGGAAATCTGCCAGGCTGTCACTGCGATGTGGGCCCGGGCCGGTGTGAAGGCGAAGCTGCGCACCTTGCCGCTGGTCACCTATTTCCCGATGATCCAGCGCTACGAGGCCAGCATCTACATGCTGGGCTGGGGTGTGCCGACCTTCGATGGCCTTTACAGCCTGCAGTCACTGACGCGCAGTGTGGGTACGGGCGGTGATGGCAACTACAACGTGGGCCGCTACAGCAACCCGCGCATGGATTACATCGTGGACCGCGTGAAAGTGGAAACCGATTTGCCGGTGCGCAACCGCCTGCTGACCGAGGCCTTGCAGCTGTCGAACGACACGGTCTCACATATTCCGCTGCACAACCAGATCATTCCCTGGGCGATGAAGAAAAACATTGATGTCGTGCACCGCGCCGACAACCGGCTTGACTGGAGACTGATCAAGGTCAACTGAGCGTGCCGTCAAAGAGGGCCTTCCGGGGCCCTTTTTTGTAGTTATTTTCTTTAGGCCTAAAGGAAATCCCGGTGTCGGCACAGTGCTTGCTCTGCTAGCATTGTCTTTCGCTCAAAACCATACTCCCGAATGTTTGCATTTATTCTCCGTCGCCTGCTCCAGGCCGTGATCGTGATGGTCGCTGTGGCTTTTATTGCATTCATGCTGTTCCAGTATGTTGGCGACCCGGTGGTGTTTCTGCTTGGGCAGGATGCGCAGCCTGACCAGATTGCGCAGCTACGCGCCGATCTGGGGCTGGACAAGCCCTTTTTCGTGCAGTTCGGCCACTTTCTGGTCAATGCCGTGCAGGGCGAGTTCGGTCTCAGCCTGCGCCAGGGCGCCAAGGTCTCGCGCCTGATCGCAGAGCGTTTCCCCGCGACGCTTGAGCTGGCACTGGTGGCTGCCGTCATGGCCCTGGCGATTGGTGTCCCGATGGGTGTGTATGCGGCCCTGCGCCGCGGAACCTTTCTGAGCCAGCTGCTCATGACGGTGTCGCTGGTGGGCGTGTCGCTCCCGACCTTCCTGATCGGGATCCTGCTGATTCTGGGTTTCTCCGTGGGCCTCGGCTGGTTCCCCAGCTTCGGACGTGGCGACGTGGTGCAGATGGGCTGGTGGAGCAGTGGCCTGCTGACGGCCAAGGGCTGGCACCATATCGTGCTTCCGGCCGTGACGCTGGCGATTTTCCAGCTCACGCTGATCATGCGGCTTGTGCGCGCCGAAATGCTCGAAGTGCTGCGCACCGACTACATCAAGTTTGCGCGCGCGCGCGGCCTGTCCAACCGCGCCATCCATTTTGGGCACGCGCTCAAAAACACCCTGGTGCCGGTCATGACCATCACCGGTCTGCAGCTGGGCGGGCTGATCGCTTTTGCCATCATCACCGAAACCGTTTTCCAGTGGCCAGGCATGGGCCTGCTCTTCATCCAGGCCGTGACTTTTGCCGACATTCCCGTGATGGCCGCCTACCTGTGCCTGATTGCACTGATTTTTGTCGTGATCAACCTGGTGGTTGACCTGCTGTATTTTGTGGTGGACCCACGCTTGCGTGTCAGCACGGCGGGGGGGCACTGATGTTGTCGCCCCGGCCTGCTCCGGCGCTCAAGGCCAATGGCCGCGCCTTCGCGCAAATCAGCGAGTTCCATCCCGAGATCACGGCCTTTCGCCGCGATCTGCACGCCCATCCGGAGCTTGGCTTCGAAGAGGTCTACACCAGCGCCCGCGTGAAGGAAGCGCTGCAGCGCTGTGGCGTGGACGAGGTGCATGCCGGCATCGGCAAGACCGGGCTGGTGGCCGTCATCAAGGGCCAGCACAACAGCAGCGGAAAAATGATCGGCCTGCGTGCCGACATGGACGCGTTGCCGATGACGGAACACAACGACTTTCCCTGGAAATCCTCGCGCGCCGGCATGATGCACGGTTGCGGCCATGACGGGCATGTTGCCATGCTGGTGGGCGCAGCCCGCTACCTGGCGGCCACGCGCAATTTTGACGGGACGGCCGTGCTGATTTTCCAGCCCGGCGAAGAGGGGTTTGCCGGCGCGCGGGTCATGATTGAAGACGGCCTGTTTGACCGGTTTCCGGTGCAGGCGGTTTATGGCATGCACAACTGGCCGTCCATGAAGCCAGGCACGGTGGGCATCAACCCGGGGCCCATGATGGCGGCCGCTGACCGCATCACCATCGAGATCACCGGCCGCGGCGGGCATGGCGCCCACGCCTACATGACGGTTGATCCGGTGCTGGTGGCGGGGCACATCATCACGGCGGTGCAAAGCATTGTCTCGCGCAACGTCAAGCCGATTGACAGCGCCGTGATCAGCCTGTGCGCGATGCAGGCCGGCGACATGGGTGCCTTCAGTGTGGTGCCGGGCAAGGCCACCCTGGTGGGCACGGTTCGCACCTTCAACCCGGACGTGCAGGACCTGATAGAGCGTCGTCTCAACGAACTCTGCACCGCAGTGGCGCTCGGCTTTGGTGCCACCGCCTCAGTGCATTACGAGCGCATTTATCCGGCCACCATCAACTCGTTCGATGAAGCCATGTTTGCCGCCGATGTGGCGGAAACCCTGCTGGGCGAGGACCACGTCGTGCGCGACATGGAGCCCAGCATGGGTGCCGAAGACTTTTCTTTCATGCTGCAGGTCAAACCCGGCGCCTACATGCGCATCGGCCAGGGCGCCGAAAACGGTGTCGGCAGCTGTTTTCTGCACAACAGCCGTTACGATTTCAATGACGACATCCTGCCGCTGGGTGCCGCCCTGCATGCCGGGCTGGTGGAGCAGTCCATGCCTTTGTCCGTGCCGCGCTGATTATTTTTTGTTCAACAGGAGAGTCCCATGAATTTCACGAAAAAAGCCGCTTTCGCCCTTGTGGGTACAGCGCTGGCAGCTACAACTTTTGTAGCGTCCGCAGTGACCCTGCGGGTCGGAAACCAGGGTGACGCCCTCTCGCTGGATCCGCATTCGCTCAACGAATCGCTGCAACTGACGGTGGTGGGCAATGTGTACGAACCGCTGGTCACGCGCGACCGCAGCTACAAGCTGGCCCCCTCGCTGGCAACCGACTGGAAGCAGACCTCGCCGACGGTCTGGCGTTTCAACCTGCGCAAGGGCGTGCAGTTCCATGACGGCTCGCCGTTCACCGCGGACGATGTGATCTTCAGCTATGAACGCGCCAAAGGTGACGGCTCCGACATGAAGAGTTATGTCGGCCAGATCAAGGAAATCAAGAAGATCAACGATCACACGATCGACTTCGTGCTGAACAACCCCTTTCCGATCCTGCCCGAGCTGTTCACGCAGTGGCACATCATGAGCAAGAAGTGGTGCGAAACGAACCAGGCCACCAAGCCGGTGGACCGCCGCAAAGGCATTGAAAACGCCGCGTCTTTCCGCGCCAACGGCACCGGCCCTTTCCGAGTGCGTGAGCGCCAGCCCAATGTCCGCACCACCTTTATCCGCAACGGCAGCTACTGGGGCAAGATCGACGGCAATGTGGACGAAGTGGTCTTCAACGTCATCGGCAACAACAGCACCCGCGTCGCGGCGCTTCTGTCCGGCGAAATTGACGTGATGGAACCGGTGCCGGTGCAGGACGTGGCGCGCATCAAGGCCAACGCCGAACTCAAGGTGCTGCAAGGCCCCGAGTTGCGCATCATTTTCCTCGGCATGGACCAGAAGCGCGACGAACTGCAATTTTCCAGCGTCAAGGGCAAAAACCCGTTCAAGGACAAACGCGTCCGCCAGGCGTTCTACCAGGCCATCGACATCGAAGCCATCAAGAACCGTGTGATGCGCGGTGCCTCCACGCCGGTGGCCACGCTGCTGGCACCCGAGATCAAGGGTTACGCCCCCGACCTCGCCAAGCGCCTGCCGTTTGACGTGGAAGCCGCCAAGAAGCTGATGGCCGACGCCGGTTATGGCGCCGGGTTCGAGCTGAAGATGAACTGCCCGAACGACCGTTATGTCAACGACGGTGAAATCTGCCAGGCCGTGGCCGCAAATCTGTCCCGCATCGGGGTCAAGATCAATCTGGAAGCCGAAACCAAGGGCACCTACTTTCCGAAGATCCTGCGCCGTGACACCAGCTTCTACATGCTGGGCTGGACACCGAGCACGGTGGACGCCCACAACGTGCTCTACCCCATCATGTCCACGCCAGGTGAGGGTGGCCGCGGCCAGTTCAATCTGGGCGCTTACAGCAATGCGCGGATTGACCAGCTGACCGACCTGGTGGCTTCCGAGACCGATGACAAGAAACGCAACGAGATGATCCACGAAGCGCTGAAGATCCATCAGGATGAGGTGGGCCATCTGCCGCTGCACCAGCAGGCGCTGAACTGGGCGGCCAAGAAAAACATTGACATGGTTCAGTGGCCCGACAACGGCATGCCCTGGAAATACGTCAAAGTCAACAAGTAACACGGGTTGATGAAAAGCGCGCTATTCCGATGGTGGGATGGCGACATCGGCTACAGCTTTCGCACCTCCCCGGTGGCGATGGCTGCGGCTGCAGTCGCCCTCATTTGCATCTTCTGTTCGGTGTTTGCGGGCTTTGTGGCGCCGCACAACCCGTTTGATCTGACGACGCTCGAACTGAGCGATGCCCGCCTGCCACCGGCCTGGTCGGCCGAAGGCTCCGCCAAGTACCTGCTGGGCACCGATGACCAGGGGCGGGACATCCTGTCGGCCCTGATGTACGGTGCCCGCGTTTCCCTGGCGGTGGGTTTTGCTTCGGTGGTCCTGTCGGTGGTATTCGGCGTGGGCATGGGTCTGCTGGCCGGTTTTTATGGCGGATGGATCGACTCTGCCCTGATGCGCCTGTGCGACGTGATGCTGTCTTTCCCGGCCATTCTGGTGGCCCTGCTGATTGCCGGGGTGGGGCGGGCGCTGTTTCCCAATGCGCAGGACTCCCTGGCGCTGGGGGTGCTGATCATCTCGATCACGCTCACGGGATGGGTGCAGTACGCCAGAACGGTGCGTGGCTCGACCCTGGTCGAACGCAACAAGGAATACGTGCAGGCGGCACGTGTGACCGGTGTGACACCGATGCGCATCATGCGCCGCCACGTGTTGCCCAATGTGATGGGGCCGGTGCTGGTGCTGGCAACCATCCAGGTGGCCACGGCCATCATCACCGAAGCCACCCTGTCCTTTCTGGGTGTGGGCGCGCCGCCCACTTCGCCCTCGCTGGGCACCCTGATCCGCATCGGCAACGACTACCTGTTCTCCGGCGAGTGGTGGATCACGGTGTTTCCCGGCCTGATGCTGGTGCTGATTTCGCTGAGCGTGAACCTGCTCGGTGACTGGCTGCGCGATGCGCTGAACCCGAGACTACGATGACACCCCGAAGCAGCCTGCGGCAGCCTCCCCTTGAGGCGGCGCCACCAGTGGCCCGGCAAAGCCGGCTCCGCGGTGACTGCTCGAACAGAACCTACCCGTCCAATCAATGAGCCTATTACAAGTCAAGAACCTGATCGTCGAGTTTCCCGGCCGGCGCGGTACGCTGCGGGCGCTGGACGACATTTCGTTTGATATCGCCCCCGGTGAAATCCTGGGCGTCGTCGGCGAGTCGGGCGCCGGCAAGTCGCTGACCGGCGCTGCCATCATCGGGCTGCTGGAGCCGCCGGGCCGCATCGGCGGCGGGCAGATCCTGCTCGAAGGCGAACGCATCGACAACCTGTCCTACGAGCAGATGCGCCACATCCGCGGGCGCAAGATCGGTGCGATTTTCCAGGACCCGTTGACCTCGCTGAACCCGCTGTACACCGTGGGCCGGCAATTGATCGAGACGATCCAGGCGCATCTGCCGGTCAGCAACGCCGAAGCGCGCCAGCGCGCCATTTCGTTGCTGCAGGACACCGGCATTCCGGCGGCCGAGCAGCGCATTGAACATTTTCCGCACCAGTTCTCGGGCGGCATGCGCCAGCGTGTGGTGATTGCCCTGGCGCTGGCCGCCGAGCCCAAGCTGATCGTGGCCGACGAACCAACGACGGCGCTCGATGTGTCGATCCAGGCGCAGATCATCATGTTGCTCAAAAGCATCTGCAAGAAGCGCGGTGCTGCCGTGATGCTGATCACCCATGACATGGGCGTGATTGCCGAAACCTGCGACCGCGTGGCCGTGATGTACGCCGGCCGTATTGCCGAAATTGGCCCGGTGCATGAGGTGATCAACCACCCCTCGCATCCCTATACCGCCGGCCTGATGGAGGCGATCCCCGACATCACGCTGGACCGTGAACGGCTCAACCAGATTGACGGCGCCATGCCGCGTCTGAATGCCATTCCACAAGGCTGCGCCTTCAATCCGCGTTGCCCCAAGGTGTTTGACCGCTGCACGCAGGACAGGCCGGACCTGCTGCCTGCCGGTGCCACACGTGCCGCCTGCTGGCTGCACGATGCCACGGTGGGAGTGACCGCATGAGCAAAAGCGAAACGACAAGCGTGGGCGCTCCTCTCGTTCAGGCCTTTGACCTGGCCAAAACCTTTGATGTGTCGCCGCCCTGGCTGAACCGGGTGCTCGAAGGCAAGCCCCGGCTGATGCTGCATGCCGTCGATGGCGTCAGCTTCGAGATTGAAAAAGGCAAGACCCTGGCCCTGGTCGGCGAGTCGGGCTGCGGCAAAAGCACGGTGGCCCGTTTGCTGGTGGGCCTGTACGAGCCGACCCGTGGCGGCCTGACCTTCGACGGCCAGGACGCCCATGCGGCCTTCAAGACGCCGCAGGGCCGGCAACTGCGACGCCGCATCCAGATGATTTTCCAGGACCCGTACGCGAGCCTGAATCCGCGCTGGATCGTGGAGGACATCGTGGGCGAGCCGCTCAAGGAACACGGGCTGATCACGAACGAGGCCGAGCTCAAGGCGCGCGTGGGCGAACTGCTCAAGTCGGTCGGCCTGTCGCCGCTGGACATGGTCAAGTTTCCGCACCAGTTTTCCGGCGGCCAGCGCCAGCGCATCTCGATTGCCCGGGCGCTCGCCACCGAGCCGGAATTCCTGGTGTGCGACGAGCCAACCTCGGCGCTCGACGTGAGTGTGCAGGCGCAGGTGCTCAACATCATGAAGGACCTGCAGCGCGAGCGCGGGCTGACCTACCTGTTCATCTCGCACAACCTCGCTGTGGTGCGCCACGTCAGTGACCAGGTGGGTGTGATGTACCTGGGGCGGTTGGTCGAACTGTCGGACAAGCAGACGCTGTTTGCCAGCCCCAAGCACCCTTACACACGCATGCTGCTGGACGCGATCCCGAAAATGCACGACACCGGCCGCGCCCGCACCCCGGTGCAGGGCGAGGTGCCCAACCCCTTGAACCCGCCCACCGGCTGCACCTTTCACCCGCGCTGCCCGCATGTCAATGACCGCTGCCGCGCCGAGCGGCCGCAGCTTTTGACCATTCAGGGTGTGAAGATCGCCTGCCACGCTGTCGAAGAAGGCCGCATCTAGTTGCTCCTGTTTTTGTAGCTGGTGGCGCTTGTCGCATATGGGCTGAAGGCTGATTTCATTCAGAAATCGGCGCAAGAAGGGTGCAAGTCCCTTCGCGGCATCACGCTGCGCCTGCGGTTTGCCTTGGACCGTAGGCGCAACTCCCCACTCCCACCCCTATCCCTCCCTCGCCCCGCTGGGCGATGGAGGGGGACTTCATTTGGCCGCTTGTGCTGCGCTCGCGTGCACACATGACCGTTCGTTGGGAGTTCCGTCCTTGAAGCGCTTTGCGCTTCAAGGACTCCGGATTCTTTTTCCCGTATTGCTTGTTCCCCACCCGTCGGGCTGGGCCGAGGAGCGCAGCCGAAAGCGGATCAGCAACTGTGTTCAAAGTCAAATCCATTTTGAGGTTTTTTCAAGCGTTGGCAAGCTGTGCACAACCGAAGGTGGCCTGCCACGGCCTGCCTGACTTGATGACCGCATTCAGGATGGTCAACAACTTGTGCATGCAAGCG
>NZ_NBZW01000031.1 GCF_002379085.1 Polaromonas sp. AET17H-212 | reverse complement strand
GGCGCATTGTTCCCGGCCATGGATATGAACCTGCCCGAGGGGTACTTGTTCATGCAGATCCGCGAGTTCTTCCCAAAGCAGACGATCACCCCTATGCACCTGCTTGCCCTCATGGGCAACAACGGTATCGGTCGGCTGGGCTACCGACTACCTGATGAGAATGCGCCCACGCATTCCGCGGTGGTCAACAAGGCAGACTTGCTGGCCAGCGGAAACGGCCCGGCTCTCTTCCAGGATCTGATGCGGGCGTACCCGGCGAGGTTGATCGCCTCTTCGATGCTATCGCGTTGTTTGGCTCTTCCGACGAGGTGTTCGTAGCTGTCAATAGGGTCGGACGGACGCACGTAAGCCCGCATGACTTCTTCAACCGCTCGCTTTTCTATTCCTTTGATCGCCATGCCAGTGCTCCGGTAGTCCAGCGTTTCATTATGACAAACCGCTTCCTTGCATTACTCGGCCAACTCGAACAGCTCAGGCTGAATAAACTGGGATGGCATCAGCCTTGGATAAGGCTTGGCATTCTTGTTTCATTATTGCTTAAGTATTATTTTGACCCATATCCCGGCACGCCCCCAAGGTGGATTCGCTCAGCGCCACGCTGCCGCCGGCGGTGGCCGTGAAGCAGGGTGAATAGGCCTACCATGCTCGTTGCGATGAGGTCGAAGGCGAATTGAGAAGGCCGCAATGGCCGAAAGGTATGAGGCTGGCACGGAGGCCAGCGGAACTGGTATGCACCAATTACGGGGTGAATCCTTCACCTGACGGGTGGTGCCCGCAAACGGTGGCGGCCTATTTCTCCTGGCGTCCGGGCAAAAAAAAACCGCCTGCACAAGGCAAGCGGATTTTTCATGTTTAGTCCACGATCCCGGACAGAACGTCTTTTGCGGTCGGGAGGGTCGAGGCCATGGTTTCAGCCCAGGCTTCGAAATCTTTAGTCGTCGTTCCTTTTTTTCTGGCCTTTGCCCAATCCTTTTTGGAGAACGAGCTTTTCGCCTGGTCACGACTCATGAACACAGATTGCATGGTTGCGGTCACGCGAACCAGTTCCGTTTCCAGCCCCTGCTCAATCGAGGCGAGCATGGCGCTGTTCACCAGCACCTCGTCGCCCTGGTAGTCGAGGCAGTAGCGCGCGCCGGGGAGGTTGAGGCGGGAAATCGGAGGCCTGCCCGCCATGAATTCCTCGATCGCGAAGGTCGTCAAAGGATCTGCTCCTCCGTCCAGGTCGGCTCCAGAGAAGGCTTCCACGAACGGGTCGATGCCGCGAGGCACGTCGAGCATGTAGATGCCGTCACGATCGCCATTTACGGTACGGTGGATGCGAGCGGCTTCAAGCCGCGCATCCTCCGAGTCGTAGGGCCCAATGATGTAAGGCGAGACGTCGCCGGCCATGATCAGCAGCCGGCGCGCGCTGCCATTGTCATGGTCAAACGCATTGCCCTGGATGTAGTTGCCGGTGCGGACTGCTTCCAGCACTGCGGGGCTCGGTTCGGCGTTTTCGCCGATAACCTTGCCGTCGATGATCATGCCTTTCGTGGCAGCGATCAGTTGCTCGAGTTCATTCTTGATGAAGGATTCGATTTCAATTTCGGAGTCCGAGGCCAGCAAAAGCTGGACGGTGATGATTTTTGTCATGTTTTATCCTTGGTTTTTCGCCCGCCCAATCGCCGTGTGGCGTGTAGGGGTGAGTCTGGTTCGGGTAGGTCGGCCCTGCGGGTCGAGGAGCTGCTGCGAAAGCAGCCCGCGGTCGTCTAGCGGGCGGGAAACGATGTTGCGCCCGTCTTGTGGCGTGAGATGAAATCGGCAGCGACGGCATTTTGGATTTCTGTGTAGAGAACCGGCTGGATCGTGTCAATCGCGGCGTAGATCTCCTTCCAGACTTGCGCTCGACTGCGCTTGATCACCCAGTAGGTAACGCGCCACTGAAATGTGTCGTGGTCCCATTTGAGGCGGTTTGGGGCGTCGTGGCCGTACTCGACTGTGGGTAGTGCCAGGAGGGCTTTGTCGATCAGCTCTACACGCCGTTTGAGCAGGATGAGCAGCTCTCGCGGCCGTGCAACGTGAAGTCGCGAGTCCACGAACTGCGTAAAAGTGCTGGCCATGCTCAGCGGGCCATCCAGGGAGAATGCTTGTGATTCATGTCGCTTTGAGTTGGTAAACGATGAACGACACCCGTCCCTCGACGGGAACGTATTGCCCGATCAAGGTGAATTTGGGAATGCAGAAACGAAAAAGGGTTGAGCCGCCTAAGCGACTCAACCCGATTTCTTGTTTACTCTCAGTGAATTGTGCGCACGCGATGGAACAGAGCAGGAACCTGCTTGCGATCGCCATACAAAAACACTTCAAGTTTCTCACGCACCCAGCCAGAAACGGAGGGTGAATTGAGAGCTTGCACCAGCACCGCACGGTGACCGGCATCCATGACGGCATCGAGCAGTGCTTGCACTGCAACGGGACCACCGCTTTTTGCAGCACTGTTGAGAGTGCTACCGGCTTCTTCGCTCATCGACTGCAAAACGTAACCGATGTGGTCGCAAAAACCTGCGTACTTTGATTCATAGACTTGGCTCAACATGTTCATCTCCATTAAAGGGAAAAACGGGAGAACCAAGCAATGTCCCCAAAGGGAACGCATGGTTCCCGTAAGGGGTGGATAAATGCTGACAGTTGTCAGCGGATTCGGAAAATCCGAAAGCGATCTAATTTAAGCAGAGGGGGTTGGCACTGTCAACCGAGAGCGACCAGTTTGGCCCAGATCAGGTGCGCTTCTGCCTGAATTTTCCGGGATTCCGGGGTGTGGCTGTGTCGGTCCCGTTGCTTATGAGTCCGTGCCCGGCGATCAACGCAAACGGCGAATGAGTCCAATGGCAGCGACCACCGCCGCGGCGAAGCACGTGCCGGCAGTAAGGCCGTCAGTTTTGCCATAGCCGACCTGCATCGCAAGCAGGAGAAAGGCCACCGTGAGGACTATGGAAAGGCCAACCTTGCTCCTGAGCGCGAAGGAGGCCACCAGAAGAATAATCACGACGATCAGCACGGGTGAACCTTCTTTCGGCTACGTCTGGTCCGAAGTTTTCAGAGCTGAGCGTCAGAGCCGTTCATTTGGCCCGTCAGGCGAGCGCCTGGGTGAATGTCGAGGTGCTTGTCGTAGCGCACGCTTCCGTGGACGATCGAGGTGGCCGCCAGCTCGACGGCCTGCCGTGCGTGCAAGTCGTCTTTGACGGTGCCTTCCACGTAGATGAAGTCGGCAACCAGCATGTCGGTGACGACTACAGCGCCTACGCTGATATGGACCGTGCCGCCGACTTTCATGTCGATCTTGCCGGTGTAGTTGCCGTCGATGCGGATGCAGAGGTCAGACGTGGCCTCAAGGGAGCCGTTCATCGTTGCCGCCGCTGGCAGGACGTTGACGGCGCCCGCGACCTTCCCTGGCGGGACCAGGCGCATGCGGACGGCGTTTTGTTCTTGTGGGGGATTCATCATTTGGAGCATTCCTTTGTGGTGGGTAGGGATCAGGCGGCCGCTTTTGCCTTCTTCGTGGACGCCTCAACGTCGGCGCCCTCCTCGATTGCCAGGCGGGTGTAGCGGACCTCTCCCGTGCAGGTCGCTTTTGCGCCGAAACTCGCGAGGCCTCCGTTGGCTTCAATGACCCCGTCGGCCTTCCCTTCGATGCGGATGTTTGTCGCGTGTGACTCGCCGCTCAGCACGCCAGCTACTTCGACGGTGATGCTGAAGCCTTCGGCGGCGGTCACCTTGCCTTCAAACTCTCCCTGAATGCGCATGTTGCAAGGAAGGTCTGCAGTCCCTTTGAACTTCATGCCAGTTGGGATCACGCACTCATGGGCCAGACGAGCAGCTGCAGGCGCGAGGGAGTCGTCGGTGCCGAACTGGCGCGCGGGTTGGGGCACACGGAGGAAGGACGTGTCGGCACGAGCTGCTGCCGCTGCGGCGAGCACGCGTAGTGGGCCGGCTCCATCGGCGGCCATTTCAGGCTGGGCCTGCTCAGGTTGGACTGCTGCGTCTAGTGGCGAAGTTTGGGCGTGCGTTTCATCATTCATGGGACTCTCCTATTGGGGGGTATGGCTCTGTTGACCCGAGCCGTAGGCATAGAAAACGTCGAGGTGGACCCGTATCCGGCCGAGGATTGCATTCGCCTTCGCCTGGTCCCCGTCATCCAACGGCGGAAGGGGCGGGACGCACCGGTCGATCTGCTTTCCTGCCGGCGTCCAGGCCCAGCGCGGCACGCCCTGCCCGGCCAGCGCATCTGCCAGGGCCGAGCGGGCTCCCACATATTCCGGCGCCGCGCCCTTTGGCAAGATCTCCAGGGCGGCGCGCGGCACGGGCCGGCCATAGGGATCAAGGACGTGACGCAGGATCCAGTCAGGAGCTGTGCGCAGGCTGGCCTGTTCGGCGAAGAGGTTCCGGCTGAACTGGTAATGACCGTGGATCAGCGCATCGATCAGAAGTATTTCGTCCGTGTTGTTGGCAGGGATGAACACCGAGGGGTGAGTCGGCATGATCCACGCCGCGCGGGCCCACAAGCCCCCGCGCGAAGTCGTCTCAACGTGGAGGAACGCGATGGTTTCTGGCTGCCGAACATCGACCCATCCTGCAGGGCGCGGCGCGGCCAGCTCGCTTGCCTGTAGGACGCGCCGAAGCGGCGTGCGGCAGTTGCGATTGAGGAAGTCAAAAACAGCAGCATTGATCCCAATAGGCTTGTGCAAATGGCGCACATGCAGGGCTTTGGATCCACCTTCAAGGTCAGTGATCCGGCGCAGCGGCGCGATCAGCAGCCTACTCTTGACCTGGCCACCGCTAGGGACCGCCAAAGCGGCCACAAATCGCTCCAACTCGCGGTTGAGCTCGTCCCTTGCGTTTTCCCGGTACGGCCGGGGAATGAACATGTGCCGGCTCAGGGGCTCACCCTGGACGGTGATCCGGTCAGACGCCTGGGCCAGTTCATAGCGAGCACGACCCCAGTCACGATTCCACTTCGGGTGCCAACGATTCAGACTGGCTTCCGCCCACAACAAATTCAAAAGCGTACGGAGGTTCAACTCCTCCGGCTGGTCGGCCCGCTCGCCCGGTTGCTCGACCCTGGGCAGCTGGTTACCAGAGGCACCCGGATAGTTTGTTCGGAAAAAGCTGAAGCTCAGTTCAACCCCTTTCGTCCCGTCGGCGATCTGCAGCCCTCCACGGGTCTCGACAGGGGCAATCGCCTGGCCAATGTCTCTGAAAAAGATGCAGTTGGAATCATGGAGGTGACCTTCCTCCGGCCAGACGGCGAGGTGGTACTTCCCTTCGCGCAGCCTGACCTGCAACTTCAGTGGGCTGCGGCGGCACTTGCACAGTGCGTGGCCATAGCGCTTGCGTGCGTCATCCAGCGCGTGCTGGAAAGCGAGGATTTGGGAGGGGTTGCCGAGTCTGGCGTGGTCAAAGAACTCACCGGCAATGAGGATGCCAATGAATCTGCCTTGCGCGGACTTGTCGGTGAGGTGTGAAAGTGTGGCAGTGGCCACGGCAAAACTCCGGTGAAGTTACAGGCCCATTGTGTGGCCGGGTTCTCGCATTCAGCGCCCTTCTACACGCCATTTCTGCCCTGTTGAGCATCTTTCGCCTCTGTCCAAGGCACCTGTCACTTGCCGGCCGCACGTTTTGCGCATCGCGCGCGCAGTGAACTAGCCTCGGGGCGATTCTTCGCCATTGGCGCGCATGATCACCTGAAACGGGGGCATGCCGCTGAGAAGCCGTCTCCCGTAGCCCGTGTCCACCAGGCGCTTGTCATAGCAGATGACCGTGCCGGTGTCTTCCTCGGTGCGAATGAGTCGGCCGACCCACTGGTTGAGCTTGACCCCCGTCGCCGGTACGGACAATTCGTTGAACGAATCGCGCCCCTGGGTGGTCAGCCATTCGGCGCGGGCTTGCCCGATGGCATCAGTGGGTGGCTGGAACGGGAGCTTTGCGAGCATGAGGGTCTCGCAATAGGCGCCAGCGAGGTCGACTCCCTGCCCAAAGGATTGCAGGCCCAAGATGATGGAGGGCTCGCCGGCGTCCACTCGTCGCTTGTGCTCCCTGATCAGCGCCGAGCGGGACATGCTTCCCTGAACCAGCACCCTGGCTGCCAGCGATTCCGGCATGCTCTCGTGGGTTTGTTGCATGTGCTTCTTTGAAGTGAAGAGCGCCAGTGCGCCGGATTTCACATGTGCCGCGTCCACCAGGAATTCGCCGATGACCTCGCGGTTGTATTCCGCAATGTCGCGTGCTGAACTTTTGGTCCGGACCACAACAAGGCGCCCCTGGCGTTTGAAGTCAAACGGGCTTTCCACAGAAAGAGTGGTCACGTCCGGATCATCCCTGAGGCCGATTTCATTGAGGAGGAAATCAAAGGAGCCGCAGCTGGTCAATGTCGCGGATGTAATGACGGCTGACCGAACCTGGCTCCAGAAGACCTTGGCGAGGTGCTTGCCGGGGTTGAGGGGGCTTGCATGGGCCTTGACAGTGACATAACCCGTTTCGTCACTGAATGAGAGCCATTTTGCGTTGGGTTCTTCCGCATGCTCGAGCAGAAGAGTTGCGGCCTGCAGGGCGCCATCCAGGCGCGGAGCGAACGCCCCCAAGGCTGAATACATCGTTGTCAGGCGTGCAGCGTCACCGGGGGACTCCTTCAACAGGGTGTTGAGGGTATCGGCCAACCCGGTCATGTGTTTCGCAAGGGCGTTGGCGGTCGCCTGGACATTGAGCAGCGGTTGCTCAAGGTAGTCAGGAATGACTCCATGCTCGAAGCGGACCGTATCCTGACCTGCGGGCCGGTCGACAGGGAAGAGTCCCATGCCGATCGCCTGCAGCTCGTTGAGCGCCCGCTTTACGCTGCGTGTGAGCTCTATTGCTTCCGCCGTGCTGTCATAGCGAATCGCGGTTCCAACTTTCTGGACGCGTTGCGCGAGCTGGTCGAGCCAGCGGAGGTTGGTGAGGTCCATTTCTGCGGTGAATTGACCGCTGGCTACCTCGGCCAGGGCATGGCCTTCATCAACTATGAGGAGCGTGTCGCTCAAGTCCGGCAGCACTTTGGTACCCAAGGAGGCCAGCAGCAGCGCATGGTTCGAGACGATCACATCCACATCGGCAAGGCGCTTGCGCGCCTCGTAGTACGTGCAGCCCGAGAACATGGGGCAGCGCCGGCCGGTGCAGGTATGACGATCGGCGGCAACTGTTTCCCATTTCAGGCCGGCCCCTGCGATTCCGACCGTATCCTTTTCACCGTCCCACTTGCCGCTGGCCAGGTCCCTAGCAAGTTCGCGATGCAGGACGATCGCGCTCTCGCTAGTGGCCGTGGTGGGGCCGGGGTCCTTGGATGCGTCTTGCCCCGCCTCGTCGTCGAACAGTCCGTGCAGGTCGCCGCCCTTCCCGCTTGTTGAGCGCTCAAGTTTGACCTTGCAAACGTAGTTGCTTCGTCCCTTGGCGAGCATGAAGGTGAACGGCTTGTCCATCAGCGCGGAAAAGCGCGGCAGGTCCTTCTCGACCAGCTGCTGCTGCAGGGTTATCGTTGCCGTCGAGATAATCACCCGCGTTTTCCGCTGGATAGCCGCTGCAATGGCCGGGACGCTGGCTGCAAGGCTCTTGCCGACCCCTGTGCCCGCCTGGATGACCGCGATTGAGCGTGTCGGGGCTTCTGACTCGCCGAGCGTGCCCGACGAGAAGGTATTTGCGACCTGTCGCGCCATGTCGCGCTGCCCCGGCCGCGACTTGAACCCAGGATCGCCCCCGAGGACTGTCTCGTAGGCCTCAAAGGCAATTTTTGCGGTCGGGTTCATCTTGTCAGCTTGGCATGGAATGGCCGCTGCGCAAGTCAGGGCTGGGGCTTGATACCGGGCAGATACTCGATCCCGGTTAGCTCCACCAGTTCGGCGTAGCTGATCGGTGGATAAACACGGGTCTGGCTTGTATTCTCGCTCCAGTGCGCCCATGCGCGATTGGTGCTTGCGTCGTACACGAGCTTGAAAATGTGGGTTGGCACGGCCACACCGGAGCCAATCGTGCAGGCCACCGCGTCATATCGGTAGGGAACCCGAGTGCCTGGAAGGTGGGAGGCCGCTGCTACAACAGCCTGCGGATTCGTCGGCGCAGCGATGCCTGCACGGGCAAGCGCGTCCTTGGCTTCCTTCACAAACGGGCAGTGGTTGCGCAGGTAGGCGGGTCCGGTGATGACGTACACGTTGCCCTTGGCGCGCAGCGCGTATTGGCGTGTGGCCTTCTCGATGGTGACCCAAGCCTTGGCGTTGTTCACCTGGTTTTGTGGGATGATGTTCGCAAGGCTGAAGCTTTGGGCCATCGCCTCAGCGTTGGCCATGTCGGCGGCAGCAGATAGGTGACCCCGAGCGTAGGTGCTCCCTCGAAAGTCGTTCAGTGCTGCCCGATCGCGCGAGGGAATGCGCGCCTCTTCGTAGAAGGCGTCTGTGCGCTGCAGGTTCCGTGCATCCAGAATGCGCTGGCGCGAGAGCACTTCGGCCGAGTAGACCGGATTTTTGGTCTTGCCAGAGTGAAGCACCGCAAAGCCGTTGAAACACAATGCCCGCGCGCGGGGATCGGGGCTGGCGATAGCCGGGGGCTCGCCGTTGGCAAACTGATCCCGGCAGTTGCCGAAATGGCCGGTGTCCTGGACGTTTCGGGTGATGGCTGGTCGAGGGCGCGGGGTGTCTGTGAAGGCCTGGGTGACATCGTGGGCTGAAACGCCCAACATGGGCGCCACAAGCATGGCCAGTTTGATAAGGGACATGGGACTCTCCGTAAAAATTGGCAGATATATCTGCACGGTTTATCTTCTCACTGTCCGGTGCGCTGTCAACCGCGCAAGGTGCCGCGCGGGGAAGAATAGCTGAGGCTGGATCGGCTAACGACAATCAGCTAAGGGGGTGCGTTTCAAGCTTTGAGCGGCGCGCGGCGGGGCTGCACGACCGGCCTATTTGGAACTCGACCGGCCTCTGGGCTTGCGCTTGTTCAGGACAAGATGGAGGTCGAAGATGGACGAGAGTGCTACACCGCCGAGGAGGGTCGATATTTCGCCATCGTGGGGAGAATGCTGCGAACCGTCGCCTCCGCCTATCCGCTCTATCCAGTAGGCCTCGTTGCCCTTGCCCTCTTCTTCCTCCTGTAGGTACTCGTTGTGGATCCATGAAAGGTTCCCCATACGCCCGCCAAGGCTCAGGAATCGGGCATGCCAGGCCCTGCGCATCCAGGTCATGCCCTCGCGTGTGAGGTGTGCGGCCGTGCGCCTGCCGATGGGCGTCTCGCCGTCCTCCGCATCCCGATCAACGTCTGCCGGCAGATCTGGTGGCTGATCACTGGCGAGGACGAACAAAGTGACGGCCCCTATCTTGACCAGCCCGCGCAGTGCTCTGCGGACGTACTTTTTCTTTGTTGTCTTGTGCGCGCCGCCGGGCACCCGGGCGACCAGCTCTTCGAAGGAGATTCCACCCGCTTTCAAGTAGGCCCAGGTGAGGACGGTTGTGCGTTCGAGCGCGGCACTCTGCGCGGGAACAATGTGCATCAACTCGCACAGATTCGGCTGCAGTGGATACCAGTGGGGCGATGCAGGGGCCTTGGCGGCGGCGGCTATCTCGTCAAGTGGAATTGCCTCGGCATCCATGGGGCTGGAGAGAGACGGAGCCGTGTCCGCGGAGGCAGCAATGACCGAATGTGAGTGCACTCAGTCATTGTCTGGATGAAGAAGCGCGTTCTGTCCTGCTCAACAGTGCAAATCCTATGCGTTGAGCGCTAGCGCATGAGGTTATGAGCCCTGACGCCGTCCGCGCCGGTGGTGCGCCGCGATCCGATGGCCTGCTGCGCGTAGGAGGGATTGCGAAAGAGAAGCGGCTGCCAGCACTAGGCGCTCAGCCGGCCCGGTGCGGCGGTGAACGAGACCTTAGGGCGTGTCGACGAACTTTTCGCAGTCAAACTTCAGGACGTTCCATGCCTTTTCGCCGCGTGTCATGTCGTTTTGCATGTAGACCTGCCTCATGTACTGCGGGGTGTGATTGGGGTTGGCGGCGCGGTGATAGTTCTCCACCAGGGCCTCCTTTTCTGCATCGAGTGCCCCGTAGCCGGCCCACAGTTCATGTTTGCCATAGCCGGCCATGCCGCAGATCAGGAAATCCTGGATGACCACGAACGACTGGGTGTTGAGGTCCTGGACCGTTGCAGCAGGCGGGAACAGGCCGCCCTCGGTCCCAACCCACTGGCTTCCGTCGAACAAGCCCCGGACGTTGCCGTCGGTCCGCAGGCCAATGTAGAAGTTGCCAGGACGCCCGCTGTCCTGAGCAGCCGGAGAAATGAATACCGTCACCCGTTGCTTGCTCGGCGGGCCGTCGAAGCATTGCTTCTTCCATGCCGGGGCGGGCGTGTCGGCTGGACAGAAGTATTCCATGGTCGATCGGGCATCGGCATGGGCGAAGGTCGCGCAGGCGAAAAGTGCAAGGACGGCCGCGATGGCGTGTCGAGTCTTCATGTGGGGCGCTCCGGGTATGTTCGATTTCCATTATTGAATCGACGGGAGCTTGAAGATGATGCGCAACGAGTGGGTTCTGGCCTGTTGAGCACCTCCTGCTCCCCGAGGCGATTGGCAGGCGGGCCAGCGTATGTGTCCTGGCGCAGCTGCGTGACCGGCGGTTTCCCCGGGGAAACTAAGCGTTACCAAGGTCCTCCACAGCTTGGCGAGCTTTGCGAAACGGATATCCACAAATGCAAAAACCCCGTCAGCGGATGCTGGACGGGGTTTGCAATGTGTTTTCTAAAACAAGCACACCTGGGCAGGGGCTTGCTGCGGAGCTGCCACCTCGATGTCCAGAGCGCGCGCCACCGCGACGCCTGGCTTTCTGAGCAACAACATTGTTGTCGGCACATCAGTTCCGGACGCCTTGAAGGCGCCGGCGGGTACCTGTTCGACTTCCCCTCCCAGAGCTGCGACGAACGCCTGAAACCTCCGCGCGGGTGCCGTATCGTGGGTTTGCCACGTAGTTGACGCGATGCCTGACAGGACGCCGCCAGGCCGAAGGAATTTGAAAGCGTGAATTATGTGTTCGGAGTCCCTGAAATGCGCGAACGGCGGATTCATGAGCACGCGATCGTAGATTTCCGAAGGCGTGATCGCAAGAAAGTCCCGCGGCCCGTCGAGCTGGAAGCCCAATGCCTTGAGTTTCTTGACGTTTCGGCCCATCAACTCATAGCACGTCACGTTCTCACGCCCGACAATTTCAGCTGCTGCCATGGCCAACGCCCCACCACCAGCGTTTGGCTCAAGCACCTTCATTCCTGCCTCAAGGCAGGCCTTCGCGACAACCCGAGCAGTCAGCGGCGCAGGAGTTTCGAAAAACTCATATTCCCTGGAAGTGAAAACCTCCCCTGTCCGGAGGATTTCCTCCAGCACCGGAGCCGGATCGTCCTCAAAGACGTGCGCCTGCCTCGATGTCGACCACTTGCCGCCGATGTCCTGCATGAACGCATTGACCTTTGCGTAGAACGCGCTGGCCAGCCGCTGGATGATGGAGACTTCATGTCCCTCGATCACCACACCACCTAGCACGTCCAGGATGTTCTGGGGCACGCGCGTGGGACGCACATCGAACTTGCCGGGCTTGCGCTGCGGGGCTTGAGGCCCCGACGACGCAATTCTGCCGGCCGCCCAGTCCAGCTTCACGCTGCACACCAGGCTCTCGTGGTCGCGGCCGGTAAACATGGCCGTGAGCGCGGAGCCCCGGTAGTCAGGCAGAAGTTTCAGGGACTCCAGGCCGGGGATGTTCAGCGCATGGAAGTTATCCGCCTTCGCCATCAGCTGGGCGGCCTGCTTTTCCAGCGCCGGCGAGCCGCCGGTGTTGCCAATTGCCAATGTGGTTTGATGCCAGGCGTTGGCCAGCTCGAGCAGCACCTGCGCATTTCGCACGAGATCCTCGCTCGTGGGGTGGTTCGGCGCCATGCGGCGCAGCACCATCCACGTGTTGTCCAGATCCAGAGCACGGGTGTAGAGCTCTTCGGCATCCAAGGGGGTGTGAGTGGAAGTTCCGCTCTCGCCGCCGCGAAAAACCAGCCCCATCGCCACCAGAAGGGCCGACATGCCATCCGGCAGGCGTTGGCCAGTGTCCAGGGCGATGCTGAGCTTGTCGCCCGCATACGTGGCCTTGAGCAGCGGTGTATCCGCGCCAGGAAGCCACAGATCGCGATGCGTGCCTTCGACGGTGCCGTCCACAACTCGACAGTACTGGGGATCGCAGGTGAATTCGCCTTCCCAGGCCGCGAAAAGCGAACGCACGGCGAGGAACGGCAAGATCGACTCGATCATGCAAAGTTGTTTGAGAAGAAGTTTCATTGGAGATTCGACTTTTTAAGACGAAGCACCGCCCCAACGGGCAGGGCCCCGGTGGGTTGAAACGGACGACTCGGTTGAGCCGTTGAGATAAGCGAGCCGACAGCGTTGCGCTGCGACTCAAGGTGAAGGCTGACTGGGTCAGCGAAATCGGTCTATGCCGAAAGCTTTTTGATTTGACCAGAGGCACCAAACCGCGTCAAACGGTCGTGGCCAATGGTCTCGCGAGAGATACCGCAGGACCCGCCGGCGGCCGTAGGCGCCGGTCAGGAAGCTGCGGCGAAGGGCGGCGGCTGCAGTAGGTGTTTGGTGAAGACCGGAGCCTTGACGACGGTGAAGCCGGTCTGGTCGGAGGTGACCAAACCGTACGGGGCGGGCAGCTCGTGGGGGGATACGACGCCAACGGGTGCCACGAAGTAGAAGCCCTCGGAAATCAGCTCACAGGCGGCGCGCTGCTGGCGCTGTGCCATCGCGGCGAGAAAGTCCGAGCGGGTGACCACCACCTGGTAGACGCATGGGTTCGCCTGCGCCTTGTCCTGAGTTTGTCGCAGCGAGAAAACGTCGGCGTGCACCGGTGCGATGTCCGTGCTGGTGGCCCAGTTGATCATTTCCGCGGCGGCAAAGACTTTGAACTTCACGTCTTCCCACGTTTGTCGACCACTTTCCTTCAAGTAGGCGACCAGTTTGCTTACCAGCGCCGCATGGCCACCACTGGCTTGGGTCGATTCCCCGTCATTGGAACTTGAGGCAGGCGAATGGCCCGCTGTTACCGCTCGATCGGCATGCATGTGTGAACTCGCTTTCGATGATGTGTGAATGACTGCATGGCGGCGGTTTCCTGTTGTCCAGGACCTGCGGCTTAGTCATGCTCGCCTGCGTAAGCACTTTTCGGAGGCGCCGATTGGGTTTCAAGTAGTGACCCCAATTCATTATTGCCAGAACAGGCGCTTGAACCTGCGAAGCAACGAGGTACTTTCCACTCAAAGAACGCAGGCGTTCTGCAAGCCGCCCTACTTGAGGCATGCATCGATTAGAAGCGTTTTTTCTTACGTGCGTGTGAATTTGGTGACCGTGGGCAGGTTACTGCATTAGGTGCGAGCTTCCTGCAGCAGGCCATTTGCCGCGCCAATGAAATAAGGCCGGTGGGCCAGCTGCGATTGCTGCAGCTTTCCCACCGGTGTTCCTTGCAATTAAAGTCGTAAACAAGCATCTAGGTTTCATGCGCCTTTGCGGCGTTACGATTTGGCAACACGTCATTCTAAATTCGTAAACAACTTTATGCATTGGACTTCCCACGGAACGGTTGACAAATCCTGGCCTCAAACTGAGGCACGTTTAAATGCCTCGGGGCTGATGCCGCCCAGGTGACTGTGGCGACGACTGCGATTGTAAAAAACCTGGATGTAGTCAAAGACATCCGCACGGGCAAGGTCACGGGTCTTGTAGATGCGTTTGCGGATACGCTCTTTCTTCAAGCTGCTGAAGAAGGATTCCGCCACCGCGTTATCCCAACAATTCCCCCGGCGGCGCATGCTGGGCTCAAGGTTATTGGCCTAACAGAAACGCTTCCAGTCATCGCTACCGTATTGGCTACCCTGATCGGAATGCACAAGGACACTCTGCGTAGGCTTGCGCCTCCAGACAGCCATCATCAAAGCATCCAGAACGATTTCACGGGCAATGGTGAGCTTCATTGACCAGCCTACGATCTTTCGCGCATGCAAGTCCATGACCACGGCCAAGTAAAGCCAGCCCTGCCAGGTGCGAATGTAGGCGATGTCCGTGACCCACACCCGATCAGGTGCACGCGTATGGCCAAAGAACTGCTCGCACGTGCCGGCCGAAAGTGCATGGCCCCAGAAGTAATGATGACGACTAACCAGGCTGAACAGGATTTAGCCTGGCAGCCATGACAGAAATGCCGGATTTTCGAAAAGGTCGTCTGCGCGGTCCATAACTGGGATCTACACGGATGAAGAGGCAACCAGTAACCAAATCTGGCCCAAGCCAATTTTCCCCTCAATCAGTCGGATGCTTCACGCCTGAGGGCTGGCATACTGTGCCAAAAAGCAATATGGGGAGTCATTTTGGACGTTTTCGAATTTCGTGGACATCTGGTTAATGAGTATTCAGATTTCACCCGCAGCTTTACCCGCATCAAAGCGGATGACATCCGCACCTTTGTGGATGCCGAATACGACTCCCAAAAGTTCTGGCCAGAGCCGCTAATCCAGGTCAACCCCAACTTCAAAGAGGGCGGTACCGTCGAGGCCTTTGTTCAAGCTGGCCACCTGCACCCTTTGTGCGCGGACATTTTTCGCTTTGGTAAAAGCGATTCATCTGCTGGCCATTCCTTGCCCCTGCACAAACACCAGGCGGAAGCCATCAGCTTGGCGGCGTCTGGTGAGAGTTACGTGCTCACCACCGGCACTGGGTCAGGCAAATCGCTCGCTTACTTCATCCCCATCGTCGATGCCTGCCTGAAAGCCAAGCAAATCGACCAGACACCGCGCACGCGGGCCATCGTGGTTTACCCCATGAATGCTCTGGCCAATAGCCAGTTGGAAGAGCTCAAAAAGTTCCTTGGCGCTGACCCCGCTTCCCGGGCCGTCACGTTCGGTCGGTTTACCGGTCAGGAAGACACTGAAGAGCGCGAGGCAATGAAGGCCAACCCGCCAGATATCCTGCTAACCAACTTCATGATGTTGGAGTTGCTGCTGACCCGTCAAAACGCCATTGACCAGCAAGTGGTGGCCAACGCCAAGGGGTTGCGGTTCCTGGTGCTGGATGAATTGCACACCTACCGTGGGCGGCAAGGGGCCGATGTTGCCCTTCTGGTCCGTCGAGTTCGTGAGGCACTTGCAGACCAGCTCATTTGTATCGGCACGTCCGCCACCATGGCGACCGACGGCACTGAGATGGAGCGCAATGCCGCCGTCGCGGGCGTTGCAACGCGTTTGTTTGGCACTGCGATTCCCAGCCGAAATATCGTCACAGAAACGCTCAAACGCACCACCCCCGAAGCTGAGACTGAAAAAACGGTCGCCCCCAAGCTGGCCAGTGCCATCGAAGCAGGCGTTCCAGCAGACCTGTCTTTTGCCGACATGGCCGGCCACCCCGTATCGGTTTGGGTAGAACTGACGCTGGGTTTGACATATGAAAGCAACAAGCCGCGCCGGGCAAAGCCAAAGACCCTCAAGGACGCCGCTGGCCTGCTGGCGGCGGCGTCTGGCCTGCCGGAGCAGCAATGCAACGATTACCTGCAGAAGTTCCTGCTGCGGGCCTACAACGTTGTAGACGCCTCCGGCAAGTCACTGTTTGCGTTCAAGCTGCACCAGTTCATATCTGGCGGGGGCAAGGTCTACGCGACGCTGGAGGCCCCAGGAAAGCGTGCTGTAACCCTGTATGGACAGCAGTTCGTCGCGGGCGACCGTGCACGGCACCTGTACAACGTCCACTTTTGCAGAGATTGCGGCCAAGAATACGTGCCGGTCTGGGACGCAGAGGGCCCGGAGGGTCGGATTTTGCAGCGCCGCAACATCGATGAAAGACAGCACGAGGACGACGGCATCAAGTTCGGCTTTTTCATGCCTGATGTTGAACGTCAATGGAATGATGCGGATCCGGAGCGATACCCCGAAACTTGGGTGGAGGAGCGAGCCGATGGTGAGTGGCGCGTAAAGAGCACCCAAAAGAAATTCGTTCCCCAGGCTGTCAAAGTTCGCCCTGATGGCGTCTCCACTACCGCAGAAGGCGTAAATGGCTGGTTCATCCCTGGCAGCTTCCGCTTTTGTCTGGCCTGCAACACCAGTCACGCAACCGCAGGCAAGGATTCCTTGCGCCTGACATCCCTTTCCGGTGAGGGTCGCAGCTCGGCCACCACCATGCTGACGCTGTCTTCGCTTCGCTATCTGTACGAGCAAGACCACCAGCTATCACGTGAAGCCAAGAAAGTCCTTGGTTTCTCAGACAACCGGCAAGACGCAGCGTTGCAGGCAGGTCATTTCAATGACTTCTTGCAAGTTCTGTTGACGCGCGCGGCATTGTTGTCAGCACTTGAGCGAACCTCAGGAAAACCACTGTCGGAAAAAGAAGTCGCCAATTCCGTGTTCGAGGCCCTTGGTTTTGACAGAGACGACGCCGCCGTTCGGGCGGAGTACATGCAGCAACCGGATGTCAAGGGCAATGCGCGGCGCCAAGTGCAGGACGCCATGCGCTCCATCTTGGGTTACCGCAGCTTTTACGATCTACGTCGCGGCTGGCGGTTCAATAACCCCAATTTGGAGCAGTTGGGCCTGGTCCGCATCACGTACCAGGACATTGACGACCTGGCCGCTGATGAAGGGGAATGGGCAGATGCCCCTCAGGTGCTGCGTTCAGCAAAGCCGGCAGAGCGTGCAATGGTGCTGCAAAAACTGTTTGAAACCATGCGCCAGGGCTTGTGCATCGCCACACGCTACCTGGACCGCACGGAACTTGACCAATTGCGCACGCTCAGCTTTGCCAACTTGCGGGAACCGTGGGGGTTCACAGAAGATGAGCGTCCATTACCTGCCAAATGGTTTATTACGTCACGCCCAGCCGATGACAACAGACCACGTGGACGCAAACAGAACATCGAGGACTATCTGGTTATTGGGTCCAGCCGGTCGCGCTTGGGGCGCGAGCTGCGCAAAGGAAGCACCTGGGGTGGCGAAAATCCGTTTTACAAGCAAGTCAACGACAAGTCCTATCCGGATGTCATCAACGCTTTGCTCAGGGCGGCGGAAAGCTACGGATTGGTCCGTAAAGAAGAAACTGATGTTGGCCAGATGGGGTGGCAACTCAATGGCAGTTCCTTGCTCTGGGCGGCGGGTGACGGTCGCAGCGTAACGCAGTCGCATGACAACATCTTTTTCCGCAATCTGTACCGCAACATTTCACGACTGTTAGCCGAGCCCGCTCACCAGCTATTTGATTTTGAGGCCAGAGAACACACAGCGCAGGTCGAGCAGGAAGACCGTATGGAGCGGGAGGCGCGGTTCAGGTTCACTGAGAAGGACCGCAGTGAATGGATGAAAGCGCATGGTACGGAGCTCAACTGGCTGCCGGTATTGTTCTGCTCGCCAACCATGGAGCTGGGCGTCGACATATCGTCCCTGAACACGGTTTACATGCGCAATGTGCCGCCAACGCCCGCCAACTATGCCCAGCGCAGCGGTCGTGCGGGACGGGCTGGGCAGCCAGCGCTCGTCATCACTTACTGTGCCGCCCAATCGCCGCACGACCAGTATTACTTCCGTGACCCCGTGCGCATGGTGCATGGTCAGGTCAATCCGCCCACGCTGGACCTCGCCAACCGCGAGCTCGTACAGAGTCATATGCAAGCCATTTGGCTGGCTGAAACTGGCAAGAAACTGGGCAACAGCATTCGCGACTTGCTCAACATGGACAAGCCCGACGCGCTGCCCATCACGGATGACCTGGAGTCAGACCTGGGCAAGCCTCAGGCCCAGAAACGCGCCCATCAGCGCGGCTTGGCCGTGCTGGCCATGCTCAAGGACGAACTCACACCGGAGCGTGCGCCCTGGTACACGCCAACGTGGCCGGAGTCCGTATTTCAGCGGGCCTACCTGGAGTTCGACGGTTCCCTGAATCGCTGGCGTGATCTGTACCGCGCTACCGCACGGCAGATTGAACTCAACTTCAAGATTGAAAACAATCCCGCTGCCAGCGAACGCGAACGTCGCGAGGCCCAGCAAAGGCACAATGAAGCTCGCAAGCAGCGTGACCTGTTACTGGCTGGTGACAGTGCTTTCAATAGCGACTTTTATACCTATCGCTACCTTGCCAGCCAAGGCTTTCTTCCCGGCTACAACTTCCCGCGCCTGCCGCTGCTGGCCTATATCCCCGCACGGCGCGGCAACATTGGCCGCGAAAGCTTCCTGTCCCGCCCAAGGTTCCTGGCACTCAGTGAGTTTGGTCCCTATAGCTTGATTTATCACGAAGGCAGCCAGTACCGGGTGACCAAAGCACTTCTCACCATCACCAGCCAAGACCAGGTCTCTGAAGGTGCCAAGCTGACCACCGAGGTCGCGCGTTTGTGTCCATCGTGCGGTTACGGCCACTTTCGCTCGCAGCGCGACGCGGATCGTTGTGTTTCCTGCGATGCCTCGCTCTCAGGCGCCGAAGAGGTCAAGAATCTTTATCGCATCGAGAATGTGTCGACCAAGCGGGCTGAGCGCATTACCGCCAATGAAGAGGAACGCACACGCCAGGGCTACGAAATGCAAACCACGTTGCAATTCGCCGAGGCGGACGGCAAGCTGCAAGTGGTCATGTCCGAGGTGTCCGATGCTGAAGGGCCGTTGCTCGAACTGCAATACGGTCCCGCGGCCACCATCTGGCGCATGAACTATGGATGGCGTCGGCGTAAGGAGAAGTCCGTCCGAGGCTTCATGATGAACCCGGTCACGGGTCACTGGGTTGGCGGTGTGGATGAGGCTGGCGAAGAGAATGGTGATGACGCGCCCCCGGATAAGACACCTCCACAGCGCATCGTCCCCTTTGTCGAAGACCGCCGCAACATTTTGGTGGTACGTCCTTCACATCGACTCGGCGTGATGTCTGCGTCCTCTATGACCACGTTGCAATACGCCCTTAAACGCGGCATCGAGGCGGTCTATCAACTGGAGGAAAGCGAGTTGGTCGGCGAGCCCTTGCCAAACCGCGATAACAGGCAGTCCATCTTGTTCTTTGAGGCTGCAGAGGGCGGCGCAGGTGTGTTGACCCGTATCGCCACTGAACCCCATGCGCTCGCGGCCGTTGCTGCCGAGGCGCTCGAAATCCTGCACTTCCAGCGCCCGGAAGCTGGCCAACCCTGGACCCAAAAGATGCTGGTCGAGGAGCTGGACGAGCATGGCAAGTCCATTTGTGAAGCGGGTTGCTACCGTTGCCTGCTGTCTTATTACAACCAGCCCGACCACCCACTCATTGACCGAAAAGATGCTGTGGCCAAAGGCTTGGTGCTCGACATTCTTTGCCGATTGACTGCATCCAAGCTTGCTCTGGGAACGCAGGGACGTGCCCCTGAGCAGCACAGCGCTGAACTAGCCCGCATGTCCACCAGTTCACTGGAACAGGCTTGGCTGGTTTATGTTGAGTCGCATGGGCATCGCAAACCCGACCGCGCACAGCACACCATTGAGTCAGTCCATGCTTGCTCCGACTTTTTCTACGACGACTACAACCTGGTTGTCTTCATCGATGGGCCGCATCACGACAAGACTGCTCAGCAGGACAAGGATGAAGCCATTGACCGCAAGCTTGATGAGCAAGGATTCTTGGTAGTCCGCTTCCCGAAAGAGCAGGCTCTGTGGCCTGCCATCTTCGCCAAAAATGCCGACCTCTTTGGTGCTGGCCAAAACGAATAAATGATGAATGCTATGACCGCTGAGTTCTACCCGGGCAGTCTTGTCTCCGCCCGTGGCCGCGAGTGGATAGTGCTGCCTGCGTCCAATCAAGACACCCTGCATCTGCGCCCTTTGGGTGGTGGTGAGAAGGATGAATCGCTGATTTACCTGCCGCTAGAGCGCCAACCCGTCCAACCCGCCACCTTTCCATGGCCCACCATCGAGCAGGCCCGCAACCATGCCGCCAGTCAGCTATTGATGGATGCGCTGCAGCTCAAGCTGCGCAATGGGGCTGGGCCGTTTCGCAGTTTTGGCAACATCGCCGTTGAGCCGCGCGCCTACCAGCTCGTGCCACTGCTGATGGCCATGAAGCTCTCAACCGTGCGTTTGCTCATCGCCGACGACGTCGGTATCGGCAAAACCATCGAGGGCGCACTAATTGCCCGTGAAATGCTGGACCGCGGTGAAATCCAGCGAATGACGGTGCTGTGCCCGCCGCACTTGTGTGAGCAGTGGCAGCGCGAGCTGGCCGACCGTTTTCATATCCATGCCGTGGTGGTGCGCAGTGCCACTGCCGCTCGTCTGGAGCGCGAACTGGCACCAGGCACCTCGGTGTTTGACGCCAATCCATTCACCGTGGTCAGCCTGGACTACATCAAGTCTGAACGCCGACGCGAAGCATTCCAACGCTTCTGCCCCGAATTCGTCATCGTAGACGAGGCCCACACCTGCACCCATGGTGGCCAAGGTCGGCAGCAGCGCTACCAGCTTCTCAAGGGCCTGTCTGAAGACGTCAACCGCCATATGGTGCTGCTCACTGCGACGCCCCACAGCGGCGACGAAGATGCCTTCTTCAATTTGCTTGGGTTGTTGAAGCCTGACTTCACCCAACTCAAGGACTTGGCGCCCGGTGCGCGCACCGACCTGCGGGATGACCTTTCACGCCATTTTGTGCAGCGCCGCCGTCCCGATATCGCAGAGTGGCAAGACGCATCGATGTTCCCGGAGCGCAAAACAGCCGAAATCACGTACCGACTTACCGGGGCTTGGGGTCAGCTCTTTAACGACGTGCTGGACTATGCGCGTGAATTGGTGGTACGTGCCGAAGGGCAGGGCTTGCGCGAGCAGCGCATGGGCTGGTGGGCCGCTCTGGCACTGCTGCGATGTATTTCTTCATCCCCTGCCGCCGCCGTCAATGCCTTGCGCACCCGGCTGGATGGTGCAGCCAAAGGCGAAGATGCCGACGAACTGTCCTTGGAAGACATCGAATCCCAGGCTGGCGACCGTGTGCTGGATGGCATTGACGATGCCCTGTCCACCGACGACATTGAGCCCGCCGCTCAAACTGAGGACAGCGCGCTCTTACAGCAACTCATTGTCGATGCAGAAAAACTTGCCGGCGATGCCAACGACCCCAAGCTTGCCAAGCTGCTGGAGCATTTGACGCTGCTGGTCAAGGAGGGCTTCAAACCAGTGGTCTTTTGCCGCTACATTGCCACAGCTCACTACTTGGCCAACTTTCTGCGGGGCAAATTTAAGGATGCGACCGTTAAAGCGGTCACGGGCGAACTAACCCCAAGCGAACGTGAAGCAGCAGTCGAAGAGCTGGGCGATACGGAAAAGCGCATTTTGGTGGCCACCGACTGCCTGTCTGAGGGTATCAACTTGCAAGGCTTGTTCACCTCCGTGGTGCATTACGACCTGAGCTGGAACCCCACCCGCCATGAGCAGCGAGAAGGTCGCGTTGACCGCTTTGGTCAAAAGGCGCGCGAGGTCCGCAGCACCATGCTCTATGGTGAAGACAACCCGGTGGATGGTGCCGTGCTGCAAGTCATTTTGCGCAAGGCCGAAAGCATCCGCAAAGAGCTCGGCGTGCTGGTTCCCATGCCAGACGACCAAGGCAAACTTACCCAGGCGCTGCTCAATGCTGTCCTGCTGCGCAAAAACAACCGTGTCGGTCATCAGGCGCAAACCGCCCTCGACTTTGGTGAACCAGCGCGCGACATCGAAACCGCCTGGCAAAGCGCCCGCGATAAGGCCGCCAAAAATCGCTCTATCTTTGCCCAGCGCCGTATCAAGCCAGAAGATGTTCTGCCCGAATGGCGCAAGTCTGCAGCCGTTCTGGGTGGCGAAGATGATGTGGAACGCTTTGTTACGCGCGCCGTGGCCAAGCTTGGTGTCCCATTAGAAACCTACAAGCAGCACAACAAGCTGCACCTGGATCAGTTGCCAACCTCCATCAAGGAGCGCCTGGCGGCTGATGGATACACAGGTACATTGAGGGTGAACTTTCATCAACCTGCCGACCAGGGTGCGATGTTCATCCACCGCACCCATCCGCTGGTGGTCGCTCTGGCTGACACCCTTCTGGAGCGCGCACTGGCCTCGCAAGATGCGTCTGAAGACGATGCCGTCGCCCGTGCTGGTGCTGCCTTTGTCGGCCACGTCACCGCAAAAACCACTGTGTTGCTGCTGCGCCTGCGCCACCAGCTCACCGTAACCCGCGGCACCCAGACCCGATTAATGTTGTGCGAAGAGACCGTGGCGGTGAGTGCTTCCGGTAGCGATCCAATCGCAAGTCTGCCCGCCAATGAGACCCAAACCCTCTTGGGCATGGATGCCGTCCGCAACATGCTGCCAATGGTCCGTGACCGCCACCTTCAGCAGGCGCTGGACGCCATTCCAGGTTGGCAACCGCAAATGGAAGCCATCGCCCGCGAACGTGCCCAAACCCTGTTGCAAGACCACCGCCGTGTTCGTGAGGCTGCTGATGCCAAAGGCACTTACCAAGTCACAGCCAGCTTGCCGGTGGACGTGATGGGTGTTTACGTGCTGGTGCCAGCCGCAGCGGGAGTTTGACCATGGCACGCAACACCACGCAACTCATTTATCAAGCCATTCGTATTGAAGGCGGTCTGATTCCTGCCGACGAATTGGCACGCCTCACCACACTGCAAACGCCCGATAAGACCGAGCAGACCGATGGCCACTACCGCATCCCCAAGGGACTCAAGCTGCGCGATGAAGTCGCGCGGTTCTGGAAAATTGGCCAAAGCCTTTGGTCTGACTTTCAGACCCTGCGTCAACGTAATGACTTGGATGCATACCAAGCCACTGTGCGTAATTTTCTCGTTCCCCTGCTGCGCGACGTTCTGGGTTTCACTGATTTGGTTGCTGGTGCGACGGTAGAAGCCTCCGGCCATACCTACAACATTGGCTATGCCGCCAGAGAAGGTCGCTTACCCATCGTATTGGCTGGCCACACCCAGCTGCTGGACGCACCCGCAGAGCGTTTTGGCGAACTCAACCCAGACACTGGAAAAACCCGCCGCCGCTCACCCTTCATGCTGGTACAAGAGGCGCTCAACGCATCTGACCAGTCGCTGTGGGCCATCACCAGCAACGGGTTGACCCTGCGCATCCTGCATGACAACCCCAGCCTGACCCGTCCGGCCTATGTCGAAGTGGACTTGGAGGCGTTGTTCTCAGAAGATCTGTACGCCGACTTCACCGCCTTCTGGTTGCTTGCGCATGCCAGCCGCTTTGGAATCCCCGAGGCCGAGTCCACCGACTGTCCTTGGGAGCGCTGGCGTGCTGCCGGCCAAGAGGCGGGTGTCACCATCCGAAGCAACCTGCGCTACCAAGTGGCAGATGCCTTGCGCGCCCTAGGAACGGGATTTTTAAGCCACCCGTCCAATACCCACCTGCGTGAGCAGCTACAAAATCAGGAGCAATTTCAGGGCCTGAGCAAGCAAGCTTTCTTTGAAGAGCTGCTGCGGCTGGTTTATCGCCTCATCTTCTTGGCCACGGTGGAAGACCGCACTGACGCGTCCACCGGTCAGTCACTCATCTTCACGCCGGGTTCAACCAAAGAAGCACAACGGCGCTATCGGGCTGGCTACTCCATCACCTGGCTTCGAGACCGTGCTGTGCGACGCAGCAGCTTTGATACCCACAGCGATCTTTGGCAGGCCCTCAGCATCACCTTTGACGGTTTGGCGCAGGGACAGAGCTCGCTGGGTCTTCCAGCGCTCGGCGGCCTGTACGCCGCTGATCAATGTCCGAATCTGGCTCATGCCCACATTGAAAACCGTTGGTTGCTTAAAGCCATTTTTCAGCTGGGTTACTTCCGCCAAACTACCGGTCTGACCCGCGTCAATTACCGCGACATGGGGCCGGAAGAACTGGGTAGTGTTTATGAAAGCCTGCTGGAGCTGGTGCCCGACATTCAAAGCCTGAGCCAGCCGCACGCTGCCAAACTCGCCTTTGTCGGCGATGACGACATCGATGCCTCCACCCAGGGCAACACCCGCAAGCTCACCGGCAGCTACTACACCCCTGACGGCCCGGTGCAAGAACTTATCAAGTCTGCGCTGGAGCCGGTCATTGCAGACACCGTCAAAGCCAATCCGCAACAGCCGGTAGAGGCCTTGCTACAGCTCACAGTCTGCGACCTTGCATGCGGCAGTGGCCACTTTTTACTGGCCGCCGCGCGCCGCCTGGCAGACGAAGTGGCCAAACTGCGCGCGCCAGACGGCGCCCCAACCCCGGCCGACTACCGTCACGCCCTGCGCGACGTGGTCAGCCACTGCATTTACGGCGTGGACAAAAACCCCATGGCCATTGCACTGGCCAAAACTGCACTGTGGCTGGAGGCCTATACCCCGGATATGCCGCTTACATTTTTGGACCACCACCTGCAAGTGGGCGACGCGCTGTTGGGCGTGCTGGACCCCAAAATTCTGAACAATGGTATTCCCGACGCGGCTTACGCCGTACTCAGTGGGGACGATAAGGCGACCGCTGCTGCTCTTAAAAAGCAGAACAAGGCTGATCTCAAGAGCTGGAAAGAGGTTGCCGCAGGGGACATGTTCCAGGCGAGCCCGCTCGCCGCACAAGCGGATGCTGTGGAACACTTGCCCGACGACAGCTTGGAGAGCATTGCAGCCAAGCGTAGCGCATGGGCGCAGTCCGCAACTACCGCGCGACACAGCACGCTGGCGCGCTTGGCTGACACCTATGTCGCTGCCTTTCTGGCACCCAAAGTGCCTGGCAATATCAAGTCAATCCCGCTCTCAGGATACCTGTGGGAACTGGTAAACGGTGCTGGTGCCGTGAATGCTGACATTGACAGCGCAGCAGACCATTTGTGCCGCACCCACAGCGTATTCCACTGGTGGCTGGCCTTTCCGCAAGTGGCTGCCAAGGGCGGGTTCTCTGTCATGCTGGCCAACCCGCCGTGGGAGCGCATCAAGCTGCAAGAAGAGGAGTTCTTTGCTAACCGCAGTCCGCTGGTGGCCATGGCCAAAAACAAGTCTGAGCGCGGCAAACGCATTGAATTGCTGCGCCAAGGCCTGCTGCTGCACACGCTTTACCCGGATGTGGAAGCCGCCGAAGGCCTGCACCCGCCCAGCCGGGCTGAGATGCGCCTGCATGAAGAATTCATCATGGCCCGTCGCGGTGCCGAGGCGGCAAGTTTGTACGCGCATGACAGCGGTCGTTTTCCCTTGACCGGCGTGGGAGACGTCAATACCTACGCCCTGTTTGCCGAGTCGGTATATCAGTTGATTGCCCCTGCGGGCCGCGCCGGTTTCATCGTTCCCACCGGCATTGCCACCGACGACTCCACCAAGGCCTTTTTTGGCGACATCTCCCAGCGCGGTCGTCTGGTCAGCCTGTATGACTTTGAGAACAGCAGCGGCATTTTCCCGTCAGTCCACCGTAGTTTCAAGTTTTCTCTCATCACGCTGGGCAGCGCACTCGCTGCCGAATTTGTTTGCTTTGCCACGCAAGTTAGTCACTTGATAGAGCCGCAGCGCCGCTTCACACTCACCCCTGAGGAATTTCGTCTCATCAATCCCAATACTGGCACCTGCCCCATTTTCAGAAGCCAGTGGGACGCCGCGCTGACCAAGAAGCTCTACCGCGCCGCACCGGTCCTGATCGCGGAAGGGAAAGGTGAGGGCGAACTTGATGTGAACCCATGGGGCATCCGTTTCTCAGCGATGTTTCATATGTCGGCTGACAGTGGATTGTTCCGTGACACCCCCGCCGCCAGCGGTGAACCGCCACGCTTGCCGCTGTACGAAGCCAAGATGATTCACCAGTTTGACCACCGCTGGGCCACCTACGTCGATGCGCCGGACAAACTCAATGGCTTGGACACCGCCGACCTGACCGATGCCCAAAGGGCCGACCCCAGCTGCACCGTGCGCCCGCGCTACTGGGTGGACCAGGCCCAAGTGCTGGCGCGCATCGCCCGCGTGCCCAGCCGTGTGGCCAGCGCCTGGCTGGTGTGGCATGAAACAGCTCTGGCCCCAGATGCTACATCCAACACCTCACTCGACCCTGTTTTTCTAGAAGCAAGCAAAGAAAGCTCATCCAAGCTGACCTTGGCCCTGGCGGGCTGGGTAGCGGGTGAAATCTTTCGCCATAGCGCCGGCCAGCCCACGCAGGCAAGCGCCACCGACAAACCCGGCTGGTCAACCGCCGTGGCCTGGAAGGCCACCCAGACAGCCGAAGCAGTGCTCGCCAACCAGCACCCGACCTTGGCCATGGCCCTCAAGCAAGACAACACCAGCGGCAAAAAGGCACTGCCCGCTTTCACCAAATGGGCGCTGCAAGATGCAGACGTGGGCTTGAGCGATGCAGAACTGGCTGAATTGGAGGTCTTGCAAAAGCCGCCAACGACAAATGTTGCTGGCAGCGCTACTGTTTCAATAGCTGCTCACGCAAGTAGTACATGGACCAGAGGCACTTTTGGCTTAGATTTTATGGACGCTTGGATGGACCGGCGTAGTCCCAGGTGGTTGATGGGATGGAGGGACATCTGTCGTGCGACTGACGAGCGCACGGTGATTGCGTCGGTGGTGCCGAGGGTGGGGGTTGGGCATACCATGCCACTTCTTTACTCAACGCAGCCGCCCCACCTGCAGGCTGCAATGTTGGGCAATTGGAGTAGTTTGATTTTCGATTACATTGCGCGCCAAAAGGTCGGTGGCACTCACTTGACTTACGGCTACCTCAAGCAGTTCCCAGTTATCCCACCTGACCGCTACACCGCCGTCGACCTCGAATTCATCGTTCCTCGTGTGCTGGAACTCACCCACACCGCCAACGATATGCAAGCCTGGTCTGACGACCTGGCAGCCTACGACCCGCGCCCGTTGGAGAAACGCACCACGCCTTTCGGCTGGCATCCCGAGCGCCGCGCCCAATTGCGCAGCGAACTGGACACCTACTACGCCAACCTCTACGGCCTGACCCGCGACGAACTCCGCTACATCCTCGACCCCGCCGACGCCCCCTTCGGCCCCGGCGGCGCGCTCCTCGGCCTCGATTACCCCAGCGAAACCTTCCGTGGACTCAAAAGTAAGGAAGAGAGAGCGTTCGGTGAATACCGCACACGCCGGCTGGTTCTGGAAGCGTGGGACAGTTGGGCGGCCGATGCGGTTTCGCTGCCGGGTTACTCCGAGCACGGAGTAATTAGCAACAAGAGTGATGCCGATTTGGCGGGCCTGATTGCCGCCATCATTCAGCAAAGTGCCGCGGGCATCTCCGTCGTGGACATTCAAGCAGCCATCGTGCATTCGCGCACGGCCGCCACTTACCTTGAAGCTGCTGAGGCGGCTCGATTGGACGTTCTTGCCACTACCGTGGCCGCACTGAGCTTGGACTCTGCTCTAACCTCAATCCCGCCCATTGTTCAACGTCTTGAGGCAAGCGGCGCAATGACCAAACGCAGGGCAGGTGACACAAACCTCTATTCTGCGGGTGCTGGCGCACTGCCTGCGGACGTGATCAGCCGCCCCGAGCATGTCGAACTTGCACAACTGATGCTGCTGCTTGAAGGTCGCCGGGCATCCGCGCGTAGCGAATTGGGTGGTGACACAGAGCAGGATCGTCTGGTACAGGGCAATCGTTAAGGACACAGTATGGCAACCTGGCTGCAAGCTTATCCAGCAATTCGTGCCCTTCCTCGCCTCTGGGTGGAGCGAGTCTGGCTGCTTGCATCGCGCGAGCCGCTGGAAATCACCCGGACAGTGAATCTGCAGCCGGGTGTCAACATCGTTTGGGCGCGGGAGCCGGATTCGGATGAGGGTTCCGGCCTGGCCAGCGCCGGGCATGGTGTTGGTAAGACTTCGTTTTGCTTGCTGTTACGGTATCTGTTGGGTGACGATGCTACGGCAGTCACTACCTTGCGTGAGAAGGCAGCGGCGAATTTTCCTAAGGGTGGCGTGGCTGCCAAGGTCAATATCGATGGCGTGGCCTGGTTGGTGTACCGCCCCTATGGTGCTTACAGCCATTCCTTTGCTAAAATTGGCGCCCAACTTGAGGACTTGTTTGACGCCCAGATAGAGGGGGATTTTCAAACTTACCTTTCGTCATTTCGTACGGCCTTCATTGGCACACTTGCTGCTCAAACGCTGCCAGGTACAAATCAAGAATTGGAATGGCAGCATTTGCTTGCCTGGTGTGTACGTGATCAGAAGACGCGGTTTGACGGCTTCTTTCACTGGCGCGAGGGTGATGGTTTAGGCTTTCGTCGCTCACGTAAGGATCCACCGTTGTTCGTTAATTTGGTGTTGGGCCTTCTGGATGCTGAGGCTGACAAGCTGATGCGTACCGTGGAATCGACCCAAGCGGAACTGAGCAAAATTGAGGCCCAGATCCCTGACCTTGAGCGGGAGCCGGTTTTTGAACTGGCCCGACTTGAGCGGCAACTGAGAGCGCGGGTCGGGTCTAGTGACGACGAGCCGGTTCACGAGACGACTGTTGAGAGTTCGCTGGAGTCCAGGGTTAAGGACGTTTTGGCCCGCGCCGAAGAGGCTGAAAAGAAATGGGACGGGGAAGCAGCGGCCGCTGAAAATGCAATGGCCCCGAATTTGGTGAAGCTTGCTGAGTTACAAGCCAAGTTCACAATGCTTGACTTGGAAAAGCAGCAAACGCGGGCGTTGGTTGATGCCAACGAGGCGGAGTACACCCGGCTAACAACGGCGATTGCGGAGCTCGACCGCCTTGCTGGGTATTGCACGCATGGGCTGGTTGACTTTTCGGACTGCAACCACATCAAACTTCGGCGCGCTGCCCCAAACCTACCCTGGCATATGGACACTAAGGCCGCAAAAGCAGCAGCGCCGCGACTCTTGGTCGATTTGAAAGCTGACACCACTTCCTGTGAATCGGTGCAGAGGGCAAAGGAGCAACAGGAGCGAATCGTCAATGAACAGCGCGCTGCTGTCCGGCGAATTCAAATGAGAAGCGCGACAAGTGCGACGGGCCGTGAGCAACTTAAAACCCAGTGGGCTGATTTCCTGCCACTTTTCGCGCAAAGGCAGCAGGGCGCAGATTCCCCCGAACTGAAGCGTGTGAAAGACAAGCAGAAGCTGTTCTTGGGTCAGCTTGATAGTCAGAAGGCTGCACTGGTGCAGCGTAGGCAGCAATTGTCGCTGCGGGAAGAATCGTTGAGGTCGTTAACGAGATGTCTGGCAGAGCGGCTGTTGGGTGAAACGGGACATGGTCGCTTCGTTGCAGATTCAGACAGCCGGCCATTTGATCTATCGGTTGGTGGAGAGGCGTACCAAGTGTTGGAGGTTTTGCTGGGTGATGTGACTTGCCTTCTGGATGCGGCCACCTCGACCGGTAGCATCCATCCTGGATTTCTTGTTCATGATTGTCCACGTGAGGCGGACATGAGTGCGGTGCTGTACCGGAATTTCTTGATGATGGCTTCGGAGGCAGACGAGCAATTAGCCAACGGCGGCAACGTTCCATTCCAGTACATCGTTACAACGACATCGGCACCACCTGTTGAACTGCGTGGTGCGAGGCATGTGGTGCTCGAATTGCTGCCTGGGAGCGAGGAACATTTGCTGTTTAAGCGAGCGTTGGAGACAAGCTTGCCGGGCATGAACACTCAGGGCCAGATATGAAAAATTGGGCAGTCTTTTCATGAGCATCGTCAGGGAGAAGTACCTCAACCTTGCGCCACGGGCTGAGTACCTTCACGATATCGTTGTTTTGGCCCAAGCATGGAAGAAATCTCATACCTATATTCGACGTCATAACTGGTACGCGGACACGCTTGAACTGGATTGCTCAGCCGTGGATCTTGACAACAAGCTTGGTGAATGGGCAGCAGCGTTACTTCAGGGGGACTATCAACCCAAGCCATCATGTGTAGTGCCTGCACCCAAAAACGCTCCCTGGGTGTTCAGTGAATCACTGCCTGGAGGGTGGGGGCCGAAGGTGGGTTCTGCAGGTTCGGTTCTGCGGCCACTCGCTCACCTGGGTATCCGTGAACAAACGGTCGCAACGGCATTGATGTTGTGTTTGGCCGATTGCATTGAAACTGCGCAGGGTAACCCGGCGGAAACTCCAGAGCAGGCCGTAGTTAATGGCGTTTACAGCTATGGCAATCGCCTTTACTGCAACTGGTCCAGCGAAGGGAATCGAGCGAGATTTTCATGGGGAAACTCGAATACCTATAGCCGATATTTTCAAGATTATCAACAGTTTGTCGTTCGCCCGAACGCTATGGCGCGGGTCGTTCATACCCAGAAGGCTGACGATGAGTTGGTCTACATCGTCAAACTCGACCTCAGCGCTTTCTATGACAACGTCGATGTTGACCGTCTCGTAACCTGCCTGCAGCGTGAATACACGGCATTCCGCAAGTCAGATAAATCGCGGCCTGCATCAGACGCTGCATTTTGGAGGCTCGCCCGCCAAGTGCTTAGCTTCAGTTGGCGCGAACAGGACAGGGCATTGGGCCATTTATTTAGAGATGAGAAATTACCGGATGGCCTGCCACAGGGATTGGTGGCAAGTGGCTTTTTGGCAAATGCCTATATGTTGCGTATTCCGGTGACTATGCGTAGAACGTGAATATGTATAGGCAGGTAAATTGTCGCCGTCAAGCCCCCTGCAGCGGACGGCAGCAAGGGCCGATGACAGCTTCACATAGTCACAGCCCCTCCAGGAACCTCATCAGTGAGTCCGATGCGCGAAAGCGCTTGAGTTTTGTATCCGGTTCCTCGATATTTCCGAGGGCCTTTTCCTTCATGGTCAGGTCAGCCTCTACGTATTGGTGCGTTGTGTTCACATTCTCATGGCCGAGCCATAGGGCGATGACGTTGAAGGGCACACCTGACTGCAGCAGGTGCATGGCCGTCGAGTGACGCACCGTGTGTGGCGAAATACGCTTGCCGGCTAGACTCGGCTGCTTGGCGGTTGCAAATTCAACGGCCAGTGCCAGACGCTGTGCCGCGTTACATCGCGTCATCGCGTGCCCGTCGCGGTTGGGCAGCAGTGGCGTCAGGCCGCGCAACTGCGGGTTCAAACGCAACCATGCACGAACTTCCAAGACGGTCGATTTCCACAACGGAACGGAGCGTTGTTTGCGGCCCTTGCCCTGAAGATGAACACAGGCTGCGCCATCAAGCACGACGTCTGCGACACGCACCCCGACGATTTCGGATACGCGGCCCCCGGTGTTATAGAGCATCACCAGCAACAAATGGTCGCGCTGCGAGGTCCAACTTTCACCGGGCTGCCCAATTACCGCCAGCATCTCCGGCCGCGTCAGATAGCCCAGCATCGGTCGCTCGAAGCGCTTCATCGGCACGGCCATCGCCCGTTCGACCATGTGCAGTGCCGTTACGTCCCGCCGACCGGCGAACCTCAAGAGTGCGCGCAGTGCTGTCAGGCGCAGATTGCGGCTTCGTATCGAGTTGTTTCGTTCCTGCTCAAGATGGGCGAGGAAGGCTAGGAGCAGTTCCGGTGTGATGTCGGCCAGCTGCATCGCCGTCGGCACCTTGGCGAGCCGTTTACTGGCAAAGTCAAGGAACAGCGTGATCGCATCGCGATAGCACGCCACAGTGCGCGGACTGACGGCGCGCTGCGCCACCAAGTAGTCGGTAAAAAACTGCTGCACGATGGCTGGGAATGACGGTGGTTGAGAGGTGCGTTCAGACATCGCAGACCTCCGGCATATAGTCCTCGAAGCGCTGTGCAGCGATCGCCATGAGCTCCGGCACCGCCTGCAGGTACCAATAGGTGTTGCTCACTTTCGCATGGCCAACGTAGGTCGACAATGCCAACATTGCTTGATCTACGTCGATTCCTTGCTGCTGCCATAGCAGGATGCGACGTACGACGAATGTGTGGCGCAGATCGTGAATACGGGGTGCGTGGTGAGTGCCGCGGTTGACCCAGGCCAGTTCCTTTCTCAGCCCCCCGAAGACCCGCTCGACATGACGTTGATCAAGCGGCTCGCCGTGGCGCCGCAATCGAGTATCGGGAAAGAACGGCGCATCCTCATCCTGCGTGGCGCCAGCCAGATCGCGTATCCAGCGATATTTGCCAAGCGCTGACACTGCACTCAAATGCATCGGCACATTGCGCGACTTGGCAAACTTCGTCCGACGGATCGTCAGCAGGCCGCGCTGTAGATCCACATCGCTGTTGTGCAATCCGATTGCTTCAGAAACGCGCATGCCTGTACAGGCGATCAGACCGAACAACATCTCGAAGACCCTGCCGTTCAGGCCGGACTCAGGTCCGAGCCGACGTGCAGCGGCCAATAAGTCGATGATTTCAGGTTCAGTGTAGATGTGTGGCGCAAGCCGCTCGGACGGCCGACCGAAGATAGTGTAGTCAGGCACCTCGGTGCGCGGCTCAAACTGTTGCATCCAACGGGTGAATGGGCGCAGGCTTTTGAGGCGGCGCGCCCAAGTTCGCGAATCGACACGACTGAGATTCGTTTGCCGGGCCCACTCGGCCATGACATCCAGAGTCAACGATTCGTAATCGGCGATGTTGCGCACATAGCAGGCCAAGCCGCGCAGGCAATAGGCCTGACAGCGCAACTCAAAGCCCAAGCGCCGACGCTCCTCCAAATACTGCTCGACGCGTCCCCCGAGATCGGCGCTCATGCTGCGCTCCCAGGCCAGGGCAACGCCACTTTGACGAGACTGCGACTGTCAAGCTTGGCGTAGATGAGCGTGGTGTCGAGCGAGCGGTGACGCAGCACGTCGGCCACTTCCTTCAGCGACGAGCCACCAGCCAGCAGACGGCTGGCCATGGTGTGGCGCAGCAAATGCGAACCGGTATATTTCAGTCCGGCGCGGGCGTAGGCTTGACGAATGGAGTGGCGAACCACCTTCGGTCCAATTGGCTGTTCACGTGGTGCAACGTGACGCGCGAACAACATTCGATGCTTGGTCTTCGGGCGTTCATGGCTCAGATACTCGACGATGGCTTGGCCTGTAGACACGGGCAACGGCATCACATCATCGCGCCGCCCTTTGGTGCCACGCAGCGCAATCGTTCCGGCGCGCCAGTCAATGTCGTCCAGACTTAGACGAGCAACTTCGGCGCTGCGCAGTCCGAGGTCCAGCGCACAGCGCACCATGGCGTCAGCCCGCCGCATCAACGGACCGGCCTGCCCCAACGAAGCAACGAGTTGCTCGACTTCCTCGGGCTTGAGCGCCTTTGGTAGCGATGCAAGTTGCCAGTTGGCCGGGTAGACCAATACTCCTATAAGCGAATGAACCTGATCGCCCAACGTTGTGCGCCAGCGGAAATAGCTGTGCAGACTGGAAACAACATATCTGATACTGGTTGGTTTATTGTGAAGTGTGGCTTGCTGAATGAGGAAGTTTCGAACATGCTCAGCCCGTATTTCTGGGAAGTTGATGCGGCCATCGCCAAAGCACGAGAAAAGCAGGCGCCCGACGACTGCCAACCCTACCTTGCGGGTACTGGACACCAGATTACGCGCCTCGATCATATGCTTGTCATAGCGTCGGAGTTCCTCACCGATTGGAGTCAATTCGGTGGCCCTGAGTGGAATGGCGCCGGTGGCGCGAAGCGCAGCCAACAGGTGCCCGAGCGCCGTCCCGAGGCTGCTTCGGTCGTGGAGTACCGATCTACATGAGCAACGCGGCAAATGGACGTCAAGAAACTCTGCGATCAGCGCCTCGCCGACCTCGTCGGCCTTCTTTTGCGTGAATCCCATCCACCGTGACAGATGCGCGACGCCGCTCTTGCAGCGTTTGATGTAGCCAGCGGCATAACCGTGGTCAAACAGGTATTGCTCGTAGCATTGATTGTTCGATACCAGCGGACCGGCCTCCAAGTCGCTTTCGCGGGGGACGGGGCAAGAAAGATGTTTGGTCATGATTGTGGTCTCCAGAAGTAGGAATACCACTGCACCAGAGCGAAAGGACTATGTCTAGTGCATCAAGGCAATGCGTCGATCGCTCCACGAAGAAATTTACCCTAGCCAGGGAGACCGAGATGAACTACACATAGTTGACGTCTATGCATAGTCACCGGAATGTCGGTCACGATCCCGGAATCAGCGGTCACGTTGGACCGGAATACTCATATGTTGGATTTCGATAGAGCGATAGGCGCTGCATCCAAGAAAACATCTCGCATTGAAGGTGATTTCGAAATTCGCATTCACGACTACTGCCGATACGTCGATGACTTGCGACTCGTCGTTTCTGTAAAGGCAACCGAAGCGGACGAGTCGAAGGTCGCACAAACGATAGCCAAATGGATTCAGGGCTACCTCGATGATTTCACATCTGTAAAAAGCGAGGAGACTTCACGTCTGCATGTGAACAGTGAAAAGACTGAGCTGGAACTCTACAGTGCGGTGGGCGGGGAGTCCGGCATCGCGGCAAGCATGAAGTCCATGCAGCAACAGCTGAGTGGACCGTTCGACCTTGCGACACTTCAGCAAGTTGAAACGGGACTCAACGGACTCTTGGCGCTTGCGGAACTTGGATTAAAAGAGGAGTCGCCCTCGGCATCGTCAGAGTCGTTGCCCATGCTGGCCGCTGTGGCTCGCCCCAAGCTGGAGGTACGGGATGACACATTAACCCGATTTTCGGCCTATCGTCTAACGAAGTCGCTTCGCATGCGTAGAAGCATGACCGATCTGAGTGAGAAAGATGGTGAGGTTTCGGCGAAAGATGCGCTGCTGCATGATTTCGAGGTGGTTGCCCGTCGCCTCGTTGCTGCCTGGGCGGTAAATCCATCGCTGGTTCAAGTGCTTCGGTATGCGTTGGATCTTTATCCGTCCCCCGACCTACTGGCACCAGTGGCCGATGCCTTGACTAAGAAGCTTATGGTCGATGGGTTGTCCCCCAAGGAAGAGATGGTGATTCTTTACGTGCTGGCCGAACTCTTCAAGGCGGGCGCAACGGAAACCGGCCAACGCGCAGCGCACGATGCCGCATTTCAGGTTGGTGATGTGGGCGAATATCGGGTTAGTTTGGTGGGCCTCGCACAGACCGTGCTGGAATGGCCAGACGTGCCTTGGTACGTGCAGCAACAGGCTGCCTTGCTTTTTGCGACGGTAGGATATTCGACAGACGCGCTGTCTTCTGGGGATGAATTACGGTTTCATCGAACACTGCACGAGTTCCTACGGACTGAGAGTAAGAGCCGTTGCGTTTCCACTAAAGACGAGGTTTCCGTCTCCCTTGTGGGGTATCAACTGCGTGGGGAGCCCGCGGAATACATCAACTGGTTCAAGAGATTCGCTTTTGGCCGAAAGAGTCGACGAGATGTCTCCGATGCCTTGCAACTCATTGGGCAAACAGACCAGAACTTGTTCGCTGGCATAACGCGGCCAGGGCAGGGAAAAGCCGCAGTAGACGCAAAGTTAATGCCTGGATATTTGGGCCAGTATGTCGATGCCCGCTGGCCAACCAATCCGCCGGAATTGCCGGTTAACGCTTGGATTTCGTTTGCAAAGGTTATCACCCATCCGGCGGCTGTGTTCGATCAAGAAAATGCATTACTTCAACTGGCTCTAAAACTGGCCAATTTCCCTGGGGCGTCTCTTAAGATGCCCGAGCGGCTAACCCCATTGACACTTCACCTGCAGTGTCAAGACTGGCATAAGTTGAAAAATCCGAATGCTGATGTCCTGTCCGTGAAGTACGAGCCAGGTCCGGATGAGCGTGATCCAGTCCATGCAACCCCGAACTGGTGTACACGCGATAAAGCTTGGATGTACGCGTTTGGTCGGCTGTTAAGAGCTGCTGCAACTGGTGAGCTTGATTTCACCGCACGTCAGTGGCTACTTCGAGATGAATCGGGTTGGTACAGCGGCATACGGAGTACCTGGCAGAAACGTCGAATGGGTATGTTGCATACATCGACTGCGCTTGTTGGAACGACGTCAGCCATTACGCCTTGGTTTTCCAAGCTGCTGCTCGGGTTGCTACGCTGGCCAGGAATCACAGTGGACGGAGCCTTGGCTGACATAGAGGCTGTGAAGACGCCGAAGGACTTTGCTGTTTTTGTCCAGAGTCGCCTCGATCAACAAGCTCAACTGTTTGGTGCGAGTTCGAATGTCCCGGTATATCGGTACCCAGTGGAATGGCCTCTGAAAGCGAGTCGACAACTCAGGATCGTTTTGGTTCAAGGCCTTATGCCTGCCAACAAGGATTTTGACCATGGCTTGGCAGGGCTAGCAGATCCTCGGTATCGCGAACGTCACCGCAACCACACTGCCGCATTGCTGCACTTGGCGTACCGGCAACTTTTGGCCCGTGATTCCGTGCTGGGAAAGGACCATAAGCCCCAGGTTGATCTCGTTATTTTCCCGGAATACACGATTCATGTGGATGACCAGGACCTGATGCGTTCGTTTTCAGATGCAACTGGCGCTATGCTTTTTTATGGGCTTCTTGGTGCCACGGCGCCCAGAACCGTGGAGCCAATCAATGCGGCGCGCTGGTTGGTCCCGCAGCGACGAGGCGATCGGCGTTCGTGGGTGGAGGTTGACCAAGGAAAGTGGCACCTAACCACGGAAGAGCAGGAGCTGAAAGTGTCGCAATGGCGTCCGTACCAGGTTGTCATTGAGCTTTGTTGGAAAGGCGAACCCGGTTACAGAATATCTGGGGCCATTTGCTATGACGCTACGGACATCTCCCTTGCGGCGGACCTCAAGGATGAGAGTCATATGTTTGTGATTGCCGCGATGAATAAGGACGTCAAGACATTTGACAGCATGGTCGGAGCGTTGCGGTATCACATGTATCAGCATGTGCTGATCGCAAATTCCGGCGAATTTGGTGGATCAACTGCACAGGCTCCCTACGACCAGGAACACAAGCGACTGCTATCCCATGTTCATGGGGCGCAGCAGATTGCAGTCAGTGTTTTCGACGTAGACATCGATGACTTTGGTCCGAAATTAAATGCCGCTGATCCTGGGGCCGTGGTTTTGAAGCATGTATCCGAGCGGATTGGGAAAACCCGCCCCGCAGGATTGAAAAGGAAAAAATGACATGAAAGAATTCCTCTTTGTGGCGTTCATTCGAGACTATTGCACGAACCATGCGGGAGTTGAGGAGTGAACCCTCTGGAACGAACTCGTCTGGAAAAAGCCGCCGCCGACTGCGGCTTTGAACTCTCGCCTGAGTTGGTCGACGGTGGACTGGTATATCGTTCGGCCCAGTTCCCAGAAATCATCACCGTACGGCCGACAGGCGATGACACCTTCACGCTGCAAGCATCGGCACTAATGCTTTTGCCACTGGCGGATGAGTCTGCCGATGGGCTCAAGGTGCACGGCTGGAATGTCCTCTACCAAGTTCTCGACAAGGCCGCAGCCACAGCTAGAACCATGCCCAACCGCGTTGCGCAAAAGTTCCAGCAGGTGACGGCAACGATGCCAAAGGCCACCGAGGCCGAGCGCTTGGTCGTACAGCGCGTTGGTCAAAACCTGTTTCGTGGAGCGTTGTTGGATTACTGGCAGGGTTGTTGCTGCGTGACAGGCTTGGCGATATCCGAACTTTTGCGGGCCTCTCATATTCAGCCATGGGCGTTGTGTGACGCCGATGAGCAACGCCTGGATGTCTATAACGGCCTCTTGCTTTCGCCAAATTTAGACGCTTTGTTCGATGGTGGTTGGGTTACCTTCACGTCAACAGGCTCAATTGCCATCGCATCTTCACTGCCTCGGACCGCACTGGAGCTGTTGGGCGTGGGCCCGGATTCGCGAATTCAGGGGCTCAAGCATAAGCATTCACTGTATTTGGAATTTCATCGCCAGCGGGTGTTTCGGGGCAATGGAGCCAGCCTGTGACTCATATTCCGCCGTTTTCTTCTGATCATATCGAAGCGGTAGCACGTGAGGTGTCAAACGTGGGGACGCACGGGGGGCCCGCGCCCGTAGCCGTTCTTGCGGACTTCAGGGGCTTCGCGGAAAAATTGCAATACGCATACTGCATACAGGGCGACCTCAAGGGCCAGGAAGAACAAGGCGGCTGGGTGCAGTCCCAGAGGGGATTCCGTGAGGCCGAGCACTGTGGTGGCTGTTCCAGCGAAAGCGACCAGCGAATGGGCGCCCAGGACTGCGCAGAAAAGTGAGTCGCTGCGGGGTTGCTGCGCAAGGTGAACGCACCGAGCACGAACACGGTCGCAATGGTCGATGCAAGAAATACGAGCCAATCGGAGCCGTGAACGACGCTCCAGCGCAGGGCCGAGGCGATGAAGAACACGAGCAGAAACGAGAGGTCGCTGATGCCGGTGTCGGTGTCGGTGATCCATCTGTAGGCGGGCCTGCCGATGGCGATGCGCCAAAGGTGCCAGCCCATTGCACCGATCCAGGTGAAGGCGATCTGGGCGAGGATGTTGATGAGGTTCATGTTGGTTCGGGGGTGATCAATTCAGCTTCTCACCGATGAAGGTTCTGTCAATGCCGTGGATTTGCCAGGCAAATCTTTGGCAAGTGCCTGGCGCCCGGTCGATGGGCGGCATTTGGGCTGATGGCACGGCGTTACTGCATCTGATGGCGGGTTTTCAAGCTGGGACGGCGTTATTCGTTCTGTGGGGCTGGTTCGGGGTGTTCCGGCTCGCTCTGGTCAGATGGTTCGCCCTCCTCCCTGTCGCCCTTCCTCGTGGGGAGCTGGCAGGTAAGGGGCTGGCCGGTGCGGACGGGTGCTGGCCTTTCACCGGATGATGATTTCGAGGGCATCGTCTGGGGGCGACTCGTCGTGGTGCTCGCTGAGATCGACGGGGCGGCCGTAGAGCTCAAGGATGTTTTGCTTGAGTGCAAAGCGGGTGTTGGTTTCCAGCGGGCGCAGGTTTGCTGTCCGGACAATCACACGCAGCTTCTCGTTGGCATCGACCTCCAGGCCCAGGGCGAAGCGGCCGCCCAGCCAGACAGCAGACAGGCCAGCTGCGCGAACGGTGCGCTGGAACTCGGTGTTCTCTTCCGTGCGCTGGATCCAGTCAACGATCCGGGCCTTGCGGGTGCGCTCGAGCATGGGCAGGGAGCCGACATAGGCTTGCGTCACGTCCGCGCGGAAGTGCCCGAGTTCGCGGCTGACTTGCGTGCGCGCCTCAAGATCCGCGTCACGGATGGCCTGGGTGACCTGCAGGGGCGCGTCACGGTGGACGGGCGGGGCCATGCCGGCGATGCTGGCGTAGCGGCGCGCGGCGTACTGGTGGCGCAGGCCATGGGCCGTCACGCCGAGGGAGGCGCGGGTCACCCCGACCATGCCGAGCTGGTAGTAGAAGTGGTTTTTGCTCTGCAGCAGGGTTCTGCCCTGTTCGGACAGGGTGCCCTTCCTGTTGCGGGCGGCATAGAGCTTGGCGCGCTCGATCACGTCCCTCTGCCACTGGCGCATGGCCGGATCGTCCTCAAAGCGAACGTCGCGCGGCAGGCCGCCCTTGGTGCCGTGAACGATGCGCAGGACATGGCCCTCATCGGCCGCTGCCGGGTTGAGCTGGATGGACTCTTTCATCCGTAGACCAAATGCGGCCTGAACTTCCAGCTGGATGGCGGTCAGGGGGCTGCGCCGCTGCAGCTTTTCCAGCACCTCGTGCAGATCCACATCGTTTTGGTCCCAGGCCAGGCTCTCGGTGGCCACCGTATGCCGCCAGTTGGGAACCTCCACACCCTCGCGGTTGAGCCAGGCGCGCAGGTCATGGCCCTTTGGAACGATGTTTTCCTTTCCTATGAAGGTCAGAAACCTCCTCAGAATGGATATCTTGTTCTGAATGGTGCCGCTGCCCTGCCCTTGGGCGAGCCAGTACCTGATAAGTCGCAGGACGTGGGCCTTGCCGATCTCGCCAAGGTTGCGCACGGCGGCGCGGTCGGCGCGCAGGTCGTCAATCATGCGGATCATGCCGTAGCTGTAGGCGCTGCAGGTGCGCTCGGACACGGGGCGCTTGCGGCCGGTACCGGACTTGATGACGAATTCGCCGAAGAACATCGCGAGCTGGGCCTTGGGGTTGTCAGGGTGGCGTTTCTGAACCCGGGCCAGGACGCCCATGGCCGCGCCTGCCGCGTTGCTGGCTGACTTGTCCCTCCGCTTGATCTCTTGTGCCTCTTCGCGGATGCGCCTGTTGATCTCGCGCGTTGTCGGCTCACGGCCGCCGGCGCCCAACTGATCGCCAGCAAGGTCCAACGGAATCGTTCTGTGGTCGGTGCGCAGCTCTCGCAGTTCGTGCCTCATCTCGCGTCCTTTCGTGTTTCAGGGGTCAGTAGCACGGTTCATCGTCAAATTCGATCTGGGCCTGCGCATGGACGCGGGCTTCGCGTTGGGCAATGAAGCTGCAGGCCTGGTCGACGCTTTCCGGATCCAAACGCGGAAAGGGGCGGAATCCTTTTGAAGAGCTGACCCAGATCGCGCGAGTCCACCGGACGGCGCCGGTGTCGTCGGCGCAGGGCCGGGGCGGGCTGGCCCTCAGGGTCCAGTCTTGCCACATGACAGCTTTGCCGGCGGACAGGGCATCGAAGATCGAGCGGGGGTCGAGGGTCGCAACCTGTAGTTCGGGCGCTTTGTCCGTCACTTCGAGCCAATGGGCGCTCAAGTTGATGATCTGGCGTGCCGGCAGGGGCAGGCAGTAGACCCGCGCCGCCAGGGGGGCCGTGGAGTCTTCCCCCGCCGATCGGGCGTGCCTGCAGAGCACATGGCGTTGCTTGCGCATCATTTCAGCCTTTGGCTGCATCGCAGAGGGTTGCGTTCAGGCCCTGAGATCCGGACGGTACCGAATGGGCGGGCTGTCCCAAGGGAGGGGTGACCTGGGCGCGGCGGGCCGGCATGCCATGTTGTTCAGCGCACGCGGTCCCAATTGCGAGGACCTTCCGCAAGGCATTCAGTGCCCCGCCGGCGTGGTCGGAGCTGGCCAGCGCGTCCTGGGCCCGGCGCAGATGCACGCTGATGAGCATCAACCAGGTCCCGACCTCGTGCGGGTTGGCCACGACGGTCCCGTGTTTGGCGTCCTGGTAGGTGCGCTCGCCAGCAATCGCCTGGAACGCGGACGCGCGTCGCTCGTGCCCCTCAGTCACGTCCGGTGGCAACAGGCTGAGCCTTTGGGCCAAGCCGAAGGCCAGCAGGAGGGCTGCAGATTGCTGCGCGGACGCGGGCAACCGCTCGATCGCACGGCACAGCTCCTGCGCTTCCGTCAACATTTCTTCAATCATCGTTTTCTCCTGCCAGCCGGGTTCCCTTCACATCGACGCGGCTGAAAACGTCGGGTGAGCTGCCAAAAATGGCTTTTGTTCGTCGCACGCATAGGTAGAGCCGATGAGGTGCAGCTGCGTGACGTGGCTGTGCCTCCGGGCGCGGTGAAGTCGGTTTGGGGTGCGCTGGTCCCCCGCAGGATTCGTCCTACGGCGCGCTGGTGATGTGTTGCCTGGCTGTTGCGGCCCCAGGCGGGCTTGAAAGGTCAGTTGTTTCGCACGGATCGTTAGCAAACTCTCCTGCCTATCCCGTTGCGACCGGGGGGCAACTCCTTTCGGAGTCTCCTGTGCCGCGAGAACGGGCGACACAGGGGGTTACTGGCATCAGCCAGGGCTTTTAAGGAAGCCAACCTTCATCCGGCTCTCGCCGGTGTTCTTGATCCCACTCAGTACGCACTGACGTTGCGCACACCAATGTCATCTGTTTATGAGCTATCACCTTGTAAGCCTCAAAAGGCTCCCGTCCTCAAATGGACAGGCGGATAGCGCATCTCGCTGCGAGCGCCTTAAGGCCTCCAGGGAGTAGATGGTTGGAACGTGGAATTGAATTCGCTTTAACCGCTTGCGCGGCTCCGCCCATCGCCCTCACCAGAGGAGCTAAGGATGGCAGGCCCAGATTCGGGCGCTGAAGAGTTTGCTAGTGAGCGCTGTTCGTTTGAACGGCACTTCCTCCAAGGACAGTCGATGACTTCCGAGGCTTTGGGTGTATTCGACCCGTGCGATTGCTCGCGAAGATTCAGAACGCGCCTTGCGTTATGAGTTCTAAGCTGAGTTTGCTCTGCTGAGCGATGTTGTCCGAGGGACAGAAGTAGTTACGACTACCAGCGATCCCGACAAGCGGGGCCAATTCACATGTGGAGTTGGACTTTGATGGATGCTGCCACTGGGACAGCGAGTTGGCAAATTGCCAGCACGGATGAAATGTACTTCGTTTGGTTTTGTCGTGCAAGTGATTGTGGACAAAATGCTGGGAGGGAGCGGTTGTCCACAGAGTCAACTTTCGGCTCAGTGTGAATCTCAGGGGCTTAGGGGTCCAGGCAGGACCAATACGGGCGCGGGGTCCGTGTTCTCTCAGTCTTGACTCAGTTGATGACATGGCGCCGTGAGTGGGCCTGTGGAGAAGACGGTCTGCCCTGCCGTGTCGGTCATCCTGGCGCACTCCAAACGCGGGCCTCGTGAGCCGGTTGAAAGCTGCGCTGCAACGGCGAAGCCTTGATAGTGGTCTGCATCGGGCAGGCGCAGGTGCAAGCTGGTCAGCACGCTCTTGGGAACTGCGATCCAGATCGATTCACTGACCAGGAATGTCCACTTCCGGGCTTTCTGTGTCCATTTCTACTCGGCCGGCTGCACTTTTCGTGGTGCCTTGCGCCGCATTGGACAGGAACGTCCGGTTGTGGGCTTTCTGCGTCCATTTCGTCGGTCGAGCGATGCGATTGGGGGAGGCGAATGGACAGAGGTGTCCGCAATTGGGCTATCTGCGTCCACGTTGGCCGCGTTCACGGCAACGAATTAGGCACCGTCGCGTTGCCGTGGACAGGATTGGCCACTATTGGGCTTTTTTTGGTCACGATCATTTGCCGCGCGCTGGACCCGCCTCTACCATTTGCGTCAACACGACTTGTGTTGCCTTTATCTGGAGAGTCCATGAAACCCGACACCCCTGTGGTGGTCGACGTTCGAGCAATTGACGTTGGCTACTTCTCTATCAAGCTGTCCCTCGGCCGCAAACTGGTTGGTGATTCAAGCACCATTGCGACCGCCCTCTTCCCCAGCCTCGCACCGCGGCTGCCGGCAGGACTGACACCCCAAAGCGCCCTTCACGGAAAGCCCGATGGCTGCGTTGTGGCCGTCGAGGACGTCAACTACTTTGTCGGTCGCGACGCAATCCTGTACAGCTCCGGACGCGAGCCACGTGAAGTTCTTGCGGACTACAGCCAGACAGACAAATATCTCGCCCTAATGCGGGGGGCACTGCACTATATTTTTCAGGATGCGCAGGCGAAGTCAGAGCTGGTGATCCGGCACCTGGTGCTGGGCCTGCCGCTCAACACCTTCGGCGAGAACAGGGACAAGCTGGCCAAGCGTGCCATGGGCGAGCATCTTCTTCCCGATCCAGTTCACCCGGGCGCGCATCGCCGCATCACGGTTGAGCGCGCCTCGGTCATTGTGCAGCCGCAGGGCGCACTGGTCAGCTATGCCGCCAATCACACAAAAACGTTTCAGGACGGCTGGGTGCTGGTGGTAGATCCTGGCGGTGGCACCCTTGATTGGTATGTTGCACGCGGACGTCTGCCCAACTGGCAACGGTCGGGTGCCTACCCCAAGAGCATGCTCGCCTGCGCCTATGCAGTGGCAGACAAGATTGACGCGACCTGGCGCGACAACTTCGAGATCATCGAGCGGATCGACAAGGCAATTCGCGAGAATGCACCGTCATTCAAGACGGGCGGCCAGACGTACGAGTTGTCGAATTTCGCTACCGGGATTGAAGCCGTGCTGAAAGAGTCGACCGACAAGATGGTCGCAAAGCTGGGTTCGCTGGACAATCTTGACACGATCCTTTTCACCGGCGGCGGCGCGAAGGTCTACCACGACTTCTTTTCGAAGCGCTATCCCAAGCTCGCTCCGATCATGGCCATGGATGACGACCCGGTGTTTGCCAACGTCAAGGGCTTTCATGTCGCCGGCGAGATCATGTCCATGCCGGTACGGGCTTGAAGGGGGATTGAATGTCTTCCGCAGCGACCGATGACCGAGAAATCCGTTTGAGGATCTTGATCGACCGGGACATGCCCGATCTGTTTGCCCGTCTTGGCGGTGCGAAGCGCCCGGCCAGGGAGGTGATTCACCTCCTGCGACTTGGCATCCAGTTTGAGCGGTACTTCAATGGAACCTCTCCCCCCTACCTTACAAGCGCAAGCCCAATTCCGGCGGAGCGAACTTCGGCGGCCGCGCGAGAGCCTGCAAGTGCACCGGTACGGGCCGTGGCGCAGAAGGATGCAGCGGCCGAAAGCAAGGCCTTCGTCGAGCAGACGGGGCTTTCGGCTGACTACTTTAATTCGGCCCCACCCGCCTATGTTGATTAGGTGGCGCAGTTGGGAGAAAGAAAAGGCCGGGCAGATCCGGCCTTTTTTTTTGGCCTGCAATCTGGGCGGGGTGTGATGCGAAAGCAATATTCACATCGGCATAGGCATAAATTGCATGCCGTTCGTTCGGTGGCGGTTGACGCCGGCGCTGATGAACATGCGCAGATCAGTTGGAAAAGCTTTCGGCTGGGGGGTTGACGGGAAAAGAAACTATGAGAACCTGTATCTACAGAAACAGAATTCAGCTGCGAAAGGGTCTGTCATGAACCAAGTTATTTCCCTGGAAATCACGTCGGAGGACTTCCGGCAAAACTACGTCCCGGAGCCGATTGTTCCGGTCAATGGGCGCCACTGGATGCTGGACTTCGTTCCTGCACGCGACCTCCTCAAAGCGACGCTCTTGAAGCGCACACCCAGCGCAGACCCGCACCTGTTCCGGGAACGTGGCGCGAACATCCAGGCGCTCGACGTCAGGCTCGATGAAATGATTGATGTGTTGGGCCTGCGTGGCGAGCCGCGTCCAGTTGGCCACGTTGCTTGCGTCACTGCTTCAGTCAAGCTGCTTGTCCGGATGTTTCGGGAGGCGGTAAGTCTTCGATAGCACCGGGGGGGGCGGCGCTCCCGATGGGGCTCCAGCGAGTTATCCACAGGAGTGCTCTGCGGCTAGACCGCCTTCGGTCCGTTGGTGCTTTTCGAGGGACTTATCCATCTGTTCACGTGGATAAGTCGGGCCTCATTTGACGTAAAGCCTTTGCCCATGCGGGCGGAGCTGGGAATCCTATTTTTTAAGCAGCCCGGGTTCATGACATCCACGGAACGCGATCCGAAGGACCCGGTCAGAAGTACTCCAGTAGTGCGAAAAGAATGGGGCAAGCAACATCATTCGCCCGAGCGAGGGGAAAAGTTGCTCAAAATGACGATAAGCAAAGAGCCGAGTAGCGTGCAATGCGCATCGGCTACGCCAACGGGAAGTGAAATGCCTGATTTGACTAAATTGACCGATGAATGGCGTCGCCTCGCACGGTACAGCGTCTACCGAACTCAAGGTTTCGCAGTTCAACGCTCTGAAGTGAAAACGATATTGCATACGGATCAGACATACGCTCAGGCTATCGTCAAGGTCAGTTTGGCAGAGGCAGCGCTTCGGAAGGAGCCCGGCTATCGCCCGTGGGTGATGTCGAGAGCTCTTATCGGCATGCAGTTGGAGAAGCCCATAGCGATTCGGAAAGCATGACCAGGAACTGCAGCGCGCCACTTCGGTTTCGTTGTATTGACCCCTGCCTAAATTCTTGAATCTCTGCCCGCTGGGCCAAAAAAAAGCCCCGTGCCTGTCATGTGACGGGTACGGGGCTGTGGGTGTTTCTCGGGTGACCAGCTCATTGAGCCAGCAGTCATCACGTCGTGGGAATCTCCACGGGCGGGATAGCGCATTGTTGTTGGGACCGCTCACTGGTGGTGGCGGTACTCGTGCCTTAGACCTGCAGGGATGTGGTGAATATGAACCCACTCCTTGCCAGCCTTCCGGGCGATGCCGATGAGCTCCTGGATCTCATGCGGGCCTTCGCCGAAGTCCTGTTCGGGTGGTAGGACCTTGACCAGGAAACCGTCGTGGGTCTCGATCTGAACAAGATCGGTTGCGTCATTGGCGAGCAGCTCCAGGGAGAATTTTCTCAGGAGGTGCCCGTTGACCGTATAGGATTTTTGCGGAATTTGATTCATTATTTTATGGGTACGCGGAAGCTATGCGCGATGCACAGCTCCGCTACCAGCCTTGTTGTTATGTCGAAGTTGACCAGCCCTACCGGGCTTCAGTCCGGTAGGGGCGTGTGTGCGGCTTGCGCCGTCACCCGCACCGGAGTCGAATTTGCTTGTTGCGCGTGAGTACGCGCAACTTGCCGGCCGCCGGATGATGTCGCGACTGCGATGGCCACCGGAGCTTCCTCAACGTCACCGTAGACGGGGAGTTCAGACGCCACCGTGCCGTCGCAGTCCAGCATCAGCCAGTTCTGCTGATGCCGCTGGGCGTACTGGATGCAGGCCTTGAGGTCTGCCGGCACTTCATCACTAATGGTGAGTCCGTCGGCTTCTGTGGACACATGCACGAACCAGCCCCAGGGGCCTTTTGGATAAATGAGTGCGCCGTCCACGAGGTCCTGCGTCAGCAGGGATCGTGTTTCGGGTTTGAGGTGGGCCGTGGACAGGTCCAGCATCATGAAAGTCGTGGGGTGACTTTGCATTTGATTCTTCCCATAAAAAAATGGGGGAATCGCCCCAGGGGGAGATTCCCCCGTGGGTTGGTAAAAAAAATGCCGCTGAATCGCGGCATGGTTTGGTTAGGCTTCGGCGTGTCGTTTGAGACGTGCCCTGTTTCGTTCCTGGTTTCGTTGATGCAACCGTTTGTTGCCCTTCCCTACCCAACGGGCAAAGAAGAGCGCCGCAATGATCCCAAGCACCTGGAAGGCGTTGAAATATGTGAGATAGGTTTCACTCATTGTGGGTCCAAGTTCAGGCATGTTGATGACCTCATTATAAGAAACCGGTGGACTTTTTCAAGCCCTCCTGTTCCGTCTACGAGGCCGCCGTTCATCAGATTCCTGTTCCAGCTCGTGCACGCGGAATGCGAGTGCGAAGCTCAGGCGCAGAAAGATGAGATACCAGGCTGCGGCAGCGATGAAGGTTTCGGGAGAGTTCTCCTTGTAACCAAGCAAGCCACCTACTGCTGAACCGACGTTTGCGATGTCTTTGACGACGTCTCGCAGATTGTCGACGGAAGCGCGCCGCTGCATGAATGCTTTGACGTTCTTCACCAGGTAAGGTCCGACCTCAACTACAAATCCCAGAAGTGCGCATGCAAGTCCGGGGGCCAAAGCCAGAAAGACACTTTTCATAGTAGCTCCTTGGCTTACACCAGACGGAGCTACCCCAGCAGGGAAAGCCCTGTCGGGTGATTTGGGCATGCATGAAGCATGCGTCGTCGCGAAATGCGAAAACGTTCAAACTATCGCCGACTAGTCTGGATTCGGCAAATGATCACGACCAATAGTCGCGCCCCCCCCCTGTATCACCAGGCGGGTTCAGATCAGGTCAATCGTCCTGCAGGCTGGAAAATTTGGTAATTCGGTTCTGGAAGGCGAGTTTCACGGTGCCGGTCGGGCCGTTACGCTGCTTGCTGATGATGACCTCGGCCACGCCGGGTTCCTTGCAGGCGTCCTTGGTGTAGTACTCGTCGCGGTAGATGAACATGATGATGTCGGCGTCCTGCTCGATCGCGCCGGACTCGCGCAGGTCGCTCATCATGGGGCGCTTGTCGGTGCGCGACTCAACGCCGCGGCTCAGCTGTGACAGGGCGATCACCGGGCATTGCAGTTCCTTGGCCAGCATCTTCAGGCCGCGCGAGATCTCGCCGACGGCCGTGGCACGGTTTTCCTCGGCCATGCCGCTGGACACGCTCATCAGCTGCAGGTAATCGACCACGATCAGGCCGAGCTTGCCGCACTGCCGGGCCAGGCGCCTGGCATTGGCGCGCAGCTCGCTGACGGTCAGGCCTGGCGTTTCGTCGATGTGCAGCGAGATGTTGCGCAGCTTCTCGATGGCTTCGGTCAGGCGCGGCCACTCCTCGTCGGTCAGCGCGCCGGTGCGCAAATGGGTCTGGTCAATGCGGCCGATCGAGCCGACGATACGCACCGCCAGCTGGGACGCCCCCATCTCCATCGAAAACACCGCCACCGGCAGGCCTTCGTTGAGCGCCACGTGTTCGGCAATGTTGATGGCCAGCGCGGTTTTGCCCATGGACGGCCGCGCCGC
>NZ_NBZW01000004.1 GCF_002379085.1 Polaromonas sp. AET17H-212 | reverse complement strand
GGCAAGCCCCATCAATCTGCCGAGGTGCGGGCCTGGGCCGCAGGGCAGCCGAGCAGCAAGCTTTTCCTGTCCGCCATCACCCTCCTTGAGTTGGAAATAGGCATCCAGGCGCTGGAGCGACGCATGCCGCCTCAGGGTAGTGCGCTGCGAACCTGGCTTACTGGAGTGCGTGTGGCGTTCGCTGGCCGAATCCTGCCATTCACCGAGAACACCGCGCCGGTATGCGCTTCATTGCATGTACCCGATCCACGCTCAGAGCGTGACGCAATGATCGCTGCAACGGCGATTGAGCACAGCTTTACAGTGGTGACACGCAACGTGTCAGACTTTGTCGATACGGGCGTAGCGCTCGTAAACCCTTGGCTTACGTGAGCAATGGCAATCGTACCGTGGTATGTAATACGAAATTTCATACCACCGGCGTCTCAACAGCAAGTGGTAGATATTGACTTGTCACATTGGATAATGGTGAGTTATCAAATGTGAGTTGGTTGAGTTCACAAAAACCCAAGCATGGACAAGGACTTAAGCTTGTTTCTGCGGTTTTTTACATGAATCCCTGCCGACCCTCGGGATGCGCCGAACTGTGCCGAAAAGCTCCATGCTCGACTCGATCGCCTGCGATGCGGTCGATGCTCGGCAACCAGTTGGCACCCAGAACGCATTAAACGCTGAGAGCACGACTAACGCCGAAAAAATGCACGCCTTCAAAGCAGCGTTCCTAAAGGATCGAAGTTGTTGTGTGCACTGCGACATTCGGCGTGATCAACTCGTGTCATACCTAGCGCCGGTCTTGTTACTTTTCGCCGAAAGAAGTCGACGGCCTTCTCCGAGCGTTGCCATACCTTAAAGCGGTCTCTATCGATAGACGGCTTCTAGCCGCATTCTGCCATCTAAGCAAATGTTTATTGCTTGACCGATAGAACCGAGTCGCTCTGCCGTGTAAGTCAGTAGTCAACATGGTCAAGACCAGAACTTTTAGGGCTGCTGGTCAACGATTACCGGCACAGATGATCAAGTTAGACCGGAATAGGCACCAAGCAGCGGTATGGGCGACAAGAACCCCTAACTCTCAAAACCTCAACAGTGAGCCAAGGTGCGTCGATCAAGCTTGCACCGCCTGTTTCCAGCGATCCAACAGCGGCGCCAAGGTAAGCGACAGTTCGCGATTCTCGCCGATACGCGCCTTGTAGTCTTCCAACTCCTGGATCAGACTCGTCAAGTGATCGACATCCCGTGGAGAAATCGACGCAAACACAGCGGCATCGACCTGCCGAGGTCCATGACGGAGCGTATTTTTGAAAAGATCTGTTGTAAAGCGCCGGTCCGCATTGCCCTGCAAGGCTGATAATCGTCTGCCGATCGCCGCATAGAAAGCCCCACGAGATTCAGTTGACATGAATTCCACGTCAATATCCCCTCGTGCCCCGCTCGCATGTCTTGTCGCAAATGCAAGTGATATGCCATCACTGAGTTGCTTCTGAGCCCTCGCTGCTTCAAGCGTTGCCACCATGGCCTCTGACTGGCCTACGGACTCTGCGAGTTCGAGTGACGCAATGACCCAATTGTGCACGATAGCGGGTTCTGCGGCCTGCTTGCGCAAAATTGCGAGGGGCGCAAATATCGATGGATGCTCAATCGCCGTATGCCAGACCCTTTGTAGCTGTCCAGATAACTCGGCGAGCGAACGATCAAAATCTTCGACCGGCATACCTGATTCTCTGCATATATCAGTGCGGTATGCAACTAGGTACCTGACTGGCGTGTACGCCGGGCCGAAACTCAACGCAGACTTGCCATTCACCCCTGAATCGAGAATCTTGCCCAAAATTTCAAGCACGAGGGCAATTGCCTCCTTCCCGGCCACTCTTGGAGCAACCAGTAACGCCATCATGTTATTTACGGCGTTGCTCGAATTGATCGCAGAAGCCTTCTCAAGTGCCTGTTTGACTAGCGGTTTGTATTGATCTTCGACGCCCTGGGCATGCAACAAGACGGGAGGATAACGATTTAGTGCAAAGATGATATCGGCGGCGTATGTTCCATCGCTGTCGCCACCGTTGAATTTGAGGACTTCCCGCACCATTTCGCTACCGAGTTCGCCGTCACGGACAGCGAGGTCCCCAACGCACTCTTCACCGAGCAGACGGATCGCTGGCTTCACAATCACCCAATTTCCATCTGATGGGTGTGTATTCCTCAGCAGCGCCACTGCAGCGCCTACCACGTGCTTGAGACCTTCATCTGTAAAGACAGGAGCGCACTCCGCTGCCAGCCGCAATGCGATGTCCTCCCCCGTCCAGTAACCGGTGCCGCCGATACGCCGAGCAAGAACACTCGCCAATTCATCTCGGATACCAAAGCGAAATTCAGGACGACGTTTACAAACATCAAGAACGGCCTCAAAGCATGTCTGGAAGTCAGCGTCATCCTTGCGAAAATTGGAGTTCGAATCTGAGCCGAGGCGGATTAGGTACTCAAGCATCAAAGTAGCAAGAGTGCCACGTCCCGCACCAATATTGCGTGCCCATTCGGCAAAAAGCGCTATGGCGACAGCTCGACGATGCTTGCGCACACCCGCATGAGCCTCTGCGTGGTGAATGACAAATTGACACAACGTGTCATCCACGCACGCGTCAAGCAAATCCTCGGACCATCGCACTTCCTTCGCCCAATTCGAGCTTTCACCCTCAATGAGCAAGCTGATAGCGAGCTTGAATGTCGCAGCATCGTAAGATTTACGCGACATCAAATCGTCGATCAGGCAGGACGCGAAATGCCCCTTGGTCGTTTTGCTCGCTGTAAGTAGACCAAGCGCAGTCTGGCGGCGGAGCGTCGACCAAAACCAGGCCTCTGCTGTGGAGAACTTCTTTGCCCTCCACGACGCGAACGCGTTCTCAGTCGTATGCGCCCCAGCGAGCAGTGGAGCAATCAGTGTTGCGCTGCGTGTATCTTCTTGAAAGATATCGTCACTCGAACGAACCCGGGCGACGTATTCGTCTATTCCGGCATTAGCTAACACCATCATCTGCTCGCCAAGAGGATCGTTCAGCAGATCCGCCAGCATTTTTTGCCCCGTCCCGTACCCATCAGTGATAGTCGCAGAGGCGGCCAGCGATTGATTGATCGAAGCCCTCATTGTCAAAGCAAAGTCGCTCAGCTTATCTGGCTCTGCAAGCTTCTCGAGTTCTGCCTTCGCCTGCTCATATAGGCTTGCAGCCATCTTCCACCGATCTCGATCACAGAAAAGGTCACCAAGATGTTTAAGCGTCGCAATCCGGAGGTGAGAGCTGACGTCGGTCAGAACCATATCTATATCTTTGAGAAAATAGTCGATCTCTGATGCACTCGATTTGTCCAAATGGAGAGCGCATACTGAAATTGCTTCGTACACTGCTTTCAACTCAGCCTGAACGTACTCATCCTTCGGAAGTGCTTTGATATCGGAAAGCAGGTCGCACCCTCCCAGATTGAACGCGAACTGCAGCGCCGTAAGCGGGAGTGCTGCCTCTTTCTGTAACGGCTCATTTGCGAACCATGTCTCTTCGTCGTTCTGCCATACGATTCGCTGCACGTACTGTTGCAGATGGCTGGCTAGTTGCGTAGAACAAACTCTCGGACGGACAAGCCAGGTTTCCATAGAGGCGTTACCACCCCCGAGCCGCTCGTCGACAAGGTCTTCGAGCGAAAGTCGACCACCACTCATTCCATGGACCATCGTCGCACATAGCGAGCGAATACTCGAAGCGGGCAAGAAATGCCTCAGGGCGATCCAGGGCAACCAGTTGCTCTCAAACTTCATGACAGATACCAATAGGGGGTCCGTGACCATTTTCAAAATCCCTTGTTTAGCCCTGCTCAGTGGCATTCATTGTCTCATCGCGTACCGCGCGCACATCGAGCTTCGTCAGGCCAGGAAACCTTCCACCGACCGGGTTGTCTCGAACCAGGCGCGGCAGGGTAAAACCCAGGGCCCTTGCGACATGCGGTGCCGATTCACTCACGTCATCAAGACAAACAAGGTTAGGACGATTTTTACTGTCCTTGGATGCGGCGCCGTTATCCGCGCTGTCTATTCCGAATCCGGCAACGCATTTCCATCCGTCCGCCGAATCGTATTCATGTTTCCCATAAGACCACATTGACACTCCCTCTGGATATGAACCTGCAGGAAATGGAACGGGCATACAAGCACCGGACAATCCGCCCTTTTGAGGGCCTATTTCATCAAAATTTGCCATGACAAAGCTCGCAAAATGATGCCTGAAGCAATCGTCCCGCTTTCCAGCGTCCAAAAACGCCGACTCGAATTCGGGCTTCCATCGTCGCCGCTTTCCTTTCCCATGAGCAACCTCGCCAACCGGTGTGCACAACGATAACGACACGATGTCGACATGATCTGCGGGAAGCTTCGGAAAATGAGCCGCGCTGCTATCGACGAATGCCCTGATAGGATTTGGAATCATCGAATCAGTCGGCAATGACAAGGCGTCAGAACAAATCAAAGGCTGAATCGTGACAGACATATATCTGCTGTTCGGTGGAACGAGCGTCACCAAGCTGAGCAGGTTGGCTTCTGTCATGTGGGCATCGGTTAGCGCGCTATATTCAACGCCAGCGCGAACCGCTTTGGGATGGAGGCATACCCGCACGCCACCCTTGGGTTCGACCAAAAACATGCAACCCAGATTGAAGTGGCTTCCACGTTTCTGCGTCTTAAACCACGCTTCAAAACCATTGAGATCATCTGTGTGTAGACCTTGAATGCCTTTGAGCTCCTTCAGCAAGCTCTCGATGTCTTGAAGGGAAAACAAGTGATTGGTGTTTTCCAAGTCGGGTCGCAACCCGACGTGCACACAGCACTGAAAGCCCAGCCGTGCAAACCCCTCCATCGCCCGGACGAGATCCTCGGCCGCCAGAAATGCTTCTGGGAAAACAATTAAATCTGCCTCTACAGGTTCGCGAATGGCGGCAGAGACATCACCCACTACGGCCTGGCCAGAGGCCGTATCGAAGAAGTCACGCAACACCGCATCGAACACTTCGCCGTGTCCTTTCGGCGCGTAAGCCTTCGGCTCGACTACGTAGATGCGAAATTGACGGCTTGAACGCTCGAAGGACCATTGCAACCAGTTTGTTTCGAAGGTCATCTTGGATTGTATTCTCTCGGGCTTGTGCAACGCGAGCAGCTGCGAGGCATGCCCATTCTATCGATCTAGTCATAAATTCGACGCGCAATACACGCTCCGCTCACAACGCGGGCCGAAGACGATCAGGCTGCCGACTGCGCCGCGTGTGGCCGCTTCGGAGTATGTCGGTAACCCGTTGATGAAGAACTTGGCCTGCCAGCCAATCTGGCGCCCGTCCGCGTGAGTGCGGTAGCACTCCAAGCCCTGGTCCGCCCCGGGCCCTTTGCGAACGAACCGTGAGCCTTCGGCCGGGTCCTCCAAGGCAGCCAGCTGACAGCAGAGCTCTTCAAAGCCACCCATCTGGGTGCGCTGGTGTTCTCGAATGCCAGTGAAATCCAAGCGCAACGCCAACTTAGCCTCCAAAGTGTGTGTGCAGTTCAGCTCCCGGCAAACTTCGCAACCCGCTGACTTTAACGGATGATGTCTTGGTCATCCTACCTTCCAAACAATTTGTTCGACGCCACCGACAGCAACGACGTCTTGTGATAACGACTCCTATGGTGATAATCATCATCTCGCCCTTTTTCAAGTGAATTGATGAAATGCTCGGACTTCCCATCGCAACACTTAATACTGTTTGCCATATGCGGATACAACGCCGGTTACCCCGGCGGGGTAGTTTCTTTCCGCTGCGCGCTATGGCCGCAGTTCAACACGCTCTGGGATTGTGAGTGGCGCAATGAGCTTGACCGTTCCTGAAAGCATGGACTCCGGGAAGAACCTCTGCCCCGATCTTCGAGCGGGTGATAAATGCTTTCGGGTTCAGCGGTACAACGAGGGTAAGTTTGACCAGCTTTTCCATGAGCATGTTCCGTCACATCGGTTGTCTCTGGAGTCTGAGCTTGAGGTTCTACGCGGTTTAGCCGGTTACTACGCGGGCTGGGAGGGAACATTTATCCTGCATTCGCGCCTGAATAGCAGGCCCGGTGGGCCGTCGCGTTACCCTGTCCTCATGCACCATGTTTCCTATCCCGAAGGGGGTGTCATCCGTCGCACTGTTAGTGCTGGCTCAGCCTCGGCGTGGTCGGATGCCGTTCTCTCTCGGGAGAATTTTCGTCAGCATGCGACGGGCTCAGAACCACAAGAGCGATGACGACTCGCTGTGGAAAACCGCGCATAAACCATGCCCCGAACAGAATTCTCTCAACCAGCAAAGGAAACTCTTGCACGTAGGGTGGCCTACCACTGCTCGAATCCAACATGCCGGGCACTCACGTGCGGACCACACTCGGAGCCCTCGCGATTCGTGAACATTGGTGTCGCTAGCCATATAACGGCGGCCTCCCCTGGAGGTCCAAGATTCGAACCGTCACTCACACGGTTCGAGCGCGCGTCCACCGACAAGGGGATTTGGCTCTGCCAAAGTTGCGCAAAACTAATCGACAGTGACACTACTCAGTACACCGTAAGTGCCCTTGCAGAATGGAGGGTATTAGCAGAGCAACGTACGACCCGCGAACTTGCTGGCATTCCCGGTTCCGAGTTTTTCCCGCAAGCGGCATCTGAAACTCATACACCGATCCCCAGAATTGCGCACCTAACCTACGACGAAGCTCGAGAACTCCTTGTAAGTTCAGGTTGGCAGCCGTGTTTGAGCCATTGGAGTCACGGCAGTAACTTCGACATGCAGTACGGTAATGGCCAGTACTTCTGGAACAAGGGATATCACGAAATCCGCCATGCATCCGGAACAGGTCTAGCAATGTGCTCTTTTGGCTTTCAGGATGTCTACGGCCACAGGCTTGTAGTCGTTACGGCTGGAGAGGTCGTAGAGGAAATGAACGCCAACGCAGTTGTGTGGCGATGGTACTTTGAGTCCAATGATGGTGATGCCTAAGCGCTTGATTGGACACCCCTCAGCTAAACGATCAATCGGGTTGCGGTCCGTTTTGCAGGCCGCCTCTGATTGCCAACTTCCGCTTCGGGCCCACTGCAGACCTTGAAATCGCCAATCTTGCTACCGCAAAGCGGTCGCTAGCGTTTGATTTTTCGGTGAAAGTGAGCCGCAAGTAAAGCACTGATAAGCAGGCTGGTCTGCGACATTCGGCCGTGAGCGGCGGATGACGGCGACCTCCGCAAGTTGTCATCTGGCCTAGCGAGGGCTGACGGTCGCTTAGCATCCCGGACCAGTCATTCAGCCGCGCTCATAATTAGAAAAAGTTTGATCGGCCGGAAGAATAAACAGCGCCGCAGGCGCCGTCACACAGGGAGGTCTGATTTGTCGACAAGAGCCGGGTCTCACGCCGGAAGAGGATTCCGATATCAGGACGCTGTGGCGGTGCACCTCTCCGTGCAAGGGTTCGTTGGTCAATCGGAGTACGGGGTGGTCGTGCCGGAAGGAGGCGACGACCTTGAACTGAGAACGAGCGACTCTAGAACCCTGGCGCAAGTTAAGTCGCGTCGTGACCACCTTGGCCCGTTCACCGCCCGTGCGGCTGCCACCTTCGTCAAGAAGATGTGGGACGCGAAGGGTGTGGCCCCTGATGACCACTTCCTGCTGGTGCTTGAAAGCAATGTCGGCGAACGACGCAGCGCGGTTGAGCAGCTTCAATATCTGTCCGCCTACCCAAACGTTGTTGCTGAGTTGAAGGGCCGCAAGTCGCTCGCGACGATGGTCGGGAGAACCAAAATTCTCGTGCTACCGGATCCTCGGTCCGGTGCGATTAGCCTAATCTCGCCTCGTCAAGGCTGCACGCACTTTGAGGCCGAGATCTATTTTTCGGACCTCTTGAGCCTGGTGGGACGAGTCTCTGACGACAACGGCATGCGTGCGCAAGGGACGTTCCAGGGCATTGCCGTGTCCGACGTCCAGCATCGCCTAGACGCGGTGCAGCCCCTGTTGACCGCCGCAGTCGTCGAAGCGGCGCTGACAGCAGGCTATTGCGAAGCGGTTGACTTCCTCACACCGGACGAGGACCCACTCTTCTATCTTGGCGTCGATGCACAGGCCTCGCATGTCGCTGCAGGGCTTGTCGTTGAGCGCCCAGAGCTGCGCTCGGCAGTTCTGGCCGGCTTAGAGGGGCGACGCAACGCGCTCATTCACGGTGCCTCGGGCTCCGGGAAGTCTGCGGTCCTTTGGGAGGCCGCCTACGCCAGCCGCCATGCGGTCCGTTGGTTTCGAGTTCGTCAACTGCCACCGACCGCAGTGCCGTCGCTGCTGCAGCTAGCCCGCTCCAGGCGGGCAACAGCCGACGCGCCGGTGGGATTCATCGTCGATGACGTGGGAAGAGGGTTCTCGGACGGCTGGACGGCACTGGCTGCAGAGGTTAGCCGTAATCCTGGGCTGCTATTGCTGGCGTCCGTGAGAGAGGAAGACCGATATCCGCTGGTGGATAGCCATCGCGCCGCGCAGGTGAAGGTTCTGGGTGACGACACCCTGGCTGAACGGGTGTGGCGGGAACTGCGGGATAGGGGGCAAACCTCTTGGCAAGGCTGGAGAGAGCCTTGGAACCTGGCCACTGGGCACTTGCTTGAGTACACACACGTGCTCACTCAGGGGCGCCGATTGAGCGAAACGCTGCACACTCAGGTTGCAGTCAGGATGAACGACTTCGCTCGACACGATGAACTGGACGTTTTGAGGGTCGTGGCGTGCGCGAACGCAACCGGCTGCAGTGCCGAAATCGCGCAGTTGCCTCAGATCTTGGGCAAGCCCCCGTCGGCGGTGTCAAACGCGCTTACGAGGCTGAAGGATGAGCACTTGGTGCAGGATACAAGCGACGGGCGAATCGTTGGTCTGCACGAGCTGAGATCAACAAAACTGCTCCACCTGTCTCATGAGTTCCCGCCGCCGTTGTTGTCAGCGACCGCCGCATCGGCAACGTGGCTTGTTCCGACAGGTGAATTGGCTCGGTTCCTGGAGCGCACTCTCTCAAAGCATGATGGGTGCGACGAGGCAGTGCTTGAAGCTCTTGCGCTTCGTCTGGAAGCAGCGCCTACCCCGGCGTTGTTTAGCTCGACCCTGACAGGTTTGGACCGTGCAAACGCACATCGGGTCATCCGCTTGTGGCGGGAGAGCCCGGAAGCCCTGGCCGTGCCGAAGTCGCTGCAAGGGATGCCCGCCGGCCTTGCGATTGGAGAAGTTGAGCCCCCAGACATCGGACCGACGGTGCCGGCATGCCGTCGCTTCACGACGATTCGGTCTGAAGTTGTCGCCGCAGGCTTGACAGCCCGCTTCCTTGCGCGGTTAGCCCCGAGCGATCTGCGACGAGTTCTGGAGGCCGCTGTCGACGTTCGAGACTTGACCCAATGCCTTACGGCGCTGCTGGGCCAAGTCATTCCGTCGCAGCATCTATCGGAATTCGCCCGGCTGACCCCGCCGCTCACTGCTGCTAATTTTCCAGACGTGGTTTCGTTGCTTGAGGTGGCCGCGCGGGTCGATAGGCCCTTGGCGATAGGCTGGGTCGATGCCATCGGTCAGGCTGCCATGTTCCAGCGATTTTCCGAACACGTCTCTTGGGCTAACGTCCCGAGCCTGACCCCCTGTGAGGAGGGGCAAGAAGTTCGGTCCAACGTGTGGTTTGTTGCCACGTCTGTCCAGACTGACGTCAACAAAGAGGTGGTGCGGACGTGCGAAGTTCTACTGGCACTGACGCCAATCGCTGACGTGGTCTCGAGCGATGCGCTAGGCGCGGACGGCACAGTGTTTCGGTCTATGGTCGGAGACTACCCCCTTGTAAGCAAGAGAATACCCAGAGAAAACCTACCTTCGCCTGCACAGGTGACTCGCAATCGTGAATGGCTGGCCATACTCAATGCGCAGCTTGCTCTCGAGAGTTACACGGCTTACTTGGCGGAATGCCTTGATCTTATTCGGATCGTCAAACGGAACCTGAAGTTGTTACTAGATGGCCAGTTTAGGGGCAAGACAGAACCGGCCGCCATAGAAGCTTTGGGGCGCGTCTACGAGCGCAGTCAAATTTTGGTCGCACCGCAGGAGGAACAAACCGCAGACGAGCAGAAGAGGTGGTCCAGATTGCAGTCAATTCTGTCTGATTGCTCCACAAACCTCATCCGAAGGTTCTATGAGCTTCCAGAAGGTGCTCCCGCCTATCTGGGCTGGCTTGGCGACCTTCTGAAAAGCATCTCGACAGCTCAAGCAGAGGAGCCTTGGGAAGTGTTGTCGCCCGAGCCACCGAAGGAGTTGGGTGAGCTTTATCGCATCGTCGAAGCCTTTCAGGCAATGGCCGGTGAAGCGCATAGAAGAGGTCGTTCACCTTTCGTCACGCACCTTAGAAAAACTGCTACGAAAGGCACCGCGTTTGACAAGGCCGGACAGGCCGCATGCCAGTATCGCGAAGCTGAGTTCAGGGCTTTGGAGGCTAGGCTGAGGGCTGAGCTTTGTGCTGTCAGTGAAGGCATTGGTGTTCACCTGTTGGCCGACGCCGCGATACCCGCCGTATGGCCACCGGCTGACGTGCTGGTCACCGTGCCGTTGAATACCGATGGAACGACGGTCGTTGTGGCAGAGATTTGGCCAACTTGGCGCGCGGCCGTCGACGACGGTCGCAAGATTTGTATCCTGCCCGTTATGCACGGGCTCGGGTTGACGAATCTCGCCACGTATGGCTTCGACACGCTCTTTCCCGTGCTTCCTCCCGAGGAAGCGCAACCATGGTGTTCCATTGCGAGAGTAGGGGTGGCGCCGTTGGGGTTAGTGAATTCCTTCACTCGCCTCACGAACCCTTTAGCGGAGCTCCAGGGAATCGACGCCTACTGGAACAGCAAGAAGGGAAGGACGCCCGAAGAAGAGCGGACGTATCAGGCGGTCTTGGACACACTCGACAAGGCCAGAGCGGACTGGGGCAACCTAATGCTTCCAGATGATTTCAGGGAGGAGGGGCTGAACTTCATGGAGGCCGGTCTACGAGGTGAAATTCCTCTTGCAGATGCCGCCGCAAAGTTGCTGCAAGGCGAACGCACTTCCACAGTCGCACTCGTCGATACTTTTGTACAGAGCCTCACCCTGCTTGACTGCCTCATTGCCGCTCTTCCGCCGAACGATCATCTTGCTTAGGTGGGGATAAAACGCACTTGCCGATCCAGGTGTCGCGGCGCGCGAAAAACATACGGTGAGCAGACGTTCGTGAGCGTCCGCTCATGGCCGCATTCTGCCATCTAAGCAAATGTTTATTGCTTGACCGATAGATCCAAGTCGCTCTGCCGTGTAAGTCAGTAGTCCACATGGTCAAGACCAGAACTTTTAGGGCTGCTGGTCAACGAATACCGGCACAGATGGTCAAGTAGACCGGAATATGCACCTGCTTCGGTGGTGCGTTGCCGCGTGGGCTCGAGAATAAGTTGAAGATAAAACGCAGAATCATCCATGCAATGACCCGGCCCAGACGTCCTCGTGAACGATCAAGAGCGGAACACCTGCCTGTTTGTGCTGAATAGCTCTCTCGATTTTGGCGCCGAAGCTGCCATGCTTCCATTCTGGACTACCAAGGCCACCCACGACCAAACAGTGAAGTTTCTTCGTGACCCCTCCGATGGAGCCGCCGCGCAGTTCTATGGCTTTTTCGCAGTTCTTTCGGGGTCCAAACACAAAATCTCCGGTGAAGCAGAACATCTTTCCAGAGACTTCGACAGTGTCCACGCGGTCGAGCGGTAATTTGCTGACATAGCCTGCATCCGCAACCTCATCCAATTTCCCCCCAACCAACTGTCGGAGAGTCTCTGCGAGGTGATCACGCTCCTCCTCCGTGATGATGCCGTCCTCAAGGATAGCTGACACCTGGGCGCAGATAACCGTGCATGGCCAAGTAAGGGTCAGGGCTTGGGCCTCCTTCAGCCACCCGTGCAAGAACCTTATCTCTTGATCGTTGAGTTGTTCATCTGCCATCAATCCCTGAACTATGCCCACAAGTGCGCCACAAGAAGTTCGCAGTTCGTTTCGGAACGAGGCTGCTTGCCGCTGATAGATGTTTAGCATGTGTTTTCCTTAGACAGCGTTGGCGTACTTGTTCTGGTCCGAAGTGTAGGTAACGGGTACATTAGTTTTCGAGCACACGATGGTCACCTCTCTATTTGTGTCGATCTCTAGCTTTTCACCGCGTAACCCCTGCCACATGGCGAGATAGAAGTGGGTGCCGAACTTTTCGCCCTTGATCGGCTTGTCAACTCCCCCCTTCCACGGCAACACAGGCAGTTCTCCCGCAAGAGCGCGTACAGCCATCGAAGGGGTCTCTTGGCGCTTCTCCAGGCCGCGCTCCCAGCAGGCGATGATGCCTTTATCGGGGCCTTGCCAAAGTGCTTCCCAAGTTAACGCCGTGCGGGGTGCCTCGTCGAGTTGTCGGGTGATCTTCATGATGATGGCTTCTTGGGCGGGATGTCGGGGGGTAGTCGAAAAAAAATAGCGGGAAAATTCGAGTACGCCATCAAGCCTTCACAGAGGACAAGGTGGGCTCAAGCAAACTGCAGCTCGATTTTGCCGGCGCGCCGCCGCACGGGGCCGACCACGATCTTCACGTCGTGGCCCAGCCGGGCCACCAGTTCGAGCAGCTTGGCCTCGCTGACGCCGCGGAACTGGCCGCGGGTGATACGTGACACCTTGGACTGATCGATGCCCAGCAGCGTAGCTGCGTCTTCCTGCGTCAGGCGGCGCGCCTTGATCGCACGGGCAATCTCGCCGGCGAGCTGGGACTTGCGCTGCATCTCGGCCGCGTCGGTGTAACCCAGGTCGGCGTAGACATTGGTGCTGCCTTCTTCGATGGTGATTTCGTTGTGCTCATTCATTTGCGTGCTCCTTGCTGTGCCTGCCAGGCTTCGAAATCCCGCTTCGCGGCCTTCAGGCGGATGTTGATCAAATCCATGTCCGGTTTCGGCGTCGCGATGCCGCTTTTGGACTTCTTCTGGAAGCAGTGCAGGACATAGACCCAGCCGGCGAACTTGACGGTGTAGACGGCCCGATAGGTGTCGCCCTGGTGGTCCTCGACCACCTCCAGCACGCCGGCCGAACCGAAACCCGTCATGACCTTGGCATCCTGGTGCTTGCCGCCGGCCTGGGCCAGGTCGATGGCATGGCCAAAAACATCCTTGACATCGTCGGGCATCGCATTGAGGTCCCGCTTGGCGGAACCGACCCATTTGAGGGGTTTACGGGCTTGCTTCGACATTGCCTCAATTATGCCTGTTTGGACATATTCTCGTCAATTTGCCGAGGCCGGACTTTTGGCGGCAGGTGAATTTCTTCCGCACGGGCGCATAAACGCGCTTATGGCGCCAAATGACCCTTCACCGTCGCTCACGGCCACCACCTTGCCGTCCAATACGGCCGCAACCGCAACCGCAACCGCAACCGCAACCGCAACCGCAACCGCAACCGCAACCGCGGAAATGCCCAGTGCCAAAACCGAAACAGCAGGTCACGCCACACCCTGCGGTCAAAAAGCCGCGATGGCAGTCGTAAAGCGCCGGCCCTCATGAAAGGTGCACCAGGAACGCTCGCGCCGTGGTCGCAATGACCTTTCTTGCATTGGCAGCGACATCGCTGGAGGGACGCCTGACCGGGGCGGCTGGAAATGGCCAGGGTGGGTACCGCCGGATGTTGGGCGGCAGGGTGAACGGTACTACCGGCGCGCGCTGCTGCTGGGTATTAAATGCTTGCATGGGGTCGTCTCTGTCAGGTCTCATGGGCCAGCCATCCTACTGGACAACTGTATTTATGTACAGTATCATAAACACCATGGACGAGCTTTCCCCTTCCCAATGGGTTACCAGGTGTGCCGAGCGATTGCACGACCGCTGGCACACGGTGGAGCCTGCGCAACTGGAAGAAGTAGCGATGGAGCTCTGGCGCGATTCACACCTTCGAGCGCTGCCCCCTGCAGAGGCCGCAGCGTTGTGGCTCAGTCCTGTGGCTTGCCAGCAGTCCTAGCGCACACATCGCCGAGGCTGTAGACACAGCCGACAGCAGCTTGCAGCTGAGCCTCACAGCAGCCATCTGCCCACCAAGCCAGGCTGGCTCAGCGATTTATGATGGAACTTCCGTGGATACCAAACAGAAGTCATGCCCAATATCGCTACCATTCTGAAAACAGAAATCTCCCGTGTGGCCCGCAAGGAAGCCCGGGCCGACACCCAACAGCTGAAGAAGGCGTCCGCCCACTACCGCTCGGACATTGCCGCCTTGAAACGCCGAATCACCGCCCTCGAGCAACTCGTCGGTCGCCTGGGCAAGGCTGCTGCCAAAACAGCGCCGGCCGCCCCAGTCGAGCAGCCTGGGGGCGCCTTCCGGTTCAGCGCCAGCGGCCTGCAAGCGCAAAGAAAGCGGCTGGGCCTGTCGGCCTCGGAAGTGGCCCTTCTGCTGGGTGTATCTGATCAATCCGTCTACAAGTGGGAGAACGGCAAAACCCGGCCCCGGGCCAGCCAGTTTGCGTCGATCGCGGCCCTGCGAGGCTTGGGCAAGAAGGAAGCCGCAGCCCGATTGAACGAGTTGGCGGAGGTCGCCAGCGTTTGACCGCTTTGGGCCCGAAGCAGACATCGCTTCTCAGTACCCATGACTATCGACAAGTACATCGCTCCCGCAAACTCCTTATTGCTTTAGTTGGGACGGGGGTCTTCCACTTGATACGAGCGGTTTGATCTCGATCGCCCAGGGCTGCGACCCGTAGCCCGCTTGAACGCCGAGCTGAATGCAACATCGGATCCATAGCCTACGCTTTCAGCAATTCCAGAAAGGCTCATGTCGCTCGTCTTCAGCGCGAAGCTGGCCACAGCCATGCGCCAACCCGTAAGGTACGTTAGCGGCGGGACGCCGACCAATGCCTTAAATCGTTCTGAGAACGCGGTGCGAGACATGGCGACTGCGCAGGCGAGGTCATCGACCCTCCACTGACGGGCAATGTCCGCATGCATCAAGCCGAGGGCGGCGCCGATCTTCGGGTCCGCGAGGGCACCAAGCCAGCCGGGCGTCGGAATGCCCGAGCTTAAATGGGTGCGAAGGATTTGAACCAGCACCATGTTGGCGAGGCTTGCCGCAGCGATCGAGGCGCAGGGTTTTTCCGTCTGTGATTCAAGACGCAGCAACTCAAGTACCGCGCGTAGCGATGCGGCACTCTCCGAGGCAGCGGGCACGTGCACGACCGGTGGTAGGAGCGTCAACAACAGGTCGCTCGTGTCGTTTTCAAAGATGAATCGGCCACCCGACGCAGTGGTACGTTCTCCTTCGTTGCCGTAGCGAACGACGCCATCCGGGCCAACACATCTGGCCAGAACCACGCGACCATCGATGGGTTCGAGCGTCGGATCGCTTCCTGTGCAATACGATTGCCCACGCGTCAGCAGATAAAAGTCGCCCGCCTCAAGCCGCAGTGGCGGCATTCCGTCTTCAATCCAGAGCCAGAAGGATCCTTCGAGAACGCCGGCGAACTTGATGTGGCGAAGCCCGGTAAAGCGCAACGCCCAAGCCCCTCGCACCTCGAGGTGCGCCGCTACGACGCTCTCGACTCTGAGTAACGAGAAGACATCCGACAGCGGGTCCATTGAGTGCGTACGTTCGATGATGAATTCCGGCGGATCGATTCTGGTCCGATCAACGCTAAGCGCACATCATAGGGGATTCCATCACAAAAGGATTTTCATGCTTGGGATCAAAGACAAGGTCATCATCATCACGGGGGCCAGCAGCGGCATCGGCGAGGCCGCTGCGCTGTTGCTGGCAGCGCGCGGAGCAAAGGTCGTGCTGGGCGCCCGAGGCTTGGAGCGGCTTGCGACGCTCGCAGAGCGCATCACCAGCTCTGGCGGTGACGTCGCCTATGTGGCGACAGATGTGACGAGGCGAGGAGATGTGTCGAAGCTCGTTACGTTGGCACTGGAGCGTTACGGAAAACTCGACGTGTTGGTAAGCAACGCCGGCATCGGTCCGATTTCACCGCTGGATGACCTGCGCGTCGAGGACTGGGAAAGCATGGTCGACATCAACATCAAGGGCGTGCTCTACGGCATTGCCGCTGCGTTGCCGGTGTTTCGTTCGCAGGGTTTCGGGCAATTCGTCCATACAGCGTCGACGGCCGCGCATCGCATTGTCCCCAACATGGCGGTCTACTCGGCCACGAAGATGGCTGTGCGGGCCATCTCTGAAGGCTTGCGGCAGGAAGCGGGGGACAAGCTGCGGGTGACTGTGGTCTCGCCCGGTTTCACGCGAACCAACTTCGCCGAGTCCATGACGGTCCCGGCGTTGAAGGCCCAGACGCTCGCATCTATGGACAAGTTCGCTATTCCACCGGACGCTATCGCCAGAGCGATCGCGTTTGCGATCGAGCAACCTGCGGACGTGGATGTCGGTGAGATCATCGTGCGTCCTACCGCTCAGGGTTGAGAAGCAGCCCTTTGACGACGCGAACCGAAGATCGGTTCAGGGCCCGTTGCGGTCTTCCACTCCCTCATTCCGAGTGACTGCTTTGCAGCGGAGCGGACGCAGCGGTGGAGTCGCAGTCAAGGTTGTTGCGAACGCCGGCGACGCCCGGTTCGCCGCTATGTAGTTATCTCATTACCATCATCTTGTAACCACTTCATTGGTACGAGCTTGATGCCGTCGCGCCATTCTTTCAGACCGACGACTCCGGGTATGTTGCCCCAAAGGTCACGCGACGCGTGATCCAATACGATCACCTGAAGTTTACCCTTGGCCTGTAGCACCACCTTGCCCAAGACCTCGTAGGCCTTTTGCACAGCGTCGATGTCCTCGTCGCGCAACCGTAATTCCTGCTCTTCCTCGTCCGGACGTCGCACCACGTTCTTGGGAAAATAGACCTGGCTGGGCTGATCGAGCACTAAAAAGCCTGGCACTGGGCTGTTCGGCTGGGATAGATAAAACTGATGCAGCGCCAAAAGCATGGCTAGGTGGTAAGAAAGCCAGTTGGACCCGCTGCCGATCTCTGATAGGTAGTCGTCGCGGTCCGTGCCGCGGACTTTGATCGTAAGGTCGCTGATCTCCAGTGAGATGGGATCGTCTGGGTTCTCGATATCCAGAAAAGGCAAGAGCCTTCCGGCGTAGCTGTTGACGGCATTCAGTGCGCGGCGTTTGCGAGACTCAACATCCTGTGCCCGCAACTCAGCCTCCAGCCCTTGCACCCTCTCGCGCAGTTTACTCACCTCATCAACTAACCTGCTGTCGCTGCCCAGGCGCCGGTGCAGGTCCAGTGCAGCTTCGAGGTTCCCGACGAAGCGCTCCGCCTTCTTGGCCCCAAACTGCCTCTCACTGGCTTCCTTCGAGCGACCCGATAACGCCCGCTTGCGGATCTGGACCGAACGAAGGCGCTCCGTTGTCACGCCGACCTCAGTCATCACGCGCTGAAGTTCGCGATCAAAGGCTGCCGGCACCTCCTTATCCACGCCAGCCTCGGCTTCGACCTCCTGCAACCGAGCTGACAACACTTCAAGTTTGCTGCGGGCCGATGTCGTATGGCTGCCGCACATGGGGCAATCGGCGTCGCCGTCGGTGTGGCCGACCAGCCAGCTGGACAACTGTAGGCGGCCGCGCTGCAGGCCGATGGCCGCGTCGTACTGATCACCGCCCACGCGCATGCGGTTCATTTCTTCTAGCCGGTGCCGCAACGTGGTCAGCTCGCGCGACACCTCGCGCTCCTCGCGTTCCAGGTCAGTGAGCTCGCTCAACGCTTCGGAGATCGTCGCCGTGCTGACCGTGATTGTTAGGTCCGTCCGTGCGACAACCTCTTCCAGCAACTCAATCATCTGCCCCCGTGTGGACGGTTGCTCGGGCTTGGGTGTCAAGCCCAATTCCTGCGCCTCGCTGAACTTAGCGGTAAGGTCTGCCAGCCAGCGTGCCGATACTTCCTGCGCTTCCTTGAGTTCCCGCTCCTTACGTCGCAGTTCCGATTTGGTCCGCTGCAGATCGAACTGCTTGGCCATAAGACCAGGCGTCACGGCCCCCAGCACATAGGGGAAGATCTTGCGCAGCTTCTCTCGGTGCTCATAGGTGTTGGTCTTAAAGAACAACACGTCGGGGTTGGCAACGATGTTCTGCGGCTGGAACGTGAAGGCCGCTAAATCTCGAAAACTGGGTCGACCGTCGAAGCCCGTCGACTCCTCGCCCCCTGTGAAATCCAGCTTGGACAGTGCGGCGAGGTCGTCGAGCAGCCGCTTCACCGCGTCGGCGTTGGTGTTCTTGACGATGCGCTGGGGGATGTCGACGATGGTGTCGGCCTCCATCAGGAACATGTCGTCAGTGTTGCGCTGTGCGCCGGGCTCGCGCCGAGCCAGCAGCTTATCCCCTTGATCAGTCGCGACGATCACACCGAACCACTCGCAGTGCTTGCGGATAGTGTTGACGGGGATTGAGCAGGTGCTGGCGCCGAGGCAGTAGTCGATGATGGGGATAACCGCTGATTTGCCGGTCCGCGAGGCGCCGCTGATTACGTTGACCTTGCCTAGGTCGAAACGCAATCGACGAGGCTTGAAAGCTGGATTGCGCGGCCAGAGCAGGATCGCGCGGATCTGGAAGAACATCAGAGCCTCACCTTCAGTGTTGCCGTTACCTCGTGCAGGGTCAACTGGCCACACCAGGCACCGAGCTTTTCCGCATCGCTCATCAACTGCTTGACTTCATCGGGCAGGCCGCGCGCCTTAGTCTTGGACAGGGGCATGACCTCACCGGACTCGGAAAGATGAATCAGACTTCCGGCCGCGGCTAACTCGATCGACTGCATCGTCAGCGTACGCCAGCGCAGCGACCGCTCATGTATCTGAAGCAACAGGTCCTGCTTGGCGACCGCGCTTTCGCCAAACTTGGCCGCGAAGGCCCGCAGCCCCGAGCTAGGCCGGGTGCGACGCAATAACTCGGCGGTGGCCTGGTGCAGCACGATCGGCAGGACCACGAACAACGTGGGCAGCGCAGGCGCATCGCTCGTCGGATGGGTTGTCGTATAGGAGCAGCAGAAGCGCCAAAGGATGGCTGCGCCCAGCGCGGGGTTCTGTACGTTCTGAGCCTCCCTAGCCAGCATCTTCAGGCCGCTTTTTTGGACTTTAGCTTCCCCGCGAATTCGGGATGCCAGCCAATGGACAGGTCGTCAGCCAACCGGTGTAAGCAGCCCGGGATGAAGTGGTCAGGCGTCCCCTTTTGCTGCACGGCCACGTTCACGTCCATGCAGTCGGCATACAGCGCTAGACCCTGCTCGTCAAAGGCTTTGCCGCCATGTGCCACTTTGCAAGCAAGCCGCTTGTTCTTCCAAGTGCGTTTTAGGCTGGTGTCGAGCTCAACGAACGAGGTCGCATCTACGTCGCCGCTGGCGGCCCACTCCGTGCGGTCCGCGGCGGCCATCAAGTAGTCGCCCACCGCCTCGAGCTTGTCTTCGAACGGCAAACCGATCAGGTCAAGTTGCTGCACAAATACTCTCGGCATATGGCCTTCGGCCTCCTTGTCGCTAGGTCGCTTGGCATGACTTCGCAGCACCATGTCTCGGTCGACCTTTTGCACGTAAGCGGTGTACCAGGTATGGAACTCATCGCTTGTGATAATGGCCGGCTTGCCAGCCTCCAAGAATTCGTCGACGCGACGCTTGACGACGCCGCTCATGTGGTCCGCGATGTCGCGAATCTTGCTTTGCATGATGGGGTGCGTCTTAAGGATGGCTTCGACGTCTGCCTGAGGGCTACCCGAGGCGCACGTGAGCGTGAAGTTCTTGATGACCCGCACTACCAGAGCCGGGTCGGCAGTGAAGACTCTGTCGACATAGGGCGCGATCTCCGCGGCTACCTCGCTGCGCTTGGGATACTTCGGCGCCTTGCCCCATAGCGTGCTGCGCGCCAGCTGGAGAGCGACCTCCGCGGCGTCCAGTGTGGTGGCGACGGAAAAGGCATCAACCAGCGGCCCCGACACGGGGCGCGACACGTACATCTCGAAGACAGTGCGATCCGGATCGCATTCGCTCTCCATTGCCAGTGTGACCCAGTTCGACAAGGTCTTCCACAGCGACTTGGCCCGATCCGCCACTGGATTTGCCGTGAGCGCGCTCTTGCTTTGACCAAGCTTGACGCCTTTGGGGCCTTCCTCTGCGACGTCGTCCAGGTACTCCATGCTGCAGGCACTGCCAGGAGGAGCCTGCAGCAACATTTGCAATAGCCAGGTGTACTGAAGCCCGATGCCCAGCGCCTGGCCCGGGACTTCGGTCTTGCGTTTTCGTGGAGAGGTGCCTCTGCCCTTTGATGTTGTCATGTTGACCCCTTACACATAATAGCAACATCCTCTTACAAATGCATCGATAAAATTCGGAGCAACGAGTCTTCATCAACAGAAATCCAGTCAGATTCCGCAAAAATCTGTCCGATGGGGCTGGAGACCAGCATGCTTCGGATGAGCTACCGCCATACAACGCCGCAAGAGTGAGCACTACGATGGGGTCGCCCGGGAACAGCCCAAGCTGGCTGGTAAGCTGAAGTAAGTCTCGCTACAATTTGGCGCGTTTCTCTCTCGCGACGCCAGCGCCCAACAGCGGTAGCGTAAAGCCCAGGAACTGCGCGCGAAACGGCCAAGCCTCTTCGCGGTTTTCCGCAAAAATCTCACCGGTCTTATCCGCGTTTTCCAACAGAAACTCATCAGCACGCGCTATGCGGTAAAAGGCCTTGACCGCCTCGGCCTCCTTGTACGCGCAAGCGGTCTTCTCTCCCGGACTGTCGTGGCGGCCTCGCTCTCCCTCAATAATCGAGAGCAAAGGCGAAACCAGGTTGCCCTGCTCAGTGGAAGGACTCAATCCAAGAAGTATGGATATACTGGCAGCTGGCTTTCGGTCTAAGCCTGCTGCCCACAATAGCCAACTCAGAGAGAGACGACCTTGTTTCCGCGAATTCCATCGTCTGCGGAATCCGGCAGTGGGCACCGCTTGCTTTCCGCGTAACTACGCTGGAGTTCTAAGTGAAATTTATCCCGACCACAGTGGCCGACGTCGAGAAGTTGAAATCTCGGGCCAAAGTTCTCAAACGCAAGTTCAAAATCAAGCACCGTGAGGCTTTGGAAAAGGCTGCCCGTGAGGCTGGCTATCTTCATTGGCACCATGTGACCTTGTGCCAGCAAGAGTCAGACCGAAAAGCGCGGCACCTAACCGTGACTTTTCTTTGCGAAAGCATGACAAAGGATGCCTTGAAGGGCGAGACTCACTACCTTGCTTTCTTTGAACCAGTACCATTTGTCCTCCTTGCCAACGGCAAACAGACAGGGGCGCTTATCGCCAGCGAGTCGCCAGACTGCCTGATTCTCGTGGTCGAAGGGCAAGAGGTGAAATGGGCAATTGAAGGTGAGGGCGAAGACACAAAAATCGCCTGGAATGCCACCTATACCCTCGAAACTGATTGCTTGGTCGCCACAGACAAGGTGACGGGTGCTGTGCATCGAATCCCAGTCGATGAAGGCCTACTGCATGATCGCATCGCCCAGTCAACTAAAGAGGATGACGATGAGAAATTTGATCTAACTTTCCATGACCCTGAGAATCCAGACGCGCAAGCCATGTTTCGTCAGATATTCATGGGCGAAGGCTTGGAGCCCATTGATGACGCCAACAAAGCAATATTGACGGCTAAAGGTTATTCGGAAGAAATCATCAATGAGGCGATAGCGGCTGGCGCACAGTTCTCACGCCCGCGACAGTCAATGATCTATCCGATCATGAGCTCGGACGACATCGAAGAAGAAGCGTAAGGCACGCGCGCTGCAATTGTTATTTCTCCGCGATGGCTGTGGGCTCAGCCTGAGCCATCGCGTTCGTCATGCTTACTCGATCAAGGGTGCCGGATTGCACTCGCCAGCGGGTAGCGCAGGCCTTCGCTGGCGATCCCTGAATTTTTGCGAAAGGGACCTCCATGTGTGTACTGGGTCATCAACTATTGTGCTCTACAACTCAGCCTTCTAATAGTCTAGCGCGGCGGGATGCATCATTGCCAGATATCCCGAAGTAGGTGAGCGGCGTTTGCCATTTTTCGCATGTTCTTCCATATTTCATTACGACTGACGTCGTTTTCGTGGTGAAGCTGCTCAACTACGCCAGCAATCTGCGATATTGGCGCTTCATCTAGTAAGGTGAGAACATGATACGTATAGTCTGGTGGGTTGTTTGCAGTCAAAAATGCTGCACGTAAATCCTCTGCCCTTACTGGATTTTTGTAACTTACGCTTGCTGTGATCGCGGCCGCGTCTAGTGCAGATTTCACTCTTTCCATTTGGCGTCTGGTCGGCCGTGGGTTCGAAATGTGGACGTTCAGTCCCAGTTGTGCAGTAATTCGTATTGCCACTGCCCAATCAAGCTTTTCAATCGATCCGTTTTCCAGTTGCTCCACTGTAGTCGGCAATAGGCCACACAGTTCGGCAACGCGAGCCTGAGTTAAGCCCATGTCGGAACGGCGGGTACGAATGGCTGAGCCTATCTCTGCAAATTCATACATGGGAGCGGTAGAGGAGCCTGGGCGCGCGCCTCCACAGATGCAACACACCATCGATTTCGAGGATGAGTATCAAGTTACTCATAAACAGGAGCTACCACCGCACGCGCGAAATCTCTTCGTCCACCACGTCGAGGAATACGTCGGCCCTCTCCTCGGGCGTCAGCGTGTCATATTGAGGCGGCATACCGCCCAGCAGCATTTCAATAGCGGTCAGGCCGGCGTATATCTTTTGCGGGCTCCGCAGGAAACTCCAGAGCAAGGTCGAATTGACGTCGGCTTCTAGGTATTTCTGGATGGTTTGCTTCAACAGCGACTTGTCCAAACGTTCGTCGATCTGAAACGCAGGGTAGCGTCGCTCATCGACTCGCTTTGGCGACGAAAGGAAAATAAACTCGCCGGCGACCGCGCGCTCATAAATCGCCTCGGGCGTGCACTTTAGATGATCAGCCATCTCCTGGACTGTCAGCACACCGTATAGGTGCGCAAAGCGGCCGGGGTCCTGACTGTCGATGGTTGGTGGAGGACGCTCGGCAGTGGCCATAATTCTTCTCTGGGGCATTTGATCGATGCTCCAGGGAGACCGCACTCTAAGCCAAGTACCCAGGGTGGCACGCAAGCATGGCTCACATAAGTCGATTTCCACTCTATTCCCATCACCAAAAATCGAACTATAGCCCGCGTCAAAGCCAATGGACGTCATTTGTTCGAAATCGGACCCGGTGCGATGGACTTCTTTATCGCATCGATCACATCTGATTTGATTGACCACGCTGACAGGCTCAACACCTTTAAGCTGCATTGAATACTCCTCGCGAAATTGCAGATAGCTAGCCTGCAGCGCCGGCATGGAAAGAATCAATCAGACGGATAACGTCGTCCACCTGGCCAGCAGAAACCATTTGCTCCGCGGTTCTCTGGCCGAACATTGGAAGTGGTTCTGTTCGAAACCAATGCAACGATTTCGCCAGGTCACCACCCGAGACGTCATATGCCGCCTTAATGACGCGGAGATTGTTCCTAAGATACCGTTGGATATTGGCGGCATCCGGAGCCTTGGTGACCGCGCTCACTGGTACACCTGCGTTTCGAGCCAATGTTTTGGCGTCTATGCCGAGAGCACTGATGTACCGAGTTGGCGAAAGCATCGGCGCAAGCCCTGCCTCCTGCAGGTCTTCAATAAACTTGGCGTCGTGTTGGCTATCCATTGAGTATGCCTCCGACTAATTTCTGCTGAACGCGTTGAACTTCTACCATGCCGGACCCCAGAAGAGCTTAGATAATCGCGCCGTTCGGGATCGTGTTCATCAGTCAGCTTTTTCCTCGCACTGGCTTCGGTCAAGCTCGGCGAGAAAGAAGTCGTCCTCATTCATTTCGCTGCTTACTCATACTATGCGACTGACGATTCCTTTCGTGCACGCATTTCTGCTCAACTTGCGGTTGACAAGATGTCGTCTGTTAACGCCGATAGATATTTCTCCCAGAGAATCAAAACATCTCGCTTCTCCCGCATGTAGTCGTGCCGGTCATAGTGCTTGTTCTGAACACCGCTAAGTCCGTGAGACTGAAGCTGTGCTCGATAGTCTTTTGAGACGCCTAACGATGCCAATTTTGTTTCTATCGTGCGACGAAAGTCCGAAAATTGAAAATGTTCTTGATGCGGATCATCCGCCTCCATTTTGTGGCGGATACACAGTACTTCTTTAGAAATCGATCCCGCACTGACCGCGGTATTGGGCATTTTGCTTGGCAGCAAGTAGGGCGACTTGACGCTTTGGGCGTAACTCAATAGCCACCGAACCTCTTCCAGCGCCTGCGGGGGAAGGGGGAGCAGATGTTGCCTAGGTATTGGGCGGTTTCCTTTTCCATCAAGGAGCAAGATCGTTCCGGCTTCAAGGTCAACCTGTGAAGTCTTAACCGACACCACCTGCTCAGCACGCTGCCCGCCCAGTAATATGCAAAGGCGTAAACCTCGTCCGGGTATGGTGAATTTCTTCGTCGACTGAAGGCCGCGCCAGATTGCCCTGAACTCATCGTCACGCAGGTAGCGTGTTCGGGCAATTTTGTATTTCGCCAGTGCATCGATTCCGGCGATTGGATTTGATTCGATTCCATAGTCGAGTTGCGACTTAGGCGCTGAAGGATTCAACCTCGCGCTTAGTGCATATGCATAGGCCGAATGCACGTAAGAGCGAACTTTGCTCGCAGAGTAGCCCGAGGAGGCGCTGATGATGCCTCTCAATAGGTCGGTGAACGCCGTGGGGCTGATCTGCCGTGCAGGTTGGTCTGCTAGCTCAGTTGGCGCAATGAAGCGCTCGAAAGCTAGTTCCACCGCCCGCGCGGAGGCTTTGTTATTGTCCTTTAGGTGCCGGGCGTAAGAACGACACAGTTGAATAAGAGAATGATTCGAGGGTGCCATTGTTGTGGGTCTCGGCTGGGTCGATATCTGTGATGTCGCTGGAGATGGCCACGTCTGACGGACTGTTTCTGCCGTGCCGACGGCCGAGCGGGTGTCAAGCGATACGGCTAAATTGGAGGCCTGTTTCCGTGCCTGGGTAAGGGTCAAGTGTCCCACCTGCTTTGTTCGGGAATAGAGTCCTAGAGGAATGGCTTTTGATCTTCCGGCCGCACGGAGCGGTCTGTAGTAAAAGCGCCTTGCCCCGCCTGGTGAGATTCGCAAAACCAACCTGCCCATCCCGTAAGCCCCATGGTCGTCACTCAACCACAGATCGCGGCCTGTTGAGCGGGCGAGTTCAGTGGATTTTTTGATCCTTGACGAATTTAGTCGCTGGTGCATTGTTAACGTCGTAGCCAGTTACCTATTTCGTAGGCGTGTTGTTGCTCCTTCGTTCGTCAATGTATGACTGTCGAGTAGAAAAATCCACCTAAGTGACTGATTTATAAGGATATTTACAAATCGCCTTGATGCGTTCTGACACGTCTTGATCCCACTTGACGCGATATGGCGTGGGATCCTCGATCGTCGGCCGGCGGCTGTTCTTGAAGTACTTGTCGGCAGCGCGGTCGTACTCCTCGCCGTAGTTGTCGAAGGGATTCCAGCAACTGACCTCGGCATGGGTGTGGATGTCAATCGCAATGAGGTTCTCGTAGTCCATGCTGTCTCCTGGTGGTTCGACCGGTTGCCCATCTCATGCGGGTTAACACTGAGAAATGAAGGCGAAAAGTCAATTGAATTGGTTATTGTTTATAACAATAATCGATGCAACTTGCAAACCTCCCATGAGCACCAAAAAACCTTCCACCGACCTCCAGCTTGAGCTCCGCGGCGACCACCAGGAGATCGCCGTGATCCGCCTGAGCCGCCCCGCCAAACGCAACGCCCTCAACGACGGGCTGATCCTGGCGCTGCGAGACATGTTTGACAACCTGCCGGCCACCGTGCGCGCCGCCGTGATCCACGGTGAAGGCGCCCATTTCTGCGCCGGGCTGGATCTTGGCGAACTGCAGGAGCGTGATGCGGGCCAGGGCATGCACCACTCCCGCATGTGGCACGCCGCGCTGGAACGGGTCCAGTACGGCCCGGTGCCGGTGATTGCCGCGTTGCACGGCGCGGTGGTCGGCGGCGGGCTGGAGCTGGCCAGCGCCTGTCACATCCGTGTGGCCGATGCGTCCGCGTTTTACGCACTGCCGGAAGGTTCGCGCGGCATTTTTGTCGGCGGCGGCGGATCGGTGCGCATTCCCAAGCTGGTGGGTGTCGCCTGCATGACCGACATGATGCTGACCGGCCGTGTCTACAACGCCCAGGACGGTGAACGCGCCGGTTTTGCGCAGTACCTGGTGCCCGAGGGCCAGGCCTTCGACAAGGCGCTGGAGCTTGCACAGCGGGTGGCCGCCAATGCACCGCTGACCAACTACGCGCTGATGCACGCCCTGCCCCGCATCGCCGAACAACCGGCCGACCAGGGCTTTTTCACCGAGTCCTTGATGGCCGCCATTGCACAGAGCGCGCCCGAGGCCAAGGCCCGGGTCCAGGCCTTCCTCGATGGCAAGGCCAACAAGGTCAGCAAAGACTGATCCCCTCCCCAGCCACGACAAGAAAAGACATGAGCGAGACAAAAATTCCTTCCGCCCCCCGCTACCGGCCCCTGACCTTCGGCGTGACACGTATCGCCGCTCGCGAAGGCGCCGGTGGAACGCGTTACATCAAGGCGGACCAGCCCCTGGGCGACTATGCGGCGCGCATCACGGACCGCTTTCTCCACTGGGCACAAACCGTGCCGGAACGCAGCTTTCTGGCGCGCCGGGTCCGCCAGGCCGACGGCAGCACCGGCGACTGGCAGCACCTGAGCTACGGCCAGGCGCTGGCCAGCGCACGCGCCCTCGGGCAAGCGCTGTTGGACCGCGGCCTGAGCGCCGACCGCCCCGTGGTGATCCTCAGCGAAAACGGGCTGGAGCATGCGCAGCTCGCGCTGGGCTGCCTGTATGCCGGCATTCCTTACTCCCCGGCCTCGCCGGCCTATTGCCTGGTCAGCCAGGACTACGACAAGCTGCGCCACATTCTTCACACGCTGACCCCGGGGCTGGTGTTTGCCACCGATGCCGCGCGTTACGGCAAGGCGATCCAGGCGGCCGTCGGTGCCGACGTGGAAGTGGTGCTGCACGAGGGTTCGCTCGAAGGCCGTCCGACGACGTCGCTGGCCTCGCTGCTGGCCACCGTGCCGACTGCGCAGGTGGACGCCGCGATGCAGGCGACCGGGCCGGACACGATCAGCAAGTTCCTGTTCACCTCGGGCTCGACCAAGATGCCCAAGGCGGTGGTCAACACCCACCGCATGTGGTGCGCCAACCAGCAGCAGATGCGCCAGTCGATGCCGGTGCTGGCCGAAGAACCGCCTGTGCTGGTGGACTGGCTGCCCTGGAACCACACCTTCGGCGGCAACCACAACGTCGGGCTGACCCTGTACAACGGCGGCACGCTTTACATCGACGATGGCAAACCGACACCGGCACTGATGGGCGAGACCCTGCGCAACCTGCGCGAAATTGCACCCACGCTGTACTTCAATGTACCGACCGGCTTCGAGGCCATCGCCAACGCAATGAAGACCGACGACGTCCTGCGCAAAAACCTGCTGTCGCGCGTGAAGATGTTTTTCTACTCCGGCGCGGCACTGGCCCAGCCCGTGTGGGATGCGCTGCACGAGACCCAGGAACGCGAGATCGGCGAACGCATCGTCATGGGCACGGGTCTGGGCATGACCGAGTCCTCGCCTTTTGCGGTGTTCGTCACCAACCCCAATGTCAAGGCCGGTCACCTCGGTGTGCCGACGCCCGGCCTGGAGCTCAAGCTGGTGCCGGTCGACGGCAAGACCGAAGTGCGCTACAAAGGCCCGAACATCACACCGGGCTACTGGCGCAACGAAGAGGCCACGCGGGAGAGTTTCGACGAGGAAGGCTTTTTCTCGACGGGGGATGCCGTGTTGTGGATCGACGAAAACGACCCGCACCTGGGCCTGCGTTTTGACGGCCGCATTGCCGAAGACTTCAAGCTTGCGACCGGCACCTTTGTCAGCGTGGGGCCGCTGCGCGCAAAAATCATTGCCGCCGGCGCACCTTATGTGCAGGACGCGGTGATCACCGGGCTCAACCTCAATGAAGTCGGGGCGCTCATTTTTCCGACCCCGGCCGTGCGCAAGCTGGCCGGCCTGCCGGACCATGCGCCCCTGCAGCAGGTGCTGGAAAGCGCGCCGGTGCAGGCGCATTTCCAGCAGGTGGCCAACACGCTGGCCGCCAGTGCCACCGGCAGCGCCAGCCGCGTGGCCCGGCTGCACCTGATGGCCGAGCCGCCGTCCATCGACAAGGGCGAGGTCACCGACAAGGGTTCCATCAACCAGCGCGCCGTACTCAAACACCGCGCCGCACTTGCCGACGCGATGCACGGCGGCACGCTGCCTTTCACCATCCAGCCACAACAGGACAAGCCATGAAGATCGACGGACAAGCCGCCCTCGTCACCGGTGGGGCCTCGGGCCTGGGCGAAGCCACTGCACGCGAACTCGCGCGGCTGGGCGCCAAGGTCGCGGTGCTCGACGTCAACCTCGCGCTGGCCGAAAAAGTGGCGGCCGACATCGGCGGCGTGGCCTGCCTGTGCGACATCACCAGCCCCGACAGCGTGGCCGCAGCCTTGGCCAAGGCCACGGCGGCGCATGGCCCGGCGCGCATCCTGATGAACATTGCCGGCATCGGCTCGGCCAAACGCGTGGTCGGCAAGGACGGCCAGGCCGCGCCGCTGGAAGATTTTGCGAAAGTCATCAACGTCAACCTGATTGGCAGCTACAACATGAGCCGGCTGTTTGCGGCCGACTGTGTGAAGCTGGACCCGCTGGACGATAGCGAGCGGGGCGTCATGATGTTCACCGCCTCGGTCGCCGCTTTCGACGGCCAGGTGGGCCAGCAGGCCTACAGCGCATCCAAGGGCGGCCTGGTCGGCATGACCCTGCCGATGGCGCGCGACCTGGCGCAACACGGCATCCGCGTCTGCACCATCGCGCCCGGCCTGTTCAGCACGCCGCTGATGAAGCAGCTGCCCGAACCGGTGCAACAGTCGCTCGCCGCCTCGATTCCTTTTCCGCCGCGCCTGGGAAAACCCGAAGAGTTCGCGCAGCTGGCATGCCATATCGTCACCAACAACCACCTCAACGGCGAAGTGATCCGGCTCGACGGCGCCCTGCGCATGGCGCCGCGCTGAAACAGGCGCAGGCGCAACCCGCCTGCCGGACCTGGCTGACCTGGCTGACCTGGCTGACTTTTCTGACTTTGTTCCCGCCTTGATTTTCGTGTCCATTTTTACAACAGGAGACCTAGCATGACCTTTACCAAATCCCTACTCGCCCTCGCCCTGGCTGGTTCGGCGGCAGGCGCCGCCCTGGCCGACATCAACATCGGCGTCAGCCTGCCGCTGACCGGGCCGACCTCGGCACTGGGCATCCCGATCAAGAACGCCATTGCCCTGTGGCCCACCAGCATTGGCGGGGAAAAACTCAACGTCATCATTCTTGACGATGCCACCGACCCCACCAACGCCACGAAAAACGCGCGCCGCTTCGTGACGGACGACAAGGTCGACATCCTGATGGGTTCGGCCGCCACGCCGCCGGCCAACGCCGTCGCCGCCGTCGCCGCGGAAACCGGCACCATGCACCTGACCTTTGCCCCCATCGACGTGTCCACCGGCAAGGCGCCCTGGTCTTACAACACGCCGCAGTCCACGCTGGTGATGTCGCACGCCATCGCGGCCCACATGAAAAAAACCGGCGTCAAGACGGTCGGCTTCCTCGGCTACGCCGACGCGTACGGCGAACTCTTCCTGCGCGACATGAAGGTCAAGATGGCCGGCACCGACATGAAGTTTGTGTCCGAAGAGCGTTTTGCCCGCACCGACACCAGCGTCACCGGCCAGGCCCTGAAAGTCACGGCCGGCAATCCCGACGCCATCCTGATCGTCGCCTCGGGCAGCGGTGCCGCCATGCCGCACAAGGCGCTGATCGAGCGCGGCTACAAGGGCAAGATTTACCAGACCCACGGCGCAGCCTCGCGCGACCTGATGCGTGTCGGCGGCAAGGACGTGGAAGGCGCGTTTGTCGTGGCCGGTCCCGGCGTCGTGGCCGAGCAACTGCCCGCCAACCACCCCAGCAAGCAGGTGGCCCTGGCCCACGTGACGGCCTGGGAAAAAATCTACGGCCCGAACAGCCGCAACCCGTTTGCCGGCCACGCCTATGACGCGTCCGTGATCCTGCAGAAGATCATTCCCATCGCCCTGAAGACCGCCAAGCCCGGCACCAAGGAGTTCCGCGGTGCGCTCAAGGCCGCGCTGGAAAACGCCGGCCCGATCCCGCTGTTCCATGGCACGGTCAACTACACCGCAACCAACCATGCGGGTTACACCGACGACACCGGCGTGATCATGCAGATCGTCAATGGCGACTGGAAGTTGCAGCCTAAATAAGCAAGCGGCATTGCGGATGCCAGCGGGCGGGTCGGCCTCCAGCCGCCCCGCCCGGCGCCCACCGTTTTCACGGGTTTCCTGAAGGTAGTTATGGATTTTTCAATTGCCAGCATCCTGCTGGTCGATGGCCTGACCAATGGCGCTATTTATGCGCTGCTGGGACTGGCCACCGTGCTGGTGTTTGCCGTGACCCGCGTCATCTTCATTCCGCAGGGCGAGTTCGTCACCTATGGCGCGCTGACGCTGGCGATTTTGCAGACCGGCAAGGTGCCGGGCACGATCTGGCTGCTGCTGCTGCTGGCCGGCCTGGCCGCGCTGGCCGAGGCCTGGCAAACCTGGAAGCGTTACCGGCTTGCCGGCACCGCCCTGCTGGCCGGCCTCAAGGTGCTGGTCGCCCCGGCCGCGGTGTCGCTGTTCACGCTGTGGGCCGCGCCGCAGCAGTTTTCGCTGCTGGTGCAGGCGCTGCTGTCGGTCTGCATCGTCACCTGTTTCGGGCCGCTGGTCTACCGCCTGGCCTACCAGTCGCTGGCCGATGCCAGTTCGCTGGTGCTGCTGATTGTCTCGGTGGGCGTGCATTTTGCGCTGACCGGCCTGGGCCTGCTGTTTTTTGGTGCCGAAGGTTTTCGCAACCCGCCCTTCTGGGACGCGCGCTTCAGCCTGGGGGCGGTCAACCTGTCCGGCCAGGCGGTGATCATTGCGCTGGCGTCGATGGCGCTGATCGTGATGTTGTGGCTGTTTTTTGAGCGCACGCTGTATGGCAAGGCCCTGCGTGCGACCGCGGTGAACCGCCTGGGCGCGCGCCTGATGGGTATCTCCTCGCAAACCGCCGGCCAGCTGACCCTGGCCATGGCGGCGCTGATAGGCGCGTTGTCGGGCCTGCTGATCGGCCCCACCACCACCGTGTTTTACGACTCGGGTTTTCTCATCGGCCTCAAGGGTTTTGTGGCGGCCGTCATCGGCGGCCTGGCCAGCTACCCGGGCGCGGCCATAGGCGCGCTGGCCGTCGGCATCATCGAAGCCTTCGGCTCCTTCTGGGCCAGCGCCTTCAAGGAAGTCATCGTCTTCACGCTGATCCTGCCGGTGCTGCTGTGGCGCTCGCTCAAGGGCGGGCACTCGGATGAGGAGCACTGACATGACCCTCCGCAAATGGGGCCCGTGGGTCCTGGTCGCCGCGCTGCTGCTGGTCTGTATCCTGCCCGTGCCGGAGTTCTGGATCACCCAGCTCAACTACATCGGCATCTCCAGCCTGACCGTGCTGGGCCTGATCCTCTTGACCGGCGTCGGCGGCCTGACCTCCTTCGGGCAGGCGGCCTTTGTCGGCATCGGCGCCTACACCAGCGCCTACCTGACAGTGAACGCCGGGCTCTCGCCCTGGGTCACGCTGCTCGTCGGCCTGGGCCTGACCGCGGCCTGTGCCGTGGTGCTGGGCTGGATCACGCTGCGCATGTCGGGCCACTACCTGCCGCTGGCCACGCTGGCCTGGGGCCTGTCGCTGTACTACACCATGGGCAACCTGGACGCGCTGGGCAAATACGACGGCATTCTCGGTGTCACCGGCCTGACGCTGTTCGGCTGGGAGCTGGGCCAGGGGCGGGTCTACCTGCTGCTGACATGGTCGCTGGTGCTGCTGGGCACGCTGGCGCTGATTCACCTGCTCGATTCGCGTGTGGGCCGTGCGATCCGTTCGCTCAAGACCGGCTCGCAAATGGCCGAGTCCATGGGCATCGACACGCTGCGCTTCAAGATCGGCATTTTCCTGATTGCCGCGCTGTTTGCCTCGGTGTCCGGCTGGCTGTTTGCGCACTTCCAGCGTTCGGTCAACCCCTCGCCGTTCGGCGTGCATGTGGGCATCGAGTACCTGTTCATGGCCGTGCTCGGCGGCGCCGGCCATGTGTGGGGCGCCATCACCGGCGTGGCGATCACCAAACTCATGGCCGACCAGCTGCAGGTGCTGCTGCCCATGTTCATAGGCACCAGCGGCAGCTACGAGACCATCGTGTTCGGCGTGCTGCTGGTGCTCACGCTCAAGTACGCGCCTGACGGCATCTGGGCCTTTGTGGACCGCAAGCTGCCCAAGGCCCCGCGCAAGGTGGACTGGCAAAATGCCGCCCCGCTGCCGCACCGCGCCAAGCCGGCCGCCGGCGAAGTCGTGCTGCAGGCCAGCAACATCCGCAAGGAGTTCGGCGGCCTGGTGGCGGTCAACGACATCAACTTCTCGGTGGCCTCGGGCCAGATCGTCGGCCTGATCGGCCCGAACGGTGCCGGCAAGTCCACCACCTTCAACCTGATCACCGGCGTGCTGAGCCTGACACGCGGCAGCGTCACCTTCCGCGGCGAAACCATCAGCAGCCTGCCCTCGCGCGAGATCGCCAAACGCGGCATCTCACGCACCTTCCAGCACGTCAAGATGATTGCCGACATGACGGTGCTCGAAAACGTGGCGCTGGGCGCGCACCTGCGCGGCAGCAAGGGCGCGCCGTCGGCCATGCTGCGGCTGGACCGCACCGAGGAACAGCGCCTGCTGCGCGAGGCCGAGCAGCAGCTGCGCCGCGTCGGCATGGGCAACCACCTGCATGAGCTGGCCGGCAACCTGGCCATGGGCCAGCAGCGGCTGCTGGAAATTGCGCGTGCGTTGTGCAACGACCCGGCCCTGCTGCTGCTCGACGAGCCCGCCGCCGGTTTGCGCTACCTGGAAAAGCAGGCGCTGATCGACGTGCTGCGCCAGCTCAAGGCCGAGGGCATGAGCATCCTGCTGGTCGAGCACGACATGGACCTGGTGATGCAGATCACCGACCGCATCGTGGTCATGGAGTTCGGCACCCGCCTGATCGAAGGCACGCCGGAAGAGATCCAGGCCAGCCCGGCGGTACGCGCCGCCTACCTCGGCACAGAACATTAGTAGGCTGAATCAATGAAATTCACTGTCACTCGACCGCCCCTCGCCGCGCCATGCGGCGTTGCAAATGCGCGTCGGGCCTGCGGGCCCGCCTGTGCTTTGCGCCTTGCCTGGCACACCGCTGGGCAGCCGCTTGCCAGCGTTTTCACTGATTCAGCCTACTAGGTTTTCCAGCATGAGCACCCCCCTCCTCCAGGTCAACAACCTCCACGCCGGCTACGGCAAGGCCGAGGTCCTGCGCGGCATCGCCCTGCAGGCCGAAGCCGGCAGCATCATCACCGTCATCGGCCCCAACGGCGCCGGCAAGTCCACCCTGCTCAACGCGCTCATGGGCGTGTTGCCGGCCACTGGCAGCATCGAATACGCCGGCCGCTCCATCATCGGCCTGCCGCTGGAGGAACGCGTCATGCTCGGCATCGCCCTGGTGCCGGAAAAACGCGAGCTGTTCGGCAGCATGTCGGTGGAAGACAACCTCGTGCTCGGCGCCTTTCGCCAGGTGCGCCTGCACAACAAGGCCTGGCGCGACCAGATGGAGGTGGTGTTCGAACTGTTTCCGCGCCTGAAGGAGCGCCGCGCGCAGGAGGCCGGCACCCTCTCCGGCGGCGAGCGGCAGATGCTGGCCCTGGGTCGCGCCCTGATGTCGCGCCCCACCCTGCTGATGCTCGACGAACCTAGCCTGGGCCTGGCGCCGCTGATCGTGCGTGAAATCTTCCGCACCATCGAGGCGCTGCGCCTGACCGGGGTGACCACCCTGCTGGTGGAGCAGAACGCGCGCGCCGCCCTCGAAGCGGCCGACCATGGCTACGTGCTGGAGATGGGCGAGATCGGCCTGAGCGGCCCGGCCGCCAACCTCGCGAAAGACCCGCGCGTGGTGGACACTTACCTGGGCGCGTCGCGCAAACCTGCGGCGGCGGCCTGAACGCCTGACGCATGAACGGCCAGCCCTGCCTCGACAACATCCGGAGCATCCGGCACGAGGTGCTGGACGCCCCGGCGCAAACAACGGGCTGCGCGGCCCGCTGACAGAGTCACCTCCGCGACACCCAGGCACAGAGAAAGACCCCAACCCATGAGCGCCCGCGATCTTCCCAAACCGCCCGGTCCGGCCGCCACAGCCACGGCCACAGTGGACCAGGTCGACACCAGCTACCTGGAAAGCCTGATCGGCTACAACGCCAGGCGTGCGGCGCTGGCGGTCATCGAAGTGTTCATGGAGCGCATGGCGCCTTATGACCTGCGGGTGGTGGATTTTTCGGTGCTGTCGCTGGTCACGCACAACCCCGGCATCACCTCGCGCCAGCTCTGCACGGCGCTGGGCATCCTGCCCCCCAACCTGGTGGCCATGGTCAACAGCCTGGAAAAGCGTGAGCTGATTGCGCGCAAGCCGCACCCACGCGACGGCCGGGCCATGGGCCTGCACCTCACCGCCAGCGGCAGCAAGCTGATGCGCGACGCCGAACACACCGCGGCAGCGCTGGAAGCCGAAGTCGCCTCCCGGCTCTCTGCCAGCGAGACCAAAACCCTGCTCAGGCTGCTGCAAAAGATCTACCTGTGAGGCCTGGCGACCCGCACCCTTACCGCATTCGTTCCAACTTTTCAAGCCCTTTTGGCTGTGAAGCTACACCCTGCGGGCGCAGGCAGCTATAAAACTAGTAGCAGTCCGGAATTTGCGCTATATTCGCCTTCCAAGCCCGCGCTTGCCGGCCCGTGCTTGCCCATCAACTCTGACAAAAAAACGTGACCAGGAGATGCCCCCCATGAGTGCCAAAGAAAATGCCGCCGTCGGACAGCTGTTTGAACTGCTTGAATCGCGTTACGCCCTGCGGGTGTTGTGGGCGCTCAAAGACGGTCATCCGCAGACGTTCCGGCTGTTGCAGGACAGCGTGGGCAGCATCACCCCGAACACCCTGAACACCCGCATCAAGGAACTGCGCGCCGCCGGCCTGATGGGTCACGGCAACGACGGCTACATCGTCACCGCCCTCGGCGCCGACCTGCTCAAACGCCTGAACGACGTGCAGGCCTTCGCCGCCAAATGGACCGCCAGCCAGACCAAGGTCGCGGCCGTCAAGAAAAAATAAGGCACCGCCGCCCCCACAAAAGACAGGCCCTGGGCCTGTCTTTTTATTTGTGGCGGTCGCTTTCAGCGCCGGTTTTCAGGCATAAAATCTGGCCCTAGCCCTTTTAGAACCTGCGCAGTCAGCTATTAATTCAATAGCACCGATCTGCGACCGGCGGCGGCAAACAACGCAGCACCTGGCTGCAATTCCTTGTCTTGAAAAGGGCTTTTCCGCCCCAAGCTGCCCTCTTGTCCTCCTGAACAACCGCCTTCGACCATGTCCGACAACAAACAACCTGAACAAAATCAAGACCTTAGCGGCGCCCCCAGCCCGGAAGAGCTGGAGGCCGCCCAAGCCGCCAACGAGGCCGATGCACTGAGCGCAGCGCAGGCTGAACTGGCCGTGCTGCAGGCCAAAAACACCGAACTGGCCGACAACTTCCTGCGCGCCAAGGCCGAGGCCGAAAACGCCCGCCGCCGCGCCGACGACGAAATCGCCAAGGCGCGCAAGTTCGCCGTCGAGAGTTTTGCCGAAAGCCTGCTGCCGGTCACCGACAGCCTGGAAGCCGGCCTGCTGCAGGCGGACGCCACGGCTGCCCAGATCCGCGAAGGCACCGAAGCCACGCTCAAGCAGCTCAAGAGCGCGCTCGAACGCAACAAGGTGATCGAGATCAACCCCGTTGCCGGAACCCGCTTCGATCCGCACCAGCACCAGGCCATCAGCATGGTGCCGGCCGACCAGGATGCCAACACCGTGGTCGGCGTGCTGCAAAAAGGCTACCTGATCGCCGACCGCGTGTTGCGGCCCGCGCTGGTCACCGTGGCCGCGCCCAAATAAACGCCGCGAATCGAGGGAGGTGCACTTGAAACATGACAAGTTATCCACAAGTCAACACCACGGTCGCATGACCCCCGGCTGACATCCCCGGCCACCCGTCTTCAAACAACTTAACCAAGAAAATCTAGGAGTAAATCATGGGCAGAATCATCGGTATCGATCTGGGCACCACCAACAGCTGCGTGGCTGTGATGGAGGGCAACGTTCCCCGCGTCATCGAAAACTCGGAAGGTGCGCGCACCACACCGTCGGTCGTGGCTTACCTCGAAAACGGTGAAGTGCTGGTCGGTGCCTCGGCGAAACGCCAGGCCGTGACCAACCCCAAGAACACGCTCTACGCAGTCAAGCGCCTGATCGGCCGCAAGTTCACCGAAAAAGAAGTGCAGAAGGACATCGACCTGATGCCCTACAAGATCGTGGCCGCCGACAACGGCGACGCCTGGGTCGAGGTGCACGGCAAGAAGATGTCGCCGCAGCAGGTCAGCGCCGACATCCTGCGCAAGATGAAGAAAACCGCCGAAGACTACCTCGGCGAGCCGGTCACCGAAGCCGTGATCACGGTGCCCGCCTACTTCAACGACGCACAGCGCCAGGCGACCAAGGACGCCGGCCGCATTGCCGGCCTGGACGTCAAGCGCATCATCAACGAGCCCACCGCCGCGGCGCTGGCCTTCGGCATGGACAAGCAGGAAAAGGGCGACCGCAAGATCTCGGTCTATGACCTGGGCGGCGGCACCTTCGACATCTCCATCATCGAGATTGCCGATGTCGACGGCGAGAAACAGTTTGAAGTGCTGTCCACCAACGGCGACACCTTCCTGGGCGGCGAGGACTTCGACCAGCGCATCATCGACTTCATCATCGACGAGTTCAAGAAGGAATCCGGCGTCAACCTCAAGAACGACGTGCTGGCCCTGCAGCGCCTGAAGGAAGCCGCCGAGAAGGCCAAGATCGAGCTGTCGTCGAGCGCGCAGACCGACATCAACCTGCCCTACATCACGGCCGACGCCTCGGGCCCGAAACACCTGAACATCAAGATGACGCGCTCCAAGCTGGAGCAACTCGTCGAGGAACTGGTCGAGCGCACGATTGCGCCCTGCCGCGTGGCGGTCAAGGACGCCGGCGTCGCCAGCAGCGACATCCATGACGTGATCCTGGTCGGCGGCCAGACCCGCATGCCCAAGGTGCAGGAAAAGGTCAAGGAATTCTTCGGCAAGGAGCCGCGCAAGGACGTGAACCCCGACGAGGCCGTTGCCGTCGGTGCCGCGATCCAGGGCCAGGTGCTGTCGGGCGACCGCTCCGACGTGCTGCTGCTCGACGTGACCCCGCTGTCCCTGGGCATCGAAACCATGGGCGGCGTGATGACCAAGATGATCAAGAAGAACACGACCATCCCGACCAAGTTTGCACAGACCTTCTCGACCGCTGAAGACAACCAGCCGGCCGTGACCATCAAGGTGTTCCAGGGCGAGCGCGAAATCGCCTCGGGCAACAAGGCGCTGGGCGAGTTCAACCTCGAGGGTATTCCGCCGGCCGCACGCGGCACGCCGCAGATCGAAGTGTCCTTCGACATCGACGCCAACGGCATCCTGCACGTGGGCGCCAAGGACAAGGGCACCGGCAAGGAAAACAAGATCACCATCAAGGCGAACTCGGGCCTGTCCGAAGCCGAGATCCAGCAAATGGTCAAGGATGCGGAACTCCACGCGGCCGAGGACAAGGAGCGGGTCGAGTTCGTGCAGGCCAAGAACAATGCCGAAGCCATGGTGCACAGCGTGAAAAAATCGCTGACCGAGTACGGCGACAAGCTGGACGCTGGCGAGAAGGAAAAGATCGAAGCGGCCATCAAGGACATGGAAGAAGCGCTCAAGGGCGAGAGCAAGGACGCCATCGACGCGAAGAACGCCGCCCTGATGGAAGCCAGCCAGAAGCTCGGTGAAAAAATGTACGCCGACATGCAGGCATCGCAGGCTGCCCAGGCGGGCGGCGCGGCAGGTGGCGAAGAAGCCGCCGCCAAACCGGCCGCCGACGACAATGTGGTGGACGCCGAAGTCAAGGAAGTCAAAAAGGGCTGATCCCCTTTTTGATGCATCGCCTCCGGGCAGCGAAGCGGAATCGGGGGTTTTCCCCGCATTCCGCTTTGCCGTATCCGGGGCACAGGAATCCTTTCCACTGAACACGCAATTCCCATGGCCATCAAAAAAGACTACTACGACACGCTGGGTGTTCCGAAAAACGCCAGCGATGAAGACATCAAGAAAGCCTATCGCAAGCTGGCGATGAAGCACCACCCTGACCGCAACCAGGGCAGCGCCAGCAAGGCCTCCGAGGAGAAATTCAAGGAAGCCAAGGAAGCTTACGAGATGCTTTCCGATGCGCAAAAACGCGCCGCCTACGACCAGTACGGCCACGCCGGTGTCGATCCGAACCGCGGCGGCGGCCCCGGCGCGGAAGGTTTCGGTGGTTTCGCCGAAGCCTTCGGCGACATTTTTGGCGACGTCTTTGGCGGCCAGCAGGGGCGCGGCGGCCAGCGCGGCGGCCGCCAGGTCTACCGCGGCGGCGACCTCAGCTATGCGATGGAAGTCACGCTGGAAGAAGCGGCCACCGGCAAGGACGCGCAGATCCGCATCCCGAGCTGGGACGACTGCAACACCTGCCACGGCACCGGTGCCAAACCCGGCACCAAGGTGGTCACCTGCACCACCTGCCACGGCCACGGCGTGGTGCAGATGCGCCAGGGGTTTTTCAGCGTGCAGCAGACCTGCCCGCAGTGCAAGGGCACCGGCAAGCTGATCCCCGAGCCCTGCGTCGCCTGCCACGGCGTCGGCAAGACCAAAACCACCAAGACCCTGGAAGTCAAGATTCCGGCCGGCATCGACGACGGCATGCGCATCCGCTCCACCGGCAATGGCGAGCCCGGCACCAACGGCGGCCCGCCGGGTGACCTCTACATCGAGATCCGCCTGAAGAAACACGACATCTTCGAGCGCGACGGCGACGACCTGCACTGCGTGGTGCCCATTGGCATGCCCGCCGCCGCGCTGGGCGGCGAGATCGAGGTGCCGACGCTGGCCGGCAAGGCCGCCATCGACATCCCCGAAGGCACGCAGACCGGCAAGCAGTTCCGCCTGCGCGGCAAGGGCATCAAGGGTGTGCGTTCGAGCTACCCCGGCGACCTGTACTGCCACATCACGGTGGAAACGCCGGTCAAGCTGACCGAGCACCAGCGCAAGCTGTTCAAGGAACTCGACGAGTCCCTGAAAAAGGGCGGCGCCAAACACTCGCCGACCGAAGAAAGCTGGACCGACAAGCTCAAGGGCTTCTTCAGCGCCTGAGGCCAGGCCGCAGTCCGCAGTCCGCAGTCCGCAGTCCGCTATCGAAAACATAGCTACCTGCATCCGGCAGGAAAGGGCTACGGGCACTTTTTATTACAGAAAACGGCGCGGAGTATGGCCGGGTGGGACCACCCGGCCATCGGCCACCGCGATTTTTCTCCCCCTGAAACACCGGCGCAGGCGGGTCATGCATGACCCGGCCTGCGATCGCGCGGGCGCTGGCATATAGTGCCAACTTCTCCTCCTTCCTCACACACAAGCCCCCCATGAAAACCAAAGCCGCCGTCGCCTGGAAAGCAGGCCAGCCCCTGACCATTGAAACCGTGGACCTCGAGGGTCCGAAGTTCGGCGAGGTGCTGGTCGAGATCAAGGCCACCGGCATCTGCCACACCGACTACTACACGCTGTCGGGCGCCGACCCGGAGGGCATCTTCCCGGCCATCCTCGGCCATGAAGGCGCGGGCATCGTCGTCGATGTCGGACCCGGCGTGACCACGCTCAAAAAGGGCGACCACGTCATTCCGCTGTACACGCCGGAATGCCGCCAGTGCAAGTTCTGCCTGTCCCGCAAGACCAATTTGTGCCAGCTGATACGCGGCACCCAGGGCAAGGGCCTGATGCCCGACGCGACCAGCCGCTTCAGCCTGGACGGCCAGCCCATCTTCCACTACATGGGCACCAGTACCTTCAGCAACTACACGGTGGCGCCTGAAATTTCGCTGGCCAAGATCCGCGAGGACGCGCCGTTCGACAAGGTCTGCTACATCGGCTGCGGCGTGACCACCGGCATCGGCGCGGTGCTGTTCACCGCCAAGGTCGAGGCCGGCGCCAACGTGGTCGTGTTCGGCCTGGGCGGCATCGGCCTGAACGTGATCCAGGGCGCCCGCATGGTGGGCGCCGACAAGATCATCGGCGTGGACATCAACCCGGCCCGCCAGGCCATGGCGCGCAAGTTCGGCATGACCCACTTCATCAATCCGAAGGAAGTGGACAACGTGGTGGACGCCATCGTGCAGCTGACCGACGGCGGCGCTGACTACAGCTTCGAATGCATCGGCAACACGACCGTGATGCGCCAGGCGCTCGAATGCACCCACAAGGGCTGGGGCCGCAGCATCATCATCGGCGTCGCCGAGGCCGGCGCCGAAATCAGCACGCGGCCCTTCCAGCTCGTCACCGGCCGCAAATGGGAAGGCTCGGCCTTCGGCGGCGCGCGCGGCCGCACCGACGTGCCGAAAATTGTGGACTGGTACATGGACGGCAAGATCAACATCGACGATCTGATCACCCACACCATGCCGCTCGAAGACATCAACAAGGGCTTCGAGCTGATGAAAAGCGGCGAGTCGATCCGCGGCGTGGTGCTTTACTGAACCGGATGTCATGCCCATGAACACGCTCCAGCCCCTGCGCCATGTCACCGCCGGTGTGCTGGATGTGGCCCTCTACGAGACCGGACCAGCGGACGGCCCGCCGGTGTTCCTGATGCACGGTTTTCCCTACGACATGCATGCCTACGCTGAGGTGGCGCCCTTGCTGGCAGCGCAAGGCTGCAGGGTGTATGTGCCGAGCCTGCGCGGCTTTGGCGCCACGCGTTTTCTCAGCGACGCCGCGCCGCGATCGGGCGAACAGGCCGCGATCGGCGCCGACCTGCTGGCCCTCATGGATGCGCTGGCCGTGCCACGCGCCGTGCTCGCGGGGTACGACTGGGGTGGCCGTGCGGCCTGCGTGGTGGCCGCCCTCTGGCCGGAACGCTGCGCCGGGCTGGTGTCGCTCAACAGCTACAACATCCAGAACATCGCCAGGGCCATGGTGCCGGACTCACCAGAGAACGAGCACAGCCTCTGGTACCAGTATTACTTTCACAGCGAGCGCGGCCGCGCGGGCCTGACGGCCAACCGGCGTGCCTTCTGCCGCCTGCTCTGGAAACTGTGGTCGCCGACCTGGGCCTTTGATGACGCTACCTTTGAGCGCAGCGCCGCCGCCTTCGACAACCCGGACTTCGTGGAGGTTGTCATCCAGTCCTACCGCCACCGCTTCGGCCTGGTGACGGGTGATCCGACGCTGGCCGACATCGAGCGGCGCCTGGCGGCGCAGCCGCCCATCAGCGTGCCCAGCATCACCTTCGATGGCAGCGATGACGGGGTGCGCCCGCCCGCCGCCGCAGCCCAACACGCGCGCCTGTTTACCGGCCCGCGGTCCCACCGCATCGTGCCCGGCGCCGGCCACAACCTGCCGCAGGAAAAGCCGCAGCTGTTTGCCGACGCCGTGCTTGAACTCGTGCAACAGCGACTCCAGACATGAACACATCGCCCGAACTGCTCAGCGAACACGCCTGCTTCGGCGGTGTGCAGCGTTTTTACCAGCACCCCTCCAGCACCATCGGCCTGCCGATGAAGTTTTCGGTGTTCCTGCCGCCGCAGGCCGCGATAGATGCCGCCGGCGGCAGCCTGCCTGCGCTGGTCTACCTGGCGGGACTGACCTGCAACGAGGAGACCTTCATGGTCAAGGCCGGTGCGCAGCGCCTGGCCGCCAGCCTCGGCCTGGCGCTGATCGCGCCCGACACCAGCCCGCGCGACGCGAACCTTCCCGGCGAAGCCGAGAGCTGGGACTTCGGCGTCGGTGCCGGCTTTTACCTCGATGCCACGCAGGCGCCGTGGTCGCAGCACTACCGCATGGAAAGCTACCTCACCGGCGAGTTGCTGCCACTACTGACCGGCACCCTGCCCCTGAACGCCAGCCGCATCGGCATCTTCGGCCATTCGATGGGTGGGCACGGCGCCCTGACGCTGGCGTTGCGCCACCCCGGCCTGTTCAAGTCGGTCTCGGCTTTTGCGCCGATCTGCGCGCCCAGCCAGTGCCCCTGGGGCCACAAGGCTTTCAGCGGCTACCTGGGCGCCGACACCACCGCCTGGTCGGCCCACGATGCCACGGCCTTGATAGCCAGCACGCACTGGGCGCCCTACCCGGGCGGCATCCTGATCGACCAGGGCCTGGCCGACAAGTTTTTGCCGGAGCAGTTGCACCCGCATCTTTTTGAAGCCGCCTGTGCCCAAGCCGGCCAGCCCTTGCAGCTGCGCCGCCATGCGGGCTACGACCACGGTTATTACTTCGTCGCCACCTTCATGGACGACCACCTGCAGCACCACGCGCGGCAGCTGTCGCAGTAGCAGTCGTTTAGAAAAGGCTGCCCTGCGCGGAGGGCCGCACCGGCGGCCTGAACTGGCTGAAGTCCAGTTCGGTGCGCTGGCGGTTCAGGCCCAGCCGGTGGCAGGTTTTTTCAAAACGCTGCTTGATCAGGTCGGCCCACAGGCCGCTGCCTTTCATGCGCGAGGCAAAGTCGCTGTCATAGTCCTTGCCGCCGCGCATCTCCTGGATGCGCGCCATGATGCGGTCCGCGCGCTGCGGGTAATGCAGCGCCAGCCACTGTTTGAACAGCGGCGCCACTTCCCAGGGCAGGCGGACCACGGTGTAAAACGCCGTGCGTGCGCCGGCCTCAAAGGCGGCCTGCAGCACCTGTTCCATGTCGTCGTTCACAAACGGGATTTGCGGCGCCACACTCACACCCACGGGAACACCGGCGTCGGCCAGCGCCCGGATGGTGCGCAGGCGCCGGTGCGGCGCGGCCGCCCGCGGCTCCAGCTTGCGCGCGAGTTCACCGTCCAGCGTGGTGATGGTCACGTAGACCGCCGCCAGATGGCCGGCCGCCATCGGCGCCAGCAGGTCCAGGTCGCGCTCGACGCCGCTGGACTTGGTGACCAGCGCCAGCGGGTGCCGCACCTCCTGCATCAGTTCGATCAGGCCGCGCGTCAGGCGCAGCTCACGCTCGACCGGCTGGTAACAATCGGTGGCCGAGCCGATGTTGATCAGCTTGGGCACGTAGCTGCGTTTGCCCAGGTCGGCGCGCAGCATGGCGGCGATGTTGCGCTTGGCGATGATTCTGGTTTCAAAGTCCAGGCCCGGCGAGAGGTTGAGGTAGCTGTGCGTCGGCCGCGCGTAACAGTAGATGCAGCCGTGTTCGCAGCCGCGGTAGGGATTGACCGAATAGTCGAAGTAGATGTCGGGCGAATCATTGCGGCAGATCGCGCTGCGCGCGTCCTCGAACACCACCTCGGTCGGGATGGCCGCCTGGTCCGCGGCGGACTCTTCCAGCGTGCCCCAGCCGTCGTCATAAGCGGCCCGCGTGTCCTTCTCGAACCGGTGGGCCAGGCGCGTGGCCGTGCCGCGGCCCTTGATGGCGTGCAGGGGAATGGTGACTTCGGTCATGGGGTACGCACAGAAATATACTGTACAAACGAACAGTATAGCCACTCCGCCACCGCCCTGCCGCTCGCCAATCGCCGCCGCCTGAAGCGCTATTTATTCAATAGCAGCCTGCGCCCGTTCTTCCTTGGCTGGAATCACTTTTCATCAATAAAACGGGTTTCAGGGGACGCTGACGCCCGACCCGGGCGACACCCGCGCCGGCCGGCGCCGCGACTCCACGCCCAGGTACAGCGCCTGGCCCGCCAGCAGCGACAGGCCGAAGGCCGCCAGCATACCCAGCGCATTGGCCACCAGCTGCGTGGGCCAGAACTGGCTGACCACGGCATTGACCCCCAGGAGCACGGCAAAGTGGATCAGGAACACCGAGTAGGACATCTGGCCGAGCTGCAGCAGCCACGGCGCCTGCAGCCAGCGCACCGGCCGGCTGCGCTGCAGCGCCACCAGGCTCAGGGCCACCACCAGCGCCACCAGCAGTCGACCGCGGAAGTCGAGCGCCAGCGCCAGCACGCCCAGCACCGCGATGGCCAGCAGCCAGCGCGCCGGCCGCGGGCTGTGCGATGCCCACCAGGCCAGCATGCCCAGGGCGTAAGCGCCAAAAAAATAGAGCCCCGTCATGTCCAGTGCCGCGTGCCGGTTGAACACCCCCAGCGATGCGGCCGCCAGCCCCAGCACCGCCCAGACCCCGGCCTGCGCCGGCAGGCCGGGCCAGCGCCTGTGCGCGTGGCTGGTGAGCGTGAACAGCAGCACCGTCATCACGAACAGCTGGAAATCAATCGCCACGTACCAGATGCCGGCCGACAGGGCCTCCTGCCCCACGATGTCCTGCAGCAGGAACACATGGGCCAGCACCTGCCAGACGGTGGGCATGTCGGGCACCGAAGGATGCGGCAGCCAAGGCCGCACCAGCGCCGCGACCAGCGTGGTGACCAGCAGGGCCACGAAGAGGGGCAGCGCCAGCCGCTGGTAGCGGCGCAGGATCAGGCGGCCGGGCTGCCGGAACACGGCCACCCCCTCTGGCGCCAGCACGCTGGCGGCCAGAAAACCTCCCACCACCAGAAACACCTGCACCGCCATGCGGGCGTAGTCGTAAAGCCAGTTCATCAGCCCCGGCGCCGCCGTGTGGACCACGTCGCTCATGGGGCCGTAAAACGCCAGGTGGTGCCAGACGATCAGCACGCAGCCCAGCGCCTTCAGGGCATCAACACCGGGCAGGCGCTGCGCGGATGGCGTCAGGACAGCGACCGGCGTCTTCATGCGGCAGAAAACCTAAACGCAAACCCTTTGACGCGCTTCCTGGTATTCGCGCTTGACCTGCGCGACATAGTCGGCGGTGCTCTGCACTTTGGTAACCGCGCCAATCCCCTGCCCGCAGCCCCAGATGTCTTTCCAGGCCTTGGACTTGCTGCCCTCGCCGCTTGCAAAGTTCATGGTCTTCAGGTCGCCGTCGGGCAGGTTGTCGGGGTCCATGCCCGCGGCAACAATGGAAGGCCGAAGGTAATTGCCATGCACACCGGTGAACAGGCTGGAATAAACGATGTCATCGCTGTTACTGTCCACGATGGACTGCTTGTAGGCATCCGAGGCGCGCGCCTCTTCGGTGGCGATGAAGGCCGAGCCGATGTAGGCGAAGTCGGCACCCATGGCCTGCGCGGCCAGCACGGCGCCACCGGTGGAGATGGCGCCCGACAGCGCCAGCGGGCCGTCAAACCACTGGCGGATTTCCTGGATCAGCGCAAACGGGCTCTTGACGCCTGCATGTCCGCCCGCGCCGGCCGCGACGGCGACCAGGCCGTCGGCGCCCTTTTCAATCGCCTTCCGCGCAAACCTGTTGTTGATGATGTCGTGCAGCACCACACCACCGTAGCTGTGCGCCGCGGCATTGATGTCTTCGCGCGCGCCCAGCGAGGTGATGTAAATGGGCACCTTGTATTTCACGCACATCTCCATGTCGTGCTCGAGGCGTTCGTTGGACTTGTGCACGATCTGGTTGATCGCAAACGGCGCGGCCGGCTTGTCGGGATGAGCCTGGTTGTAGGCCGCCAGCGTCTCGGTGATCTCGGCCAGCCACTCGTCGAGCTGCGATGCAGGGCGGGCATTCAAGGCAGGCATGGCGCCCACGACCCCGGCGATGCACTGGGCAATCACCAGCTTGGGGTTGCTGATGATGAACAGCGGCGAGCCGATGATGGGCAGCGGCAGCGCGTTCAGCGGGGCGGGAAGTCTGGACATGGTGTCTCCGGGGATGGTTCTTGTCGGATTTTGAGCGAAAAATGAGCCTGGCCCTTGTCAATCGGGCGACAACAGCTATCAAATCAATAGCTAATCAGTGGCGGCCTAAAAAGCCTCCAGCGCCAGCGCGGTCACGCTGTCGGCCCCTTCGACAATGCTGTCGCGCATGCCGGGCGCCTTGCTCAGCAGATGGTCGGCGTAGAACACCGCCGTGGTGATCTTGGCCTGCATGAAGGCGGCGTCTTCACCGCGGGCAAGATGCTCTTCGGCCACCAGCAGCGAACGCGCCATCTGCCAGCCGGCGACCACGTTGCCGGCCAGCATCAGGTAAGGCACGCTGCCGGCAAACACGGCATTCGGCGAGGTCTTGGTGTTGCCGGCGACAAAGTTCACCACATCGACAAAGGCTTCGCGTGCGGCCTTGAGGCGCCTGGCCACGGTCTTCGCCGCGGCGCCGCCCTGCTTGAGCAACTGCGCCTCGGTGGTTTCGATCTGCGCCGCAATCCCCTTGGCCGTCTGGCCGCCATCACGCGCGGTCTTGCGGCCGACCAGGTCGTTGGCCTGGATGGCGGTTGTGCCTTCGTAAATCGTCAGGATCCTGGCGTCGCGGTAATACTGCGCCGCGCCGGTTTCCTCGATGAAGCCCATGCCGCCGTGCACCTGCACGCCCAGCGAGGTGACTTCCAGGCTCATCTCGGTGCTGTAGCCCTTGACCAGCGGCACCATGTATTCGTAGAAGGCCTGGTTCTGCTTGCGCACGTCGGCGTCCGGGTGGTGGTGCGAGGCGTCGTACGCCGCCGCCGCCACCGAGGCCATGGCACGGCAACCTTCGATGTAGGCGCGCATGGTCATCAGCATGCGCTTGACGTCGGGGTGGTGGATGATGGGCGCGCTGGCGTTGATCGAGCCATCGACCGGGCGGCTCTGCACACGGTCTTTCGCGAAGCTCACGGCCTTCTGGTAGGCGCGCTCGGCAATCGCGATGCCCTGCATGCCGACGGCGTAACGCGCCGAGTTCATCATGATGAACATGTACTCGAGGCCGCGGTTTTCCTGGCCGACGAGGTAGCCGACGGCGCCGCCGTGGTCGCCGTACTGCAGCACGGCCGTCGGGCTGGCCTTGATGCCGAGTTTGTGTTCGATGCTCACGCAGTGCACGTCGTTGCGCGCGCCCAGCGTGCCGTCCTGGCCGACCAGGAACTTGGGCACGACAAACAGGCTGATGCCCTTGACACCTTCGGGCGCGCCGGTCACACGGGCCAGCACGAGGTGGACGATGTTCTCGGCCATGTCGTGTTCACCGTAAGTGATGAAAATCTTGGTGCCGAACACCTTGTAAGTGCCGTCGGGCTGCGGCTCGGCACGGCTGCGCACCATGGCCAGGTCCGAGCCGGCCTGCGGCTCGGTCAGGTTCATGGTGCCGGTCCACTTGCCGCTGACCAGCTTTTCCAGGTAGACCGCCTTGAGTTCGTCCGAGCCGGCCGTCAGCAGCGCCTCGATCGCGCCGTCGCTGAGCAGCGGGCACAGCGCAAAACTCATGTTGGCGGAGTTGAGCATCTCGCCGCAGGCTGCGCCTATGGTTTTCGGCAAACCCTGTCCGCCAAAATCCACAGGATGCTGCAAGCCCTGCCAGCCACCCTCGGCGTATTGCTTGTAGGCTTCCTTGAAGCCAGGTGTCGTTGTGACGACGCCGTCTTTCCAGCTCGACGGGTTCTTGTCGCCCTCCCAGTTCAGCGGAGACAACACGCCTTCATTGAACTTGGCGCATTCCTCGAGCACGGCCTGCGCGGTGTCAAAGCCGGCTTCTTCAAAGCCGGGGATCTGCGCCACCGCGTCGATGTTGGCCAGGTGTTTGATGTCAAACAGCATGTCCTTGAGGGGGGCCTTGTAGCTCATGTCGTGTCTCCAGTGTCCAGAAGTCAATCCATCGGCCGGTGATCCGGCGCAAAAAAAGGGCACCGCCAGCGATGCCCTGTTCATCCCACCCGATTACAGGGCGGCGACCAGTTCGGGGACTGCCGTGAAGAGGTCGGCCTCCAGCCCGTAGTCGGCCACGCTGAAAATCGGCGCCTCCGGGTCCTTGTTGATCGCCACGATGACCTTGCTGTCCTTCATGCCGGCCAGATGCTGGATCGCGCCGCTGATGCCGGCGGCAATGTAGAGCTGGGGTGCGACGATCTTGCCGGTCTGGCCAACCTGCCAGTCGTTGGGTGCATAACCGGCATCAACGGCAGCACGCGAGGCGCCAAGCGCGGCACCGAGCTTGTCGGCCAGCGGCGTCATGACCTCGTTGAATTTTTCGGCGCTGCCCAGGGCGCGGCCGCCGCTGACGATGATCTTGGCCGCCGTCAGTTCGGGGCGGTCGCTCTTGGCGATTTCGCTGCCGACAAAGACCGACTTGCCGCTGTCGGCCACGCCGGTCACGACGTCCACAGCGGCAGAGCCGCCGCTGGCCGCCGCCGCATCAAAACCCGTGGTGCGCACGGTGATGACCTTGGTGGCGTCCGAGCTCTGCACGATGGCAATCGCATTACCGGCGTAGATCGGGCGCTCGAAGGTATCGACCGCATCGACCTTGGTGATGTCGGAGATCTGGCCCACGTCCAGCAAGGCGGCCACACGCGGCGCAATGTTCTTGCCCGAGGCGGTGGCGGGGAACAGGATGTGCGAGTAGCTGCCGGCCAGCGCGATGACCTGGGCAGCCATGTTCTCGGCCAGGCCGTGTTCGAAGTGGGCGCCGTCCACGTGGATGACCTTGGCCACGCCGGTGATAGTGGAGGCGGCCTGGGCGGCGGCACCGGCATTCAGGCCGGCCACCAGCACATGCACCTCGCCGCCGCACTGGGCGGCTGCGGTGACGGTGTTGAGGGTGGCGGGACGGATGCTGGCGTTGTCGTGTTCTGCGATGACGAGTGCGGTCATGTCAATTCCTTAGATTACTTTGGCTTCGTTGCGGAGCTTGTCCACCAGCGTGGCGACGTCGGGCACCTTGATGCCGGCGCTGCGCTTGGGCGGCTCGCTGACCTTGAGCGTCTTGATGCGCGGCTTGACATCAACACCGAGCTCTTCGGGCTTGATGTTGTCGAGCTGCTTTTTCTTGGCCTTCATGATGTTGGGCAAGGTCACGTAACGCGGCTCGTTCAGGCGCAGGTCGGTCGTGATGATGGCCGGCAGGGTCAGGCTCAGGGTCTCCATGCCGCCGTCGACTTCGCGCATGACCACGGCCTTGCCGTCGGCGACATCGACCTTGGAGGCAAACGTTGCCTGCGGCCAGCCCAGCAGCGCGGCCAGCATCTGGCCGGTCTGGTTGCAGTCGTCGTCAATCGCCTGCTTGCCCAGGATCACCAGTTGCGGCTGCTCCTTGTCCACCAGGGCCTTGAGCAGCTTGGCCACAGCCAGCGGCTGCAGCTCTTCGGCGGTTTCCACCAGGATGGCCCGGTCGGCGCCAATCGCCATGGCCGTGCGCAGGGTTTCCTGGCATTGCGCCACGCCGCAGCTGACAGCGATCACTTCGGTCACCACGCCCTTTTCCTTCAGGCGCGTGGCTTCTTCGACGGCAATCTCGTCAAACGGGTTCATGCTCATCTTGACGTTGGCGATATCGACGCCGGTGCCATCGGATTTGACGCGGACTTTGACGTTGTAATCCACAACGCGTTTGACGGGTACCAAGACCTTCATGCAGGACTCCAGAGTTGATTGAATTGACGTGTACGTAAAGCACTTGATTCTATGCTGCGGCTGCCGGCCTTCCTGAACCCCAGGCTTTGGGAATGGACTTGCACCGGCAGGAGAAAACAAAAAAGAACGATCGTTCTATTTCATTATAAAGACCGCTTGCGCCCGAATTAGAGCCGCCGCCCCAAAGCACTGTTGCCCAGGCGACATTTGCGCGCCAAATTAACAGACCGTTGGGTCGGTTAATTGGGGTAAGCATGGACAGACTGGCGCCCATCGCTGACTTAAAGTGAGCGTTCCGAATGAATCAGGGCAGCACCGCCACTGAGTCAGCCCTCAACAAAGTCATCCGGTCAGCCCCCTGACCGCCCGGAGTGTTTATGAAAATCAAACCGATTGCCGCCGCCCTGCTTACTGTCTGCAGCGGCCTTGCTTCCGCCCAGACCGTGCTGACCGTTTCGAGCTGGCTGCCACCGACCCACACCCTGAGCATGGCCCAGAAGGAATGGTGCGATCTGCTGGAGAAAAACACCACCGGCAAGATGAAGTGCAACATCCTGCCGCGCGGCGTCACCGCAGCGCCCGGCACCATGGATGCCGTCAAGAACGGCCTGGCCGACGTGTCCTACACCGTGCACGGCTACACCCCGGGCCGCTTCCTCTACACCCAGATGGCCGAGTTCCCCTTCCTGGGCAACACCTCGGAGCCGATTTCCGTGGCTTTCAACAAGGTGGCCATGAAAAATCCGCAGTTCCAGGCGGAACACCAGGGCGTGAAAGTCCTGTCCTTCTTCACCCACGGCCCCGGGATTGTGTTCAACACCAAACGGCCCGTGACCAACGTGGCCGAGCTGGGCGGCCTGAAGTGGCGCGTCGGCGGCGGCATGGTCAACGAGATCGCAAAAACGCTGGGCATGAACGTGACGCTCAAGCCCGCGCCCGACTCGTACGAGCTGCTCTCCGGCGGTGTCATGGACGGCACGCTGTTCCCGGCCGAGTCCACCGAGTCGTTCAAGATCGACAAGCTGATCAAACACGCCACCACCTTTCCCGGTGGGCTGTACAACACCAGCTTTGTCTTCATGATGAACCAGGCCAAATATGACAAGCTGTCGGCCGACGAGAAAAAAGCGGTTGACGCCATTTCCGGCGAAGTGGCTGCGCGTATTTACGGCCGCGGCTGGGACCGCGTGGATCGCCGCGCCATGGGTCTGATGCAGGCCAACAACGTGCAGGTCGTCAAGGCCGATGCGGCCTTTGTCGCCGACGTCAAGGCCAAGACCGCTCCGCTGGAAAAGAAGTGGATCAAGGACGCCGAAGCCAAGGGCCTGAAAGACGCGGCCAAGGTGCTGGCTGAGTTCCGCGCTGAAATCGCCCGCCAGGAAAAATAAGCGACTGACGTCCGAACGCCAGCCCCGGCGCGGCCTCGACAATGAGGGCCGCGCTTTTTTTCATGGATTGAGGCACATAGATTGAACAAGCTCATCGAGAGGGTCTGCGGCCTGCTGGCCGCAGCTGCCCTGTTCGCCATCATGGCGCTGACTTTTTTTGACGTGGGCGGCCGCAAGCTGCTCTCCAACTCCATCCCCGGCTCCCTGGAGCTCACCGAGCTGCTGATGGTGGTGGTGATTTTTGCGGCCCTGCCGCTGGTCTCGCTGCGCGGCGAACATGTGGTGTTCGACTCGCTGGACCACTACCTGCCCGAGGCTGTGCGCAAGGTGCAACGCGCCCTGATGCAGCTGGTCTGCGGGGTTGTGTTGCTGGCCCTGGGCTGGCTGATGTGGCAAACCGGCGGCCAGTACCTGGAAACCGGCGAGACCACCGCCCAGCTGAAAATCCTCAAGGCACCGTTTATCTACGGCATGGCCTTGCTGTGCGCCGTGGCCGGCGTGATCCACCTGGGCATGGCGTTCCGCCCCGCCGCCGATACCGACACGGGTGAAGGAGTCACGCTGTGACCGAAGCCCTGCTTGGTTTTGGAGCCATTTTCGTGCTGGCGCTGCTGCGCCTGCCGCTGGCTTTTGCGATGGGACTGGTCGGCATCGTCGGCATGGGCCTGACACGCGGCTGGCACCCGGCGCTTGCCAGCACGGCCCAGGTCGTCCATGAAACCGGTTTTGCCTACACGCTGTCGGTGATTCCGCTGTTCATCCTGATGGGAAATTTTGTCGCACGGGCCGGGCTGGCCCATGAACTATTTCATGCCGCCTACGCCTTCATCGGCCACCTGCGCGGCGGCCTGGCGCACGCCACCATCGCGGCCTGCGCCGGCTTTGGTGCGATCTGCGGCTCGTCGATTGCAACCGCCGCCACCATGAGCAAGGTCGCCTACCCGTCGATGAAACGGCTGGGCTACAGCGACTCGCTCTCGACCGGCGTGATTGCCGCGGGCGGCACGCTGGGCATCATGATTCCGCCCTCGACCATCATGGTCATTTACGGCATCGTGACCGAAACCAACATCGGCAAGCTGTTTGCAGCCGGCGTGATTCCCGGCATCCTGATCGCCCTGCTGCTGATGGTGGCCGTGGTGTTCATGACCTTCATGGACCCGGAGCATGCGCCGGCCGGCGAGAAGTCGAGCTGGTCCGAGCGCTGGAAGGCCTTGCGCGGCATCTGGGGCGTGTTGCTGCTGGTGGTGCTGGTGCTGGGCGGCATTTACGGCGGCGTGTTCACCGCCACCGAGGGCGCGGGCATCGGTGCGGCGGGCGCCTTCCTGTTTGCACTGGCGCGGCGCCGGCTGACGGTGAAAGCCACGTTCGAGGTGCTGGTCGAATCGGCGCGCACCACGGCCATGCTGTTCACCCTGCTGATCGCGGCAACCATTTTTGCCAACTTCGTGAACTTCACCTCCATGCCGAACGACCTCAAGGAGTGGATCACCCACCTGGGGCTGTCGCCGGTGATGATCGTCGCCGCGATGATGATGATCTACGTGCTGCTGGGCACCGTGATGGAAGAGCTCACCATGGTGCTGCTGACCATTCCGCTGTTTTTCCCGATTGTGGTGTCCCTGGGGTTCGACCCGGTCTGGTTCGGCGTGCTGATCGTGATGGTGATCCAGATCGGCCTGATCTCGCCGCCCGTGGGCATGAACCTGTTTGTGCTCAACACCCTGCTGCCCAAGGTCGGCCTGGGTAACATCTTCCGCGGCGTCTGGCCTTTTGTGGTGATGCAGGTGGTGGCGCTGGGCATCCTGCTGGCCTTCCCCGGGCTCAGCCTCTGGCTGCCGTCCTTCATGAAGTAAGGGAAGCGTCGCGCCGGAACGGGCGCGGCGGCACGGGCGACCTCAGGCGGGCTTGACGTCTTCCGCCGGCAGGGGCCGCGTGTGAATCACCCGTTGCGGGTAAGGAATCTGGATGTGGTGCTCGCGCAGGGACTGCAGGATGGCGAGGTTGATGCGCGAGCGCAGGTTCTGCTGGCCGTTCTCGGGGTCCGTCATCCAGTAGTTGAGCGTGAACTCCAGGCCGTCGGCCCCGAAATTGGTGAGATTGACACCCGGCCCGGGATCGCGCAGCACGCGGTCCTGCGCGAGCGCCGCCTCGGTCAGCAAACGCATCACCAGCTCCACGTCGCTGTCGTAGCTCACCGACACCACGGTGGCCTGCAACACGCGCGAATCGGCCAGGGAGAGGTTTTCAATGCGGTTGCTGATGAACATCTCGTTGGGCACGATGGACTCGCGGCCACCCAGCGAGCGCACCACCGTGTAACGCGCGTTGATGTCGGTGATGCGGCCCTCGAAGTTGTCGACACGCACGTTGTCGCCGATGCGCACGCTGCGTTCGGCCAGCATCACAAAGCCGCTGACGTAGTTGGCGGCCAGCTTCTGCAGGCCGAAACCTATGCCCACGCCGATCGCCCCGCCCAGCACCGACAGGGCCGTCAGGTCGATGCCCACCGCCGACAGCGCCATCAGCAGGCCGACAAACATCAGCACCGCGCGGGTGGCGTTGCTGACGGCCTTGCGCAGCGACAGCTCGTTGCCGGTGGCCGAACGCAGCAGGCGTGTTTCAATCGCCGCGGAGATCCACAGCGCGATCAGCAGCACCACCCCGGCCGTCACTGCGCCCTCGAGCATGGTGCGCACCGACAAGGTCGAGTTGCCGACTTTCCACTTGATGTTGTCCAGCTCTTCGAGAATCAAGGGGAGCAAACCGCTGACCCAGAGCACCATCGCCAGCCAGGCCAGCCACGAAATGGTGCGCTCCAGGGCCCGCACAAACGGGGCTTCCTTGAAGGCGACCTGCAGCACCTTGACGCCCAGCCGAATCACCGCCAGCGCCAGCAGCACTGGCACCGCCACCTTGAACACGGCCAAAGGGAACAGCCGCGCCAGCAGGGTCTGGGCGGCGTAGGCAAACGTCAGCAGCAGCAGCGGAAACAGCACGCCGTCAATCACGCGCCGGCCAAACAGGATGGAGTTGCCGTCGGCCACCAGGTGCGCGCGGCTGGCAACCCGCACCAGCAGCCAGGCCAGCAGCACACAGGCGACCAGTGCCGCCAGCTCGGTCAACGCCGTGGGCTGGGCCAGGGCCGCAAACCATTCATCGAGCGTATCGATCCGGGCTGACGCCGCCCGGGAGCTCACAGGGCCGGCCATTGGGGCTTCCTTTTGTCGATGAAGGCCTGCACGCCCTCCTGCGCCACCGGGTGAACCATGTTGCAGGCCATGGTCTGGCCGGCAAGCTGGTAGGCGGCCGCGATGCCGGTTTCGCGCTGCTGGTAGAACAAGGCCTTGCCCATGGCAATCGCCTCGCGCGGTTTCGCCAGGATCGCCTGCAGCATCTGCTCTATTTCGGCATCCAGCGCCTCGGGCGCCACCACGCGGTTGACCAGGCCGCGCACGCGTGCCTCATCGGCACTGATGAAGCCGCCGGTCAGCAGCATTTCCATGGCCTGCTTGGCGGGAATGTTGCGCACCAGCGGCACGCTGGGCGTGGCGCAGAACAGGCCCACGTCAATGCCGTTGACACCAAAACTGGCATGGCTGGCGGCCACCGCCAGGTCGCATTGCGCCACCAGCTGGCAGCCGGCGGCCGTGGCCACCCCCTGCACCCGGGCCAGCACCGGCACCGGCAAGGCCTGGATGGTCAACATCATGCGGGTGCATTGCGCAAACAGCTTCTGGTAGTAGGCCAGGTCGGGCTGCGCGCGCATTTCCTTGAGGTTGTGCCCGGCGCAAAAAGCCTTGCCCTCGGCGGCCAGCACCACGATGCGTGCGGCAGGGTCGGCGCCCACGGCATCCAGCGCGGCCTGCAGGGCGGCCAGCATCTCTTCGCTCAGGGTATTGAAGGCGGCGGGACGGTTCAGCGTCAGCCAGTTCACGCCGCGTTCGTCGCGGGTGTGCAGCACGGGGGCCGGAGAATCATTCATGGCAGGACTCTGGAGGGTGTGAAAAGCGACAGGTCTTCGGTTCTATAAATCGGCAAGCACGCGGATGTGCGCCTCCACGCTGCGAGCGAGCGCGCCCAGGTTGTAGCCGCCTTCGAGCGAGGAGACGATGCGGCCCCTGGCGTAACGCCTGGCCACGTCCTTGATGCGCATGGTGATCCAGGCGTAGTCCTGCTCGGTCAGGCCCATCTGGCCCAGGTCGTCTTCGCGGTGGGCGTCAAAACCGGCGCTGATGAAGATCATTTCCGGCTTGAACGCCTCCAGGCGCGGAATCCACATCATCTCGATCAGCTCGCGGATGTCCATGCCCTTGGTGTAGGCCGGCACCGGCAGGTTCACCATGTTGGCGGCCTGCGTCTCGGCGCCGGTATAGGGGTAATAGGGGTGCTGGAAAAAACTGACCATCAGGATGCGGTCGTCGCCGCGGATGATGTCTTCCGTGCCGTTGCCGTGGTGCACGTCGAAATCGACAATCGCCACGCGTTTGAGGCCGTGCCGCTCCAGCGCGTATTTGGCTGCCACCGCGATGTTGTTGAAAAAACAGAAGCCCATGGCCTTGTCACGGCAGGCATGGTGGCCGGGCGGCCGCACCGCGCAGAAGGCGTTTTCGACCTCGCCCGCCATCACCGCATCGGTGGCGGCCAATGTGGCGCCGGCCGCCCGCAGGGCCGCCGTCCAGGTGTGCACGTTCATCGAGGTGTCGGGGTCGATCTGCGCGTGGGTCGGGCCGCCCGCCAGGATCTCGTCGGCGAGCTGGTCGCTCAGGCCGCGCAGCGAGGCGATCAGCATGCGGCCATGCGCCAGCTCCAGGTCGCTGATGGAGGCCAGCGGCGCTTCACGCCGGTCCAGTGCATCGCCGACGCCGGTGATCAGCAGGCGGTCTTCAATCGCGTCGAGCCGCTCCGGACACTCGGGGTGACCGGCACCCATCTCGTGTTTCCAGCAGTCTTTATGGGTGAAATACGCGGTGCCGTTCATAGGAGAAATTTTGCGGTAAGGTTGATGGCATGAACGCGAAACAAAAAATTCAAACGCTTCTGAATCAGCTTAACACGGTCATTGTGGGCAAGCCGGCCCAGGTGCAGGACTGCGTCGCCTGCCTGCTGGCCGGCGGGCATCTGCTGATCGAAGACGTGCCGGGCGTCGGCAAAACCACGCTGGCGCACGCGCTCTCGCGTTCCTTCGGACTGCAGTTTTCACGGGTGCAGTTCACCGCCGACCTGATGCCCAGCGACCTGACCGGCGTGTCGATCTACGAGCGCCAGAAGGAGAGTTTCGTGTTCCACCCCGGGCCGATTTTTGCCCAGGTGCTGCTGGCCGACGAGATCAACCGCGCCAGCCCGCGCACCCAAAGCGCCCTGCTCGAAGCCATGGAAGAAAAGCAGGTCACCGTCGAGGGCGAAACCCGGCCCCTGCCCGTGCCGTTCTTTGTGATTGCCACCCAGAACCCGCACGACCAGCTCGGCACCTACGCCCTGCCCGAGTCGCAGCTGGACCGTTTTCACATGCGCATCTCGCTGGGCTACCCGGACCGCGCCGCCGAACGCGAACTGCTGGGCGGCGGCGACCGCCGCGACATGGTCGACAAGCTGGCCACCGTGCTCATGCCCCATGACCTGCTGGACCTGCAGCAACAGGTGCAGCAGGTGCATGCGTCCGAGCCCCTGCTCAATTACCTGCAGGACCTGATCGCAGCCACCCGCTCGGGCCGCTGGTTTTTGCAGGGCCTGAGCCCGCGCGCCGGCATCGCCCTGGTCCGCGCCGCACGCGCCCAGGCCTTCCTGAGCGGGCGCGACTACGTGGCGCCGGACGACATCGTGGCCGTGTTGCCGCAAACCGTGGCGCACCGGCTGATCCCGGTCAGCGACGCCGGGCGCGGCGCGGTCGAGCAGGTGCGCGCCATGATCGAGGCCGTGCCTCTGCCATGAGGCGGCCCGGTCATGGCGGGCCTGATCCGCAATCCGTGGCGGCCAGTGGCTGCGGCAGGCCTCCCGGCGGGGCCACCGGTCCATGACCGTCGCCATTCTCAACCCCCTGACGTTTGTGCGTGGCCGTTTCCAGCAGTGGTGGCAAAGCCGCCTGCCGCTGACCGACAGCGTGTTGCTGACCCAGCGCAATGTCTACATCCTGCCGACGCGGCCCGGGCTGATGCTGGCGCTCACGCTGATGGTGCTGCTGGTCGCCTCCATCAACTACCAGCTCAACCTGGGCTACCTGCTGACCTTTCTGCTGGCCGGCAGCGCCCTCACCGGCATGCATGTGTGCCACGGCACGCTGCGCGGCCTTGCCATGAATTTGATAGCACCTCCCGCCCATTTCGCGGGCACTGCAGCCATTTTCGACGTCAAACTCACGAACAGCCGGCGTTCCGTGCGGCACGGCATCGGCATCAGCGTGCTGGCTGCACCCGGCGGGACCGGCCAGCCGCACTGGGCCTGGACCGATGTGCCGGCGCAAAACAGCGCCACGGTGCAGGTCGCCTTCACAGCGCAGCGCCGCGGCCTGCACCGCCTGCCGACGCTGACCGCCGAAACCCGCTTCCCGCTGGGCACCTTCCGCGTCTGGACCGTCTGGCGTCCCGCCGCGCAGATGCTGGTCTACCCGGCGCCGGAGTCACGCCCACCGCCCCTGCCCCCCGGCGAGCCGCGCTCCGGCGGCGCCGACGCCTCGGCCCGCTGGCAAAGCGCCGGCGAGTTCGACGGCATACGCGGTTACCGCCGAGGCGACCCGCTCAAACTCGTCATGTGGAAAAAGGCGGCCAAGGCCGACGACCAGGGCAACGGCCTGGTGGTGCGCGACACCCAACAGGCCCAGCGCCACGAGCTCTGGCTGGATTTCCTGCAGGCCGGCTCGCTTGGCACCGAAGCGCGGCTGTCGCGGCTGTGCGCCTGGGTGCTGCAGGCCGACAGGCTCGGCCTGAATTACGGCCTGCGCTTGCCGGGGCTGGAGATCAAGCCCTCCAGTGGTGAGGCGCACAAACGGCAATGTCTGGAGGCGCTGGCTGTATGTTGACTAGCGCGCATACCCCTGCAAGCTGGGCGCGTCAGCCTTGCGTGGTTGGGGCTGAACTTGTACAAGCTGTCTTCACCTCCTGCGGTGGAGGTGGGCCAACAAGCCGGGGGTTGCCCGGCCAACAGGCGCAGGCACGCCCACGGACGTGCGGGAAAGCCACATGCTAGCCCGCCTCCAAACCCTGCCCCGCGACAGCCGCGACACCCTCTTCCTGCTGGCCGTCATCGCCTGGGTGCTGCTGCCGCAAGTCAACGCGCTGCCCTGGTGGTGCAGCGCGCTGGCGGCCGGCATGCTGCTGTGGCGCGGCCAGCTGGCCTTGGGGAGCAAACCGCTGCCGAACAAATGGTGGCTGCTGGTACTGCTGGCTGTGGCGGTCGGCGCCACATGGCTGACCCACAGGACCTTGCTGGGCCGCGACGCCGGCGTCACGTTGATCGTGATTCTGCTGGCGCTCAAGACGCTGGAGCTGCGTGCCCGGCGCGACGCCTTTGTGGTGTTTTTCCTGGGCTTCTTCACGATGCTCACCAACTTTTTCTACTCCCAGTCGCTGCTGACGGCCTTCAGCATGCTGCTGGGCCTGCTGGGCCTGCTGACGGCCCTGGTCAATGCCCACATGCCGGTCGGCAAACCGCCGCTGCTGCAGGCCGCCAGAACCGCCGGCTGGATGGCGCTGCTCGGCGCGCCGGTGATGGTGCTGCTGTTTGTGCTGTTCCCGCGCCTGGCGCCGCTGTGGGGCGTTCCCTCGGACGCCATGACGGGCCGCAGCGGCCTGAGCGCCACCATGCAGGTCGGCACCATCGCCAGCCTGGCGCTCGACAGCAGCATCGCCATGCGCGTGGCGTTTGAAGGCCGGCCGCCACCCCAGCGCGAGCTGTACTTTCGCGGGCCGGTGCTCTCCGCCTTCGATGGGCGCGAGTGGCGGCCCTCGTCCCGCTCGGGGTTTCCGTCCCGCTACAAGCTGGCCGACAACCTGAGCGTGCAGGGCGCGCCCATTTCCTATCAGGTCACGCTCGAGCCGACCAGCCGGCCCTGGCTGTTCGTGATGGAGGCCGCGGCCGAAAGCCCCCGCCTGCCGGGCTACCAGACCCGCATGAGCAGCGACCTGCAATGGTTGACCGACCGGCCCATCACCGACCTGGTCCGTTACCAGGTGAAAAGCCACCCGGTGTTCAGGCACGGGCCCGACCGGCAGGAAGTGGGCCTGCAGGAGTTTGTCGAACTGCCGCCGGGCTTCAACCCACGTACGCTGGCGCTGGCCGCCGAGATCCGGCGCGACCCGCGTTACGCCCAGGCCGGTGCCCAGGCGCTGGTGCAGGCCGTGCTGGACCGCCTGCGCACCGGCGGCTACACCTACACGCTGGAGCCCGGCGTGTACGGTGCCAACACCGCCGACGAATTCTGGTTCGACCGCAAGCAAGGTTTTTGCGAACACATCGCGTCCGCCTTTGTGGTGCTGATGCGCGCCCTGGACGTGCCGGCCCGCATCGTCACCGGCTACCAGGGCGGCGAGCTCAACGCAGTCGATGGCTTCTGGGCGCTGCGCCAGAGCGACGCCCACGCCTGGGCCGAGGTCTGGCAGGCCGGCCAGGGCTGGGTGCGTGTGGACCCGACCTCGGCCGTGGCGCCCGGTCGCACCGGCGCCTTCCAGCGGCTGGCGGCACCGCAAGGGCTGGTTGGGCAGGCCCTGGGCACCTTCAGCCCGACACTGGCGGCGCAACTGCGCGCCACCTGGGAGGCGGTCAACAACCGCTGGAACCAGTTGATCCTCAACTACACGCAGGGCAAGCAGCTGCAACTGCTCAAGGACATCGGGTTTGAATCCCCAAGCTGGGAAGACCTGGCGTATGTGCTGATCGCCATCGTCGTGGCAGTCAGCCTGGCCGGTGCGGCCTGGACCCTGTGGGACCGCAGCCAGCGCGACCCCTGGCTGCGCCTGCTGGGCCGCGTCCGCAAGCAGCTGGCCAAGGCCGGGCTGGACAGCCACGGCGCCACCTCCCCGCGCCAGCTGGCGCTGCAGGTCCGGCAGCGGTATGGCGACGAGGGCCAGGCGCTGCACGACTGGCTGCTGCAACTCGAAGCGCAGCGTTATGCCGTCACGCCTACCGGCGGCACGGCCACCAGCGTGGCCTTGCTCAAAAAGCAATATGCCGGCCTGCGCTGGCCGGCCTGACTTTTTTTCCCCGCCTGACACAGCAGGGGATGCGCTTGGCGCCATACTGTCAGCCTGCCCTGCCTTCTTTCCGTTTTTCTGGACCCGACCCTTCCGCATGATTGCCCGCCCGTTTTCTCCCCCGGCCCCGCCCCGCGTCCTGGCCGCTCTTCTTTTGATAGCTGTCTGCGCAGGCACAGCAGGCGCCAGCACCGCAAAAGACCTCAAACCCGGGAGGATCAAGGTGCAGCAGGCGGCCGAGCAGGAAACCGCCTACGCCAGCCGCCCCGAAGCCATGCGTTTTGCCGAAGACCTGGCCAGCCGGCGCGACCTCGACGTGGCATGGGTGCGCGACGCCATCGGCCAAGCACGCTTCAGCCCGACCGTTGTGCGGTTGATGCAGCCGCCGGCCAAGACCTTCACCAAGAACTGGCGCACCTACCGCAGCCGCTTCATCGACCCGGTCCGCATCGCCGCCGGCGCCGCCTTCTGGCGGGACAACCAGGCCAGCCTGGCGCGTGCTGAGGCGGAATACGGCGTGCCCGCCGACATCATCGTCGGCATCATCGGGGTGGAGACCATTTACGGCCGCGACACCGGCAAGTTCCGCGTGCTGGACGCCCTGACCACGCTGGCCTTCGACTTTCCGTCCGCCCATCCGCGGGCCCGGGAGCGCAGCGAGTTTTTCAAAAGCGAACTCGAACAGTTCCTCAGCCACCAGAGCCGCCTGGGCAGCGACCCGCTGGCCCCGCGCGGCAGCTATGCCGGCGCCATGGGCATGCCGCAGTTCATGCCCTCGAGCTGGGTCAAGTACGCGGTGGACTTCGACGGCGACGGCAAAGTGGATTTGTGGAACAGCCCCGCCGACGTGATCGGTTCGGTCGCCAGTTATTTCAAGGCCTTCAACTGGCAACCCGGCATGCCCACGCATTACCCCGTGCGTTTTGACACGGCCACGCTGGACATGGACGCCCTGATGGCCCCCGACATCCTGCCGACCTTCAGCGTGCCCAGCTTCAGCGCCAAGGGCGCGGTGCTCGAAGGCGAAGCCCTGAAGCACCCCGGGCCGCTGGCGCTGATCGAGCTGATCAATGGCGACCCCAACAACGGCGGCAGCGCACCGAGTTACGTCGCGGGCACGGAAAATTTTTATGCCATCACGCGCTACAACTGGAGCAGTTATTACGCGATGGCGGTGATCGAGCTGGGGCGGGAAGTGGCGGCGCGGGTGAGGTAGTAGCGCAAACCCAAGTCCTACACTACAAAAAACTTTTTCTAATGGTCAATGCCCCATTTGGTGATGACCGACTTCGCAACGTTATCAAGTGATGGCATCAGCATCGTACGATTAACACCCTCCCTCTCCAGTAAAGTCAAAAGAAGAGGAGCATGTTGAGCTTTTAAAGTGTGCCCAATCAGTAAAGATTCCTGCAACTCGGTTCCATCAAAAGCATCTTCAAGGGCCGGCCATCTGTCATGTTCACAAAAAAAATTGTCTGTACCGAAAAGCTCCGTTAACACCCCATCTTGAGATCGCAAATAGAGATTGTTGCTTCTTGCAGGCGCATGGATTGCAATCCGAAATTTCCCGAAATTCATAAGGCCGCTTGACTGCACTGGGCCGCTAGTGTCAAGTGCCCACACGCAAATTTTTTGATCGGGATTACTCTTACCGACAGCAATTGCTGCGAAAAAGGCCGCGATCATCGGGTTAGTTGACCAATCTAACAGGCGAGTCGGAATGCCATGATGCTGAGCCAGGGCCATCAGCTCCACGTCTGGAAATAGCCCATCTCCTCGAAAACCCCGTAACCAACCCACGGCAAGTGGGCTACGGTCTCTACCGAACAACGCCGGCTTCGTCTCGAACCCTACAGAGTTAGCAAGCTCAGCGAATTGAAATAATGCTTCTTGCTCGGCGGCTTGCCACTCACGATGCCGTCTAAAAATCAAGTTATTGCCATCATCTCTATCGAACTGCAGACACGCTGATTTGATTCTTTCGATCAAGGGATTCAATGGATTGGCGGTAAGCCTCCAAGCAGAGGGGATCAAGCGCCAATTATCCAAATCGCCAACCCCTCGAAAGACCCACGGCGAGGCAACCGAATCACTTTTCCACCAAGCATCATTTGACCTACGAAGGCTGACAAGAAACTCTTTAGCATCATCAAAATCTTTAAGGATAAGTGCGGCCGTTAGGCAAAACTCCCACTCTCTTTTATCCCACTAAACGGATCAAACACCCGCACCCCCGTCGGCTCAAAATCCTTCACATTGCGTGTGACCACCGTCAGGTTATGACACAAGGCGGTGGCAGCAATCAGGTTGTCAATTCCCTTGTTACCCGTCTGCACGCACAGCCGTCCCCACAGTTTGGCAATCGCCGGGGTCACCGGCAGGATGTTGTGGGCAAACTGCAATTCCATCAGAGCCAGCCACTGGGCGAGTTCCGCGGCAAATTCGGGTGCCGTGCTGCGTTGCTTTTCAATGCCCGCTTCAATCTCGCCAATGGTCAGGGCGCTCACAAAGACGGCATCAGGCGACTGGCTTTTCAGATACGCCACCACACCCGCATTTGGCCTGGCCTTGCGCAACTCGGACAGCACCATGGTGTCCAGCAGAATCATGAAAAATCCACGTCGCGGGGCTGTATGTCGAGGCGGGGCGAATCAGTCTGCGCACCGCGAGGCGCTTTAGGCATGGCCAGCAAATGCTCGATCAGGCTCACAGGCGCATGAGCCCTGCTGGCCGCGCTGCGCTGCAGGGCTTCAAAGTCTTCCTCCGACAGAACCACCACGGCCCGCTTGCCGCTGCGTGTGACGTGTTGCGGCACCCCGCGCATGGCGTTGTCCACCACGGCGCTGAATTGCGCCTTGGCATCTTGAAGTCGCCAGGCGGGTACGGGTGACTGAGGGGCATCGGTTCGCATATTAATTGACTAGTTTGATGAACTAGTCAGATTTTACGCGGGAAATGCAACCCCGTCCAATTCAAAAAAGATGGCTTTCAAGCGCACCCTTCAAACCGGCTCAATCGTGATATCCACGAGCATCTCTTCCTCCCCGCCGCCATGGCGTATGCCCTTGATGGGCGGGCAGGCGTTGTAGTCGGTGCCGACGGCCAGGCGCACATGGCGCTGGTCGATCATGCAGCTGTGGGTCACGTCGATGCTCACCCAGCGCCGGGCCGCCACGTCGAGGCAGACGTCGGCCCAGGCGTGGCTGGCGAGGTCGGGTTCATTGGCGGCGTAGAAATAACCGCTGACATAACGCGCCGGAATGCCCAGGCTGCGGCAGATGGCCACCATCACATGGGCCTGGTCCTGGCAGACACCGGCGCCGGCCTCAAAGGCCTGCAGTGCCGTGGTGGTCACGCTGGTGCTATTTTTTTGATAGCTGACGGCACCCGCCACACCTTGGCTCAGGGCCAAAAGCATGTTTAAATCCGTGACGCCAGGCAGGCTGGACGGCTGCACAAAGCGGCGGCCGAATCCGGCCAGCGACGCATGCGGCGCGGCCAATGCCGTCGGCCGCAGAAAAAAGGCCGGGTGCGGCATCGCCGCCTCGTCGGTGAATTCGGCCACGCCCAGCGTGTCCACCTGCCCCGCCGCGTTGACCAGGCTGCCCGTCACATGCGCCGCGGCATCTGCAACAAAGGTATAGGAGTGGATGCTGTTGCCGCAGCCGTCATGCTGCTCGTGCAACACGCCGGGCGCGCCCAGCGTCCAGAAGAGGACGGTTTGCGAGGGGCCGGATTTCGGCGTCAGCCACAGCGTCTGCAGCGCATAACGCAGGGGCTCGGTATAGCGGTACCGCGTGGTGTGCCGGACGTGGAGTTTCATGACTGGCCCCCACGGTCGCGCACTTCGTGTCGCTCCCTGCCCCCCGGGGGGGCCGCTGCGCCTGCGGCCCGGCAAAGCCGGTTCCGCGGCCCCTGCTTGGATGAAGCCCCCCCTCGGTGCCTGCCTTGCCAGGAGCGGCCCGGCGCGAGGTAGTGCTTCACGCCGTCGCCGGAACCAGGAAGTCGCGGCTGATGTGGGCGCCGAGTTCGTTCACGCGGTCGAGGAACTGCGTCAGGTAGGCGTGCAGGCCGGTGGCCAGGATCTCGTCAATGCGCGCGTACTGCAGCTCGGCATTGAGCTTGCCCGCGCGGCGCACGGTCTCGCAGGTCTGGTCATCGGTCACCTTCGCCAGGTTGCTCACCACCTCCTGCAGGCTGGCGGCCAGCGAACGCGGCATGTCGGCGCGCAGGATCAGCAACTCGGCCACGCGTTCGGGCTTGATCACGTTGCGGTAGACCCGGCGGTAAATCTCGAAGGCGCTGACGCTGCGCAGGATCGCGCTCCAGTGGTAGAAGTCGTACTCCTGGTCCTTCTCGCTGGCGGCACCGTAAAAATCGCTCTGCACCGCATGAAACTTCACGTCGACCAGGCGCGCGGTGTTGTCGGCGCGCTCGAGGAAGGTGCCCAGCCGCATGAAGTACAGCGCCTCGTCCTGCAGCATGGTGCCGACGGTGACGCCGCGCGACAGGTGCGAGCGGAACTTGACCCACTCGAAAAACTGGCTGGGGTCGCGCTCGAAGTCGCCGTTGCGCAGCATGCGGAAAATTTCGAGGTAGGTCTGGTTCTGCGTTTCCCAGACCTCGGTGGTCAGCGTGCCGCGCACGGCGCGCGCGTTCTCGCGCGCGTTTTTCAGGCAGGAGATGATGCTCGACGAATTTTTCTCGTCACGCACCATGAAGTCCATCACGTCGCGCGCGTTCACGCCGCCGTATTTGCTTTCGTAGGCGACCGAGAGCTCGCTGATGCTGAGCAGGCCCTGCCAGCCCACTTGCGCCACGGCGGTTGACTGCGGCAGCAGGGATGTCTGGTAGTTCACATCCAGCATGCGCGCGGTGTTTTCGGCGCGCTCTGTGTAGCGAGACATCCAGAAAAGGTGATCAGCGGTTCTTGAAAGCATGGTGATTCCCTTTTCCTTCAGTTGGAGGCCAGCGACTGTGTCTGGGACTGTCCGGACTGCGACTGGGACTGCGATTGGGACTGCAAGGGGCTGTCACCGTCTTCGAGCACCCAGGTGTCCTTGGTCCCGCCGCCCTGCGAGGAATTGACCACCAGCGACCCTTCCTTCAGCGCCACGCGGGTCAGCCCACCCGGCACCATCTGCACGGTTTTGCCGCTCAGCACAAAAGGCCGCAGATCGATGTGGCGCGGCGCGATGCCACTGTCGACATAGGTCGGGCAGGTCGACAGGCTCAGCGTCGGCTGGGCGATGTAGCCGGCCGGGTTGGCCAGCAAGGCCTGGCGGAAATCCTCGATCTCGGCCTGCGTCGCCGCCGGGCCGACCAGCATGCCGTAGCCGCCGGCGCCATGCACTTCCTTGATGACCAGGTCTTTCATGTTGGCCAGCGTGTACTGGAGGTCGTCCGCGTTGCGGCACATGTAGGTCGGCACGTTTTTCAGGATGGGTTTTTCGCCGAGGTAGAACTCGATCATCTTGGGCACATAGGGGTAAATCGACTTGTCGTCCGCAACGCCGGTGCCGATGGCGTTGCACAGCGCCACGTTGCCGCTGCGGTAGACATTGAGCAGGCCGGCGCAGCCCAGCGTCGAGGTCGGCCGGAAAGCCAGCGGGTCGAGGAAGTCATCATCGACGCGGCGGTAAATCACGTCGACGCGTTTCGGGCCGCGTGTGGTGCGCATGTAGACGAAGTTGTCCTTGACGAACAGGTCCTGCCCCTCGACCAGCTCGACGCCCATCTGCTGGGCCAGGAAGGCGTGCTCAAAGTAGGCCGAGTTGTACATGCCCGGCGTCAGCACCACCACCGTGGGTTCGGCGCGGTGCGCCGGCGAGTTGTCGCGCAGGGTTTCCAGCAACAGGTCGGGGTAATGCGCGACCGGTGCCACGCGGTTTTCGCTGAACAAGTCGGGGAACAGTCGCATCATCATCTTGCGGTCTTCGAGCATGTAGCTCACGCCGCTGGGCACGCGCAGGTTGTCTTCCAGCACGTAGTACTCGCCCTCGCCCTGCGCGTTCGGGGCGCGCACGATGTCGATGCCGCTGATGTGCGAGTAGATGTTGCCGGGCACCTCGACGCCCATCATCTCGGGGCGGAACTGCGCGTTCTGGAAAATCTGCTCGGATGGAATCACGCCGGCCTTGATGATTTCCTGGTCGTGATAAACATCGTGGATAAAGCGGTTCAGCGCCGTGACACGCTGGATCAGCCCTTTTTCCATGCTGGCCCACTCGTGCGCGGGGATGATGCGCGGGATCAGGTCAAACGGAATCAGCCGCTCAGTGCCGCCGTTGTCGGGGTTGCCATCGTCCTTGTCGCCATACACCGCAAAGGTGATGCCGACACGGCGGAAAATCATTTCGGCTTCGGCACGCCTGGCCTGCATGACCGCATCCGGCTGCCTGGCCAGCCAGCGCTGGTACGCCTGGTAGTGCTCGCGGACGCTGGACGCCGTTGCATTCATCTCATCAAACATGGGGCGGCTCATCGGCTTGGTCTCCAGCAGGTTTACGAATGGATCGTTATGCAGCTAGCTTAGCAAGTAATGCGCCAGACGTTCGTAGGCGAATCACTATTTGTGCCGATTTCTAGCGCGGCGTGTCCATCCGGTGCTGCCAGTAACGCAGTGCCGCCTGCCGCTGGCAGCGGACCTCGGCCGGGTGCTGGCTGGCCCAGCTCGCGGCGCCGCAGACCGGCGAGGTGACCACGGCAATCCCGCGCTCGCGGTAACGCGCCAGCACCAGCGGTGCCGGGTGGCCAAAACGGTTGCGGTAACCAGCCTGCGCGAACGCCAACGTGGGCTGCACGGCCTCCAGAAACGCTGCGCTGGACGAGGTCTTGCTGCCGTGGTGCGGCACCAGCAACACGTCGGCCCGCAGCAGCGCACCCGCCGCCACCAGGCGCTGCTCCTGCGCCAGCTCGATGTCGCCGGCGAGCAGGGCGCTGCGCCGGCCGTTGGACAGGCGCAGCACACAACTCATGGCGTTGGACCGGGTCGGCGTTGCATAGTCGCCGGCGGCGGGATGCAGGACCTCGAAATCGACCCCGTCCCACTGCCAGCGCTGGCCCGCCACACAGCGCGTGGCGGGGCGCAGCGCCTGCAGTTCGTGGCCGTCTTCAATAGAACTCAGCAAGACCGCCTGGGGCTGCATCGCCAGCACGGCCGGCGCGCCGCCAATATGGTCGCTGTCGCGGTGGCTCAGCATCAGCGTGTCCACGCGTTCACCCAGGGCGCGCAGCAAGGGCACCAGCACCCGGTGCCCGGCGTCGCTCTCGCGCGAAAAGCGCGGCCCGCTGTCGTAGACCAGCGTGTGCCCGGCGGTACGAACGACCAGTGCATTGCCCTGCCCCACATCGGCGGCAATCAGTTCAAACTCGCCGGCCGGCGGACGCAGCGGCTGCCAGAGCAACACCGGCAGCAGCAGCGGCAGGCCCAATGCCCGCCAGTGCCAGGGCAGACGCATGGCCAGCAACAGACCGCCCGCCACACCGGCCACCGCACACCACAGCGGCGCGGCCGCGACGCTGATGCTGGCCAGCGGCCAGCGTGCCAACCATTGCAGAAACACCATCAGGGCCGCCACCGCCGCGGCCGCCAGGTCCCAGAACGGCGCCCAGAGCACGCCCAGCATGGTCAGGGGTGTGACCAGCAGGGTCACCCATGGAATCGCCAGGCCATTGGCGAGCAGGCCGACCAGCGAGACCTGGTTGAACAGCAGCAGCGACAGCGGCGTGAGCGCCAGGGTCACCACCCATTGCTCGCGGGCAACGCGAACCACAGACGCAGCCGCCGCCCCCAGCCAGACGGGCAGCATCGCCGTCCCACCTGAGGCTTGGGAGTCGATTTGGCCTGTACCCATTGTCGAACGGTCGTATCCAGCTCCTGCATCTGTAGCAAACAACACCCCCACCGCCACAAACGACAACCAGAAGCCGGCCTGCAGCAAGGCCCAGGGATCCAGCGCCACCACGACCGCCATGGCCAGCAGCCACACCTGCGGCCAGGGCCAGCGTTTGCCGCTCTGGCGCAGCAGCACCACGGCCGCCAGCATCCAGACCGTGCGCTGCGCCGGCACGCCCCAGCCGGAAAACAGCGCGTAAGCCGCGGCCAGCAGCAGGCCGCCCCAGGCTGCGGCACTCGCCGCCGGAACCGCCAGACACAGGGCCGGGCTCCAGCGCGCCGAACGCCGCCACAGCCAGCCGATGGCCTGCGCCGCCAGCCAGGCGAACATGGTGATGTGCAACCCTGAGATCGACATGAGGTGCGCCACGCCGGTGGCCCGGAACACATCCCAGTCGGCGCGTTCGATGGCGTTCTGGTCGCCGACCAGCAGGGCCGCCACCACGCCGGCCAGCTGGCGATCGCTCACGCGGGCATACACGGCATCGCGCATCCACTGCCGCGCCCGCTCGACCGGGTGGCGCCAACCACCGGCCAGCAGTTGCGGCGGCGCATCGCGCGGCCCGGCACGCACATAACCGGTGGCCTGCAGGCCCTGCTCCCACAGCCAGAGTTCGTAGTCAAAGCCGTGCGGGTTGCTGTTGCCGTGCGGCGCCTTCAGGCGCACCGTCATGCGCCAGGACTCACCGGCGCGCAGGTTCTGCGGCTGGCGCTGCAGCGCAAGAAGCGCCGCGGGGGCATCCAGGCTTTCGGCATCGGCGGGCTCCCGGCTGCCAAAACCCGCATACCAGCCGAGGTAGACCTGCGCCGGCAACACCACCGGCTGCCCGTCCAGCCGGGCGCTCTGCACGGCAAACCGGAAACGCAGGCCGTCGTCGCTGCGCTGGGGCATGGCCAGCACCCGCCCCGTGACCTCGATGTCCTTGCCTTCCAGCGCCGGGGCCAGTGCGCTGGCCTGGAAGGCTGCCGCGCGCAGGCCGGTCAAGGCAAACCCGGCCACCAGAGCCAGCAGCAGCGCCGCCAGGCTGCGCGCGGACCAAGCCGCCTTCGCCGGGGACGTGGTGAACGCCGCCAGGCCGGCCAGCACGGCGGCACCGACGGCGATGCCCGCATACCCTCCGGCCTCCCACAGCCCCCGCTGCTGCAACTGCAGGGCGGCGCCCGCCACAAAGCCGACCAGGATGGGGCCCAGCAACCTGGCCCCGGGAGGCGTCGCGGCTGACATCACTTGCACCAAACGCCCCCCTTTTGTTTTTCTGCTTGCGGTTTCCGGTTTTGTACTTAACGGAGAACTCAGGCCTTGCGCTGACAGCCATGTCCGCCTTTGGCGCAGCTCTTGCTTGTGTGGATCGGATTAAAACCGTTGTTCAGGGGGTCCGCCCCCGAAGCAAGCTGTTTCTGCGGCATAGTGCCAGCATAGCTCCCGAAATATTCGAAAAGCGAGATTGCCTTGTCCATTCATGTTGCCCTCAGTCACATCACCCACTACCAATACGACCGGCTGGTTCGCCTCGGCCCGCAGGTGGTCCGGCTGCGACCAGCGCCGCACAGCCGCACCAAGGTGTTGTCGTATTCGCTGACGGTGGAGCCCAAGGGCCATTTCATCAACTGGCAGCAGGACCCGTTTGCCAACTACCAGGCGCGGCTGGTGTTTCCCGAGCCAACACGCGAGTTCAAGGTCACGGTGGACCTGGTCGTCGAGATGGCGGTGTTCAACCCGTTTGATTTTTTCCTCGAACCCGACGCCGAGGAATTCCCATTCAAGTACAGCAAGGCGCAGGCGCATGAGCTCGCGCCCTACCTGGCCACCGAGCCGGCCACGCCGCTGCTCAAAAGTTATCTGGCCACCATCGACCGCACGCCCAAACGCACCATCGACTTCCTGGTCGGGCTGAACCAGAAGCTGCAGCACGACATCAAGTACGCGATCCGCATGGAGCCCGGCGTGCAGACGCCGGAAGAAACCCTGCAACTGGCCGTCGGCTCCTGCCGCGACACCGGCTGGCTCATGGTGCAGCTGTTTCGCCACCTCGGGCTGGCCGCACGTTTTGTCTCGGGTTACCTGATCCAGCTCAAGGCCGACGTCAAGTCGCTCGACGGCCCCAGCGGCGCCGAGACCGACTTCACCGACCTGCACGCCTGGTGCGAGGTGTTTCTGCCCGGCGCCGGCTGGGTCGGCCTGGACCCGACCTCGGGCCTGATGGCCGGCGAAGGCCATATCCCGCTGGCCTGCACACCCGAGCCGTCGAGCGCGGCGCCGATTGAAGGCGGTGTGGACGAAAGCGAAGTGGACTTTGCCCACCACATGGGCGTGCAGCGCATCTTCGAATCGCCGCGCGTGACCCAGCCCTACACCGACGCCTTGTGGGCCGATGTGCTCAAGCTCGGCCACCAGGTGGACCAGGACCTGGTCGCCGGCGACGTGCGCCTGACCATGGGCGGCGAGCCGACCTTTGTCGCCACCCAGGACCGCGACGCCGCCGAATGGAACATCGACGCGCTGGGCCCGACCAAACGCGGCTACGCGACCGAACTCGTGCAAAAGCTGCGCGCCGAATACGGCAACGGCGGCTTCCTGCATTTCGGCCAGGGCAAGTGGTACCCGGGCGAGCAGTTGCCGCGCTGGGCGCTGAGCATTTTCTGGCGCAAGGACGGCCAGCCGGTCTGGCAGAACCCGGCGCTGTTCACCGACGAACGCCAGCCCTGCCACTACACCAGTGACGATGCGCGCCGTTTCACCGAGACGCTGGCCGGCAAGCTGGGCCTGTCCGCCCAACACATCACGCCCGGCTACGAAGACACCTGGTACTACCTGTGGCGCGAGCGCCGCCTGCCGGTCAATGTGGACCCGTTCGACACCAAGCTCGACGACACCATGGAACGTGCCCGACTGCGCCGTGTGTTCTCGCAGGGGCTGGATGCGGTGGTGGGGTATGTGTTGCCGCTGAAGGTTCGCGAAGAAAGTGCTGCGGGTAGTGGACCGCAGTGGTCCACCGGCCCCTGGTTTTTCCGCGACGAACGCATGTACCTGATGCCGGGCGACTCGCCCATGGGTTACCGCCTGCCGCTGGACTCGGTGCCCTGGGTGTCGAAAACCGACTTCCCCTACATGACCGAGGCCGACCCATTTGCGCCGCGGGACGAGCTGCCCTCCACTGCTGCCCTGGCGGCGCGTTACAACGCGGCCACTGGGCAGGCCGCACCGGTGGTTTCCGCGCCTGCAGCAGCGGCGCCCGCCACCGGCCACAACAGTGCGAGCATGCTGGCCCAGTACATGGCGCGCTACATGACGGGCAGCGGCCCGCGCAACGAAGCCAGCCGCCTGCTGCAATTCAGGCCGGCCACGGTCAGCACCGGCACGCGCTTCGACCAAAGCGCCAAAGCACCCGTCGTGACCGCCAAGCCGGCACCGGTCGCCGTTGATGACAACGCCCGCCTGCCCCAACCCGGCGAGTCCGCCGCCTGGCTGACCCGCACCGCGCTATGTGTGGAAGTGCGCGACCCGACGCGCGCCAACGGCCCCCAGGACAAACCCAAGGCCGCGCCGAAAGAAAAAGGCGCGAAGGCGGAGGCCGGCGCGCTCTATATCTTCATGCCGCCGCTGGAGCGCCTCGAAGACTACCTCGACCTGCTGGCCGCCGTCGAGGCCAGCGCGCAGGCCCTTAGCCTGCAGATCGTGCTCGAAGGTTACCCGCCGCCGCGCGACCCGCGCCTGAAGATGCTGCAGGTCACGCCCGACCCCGGCGTCATCGAGGTCAACATCCACCCAGCCTACAACTGGAACGAACTGGTCGAACACACCGAGTTCCTCTACAAGATCGCGCACGAGACGCGCCTGTCGGCCGAAAAGTTCATGACCGACGGCCGCCACACCGGCACCGGCGGCGGCAACCACTTTGTGCTCGGCGGCGCGACACCGCCGGACAGCCCTTTCCTGCGCAAGCCGGAGATGCTGGGCAGCCTGATCGCCTACTGGCACAACCACCCCTCGCTGAGTTATCTTTTTTCGGGCATGTTCATCGGCCCGACCAGCCAGGCCCCGCGCGTGGACGAGGCGCGCAACGACCAGCTCTACGAACTCGAAATCGCCTTGCGCGAAATCGCCGCCAACCGCGAGAAATACGGCCAGGACATGCCGCCGTGGATTGTCGACCGCACCTTGCGCAACATCCTGGTCGACGTCACCGGCAACACACACCGCAGCGAGTTCTGCATCGACAAGATGTACTCGCCCGACTCGGCCACCGGCCGCCTCGGCCTGCTGGAGCTGCGTGCGTTTGAAATGCCGCCGCACGCCCGCATGAGCATCGTGCAGCAATTGCTGCTGCGTGCACTGGTCGCGCGTTTCTGGAACAAGCCTTACCACGGCCGCATGACGCGCTGGGGCACCGAATTGCACGACCGCTTTTTGCTGCCGGGTTTTGTGCGCATGGATTTTGCCGACGTGCTGACCGAGCTTAACGAAGCCGGCTACGCCTTCGACATGGCCTGGTTCGAACCGCATTTCGAGTTCCGCTTCCCGATGATTGGCCAGGTGAAAGCCAACAGCATCGAGCTGACGCTGCGCAGCGCGCTGGAGCCCTGGCATGTGATGGGCGAGGAAGGCTCGTCCGGCGGCACCGTGCGTTACGTGGACTCCTCGCTGGAACGGGTCGAGGTGCATGTGACCGGCCTCAACGACAACCGCTACGTGATCACCGCCAACGGCCGGGCCCTGCCGCTGCAAAGCACCGGCACGGTCGGCGAGTACGTGGCCGGCGTGCGTTACAAGGCCTGGAACCCGCCCTCGGCCCTGCACCCCTCGATCGGTGTGCATGCGCCGCTGACCTTCGACATCGTCGACACCTGGATGGAACGTTCACTGGGCGGCTGCCAGTACCACGTGGCGCACCCGGGCGGCCTGAGCTACGACACCCTGCCGGTCAACTCCTACGAGGCCGAGAGCCGGCGCCTGAACCGCTTTTTCCAGATGGGCCACAGCCCCGGCAAAATGCGCGTCCAGCCGGCACAGCCAAGCCGGGAGTTTCCGTTCACGCTGGACCTGCGCTAACGCGTACGACCGACGCCTGTCTTGCGGCAGCAACAACGGCGCGCCCTGACCGTCTGATCGTGCGCCGAACCGCGCCCGAATGCCGCCCCAGATGGCCTGCAAGGTAAGCATAAAGGCATACTTGGGCCACCGTGGAAAACAACCCCTCCCTTTTTGCAGCCGCCGCACTGGAAGCGCCTGGCGATCTGGCGCTGGCCTTGGCGCTGCCGGCTTCCCCCGGCCATTTTGACGAGTTGCACGGCCGAACCCTGGACAAGGCCCCGCCTGCGGCCGGCCAGCTGCAGGACCAGAGTCAAAGCCAGACCAGCCTGACCCAACCAATGCGGCAGCGGGCGGGGGCCGCCGCGGCGCCAGCACCGGCACCCGGCCCGGCCGCTGCCCCCGCAGCCCGCCTGGCGCCCGACTGGAGCCGGTTCTTCAACTTTCTGGGCGGCGACGGTTTTGACGACCTGAACCACCGCACCACCAACCTGCAACGCCAGATCCGCGACAACGGCGTGACCTACAACGTGTATGCCGACGCCAATGGCCCGCAGCGGCCCTGGTCGCTGGACCTGTTTCCGCTGCTCCTGTCGGCGCAGGACTGGGCGCAGATCGCCGCCGGTGTGCAGCAGCGCGCCCGGCTGCTGGAGCGCGTCATGGCCGACGTGTACGGCCCGCAGCAACTGCTGGCGCTGGGCCTGCTGCCGCCCGCGCTGGTGCAGGGCCACCCCGGCTACCTGCGCGCCATGCACGGCGTGCGGCCGGCCGGCGGGACCTTTCTGCACATCGTCGCCTTTGATCTGGCGCGCGGCCCCGACGGGCGCTGGTGGGTGGTGTCGCAACGCACCCAGGCGCCCTCGGGCCTGGGTTACCTGCTGGAAAACCGCCTGGCGATCTCGCGGCTGTTTCCCGAGGCGTTCCGCGAACTGAAGGTGCAGCGCCTGGCCGCTTCCTACAAGGCGCTGGTCGATGGCCTGAAGGCGGCCAGTCCCGCGCGCGGCGAAGAAAGCCGCATCGTGCTGCTGACCCCCGGCCCCTACAACGAGACCTATTTCGAACATGCCTACCTCGCGCGTTACCTCGGCCTGACCCTGGTGGAGGGCAGCGACCTGCTGGTGCGCGACGACAGGCTCTACCTCAAGACCCTGCAGGGCCTGGAGCCCGTGCACGGCCTGCTCAAGCGCGTGGACGACGAGTTTCTGGACCCGCTGGAGCTGCGTTCGGACTCCACGCTCGGCGTGCCCGGCCTGCTGCAGGCGATACGCGCGGGCAACGTGCTGGTGGCCAATGCCCCGGGCTCGGCCTTTCTCGAATCCAGCGCGCTGCTGGGCTTTCTGCCGGCTCTGTCGCGCCACCTGCTCGACGAGCCGCTGGCCCTGCCCTCGCTGGCCACCTGGTGGTGTGGCGAGCAGGCCGCCCTGCAAGCGGTGCTGCCGCGGCTGAAGGAATGTGTCATCAAGGGCACCTATCCGGAGTCCGGCATTGAATCGGTGATTGCGCAGACGCTGTCGCGCCGCGAACTCGACGAGTGGGCCGGTCGCCTGGTCCGGCGCGGCGAAGACTACACCGTGCAGGCCTACCTGCCGCTGTCGCAGACGCCGACCTGGCAGGGTCAGCGGATCGCCCCGCGCTCGACCATGCTGCGCGTGTTTGCGGTGGCCGACGGCGCCGGCTCCTGGCAAGTCCTGCCTGGTGGGCTCGCGCGGCTGGCCGGCCCCAATGACAAGATTGCCTCCATGCAGCAAGGCGGCAGCAGCGCCGATGTGTGGGCATTGGCCGAATCTGCCTCGCCGCCCAGGGCGAGGACCGGCGCCGCCATGGACACCCCCGCCAATGGCCCACCGTCGGCGGTCAGCCTGGCGGCGGAACCGGGCGCCCAGCCCCGGGCGGCGACGCCTGCGCGGCACAAACCCCCGGTCACCAGCCGCGCCGCCGAAAACCTGTACTGGCTGGGCCGCTACACCGAGCGCACCGAAAACGCCATCCGCATGGCCCAGCTGACCCTGCAGTCCCTCAACGGTGAAGACCAGTCCTCACAACCGCTGCTGGCCTGGCTGTCAGAGCTGGCCGTGAAAAACGGCCTGGTGATGGACTCGGTGCCGCCCGCGACGCAGTCGCGCCGCGTGTTCGAACGCTCGCTGATTGCCAGCCTGGCCGACACCCGCAACGCTGCCAGCGTGGGTTACAGCCTGGGTGCACTCAAGGGCGCGGCCTCGGCGGTGCGCGAGCGGCTGTCGCAGGAGCAGTGGCATGTGATCATGCGCGCCGAGGCTGATTTTTTCTCACGCTGCGAAGCCTTCAGCGGCCCCGACCACCCCGCCTCCCAGGCGCTCGAATACTCCTCGGTGGAAGCGCTGGCGGCCCTGGAGTCGGCCAGCGGCTTCCTGGCCGCCATGACCGGCGCACAAACCGACCGCATGAGCCGCGACGATGGCTGGCGCCTGCTCAGCACGGGGCGCCACATCGAGCGGCTGAACACGCTGGCCTCCTCGCTGATCCTCGGCTTTGAAACCGGCGCCGTGTTCGACGAGGGTGGCTTCGGCGCCATCCTCACGCTGTTCGACAGCACCATCACCTTTCATGCCCAGTACCAGCAGCAGCGCGATGTGCCGGCGCTGCTGGACCTGCTGGTGCTCGACCGCGACAACCCGCGCTCGCTCGGATGGGTCACCCAGACGCTGCGCGGTCGGCTTGCGCGCCTGGCCGAAAACACCGCGGGCGCACCGCAGCCGGTGCCCGACCTGGCACCCGCCCTGCCCGACCCGGGCAGCTGGCGCCTGGACGACCTGTGCTACCCCGCCCCCGGCGCACCGGACAGCGAACCGTATGCCGGCCTGCTGGCGCAGCTTGAGCTGTGCTGCAGCGCCGCCTTCGAGCTCTCGGACACGCTGAGCCGGCGCTATTTCAGCCATGTGGCCCCGGACGAACACAGCCTGGGCGCCTGAGCCCGGGGTTCGGGCCGCACAACCTTTCTTTTCCTTTTTTGGCGATGCTGCTTCACCTTGTTCATGAAACGCGTTATGCGTACAGCCCCACCGTGGAAAGTGCCCACCATGTGCTGCACCTCAAGCCGGCCAGCCATGCCGGCCAGCAACTGCTGCGCCACCGGCTGACGATCAGCCCGCAACCGGCACGGCTGCAGGAGCTGACTGACGTGTACGGCAACACCCGCACCTATTTCTCGCTGCACACACCGCATGACAAGCTGACGGTGGTCGCCGACAGCATCGTCTCCACCTTGGCGCTGGCCGCAACGCCGGAAGACGCGCCAGCCGGCCTGCCTTGGGAGCAGGTGCGCGAGCAGTTCCGCTACCACGCCGGCGCCGCCTATGACAGCGCCTGCGAATTCCTGTTCGCATCGCCCTACATCCCGCGCGACGAGGCCTTTGCGGAATTTGCCCGGCCTAGCTTCACGCCCGGGCGGCCCTTGCCTGAAGCGGCGCAGGACCTGATGGAGCGCATCCACACCGGCATGGCCTACGACAGCGAAAGCACCGAGGTGGGCACGCCGGCGCTGGAGGCGCTGCAGTTGGGCAAGGGTGTGTGCCAGGACTTTGCCCACATCATGGTCGCCTGCTGTCGCGCCATGGGCGTGCCGGCACGTTACGTCAGCGGCTACCTGCTGACCACACCCGCACCCGGCCAGCCGCGCCTGATCGGCAGCGATGCCTCCCATGCCTGGGCCTCGGTCTATTGCCCGGTGGAAAGCGAGGCCGGCGGCCTGGCGCTGGCAGAAGGACAAAGCCCCGGTGTATGGCTGGACTTCGACCCCACCAACAACCGCGCCCCGGGCGAGGACTATGTCACGCTGGCCATTGGCCGCGACTTCCTGGACGTCTCGCCGATGCGCGGCGTGATACGCGGCGGGGCGCGCCACGTGCTGAACGTGGCCGTGACGATGACACCCATCACCAAACTACCTGAGCCCGAGTGATGCCACCGGAGAGCGGTGCCGGACTAGAATTGCTGATCGCCCCCAGAACAGCTATATTTTTCATAGCTACCTGCGCCCGCCGAATAAGGGCCAGACACCTGTTTCGTTCATATTTTTTCAAACCACCCCTTTCAGGAGCGTTTCATGACCCAACCCACCGGCCCCATCTACGACAAGCTGAAAGCCCTGGGCATCACCCTGCCACCGGTCTCCACGCCGGCAGCGGCCTACGTGCCTTTTGTACGGACCGGCAAGCTGGTTTTCCTCTCCGGCCACATTGCCAAAAAAGAAGGCAAAGCCTGGGTCGGTCAGCTCGGCAAGACCATGGGCACCGAGGAAGGCCAGGCGGCGGCACGCGCGATTGCGATCGACCTGATGGGCACGCTGCAGGCCGCTGTCGGTGATCTGGGCAAGATCACGCGCATCGTCAAGGTCATGAGCCTGGTCAACTCGACCGGCGACTTCACCGAGCAGCACCTGGTGACCAACGGCGCCAGCGAATTGCTGGGCGAAGTGTTCGGTCCGGCCGGCAGCCATGCACGCAGCGCCTTTGGCGTCGCGCAAATCCCCATGGGCGCCTGCGTCGAGATCGAGCTGATCGCCGAAGTCGCCTGAGAACCTCGCTGCCATGAAAAAAGGACGGCATGGCCGTCCTTTTTTATTGCGCCAAGAGCCGCCCGGCCCGCCGCCTCAGGCGCGCTCGGCCACCCAAGCCTGGACCGAGGCCAGCGCCTCAGGCAGTTTGGCAGGCTCGGTGCCGCCGGCCATGGCCATGTCGGCCTTGCCGCCGCCCTTGCCGCCCACCTGCTGGGCGACGAAGTTGACCAGTTCGCCGGCCTTGACCTTGCCCACGCTGTCAGCGGTCACGCCGGCCGCGATCTGCACCTTGTCGCCGTCCACGGCGGCCAGCACGATGACCGCGGTCTTGAGCTTGTCCTTGAGCTTGTCCATGGTGTCGCGCAGGGTCTTGGCGTCCGCGCCTTCGAGCTTGGCGGCCAGCACCTTCAGGCCCTTGACATCGACCGCCTGCGCCATCAGCTCGTCACCCTGCGATGAGGCCAGCTTGCCCTTGAGGGCAGCCACTTCCTTCTCAAGCGCCCGCACCTGGTCGAGCACCTGGCCGATGCGGCCCTGCAACTCGGAAGGGCTGGCCTTGAGCGCGCCGGCCGCTGACTGGACCGCATCCTCGAGGGACTGCAGGTAGGCCAGCGCGTTTTCGCCGGTCACCGCCTCGATGCGGCGCACACCCGAGGCCACGCCGGCCTCGGCCACGATCTTGAACAGGCCGATGTCGCCGGTGCGCGCCACGTGGGTGCCGCCGCACAGCTCCTTGCTCGAACCTATGCTGAGCACACGCACCTTGTCACCGTACTTCTCGCCGAACAGCATCATGGCGCCGGTTTTCTGGGCGGCTTCCATGTCCATCACACTGGCGTCGGTGGCGGCGTTGGCGAGGATCTCGGCGTTGACGCGCGCCTCGATCTCGCGGACCTGTTCGTCGGTCACCGGTGCGTTGTGGGCAAAGTCAAAGCGGGTTTTATCGGCATCGACCAGCGAGCCTTTTTGCTGCACATGGTCGCCCAGCACTTCGCGCAAGGCCTTGTGCATCAGGTGGGTGGCGCTGTGGTTGCGCACGGTGGCGGCGCGCACGGCCGGGTTGACACGTGCCGACACATGGTCGCCCACGTTGAGCGTGCCCTGCGCCACGCTGCCGTGGTGGCCGTACACATCGGCCTTGATCTTGAGCGTGTCGCCGACCTCGAAGTGGGCCGAACCGCTGACCAGTTCGCCCTGGTCGCCCACCTGGCCGCCGCTTTCGGCGTAAAACGGGGTGCGGTCCAGCACCACCACGCCCTGCTGGCCGGTCTTGAGCGCCACCACCGGCACGCCGTCGGCATACAGGGCAACAATTTTTCCGCTGGCTTCCAGGCCTTCGTAACCCGTGAAGGTATTGCCTTCGCCGGTGTATTCCAGCGCGCGGTCCATCTTGAACTTGCCGGCGGCGCGCGCCTGGTTTTTCTGTTTGTCCATGGCGGCGGTGAAACCGGCCTCGTCGACCTCGACGCCGCGCTCGCGGCAGACATCGGCCGACAGGTCCAGCGGAAAGCCGTAGGTGTCGTGCAACTTGAAGGCCACGTCACCGGGCAGCATTTTCGGAGCATGTCCTGAGCCCGTCGAAGGGGCCAGGGCCGTGTCCAGGATGGTCATGCCGATTTCCAGCGTCTCAAAGAAACGTTCTTCCTCGGCCTTGAGCACGGCGGTGATGCGCGCCTCGTCGGTCCTGAGCTTGGGATAGGCCTCACCCATCAGCTTGACCAGGTCCGCCACCAGCTTATGGAAAAACGGCGTTTTCTTGCCCAGCTTGTAGCCGTGGCGGATCGCACGGCGGATGATGCGGCGCTGCACATAACCGCGGCCTTCGTTGGACGGGTTGACACCGTCGCTGACCAGGAAGGCGGTGGCGCGGATGTGGTCGGCGATGACAAACAGGGATTTGTTGCCGAGGTCCTTCTCGCCGGTCTCGCGCGAGGCCGCCTTGATCAGCGCGTCAAAGATGTCGATTTCGTAGTTGCTGTGCACATGCTGCAGGATGGCGGCCAGGCGCTCCAGGCCCATGCCGGTGTCCACGCAGGGCGCCGGCAGCGGCTTGACCGAGCCGTCGGGCTGCATGTCGAACTGCATGAACACGTTGTTCCAGATCTCGATGTAGCGGTCGCCGTCCTGCTCGGGCGAGCCGGGCGGGCCGCCGGCAATCTCGGGACCGTGGTCGAAGAAAATCTCGCTGCAGGGGCCGCAGGGGCCGGTGTCGGCCATCATCCAGAAGTTGTCGCTTGCGTATTTGGCGCCCTTGTTGTCGCCGATGCGCACCACGCGTTCGGGTGGCAGGCCGATTTCTTTCGTCCAGATGTCGTAGGCCTCGTCGTCGTCGATGTACACCGTGGCCCACAGCTTGTCGGCCGGCAGCTTGTAGACCTCGGTCAGCAGTTCCCAGGCCCACTTCAGCGATTCGCGCTTGAAGTAGTCGCCAAAACTCCAGTTGCCCAGCATCTCGAAAAAGGTGTGGTGGCGCGCGGTGTAGCCGACGTTTTCCAGGTCGTTGTGCTTGCCGCCGGCGCGCAGGCAGGCCTGCACCGACGCGGCGCGCACATAGGAGCGCTTGTCGGTGCCGAGGAACACATCCTTGAACTGCACCATGCCCGAATTGGTGAACATCAGGGTCGGGTCGTTGCCCGGCACCAGCGAGCTCGACGGCACCACGGTGTGGCCCTTGGACGCGAAAAAGTCCAGGAAGCTCTTGCGGATGTCGGCGACGGTGAAAGTGGGTGTGCTCATGTTTTGGTAGTTGCTGGTGACGCCGGCGCCCGCCGGGCGAAGGACCCGGAGCGGCCGACCGCACCTGGATGCTTGATTTGCCTGAACCTTTGATTATAAGTTTGGGGCCGGCACCCAGCCCGGTTTAGACACAATACCGCCCGACGCGCTATGCTTGCAGGCTGTACCAATGAGCCGCGCCAGAGCGGCACCCCCTAAAGAGACCCTCATGGACATGAAAACCTCCCCCATTTCGCTGCTCAAAGATCCCAGCCTGCTCAAGACCGACGCCCTGATCAACGGCCAATGGGTCAAAGGCAGTTCGCGTTTTGACGTGAATGACCCCGCCACCGGCCTCAAACTCGCCGACGTGGCCAACCTCGGCCCGGCTGAAACAGAGACCGCCATCGCCGCCGCCAACGCGGCCTGGCCCGCCTGGCGCAGCAAGACCGGCAAGGAGCGCCACGCCATCCTGATGAAGTGGTTCAACCTGCTGATGGCCAACCAGGAGGACCTGGGCCGCATCATGACCGCCGAGCAGGGCAAGCCCTTCCCCGAGGCCAAGGGCGAAGTCGCCTACGGCGCCAGCTTCGTGGAGTGGTTTGCCGAAGAGGCCAAGCGCGTCAACGGCGAGACCCTGCCCCAGTTCGACAACAACCGCCGCCTGATGGTCATCAAGCAGCCCATCGGTGTCTGCGCCGCCATCACGCCGTGGAACTTCCCGCTGGCCATGATCACGCGCAAGGTCGCGCCGGCCCTGGCCGCGGGCTGCCCGGTCATCATCAAACCGGCGGAACTGACCCCGCTGACGGCGCTGGCCGCGGCCGAGCTGGCCATCCGCGCCGGCATCCCCGCCGGTGTGCTCAACATGATCACGGCCGACGGCGCCAACTCCATCGCGGTGGGCAAGGTGCTCTGCGCCAGCGACGTGGTGCGCCACATCAGCTTCACCGGCTCGACCGAAGTGGGCCGCATCCTGATGGCCCAGAGCGCGCCCACCGTCAAGAAAATGTCGCTCGAACTCGGTGGCAACGCGCCCTTCATCGTGTTCGACGATGCCAACGTGGATTCGGCCGTGGAAGGGGCCATGGCCAGCAAGTACCGCAATGCCGGCCAGACCTGCGTCTGCGCCAACCGCATCTATGTGCAGGACGGCGTGTACGACGAGTTCGTGGAGAAGTTTGCCGCCAAGGTTCGTACCGTGAAGGTGGGCAACGGCTTCGAAAACGGCGTGTCGCAAGGCCCGCTGATCGAGGACGCGGCGGTGGAGAAGGTGGCCCGCCATGTGGCCGACGCGGTCGCCAAGGGCGGCAAGGTGCTGGTGGGCGGCAAGAAGCTGAAAGGCCAGTTCTTCGAGCCCACGGTGCTGGCCAATGCCACATCCGACATGCTGTGCGCGCGGGAAGAAACTTTCGGCCCCTTCGCCCCGGTGTTCCGCTTCAAGACCGAACAAGAGGCCGTGGATGCGGCCAACAACACCGAATTCGGCCTGGCCAGCTACTTCTACAGCCGCGACGTGGGCCGCATCTTCCGGGTGAGCGAGGCCCTGGAATACGGCATGGTCGGCATCAATGTGGGCGTTCTGGCCACCGAGCATGTACCATTCGGAGGTGTCAAACAGTCCGGACTGGGCCGCGAAGGCTCCCATCACGGCATGGATGACTACGTGGAAATCAAGTACCTTTGCATAGGAGACATTCAAAAATGATCATAAATAAATACATTCAATCCGTTGTCCTGGCCTTCAGCGCCACCTTCCTCACCGGCTGCGCGGTCACCGCAGCGCCGGCCAAGCCCAGGGTGGTGCTCCAGGTCAGCGACGGCGATGCCGCCAAATGGAACCTGGCCCTGAACAACGCCAAGAATGTGCAGCAGGAATACGGCGGCGCCGACAAGGTAAGCATCGAAATTGTGGCCTACGGCCCCGGCATCGGCATGCTCAAGTCCGACGCCACGACAAACAACCGCATTACCGAGGCCACCAAATCCGGCATCCAGGTCGTGGCCTGCGAAAACACCATGACGACCCAAAAACTCACCAAGGCAGACATGAACGCGTCCATCAGCTATGCCCGTTCAGGCGTGGTTCAGCTCATGAAAAGGCAGGATGAAGGCTGGGCCTACGTGCGTCCTTGAGGCGCCGTCGCGCTCCCTGATGAAAGAAAAGCCAACCGGCCGGTTGGCTTTTATAATGCAGGCAAACATGCGGGTGTAGTTCAATGGCAGAACTTTTGCTTCCCAAGCAAATAGCGTGGGTTCGATTCCCATCACCCGCTCCACATCTCCCCACCCCGGCCCCTGCCGGCGCGACTCTCACACGGCGACCGCCGGACTGTCCACCGCCACCGCGCCAAGGGTGAAGTAAAACGTCGCCCCCTGCCCTTCGGCAGCCTCGGCCCAGACCCGGCCCCCATGCCGGTCAATGACACGCTTGACGGTGGCCAGCCCGATGCCGGTACCGGCGTAGTCCGTGGAGGAATGCAGCCGCTGGAAGGTTCCAAACAACTTGTCGGCATAGGCCATGTCGAAGCCGGCGCCATTGTCCCGGACGAAATAGACGGCTTCGCCGTCTTCCCCCGTTTTGCACCCCACATTGATGCGCGCCGACGGCTGCAGGGACGTGAACTTCCACGCATTGCCCAGCAGGTTCTGGATCACCACGGACAGCAGGAGCGGATCGCCCAGCGCCAACAGGTTCTCCTGGATGTGGATCTCCACCTCGCGTTCCGGCTCCCGCTCCTGGCACGCCTGAACCACCTGCGTGGCGATCCTTGCCAGATCCACCGTCCCGGCGCGCAACGGGTCCCGCGACAGCTTGGCGAGCGACAGCAGCCCTTCGATCAGCTCACCCATCTGACGGGTGCCGGCGCGGATACGGCTGAGGTAGTGCTTTCCCTTTTCGCCCACTTTGTCCGATGCCATGCGCTCCATCAGCTGGCTGAAGCCATCAATGGTGTTGAGCGGGGAACGCAGGTCGTGTGAGACGGAATACGAAAACGCCTCGAGCTCGCGGTTGACGGCCTCGAGTTGCGAGGTGCGCTGCCGCACCCGCTCCTCCAGTTCGGCATTGAGGCGCAGGATGCTTTCCTGGGCCTGTTTGCGCTCGGTGATGTCCTGGGCAGATCCATGGAGCCGGACAACCAGGGCGCCTTCATCGCGCACCGCTTCGCCGATCACCCTCACCCAGCCACGGCGTCCACTGGCAACGACCATCTCAAGTTCTTCATCAAAGGGCGTCTGACTGTCGATGCAGGCCTGGACGGCCGCTTCTATCTTCGCGCGCTGGGGCGGTGGATAAACCCCCAGCGATTCCTGAAGCGAAGGGCTGGTTCCGGGCGGCACCTCGTGGATCTTGCAGACCTCGTCGGACCAGACCACATGGTTCGACGGCAGTTCCAGCATCCAGCCGCCTATGCGCGCGGTGCGCCCTGCGATCCTGAGCAAGGCTTCGCTCTGGCGCAGCCTGTCCTGGATAGCCCGGCGTTCCGTGATGTCTTCGGTCACCGAGATGATGTGTGTGGCCTCCCCCGACGCAGACCGCACCATGGACACCGTGGAATGAACCCACACGGCGGAGCCATCCTTTTTCACATACCGTTTTTCGTCCGAAAAACTCTCCAGCTCGCCGGACAGCATGCGGTCCCTCTGCGCGGCATAACGCACCCGGTCATCGGGGTGGGTCAACTCGCGCGTGTCCATGGCCTGCAACTCGGCTTCGGTGTAGCCCACGATGGCGTAGTAGGCCGGGTTGGCCATCAGGAAGCGTCCATCGGGCGTGTTCATCACGATGCCGGTTGCCGCGGTGCCAAACATCAGCTGGACCATGTCCTGGCTGACCTTGAGCTGCTGCTGCGCCTCGGTGCGCCGCAACACCTCGGCATGCAGCTGCCAGGTGCGCTCGCGAACACTGCGGCGCATCTGCAAATTCCAGAGAAGCACCAGGGCCATCAGGGCGACGACGCCAAAAACCGCACCGGCCAGCCACCGCACCAGAGTAGGCGGCAGGCCGGTCCGTGGTTCGAACGTCAGCCCTGCCAGGGAATAGTCCGCCTTGACCAAGCCCAGGCTCGCCAGTGTCCGCGCGGTGGCCTCCAGCCGGCCGGGGTTCAGATGCCCGATCTCCACCAGATCGGGCAGCACCAAGGGCCGCATCTGCGCTGCCTCCTCGAGCAGGGCCTCCCGGGTCAGCCCCCTCTGCCGGACGCCCTTCATGCCGGTGATCAGATCGGCGATTTCCTGTTCGTGGGTGAAGGCGTATTCCCAACCCTTGCGCGTGGCGCGCAGGAGGGCTGCGGCGCGCTCGGGAAATTTGGCGACTTCGGTTTCCGTCGTGAAGAGAATGTCGCCATAAAAATCAACGCCGTAGTCCAGGCTGCGCATGGTCGCAGGCGCCACGCCGCGGGCGCGAAGCAAGGCGGGTTCCACCGTCGAATAGGCCGACACCGCGTCCACCCTGCCCTCGATCAGGTCCTCGAGCTTCCAGGACTGCGGGAGGATGTTGACGCGCTGGGGGTCAATACCCTCGCGCTTGAGCATGGCACGCAGCTGGATGCTGCCCTGACCTTCGGAGAGCATGACCCTGGCGCCGACCAGGTCGCTAGGAGCGCGAATCCCGCGGTCCGCCCGGCTCATGAGGACGTAGGGCGAGTGCTGAAATATCGCCGCCAGCGCCACCAGAGGCTGCCCGTTGATGCGGTTGATCAGCAGGTCCGAGTCGCCAATACCGTAGTGCGCGTCGCCCTTGAGAACCGTGGCGATGACCGGTCGGTCTGCACCGCCCTCTCGAATGGTGACGTCCAGGCCTTCCTCGCGGTAAAACCCCTTGGCCTGGGCAGCGTAATAACCGGCAAACTGGAACTGGTGCAGCCACTTGAGCTGCAGGGTGACGCGCTCGGGTGCTTTGGTGGCGGGTGCGGCATGGGCCGAACCTGCGCATGCGAACCAAAGGACAAAGACCGCAAAAATGGCCGTGCCAGCCACCGACCGCCCCACCGGATTCAGCAAGGACTTGGGCAGGCGGCGCGTGCGGAACATCGTGTTTTCAGTCTAGCACGCGCATGACTTTTTCCGGGGGGAAGTACGGCGCCCGGCGCCTCAGGTCACGCTCTTTTTTTGATAGCTATCCCCGCAGGATGAGCGCGCGTCATGGCCATGAATGCCCTATTCCGGTATCTGGCCATCCAGGCGGGTGACCGGAGGACGGGCGGCGGCGCCCCCAGCCTGCGAGGTGAGGTGGGGGAACCGGTCCTGGCCTTCAGATGGCGCGAACGCCGTCTGAAGGCGGGATAAGCCTCAGAGCAGCTTGCAGCCGGTTTTGGCCTGCAGAGCTTCGCGGGTGACCCCGGGTGCCAGTTCAACCACTTTCAGGCCTTCCGGCGTGACATCCATCACGGCCAGATCGGTGATGATGCGGTCCACCACACCAACCCCGGTCAGGGGCAAGGTGCATTTTTCAAGGATTTTCAGATCTTCCGTGCCGTCTTTCTTCTTCGCGACATGCTCCATCAGGATGATCACCCGCTTGACGCCGGCCACCAGGTCCATGGCGCCGCCCATGCCCTTGATCATCTTGCCCGGGATCATCCAGTTGGCCAGGTCGCCATGCTCGCTGACCTGCATGGCCCCCAGGATGCTGAGGTTGATCTTGCCGCCGCGGATCATGGCAAAGCTGTCGTGGCTGCCGAAAATCGACGAACCCTTGATGGTGGTCACGGTCTGCTTGCCGGCGTTGATCAGGTCGGCATCCACCTCGTCTTCATACGGGAAAGGCCCAATGCCCAGCATGCCGTTCTCGCTTTGCAGCCACACCTCGATGTGGTCGGGCACGAAGTTCGCCACCAGCGTCGGGATGCCGATGCCGAGGTTCACATAAAAACCGTCTTCGAGTTCCTGCGCCGCGCGCGCGGCCATTTGATCCTGGGTCCATGCCATGTTCGTGCTCCTCAAACTTTACGGTCGCGGGTGGTGCGCTTTTCAATGCGCTTCTCGGGCGTGGGGTTGTGCACGATGCGGTGCACATAGATACCGGGCAGATGGATGTCGTCGGGCGCCAGCTCGCCGGTGGCGACGATGCGCTCCACTTCCACGATGCAGACCCTGCCCGCCATGGCAGCAGCCGGGTTGAAGTTGCGCGCCGTCAGGTTGAAACGCAGGTTGCCCGAGCGGTCGGCGACATCGGCCTTGACCAGCGCCACATCGGGCACCAGCGAGCGTTCCATCAGATAGGTTTCGCCATCGAACTCGCGCAGTTCCTTGCCTTCGGCGACGAGGGTGCCAACACCGGTTTTCGTGAAAAAAGCCGGGATGCCGGCGCCACCGGCGCGCAGCTTCTCGGCCAGCGTGCCCTGTGGCGTGAACTCCAGCTCCAGCTCGCCGGCCAGGTACTGGCGCTCGAACTCCTTGTTCTCACCCACATAGCTGGAAATCATTTTTTTGATCTGCCGGGTCTCGAGCAGCTTGCCCAGGCCGAAGCCATCCACACCGGCATTGTTGGAGATCACGGTCAGGTTTTTGACCTGGCTGGCTTTCAGCGCTTCGATCAGGGCCTCGGGAATACCGCACAGGCCAAAACCACCGACAGCCATCAGCTGACCGTCCTTGACAATGCCCTTCAGGGCCTCGTCAGCGGAGGGGAAAAGTTTATTCACAAAAATCTCCTGCAGAGCTTCAACACGAACTTCAAAAGCCTTACGATACTACCTATCTACATACGTAGTTATCCCTAAAGTCAAACCCGCACTCCCGGCTCGCCTGCACCTCCATGGACATCGATTACCGCCTGGCCTTCGACATGGCCCCCGTGGGCCTGGTGCTGTCGCGCAACCGGGCCATTGTCGATTGCAACCAGCATCTGTGCGAGATGTTCGGCGCCACGCGTGAGCAGCTGATCGGCCAGTCTTTCCAGATTCTCTACCCCAGCGCGGACGAATATGAGCGTACGGGTGCACGCATGCTGCCCATCCTCAATGCGAAAGGACATTACGCGGACGACCGCATCATGAAACGTGTGGACGGCCGCCTCAAGGGCGAGACCTTCTGGTGCCATGTGACAGGGCGCGCGCTGAACCGGGCGGCGCCGCACGAGTCCGGCATCTGGACCTTCGAGGACCTCAGTTCACGCCGGCCCGTCAAGGCTGAACTCACCGCGCGCGAACGTGAGGTGGCCGCGCACCTGATGGACGGCCTGACGTCCAAGGAAATCGGCCGCGCCCTGGTCATCAGCCACCGCACGGTCGAGATTTACCGCGCCCGCCTGATGCGCAAGTACAAGGCATCGACGACCGCCGACCTGGTGCACAAGCTGATGGCGGGTTGAGCCAAAGTGCTCTTTTATTGATAGCAACTATCGCTTTCCAGTAAAGAGCTGGCGGCTGCCTAGATCATCACCCTGGACACCCGCGCAGGGCTTTCTTCCAGCTTGTCCTGTTCGGGGCCGCCGTCTGCCGCGGCCAGCTGGTCGAACGGCAGCGCCTGCTTGACCAGCACCACGGTGCACGGCGCCGCCATGGCGACCCGGATGGGCACCGTGGCCAGCAGCCGCTGCATTTGCAGCCCGTGGGTGGCCGCGCCCATCACGATCATGCTGACCTGGTTGCCTTGCGCGTAACGCAGCAGGGCCTGGGCGACGTCACCGTTTTCGAGGATGTGGAAGGAGGCGGTCTGGCCGCTCAGGTCCAGCGGCTGGGCCCACTGCCGCAACATGCCGAGGTAGCGCCGGTGCACCGTGGTCTCACTGGAGGCGCTATCGTGGCCCGGCGTTTCACCGGGGTCAATCACACTCACGCAGGCCAGCCGGGCACCGGGCACGGTACCGAGGGCACGCGACACCGCCCCGCGCAGGGAGTACAGGGTGGCATCACTCACGTCACGGTTGGGAACCGCCACCATGATGATGGGCACCTCGTCAATCTGCCGCGACGGCAACGCGCTGGGCTGGTAGTGCATGCCGGCGGTGCGCACCCAGCGTTTCAGGTGCGCCCAGAACCCGGTGGCCCGGACGCGGCGCCCACGATCGGTCACCTGCACCTGCTGCGGATGGGACAGGTCGAAGGCCAGGTGCGCGGCCGACGCATAACGCCGCGCGGCCTCCGGCTCCAGGCAGCGCAGGATCACTTCCTGCAGCCATTCGGGAAGCGCCGGGCACCGCTTGCGCGGCGGCACCGGGTCCATCCACAGGCGCTGGCGCAGTCCGCCGGTGGTCTGCGGATTGCCAAAAGGAAGCTCGCGCGTGGCCAGCTCGTACAGCATGACACCGATGGCAAAAATGTCGCTGCGCGGGTCACCGCGCATGCCCACCACCTGCTCGGGCGCCATCCAGGTGGGCGATCCGACGGCGGGGCGCAACTCCTCGGCCAGCAGGTCCGGGTAGTGGGCGTGGCAAGACAGGCCGAAGTCAAGCAGCACCGCCAGTCCGTCCGGCCGAATCAGCACATTGGCCGGCTTGAGGTCCAGGTGGCAGACGTCCTGCAGGTGCAGGCTGTGCGCGGCCTGCGCCACGGCCGCGCCGAGCCGGGCGATCTCTTCAGCCGGCAGCGGCGCGGGGTCGTCGTCCAGCCGTTGCTGCAGGGTGCGCCCGGGCACGTGCTCCATGACCAGGTAAGGCAGCTTCGCCAGGTCGCCGGCGGCCACCAGGCGCGGCACATGCGACCCGGTAAGCACCGACAGGATCTGCCGCTCCACTTCGAACCCGACGATGTTCTCCGCGCCGTCGCCCTCGGTCATGCGTGGCACCTTCATGACCATGGGAAAGGGCTCGCGCTGCGCAGCGTCCGCATAACTGACCTGGTAGATGTGGGCCATGCCGCCAGCATGCAGGCAGTCGCCGACTTGGAAGCCGTCAATCACCGTGCCCGGGTTCAACAGCTTCACAGGCCTTGCTCCAGCCGTTTCGCAAAATCCTCCGGCAGCCCTGCGGCCCGGACATCGGCCGCCGCCGCGAGGTGGTCATAGGCGACCCGGTGAAAGGTCAGTTCGGCACGGACCGCATCAAACATCGCATACATCGCGTCGGTGTCCCCATCACGCGGCTGTCCGACCGAGCCCACAGTGGCAATCCAGCGGCGATGCGGCGGCACCGGAATGGTGGCGCCCGAGGTCGGTTCAAAACGCAGGAGGCGCTGGCTCGCGCCCCGGAAATACAGGGTCTGCTGGTGCACGTGGCCGCCAAAGACATACCGCACGCGCGTATCCGCGCAGGCCGCATGGAGGCTGGCCTCGGCGCGTTGCCCGCTGTCGACATACCGCCAGCGCTGCGGCGCGTCGGCGCTGGCATGCACCAGAAACACGGCGTCGTCGGTGGCGGTCAGCGGCAGGCCGGCCAGGAAATCCAGGTCGGCGGGCGCCAGTTGCGCGCGCGTCCATGCCGCGCCACCCGCATCCATCGTGCCGGCTTGGCCCTGCGGCGCCACCGCCAACGCATCGTGGTTGCCCTGCAGGACGATGGCGCCCTTCTGCGCCAGCTCGCGCACCTTGCGCACCACCTGGACAGGCTGCGCCCCGTAACCCACCAGGTCGCCGAGCATGGCGAAACGCTGCGCGCCCTGGGCGGCAGCGTGCTCCATGCAAGCGTCCAGCGCGCGCAGGTTGGCATGAATGTCGGACAGCAGGGCAATTTTCATGGGTCGTTGCGCACATCATCGCCCGTAAACCTGATGCCAGGCTTGCATCGGCAAGCGGACGGCATGGGGCCGCCGCCATGCCTGAAGGCAGCTACACTCACCGGCCAGATTGCTATCATATTAATAGCTAAGTTCGCATGCAATCATTGGGCTTGCGGCCAAAAACACTTCAAACAGAGGGCTTGTTCCGGGGCCAGCGCCAGCTGCCGGCGCTGACGGACTGCCCGCTCAGGGGGCGCCCGGATCGGGCTCGCGGCGGATGGACTCGCGTGAACGGTGGTCACGCAGCTTGTCCAGCGTGTGTTCCAGCACCCGCTTGAGTTTCTCGCTCGCGCCCCGAAAGGCTTCGTCCTGGCTGGAGGCGTGGTGGTTGACGGCCAGCGGCTCGTGGTGCGCCAGCCGCGCCTCGATCATGCAGCGCTTGTGGTCAATGCTGACCTTGTCGCTGTTTTCGTCGCTCATGTGCACCTCGATGCGGGTGATGTCGTCCTTGAAGCGGCTCAGCGACTCGTTGAGTTCCGTACTCGCCCAGCGCTCAAACGACTCACCGGTATGGATGGTGTGGTTGGAGTTGACTTGAACTTGCATGTCATTTTTCCTTTCAGGCTCGGCAACCTGCGGCGTGCAGGCCGGGCTGCCATGAAGTCACACGGTGGCGACTGAAAATTCATTGTGCGCCCTGCCCGCCTGGCGGCGTGTAGTCCCCGTTCCTCCACCAAAGTAGGGAGACTGAAAACCAGGGCTGTTTTCTGCAGCGTCACTTCCCGGGCATCAGGGTCGTTTCGCGGCTTGCGGGCACGCCAGCCCCCGCATACGCGAAAAGGCATCGCCATGAAAAACGGACCCCGAAGGGTCCGTTTTTCGCTCACCCGCCAAGCTGGATTATTTTTCACCAGAAGCGATTTCGCCTTTCTTGAGGGCGGCGGCGGCAGCGGCTTTGCGCTTGGCCCGGGCCGCAGCGCGCTCCTGCTTGGTGGCTGCTTTGGCGGTACCGGCGCCCGTCTCTTCACCAGGGCGCCGCAAGGTCGTCTTGGCGGTAGTGTCCGCGCCTTCGACCTTGCGGGCAGCCTTGGCGGTGGCCTTCTCGGCAGGCGTCGCTTTGGGCGGGGTCTGGCCCTTGGATTGTTCCGGATCAGCTTCACCCCCCTTGGTTTGGGCGAAGGCACTCACGGCCAACATCTGGGCGATAACGAGGCTTAAGGGCAGCAACAGTTTTTTCATGAGAAATCTCCAGGAAGGTTGATGAACAAGGCAATCAAGTATTTCATGCTGGCGATATTGCGAACTTGAGCTTTATCAACTGGACAGCATGAACCAGAACTGCCCACGCGCGGCATGCGGCTTTCCGCCTAAGGTGCCGTCTGCTGTCGCTGGTACTCCTTGCGTTTCATGTCGAGGTAGGCGGCGCGGTCGACCTCATGCAACTGGCGGGCATATTTCTCAGTCGCCGCGAACCAGCCCTCCAGACCTTTCTCCAGCCGTTGCGATGGCGGCGCCGACAGTGCGTCGAGGTAGGTCTCGATTGCGAGGTAGTAGCGCATCGTGTTTCGCTCCACCACACCGCGCACCCCGCCGATAAGCGCCTGCGGCTCGCCAGGAGCACCCGCTGCGACTGGCGTGAAACCAACCTTTCCGCGGCCGAGGGTTGCCAGGTACAGCTGCATGGCGACACGCCCCGTGCGACCGTAGGAGAACGAGTACCGCATATGAATGAAGCTTTGGCCTTCCGCCAGCGGGATGGCCTCCAGCAGGATCCGGTAATCGTGGGTGTCCAGCGGACCATCCGCAGCTTCAAGCTCGATATCGAGGTAGTCCGGCTCCACGACCGCCGCGCGGTAGGAAAAGAGAACCGTGGACGCCTCCACCAGCGGCCGGTCATGCTTGCGACCGATCCGCACATCCAGCTCAGTCGCCCCCCCGTCGGTTCTGGCGCGGCAAAACTTGATGTTCAGATGCAGGATCAGCATGTCACACCAGTGCCTGGGGTCGCTCAGCGCAGCACTGACCGACCCGAACGGGTGCTTGACCAGGGCATAGACGTCACCCTCCAGCTGATCGGCGCGTTCAGTCGATGCCAGGTACAGGGGACCCTGGAATTGATTGCTGGCAAGTTGAGGACCCAGCGCAACGAGTTTGGCACGCAAAGCGGCCGGTCCAAGCGCCTGTGAGCCACCGGCACTCCAGGCGGGCATGGCCAGCCCCAGCCAGAATGGCAACACAATCGAGTAGCGGGCGACCCGCCGGATGGCATGGATAAACCACATCATGTTGCCATTATTGGCAGCCGTTTCGCCATGCGCTTTGCGGCAGGTCAAGACCTGTCACACCAATGCACAGGAAACCCCGTCCGGCCGGCTGGCCGGCTGGCCGGCAGTTTCCCCTTCCTACTTGCCGTCAATCACCTCGGCCGCGCTGCGGAAGGCATCCACCGCCGTGGGCACACCGCAGTAAACGGCGGCGTGCAGCAACACCTCCTGAATCTCCGCGGAGGTTGCGCCGTTGTTGAGCGCACCGCGCACATGCGCCTTGAGTTCATGCTGCTTGCCGAGCGCCGTGAGCATGGCCACGGTGATCAGGCTTCGCGTCTTGAGCTCCAGGCCCGGCCGCTGCCAGACATCGCCCCAAGCCTTGGCGGTGATGTGTTCCTGAATCGGACGGGTGAAATCGGTGGCGTTGGCGAAAGCATTGGTTACAAAATCTTCGCCCATCACCTGCTTGCGGGTGGCGAGGCCTTTGTCGAATTGAGATTCCATGGGTTGTGCGCTCCTGGGCAAATCACCAGCATAGCCGCTGACTCCCCATAAGCCTGCGCCTATCGCGGCCTTGAGCAATGACTATGGACTTGCCATTGCTCTTTAAATAGTCAAGAGCGAAAATAAACCACCAACCAATAGCATAAAACTATTAATTGACCGCCACCTTGTCGCCTGCGCCGACAAGGCCAGCCCCATAAACCGGAAGGAACGCACCATGACCAAATTAACCACCGCCGCCGGCGCACCGGTCCCCGACAACCAGAACACCATGACCGCCGGCCCGCGCGGCCCGGTGCTGCTGCAGGACGTCTGGCACCTTGAAAAGCTGGCGCATTTTGCCCGCGAAGTGATTCCCGAGCGCCGCATGCATGCCAAGGGTTCGGGTGCCTTCGGCACCTTCACCGTGACGCACGACATCACCAGATACACCAAAGCCAAAATCTTTTCCGCCATCGGCAAGAAAACCGACCTGGCGATCCGTTTTTCCACGGTGGCGGGCGAGCGCGGCGCTGCCGACGCCGAGCGCGACATCCGTGGCTTTGCGATGAAGTTTTATACCGAAGAGGGCAACTGGGACCTGGTCGGCAACAACACGCCGGTGTTCTTTCTGCGCGACCCGTTGAAGTTTCCCGACCTGAACCGCGCCGTCAAGCGCGACCCGCGCACCAACATGCGCAGCGCCGAAAACAACTGGGACTTCTGGACCCTGCTGCCCGAAGCCCTGCACCAGGTCACCATCGTCATGAGCGACCGCGGCCTGCCCAGGTCCTACCGTCACATGCACGGCTTCGGCAGCCACACCTTCAGCTTCCTGAATGCGCAGAACGAGCGCTTCTGGGTCAAGTTCCACCTGCCCACACAGCAGGGCATTGACAACCTGACCGATGCCGAAGCCGAAGCCCTGGTCGGCAAGGACCGCGAAAGCGCGCAGAACGATCTGCTCAACGCCATCGACAACAAGGACTTTCCGCGCTGGAAGCTGCAGATCCAGGTCATGCCCGAAAAAGACGCGGCGACCTACCACCTGAACCCGTTCGACCTGACCAAGGTCTGGCCGCACAAGGACTACCCGCTGATCGACGTCGGCGTGCTGGAACTCAACCGCAACGCCGAAAACTACTTTGCCGAAATCGAGCAGCTCGCCTTCAACCCGGCCAATGTGGTGCCGGGCATCAGCTTCTCGCCCGACAAGATGCTGCAGTCGCGCCTGTTCTCCTACGGCGATGCGCAGCGCTACCGCCTGGGCGTGAACCACCACCAGATTCCGGTAAACGCGCCTAAGTGCCCCTTCCACAGCTACCACCGCGACGGCGCCATGCGTGTCGACGACAACAAGGGCGCGGAGATTGGCTATGAGCCCAACAGCAAGGGCTCGTGGCAGGAACAGCCGGATTTTGCCGAACCGCCGCTGTCGATTGAAGGCGCAGCCGATCACTGGAACCACCGCGTCGACGAGGACTACTACTCGCAGCCGGGCAACCTGTTCCGGCTGATGACACCGGCGCAGCAGCAGGCGCTGTTTGAGAATACCGCCCGCTCGGTTGGTGGCGCCTCGAAGGCCATCCAGGAGCGGCATATTGCCAATTGCACCAAAGCCGACCCGGCTTATGGCGCGGGGGTGGCCAGCGCATTGAAAGCGCTGGGCTGATTTGGTGTGATCTCCCCGCGCTGCTTGCGCGGCCCGACAAAAAGCGCGTGGCCTTCACCACGCGCTTTTTTTATGGGCGCTAACTGCTTGCCCTGGCGTCATGCTGACCGGTTCGCGCCCCGGCCAGCCGGCAGACCCGACCTCCCCTGATCCACCTCACACTGAACGTATCATTGCCAAAACAGTCACCCGCAATGAGACACCCCATGACCACCAGATACCCCCTGCCCGACCTCAACACCTTGCCCGACGACATCAAAGCCAAAGTGCTGGAGGTGCAGGAAAAAGCCGGCTTTGTCCCCAATGTGTTTCTGGCGCTGGCGCGCCGCCCGGCAGAGTGGCGTGCCTTTTTTGCCTACCATGACGCATTGATGTTGCGCGAAGAGTCGGGCCTGAGCAAAGGCGACCGCGAGATGATCGTGACCACCACAAGTGCGGCCAACCACTGCCTGTATTGCGTGGTGGCGCATGGCGCGCTCTTGCGGATTTACGAGAAAAAGCCGCTGGTGGCCGACCAGGTGGCGGTGAACTACCGCAAGGCCGACATCACGCCGCGCCAGCGCGCCATGCTGGACTTTGCGATGAAAGTCTGCCAGAAGTCGGACGAGGTGGAAGACGCCGACTTTGCCGCGCTGCATGCCCACGGTTTCGACGACGAGGACATCTGGGACATCGCCGCGATCACCGCCTTCTTCGGCCTGTCCAACCGCATCGCCAGTTTTTCCAGCATGATGCCCAACCCCGAGTTTTACCTGATGGGCCGGCTGCCGAAACAGAAATAGCAGCCAGCACGGACCCCGGTCAGCGCAGTTTGCCGGGTTTGCGTTCAGGCTTGTGCTGCTCCGCGCGCTGGCAGGAACGCCGGAAATCCTCCAGCGTTTTCTGCGCACCGCCAAGCACGCTGTCAGCCGGGTAAACGCCCGCCGCGTTCAACTCGCCAAACGACGCACCGGTGAGCAGTTCCAGGCCATCGCTGGCATGTTCGGCCGTATAGATGTGGAACCGTCCCGCGGCCACCGCCTCCACCACCTTGCGCTCAAGCATCAGGTGGCGCCGGTTGCGGTGCGGAATCAGCACCCCCTGGCTACCGTCCAGCCCGACAATCTCACAGCTGCGGAAGTAGCCCTCGATTTTTTCGTTGATCCCGCCCACCGGCAGCATGTCGCCATGCTGGTTGATCGCACCGGTCACGGCGACACCTTGTTTCAGCGGCAACCCCGACAGGGACGACAGCAGCACATACAGTTCGGCGCAGGAAGCGGAATCGCCTTCGACGCCGTGGTACTCCTGCTCGAAAACAATGGCCGCATTCAGCGCCAGCGGCGCAAGATGGGCAAACAGCGCCGACAGGTAGCTGTGCAGGATGAGCACCCCCTTGTCATGGATGGGGCCGGAAAGCTCCACCTCGCGCTCCACGTTGAGCAGGCCCTCGTCGCCGGCGTAGGTGCGTGCCGTGACACCCACCGGGAAACCAAAACGGTAGTCGCCCAGGTCAATCACGGTCAAGGCATTGAGCTGCCCGACCTTCGCGCCGGTCAAGACCAGCAGCCGCTCCCCATCCGCAATGGTTTCCTGCTGGCGCTGTTCGAGGTAATCGTGCCTGTAGTTGCGGGCACGAAGCGCCGCCTCGACGTCCTGCAGGTCCACCAGGAGGGCGCCCCGCGCGCGGCACATGGAGGCGCTCTCCATCACCAGGGCCTCGGTGCGGGCAAAGATGGCGCTCTGGCGGGCCTGGTCGTCCACCTCGCGGTGGGAGTCTTCCAGCAGGCGCGCGACGGCCGCTGCAGAAAAGTGGGGGAAGCCCATCTTGCGGCAGGTGTGCGCCACAAAAATCGCCGACGCCCGGCGGGTATCCGCGCTGGCCGGAAAACTTTCGGCAACGTCCACCTTGCAGCGGAAACGGCGGGTGAATTCCGGATCGGTCTCCTGCAGGAGGTAGTACTCCTCGACCGAGCCGATCAGGATGATCTTGACATCCGCATCGACCGGTTCGGGCTCCAGCGCCACGGCGGCCATGGGCGAATACGTCACGCCGGACTCCTCGATCTGGACAAGGCCGCTGCGCAGGAAGCGGCGCAGCTTTTCCCACACCAGATCATCGGCCAGCAGGTCGTTCAGGTGCAGCATCAGGAAGCCGCCGTTCGCCTTGAGCAGGCTGCCCGCGCGTATGCGCGAGAAATCCGTCACCCGCACGTCGTTGTCGGACTGGTACTCGATGCTGCCAAACAGCCGGCGCAGCAGGGGGTTGTCCTCGACCATCACCGGCGCGCCGGTCAGGCCATGGTTATCCACCACCAGGTTGACCCGGTAACGGCCCAGCACGGAGGCCAGCGCCTCCAGCCGGACCTCCTCGTCCGTGTCGCCCGCCTGGAACAGCTCCAGGTTTTCAAGCACATCGTGCAGGACCAGGTCGAGGTAGTTGCCCAGCTTGACCGAGTCCTTGATCTGTTTGCGCAGCTCGTTGCGGATCTCCTGCAGCTCGTGCTCCACCATCGGCTTGACCACCTGGCGGCGCAAGGCCGCCAGGCCTTCGTGCAGGACCCGTTCCATGGACCGGGTTTTGTCGAGAAAGCGGGCGATTTCGGCACGCAGTTCCTGCTCGGCGCGGTCAATCTCGACACGCCGCTCTTTCGGCAGGGCCAGCGCCTCGCTTTCGGTCAGGGCCCGGCCCTTGTCATCCCTCAGGGTGAAGACCAGATGGCCCGCCTCGCGAAACAAGGAAAAGTTCCGGGCTTCGGCAAACGCATCCAGCTCCGCATAGGCCGGGTCCTCTTCCGCCTTGTAACTTTTTTCGATGCGCTCGCTTTCCGTGCGGAAATCCTGGTCCACCAGTCGTTTGGGAATTTCCGCCTGCAGCGTTTTGGTCAACTGCAGCATGAGCTGGCGCAGCAGCCGGCCCTGCCCGGCCGGCATGCGCAAGGCCCGGGGCCGCTCCGGGGCGTCGAAGTTGTGGAGATAACAGAGGTCCGGGGGCACAGGCCGGCTGGCCGCCGCCGCATTCATCATCTGCAGCAGCAGGGTCGATCTTCCCGTGCCGACCTCGCCCAGCACAAAAAGGTTGTAGTCGGGCTGCGCCATCGCCAAGCCAAAGCGGGCCGCGGTTTCGGCACGCTGCTGGCCGATCCAGTGCATCGGCTGGTCCAGCAGTTCGGACGTGTCCGCAAACCCCAGAAGCCCGGGGTCGATGGCCAGACAGAGGTCAGCGGGAAGGACTTTGGCGACAGGCATGGGTCTGGCAAGTTGGTTGGATTCCCGGATTTTGCGCTCAGAGGCTGAGAGTTTGTTGGTCGTGCCCGAGTAGCGCGCCAAAACGGGCCCAATCGAGGCGCAAAGCACAGCCATAGCTCGGGCTATGGCGCGCATTTGCAACGACGAGTGGGGGCGTTTTGGCGTGATAAGCGGGTAGGAACAAAAGACTCTCAGCCTCTCAACTGACCAGTTGGCGCATCCAGTCCGGCAAGGCGGCGGCCTTCTGGCTCGGAAAGTCGACCCAGATCGTCGTGGCACCACCGGCGGCGTAGATCACCCCGGGCTGGTCGGCGCGCTCCATCGTGCCCCAGCTCTCGAAGGTGGTGCGTGCCGGGTCGCTGACGTACATCTTGACCAGCACGTCGCCCGGATATTCGAGCTGCTTGTAGAAATTGCAGAACGCGTTGACGATGACCGGGCCTTCGCCCTGGGGGTCGGGCACACAACCGATCGAATGCATCCAGTCGATGCGGACCGTTTCCAGGTAACGAAAATAGCTGGTGTTGTTGACGTGGCCCATGGCGTCCATATCACCCCACCGGATCGGGACGCGCATTTCAAAAACCAGTTTCTTGATGTCGGGAATGTCAATTTTCATGGCGCTGTGGAGAAGAGGAAGAGTCAAAAAGGAAGAACAAAAGACGGAAGGGGGATGACTGAAGACCCAGCGCTCGGCGACGCTTGCCTCAGAGCCCGAAGCCGTCGTCTGCCGCAATGACAGCACCGTTGATGAAATGGCTCTGCCCGCTGGCCAGCAGCACCAGCAGCGCGTCCAGGTCCTCCGGCTTGCCGATGCGCTTGCGCGGCAGCATCTGCACCAGCTTTTTTCCCTGCTCGGTTTCCCAGTGATGGTGGTTGATCTCGGTGTCGATGTAGCCCGGGCAGATGGCGTTGACGTTGATGCCGAACTTGCCCCACTCCAGCGCCATGGCCTTGGTCATCTGCACCACCGCCGCCTTGCTCATGCAGTACACGCCGATCTGCGGCAACACGCGCAGACCCGCCATGGAGGCAATGTTGATGATCTGCGCGCCGGAAAAGGCACCCGGCGCCGCGCCGCGCGACCGCGCCAGCATGCGTTTGCCGACTTCCTGCGCCACAAAAAAAGCGCCCCTGACATTGGTGCCGAAAATGAAGTCGTAGTCATCCTCGCCGACGTCCTGGATGCGCTGCGTCGTACTCACGCCGGAGTTGTTGACGAGGATGTCAATCGGGCCGACCTCGGTTTCGGCGTGCGCCACCGCCGACTTGATGCTCGCATGGTCGGTCACATCCAGCGTGACCACATGCGCATCGCCGCCTTCGGCCTCGATCTGCGCGCGCAGATCCTTGAGCTTGTCCATCCTGCGGCTGGCCAGCACCACCGCTGCACCGGCACGGCTCAGGGTTTTGGCAAACTGGGCACCCAGGCCGCCGGATGCGCCGGTCACGAGCGCGACACGCCCTGAAAGATCCAGGCTGTAAGCCATTAGAGGGTCCTCTCGATAAAAGGGGGCCGAGGCGAACAAGGGTTCGACCCGGTGGATTCAAGACATAAAATCAGGCGCAGAGCTGCGGCCGTTACCTGACGGACAACCGTCCCTGAAATTCATTATCAGCGAGTCCACCATGAATAACCAAGAGATCCTGGCCCAGTTCGGCCCCCGTGAAGCCATGGAATACGACGTGGTCGTGGTCGGCGGCGGCCCCGGCGGTCTGGCCACGGCCATTCGGCTGAAACAGCTGGCCGCAGAAAAAGGCACGGAGCTTTCCGTGGTGGTGCTTGAAAAAGGCTCCGAGCCCGGCGCGCACATTCTCTCAGGCGCGGTCATGGACCCCAAGGCCCTCACCGAGCTGATTCCGGACTGGAAAGAACTCCAAGCCCCGCTCAACCAACCCGTGACCAGCGACGAGGTGCTGTTCCTCAGTGAAACGGGTGCGACCAAAACACCGGCGTTTTTTGTGCCCGAGTGTTTTCACAACGAAGGCAATTACGTGGTCAGCCTCGGCAACGTGGTGCGCTGGCTGGCGCAGCAGGCTGAGAACCTGGGGGTGGAAATCTTCCCCGGCTTCGCAGCCGCCGAAGTGCTTTACAACGACAACGGCTCGGTCAAGGGTGTGGCCACCGGCAACCTGGGTGTCGGCAAGGACGGCCAGCCGACGGACCACTTCCAGCTCGGCATGGAACTGCACGGCAAGTACACGATTTTTGCCGAAGGCGCGCGCGGCCACCTCGGCCGCCAGCTCATGGCGCAGTTCAAGCTCAACGACGGCAAGGACCCGCAGGCCTATGCGCTGGGCATCAAGGAACTCTGGGAGATCGACCCGGCCAAACACAAGCCGGGCCTGGTGGTGCACACCGCTGGCTGGCCCATGGACAGCCAGACCTATGGCGGCGGCTTCATGTACCACCTGGAAGACAACAAGGTCACGCTGGGCCTGGTGGTCGGCCTCGACTACAGCAACCCCTGGCTCAGCCCGTTCGAGGAAATGCAGCGTTGGAAAACGCACCCCAGCATCAAGGCCTACCTCGAAGGCGGCAAACGCATCAGCTACGGCGCGCGTGCCATCACGGCCGGTGGCCTGGTCAGCCTGCCCAAAACCGTGTTCCCCGGCGGCGCGCTGATCGGCTGCGAAGCCGGTTACCTCAATGCCGCACGCATCAAGGGCAGCCACGCCGCCATCAAAACCGGCATGCTCGCGGCCGAAGCCGCCTTCGACGCCGTGACCGCGGGCCGCCAGCACGACGAACTGAGCGCCTATCCGCAAGCCTTTGCCAAAAGCTGGCTGCATGCTGAGCTGAACCAGTCACGCAATTTCAAACAATGGTTCAAGAAAGGCGTGTATGTCGGCGCCTTCATGACCGGCATCGAGCAGTGGCTGCTGCCCAAACTGGGCATTCGCAACCCGCCGTGGACGCTGCGCCGCAAGGTGGCCGACCATGCCACGCTCAAACCGGCGGCCGAGTGCCCGCAGATTGTTTACCCCAAACCCGACAACAAGATCACCTTTGACCGCCTGAGTTCGGTGTTTGTCTCCAACACCAACCATGAAGAGCAGCAACCGGCACACCTGACCCTCAAGGACGCCAGCGTGCCGGTCAACATCAACCTGGCGACCTATGCCGGGCCGGAGTCGCGTTACTGCCCGGCCGGCGTCTATGAGTTTGTGAAAAATCCCGACAACAGCGACCGCCTGCAGATCAACGCGCAGAACTGCGTGCACTGCAAGACCTGCGACATCAAGGACCCGACCCAAAACATCGTCTGGGTCACGCCCGAGGGCGGCGGCGGCCCCAACTACAGCGGCATGTAAAATCGCCGCCCGGCGCGTGCGCCCCTGGAAAAGCGGAAACCGCCGGCCTGCCCGGCCCGAACCTTCACCCGCCGCAACGCCCTTTCCGATCAACATTCAGAAAAGACCCGATCTCCCATGAACATTGTCATTACCGGCGGCGCCGGTTTCCTGGGCGTTCGCCTGGCCCGTGAACTGCTCCGACAAGGCACGCTGTCCCTGGCTGGCAGCCCCGCGCAACCCATCACCCGCGTGACCCTGGTGGACAGGGCGGCACCACCGGCCGACCTGATGGCCGACAGCCGGGTTCGCGCGGTCGAGGGGGACCTGAACGCCCTGCTCGAAGCAGACCCGGCCTCCAGCCCCGTGATCGCCAGGGACACAGCCGTGGTTTTTCACCTCGCCGCTGCGGTCAGCGGTGAATGCGAAGCCGATTTCGACCTCGGCATGCGCAGCAACCTCGACGCCACGCGTGCCCTGCTGGAGACCTGCCGGCGCCTGAAGACCTCGCCGACAGTGGTGTTTGCCAGTTCACTGGCCGTGTTCGGCAATTCCCCCGAACAACCCCTGCCCGCGGTGATTGAAGACACCACCTTGCCGACGCCCCAGAACAGCTACGGCATCCAGAAATTCATCGGCGAGCAGCTGGTGGCCGACTATGCCCGCAAGGGTTTTGTCCGCGGCCGCAATGTGCGCCTGATGACCGTGAGTGTGCGCCCCGGCAAACCCAACGGCGCGGCCTCCAGCTTCCTGAGCGGCATGATCCGTGAGCCGCTGGCCGGCGTGCGAGCCGCGTGCCCGGTGGCGCCCGACACCCCGGTGGCGCTGTCCTCGCCCAGCCGCACCATCCACGGCCTGATCCGGGCCGCCGAGGCCAGCGACGCCGACTGGGGCGCGCGCACCGCCATCAACCTGCCAGCCCTCAAGACAACCCCCGGCGAGATGGCGGCGGCGCTGGAGCGCCTGGCAGGCAAGGAGGTTGCCGGGCTGATCGACTGGACGCCGGACGCCGCGATTGCCAACATCGTGACCAGCTGGCCGGCCCACATCGACGCGGCGCGGGCTCGCCGGCTGGGCTTGCTGCCCGACGCCAATTTCGATGCCATCATCGGAGAGTACTTAAGCGAAAACCCCTAGGCGGCACAGTCCGCCAGGAGGTGAAAATTGCAAGTTGTATGACAACTTTTCCCTCCACCCCTTTTTTCACCCCGAGGAGACACTCCATGACTTTTTTCAAACCCACGCTGACCCGGCTCGCCCTGGGCATGACGCTGGCACTCGGCCTGGTAGCTGGTGCAGCAGCGCAGACGACCATGAAGATCAGCATCTCGACGTCGCAGAACTCCCACCAGGGCGTGGCCATCGACACCTTCGCCAAGGAAGTGGAAAAGCGCACCGGTGGCCGCTACAAGGTCCAGACCTTCTACAACGGCTCCCTCGGCGGCGAGCGCGAGTCCATCGAGGCCGTGCAGCTGGGCACCCAGGAACTGGCTTTCTCGTCGACCGGCCCGGTCCCCAACTTCGTGCCGGAAACCAAGATTCTCGACGTGCCTTTCCTGTTCCGCGACAAGGCCCACGCACGTGCGGTGCTGGACGGCCCGATCGGCCAGGACCTGCTCGTCAAGTTCGAAGCCAAGGGCTTCAAGGCATTGGCTTGGGGCGAAAATGGTTTCCGCCACATGACCAACAGCAAGCGTGACGTGAAGGTGCCCGAGGACCTGAAGGGCCTGAAAATGCGCACCATGGAAAATCCGGTGCACATTGCAGCCTACAAGGGCTTCGGCATCATCACCACCCCCATGGCTTTCCCCGAGGTGTTCACCGCTCTGCAGCAGGGCACGGTTGACGGCCAGGAAAACCCGCTGTCGGTCATCATTGCGTCCAAGTTTGACCAGGTCCAGAAACACCTGTCGCTGACCGGCCACGTCTACTCGCCCTGCATCTGGGTGATGAACAAGGCCGTCTTCGACAAACTCAGCGCTGCCGACAAGAAGGCCTTCCTCGAAGCTGCCGCTGAAGGCACCAAGGCCAACCGCGCCCGTGTCGACGAAGACGACGCCAAGGGCGTGGCCGACCTGCGCGCCAAGGGCATGACCGTGATCGACAACGTCGACAAGGCCAAGTTCGTCGCCGCCCTGGCACCCGTGAACGCCGAATTTGAAAAGCAGTTCGGCAAGGCCAACATCGACAAGATCCGCAGCGTCAAGTAAGCGGCCTCGTTCGCTACTTTTTTTGTAGCTGAACACGCCCGCAGCCATTAGGCTTGCGGGCGTTTTCCTTGTAGAACCGGTATTCCCATGAAAAACACCTTTCTCGAAATCGAACGCTGGACCACGGGGTTTGCCACGCTGGTGGCCTGCCTCATGATGGTGATTGCATCTTCGCTGGGCATGTTCCAGATCGTGACGCGCTTCGTGCTCGAGCAGCCGGCCGAGTGGACCGAGATCCTGATCCGCCTGTCGCTGATCTGGATGGTCTTCATGGGCATACCGGCGGCCTTCCGCCAGGGCGCCATGGTCAGCGTCGATGTGCTGTACCGCTGGAGCCCGATCAAGGTCAAGCGCCTCCTCGACTGGGTGGTCTGCCTGGCCGCCCTGGCCCTGATCGGCGTCATCATCTGGTGGGGCTGGGACTACGCCATCCGCGGGCAGGTGCAGTCCATGGCGGGCCTGGAGTCCATTTCCATGTTCTGGGGTTATGTGGCCATGCCGATAGGCGGCATGTTCTGCGTGATCGGCATCATCGGCAACCTGCTGGATCCGCAGCGCGAAGAACTGGAGACGGCGACATGAGCTGCATCATCAACACCACTGACAACAACTTTTTTCCGGGGATTGCACAATGACCGCCGTCATGTTGACCACCATGATCGTGTGTTTTGCACTGACGATCTCCGTTGCCGTGTCCATCGGACTGGCTTCCATCTTCGGCATCCAGGCGTCCAACGCCCACATGCTGATCTCCGTCAAGGAGATGTTCAACGCCATCAACAAGTTTCCGCTGGCGGCCATTCCGTTTTTCATCCTGGCCGGCAACCTGATGGAGACCGGCGGCATTTCGCGCCGCCTGGTCGAGTTTGCGAAAAGCATTGTCGGCGGCGTGCAGGGCGGCCTGCCCATGACCTGCGTGCTGACCTGCATGATTTTTGCCGCGGTCTCCGGCTCGTCGGTGGCCACCACGTTTGCGGTCGGCGCGATCCTGATTCCCGCCCTGATCAAACACGGCTACCCCACCAGCTACGCCGCGGCCCTGCAGGCCACCAGCGCCGAACTCGGCGTGATCATTCCACCCTCGATTCCGCTGATCCTGTACGGCGTCAGCGCCGAGGTCTCGATCGGTGAGCTGTTCATCGCCGGCGTCGGGCCGGGCATCCTGATCAGCCTGTCGCTGATGGCGTTTGTCTATGTGTATTGCAAGATCAAGGGTTGGGGCAAGAACGACGGCGACGGGCGCCTGGGTTTCTTCAAGGCCACCTTGCAGGCCGGCTGGGCCCTGCTGATGCCGGTCATCATTCTTGGCGGCATCTATGGCGGCATCTTCACGCCGACCGAGGCGGCGGCCGTGGCGGTGTTCTACGCGCTGATCGTCGGTGGGGTGATCTACCGCGAAATCAAGCTGCCGACGCTGGCGCTGGTGCTGCGCAAGTCGGTGATCTCCAGCGCCGTCATCATGTTCATCATCGCCAATGCCGGGCTGTTCGCCTTCCTGATCACGCGTGCCGGCGTGCCCGATGCGATTGGCCGCTGGCTGGAAGCCGTGCTGCAGTCCCCCGCCCTCTTCCTGCTGGGTGTCAACGCTGCGCTGTTCATCATCGGCATGTTCATCGAAACCAGCGCCGCCATCATCGTGCTGGCGCCCATCCTGGCCCCCGTGGCCATGCACTTCGGCATCGACCCGGTGCATTTCGGCCTGGTGATGGTCGTGAACCTGGCGCTCGGCATGATCACGCCGCCGTTCGGCGTCAACCTGTTTGCGGCCTGCACTGTCGCCAAAATATCGCTGGACCGGATCATCACCCACCTGATCCCGTTCGTGCTGGTGATCCTGGCCTGCCTGATGGTGATCACTTATTTCCCGGCCGTCGCGCTGACCCTGCGCGATCTGGTCTATGCCAAGTAAATAGGGCCCCCACGCTCCCCCACTGCGTGTGGGTCGCTGCCCCCCGAGGGGGCGCTGCGCCTGCGGACCGGCAAAGCCGGCTCCGCGGCCCCTGCTTGAAAAGATCCACGCGCCCGAAACATGGGGCGTTGCCTCGACAGCGCGCTGCGCCTGCGGGCCGGCTGTCCCGGCCTTGGGCTACACTTACGCGGTCAGGAGAGAGTTTTCCTCGCGAAAACCGCCGAAGGCGCATGCGGCACCCCAATGGTGCGCTGAACGCTCAGGCAAAAGGACTGGCAACCGCCACCCGGGCGATCATTTTCCGGGCGGCGTTCCCTACTGGAGAGAGGCCATCCTCGAGGTGGTCCACCGAAGGAGCAAACCTGCATCGCCAGGCGAATCTCTCAGGTAAAGAGGACAGCAGGGGCAGCCCATGGCTTATGGCCATGTTGTATGTTTGCCCCGGAGAACGCCTTGTCCGCCATCGCCCCTGAACTGCTGAAAACACCGCTTTACGACCTGCACCTGGAACTGGGCGCGCGCATGGTGCCGTTTGCCGGTTATGCCATGCCGGTGCAATACCCGGCCGGCCTGATGGCCGAGCACCACCACACGCGCCAGGCCGCCGGCCTGTTTGATGTCTCGCACATGGGCCAGCTGCGCCTGGTCGGTGCCGGCGCCGCGGCCGCGCTGGAAACCCTGATCCCGGTCGATGTGATCGACCTGCCCGCCGGCAAGCAGCGCTACGGCCTGCTGCTCAATGAGGACGGCGGCATCATCGACGACCTGATGTTCTTCAACCGCGACTACCTGAACGGCGGCGACATCTTCGTCATCGTCAACGGCGCCTGCAAGGTCGGCGACATCGCGCATATTCAGGCAAATATCGGCACGCGCTGCGAGGTCATTCCCATGCCCGAGATGGCGCTGCTGGCACTGCAGGGCCCGCAGGCCGTCACCGCGCTGTCGCGCCTAGCCCCCGGCGTCGAGAAGCTGGTGTTCATGACCGGCGGGCGTTTTAGCGTCGCCGGTTGCGACTGCTTTCTCACCCGCAGCGGCTACACCGGCGAAGACGGTTTCGAGATTTCCGTGCCTGCCGCGCAGGCCGACACGCTGGCCCGCGCCCTGCTGGCCCAGCCCGAAGTCAAACCGGTCGGCCTGGGCGCGCGCAATTCGCTGCGGCTCGAAGCCGGCCTGTGCCTCTACGGCAACGACATCGACACCACCACCACACCGGTCGAAGCCAGCCTCAACTGGGCGATCCAGAAAGTGCGCCGCACCGGCGGTGCACGGGCCGGCGGTTTTCCGGGTGCCGACAGGGTGCTGGCGCAACTGGCCGACCCCGCCGCGCTGACGCGCAAACGCGTGGGCCTGGTGGCGCTGGAGCGCATTCCCGTGCGCGACCACACGGCCCTGCAAAGCCTGGACGGCACGCCGATGGGCGAAGTCACCAGCGGCCTGCTCGGCCCCAGCATCGACAAACCCGTGGCCATGGGCTACGTGAAGCCTGAGTTCTCGGCCATCGGTACACGCGTGAACGCCATCGTGCGTGGCAAACCTGTGCCCATGGAAGTCAGCCCCATGCCTTTTGTTCCGAATCGCTATTTCCGCGGTTGAAATTTTTATTATTCTGGAGAACCCCATGATCAAGTACACCGAAGACCACGAATGGATCAACGTTGACGGCGACATCGCCACCGTCGGCATCACCCCCCACGCGCAGGACGCACTCGGCGACGTGGTGTTTGTCGACCTGCCTTCCGTCGGCAGCACGCTGGCGCAAAAAGAGGTCGCCGGTGTCGTCGAATCGGTCAAGGCCGCGGCCGACGTCTACATGCCCATCAGCGGCGAGGTCACCGAAGTCAACGAAGCCCTGCGCGACGACCCCTCGCTGGCCAACACCGACCCGCTGGGCGCCGGCTGGTTCTTCAAGGTGAAGCTGTCTGACAAGTCGCAACTGGACGCGCTGATGGATGAGACCAGCTACACCACCTTTTCCGCAACAGCGTAAATAGCAGCCCTCCCGCCCCACCGTTCGGACAGAGCCTGTCGAAGTCTTGCCTCACTGTTCACTGCCCCTTCGACAAGCTCGGGGCCAACGAATCCTGGAAACCGCCATGTTGATGCCCACCGCCAAGCCGCTGCGCGAGCTTGAAAATACTTCCGAGTTCATTGCCCGCCACATCGGCATCGATGAGGCTGACGAAACCCACATGCTCAGCGTCGTGGGTTCTGCGTCCCGGCGTGCGCTGATCGACGGCATTGTGCCGCGCAGCATTGCCCGCAGCCAGGCGATGGCCATCCCGGCGCCCGTCACCGAAGCGGCCGCCCTGGCCGAACTGAAAGCCATGGCGGCGAAGAACAAGGTTTTCAGGAGTTTCATCGGTCAGGGTTATTACGGCACGCACACGCCCGGCGTGATCCTGCGCAACATCCTGGAAAACCCCGCCTGGTACACCGCCTACACGCCTTACCAGGCTGAAATTTCCCAGGGCCGCATGGAGGCGCTCATCAACTTCCAGACCATGGTCTGCGACCTGACCGGCATGCCGATCGCCAACGCCTCCATGCTCGACGAAGCCACGGCCGCCGCCGAAGCCATGACCCTGGCCAAACGCAGCGTCAAGAGCAAAAGCAATGTCTTCATCGTTGCCGGCGACTGCCACCCGCAGACCATCGAGGTGATCCAGACGCGTGCGAAACCGCTGGGCATCGAGGTCAAGGTCAGCACCGCCGCCGCGACCGTGCCGCAGCTGATGGCCGAGGGCCCCTACTTCGGCGTGCTGGCGCAGTACCCGGCCACCACCGGCAGCATCCATGACCTGCGGCCGCTGGCCGGCCAGGCCCATGTGGATGGCGCCGCCCTGTGTGTGGCCGCCGACCTGCTGGCACTGACCTTGCTGGCGCCTCCCGGCGAATGGGACGCCGACATCGTGCTGGGCAACACCCAGCGCTTCGGCGTGGCCATGGGCAACGGCGGGCCGCACGCGGCCTACCTCGCCTGCCGCGATGAGTTCAAGCGCTCCATGCCGGGCCGGCTGGTGGGCGTCAGCATCGACGTGCATGGCAACCCGACCTACCGCCTGGCGCTGCAGACCCGCGAGCAGCACATCCGCCGCGAAAAAGCCACCTCCAACATCTGCACCGCGCAGGTGCTGCCGGCCGTGCTGGCCAGCATGTACGCGGTGTACCACGGGCCGCAGGGCCTCAAGCGTATTGCCCAGCGCGTGGCCAGCTACACCGCGATTTTTGCGCGCGGCGTGCAGCAGATGGGCTACGACATCGCCAACGCCAGCGCCTTCGACTCGGTCACCATCAAGACCGATGACGCGACCCATGCGATCGCTGAACGCGCGCGCCAGTCGGGGGCCAACCTGCGCTGCCGCCTGACCAACCACCTGGGCGTGTCGCTGGATGAAACCACCACGCGCGAAGACCTGGAGATGCTCTGGTCCTTCTTCGTCAAGCCCGGCCAGCCGATGCCGCGCCTGAGCGACTTTGAAAAAGGCGTGGAGCCGCTGATCCCCGAAGATCTGCGCCGCACCAGCGACTTCCTGACGCACCCGGTGTTCAACACCCACCACTCCGAGACCGGCATGCTGCGCTACATCCGCATGCTCAGCGACAAGGACCTGGCGCTGGACCGCAGCATGATCCCGCTGGGCAGCTGCACCATGAAACTCAACGCGACCAGCGAGATGATTCCCGTCACCTGGCCCGAGTTTGCCAACATCCACCCGTTTGCGCCGCCCGACCAGTTGCAGGGTTATGCCGAACTCGACCAGCAGCTGCGCGACTGGCTGTGCCAGGCCACCGGTTACGCCGGCATCAGCCTGCAGCCCAACGCCGGCTCGCAGGGAGAATACGCCGGCCTGCTGGTCATCAAGGCCTGGCTGGAAGCCAATGGCCAGGGCCACCGCAACATCTGCCTGATCCCTTCGTCGGCCCATGGCACCAACCCGGCCAGCGCGCAGATGGCCGGCATGACAGTGGTGGTGACCGCCTGCGATGCCCAGGGCAACGTTGACATGGCCGACCTGAAAGCCAAGTGCGAACAGCACAGCGCGAACCTGGCCTGCATGATGATCACCTACCCCAGCACCCACGGCGTGTTCGAGACGCAGGTGAAAGAGCTGTGCGCCCTGGTCCACAGCCATGGCGGCCGTGTTTACGTGGACGGCGCCAACATGAACGCGCTCGTCGGTGTGGCTGCCCCCGGCGAGTTCGGCGGCGACGTGAGCCACCTGAACCTGCACAAGACCTTCTGCATTCCGCACGGCGGCGGCGGCCCCGGTGTCGGCCCGGTCTGCGTCGTAGCCGACCTCGTGCCCTACCTGCCTGGCCACGCCACGGCGGGCCTGCCGGTCAACGGCGTGGGCGCGATTTCAGCAGCCCCTTTGGGCAATGCGGCCGTGCTGCCGATCAGCTGGATGTACTGCCGCATGATGGGCCCCGAAGGCCTGCAACAGGCGACCGAAGTGGCCATCCTCAGCGCCAACTACATCAGCGCGCGGCTGAAGGACCATTACCCGACGCTGTACGCCAGCGAGAACGGCCATGTGGCGCACGAGTGCATCCTGGACCTGCGCCCGCTGAAGGAAACCAGCGGCGTCAGCGCCGAAGACGTGGCCAAGCGCCTGATGGACTACGGCTTCCACGCGCCCACCTTGAGCTTCCCCGTGCCCGGCACGCTGATGGTCGAACCGACCGAAAGCGAAACCCTGGCCGAGCTGGACCGCTTCATCAACGCCATGGTGGCCATCCGCGAAGAAATCCGCCAGATCGAAAACGGCAGCTGGCCGCAGGACAACAACCCGCTCAAACACGCGCCCCACACCGCCGCCAGCCTGCTGGGCGACACGTGGGACCGGCCGTATTCGCGCGAAACCGGTGCCTTCCCGCTGGCCTCGCTCAAGCAGGTCAAGTACTGGCCGCCCGTGGGCCGCGTCGACAACGTCTACGGCGACCGCAACCTGTTCTGCAGCTGCGTGCCGGTGGCCGATTACGCGTGAACCAGCGTCCCGGGCGCCCGCAGCCCCGGGCCTTTTTGCTACTGATTCAATAGCAGTCTCCGCCCGTCTTAAAAGGGTTGGAGGCCGATTTCACTTGAAGCCGGAGGTGGTAGCCAATCGCGCTGCCGCCTGACGCCCGATGGCCAGGCGGGTGGGAGGCCACCTGCCCCACACGGAGCGGCCGGTCACGGTCACTGCGCCAGCGGGCGAACCCGACCCGATGTCGTCAGCCCTTGACGGCGATCAAGGCCGCGCGGCCATGCCAGCCCAGAATGTCGTCGAACTTTCCCTTTTGACGATTGTGGAGGTGACCCATGAACGACGACATCAAGCGGAAAATCCTGGCGCTGCTGGACCAGCATCGCATCATGACGGTGGCGACGCTGCGGCCCGATGGCTGGCCCCAGGCCACGACGGTCGGCTATGTGAACGAGGGCCTGACGCTTTATTTTCTTTGCGGGCTGGACAGCCAGAAGGCAAACAACCTGGCGCGGGACAATCGGCTCTCGCTGACCATCGATGACGACACGGCGGACCTGATGGCCATCACCGGCCTGTCGATGGCCGCCCACGCGCAGGCGGTGACCGACCGGGCCGAAGCGGAGAAAGTCCTGCGCATGCTGCCGCTGAAATACCCGGAGGCAAAACCCCTGCCGATGAAGATGCCGGAGCCGGACGAGGTCCGCATCTTCCGCGTCACACCCGCGGTCATCTCCGTCCTTGATTACACCCAGGGCTTCGGGCATACGGATCTGGTCACTTGCTGATGGCGTCGTTCTCGCGGCCTTGCTCTCTTCCGCAAACCGGACGTTCTGCGGACCCGAATGGCCGAATCTGGCCGATGGGGGCTTCAGCGGCTTGCCGGTCCGTAGGATAGACCCGTTAAACGCACCCGTTGCCGGATCTGGCTTCGAATGGCGGCGGCGCCTTCCTCGGGGTACAAATGCGAAAGGATTTCCAATAACGCGTCGAACTCAGCCGACTTCTCGGAGCGTGGTTGCTTCGCCATTCTTGAAGCTGCTTAACGTCGGACGTGACCGGCAAACAAGAAAAGGAGCGGCGCAGCTGCGGATCGACTTTGGGCGTCCGCGTTGCCTTGTTAGGCTGGGTACACAAACCTCGTGCCCTCCGCTTCCTCGAGAAGATTCCCCCATATCGCCCATTCGGCCTGCGCAGGATCTAGGCAGGCTAGGACCCAGAGCGCTGCAATAGGAAGTTGCCGCGGCAGTGTGACCGAAGTGGGATCGAAGTGGATTCTTCTATTCACGTGGATCAGAACCGTGAGGTCATTGGCGCCGGTGTACTTCGACAGCCCATGGACCACTGCATCGAAGGTTGCACTCGCGTTCCTCTCCTCGGGTACTAGCTCCTTTATCTGAACCGGCGCGAAGTGCCGAACATCGTCTTCGATCCAGGTCGAGACGAAATCAGCATCCTCGAACTCACCTTTTGAGAAGAAGACTTTCAGTCCGGTTCGCTCACTGAAGCCATGGCAAAACAGCGCTCCAAGCCTGGCCTCACGCCACTCTTTGAGTTTGTTCGTCCGGAGCGTCCTTATCTCGGGATCGATCGTCACCGTCAGGATCCGTTCCTCAATGCGCCGCAAGCGTCTCAAAAACGGCACAGGATCACGGTACTCTCGTCTTGCTGCTTCACGCAAACGAATCGCGTCCATACACAGCCTAACGTTCGCGCCCACCCGCGCGCGTCAGCGCGTCGGGGTGAAGTGGGTAGTTAGGCATCACCATCATTGATCTTCGAAATCTTCGGCGGTCCATCCATTGCGACGCTGCAGCATGCTGCCGTGCTGAAGGTTGAGATCGTGAATCTCCGTCAGGTATTCGCGCGGCACTGATGTGGCTTCGTTCCATTCATTGCTAGGGTCGTACTTGGCGCGAATAGCGCGGTGCTTCGCTTGATATTCCCAGTATTCTTTCTCATCCAGTTTTTCTTGCTGGCCCGTGTTCGATATTCTGGCCATTACTTTCTCCTGAAAGTGGCTTGCAGCCTCGGCTACCCATGGATATGCCGTACAAATAAACACTTATAAATTTCCCATGAAATCCGGCACTCCTCCGCTGATGTCCACTCGCTTGCTGGATCAGATGCGCGAGCGCGCATGGTAGGAGCACTATAGCCTCAGCACCGGGAAGGTTGCTCTGCATCAGGTGGGGTTTCCGTTAGCCGGCATGGTCGCCAGGGGCCAAATGCAGCATCCACGCGACATCGACGCTCCTGGCCGTGCACAAGCGGGATAATGAGCCAACCTCCCAGCCCAAGGCCTCCGCCATGCGCTCCACCTTCAGCACTGAACTCGTCAACAACCCGCTGGACGACGCCGGGCTGTATGTTGATTTCATGTTCGAGAAGCGGGCGCTGCTGTTCGATCTGGGCGACCTCACGGTGCTGCCGGCCAAAAAGATACTGCGGATCTCGGATGTGTTTGTCACGCACACCCACATGGACCACTTCTACGGTTTCGACCGGCTGCTTCGCCTCTGCCTGGGCCGTCACAAACACATCCGCCTGTACGGCCCGCCCGGTTTTACGGCGCAGGTCGGGCACAAGCTTGCCGCCTACACCTGGAACCTGGTTGACAACTATCCCGGCGACTTCGTGATCGATGTCTGGGAGATCGACGCCGCCTGGCAGGCCCGGGGCACGCGCCTGCGCTGCCATCGGCATTTCCAGCCGGAGCCCCTCGCGCCGCGGCAGTTGCACGGCGGGGTGTTGCTCGATGAGCCGGGTTTCCGCGTTCGCGCGGCGTTTCTCGACCATGGGACGCCCTGCCTCGGCTTTGCGGTCGAGGAAAAAGTCCACGTCAACGTCTGGAAGAACCGGCTGGCCGGGCTCGGACTGGCCGTCGGGCCCTGGCTGAAGGACCTCAAGGCGGCAGTGATGCAGGGCGAACCCGACACCACGCCAGTGCGTGCCTTCTGGCGCGACCGCCACGGCGCGCATGAACGCGTGTTGCCTCTGGGAGAACTCAAGGCCGGGGTCCTGCGGCTGGTGCCGGGCGAGAAGATCGGCTACGTGACCGACGTCGCCTTTCACCCGGACAACGTGCAACGCATCACGGCCCTGGTGGCCGATGCCACGCAGCTGTTCATCGAATGTGTGTTCCTCGACCAGGACGCCGGCCATGGCGCCCGCAAGCTGCATCTCACCGCACGGCAGGCCGGCCACATCGCGCGTGCGGCCGGCGCCAGGCTGGTGATTCCCTTCCATTTCTCACCCCGCTATGCCGGCCGCGAAGACGAACTGCGCGCGGAGATGGAGGCGGCGCGGCAAGAAGTCTGAAGATCACGGCGCGTCAGCCGGCGCCTCGTCCACACCATACAGCTGCTTGTGCCCCCGGTCGGTGTACCTCTGCGCCACACGTTCGGCCACCTGCCTGTCCTTGAAGTAGCCCATGACCGCACGGTTGTTGTTGTCATCGCGTCGCCAGAGCAGCCAGCGGCGTTCACCCAGATCTTGGGACACCCACGGCAGGTCTTGCGGTGCCAGGCGAAACGCGGCGCAGATCTTGGCCACCAGCGGCGCCGGATAACGAACGTCGCCCCGGGCCAACACCTCCAGCAGATGGTCGGGTGGCGGGGCTTCACGCGCCGCATGCAAAAGGTAGACCTGGCCATCGTGTTCAATGACTGCGTGCCACTGCCCGGGTTGGCCGGGCGTGCCGGGCTCCCCTTGCGCAAATGCAAGACCAAATTGTCCTTCCGCCTGGGCCACGGTGAAGGGCAGCCGGCAGATCGCCGTCTCGGCGCCGTTGGCCACCCAATCGTCTGAATGCAGCTGGTGAATCATCGCTGGCGCTCCTTCTCACAAATGATCACGAAAAACAGGTACAGCCGCTGGTCAGGGACAGCCCGGTATGATTCCCGGCCATGCACCCACCCGCTCATCTGCCATGTTCGACCACCTGATCCTTTTCCTTCTGCACTGGGCCATCACCGCGCTGTCGCTCTGGCTGGCCAGTCGCGTCTTCCGGGGAATCAGCTTTGACGACACCTCGTCGCTGGTCATCTCGGCCCTGCTGCTCGGTTTTGCGAATGCCATTGTCAAGCCGCTGCTGATTGTCCTGACCTTGCCGCTGACCTTGTTGACCTTCGGCCTGTTCCTGCTGGTCATCAATGCCCTGATGATTTTGCTGGTCTCCGCGCTGGTGCGGGGCTTCAAGGTCTCGGGCTTCTGGACGGCCTTTTTTGCCAGCATCTTCATCGCCGTGTTGAGCTGGGTGATCGGTGCCTTCGTGCTGGTGGGCAGCGGGCCGGATGCCATCCAGATGCAGATGCCCGGCAGCGGCGTGTGGCTCTGAGTCCGGCAGACACCGGTTCGGCCCAGACATCACACCAAATCGGCCATCAGCCCAGACAGGACGGGCGCCAGCAGCTATCTTTTAAATAGCACACCCAGCCCGGCACCGGGGCGCAGGGTCCTCAGCCCGCGGCAGCGAGCTGCTGCAACCAGGCCATCGCCTCGCCCAGCTCCTGCTGGATGATCTCGTGCGCACTCGGGTAGTCGGCATAACGCAGCGTGATCGGCAGTGTTTGCGCCAGCGAGCGAATTGCATGCGCATTGGCCAGCGGGATCACCTGGTCGCGCGTGCCGTGGCTGAGCCAGAGCTGCCGGCCCTGCAGCGCCTCGGCCGGCGCCAGCAAAGGCAGCACCTGCGGCAGCAGGCGGCTGTGCATCACCATCGCCCCCTGCAGCAGCGCGGGTTGCGTCAGCAGCAGCGAGAGCGCCATGATGCCGCCCTGGCTGAAACCGCCGACCACCACACGCCCGGGAGCGATGCCCAGTTGCGTTGCCGCCGCGGCCACGGTCTGCGCGACCGTCTGCCGGCTGGCGACTTCCTGTGCTTCGTTGATGACTCGTTCACCCTGCGGCGTCACGCCAAACTCGAACCAGGCATAGGCGCGGGCACCCATCACGTTCGGGGCGCGCAGGCTCAGCACGTGGAAATTGGTCGGCACGTGCGGCGCCAGGCTGAACAGGTCATCCTCATTGCTGCCGACGCCATGCATCAGCACCAGCAGCCAGGGCTGGGCCGTACCCGCCGCCGCGGGACGGTGCAGGAAAGAAAGGGGCAAATCCATTGTCATCAGGGAACTCCGGGTTGGGCAAACAGGAACAGCTGTCTTCATTGGTCTTTATTGCGCGGGCGCGGAAAGGGCAAAAGCGTCCATCGCCAGCATGCTGTACATCACCTCCCGGCTCAGGTAGTCGGGCCGCGCACCCTGTGGGCCGCCCCAACCTGCCGCCCCCAGCGCGAAGAAGATCGGCAGGAAGTGGTCTTCGCTCGGGTGCGCGCGCTGCGCGCCGGGGGCCTGGCGCCGGTAGTCCAGCATGGCAGAAAAATCACCGCTTTCCAGCGTGGACTCGACCCAGCGGCTGAAAGCGACGACATAAGGCGCCGGCGCGCGCGCACCGCCAAAAAATTCGCCCAGGTTGTGCGTCATGCTGCCCGAGCCGACCACCAGCACGCCGCGCTCGCGCAGGCCGGCCAGGGCCTGGCCCAGGGCATAGGTTTCGGCCGGGCCATAAGACACCGGCAGCGCCACCTGCACCACCGGTACGCTGGCGTCCGGAAACAAATGCATCAGCGGCACCCAGGCGCCGTGGTCCAGCGGCCGCTGGTCATCGCCCTGCGCGGCAATCCCCGCGCCCTGCAACAAGCCCAGCACCTCACGCGCCAGTTCCGGATGGCCGGGCGCCGGATAGTGCAAGGCATACAGGGCCTGCGGAAAACCACCAAAGTCGTGCCAGGTGGCCGGCGCGGGGTTGGTCATCACCGAGGGCGTTCGCGCCATCCAGTGCGGCGACATGATCACGATGCCGCGCAGGCCCGGCCCGGTCGTCTCTTTCAGGGCCTGGCCCCAGCGCGTCAACGCCGGCCCGCTCGTCCCCGGCTCGGTGGCAAACAGCGGCGCCCCGTGCGAGATGAACAGGGCAGGAAGGGCAGCGCTAGACACGGCAGAAAGGGAATGGGCAGACATGGCAGGACTCCTTGACGACAGGGATGGATCCGTCCAATGTAGTTGTCTACCCATGAAAGATAAATATCAGATTTATTGATTGATTGTCCTTATATGAAAGACAATCCAGTTTTCCACCCCTCTTGTTTCCCCTTCACCCAAGCCCCGCCATGGACCAGTTTCGCCAGATGGAAGCCTTTGTGGCCGTCGTGCAGAGCGGCAGCTTTGTCAAGGCGGGCGAGCGGCTGGGCAGCTCCAAAGCCATGGTGTCGCGCCTGGTACTGGAACTGGAGGCGCGCCTGGGCGTGCGCCTGCTCAACCGCACCACACGCCGCCAGTCGCTGACCGAAGCCGGTGTGGCGTACGCCGAGCGCAGCCTCAAGATCCTCGACGATCTGGCCGAGGCCAACGCTGCCGCCAGCGCCAACACCGTGCAGCCGGTCGGCCGCCTGCGCATCAATGCCCCGGTGACCTTCGGCAACCTGCACCTGGCGCCGCTGTGGGGCCGCTTCCTGCAGCAGTACCCGCAGGTCAACCTGGACGTGACCCTGTCCGACCGCGTGGTGGACCTGGTCGATGAAGGGTATGACCTCGCCATCCGCATCACACGCCTGCCAGATTCGAGCCTGGTGGCGCGGCGCCTGGCAACCACGCGCCTGGTGCTGTGTGCCGCACCCGGCTACCTGAAGCGGCACACCGCGATCCGCACGCTGGCAGACATAGCCGCGCACACGGTGATTGCCTACACCTACTGGTCGGGCGGCGACACCTGGTCGCTGGAAGGGCCGAATGGCAAAGAGGACGTGCTCACCCAGCCACGCCTGCGCACCAACTCCGGCGACACCTGCCTGGCCGCCGCGCTGGCCGGCCAGGGCCTGATCCTGCAGCCCAGCTTCATCGTCGGGCCAGCCCTGCACGACGGCCGCCTGAAAGAGGTGCTGCCCCGCTTCCAGGCGCCCACGCTGGACATCCAGGCGGTGTACCCGAGCCGGCAACACCTGTCGGTCAAGGTCAGGCGCATGGTGAAGTTTCTGGCGGCTGCGTTTGAGAAGCCCGCCTGGGCGGCTGCGGAGGTAGTGCCGGCGGGTCGCTGATTAGCTATTAAATCAGGGGCTGCTGGCGCCCATTGAATAAGGGCTAAAGGCCTTTTTTACTGAAATTTTCGGAGATCGGCCGGTACTGGTTTTTTTCGCCGCTGCGCTCCTCCATTTGGAGGATGCATTCCGGTCGGCACGCGATCAGAATTGCGCAATAAAAAGAACCATCGAGACCTCCATAAATCATGACAAGGCAACTTGCTACCGTTCGCCCGAACGGTGTGGTGTCATAAGCGACGAAAACATCAACAGTCCCTGCAAAGGAGCTCCCATGCGCCACCTGATCATTCTTTCGGTCGCCGTGTTGTGCAGCAGTTGCGCGCAACTTCCTCCTGCCGCGGTGGCGGATGCGCCGCCCAGGCAGGCGCAAGCCGTGGTGTTCGACATCGACGGGACGCTCACACCCGCCGTGTCGACCATTTTTGAAGCGCGCGAGGATGCGGCCAGGGGCGTGCGCATGTTCGCCGACAAGGGCTACACCATCATCTACCTCAGCACCCGTGTCAGCTGGTTTTCGGCCAACATTCCCGGCTGGCTGAAGGACAACGGTTTTCCTGCCGGCAGCCTCCATGTGGCGCAAACGGATGAAGACCGCAACCGTCCCGATGCCTACAAGACACGCATGTTGAAAGACTTCATGGCCCATGGCTGGCGTGTCAGGTTTGCCTATGGAGATTCCAGCACCGATTTTTCAGCCTACGCAGCAACCGGCATCCCGAAGGAACGTGTCTTCGCGCTGCTGCGCAGGTACGAGGCCGATTGCCAACCGGGCGAGTGGAAGGCTTGCCTGAAGGGGTGGACTGAACACATGGACTTCGTGACGCGATCCGTGCCGTCTGCGCTGGCCAACTGACGGCCTCCCTTGTCACGATTTCGCTCGAACCGCTATCGATTCAATAGCGGATGGCCCCCGTGCCACAAGGGCCAGAGCCCAAGAAATCTTGATGTTTACAGCCAGCTACTCGCTGACCCCGCCCTTGCCGCGTGACGCCTTGATCTCCGAACGCTGGCTTTTCCCCGCCAGGCGCCGCTGTTTCGAGCTATAGGTCGGCTTGGTGGCGCGGCGCACGCGCGGCGGTGTGGCGACGCTGTTGACAATTTCGTTGAGGCGGGCCAGCGCGTCGGCGCGGTTCATCTCCTGGCTGCGGTGTTGCTGGGCCTTGAGCACCAGCACGCCTTCCTGCGTGATGCGGCTGTCGCGCAGGCAAAGCAGCCGCTCCTTCACCTCCTCGGGCAGCGACGAGGCCATGATGTCGAAGCGCAGGTGCACCGCGCTGGACACCTTGTTGACGTTTTGCCCGCCCGCGCCCTGCGCGCGGATGGCAGTGATCTCGACTTCGGCTTCGTTGACTTCCAGGGGCATGGCAGGTGGCATGACGCAGCGGCTTTAATCAAGAACGCTGCGCGTCGAAAAAATCCGGCTGCAACCGGACGAACACCGTATTCAAGTGCGCGGTGTCCATCAGCGAGCGTGGAAGGGTGTTGTCGCGGAGTGGCATGGGACATTCTAGAAGACGCTGCCATGGGATGAACCAAGTCTGTAGCTTCTTCGTTCCTTATCTGAGCACCAGCAAACCCATGACGTCAGAAAAGCGAACAAGAGCCAGGACACGCCTGAGTTCCCCCTGCACACCCGCCCCGAATCCCGGACAATCCCCTGATCCCACCGGCTTTTCATGCACACCCGACACTTCCTCCAGCTCATCGCCCTGTCCGCCCTGTGGGGTGGCTCCTTTCCCCTGCTTCGCATTGCCAGCCCGGCTTTCGGCCCATGGCTGTTGGCCGGCGTGCGCTGCATGCTGGCGGCGTTGGTGCTGACGCTGCTGATGCGCGCGCTGCGCGAGCAGTGGCCGCCGCGTGCCGCCTGGCCGCGCCTGGCGCTGCTCAGTGTGCTGACCGTGGTCGCGCCCTTTGTGCTGTTCAACTGGGCCGCGCTGGTGATCCCGGCCGGGTATTCGGCCGTGCTCAACGCCACGGCGCCGCTGTTTGGCGTGCTGGGCGCCGCGCTGGCGCGCGAGGAGCGGCTCTCGTCGCGCCGCCTGCTCGGTTGTGCCGTGGGGTTTGCCGGTGTCGCCCTGCTGGTGCAGCTGGGGCCGGTGGCGGTGACGCCGCGCGTCGTGCTGGCCGCGCTGGCCTGCACCGCCGCAGCCGCCGCTTATGGCTTTGGCGCCATCCTGATGAAACGCGCAACCATGGCGCACGACCCACTGCCGGCCTCGGCCGTGGTGCATGTGGCGGCCGCGCTGTTCCTGCTGCTGCCCTCAGGTGTGGCCCTGCCCTCGGCCCACTACACCAGCGGCGCACTGATCGCGGTGGCGGTGCTGGGCATCTTCACCTCGGGCCTGATGTACTGGATCAGCATGCGCCTGATGCGCGAGATCACGGCCAGCGCCGCCACCTCGGCGGCGTTCATGATTCCGCTGTTCGGCGTGGCCTGGGGCGGCCTGTTCCTGGGCGAGCCGGTCACCTGGGGCATGGCGCCGGGCTGCGTACTGGTACTGGCCGCCACGGCGCTGATCACCGGCTTCAACCCCTTCCGCGCCCCGCCGGAACGCTGAGCGGCGCAGCGCCGTACGCTACTGTATTGATAGCTACCAGCACCCGTGACACAAGGGCTACAAGCGTAAAACGCGTGTAGATTTGCCGCCGGTCAGGGTGCGGTAGCCTCCAAACTGCGCTGCACGCGCCAGGCCTGGTAGGCACACGCTGTCGCAACCAGGCTGGCGGCCAGGCAGGCCCAGTACACGCTGACCAGCCCGAACGCAGAACTCAGCAGCCCGCCGACCAGTCCACCCAGCACGCCCGGCAGGCCGTAAGCCACCACCACGTACAGCGCCTGGCCGCGGCCGCGCAGCCGTCCGGGGAAATGGTGCGACAGCAGCGCAATGCAGACCGTGTGGTGCGTCGCAAACGTCAGCGCATGCAGCGCCTGCGCCACCAGCATGAGCAGCAGCACACCGGGCCAGACGGCGGTGATGCCCATGCGCAGCGCCATGGCGGCCGAACACACCATCAGCCAGGCGGTCAGGCTCAGCCGCGGCAGCCAGCGGCCCTGGGTGTAGAACCAGCCGATTTCCACCACCACCGAAAACGCCCACAACACGCCGATCATGGTTTTGCTATAGCCATTCGCGTCGAGGTAGAGCGAGAAAAAGACATAGATGCTGATGTGCGCCAGCACATGAAAAAAAGCCGACGCAAAAAACCACACCACGGCACGCTGGCGAAAAATCGGCCACACCGGCAGCTTCAGGTCGTGGGCACTGACCGCCTCCTTCAGGTCCGGCAGCAGCCAGACACTGACCGTCACGGCCAGCAGCGACAAGAAGGTCCAGGCCGGAAAGTGTTTCATGCCAAAGATCTCGAACCAGCTGCCCGCGGCAAACACCGTGAACAGGAAGCCCAGCGAGCCCCACAGGCGCACGCGGCCGTAGCGCCGTGCATCAAAGGCACCGCCCTGGCTGATCAGGTGTGCCATGGCGGCTTCGCTCATGGGCATCATGGAACTCGTGTGCGTGAACATCACCAGCAGCACCGCCGTGAGCCACCAGACGCCGTAAGTGGATTCAAAGTCCAGCCACAGACCGAGGGACGAGATCAGCGCCACCGTGGCGCCGTAACGCAGCAGCTTGACGCGCTCTCCGGTGTGGTCGCTCAGCGCGCCCCAGCCGTAGGGCGCAAACAGCCGCGTGGCGGCCTGCACCGAAGTCAGCAGGCTGATCGCCAGGATGCTGAAGCCCAGGTCCTGCAGCCACAGCGGCAGGTAGGGGTTGAAAAACCCGATGTGCGCAAAATAACTGGCCGACAGCGCCGCAAACGGCACCAGCTGGCGGCGCCTGGCTGCAGCTTCTGGCATGGTCAGGCCCGGTTCACACGGAGCCCTTGATCGCCTGCATGGGCGGCACCACGTCGGCGCATTGCGCGCGCTGGCGCAGGGCATGCTCCATCACCACCAGCGCCAGCATGGCCTCGGCAATCGGCGTGGCGCGTATGCCCACGCAGGGGTCGTGCCGGCCCTTGGTGACCACGGTGGTCGGCGCGCCGGCCATGTCCACCGACTCGCGCGGTGTGAGGATGGAGCTGGTCGGCTTGATGGCAATCGACACTTCCAGATCCTGCCCGGTGCTGATGCCGCCCAGCACACCGCCGGCGTTGTTGGACTTGAAGCCCGCGGGCGACAGCGAGTCACCGTGCGTGCTGCCGCGCTGCGTGACGCTGGCAAACCCCGCGCCAATTTCCACACCCTTGACGGCGTTGATGCCCATCATGGCAAAGGCGATGTCGGCGTCGAGCTTGTCAAACAGCGGCTCGCCCAGGCCGACCGGCATGCCGGTGGCGGTGACGCGGATGCGCGCGCCGCAGGAGTCGCCGGCCTTGCGCAACTCGTCCATGTAGGCCTCCAGCGCTGACACGTCAGCCACAGGCGCAAAAAACGGGTTGTGGGGCACATGCGCCCAAGCCTCGAAAGGAATCGCGATGTCGCCGATCTGCGTCATGCAGCCGCGAAAGGTGGTGCCGTATTTTTCCAGCAGCCACTTCTTGGCCACTGCACCCGCCGCCACCATGGGCGCGGTCAGCCGGGCCGAGGCCCTGCCGCCGCCGCGCGGGTCGCGAATGCCGTACTTCTGCAGGTAGCTGTAGTCGGCATGGCCGGGCCGGAAGGTGTCCAGGATGTTGCCGTAGTCCTTGCTGCGCTGGTCGGTGTTCTTGATCAGCAGGCAGATCGGCGTGCCGGTGGTCTTGCCTTCGTACACGCCGGAAAGGATCTCCACCGCGTCCGGCTCGTTGCGCTGCGTCACATACTTGCTGGTGCCGGGCCGGCGCCGGTCCAGGTCGCCCTGGATGTCCGCCTCGCTCAGCGCCATGCCGGGCGGGCAGCCGTCAATCACGCAGCCAATGGCCGGGCCGTGGGATTCACCGAAGTTGGTGACTGCGAATAGGGTGCCGAAGGTGTTGCCGCTCATGCGGGAGATTATCCCAGATGGCTTTGGTACGGGGGGAACGAGCCAGAAGGCCGGATCAACGTCATGATCGCACGTCGAACCTGGACGGCGGACAGTAAAGGGGAAAAAAAGACTGTGTGGTCGAGGCTGCGAAGGGGAAGCCTGGGCTCCACGTTGACGATTCTTCACGACTCTGGAGCGCAACAAGCTTTAGGTGCCTCCCCAAACGCAGGCGCCCGTCGTCTTGCCCATTCGTGTTCTGCGTCGGGGCTGGCAGCCTGGTTCAGCCGCCCTGCACCGGCAACGCAAAATGAAACACCGCCCCCTGGTCCACCACGCCTTCCGCCCACACCCGTCCGCCATGGCGCGTGACCATGCGGCGCACGGTGGCCAGGCCGACGCCGGTGCCTTCGAATTCCTGGTCGGTGTGCAGCCGCTCGAACACCTGGAACAGCTTGTCGCAGTGCGCCATGTCGAACCCCGCGCCGTTGTCGCGCACTGAATAAATGGCCTCCCCACCCTCGACGCGTCCACTGACTTCGATCAGCGGGCTGGCGGTGTGGCGGCTGTACTTCACCGCGTTGGACAGCAGGTTCACCCACACCTGCCGAAGCAGCCCGGTGTCGGCCGGCGCTGATGGCAGCATGCCCAGCTGGATGGCAGGTTTATTGGCACCGGGGCCGCTGACCGGCAGGTCGGCCACCACCTGCGCCACCAGCCCGTTCATGTCGACATCGGTTTTCTGGACCTCCTGCAGGCTGAGCCGCGAAAACGACAGCAGGTCATCAATCAGTCTGGCCATGCTTTTGACCCGCTTGCCGATGACGGACAGGTAATGCAGGCCGTTTTCGTCGAGGCAGCTGGCGTAATTTTTCTCCAGCAGGCCCGCATAGCCGCCAATGACGCTCAGCGGCGAACGCAGGTCATGCGAGGCCGCCGAGGTGAAGCTTTCCAGGCTTTTGTTGGTGGCCTCCAGGTCGTCGGCCCGCACCTTCAGGGCGGAATGAAGATCGGCGATCACCTTTTCCAGTTCCTTCTTCTGGGTGATGTCTTGAGAAATTCCCAGCACATGCGTGGGCTCAGCGGCCTCGCCAAAAACCGGCACCTTGCGGGTGTGCAGCAAACGCATGCCTTTGCTGTGCGAGAAAAACCGGTCTTCCGGAATGTCCTCAATGATGCCGCTGGCCAGCACCCGGTGGTCCTGGGCAGTAAACCGGTCGGCTTCCTCCTGGCCGAAAAGATCGTGGACGGATTTTCCCACCATGTCCTCGCGCGAGATGCCCGTCAGCTGCTCCTCCGCGGAGTTGACACGCACGTAACGCAGCTGCTTGGCATCCTTGATGTACACCGCCGTCGGGATGTGCTCGATCATGGAGTCGAGAAAACGGTTGACCTCCAGCACCTCGGACGTGCGTTCGCGCAACTGCTGCCGGCTTTCGTGAAGCTCGTTGTTGCGCTGCACGGCCGCGTCGTAGGTGGACATCAGCAGGTTCAGTATCTGGGTGCGGCTGGCACTGATCTGGTGCCGCTCGCCGTGGAAAAAAATCTCGGCCGGCGGGCCGTCTTCCGGCATGTGGGCGACGTCGCGGTTGCTCAGGGCGTGCTCCACCCGCGCCAGCATGTGGCTACGCTCATAGGGCTTGATGACAAAGCTGTCGGCACCACACTGCAGGCCGAGCAGCACCTCATTGGGGTCGGACAGATTGGTGACGAGAATCACCGGGACCTGGGAAAGCCCGGGGCCGGCCTTGATCTGCCGGCACAGCTCATAACCGCTCATCTCCGGGATTTTGACGCCGCTGATGACTAGGGAGGGGCGGATCCGGGCCGTCATTTCCAGCGCGGACTGGCCGTTGTCGACGACACTGACCTGGTAACCCTCGACCTCAAGGATATGGCTCAGCATCTGGGCCTGAGCCGCGATGTTTTCCACGATCAGGATGTGCCGGGGCGAGGTGGCCGATGGGGCAGGTGATGCGACAGAGGCCATGGATGGATGCTTTCCGTGAAGCGCCGACGCGCTAGTGATAAATGGCCGTTATCAAGTGACACGACAGATCGTACAGGCTAGTTGTGTCCGGTGTGGGACATACAGGTATTCACCGTTTCGGCCGGCCGAGGTCATGGCAACGACGGCCCGGAACAATTCATGCATTGCTGCAACGCAACATTCATCCCTTGATGCACTGGCAGGAACGAGCCGCCCACGGCGAGGTGGTCGCGCAGCTGGCCAAGGCGAACATGGCACCAGAAACAGCACGGGTTGGCACCGCCATGCGGCGGATTTTCAGATGGTTGTTGGGGTCAAGGGCTGCGGCCGCTTCATGTACGGACGAATCAGCCTCCCGCCCTTTAGCAGCAATCGCTGACAGCTATTGAATATGTAGCAAAAACGCGCTGCAATCACTGCCTGCGACAGGCTGTTCTGGCGCGCTCGCTCTCCGGAAGGGAGAAAAAATCAGGCAAACAGTTCATGCCGCCCCGACCCAACTCAGAGCAAAGGCGCCTGGTTTGGCTCGTCCTCGGCCGGCCAGTCCCGGATATAGGCCTTGAGCATCTTGTTCTCGAAGTTCTGGCCATCGACGACGGCCTTGGCCACGTCGTAAAACGAGATCACACCCTCGAGGACTTTCTTGTTGAGCACCGGCATGTAGCGCGCATGGCGCCCCAGCATCATGCGGCGGACTTCGTCGATCTCGGTGTCGGGTGTGCAGGTCAGCGGCGCATCGTCCATCGCCGTGCGCACCAGCGTGTTGCCGATCTCGCCGCCGTTTTTGACAATGCACAGAATCACTTCACGGAAGGTCAGCATGCCCACCAGGTCGCCGTGTTCCATGACGACCAGCGAGCCGATGTCTTTTTCCGCCATGATCTGGGTCGCCTTGGACAGCGGCTCATCGGGCTGGACGGTGTAAAGCGTGTTGCCTTTGACGCGCAGGATATCTAGGACTTTCATGGGGCACTCCTTCAGGAATTTGTCTCGGCAGTCTGCAGGTTCTTCCCCGGTGCCGCCCGGCGGAAAATTCAGATCAAATATAGCCCACAATCCGTTTGCAAGCCACCTGAAGTTGTTTCAGGCTGGCTGCCGTTTTCAACGATTCCTTCCGCCATTTTCTGGAGACACCATGTCTGGCTATTCTGACCCGGGCTTCGACACGCTGGCCCTGCATGCCGGCGCCGCGCCCGACCCGGCCACCGGCGCGCGCGCCGTGCCGATTCACCTGACCACCTCGTTTGTCTTCGAATCCAGCGACCACGCCGCCAGCCTGTTCAACCTGGAGCGCGCCGGCCACGTCTATTCGCGCATCAGCAACCCGACCAACGCGGTGCTGGAGCAGCGCGTCGCCGCACTGGAAGGCGGCATAGGCGCGATTGCCACCGCCAGCGGCCAGGCGGCGCTGCACCTGTCCATTGCCACCCTGATGGGCGCGGGCTCGCACATCGTCGCCAGCACCGCGCTGTACGGTGGCAGCCAGAATTTGCTGCATTACACGATGCGGCGTTTCGGCATTGAAACGACTTTTGTCAAACCCGGCGACATCGCCGGCTGGCGCGCCGCGGTGCGCCCCAGCACCAAATTGTTTTTCGGCGAAACCGTGGGCAACCCCGGGCTGGACGTGCTGGACATGCCCACCGTGTCAGCCATCGCGCACGAGGCCGGCGTGCCGCTGCTGGTGGACTCCACCCTGACCTCGCCCTGGCTGATCAAGCCGTTCGACCACGGCGCCGACCTGGTCTACCACTCGGCCACCAAGTTCCTGAGCGGCCACGGCACGGTGATCGGCGGCATCGTGGTGGACGGCGGCAGTTTCGACTGGGAAAAGTCCGGCAAATTCGCCGAACTGACCGAGGCCTACGACGGCTTTCACAACATGGTGTTCAGCGAGGAAAGCACGGTGGGCGCGTTTTTGCTGCGCGCGCGCCGCGAGGGCCTGCGCGACTTCGGCGCCTGCATGAGCCCGCACACCGCGTGGCTGATCCTGCAGGGCATCGAAACCCTGCCGCTGCGCATGGCGCGGCACATGAGCAACACCGAAAAGATCGTCGCCTTTCTCGCCAGCCACCCGCTGGTGGCGCGTGTCGGCCACCCGATGCTGGAGACCCACCCCAGCCACGCGCTGGCCAAAAAACTGCTGCCGCGCGGCGCCGGCTCGGTGTTCAGCTTCGACATCAAGGGCAAGCGCGAGCAAGGCAAGGCCTTCATCGAAACCCTCAAGGTCTTCAGCCACCTGGCCAACGTCGGCGACTGCCGCAGCCTGGTGATTCACCCGGCCAGCACCACCCACTTCCGCATGACGGACGAAGCGCTGGCCGGCGCCGGCATCACGCAGGGAACCATCCGGCTGTCGATCGGCCTGGAAGATCCGGATGACTTGATTGACGACCTCAAGCGGGCACTCAAAGCTGCGGAGAAAGCAGCATGATCCTCAGCGTCAACGGCCACCAGACCTACTGCTACACCGGCGGCAAACCTTTCGATGCCACCAAACCCACGGTGGTGTTCATCCACGGCGTGCTCAACGACCACAGTGTCTGGATTTTGCAAAGCCGCTACCTGGCCCACCACGGCTGGAACGTGCTGGCGGTGGACCTGCCGGGCCACTGCAAAAGCGCGGGCGAGGCACCCTCGACCGTCGAAGAGGCCGCCGACTTTGTGGCTGGCCTGCTCGATGCCGCCGGCGTGCAGCGCGCCGCGCTGATCGGCCACAGCTGGGGATCGCTGATTGCGCTGGAGGCCGCCTCCCGCCTGAAAGAGCGCGTGAGCCACCTCGTGCTGGTGGGCATCGCCTACCCGATGAAGGTGTCGCCAGCCTTGCTGGACGCCGCCTTGAACGAGCCGATGAAGGCGCTGACCATGATCAATGTGTTTTCGCGCAGCACCCTGGCCGCACCGCCTTCGGCGCTGGGCCCGGGCACCTGGGTCTACGGCGCCAGCATGGCGCTGGGCCGGCGCGTGCTGGCCAGCAACACCCAGGTCAATGTGTTTCACCGCGGCTTCCAGGCCTGCGACAGTTATGCCAACGGCGACAACGCCATCACGCAGATCACCTGTCCGGTGCTGTTTGTGCTGGGTGCGCAGGACCAGATGACGCAGGCCAAAGCCGCGCAGCCGCTGATTGACAAGGCGCGGGCCGGCGGCAAAACCGTGCAGGTCGCCAGCCTGCCGGTCGGCCACCACCAGATGACCGAGGCGCCGGAGGAAACGCTGTTTGCGATGCGGGATTTCCTGAAAACCCCCTGACCTGAAGGGCAAGGCGCGGCCGCAGCGCGACACCCGGCGGCTGACACCCGTGCGCAGATCCGACGACCCGCCTGAACCCGGCCCGAAACGGGCCGGCGCCGCGGCTGCCTGCGTGCCAAAATCGCCGCATGACCGACGCCACGCCCTTCGCCATCACCCCGCCCCTGTCGCCCGAACGTATGCGGGAGATTGCCGCCAGCTTCGACCTGCGCGCCCTGCCCGCCGACTTCTATGCCAACCCTTATCCGGTCTACGCGTTGCTGCGCGAGACGGCGCCGGTGCGGCGCATGCCCGACGGCTCGTATTTCCTCACGCGTTACGCCGACCTGGTGGCGGTCTACCGCGATGCGCAGACCTTCAGTTCGGACAAGAAGGTGGAGTTCACGCCCAAGTACGGCGCGGGCGCACCGCTGCTCGAACACCACACGACCAGCCTGGTGTTCAATGATCCGCCGCTGCACACACGCGTGCGCAAGCTCATCATGGGCGCCCTCACGCGGCGGGCCATTGCCGACATGGAGTCAGGGCTGGTCACGCTGGTGGACGGCCTGCTCGATGCCATCGAGGTCAGGGGCGGCGGCGACCTGATCGAGGACTTTGCCTCGGCGATTCCGGTGGAGATCATCGGCAACCTGCTGGGCGTGCCGCATGCCGACCGCGCACCGCTGCGCGGCTGGTCGCTGGCGATTCTGGGCGCGCTCGAACCCAAACTCACACCTGAACAGGAAGCGCTGGGCAACCAGAGCGTCAGCGAGTTCGCGGCCTACCTCCAGACGCTGGTGGCTGAGCGCCGGAAAAATCCGGGCGACCCGGAGCACGATGTGCTGACGCGCCTGATCCAGGGCGAGGACCTGAAGTCGCCTGACGGCTCCGTGGCCGGTGAAACACTGAGCGAAACCGAGTTGCTGCAAAACTGCGTTTTCATCCTCAACGCCGGCCACGAAACCACCACCAACCTGATCGGCAACGCCCTGGTGGCCCTGCAGGAGTGGCCCGGCGCCCGGGCGCATCTGCTATCAAAAGTGAAGCTGTCTGCGCAGGACCCGCAAGGGACAGAGGCTGATTTGTCTGTTGAAATTGACGAGTTCCTGCGTTTCGAGTCGTCCAACCAGCTGGGCAACCGCCGCGCGCTCAAGGCCTGCCAGGTCGGCGGCGTGGACCTGCCAGAAGGCGCTCTGCTCACGCTGTGCATAGGCGCGGCGAACCGCGACCCGGCGCAATTCGACCACCCCGAACAGCTGGACCTGACGCGCGAAAACAACCGCCATCTGGCCTTTGGTTTTGGCATCCACCAGTGCGCGGGCCTGAGTCTGGCAAGGCTGGAGGGCCGCATCGCCGTCGGGCGCTTTCTGCAGCGTTTCCCCGACTACCGCCTGACCGCCGCGCCGACCCGCGGCGGGCGCGCCCGCTTCCGGGGGTTTTTGAACGCCCCGTTTGAGGTGGGTTCAGCCTGAGCTGATCTGCTGGTGCAGCGTTTGCACCAAGGCGTTCAGGGCCGGATCGGCCGCAGTGACCACGGCGCTGTCCTTGTCCAGCGCCCCCAACAGGCGCGACAGCGTGCCGGCATGGGGCAGCAAGGGACCGGCGAACCGGAGCCTGGCGCCATCGGCAATCAGCAACGTGGGGAAAGTTTCAATGTCCAGCTCGCCAACCAGCGCCGCCTGAGCCTCATCTTCAATATCGAGCCAGATGAAGGATGTGCCCGGGTGCTCCGCAGCCACCTGGTCGAAAACTGGCCGGTAATCGCGGCAGGTGCCGCACCAGTCGGCGCACAGACACACGACCCAGCGCCTGGCAGCGTCATTCGGGGAACGGGAGTTGAACACATCAGGCATAGCTGCTATTGTGCTTGGAAAAGTGGCGATCATCGCCCCACAACAACGCCCGGAGACAAGCCATGGACACCACCCCCTCCAGCACACGCCCAGCAGCGGCAGACGCCAAAGCCTTCAAGCGTTTTGCCGAGTTCTACCCCTTCTACCTGAGCGAGCACAGCAACCGCACCTGCCGCCGCCTGCACTTCGCAGGCTCCAGCCTCTCGCTGCTGTGCCTGGCGGCGCTGGTCGCAACGCGCAACCCGTGGTGGCTGCTGGCCGGCCTGCTGTGCGGCTACGGCTTTGCCTGGGTCGGCCATTTCGTGTTTGAAAAGAACAAGCCGGCCTCCTTCAAGCGTCCGCTCTACAGCTTCATGGGCGACTGGGTCATGTACAAGGACATCTGGACTGGCAAGGTCAAGCTCTGAGCCACCGCTGGCCAGGCGAGAAAGAAAAACTCGCCACCCCGCCCCGACTGCGGGAAAACTATTAGTGTGCTAACAAAACCGCGTGTCAGAATAAAAATTGCATGGGCTGGTCGGCCCGCCCCTGCCTACAAGGAGACAAACATGCTGATTTTCAAACCCCGCTTTTACGCAGTGCTTGCAGGCCTTGCGCTGTCCTTAAGCGCTGGCGCGCAAAACATTTCCATCGCCACCGGCGGCACCGGTGGTGTGTACTACCCCATGGGCGGGGGCATGGCGGCCGTGCTGTCCAAGCATGTGCCTGGCATGCAGGCCACGGCCGAAGTCACGGGCGGCTCGGTCGACAACCTCAAGCTGATCGCCAGCGGCAAACCGTATATCGGCTTCAGCATGACCGATGCGGGGCTCGATGCCTACCGCGGCGAAGACAAGTTCAAGGGCAACAAGGTGCCCCTCAAGACCCTGATGGTGCTGTACCCGAACCGCATGCATGTGGTCAGCGTCGAGGGCCGGGGCATCGCCAAAATAGCCGACCTCAAGGGCAAACGCGTGTCCACCGGTTCGCCCGGCAGCGCCACCGAGGTGATGGCGTTTCGCGTAATCGAAGCCGCCGGCCTGGACAAGGACCGCGACATCAAGCGCGAGCGCCTCAGCGTCGCCGAATCGGTCAATGCCGTCAAGGACGGCAAGATCGACGCCTTCTTCTGGGTCGGCGGACTGCCCACCGCCGGCGTGACCGACCTGGCCAATACGCCCGGCACCAAGCTCAAGATGATTGACCATGCCGAGGTGGTGCCTGCGATGAACAAGAAGTACGGCAACCTGTACGTCGAGGACGTGATCCCCAAGGAGGTCTACCGGGGCATGGACACCGACAACAAGCAGGCCACCGTGATGAACATTCTGGTCGCCCACGAGAACATGGACGACAAGACCGCCTACAACATCGTCAAGACGATTTTCGACAAGCGCGACGACCTGATTGCCGTGCACAAGGAGGCGGCCAACTTCAAGCTCGAGAACCAGAAGACAAGCGCCACGCCGATTCCGTTTCACCCCGGCGCGGTGAAATACTTTGCCGAAAAAGGCATCAAGCTCAACTGAGCCTTGCGCCAACCGACCCCCGCCTCACCGCGGGGGTTTTGCTTTCTGCCTCTCGTTCCGCAAGCTCCCCCTTAGGAAGACACCCACCGCATGAGCCAACCCACCACACCGGATACGCCGGAGATCGTCGTCAGCGAGTCAGCGCGCCTGAAGGCCGAGGAATTCATCGAGGCCGAGGAAGGCGCGGCCAACAAGCTCAAGGGCTGGCTGGCTGTTTTCGTCACGCTGACGGCTTTTGTCATGTCGGTGTTCCATCTCTACACCGCCTACGCCATTGTTCCCACGCAAACCCTGCGCCCGGTGCATGTCGGCTTCGTGCTGTTCCTGTGCTTTCTGGTGTTCCCCGTCGCCAGCCGCTTCCGGCACCGCGTCATGTGGTGGGACTGGATCGCCGCGGCCCTGTCGATCGCCATCGTGGTCTACCTGATCCTGGGTGGCGACGACTTCACCGACCGCAACACCTCGCCCGCGCCCTGGGACATCGTTTTCGGGATCGGGCTGATCGTGCTGGTGCTCGAAGCCATGCGGCGCACCAACGGCTGGATCATGCCGGTCATCACGTCTGCCTTCCTCCTGTATGCCCTGTTCGGCCCCTGGCTGCCCGCCCCCTGGACGCACAAGGGCTACGAAGTCGGCCGCCTGATCGGCGTGATGTACATGACGCTGGAAGGCATCTATGGCGTGGCGGTCGATGTGTCGTCCTCGCTGATCATCCTGTTCACGATTTTCGGTGCCTTCCTGCAGTACTCGGGAGCGGGCAAGTTCTACATCGATTTTTCGTTTGCCGCGATGGGCGGCAAGCCGACCGGCGCGGGCCGCACCGTGGTGCTGGCCTCGTTTCTGCTGGGCGGGCCGTCCGGCTCGGGCGTCGCCACCACCGTGACGCTGGGGGCCGTGGCCTACCCCATGCTCGCCAAGGCGGGTTACGAAAGAAATGCCGCCGGCGGACTGCTGGCCGCGGGCGGGCTGGGCGCCATCATCTCGCCGCCGGTGCTGGGCGCCGCGGCCTTCCTGATCGCCGAGTTCCTGAAGATCTCCTACCTTGATGTGCTGCTGATGGCAGTGATTCCCACTTTTCTTTTCTACCTGGCGCTGTTCCTGATGGTGGAAATCGATGCCCGCAAATATGGCATGGGCAAAACGGCATTCGCCAAGGCGGACTCCGTCTGGAACCTGACCAAAAAATACTGGTTCCACTTTCTGTCCCTGGTTTCCATCGTCGCCTTCATGATGTGGGGCTTCTCGCCGGTGCTCTCGGTGTTCTGGGCCACGGTGGTGTCCTTCCTCACCAGCTTTCTGCGCCGCGACACGGCCCTGTTTTCCTACGACCTGTTTCAGGGCAAGGGCTCGCTCGGCAAAAACCTGTTCCAGTCGCCTTTCGTGAAGGCCATGGAAGGCGGCTCAATCGGCGTGCTCAATGTCGCGGCCACCTGCGCCGGCGCGGGCATCATCGTCGGCGTGGTCACGCTCACCGGCCTGGGCCTGAAGTTCAGTTCCATCGTGATCGACTACGCGGGCGGCTCCCTGCTGCTGACCGCGCTGTACACCTCGCTGGTGGTGTGGATCGTTGGCCTGGCCGTGCCCGTCACGGCGTCCTACATCATCTGCGCGGTGATTGCCGCGCCGGCCTTGATCAAGCTCGGCGTGCCCGACTTCGCCGCGCACATGTTCATCTTCTATTACGCGGTGCTGTCCGAAGTGTCGCCGCCCACCGCGCTGTCGCCGTTTGCCGCGGCCGCCATCACCGGCGGTGACCCCTACAAGACCACGCTGCAATGCTGGAAGTACACCGTGCCGGCCTTCCTGGTGCCCTTCATGTTCGTGCTCGCGCCCGAAGGCCAGGGGTTGCTGCTGATGGGTTCGAGCAAGGCGCTCGCCACGGCCAACTGGTGGTCCATCGCGGAGGTCACGGTCACCGCCGCCATCGGCATCGCTGCGCTGGCCGGCGGTTTTCAGGGCTGGGCCCTGAAGCGCACCACGCTGCCGGAGCGCTGGATGCTGATCGTCGCCGGCTTTGCCCTGGTCTACCCCAGCGCCGTGGCCGACGTGATCGGCTTCGGGCTGGTGATCGCCGTGCTGGCCATGCAATACTTCCGCAGGCAGTTGCAGCCGGCCTGAGTCGATGGCTGTGCCTGCTCCCCCGTCGCGGAAACAAACAAGACCTCATTTCTGGAGCTGGTTGTGAACAAACTCGATGCCTGCGCCACAGGCGTTTACCTGATTGCCGTCACCCCCTTCACCGACAGCGGTGCGCTGGACCTGGCCAGCACCGACCGCATGGTCGATTTCTGCCTGGACCAGGGCGTGACCGGCCTGACCGTGCTGGGCATCATGGGCGAGGCCACCAAGCTGACGGCCGAGGAATCGCGCCTGTTTGTCCAACAGGTGCTGACCCGGACCGCAGGCCGCGTGCCGGTGGTGGTCGGTGCATCCGCCCCCGGCTTTGCCCCCATGCGCGAGTTGACGGCAAGCGTGATGGCCATGGGGGCCGCCGGTGTGATGGTGGCGCCGCCCGCCACCGTGCGCAGCGACGACCAGATCGTGGCTTACTTTGACATGGTCAGTGAAACCCTGGGGCCGGACGTGCCCTGGGTCCTGCAGGACCACCCGGTGTCCACAGGCGTGCAGATGTCCACCCCGGTGATCCTGCGCATCCTGAAAAACGCCCCCACCTGCGTCATGCTCAAGCACGAAGACTGCCCCGGCCTGGCCAAGCTCTCCAGCATTCGTGCGGCCAGCGAGCGCGGCGAGGTGCGGCGCGTTTCCATCCTCACGGGCAATGGCGGCGGCCTGTTCCTGCCCGAAGAACTCACGCGCGGCGCGGATGGCGCCATGACCGGCTTTGCCTACCCCGAGATGATGGTGGACGTGTGCCGGGCCCATGCGGCCGGCGACATTGAAAAAGCGCACGACATTTTTGATGCCTACCTGCCGCTGGCCCGCTACGAGCAGCAGGCCGGCATTGGCCTGGCGGTGCGCAAGCACATCCTGGCCGAACGCGGCGTGATCGCCAGCGCGGCCATCCGCAAGCCCGGCCCCAAACTCTCGGCGGCAGACATTGCCGACATTGCACGCCTGACCAGCCGACAAACCCGGCGTCTGGCTGAACTTGCCTGAACCATTTCAACCCTTGACGGAGATTCCCGTGAACAGCCCCATCGCCATGCAGCTCGACCCCAAAGCCATCGCCCTCCTCTCGCAGATCACCACCGCCACGCTGACCACGCTGCTGCTGAAAAAAGGCCTGCGCAATGTCTGGCTGCGCGGCGCCCGGCCGCTGCGCACCGGCCAGCCGCGCCTGGTGGGCCGCGCGTTCACGCTGCGCTTCGTGCCGGCGCGCGAAGACCTGGCGACGCCCGAGTCCTGGTCCTCGCCGATCTCGACGCGCGCCGCGATTGAAGACATGCCCGCAGGCTGCATCGCCGTGGTGGACGCGATGGGTGTCAGCGACGCCGGCATTTTTGGCGACATCCTGTGCGCCCGCATGCAAAAGCGCGGCGTGACGGCGCTGGTGACTGACGGCGTGGTGCGCGACCAGGCTGGCGTGCTGGGCACCGGCCTGCCGGTCTGGTGCAGCGGCGCTGCCGCGCCGCCCTCGGTGGCGGGCCTGACCTTTGTGGACTGGCAGCGGCCGATCGCCTGCGGCGGCGTGGCGGTGTTTCCGGGCGACGTGATCGTGGTCGACGACGACGGCGCGGTGCTGATCCCGGCGGCGCTGCTGGAGGAGATGCTGCTGCTGGCCCCCGAACAGGAGCGGCTCGAGTCCTGGATCATGAGCGAGGTCGACAAGGGGGCGGCCCTGCCGGGCCTGTACCCGCCCAACGCGGAAAACAAGGCGCGTTACGAGGCGGCGAAAAAAGCCGGCTAGTGAACGCGTGCGGCCGGCGCCCGCTTTGCTATCATTTTCATAACACGTCGCGCAGGCGCAGCGCCGAGAAATGCCCGTTTTCCCATAAACTTTTCATGGACGGGTCCTGGCTCAGCAGCAGCTGTGCCATCAGCGGTTCCAGCGCGGTGGCGGCCGGGTCGGCGAGCAGCAGGTAACGCGCCTCGTGTTCGTCCTCCGGGTCGGTCAGCTGGCCTATCCAGTCCAGCGCCATCAGGGTCTCCAGCACGGGTTCGAGTTGCAGCACGTCGACCTGCAGCGCCCGCGCCAGCTCCGAGCCTTCCAGCCCGATGCGCGTGGTACTGCGCGCCCGGTGCAGTTGCTGCAGCAGTTCCACCGCCAGCTGGAACTGCCAGCCGTGCGCACTGCCGCGCCGCGCCACACCGGCCAGCAGGCTGGGCAGGTAGGCGGCAATCACCGCCCCCATCAGCACGATGACCCAGGCCACGTAAATCCAGACCAGCAGGATCGGCAAGGTGGCAAAAGCGCCGTACACCAGCGAATAGGTCGGCACGCTGCTCAGGTACAGCGTCAGCAGCTTCTTGGCCAGCTCGATGCCCGCCGCGACAAACAGGCCGCCGGCCCAGGCATGGCCCCAGCGCACAAAGGTGTTGGGCACATAGTGGTACAGGGCCGCCATGCCACCGGCCAGCAGGAAGAACTGCAGCACGTCCAGCAACACGCGCAACACGCCGGGCATGTCGCCCACCACGCCGCGCGAGCCGGAGATGACATAGGACGTCACCGCCAGGCTGGCGCCCAGCACCAGCGGGCCCAGCGTGATGGCGGCCCAGTAAATCAGCACGCGCTGCGCCAGCGGCCGCGGCTTTTTCACGCGCCAGATGCCGTTGAGCGTGCGGTCTATCGTCAGGATCATCGCGATAGCCGTGACCAGCAGCACCGCCAGGCCGGCGACGCCGAGCTTGTTCGCCTGTTTGGCGAACTGCGTCAGGTAACCGAGCACCTGGCGCGAGATGTTGTCGGGAATCAGGCTGTTGACCAGCCAGGCCTGCAGCGCGCCCTGCAGCTTGGAAAACATCGGAAAGGCGGTGAAGATGGCCAGCGCCACCGTGAAAAACGGCACCAGCGCGATGCTGGTGGTGAAGGTCAGGCTGCTGGCCGTCAGGCCCATGTGGTCGTCGCGGAAGCGCTGGCGCAGCGTGATGGCGGTGTCGCGCCAGGGAAAGTGGGACAGGTCCGTCAATAACTGCTGCAGGGACTGCTGGAATTTCATCCCCGGTATCATGCCATCGACACAAGCATCAACATGACCATCGACAAAACAACACAGATAGACGCCACACGCTGGCTGGCAGTGGGCAGCCTGGCCGCCCTGATCATTCTCGGCCTAGCCTGGGAGATGTGGCTGGCGCCGCTGCGGCCGGGCGGCTCGCTGCTGGCCCTGAAGGTGCTGCCGCTGTGTTTTCCGCTGGCCGGCCTGCTGAAAAACCGCATGTACACCTACCGCTGGCTCAGCCTGATGGTCTGGCTGTATTTCACCGAAGGCGCGGTGCGCGCCTGGAGCGACAAGCCGCCCGGCAATTACCTGGCGATGGCCGAAGTCGTGCTGTGCCTGCTGCTGTTCACCGCCTGCGCCCTGCATGTGCGCATCCGCCTGAAAAACGGCGTAAAAACCATTCAACCTGCTGCCTGACCCACCTATGGAAAAAATTCTCGATGCCTTGCGCGCCATCGTCGGCGACGCCCATGTGCTGACCGCGGGCGACCTCTCGGCCTGGGAGCTGGACTGGCGCAAACGCGCGCGCGGCAAGGCGCTGGCCGTGGTTCGCCCGGCCAATACGGCGCAGGTGGCGGCCGTCGTCCGGGCCTGCGCCGCGGCCGGTGTGTCCATGGTGCCGCAGGGCGGCAACACCGGCCTGGTCGGGGGCTCGACACCCGACGCCTCCGGCCGCCAGGTGGTGCTGAGCCTGCAGCGCATGAACGCGGTGCGCGCCATCGACAGCGCCAACCTGAGCATGACGGTCGAAGCCGGGTGCATCTTGCAGACCCTGCAGGAAACCGCCGAGAAAGCCGGCTTCCTGTTTCCGCTGAGCCTGGCCGCCGAAGGCAGCTGCACGATTGGCGGCAACCTGGGCAGCAACGCCGGCGGCACGCAGGTCGTGCGTTACGGCAATGCACGCGACCTCTGCCTCGGGCTGGAAGTGGTCACCGCGCAAGGCGAGGTCTGGGAAGGCCTGTCCGGCCTGCGCAAGGACAACACCGGCTACGACCTGCGCGACCTGTTCATCGGCAGCGAAGGCACGCTGGGCATCATCACGGCCGCGACCATGAAGCTCTATCCCATGCCGGCCGCGCAGCTCACCGCCTGGGCGGCCGTGCCGTCGATGGAGGACGCCGTCACCCTGCTCGGGCTGGCGCACCGCCACCTGGGCGCGGGCCTGACCGGGTTTGAAGTCATGGGCCAGTTTGCGCTCGGCCTGGTGGCCAAACACTTCAAGCAGCAGCGCGTGCCGCTGTACGAGGACACGGCATTTTGCGTGCTGCTGGAAAATTCCGACCACAAGTCGGAAAGCCATGCGCGCGAGCAGTTCGAGCGCCTGCTGGAAACCGCCATGGAAGACGGTTGCGTCACCGATGCCGTGGTCGCGGAAAACCTGCAGCAGGCGCACCAGCTCTGGCACGTGCGCGAAAGCATCCCGCTGGCGCAGGCCGAAGAGGGCCTGAACATCAAACACGACATCTCGGTGCCGGTCTCGCTGATTCCCGAGTTTGTGCGCGTCACCGACCAGTTGCTCGAAAAAGCCATCCCGGGCGTGCGCCTCGTCAACTTCGGCCACCTCGGTGACGGCAACCTGCACTACAACGTGCAGGCCCCGGCCGACGGCGATGCGGCCGCGTTTCTGCGCGACCAGGAAGAAAACGTCAACGCCCTGGTCTACGACTCGGTGCAGGCCTTCGGCGGCTCGATCTCGGCCGAACACGGCGTCGGCAGCCTCAAACTCGACAAGCTCGAAAAGCACAAATCGCCGGTGGCCCTTGGCCTGATGCGGGCCATCAAGCGCGGCCTGGACCCCGACAACCTGATGAACCCCGGGCGGGTGCTGCGCATATAATATGCGCATGACTCATGGAGATGCGCCATGCTGAAATTTGACAACGCGGCCAAAAAGGCCACCAACCTGTCGCTCAACGCCAAGGTGCTGGAAATGGCGCGCGAGATGGGCATGAATGTTTCCCAGACCGTTGACACGTTGCTGGCCGCCGAGGTGCGACGCCGTTACTGGGAGCAATGGAACGAGGAAAACCGGGAGGCCGTCGCGGAGTACAACGCACGCATCGCCAGGGAAGGCCTGCCGCTGGCGAACTACCGGACCTTCTAGCGATGGCACGTTACGATGTTTATGCCAACCCCGATGCCACGCGGCGTAAGATCGCGCCCTTTCTGCTGGATGTCCAGAACGATTACATCAACAGTCTGGATTCACGCGTTGTCATCCCCATGCGTCCAGCCGCGCAGTACCCGCATCCCATGCGTGACTTGAACCCGGTATTCGAAGTCGACGGTAAAGTGGTGGTACTGGACACCGCCGCTCTCGCCGCGTTTCCGGCGCGGGAATTGAAAAAACGCGTTACCGGTCTGCAAGACCAGAGTGAACTCATCGTTGCCGCCATGGACTGCCTTTTTGGAGCTTATTAACGTGTCGCCCCGCCCTATCCGCTCCCAGTACGAGCATTTCATGCGCCATGTGGACACCCATGGCGTGTTCAAGGCCGACCGCACCGGCACCGGCACCAAAAGCGTGTTCGGCTACCAGATGCGTTTTGACCTCAACGAAGGCTTCCCGCTGGTGACCACCAAGAAGGTCCACCTCAAGTCCATCGTGCACGAACTGCTGTGGTTTCTGCAAGGGTCGAGCGACAACAACTGGCTGAAGGCCCGCGGCGTCACCATCTGGGACGAGTGGGCGCGCGAAGACGGTAGCCTGGGCCCGGTCTACGGCGTGCAGTGGCGCAGCTGGCCCACGCCGGACGGCGGCCACATCGACCAGATCGCCGAAGTCATCCAGACCCTGAAAACCAACCCCGACTCGCGCCGCATCATCGTCAGCGCCTGGAACGTGGCCGATCTGTCGAAGATGGCGCTGATGCCCTGCCATGCGTTTTTCCAGTTTTACGTGGCCCCGGCCACCGAGCCGGGCGGCAAGGGCAAGCTCAGCTGCCAGCTCTACCAGCGCAGCGCCGACATTTTCCTCGGCGTGCCCTTCAACATCGCCAGCTACGCCCTGCTGACCCACATGGTGGCGCAGCAGTGCGACCTGGACGTCGGCGATTTCATCTGGACCGGCGGCGACTGCCACATCTACAGCAACCACGCCGAGCAGGTGGCGCTGCAACTGAGCCGCGCACCCTTCCCCTACCCGACGCTCAACATCAAGCGCAAGCCCGCTTCGATCTTCGATTACGAGTTCGAAGACTTCGAGTTCCTCGAGTACGAACACCATCCGGCGATCAAGGCGCCTGTCGCGGTATAGGGACGTTTATGCCTGTCCAGGGCGTCAGCCACATCACCTTCATTGTGCGAGACCTTGATCGTATGGCACTGTTTCTTTGCGAGGGCCTGGGTGCGAAAGAGGTCTACGACAGCAAGGCCAGGAATTTTTCGCTGTCACGGGAAAAATTTTTCATGCTTGGCGACACCTGGCTGGTAGCCATGGAGGGCGACCCACCGGCCGAGCGCAGCTACCGGCACCTGGCATGGAAGGTGGAAGCAAGCGAGCTGCCCGGCTTTGAAACCCGGCTGCGCGCCATAGGCGCGGAGGTTCGTCCGGCCAGGCCGCGCGTCCCCGGGGAGGGCCAATCGCTTTATTTTTACGATTTCGACAACCACCTGTTTGAGCTGCACACAGGAACACTTGAAGAACGGCTCAGGCAGTACAACTCATGACCTCTCCCCGCATCAACCTCATCTACGCCCGCGCGGCCAACGGCGTGATCGGCAAGGACGGCGTCATGCCCTGGCATCTGCCGGAAGACCTGGCGCACTTCAAGCAGCTGACCCAGGGCTGTCCGGTTCTCATGGGCCGCAAGACCTGGGACTCGCTGCCGCCGAAATTCCGTCCGCTGCCGGGGCGGACCAACATCGTGATCACGCGGCAAGCGGACTGGCAGGCCGAAGGCGCGCAGCGCGCCGGAAGCCTCGAAGAAGCCCTGCAGCTGGCCGGACCGGCGCCCGAGGCCTGGATCATCGGTGGTGCGCAGATCTATGCGCAGGCCGAGCCGCTGGCCAGCCGCGCCGAGGTCACCGAGATTGCGCAGGACTTTGCAGGGGATGCCCTGGCGCCGGTGCTGGGCCCGGCATGGGCGGAAACCGCCAGAGATGACCACACGTCGCCAACCGGCCTGAAGTTCAGTTTCATCACTTACAACAAACAAAGGAAAACTTGATATGTCAGGAGCAGGATTTCACGTGCATGGGCCGCACGACCACGAACTGGAGCACGCCGCGCAGGGCGGGCACGACAAAGGCGGCGGCATGATCGCGCAGATCGCCGTGGTGACGGCCATCATTGCCACCGTCGGTGCCATTTTTTCCTACATGGGCGGGGCCACCCAGGCCAACGCGGGCCTGTATAAAAACAACGCAGCGATCAAGAAGACCGAAGCGTCGAACCAATGGAATTACTTTCAGTCCAAAAGCACCAAGCAATCGCTGGCCGAATTTGCGCGCGACCTGGCGCCTGACGACAAGAAGGTCGCCTACCAGGGCAAGATTGACCGCTACGAAAGCGAGAAAAACGAGATCAAGGCGGTCGCCGAAAAACTCGAATCCGAGGCGACCGCCTGGGACAAGTCGTCCGACGAACAAATGCACCTCCATCACCGCTGGGCGCAAGCGACCACCGTGCTGCAGGTGTCTATCGCCCTGGCGGCAATCGCCCTGCTGACGCGCAAGAAGTGGCTGGAGTACGGCATGTTCGCACTCGCCGGCGTGGGCCTGCTGGTAGGCGCCCTGGCATTGCTCCATATTTGATAGCTACGCACGCCCGTATTCAAAGGGCTGGAACACAAAAAGCATGAAAATCGCGACCTGGAATGTAAACTCGCTCGCGGTGCGCCTGCCGCAGGTGCTCGACTGGCTGGCCGCCAACCCGGTGGATGCCTTGTGCCTGCAGGAACTCAAGCTCAGCGACGACAAGTTTCCACTGGAGGCTTTGGCGGCTGCCGGTTACCAGTGCGCCGTCTTCGGGCAGAAGACCTACAACGGCGTGGCCATCCTGAGCCGCACACCGCCTCGGGACATCGTCAAAAACATCAACGGGTTCAGCGACGAGCAGTCGCGCGTGATTGCCGCGACGCTGGACACGCCGCAAGGCGAGTTGCGGCTGGTCAATGGCTATTTCGTCAACGGCCAGGCGCCCGGCACCGACAAGTTCGAGTACAAGCTGCGCTGGCTGGACGGCCTGCGCACCTGGCTCAAGGCTGAACTCGCGGCCCACCCCAGGCTGGTGGTGGTGGGTGACTTCAACATCACGATGGACGACCGCGACACCTATGACGCCGAGGGCCTGCGCGAAACCATCCACCACACGACCGAAGAGCGCGAGCACCTGAAAGGGCTGCTGGGGCTGGGCCTGCACGATGCTTTCCGGCTGTTCGAGCAGCCGGAGAAAAGTTACTCGTGGTGGGACTACCGCGAGTTCGCCTTCCGCCGCAACCGCGGCCTGCGCATTGACTACATCCTGATCAGCGACACGCTCAAACCCGCCGTGAAGAGCTGCGTGATCGACAAGCTGCCGCGCAAAAACGAACGGCCCAGCGACCATGTGCCGGTGATTGCCGAGTTCGATTTGCTATCTAAAGCGTAGCTACCTGCACCCACCAGCAAAGGGGCGCAGCCCGTTTTGGCCTACGAGCGGCGCTGCACCTGCCCGGGAGACTGCGCCGATTCGGCCACCTTCCCCAGCGCATGCCGCTGGCCGTTGCAGACCTCATGGCTGATGGCCAGGTTCTCCGCGTGGCTGTTGCCGCCTTCGCTCAGGGGCCGGATGTGCTCCAGCGTGGCAGCGGCCGGCAACACATGTTCACCGCAGACCCAGCACGGCACCTGGCCATGCAGCTGGCGCGCCACGGTTTTGTAGATCTTGTCGCGGGTCAGTGCTAAGCGGCTCATGGCAGGACTTTAAATCAAGGGAGGCGTCCATGCGGTCAGCGACGGTAGCGCCTCTTCAACCAAGCAGGGGCCGCGGGTCCGGCTTTGCCGGCCCGCAGGCGCAGCGGCCCCCTCGGGGGGCAGGGAGCTACACGCAGTGAGCGACCGTGGGGGCCAGTCACTCCAGATTGAGCTCCTGGATCTTGCGCGTGATGGTGTTGCGGCCTATGCCCAGCTTCTGCGCGGCTTCGATGCGGCGCCCGCGCGTGTTGAGCAGCGCCGTCTGGATCAGCTTCGACTCGAAGCGCCGGGTCAGCACATCCCACACGTCGCTGCGCCCGGTCGCCAGCAAGGCCATGGCTTCGGCCTCGAGCCCGCTTTCCCAGCTGCTGCCGTTGGCAGCCATGGGTTGGCTGCCCGCCTCTGCGGGCAGCACCGCGGCGCCGGCATGCGCAGCGTCAGGCGCGGCGGCCCGCGGCAACTCGGCCGGCATGGACAAAGGCCGCTGCGGCGCCGTGCCGCCTTCGATGGGCACCGGCGCCCTGCCCGGTTCGGGCACGGCTCCCAGCACCTCGGGCGGCAGGTCCTTGGCTTCGATGACCTGGGCCGGCGCCATCACGGTCAGCCAGTGGCAGATGTTCTCGAGCTGGCGCACATTGCCGGGAAAACTGAAGGTGCTCAGTTGCTGCAGGGCCGCATCGGAGATGCGCTTGGGCTCCACGCCGAGCTGCTTGGCGCTTTGCTGCAAAAAGTGGCGCGTCAGCATGAACACGTCTTCGCGCCGCTCGCGCAGCGCCGGCAGGCGCAGGCGGATCACGTTGAGGCGGTGGAACAGATCTTCCCGGAAACCGCCCTCCTTCACGCGCTGCTCCAGGTCCTGGTGCGTCGCGGCGATCACGCGCACATTGGTCTTGACGGCGTTGTGGCCGCCGACGCGGTAGAAATTGCCGTCGCTGAGCACGCGCAACAGCCGCGTCTGCAGGTCAAACGGCATGTCGCCGATTTCGTCGAGGAACAGCGTGCCACCGTCGGCCTGCTCGAAACGGCCGCGGCGCATGGTCTGCGCGCCGGTGAAAGCGCCGCGCTCATGGCCGAACAGTTCGGACTCGAGCAGGTCTTTCGGGATGGCGGCCGTGTTGATGGCCACAAACGGCCCGTTGGCACGCGGTGAATGTTTGTGCAGCGCACGCGCCACCAGTTCCTTGCCGGAACCGGACTCGCCGGTGATCATCACCGTCACCATGCTCTGGCTCAGGCGGCCAATGGCGCGAAACACGTCCTGCATGGCCGGCGCCTGGCCCAGCATTTCGGGCGTGGCGGCCATGCGTTCCTCGGCCACTTCCTCACGCTGGCTTTCCTCGACGGCGCGGCGGATCAGCTCCACCGCCTTGGGCAGGTCGAAGGGTTTGGGCAGGTATTCGAAAGCACCGCCCTGGAAGGCCGACACGGCGCTGTCCAGATCGGAGAAGGCCGTCATGATGATGACCGGCAAGCCGGGCAGTTTTTCCTTGACCTTCTCGAGCAGGTCCAGGCCCGAGCCGCCGGGCATGCGGATGTCGCTGACCAGGATCTGCGGTCCGTCTTCTTCGGTGGCACTTTCCAGTGCGCTGAGCACCTCGCGCGGGTTGGTGAAACTGCGCGTCGGCAGGCCTTCACGCAGCAAGGCTTTTTCCAGCACAAACCGGATGGACTGGTCGTCATCCACAATCCAGATCGGTTTCATGTTTTCGTCCCTTTGGTACTACCGGTTATCTGTGAAAGACAACGAATGTCAAGGCAGAGGAATCAGCAACTTGAAATCCGTGCGGCCGGGGACGCTCTCGCACTCAATCAAGCCGTGGTGTTGCTGAACAAAGGTTTGCGCCAATGTCAGCCCCAGTCCGGAACCGCCTTCGCGCCCTGAGATCAGGGGATAGAAGATGCGGTCCTTGATGGAGTCCGGAACGCCCGGTCCATTGTCGATAACATGCAATTCCAATGCCAAGCGATAGCGCTGCTTGCCAAAAGTTACCTGCCGGGCAATTCTCGTCCTGAAAGTGATCTGCGCGTCCCCCGCGGCCACACGCTCGACGAGCGCCTGCGCAGCGTTGTGCGTGATGTTGAGCACCGCCTGGATCAGTTGTTCGCGGTCACCGCGGAAGTCGGGAATCGAGATGTCATAGTCGCGCATGACGCGCAGGCCGCGCGGAAACTCCGCCAGGATCAGCGAGCGGACCCGTTCGCACACCTCATGGATGTTGACGTCGCCCACCAGGTGCGGGCGACGGTGCGGTGCCAGCAGCCGGTCCACCAGGGACTGCAGGCGATCGGCCTCATGAATGATGACCTGGGTGTACTCGGTCAGCTCTTTGGACTCGATCTCCATCTGCAGCAGCTGCGCCGCGCCGCGGATGCCGCCCAGCGGGTTCTTGATCTCGTGCGCCAGGTTGCGGATCAACTCCTTGTTGGCCTGGGCCTGATCGATCAGGCGCTCCTCGCGGTCCTGCTTGGCCTGCTGCTCGAGCGGCAGCAACTCCACGATGGCCTCGCCCGGTGTGTCGGTCTGCGCCACCACCACATGCACGGGCATGGGTTCGCGGTTCAGCGGCTTGAGCCAGGCGTCGTAACGCAGCGCGGCAAATTCATTGCTGCCCGCGCCTTCAAGTGCGTTGTGCAGAATGGCCGGCTCGGTGAAGCAGTCGGGGAGCTGGGAGCCTTCGATGGTGCGGCGCGAGGTGCCCAGCGCGTCTTCGAGCGCCGCGTTGGCAAACACCACCACACCGCTGGTGCGCACCACGGCGACCAGTGTGGCCAGCAGGTCAAAGGACTGGAAACGGGGGGTGGCCGGAGCGGCGGCGGGCGCGGAAAGAATGGGCTTTTTCAAGCCTTCCATTCTGACGCAGAACGGGTTACTGACGGACGATGTTTACCGGCAAACGGGAAATTTCACGCTTCAGGCCGGCGATGTCGCTCTCGTGGCGGGCGATGCTTTCCTTCATTTCAGCCACACGGTCCAGGTAGCGCTGGTAATTGCGCCCTTCGATGCCTTGCTTCTCCGGCTGGCCGTTGTTGTACTCTTTTTGCTGCTCGGCGAGCCGGAGCTCGGCCTTTTTGAGTTCGGACTCCAGGATGGCGCGTGTGTCGCTGTCCCGGGCGCGTTGCGCGTCGTTGCCCGCGGCAGGCGATGCCTGCGCCGCTGCCGCCACACGCACCGCAGCAGGTCGGCTCTGCGGCATGGTCTGGACCACCGTCACATTGCCGCCTTCAATCTGCCTGCAGCCCCGCGACTGCGCATCCTTGGCGTTGTTGATGTATTCGGGCGCAGCGCCTTCCTTGCCGCCGCAGCGGTAGATGCGCTCCTGCGCAAGCGCAGCAGAGACGCTGCCGGCGAGAAGTAGGGTCGAAATTGAAAGAAGTACTGTAGGTTTCATGCGTAACCCCAAGCGCCTGTTAGGGCAAGGACGGTCTGTCAGTATCACGCAAAGGTGTCAAAAAGCAAAATGGGCTACCAGATAACCATGCGGTCCAATGAAAAAGGACGGCTTTCGCCGTCCTTTTTTGACCACAGACTGTAAAAAATTACAGTGAATAGTACATGTCGAACTCGATCGGGTGGGTGGCCTGACGCAAACGCGTGACCTCGCCCATTTTCAGCTCGATGTAGGCGTCGATCATGGAATCGGTGAACACACCGCCCTTGGTCAGGAAGCTGCGGCCCACGTCGAGGCAGTCCAGCGCCTGGTCCAGGCTGTGGCACACGGTTGGCACTTTCGCATCTTCCTCGGGCGGCAGATGGTACAGGTCCTTGGTGGCGGCTTCGCCGGGATGGATCTTGTTTTCCACGCCATCGAGACCAGCCATCATCAGGGCTGCAAAGCCGAGGTAGGGGTTCATCAGTGGATCGGGAAAACGCGCCTCGATGCGGCGGCCCTTGGGGTTGGCCACGTAAGGAATGCGGATCGATGCCGAGCGGTTTTTCGCCGAGTAAGCCAGCTTGACCGGTGCCTCGTAACCAGGCACCAGGCGCTTGTAGCTGTTGGTGCCGGGGTTGGTGATGGCGTTCAGCGCGCGTGCGTGCTTGATGATGCCGCCGATGTAGTACAGCGCAAAGTCCGACAGGCCGGCGTAGCCGTCGCCGGCAAACAGGTTTTTGCCGTCTTTCCAGATCGACTGGTGCACGTGCATGCCGGAGCCGTTGTCGCCAACGATGGGCTTGGGCATGAAGGTGGCGGTTTTGCCGTAGGCATTGGCCACGTTCTGCACCACGTACTTGAGGATCTGCGTCCAGTCGGCGCGCTGCACCAGCGTGCTGAACCGGGTGCCGATTTCGTTCTGGCCGGCGCCCGCCACTTCGTGGTGGAACACTTCAACCGGGATGCCCAGCGATTCGAGGATCAGGGACATCTCGGCGCGCATGTCCTGCGTGCTGTCGACCGGTGGCACCGGGAAATAGCCACCCTTGACGGTGGGACGGTGGCCGCGGTTGCCGCCTTCGAGTTTGGCGCCCGAATTCCAGGGGGCTTCGTACTCTTCGATCTTGAAGAAGGTGCCCGACATGTCGGTGTTCCAGCGCACGTCGTCGAAGATGAAAAATTCAGGCTCGGGGCCAAAATAGGCGGTGTCGCCCAGGCCGGAAGCCTTCAGGTAGGCCTCGGCGCGCTGTGCGATGGAGCGCGGGTCGCGGTCATAGGCCTTGCCGTCGCTGGGTTCCAGCACGTCGCAGCTCATGAACAGCGTGGTTTCTTCGAAGAACGGGTCGATGTTGGCCGTCTTCGGGTCAGGCATCAACTGCATGTCGGAAGCTTCAATGCCTTTCCAGCCGGCAACAGAAGAGCCGTCAAAGGCATGGCCCGAAGTGAATTTGTCTTCGTCAAAGTGGGACACGGGCACGGTCACGTGCTGCTCTTTGCCCCGGGTGTCGGTAAAACGGAAGTCAACAAACTTGACTTCGTTTTCCTTGACCATTTTCATGACGTCTGCGACGGTCTTTGCCATCAGAATCTCCTGTTGCTGGATGGTGGTTAAAAAATTGTTTCGGCGTGGTCGAATGCACTTTTTGTGCCAAACCTCCCTCGCGGGTGTTTGCCGGTGATTTAAAGCCAAGCCCCTGATTGTGCCGTCATCCGCCCCTCGTTTGGGCAGCACCGGATGCGCAAAACCGCAAAAGGAGCGAGAAAATTAATGCACCACAAAAGTGCCAAGCAGAAATGCACTTTATCGGTGCAATTAATTAGCGCACCAATTCGGGGCCAAGCTTGGCGTTAAAAGTGTGCAGGCCCTCGATAAGCGCCGGATAGGCGGCACTCACGGCATCGGGTGCGCCCTTGACGCCCAGCTCGATGTGCCGGCCATATTCGGGGTGGTCCACACTTGGCAAACTGAACACTTTGACCCCGCTGTGGCGGGCCTCGATGTCGAGCATCAGCGGCGTCAACGCAGCCTCCATGGACCCCATCACGATCACCGACTTTTCCGCGTAGGCCAATTTTTGGTGCAAGCCGGCATAGTGCGTGTCCAGCAGCCACGCCACCATTGGCCAGGCCATGACAGGGAATCCAGGAACGAAGTGGACGGCGCCCGCCCCCGCCTGGACACTGAAGCCCGGAATCTTGTTGTAGGGGTTGGGAATGATCTCGGCGCCTGCCGGAAACATGCCCATGTTCAGGCGGTGGATGTTGTCGTGCCGGTCCGGTTCATAGGGCACGCCCTGCTCCTTGGCGATGTCCTGCATGCGCTCCCGGATCAGGCGCTCGGCCTCGGGGTGCAGCGCCAGCGCCACACCCAGCGCGCGCGCAGCGCACTGGCGGGTGTGATCGTCCGGCGTGGCACCAATGCCGCCGGTGCAGAAAACCACATCGCCCGTGGCGCGTGCAGCGGCGAAGGCGCGCGCCAGCGTGGCCGTGATGCGTTCGGGGTCGTCGCCCACGTAGTCGGCATAACTGAGCGGCAGGCCGCGCGCGGCCAGCAGTTCAATCACCTTGGGCAGGTGTTTGTCGGCGCGTTTGCCCGACAGGATTTCGTCGCCGACGATGATGAGTCCGAAGTGTGTGGTCATGGAAAAAACAGGAAAGTCAGGGCAGGAAACCGGGCTGGCCACCCGGCGCGCCCAGTGTCGGCGCAGGCCCCGCAGGGCCTGCGGGCAGGACGTCATCCGCTATTTTTTCAATAGCATCCCGCGCAAGGGGATCGGGGACCAGGGCATTGTTCTGCTTGCGAAGCTGCTCCAGCGCCGCCAGGCAGTAATGGGAAAACCAGAGGGATGAAAAAGCAAACACGAGCGTGTAGATCCAGATCGCCACCGGCACCAGGATGGGCGCCATGGCGACAAACATCGCCCCTGAGGCCCAGATCAGGCTGGGCGCGGCGCCCAGGTAGCCGCTGAGCACGCCGATGCCCAGCAGGCTGCCCCGGTGGCGGCGAAAGATCTCGCGCCGCTCTTCGGCACTCGCATGATCGACCAGCGCGTCGTAGGCCATCACGCGGTAGGTCAGCCAGCCCCAGATCAGCGGCGGCAGGATCAGTATCAGCGGCGGGACCAGCCACAGCGGCATCGAGACGACCAGCGCAATGGCCGCCAGCAGGGTGGAGCTGAGCGACCAGAACAGGCTGGCCACGAGCGAGCCGCCCTTTTTGCGCTCCAGCAGTGGAAAGCGGCGCTCGGCCACCAGCGCCACCATGGCCGGCGTCATCAGCATCGCGACAAACAGCAGCGCGGCAATCACGATCACCGGGATGGCCATGAAAAGCAGCAGCGCCGGCGCCAGCACCACCCGCAGGTTGCCCAGCCCCAGGCCCTCGAGCCAGCGCACCATGGTGCTCAGCAGCTCATAACTTTCCAGGCCACTGCGCACGGCGGCCAGGGCGTCTTCCCAGAAAAAATAGCCGAGCCCGAGCGAGATGACGCCCATGATGATCAGCGGCAAGAACGACAGCGCAATCACCCGGGGGTGCAGGCAGTACATGGTTGCGCGCCAGAAGGCGTCGAGAAGCTTGTTCATGAAAGAAGTGTAGCCCCCACGGTCGCTCACTGCGTGTAGCTCCCTGCCCCCCGAGGGGGCCGCTGCGCCTGCGGGCCGGCGAAGCCGGACCCGCGGCCCCTGCTTGCACAGAGGTGCCTTCGCGGACGCCTCTTTCTCCGTTCGTCGTGAGCTTGTCGAAGGATGCACCCGGAAGGCCGCTGCGCCTGAGTCCTTGCTGGAATCAGGCGCGGCCGACCAGCCGCTTCAGCCCCAGCCACTGCTGCGACCAGAACCCGCGGCCGTAGTCGCGCGACTGCTCGACCTGGTCGCGTACGCCGGTCGGGTCGTAACGCTGCTCGAAGTTGGCGGTGCCGAAAAACACGTCCCACCAGGGCAGCAAGACCCCGAAGTTGTGGCCCCTGGCGGTGTTTTTTCCCGCCGGCTCATGGCCGGTGCCTATGCTGTGGTGCATCCGGTGGAAACGCGGGCTGACCCACAGGCGCTCGCCCACCTGTCCGAACCAGAGCCGCACATTGGCATGCTGCAGGCTTTCGCTGAGCTGGGTCAGGGCCACGATGGCGATGAACTGCCCGGGCGCCACACCGATCAGCTGCGCGGCAATGACCATCAGCGTGTCCACCAGAATGTCGTCCAGCAGGTGGTTGCGGTTGTCGCTCCACATCGTCATCTGGCGCTGCGCGTGGTGCAGCGAGTGCAGGCGCCACCAGACATCCAGTTGGTGCTGGCCGCGGTGAATCCAGTAGCCCAGGAAGTCAAACGCCACCAGGTAGATCAGGAAGCTGGCCACCGCGCCATCGGTCACGCCGGGCCAGAGTTGGTCCAGGTGAAAGGTGCCGTAGCCGGCGGTGCGCAGGACACCAAACAGTTCGTCAAACACCGGCTCCAGCGTCAAAAACAAGGCGATGCGGAACAGGCCCAGTCGGTGGATCAGGGTGTAGAGGATGTCGGTGCGGATGGTTGCGCGGTCCCGCACCGGCTCCACCGGGCGCCAGCGCTGCAGCGGGCCGAACACCGCCAGCAGCACCAGGATCTGGATGACGCCGACCAGGAACCAGGCCGTCCCCAGGAAGGCGTCCTCCAGAAAGTTGGCCAGGCCCAGCGCGAACAGGGCCGGCTGCACCACGGCCTCGAACAGCCATTGCTGCACGGCAGAAAAACCGTTGCTCACCCCGTCGATCAAGCTGTCCATGGTGCTATTTTGCCGCGGGCGCCGTGGCGGGCCGGCTGGCAGCCACCCAGGCCTTGTAGTGCGGGTGCTCGCGCAGCGTCGCAAAACAGAAGCCGCGTTCTTTCAGCCCGACGATCAGCGGCTCCAGCACGGCGGGTGCCCAAGGGTCCTGGCGCGACCAGATGCCCAAGTGGGCCAGCAGAATGTCGCCCGGCCGGATATCGCGCAATGCCTTTTTCAGCAGCAGGTCGTTGGGGTAGGGGCCGCTGGGCAATTCGTCACCCAGAAAGCCGGCGGGCGACCAGCCCACATGCTCATAACCGCAGGTTTTGGCCGCCGCCAGCAAGGCCGGCGAGGTCTTGCCGCCCGGTGCCCGGAACAACGGCAGCGGCTTCCTGCCGGTGATGGCCTCCAGCCGCGCGCCGGCCCGGCCGATCTCTTCGCAGTACTGCGCGGCCGTCCAGGTGGCCTCCCGGCCTTCGGATGGACCGGCCGAGGGTTTGATCCGGAACTGCGTCGGCCCGCCCGTGGCCGGCCGCAGGTCGGCGCGCCAGTAGCTGTGGTCCCAGGTGTGGGAGGCGAATTCATGGCCTTCGGCGGCACGCGCCTTCCACCAGGGCGCCCAGGCCGTCCCCAGGCTGCCATCCCCGGTTTTTGTGCGCTCGTTGGCGGCAAAAAAAGTGACCTTGACCTGGTGTTTGTTGAGAATGTCCGCGATCAGCGGCGCCACCTCCATGTGACCGGTGTCCAGCGTCAGGTAGACCGGCTTGCCGGGCTTGCCTTGAGCATCAAAACAGCCCTCGGCCCATACCGGATGCGCGCCAACAGCTACTAAAAAAATAGCAAAAAACCCTCGCACCACGCCCCAGGTCAAGCCGCGCCCTGCAAGGCCTCGGGAGCTACACGCAGTGGGCAACCGTGGGGGCTCAATGGGTAGGGGCGTGATCCAGTGTCCAGACACCATGGGGGCTCTTTCCAACATTGACCTGGCGCACCACCTTGCGGCTGGCCATGTCGATCACCGTGAGTTTGCGCGCCCAGCGCGAGGTGACATAAATGAATTTTCCGTCCCGCGAGACATCCATGCAGTCGGGTCCGCCAGGCGCCGGGTAAACGTCCACCACGGCCATGGTCTGCAGGTCGATCTTGCTGATGGTGTTGCCCACCCGGTTGCTGACCAGCACATGGCGGCCGTCGCCCAGCGCGCGAAAGGCATGGGCACCCGCGCCAGTCTTGATGAGGCGGGTGCGCTGCGGCTGCTTGCCGCTGACGTCGTAAACCTCGACCGCGTCGCTGCCGGTCAGTCCGACCAGCAGGAACTTGTCATCCGGCGTGCCGAACACGTCGGCGGGCGTCAGGCCCGTCGGCGTGCGCCACTTGATGGTCTGGGTGCCCAGGTCGATCGCGATCAGCTCGTCGCTGTCCTGCATCGACGAATACACGGTGGTGCTTTTGCTGTCTATCCACAAATGGCTGGGCGTCTTGCCGGTGGGGACACGCTTGACCAGGGTGACATCGGTGCCGTCCCAGCGGTAGATGTCGATGTGGTTGAGCCGGTTGGCCGCGGTGACAAACCACTTCATGTCGGGCGAAAAGCGCAGGTGGTAGGGATCGATGATGCCGCGCACCACGCGCTGGACCTCGGCGGTCCGGGGGTCGATGAAAGTCAGCGTGTCTGAAAGCGCATTGGCCACGATCACCGACTTCTCGTCAGGCGTGAGGTACAGGTGGTGTGGCTGCTTGCCGGTGGGAATGCGCCGGGTTTCCGTCCAGTCGGCCGGATTGATGACGCTGACGCTGTCACTGAGTGAGTTGAGCACCAGCAGGGGCATGGTCTGGCTCTGGGTCTGGGCCAAGGCCGGGACAGCGGCTGCGCCCAGGCAGGTACACAGGACGGCGGCAAACAAACGGAGGGGGAAATTCACGCAATGGCTTTCTTCAGACAACCAGCAAGTGTACCGGCAGGCCTTTTTTAACGCGCCAGGAGCCCGGTCCGCTTACATCCCTTACGATCTGCTGATGAATTGGGTAGAGATAGCCGGCACACGGCTTGAAGTGCAGTCCATCGCCGGTTCGGCCGGCTTGGCACCGCTTGTTTTCCTGCACGAAGGCCTGGGTTCGGTCAGCCTGTGGACCCAGCGTGGCCGCAGCTGGCCGCAAGCGGTCTGCCAGGCCACGGGCCGCGCCGGCCTGGTGTATTCGCGGCGCGGCTACGGCCAGTCCGACCCCGTGCCCGATGTGCGCGGCGCCGGCCGCCTGGCGCCCGACTACATGCACCGCGAAGCGTGGGAGGTATTGCCGGCCCTGCTGGCCAGCCAGGGCATCGCCCAGCCCGTGCTGCTGGGCCACTCGGACGGCGCCAGCATCGCCCTGCTCCACGCGAGCCGGCACCCGGTGAGCGCCGCCATCGTCATGGCGCCGCACCTGATGGTCGAGGATGTCGCGGTGCAAGCCATTGCCCAGGCCACCGCGGCATTCGAGTCTGGCGGACTGCGCGAGCGCCTGGCCCGCCACCATGCCGATGTGGACAGCGCTTTCTGGCAATGGAACGACGTCTGGCTGTCGCCCGGTTTTCGCAGCTTTGACATCCGGCCCGACTGCCGGCGCATCCGTGCGCCGCTGCTGGCCATTCAGGGGCTGGGCGACGAATACGGCACCCTGGCGCAACTCGACGAACTGGCGCTGGCCGCGCCGCAGACCGAGCAACTGCGGCTGCCCGATTGCGGCCATTCACCGCAGCGCGACCAGCCCGACAGGACGCTGGAAGTCATTGCCGGCTTTTTGCAGCCCATGCGTTAACAGCGTGTCGGGCGGGGGGCTGGACAGCGGACATTGGCCTCAGCAAGGACCATGGCTGCCGGATTGGCGAGCCCATCACCGGTGATGGCACAAGGAGGCAATGAAAAATGGACGGCGGCGGCGGCGGCCGCTGCCCGACCGACCCGTCCCGAACCTGGCGGGTTGCAAGGCGCGCTGTCAAGTCAGTAGCCAATTGCGCCCGTTCGCCATTGGCTTCGAGCTGCCAAGACCAATGTCCAATGTGCTACCACCCCTGGCCAAAGCGCCCGTCCGAAGCGATGCGGGTCATGCGCCGACGGCCAGGGATTCCGGCCTACCTGTCGGTGGCCACGCGCCCAGAGTGACGGCCACAATGAAGCAAGCGCCCGACACCTTTTTACTATCCACACCACGAAATTCTTAAATACAAAGGGTTAGTTCCTATTTTTTTATGAGTAAGTTGTGATTATTTCTATTCCCAAGCGCGCAAATTAGGAGTAATGTTCAAACTGTAACCATAAGTAAGTATTCGGGGAGAATACAACATGACGGAAAATTCGCAATGGGCGTTGATCTGGCTGTCCCTGCTGGCAATGGTCAGCCTGTGGGTGGGATTGTGGCTACATTGGGCCGGGCTGGGGAAACGACGTATCCCGGCGCATTGGCCACTGCATGCGCGGGTACTGGTGAACGCGGAGGAATTGCGAATTTGGCACTGGCTGGCAGAAACCTTTGATGACCATCATGTGATGATCAAAATGCCGGTGACCCGCTTCACCCGGCCCAACGCCAGCGAAAACGGCCCGCACCTGTATGAGTTGCTCAAGAACACCAACTGCACTTTTTCAGTGTGTGCCAACAATGGCCACGTTGTCGGCTGTGTCGATGTGCCCAAGCCTTTTGGCCTCTCGCGAAAGAGCAGGATCCTGAAAGAAAATTTACTCGCGCAATGCGGTATTTCCTACATCGTGGTCAACCCCGGCCGGCTGCCCAGCCCGGCAGAAATTCGCAACGAATTCCTCGGTGAAGTGGCATCAAGAGCCAGGTACTTGAAGCGCGAGGAAGCCGCCGTGGAGGCCGCCCGCATCAACCTGAAAAAAACGCTGGTGCAGCAACGCCGCATGCGCGGCCTCAAACCCGCCAACGACGAGCATGGCAGTTCCAGCGGCATACCCAGTCAGTGGCACGACGCCTTCCTTATTCAGGCCAACAGCCGTCCGGCCGAATTGAGACACGCCAGCGGGTACCGGCTGAACTGAACCGGCGACGGTGCACGAAATGCGGTCAGGCTGCAATACTGGCCGGGTCCGGCGCCGACCGCAGGGTGTCAATGCTCGGGTAGCTACCGGGCTTTTGCGAACACCCGGAACCGGGCGGCCTGTGCCGCATCAGGCAGGACTTCCCATGGTATTTCCAGTCCCCGCGCTGGACCATGAACTTCAGTTCCCTAGCTACAAAATCCATAGCTGGTTTCGTACAGGGGGCGTCGGCTACAGCCACAAAATCCTGTTGAATCAAGCCGGCGCAGACGCGCCGCGTACCCAAGCCCCGGGAGAAAAGAATGTCCGGCAATGGCATGTTGTGCCACGCGCCTATTGCACCGGGCCGGACAGGGACAGGGTCTTGGCCAACCGCGCAACAGCCCCTCGGCTTTCGGGGGCCGCGGGCGTCTGGGTCAGCTTTTCCTGATCGGCGCAGCGGCCTCCGGCAAGCCTTGCCGCACCGCCCCTTCATCCTGTTTTTTTGTCCGGCTCGGGGGTGCAGCCACAGCCGTCGGTCACATCGATGTAATAGGTCGCCCAGGGACTCGAGGCAAAACGCGCAGACAGCGGCTTGGCTGCCGTGTCCGTAAACCGGTCCGCGTCGTAGACCACCCAGAGCGGGCCCAACCCGCCCAAGGCCAGTGGCCGGCCGTCGAGGTGGGTGGCCACGATCACCCGGTAGTGCGTGGCGTCGGCGGCCGGCCACTGGGCCGTGTAGCCGTCGACGGCATAAAGCTTGAACAAGGTCTGCGGCGTGATCGCGACGGCGCAGGCCTTTATGACGTCGGTCAGCAAGGGCCCCTTGAGCGTGTGCGGCTTGCCGTCGTATTCCAGGGTCGGCTGGATGGTGGCGGACGGCATCGCCACCAGGCTGGCAAAGTCGAACACCCGCGCCCTGGAGAAGCTGATGTTCTGCCGCACCAGCATACGGTCCATGGCCGGATCCAGCGCGCCCCGGTTGCCGCTGCCGATCAGCCCGCCCACCGTCAACAGCGTGGAGCTGCGGGAGCCACTGGGGGCGTGCTGCGCCAGGCTCAGCGAAGGCAGGGTCACCGCCCCGATGGCAGCGGCGCCCAGAAAGTGACGGCGATGGTTTTTCATGACGGCCCCCCGGTAGCATTTGTAGGTCTTTTTACAAAGAAATACAGCGTAACCGGGTGTTAGCCGCCGCTAACTGGGGTTTCTCCCGATCCGGCGCTAACGCGCGTCGCCTCCTCAGACCCTGGGTGCGCCGGCAATGGCCGCCAGGTCCTGCGCCGTCAACCAGCGCCACTGGCCGGGTTTCAGGTCGGCCGGCAGGTCCAGCGACCCGATGCGCGAGCGGTGCAAGCCCGCCACGTCTTCCACCCGGTTGCCCACCGCCGCAATCATGCGTTTGACCTGGTGGTACTTGCCCTCGGTGAGGGTCAGGCGCAAGGTCTGCTCGCCGGTTTTCTCGCAGGCTGCGGCGCGCACCGGCTTGGGGTCGTCGTCCAGCACCACGCCAGCCAGCAGCTTCTGGACCTGTTGGTCATCGACCGGGTGTTTGGCCGTGACGTCGTACACCTTGGGCACATGGTGTTTGGGTGAACTCATGCGGTGGATGAACTTGCCGTCGTCCGACAGCAGCAGCAGACCGGTGGTGTCCTGGTCCAGCCGCCCGACCGCCTGCACACCGGCCGCCGCCCCACCCCCGCGCTGGCGGATCGGCGCCGGCAGCAGGGTGTAGATGCTCGGGTAGGTGCTGGGTTTTTGCGAGCACTCGTAACCGGCCGGCTTGTGCAGCATCAGGTAGGCCTTCTCGTGGTATTCCCAGTCCACGCCCTGGACCGTGAACTTCAGCCCCTCCGCTACAAAATCCATAGCTGGCTCCGTACAGGGGACGCCGGCTACAGCCACAAAACCTTGTTGAATCAGGCCGGCGCAGACGCGCCGGGTGCCAAAGCCCTGGGAGAAAAGAATGTCCTGCAATTGCATGTTTTTTGCCATGCCCTTATTGTCGCCGGCCCGGACAGGGTCCTGGCCTACCGCGCAACAGCTCGTCGGCTTTCAGGGGCCGTCCGGACGTCTGGGTACGCTTTTCCTGATCGATGCAACGAACGCCGGCACGCCTTGCCGCGCCAGCCGCTGCGTCACGGCCCCATTTTCCGACCCATGATGAAAAAAAACCGCCTTGTACTGACCATTCTGCTCACCTTCCTGATCACCGTGGCTGGCGTGCTGCTCGCCCTGAACTTCAGCACCGGGGAAAAAAAGGTCAACCGAGAGTTGCCGCGCCTGTATGCCACACACGATCCCCAGTTCCGCCGCGCCATGGGCGCCCTGCTCGGCCCCGCCCTGGTGGGCGGCAACCGGGCCCGGGAGCTGCTCAACGGTGACCAGATCTTCCCCGCCATGCTGCAGGCCATCCACGGCGCGCAGCGCAGCATCACCTTTGAAACCTACATCTACTGGTCTGGCGATGTGGGCCGCCAGTTCGCCGACGCCCTGGCCGAACGCGCCCGGTCCGGCGTGAAGGTGCATGTGCTGCTGGACTGGGTCGGCAGCGCCAAGATCGATGCCTCGTTTTTGCAGGAAATGGAAGCGGCCGGCGTGGAAATCCGCAAATTCCACAAGCCGCACTGGTACAACCTGGCACGCATGAACAACCGCACCCACCGCAAGCTGCTGGTCGTTGACGGCAACACCGGCTTCACCGGAGGCGTGGGCATAGCACCCAAATGGACAGGCGCCGGCCAGGATGCCGAGCACTGGCGCGATTCCCATTTCCAGATCGAGGGCCCGGCCGTCGCCCAGATGCAGGCAGTTTTCATGGACAACTGGCTCAAGGTCACCGGCAAGGTGATGCACGGCGAAGCCTACTTCCCTGCCCTGCAGGCGGTTGGCAGCAGCGACGCCCAGGTGTTTTCCAGCTCGCCTTCGGGCGGGAGCGAAAGCATGCAGTTGATGTACCAGCTGTCCATCACGGCGGCTGGGAAAAGTATCGACCTGTCGACCGCCTACTTCGTCCCCGACGAACTCACCACCCGGGCGCTGACCGACGCACTGAAACGCGGCGTGAAGATCCGCATCATCACGCCCGGAGAAATCATCGACACGGACACCGTGCGTGCCGCGTCGCGCGGCAGCTGGGGGCCGCTGCTCCAGGCCGGCGCGCAGATCCACGAGTACCAGCCCACCATGTACCACTGCAAGGTCATGATCGTGGACCAGCTGCTGGTCTCGGTCGGCTCGACCAACTTCGACAACCGCTCCTTCCGCCTCAACGACGAGGCCAACCTCAACGTCTACGACGAAACCTTTGCAGCGCGGCAGACCCGGGTGTTTGAGGACGACCTGAAGCGCTCGCGGCAGATCAGCTACGAGGAATGGGCGAACCGCCCCCTGAAGGAAAAGTTCATGGAACGGCTGGCGCTGCTGCTTGAGTCCCAGCTCTGACAGGGTGTGCCTCCGGCCGCCCAAAAAATGCCGGCGGTTGGCCGGTCGAGCTGCGATTTTCCAAAGAAAAAGGCCGCTGACTATCTCTAGTTAGCGGCCTTTATCGGGTCGTATGGTGGAGCTGGGGGGATTTGAACTCTAGTAAGACCTAGCACCCGCGCAGGTTACGAAGTATCCGTGCGAATTCCGTGCGTTTGGTTTGCTGGTTTTGCACCAACCTTGTACCAAAACTCGGCGCGGCAGTGTCGGGGGTTTCATGCAGGCCCTTTCAGGGACTCAGCCCCGCCTTTCTCAGATCTCAGCAATTCTCAGGCTCAGCTAGACATAGCCACCTCAAAACCAAAACCGGATCTTCCCACTAAGTGGGAATGTGGTACTATTCCAGACAGAAGGGGCCACGCCATGCAAATTTTAGGACTTACATATGAAGGTCATTCACGACAGCGACGACTTGCGTCGACTGGAAACAGACATCAAATTTGATGCGGGGCTTGAGCGAGCAATCGTTAAAACCTTCCGAATGAGGATGCAGCTCATCCGCAATGCGCTGGATGAACGGGCGTTCTACGCAATGAAATCATTGCATTTTGAAAAATTAAAAGGCGACAGAGATGGTCAGTATTCCATGCGGCTGAATAGCCAATGGAGATTGATATTGAAGTTTCAAAAAGAGCCTTCAGGGAAAGCAGTTGTGGTCGTCGCGATAGCCGACTACCACTAGAAAGGATAAGAGATGGATGCTGCAGAAGTATTCGCACCTGGCGAGTTCCTCAAAGAGGAAATCGAGGCCCGTGGTTGGTCTCAGGTCGAATTGGCAGAAATTCTTGGACGCCCACCGAAAGTGGTGAATGAGATCATCGCCGGTAAAAAAGCGATAACCCCAGAAACAGCAATACAGCTTGGAGAAGCGCTCGGGACTGGTCCAGAACTCTGGATGAATCTGGAAAGCCAATATCAGCTTTCAAAGGTGGCCGTAAGTAACGTGATTCCACGTCGCGCCGCCCTATATTCAAAATTTCCAGTACGGGAAATGATCAAGCGCGGATGGATTGAAGCGAGCGAGAACGTTCAACTTCTCGAGCAACAGTTTCTTCGATTTTTTAACATCGAATCGTTTGATGAGAAGCCGTTCTTTGCTCACGCAGCAAAAAGGAGCCGTGCGAATGAGGATATTGAACTTAGTCAGTTAGCTTGGCTTATCAGAGCTCGCGCAATTGCCGCGACAACAATTAGCAAAAAGTTTGAAGCCACGAGGACCGAATCCATGTTAGATCACCTCGCAACACTTCGGACTGCGCCCGAAGAGGTGCGGTTGGTTCCAAAGGTGTTAGGGGACTGCGGTATTAGGCTTGTTTACGTGGAAGCGTTGGCAGGATCGCACATTGACGGCGCATGCTTCTGGTTAAACGAGACTCAGCCAGTGATAGCCATGTCACTTCGATTAGATCGAATAGACAATTTTTGGTTTGTGCTGAGACACGAACTGGAACATGTTCGACTTGGACATGGGCAAAAAAACGGATTCATCCTAGATGTCGATATCGATAGTCCGACGACGATAGAGGTGGCTAAGGAAGAAAAGTTAGCAAATGATGCCGCAGCCGAGTTCTGTTGCTCCCAAGCTCAACTTAATGATTTTGTTGCCCGCGTTTCCCCATATTTCAGCGAAGAAAAAATTATTCTCTTCTCACGACGCCTTGGCATCCATCCAGGGCTAGTGGCTGGACAGCTACGAAGGAAACTAGGTAGGTACGACAGATGGTCAAGCCATCTAGCGAAGGTTCGACTGATAGCGATAAAGTCTGCTCCAGTCGATGGCTGGGGAATGGTAGAAAACCTCTAGGAGCTAAGCATGACAGCGTATTCAAACTCAATCCGCGACTATATCGAGCGTTTCCGAGATGTAGTTGGAGGAAACGACGGCTTAATTGATCCACACGAAGTGGCGGAGTGGGCGTACAAAAATGGTTGTCACAAGCCAAATCTCAAAACCGTTATTGACTCCATTGCCGCTGATATTGCGCAAGTGTTCCGGGAGGAATACCGGACAGATCACCGAGGACGGCGGTATCGTGCAAAGCACGCTGCTACGCAAAAGTATGGCAACAAGACGCTATCGCTGTGGGCGGATATTGATGACATAAACGCGCCGCATGAGCACTTCGTTAAGTCATTCGCGCAGCGACGCCAACAAATTGTTGGTGATTGCTTCCAGCTAAAAACTGATGTCGATGTCTATAACGAACACCGGAAGCCCGAACGCGACGTGCAATGCGTGCTCGATTTCACCTATGACGTCGAGGAACTACAGTTTTCCACTGCAGAGGCAGAGCCGGCGTAAGCTTGATAATGACCTCGTGCTTAACTGAACCTGTTCGGAAATACTCATCTAGAGCCTTCCGCAGCCTCGGCTATACCTCGTTGTACCACTCGACAAGACGCTCGTAGGGCGACATTACAACTGGCGGGGCCGAACGGTCCTTTAAAGGCGTATCGTCAAAACACCAACGTCGGTGCAACTCAGCCAAATTTTGATAGAGAAGCGGGTTAACCTCTCGCACTTCCTCAATCCAAAGACGGGACATCGCTACATTCTTTTTAAGAATGCTCCTCAGGCTATCCTTCAGGAGCCCCTCATCTAAGTCAGCTCTCCGAATGCCAATAGCAATGAACTCGAAATAGTTGAGGATGTATCTCAACGCAAGCTTATCCACCCCATCTGTAGGCGCCTCCACCAGGTCGGGATTCAACCTCCGCCGCTCGTCATACGCCTCATAGTGCGCACTTATTTTGTCGGCGTATCCCATATATGTGGCCGACAGTCTTGATTGAAGCAGCGTATTAATAGTGTGTTGCTTCACCGAATTTCGTATGGTCACGACTGCTGCAATGATCCAGCCGCAGATAGCGGCGATAGCAGCAAACATCACAACCCATTGAGACGGACCAAGGTTATAGGCGACGTCATTTGGAACGAGATACATCTGCCACAGGCAAAAGACTCCAAACATCACGAGTACCCCAAACAGCAAAAAGCCCAGCAATGTGCTGGGCTTTTTGCTTGGCCTAAGCGCTTTATGCGTAGCCATCGCCTTCGTGGTGCATGTTGATCATGGTTTCTCCTTCAATGCGATGTCCATCATGCGAAATGGAAATGGACTTCGTTCAAGCGCCACAAGTGGCAAGTGATAAATACATTGTGCCCGAGTTTTTAGCATCTGAGCAAGAACCTGGAAGAAAGGGTCAAAGTGACGTTGACCTCCTACCCCAAATGTGCGGTTTCCACGCGTGAAGCTCTTTCCCAGACTTCAAACACATCAGGGCCCAAGACACGAATGCAAGGCTGATTCCGCAAAATTCGTTACGGCGGGAGGATCAAGGACTCCAAAATGCCGTGCGAATTCAGTGCGAATAGGCCGGAAAAAATAGACAAAACCAAAAATAATAAGAACAGATAAAGAAAAATGCGCCCATGTTGGGCGCATTTAACAACTTATATGGTGGAGCTGGGGGGATTTGAACCCCCGTCCGCAAGCCTTGTTCGGGCAGATCTACATGTTTAGCGGTCTGATTTGAGTCTCGCCACCTGTGTCGCGCAGTCGCACGCTACACAGGACGCCAGCACCCTATTTTCTTGCCCCGGGTTAAGGTACCCAGCCCGGAGCCAGCCGATGAAATTATCTTTACAGCCGGGAGCGTTTAACTTGCGCTAAACACCCCTTGCCCAGCCCATCGGCCTGCTGTTGTAAAGCTCACTGGCAATTAAGCAGCGAGTGCGAAACGTTCGTCGTTTGCAGTTAGTTTGTTTGAATCAGTTTTACGAGCACACTCAGCTCGACATGCACCACACCGCGTCCGAACCCACGTCGAAACCAATGCAGCCCCAAGCCACGTAGTTTAAGCCATCCGCAGCAAATTCAAGAGGGAGGACGGCGAAACAATGGTGGCGTCGGCTTTCCAGTGCCGGGTGTCGGCCAACGCGCCGAGGTAACCGTAGGCTGCGGCCACGGTCGGCATGCCGGCGGCGCGCCCGGCGACGATGTCCCGCTCGTCATCACCGACATAGACACAACGCCCCGGATGGAGCTGGAGCTGACGGGCGGCTTCCAGCAAGGGCGCCGGATGCGGCTTGGCGTGCGGGGTGGTGTCGCCGCTGATGATGGTCTGCGCGGAGCCAAACAGCGGCATCCTGCGTGTCAGCGGCAGGGTAAAACGCGCTGATTTGTTGGTCACCACGCCCCATTTGAGGCCAGACCGCTCAATTTCCGCAATCAGCTCGGCCACGCCGTCAAAGGCATAGGTGCGCTCGGTCATGCAGGCTTCGTAGTTGGCAAAAAACTCTTCTTTCAGCTCGCCAAAACCGGCATCGTCAGGCGTCAGCCCAAACGCAATGCCAATCATGCCGCGCGCACCGGCACCGGCCATGGGCCGGTAGTCGGCCAGCGGCAGCGACGCCAGACCGCGGTCGGTGCGCATCTTGTCGGCGGCAGCGCCCAGGTCGGGCGCACTGTCGATCAGCGTGCCATCCAGATCGAACAGCACAGCCTCAATGTCGTTGAACATCGGCCCCATCACGGTTTCTGCGTGGCCAGCAGGTAGTTGACGCTGGTGTCGGCGCTGAGCCAGTAATGCCCGGTCAGCGGGTTGTATTCCATGCCTTTGGTCTGCTGCAGATCGAGCCCGGCACGGCGGCAATAAGCGGCCAGTTCGCTGGGTTTGATGAATTTCGCGTATTCGTGGGTGCCGCGTGGCAACAGGCTCAGCACGTACTCCGCACCGACGATGGCAAACAGAAAGGCCTTGGCATTGCGGTTGATCGTGGAAAAGAACACCTGGCCACCGGGCTTGACCAGCGTCGCGCAGGCCCGCACCACAGAGGACGGGTCGGGCACATGCTCGAGCATTTCCATGCAGGTGACCACGTCAAAGCTCGCCGGCTGTTCGGATGCCAGTGCTTCAGCACTGATTTCCCGGTACTCGACGCCCTGGGTATTGGCCTCGAGCGCGTGAAGCTGCGCCACCTTGAGCGCCTTGGTTGCCAGGTCGATGCCCAGAACCTGGGCGCCCCGGCGGGCCATGGCATCGGCAAGAATGCCGCCACCGCAGCCAATATCGAGGACGCGCTTGCCCTGGAGCGGCGCCAGACCCTCGATCCAGCCCAGCCGCAAGGGATTGATCTGGTGCAGGGGGCGAAACTCGCTCTCGGTGTCCCACCAGCGGTGCGCGAGATCGGAAAATTTGGCCAGTTCGGCCGGGTCTGCGTTTTCAGTCGTATGCATGGAGCTGATTATCGCCCGCCCATAAAAAAACCGCGCCGTAGCGCGGTTTTTTAAGCGATCCGAGAAGGATTACTTGTTGGCGCGGGTGCCAACCACTTCGATTTCCACGCGACGGTTCTTGGCGCGGCCTTCAGCAGTCTTGTTGTCAGCAACTGGCTGTTTCTCGCCCTTGCCTTCAGTGTAGACGCGGTTTTTCTCGATGCCCTTGGACACCAGATAAGCCTTGACAGACTCCGAGCGGCGAACCGACAGCTTCTGATTGTAGGAATCGCTACCCACTGCATCGGTGTGACCGACAGCAATGATGACTTCCAAGTTGATGTCCTTGATCTTGCCGACCAGGTCGTCAAGCTTGGCTTTGCCTTCAGGCTTGAGCACAGACTTGTCGAAGTCGAAGAACGCGTCAGCGGCGTAAGTGACCTTGGTGGCTGCGGGAGGAGCTACGGGTGCAGCAGCTGGCTTGGCAGGAGTTACAACAGCAGGTGCGGGAGCCGGTGTAACGACAGGAACGATAGCGCCGTCGCAACCTGGAGCGGCAGTAGCCGGGGTCCAGTTGGAATCACGCCAGCAGTATTCGTTGGTGCCGTTTTTCCAGACCAGCTCATTGGTGCCGTTTTTCCAGTTGTCAATTGTTTGTGCACCAGCGGCGGTTGCAAGCGCTGCGGAAGCAAACAACATTGCCACTTTGTTGAGTTTCTTCATGGTTCTCCTCTAGAGAAAAGCCGCAGACTTGCTGCGATTGGATACACGCCGTAAGTGACCATCACTCAAAGCGTTACAGTTATTGTGCCATAGCTCATTGACCGTTCAAGCGCCCTATCGGCTTCGTCCGACACAGAATCGAGATTCTTTGTTTTTTGTTGCGGACTTGCCACACCCCGATCAGGCCCGGCACAGGCCTTAAAATCAGCAGGCTTATCTCCCTGCGCATTGCAATATCCTTTTCAGGCCTCTCATGACCCAGTTTGCCAAAGAAACCCTGCCCATCAGTCTTGAAGAGGAGATGCGGCGCAGCTACCTGGATTACGCGATGAGCGTGATCGTGGGTCGCGCCCTGCCCGATGCGCGCGATGGCCTCAAGCCGGTGCACAGGCGCGTGCTGTTTGCGATGCATGAGCTCAACAACGACTGGAACCGGCCTTACAAGAAATCGGCCCGTATCGTCGGCGACGTGATCGGCAAGTACCACCCGCACGGCGACCAGTCGGTGTATGACGCGATTGTCCGCATGGCCCAGGACTTTTCCATGCGCCACATGCTGGTGGACGGCCAGGGCAACTTCGGCTCGGTGGACGGCGACAGTGCCGCGGCCATGCGTTACACCGAGGTGCGCCTGTCAAAAATCGCCCAGGAGATGCTGACCGACATTGACAAGGAAACCGTCGATTTCGGGCCCAACTATGACGGCAGCGAAAAAGAGCCGCTGGTTCTTCCTTCGCGCATTCCCAACCTGCTGATCAATGGCTCGGGCGGCATTGCGGTGGGCATGGCCACCAACATCCCGCCGCACAACATCAACGAGGTCGTGGATGCCTGTCTGCACCTGCTGAAAAACCCCCAGGCCAGCATCGACGAGCTGATGGAAATCATCCCGGCACCCGACTTCCCCACCGCCGGCATCATTTACGGCATCAACGGGGTCAAGGACGGTTACCGCACCGGCCGCGGCAAGGTCGTCATGCGGGCGCGCTGCCACTTCGAGGACATCGACAAGGGCCAGCGCCAGTCCATCATCGTTGACGAGCTGCCTTACCAGGTCAACAAGAAGACGCTGCAGGAACGCATGGCCGAGCTGGTCCACGAGAAAAAAATCGAGGGCATCAGCCACATCCAGGACGAAAGCGACAAGTCCGGCATGCGGCTGGTCATCGAACTCAAGCGCGGCGAAGTACCCGAGGTGGTGCTGAACAACCTGTACAAGCAGACGCAGCTGCAGGACACCTTCGGCATCAACATGGTGGCGCTGGTCAACGGCCAGCCCAAGCTGTGCAACCTGAAAGACCTGATCCAGGTGTTTCTGTCGCACCGCCGCGAGGTGGTCACGCGGCGCACGGTCTACACGCTGCGCAAGGCGCGCGAGCGCGGCCATGTGCTCGAGGGCCTGGCCGTCGCGCTGGCGAACATTGATGACTTCATCGCCATCATCCGCAACGCGCCGACACCGCCGGTCGCCAAGGCCGAGCTGATGCTGCGTCCCTGGGACAGCAGCCTGGTGCGCGAGATGCTGACGCGCACCCGCGCGGACGGCGGCGTGGTCAATGCCGACGACTACCGCCCGGACGGGCTGGAGAAGGACTTCGGCATGGGCAGCGACGGCCTGTACCGCCTGTCCGAAACCCAGGCCCAGGAAATCCTGCAGATGCGCCTGCAACGCCTGACCGGCCTGGAGCAGGACAAGATCGTCGCCGAGTACAAGGAAGTCATGGCGGAAATCGACGACCTGCTCGACATCCTGGCGCGTCCGGAACGTGTCTCGACCATCATCGGCGAAGAACTCGCCGTCATCCGCCAGGAATTCGGCCAGTCCAAACTGGGCCTGCGCCGCAGCCAGGTCGAGCACAGCTCGTTCGACCTGAGCACCGAAGACCTGATCACGCCCACCGACATGGTGGTCACGCTCTCGCACACGGGCTACATCAAGAGCCAACCCCTGTCGGAGTACCGGGCGCAAAAACGCGGCGGTCGCGGCAAGCTCGCCACGGCCACCAAGGAAGACGACTGGGTCGACCAGCTCTTCATCGCCAACACGCACGACTACATCCTGTGTTTTTCCAACCGCGGCCGGCTTTACTGGCTCAAGGTGTGGGAAGTGCCAGCAGGCTCGCGTGGCTCGCGCGGCCGGCCCATCGTCAACATGTTCCCGCTGCAGGAAGGCGAAAAAATCACCGTGGTGCTGCCGCTGACCGGCGAAAAGCGGACCTTCCCGGCGGACCAGTATGTGTTCATGGCGACCAGCATGGGCACGGTCAAGAAAACCCCGCTGGAAGACTTCAGCAACCCGCGCAAGGCCGGCATCATTGCCGTGGACCTCGACGACGGCGACTACCTGATAGGCGCCGCGCTGACCGACGGCAAGCACGACGTGATGCTGTTCTCCGACGGCGGCAAGGCGGTGCGTTTCGATGAAAACGACGTCCGTCCGATGGGCCGCAATGCCCGCGGCGTGCGTGGCATGATGCTCGACGAAGGCCAGGGCGTGATTGCCATGCTGGTGGCGGAAGATGAAGAACAAAGCGTGCTGACGGCCACCCAGAACGGCTACGGCAAACGCACCTCCATCCAGGAATACACGCGCCATGGCCGCGGCACCAAAGGCATGATTGCCATCCAGCAAAGCGAGCGCAACGGCAAGGTCGTCGCCGCCACCCTGGTTCACACCGACGATGAAATCATGCTGATCACCGACAAGGGTGTGCTGGTTCGCACCCGTGTCAGCGAGATCCGGGAGATGGGCCGCGCCACCCAGGGCGTGACACTGATCGGCCTCGACGAAGGCTCCCAGCTCAGCGGCCTGCAGCGCATCGTGGAGAACGACGCCAGCCTGGACGACAATGAACCCGACACAGACACAGGCACACCTGCCTCCAACCCGGAAACGAATTGATGAAAAAACTGCTCACCACCCTCCTGATTGCCGGCTGCGCCTTCTCGGCCGCGAGCCAGGCCCAAACGGCCGATCCCAAGCTCGAGTGGGCCACCCGGCTGGTCGCCCTGCAGCAGGGGCCAGACCTGGACAGCCTGGTCGAACAACTGGCCGGCAGCGCCACCCAGGACCTGATCGCCGGCTGGGAATCCAGGCTGGAGACCTCCGTTCCCCCGGCCAAACAGGCCAAGGCTACCGAAGACCTCAACGCAGAGCTTGCCAAGTTTGCCGCAGATGCCAACAAGATCATCGGCAGCAAGGTCAGCCAGGCCAACAGGGATGCCCTGGTGCCGGCCTACATGGACCGCTTCACCCTGGACGAACTCAAGCAGCTCACCGCTTTTTTTGAGTCTCCCGCCGTGAAGAAATACAAGGCCACCACGCCTGATCTGGTCAATGTCTTTGTGAAAAAACTGGTGGAGAGTTCCAAAACCGAAATCCAGGCCCGCGCCAAGCAGTTCAATGAAACCGCCACCAAAATCGTAGGCGCTGCGCCCGCTGCCAAACCTGCAGGCGCTGCACCAGCAGCCAAACCCGCGAAGAAATGACGCGCGGCTGTTTCCCCAAGCCGGCGTGCCGTCGCCCCACCTTCCGCCTGTGCGACGCCCGCCTGCCCGCCGGGCTTGAGACGCCTTATCCATGACCCAAAGCCTGCAGCAACTTCGCGTAAAAATCGATTCGGTCGACCAGCAATTGCTGGCGCTTCTGAACCAGCGTGCCGCGCTGGCCAACGAAGTCGGCGAGATCAAACGCCAGGACGGCTCGCCGGTCTTCCGGCCGGAGCGTGAGGCCCAGGTCATCCAGGGGCTGCAGGCGGCCAACCCCGGTCCGCTCAAAGGGGACAACATCGCCCACATCTGGCGCGAAGTCATGTCGGCCTGCCGCGCGCTCGAGGCGCCCCAGCGCGTGGCCTACCTCGGCCCCGCCGGCACCTTCAGCGAGCAGGCCGCCGTGCAGTTTTTCGGCTCCAGCATCGAACACGTGCCCTGCGCCAGCTTTGACGAGGTGTTTCGCGCCGCGACGGCCGGCACCGCCCAGTTCGGCGTGGTCCCGGTAGAGAACAACACCGAAGGCGTGGTGACACGCACGCTGGACCTGTTCCTGAATTCGCCGCTGCATGTCGTGGGCGAGACCAGCCTGCTGGTGCGCCACAACCTGCTGCGCCTGACGGCGTCACTCGACGGCATCGAGGTCGTGCTGGCCCACGCACAGGCGCTGGCGCAATGCCAGGGCTGGCTCACCACGCATCTGCCCCACGCCGAGCGGCGCGCGGTCTCCAGCAACGCCGAAGGAGCGCGCCTGGCGGCCAGCAACCCCGCGTGGGCCGGCATCGCCAGCGAACGTGCGGGTGCCGAATTCGGCCTGCACATTGCGGCCCATGCGATCCAGGACGACGCCTTCAACCGCACCCGCTTCGCCGTGATCTGCCTGCCGCAGGTGCTGGGCGCGCCGCAGGCGTCGGGCAAGGACTGCGTCAGCCTGATTGTGTCGGTTCCGAACCGGCCAGGCGCTGTTCACGACATCCTGGTACCGCTGAAGACCCACGGCGTGTCGATGACACGCTTCGAGTCGCGCCCTGCCCGCTCGGGCCAGTGGGAGTATTTTTTCTACATCGACTTGCAGGGTCACCCTTCGCAGCCCAACGTGGCTGCGGCCCTGAAAGACCTGCAGCAGCTCTGTGCGTTCTACAAAGTGCTGGGCACCTACCCGGTCAGCGACTGAAAAAATGAATCAATTGCAGGCAACCTTGGCACCCCTTCATGTTTGAACAGTTAGGTTTGATTGGCTGCGGCCTGATGGGGGGCTCCTTTGCACTGGCGCTCAAACGCGCAGGCCTGGTCAAACGGGTGGTGGGTTACAGCAAGTCGCCGTCCACGACCGAGCGCGCGCGCCAGATGGGCGTGATCGACGTGGAAGCGCCTTCGGCATTGCTGGCGGTCTCCGGCGCCGACATCGTGCTGCTGGCCGTGCCGGTGTCCGCCACCGAGGCCACCTTCAAGGCCATCCGCCACCTGGTGACGCCCACAACGCTGATCATGGACGTCGGCTCCACCAAGCGCGATGTCGTGGACGCCGCGCGCCGGGTGCTGCGCGACCACCTCGGCTGTTTTGTGCCGGCCCATCCGATCACCGGCAAGGAAGTCTCGGGTGTCGAACATGCCGATGCGGACCTGTACACCGGAAAGCAGGTCATCCTGACACCGATCGAGCGCACCTTCACGGTCCAGCTCCAGAAAGCCGTGGACGTCTGGACGGCGCTGGGCTGCAACGTCGTCAAGATGTCCCCCCAGTCACATGACGCTGCCTATGCCGCCGTCAGCCATCTGCCGCACCTGATCGCCTTTGCGCTGATCAACAGCATCTCCGGCCAGGCCCAGGGCAACGACTACCTGTCGCTGGCCGGCCCGGGGTTTCGCGACTTCACCCGCATTGCGGCGAGCGATCCCAAAATGTGGCGTGACATCCTGATTGCCAACCGGGAAGAGTTGCTGGAGCAGTCGAAGATTTTCCAGGCCACCCTGCATTCGCTGGAAAAACTGATCAGCAGCGGCGATGGCGATGCGCTGGAAGCAGGTATCGACCATGCCAGCCACACCCGCGCCAACTGGCGGATGACCCCCCCCAAAGTCCTCAAATAGGCGCGGGGCCATGTTCGATACCGAGTTCCTGGACATTCCAGCACTGACGGGGGCCGGCGGCAGCGTGCACCTGCCCGGCTCCAAAAGCATTTCCAACCGGGTCCTGTTGCTCGCGGCGCTGAGCGAGGGCCGCACCACGGTGCACGACCTGCTCGCTTCCGACGACACCGCCGTGATGCTGGCCGCGCTGCGGCAGCTCGGCTGCACGGTGGCGCAAAGCGGCAACAGTGCCGTCATCGACGGCCTGGGCGGCCGACTGGCGCAAAGGCAGGCCAAACTGTATCTCGGCAACGCGGGCACCGCCATGCGGCCGCTGACGGCGGCGCTGGCGCTGCTGGGTGGCGACTTTGAACTGTCGGGCGTGCCGCGCATGCACGAGCGTCCGATTGGCGACCTCGTCGATGCCCTGCGCGGCCTCGGTTGTGCCATTGACTATTTGGGCGAAGACGGTTTTCCGCCGCTGCGCATTCGCACCGGCCGACTGACGCTGGATGCCCCGATCCGCGTGCGCGGCGATGTTTCCAGCCAGTTCCTGACCGCCCTGCTGCTGGCCCTGCCACTGGTGGCCACCCGCGCTATTCACATCGACGTGGTCGGCGAGCTGATCTCTCGCCCCTACATCGAAATCACGCTGAACCTGCTGGCGCGCTTCGGCATCGCCGTCCAGCGCGACGGTTGGCAGCGTTTCACCATTCCGGCCGGCAGCCGCTACCGCTCGCCCGGCGAGATCCATGTCGAAGGGGATGCCTCGTCCGCTAGCTATTTCATAGCACTTGGCGTAATAGCCGAGCCGGTCAAGGGCCAAAATGGCATCGAAGTTGTGGGGGTGGGCGCGGACTCCATCCAGGGCGACATCCGTTTTGTGGAAGCCGCGCGGATGATGGGCGCACACATCGACAGCACGCCCAATACCTTGCGTATCTCGCGCGGCGCCTGGCCGCTGAAGGCAATTGACCTCGACTGCAACCACATCCCCGATGCGGCCATGACGCTGGCCGTGATGGCGCTGTATGCCGACGGCACCACCACGCTGAGCAACATCGCCAGTTGGCGCGTCAAGGAAACCGACCGCATCGCCGCGATGGCCTGCGAGCTGCGCAAGCTGGGGGCCAGCGTGGAGGAAGGCGCCGATTTCATCCGCATCACGCCGCCGCGCCAGTGGCGCACCGCCCCGATCCACACCTATGACGATCACCGCGTGGCCATGTGTTTTTCGCTGGCGGCCTTCAACCCGGCACGCCTGCCGGTACGCATTCTGGACCCGAAATGTGTCGCCAAGACCTTTCCGGACTACTTCGAAGCCCTGTTTTCGGTGTCGGTGACCGAGCGCCGGCTGATCCCGGTGATCTGTGTGGACGGCCCCACCGCATCGGGCAAGGGCACGCTGGCCGCCCTGGTGGCGCAGCGCCTCGGTTACCACTACCTGGACTCCGGCGCCCTGTACCGTCTGACGGCATTTGCCGCCGGCCGCGCCGGCGTGTCGCTCGATGACGAAGCCGGCGTCGCCGCCGTCGCGCGCACCCTGCCGGTGCGTTTTCAGGACGACCAGGTCTTCCTGGGCCAGGAAGACGTGTCGGACGCCATCCGCAGCGAAGCCGCCGGCATGGCCGCCTCCCGGGTGTCGGTGCACCCTGCCGTGCGCGACGCCCTGACCGAGTTGCAGCGGGGCTTTCGGCAACTGCCGGGACTGGTGGCCGACGGACGGGACATGGGCACCGTGATTTTCCCGGATGCCGCGCTGAAAATCTTCCTGACGGCGAGCGCCCGGCACCGGGCGGAACGGCGCCATAAGCAATTGATTTCAAAGGGAATTCCGGCTACAATAGCCGCGATTCAGCAGGATTTGGAGGCTAGGGACGCGCGTGACATGTCACGGCAATCCGCCCCTTTGAAGCCCGCTGATGACGCCAGGCCACTGGATAACTCCGAGTTGTCGATTGAAGAATCGGTAGCCCGGGTGTTGAACTGGTGGCAAGGCACCCGGCCCTTCTGACCCCCCGTACCTGCGTGTAGGCACCCCCAGTGCTTGGGTCAAGGATTATTTAACCTAACCTGCGGGTCATCCGCAAACAACCGCCGCAGTCAGCTCTAAAAACAATAGCAATCCCGCTGTTGGAACCCTGCTCTGTGGACTAGGAAAATCAATGTCTGAATCTTTTGCCGCCCTCTTTGAAGAATCGCTGAAACGCTCCGAAATGCGTACGGGCGAAGTCATTACCGCCGAGGTAGTGCGTATTGATCACAACCACGTGGTTGTGAATGCCGGACTCAAATCCGAGGCTTATGTCCCCCTCGAAGAATTCAAGAACGACCAGGGCGAACTCGAAGTCCAGGTCGGCGACTTTGTCTCCGTGGCCATCGACTCGGTCGAAAACGGTTACGGCGACACCCTGCTGAGCCGCGACAAGGCCAAGCGCCTGGCCTCGTGGATGAGCCTGGAAAAAGCCCTGGAATCCGGCGAGTTCGTCACCGGCCAGACCAGCGGCAAGGTCAAGGGCGGCCTGACCGTCCTGGTCAACGGCATCCGCGCCTTCCTGCCCGGCTCGCTGATCGACACCCGCCCCGTCAAGGACTTGTCTCCGTACGAGAACAAGACCATGGAATTCAAGGTCATCAAGCTCGACCGCAAGCGCAACAACGTGGTGCTGAGCCGCCGCGCCGTGGTCGAAGCCAGCATGGGCGAAGAGCGCGCCAAGCTGATGGAAACCCTGAAAGAAGGCTCTGCCGTCAAGGGCATCGTCAAGAACATCACCGAATACGGTGCCTTCGTTGACCTGGGCGGCATCGACGGCCTGCTGCACATCACCGACATGGCATGGCGCCGCGTGCGTCACCCGAGCGAAGTGGTGACGGCTGGCCAGGAAATCGTGGCCAAGATCCTGAAGTTCGACACCGAGAAGAACCGCGTGTCCCTGGGTCTGAAGCAGATGGGCGACGACCCATGGATGGGCGTGAACCGCCGCTACCCGCAAAGCACCCGCCTGTTCGGCAAGATCACCAACATCGCCGACTACGGCGCGTTTGTGGAACTCGAGCCGGGCATCGAAGGCCTGGTCCACGTCTCCGAAATGGACTGGACCAACAAGAACGTGGCCCCGAGCAAGCTCGTCAACCTCGGCGACGAAGTCGAAGTCATGGTTCTGGAAATCGACGAAGACAAGCGCCGTATCAGCCTGGGCATGAAACAGTGCAAGGCCAACCCATGGCAGGAATTTGCCCAGGACACCAAGCGCGGCGACCGCGTCAAGGGCCCGATCAAGTCGATCACCGACTTCGGCGTCTTTGTGGGCCTGGCTGCCGGCATCGACGGCCTGGTGCACCTGTCCGACCTCTCGTGGAACGAACCCGGCGAAGCCGCTGTTCGCAACTACAAAAAGGGCCAGGAAGTCGAAGCGATCGTGCTGGCTGTCGACGTCGACCGCGAGCGCATCTCCCTGGGCATCAAGCAGCTCGATTCCGACCCGTTCACCACCTTCGTGTCGATCAACGACAAGGGTGCGGTTGTGACCGGCAAGGTCAAGACGGTTGACGCCAAGGGCGCCGAGATCGATCTGGGCGAAGACATCATCGGTTACCTGCGCGCCAGCGAAATCAGCCGTGACCGCGTCGAAGACGCACGCAACGTGCTCAAGGAAGGCGACGAAGTGTCCGCAGTCGTGGTGAACGTGGATCGCAAGACCCGCAACATCCAGCTGTCGGTCAAAGCCAAGGACAACGTTGACCAGCAGGAAGCCATGGCGTCCCTGAGCCAGCAGTCCTCGCGTGAAAGCGCCGGCCTGACCAACCTGGGCGCCCTGCTGCGCGCCAAGCTGGACAGCAACGAGAAGTAAACCGGACCCCTGAGACATGGCGTGCCCGCTCCCCGGAACGGCACGCCATTTCTCTGTCCCCTCATTTTTATGACCCGAAGCGATCTTGTCGAGGAACTGGCTGCACGTTTCAGCCAGCTGACCCACCGCGATGCCGAATATGCCGTCAAGACGATTCTTGACGCCATGAGCGACGCGCTGGTGCGTGGGCACCGCATAGAAATTCGTGGTTTTGGCAGTTTTTCGATCAACCGGCGCCCGCCGCGCATGGGCCGCAACCCGCGCTCTGGCGAAAGCGTTGCCATTCCGGAAAAACGGGTTCCCCATTTCAAGCCGGGCAAGGCCCTGCGCGAAGCGGTGGACACCCGGACCGAAGAAATGCTGGCCCCTCCCGTCAAATAGCGGCGTCCCGCCTGGTGCTGGCTACAATTGCCGGACCACAAGGGGACCTGCAGTGAAATACCTCATGTGGCTGCTCAAGGCAGCCATTTTTTTTACGCTTTTTGCGTTCGCGCTGAACAACCAGCAAGCCGTTTCCGTGTATTTCTTTTTCGGCACGCTGTGGCAGGCACCCCTGGTCCTGGTCGTGCTGGTCACCTTTGCCTGCGGACTGGCCACCGGCATCCTGATGATGATGCCGCGCTGGTGGAAAAAACGCAAAAACGTGCGCGCCAGCCAGCAGAGCCAGCTCAGCGAGAACCCCTCCACCATGCACCATGGACTTTGATTTCACCTGGGTTCTGCTCGGGTTTCCGATTGCCTTCACGCTGGGCTGGCTGGCGTCACGGCTGGACCTGAGACAGCTCCGGATCGAAAACCGGCAGGCGCCCAAGGCCTACTTCCGCGGCCTCAATTTCCTGCTCAACGAGCAGCAGGACCAGGCGATCGACGCCTTCATCGAAGCCGTCCAGAACGACCCCGACACCTCCGAGCTGCACTTCGCGCTGGGCAACCTGTTCCGCCGCCGGGGCGAGTACGAACGCGCCGTGCGTGTGCACGAGCACCTGATGTCGCGCGGCGACCTGACGCAGACCGAGCGCGACCGTGCGCAGCATGCGCTGGCGCTCGATTTTCTCAAGGCCGGCCTGCTGGACCGGGCAGAAACAGCGCTGCGAAAACTGGAAGGCACGGGCTACGAAGAGGAAGCCAGGCTGGCCCTGCTGTCGATCTACGAACGCTCGCGCGACTGGGCGCATGCCACCGACATCGCCGCCAAGCTCGACAGCGCCAGCCACGGCAGCTTCAGCACCCGGCAGGCCCATTACCTGTGCGAACAGGCGGTGTCGGCCGCGGCCTCCGGCGATACCAGCCAGGCGCTCGACTGCCTGCAACAGGCGGCGGCCATGGCGCCGGCCTCACCGCGCCCGCTGATCGACCTGGCCAAGCTCCAGGCCCAGCTGGGTCAACATGCGGACGCTTTTGCAACCCTGCGCAGGCTGGAGCAGACCGCCCCGCAGGCCTTGCCGCTGGCCGCCGGCCTGCTCGTCAACATCGCGCAGCAAAGCGGCCAGCAAGCGGCCGCGCTGGACCTGCTGAAGGCCAACTACGCCCAGCTGCCATCGATTGACGTGGTCGAGGCCATCGTCAAACTCGATACGGCCTCCGCCGACCCGCGCCAGTGGTATGGCCAGCACCTGGAGCGTGAAGCCTCGCTGGTGGCGGCGGCCAAATGGCTTGCCGGCGAAAAGCTGGGCAGCGCGCATGAACACAGCATGGTGCAGCGCGCACTCGACCAGGCCACCAAGCCCCTGATGCGTTACCGCTGCGCTGCCTGCGGCTTCGAAGCGACGCAGCATTTCTGGCACTGCCCCGGCTGCCAGGCCTGGGACAGCTACCCGGCGCGCCGGATCGAAGAGTTATGAACACCCCCGTCGGATGCTCACTGCGTGTAGCACCTTCCCCCCTTGCAGGGGGCGGACACCAGCGGCCTGGCAAAGCCAGATCCGCGGCGTCCACTGGCATAAAAAAATCACTCGTATGACAACACCTTTAACTCTGTCCCGGGAACAGCTTGCCCAAGCCCGTGTGCTGGTGGTCGGCGATGCCATGCTGGACCGTTACTGGTACGGCGCCGTAGACCGCATCTCGCCGGAAGCCCCTGTACCGGTGGTGCGCGTCACGCGCCAGGAAGAACGCATGGGCGGCGCGGCCAATGTGGCCTACAACATCGTGACCGTGGGCGCGCGCGCCTCGCTGCTCAGCGTGGTCGGCGACGACGAAGCCAGCCACCAGCTCGAAGCCCTGGTGGCCGCCTCCGGCATCACGCCCTGCTTCGGCCGCGACCCGCAGCTCAAGACCACGGTCAAGCTGCGCGTGATCGGCCGCCAGCAGCAGCTGTTGCGCCTGGATTTTGAAAACACGCCCGAAAACGAGGTGCTGGCCTCGCAGTCGGCCGAGTTCGAAAAAATGCTGCCAGCGCATGACACGGTGCTGTTTTCCGACTACGGCAAGGGCGGGCTGGCGCACATCGGCCTGATGATTGCGCAGGCCCGCGCCGCCGGCAAGGTGGTGCTGGTCGACCCCAAAGGCTCGGACTATTCGCGCTACCAGAACGCCACGGCCATCACCCCGAACCGCGCCGAACTCGAGCAGGTCATCGGCCCCTGGCATGATGAAGCCGACCTGCAGCGCAAGGCGCAGAACCTGCGCGAGGCCCTCAAGCTGCAGGCCCTGCTGCTGACGCGCAGTGAAGAAGGCATGACGCTGTTTGACGCCCAGGGCCAGCTGCATGTGCCGGCGCTGGCGCGCGAAGTTTTCGACGTGACCGGGGCCGGCGACACCGTGATCGGCACCCTGGCCGCGATGGCCGCCGCCGGCCTGAGCCTGCGCGACGCCGTGCCGGTGGCCAACCGTGCCGGCGGCATCGTGGTCGGCAAATTCGGCACGGCGACGGTCAGCTACGGCGAGCTGTTTGCCTCGCCATGAAACACAAGGATCTGTCATGAAAATCGTGGTTACCGGCGCCGCCGGTTTTATCGGCTCCAACATCATCAAGGGGCTGAACGCCCGCGGCATCGACAACATCATTGCCGTCGATGACCTGACCGACGGCGACAAGTTCCGCAACCTGGCCGACCTGCAGATCGCCGACTACATCGACGCCGACGATTTCTACGAACTGTTTGCCGACGCCGCCTTTGGCAATGTCGAGGCGGTTTTCCATGAGGGTGCCTGCAGCGACACCATGGAGAGCGACGGCAAGTACATGATGGACAACAACTACGCGCTGTCCTGCGACTTGTTTGCGGCCTGCCAGGAGCAACGCACCCGGTTGCTTTACGCTTCCTCGGCCGCGACCTACGGCGGCTCGGACACCTTTCGCGAGTCGCCCGAGTTCGAGAAGCCGCTCAATGTCTACGGCTACTCCAAGCTGCTGTTCGACCAGCGGCTGCGGCGTGAACTGGGGCCTGACTTCTCCGGCACGGCCACCCAGGTCGCCGGCTTTCGCTACTTCAATGTGTACGGCCCGCGCGAGCAGCACAAGGGGCGCATGGCCAGTGTCGCCTTTCACCAGTTCAACCAGTTCCGTGCCGAAGGCAAGGTCAAGCTGTTTGGCGAGTACGGCGGTTATGGCCGGGGCGGGCAGATGCGCGACTTCGTCTTCATCGATGATGTCGTGGCCGTCAACCTCTGGTTTTTTGACAACCCCGGGAAGTCCGGCATTTTCAACCTCGGCACCGGCCGCGCCCAGCCCTTCAACGATGTGGCACTGGCCGTCGTCAACGCCCTGCGCCAGCAGCAGGGCGATGCGCCGCTGACCCTGGACGAAGCCGCGCACGGCAGCCTGATCGACTACATCGACATCCCGCCCGCGTTGGTCGGCAAGTACCAGAGCTACACCCAAGCGGACCTGACGGCCTTGCGCGAAGCCGGCTGCCAGCATGTCTTTGCCGATGTGCAGACCGGTGTGGCGGCCTACATGCGCGCCCTGACCCAGGGCGAAGCCGCAAAAGCCTGACCGGCCCCGCGACGGCGCCGGTCAGCGGGGAAGCGCCGGTGCAGCGGCCTCTGCGGTCGACGCGCCGTCCGGCTCCGGCTCGGGAAAGCGGTAATACAGGGCGTTGAGATAACGCGCCACGTCGCTCACGTCCTCCTCCCGCCAGCCCAGCCCCGAGGTTTTCTGCCAGCGCTCGACTTCGGCCTTGAGGCTGGCCCAGTTTCTGGCCGCCTTCCTGTCGCGCCAGTGCAGCTGGGTGCTGTGACAAGCGATGCAATGCGTCGAATACAGCAGCTCCCCGCGCAGGGCATCGGTCCTGGTCCGGGCAAGCACAGGCCCGGCCAGGCCCCAAAGAACCATCACAAGCGCGACCAAGCACTTTTCAATCATCATGGGGCTCTCCTCAAGCGCGCTGCTCGAACTCCCGGTCCCGGGCACCGATCACCCCGGCGGCCAGATCGGCCAGTTCCCGCGTCAACAGCTCCAGGATGTCCTCCATCGTGACGACACCCGCCAGCCGGTCCGCCTCATCGACGATGACCAGCCGGCGCAACCGGTGCCTGCGCATCAGTGTCACCGCGTCCATCGCATCCATCTCGGGGTTCGCCTGGACCAGCTCGACGGACATGATGTCTCCGGCGGTAAACACCTCGGGGTCCAGCCCTTCGGCCATCAGGGCCAGCACCAGGTCCCTGTCGGTCAGGATGCCGACCGGGCGGCTCTTTTCCGCGGCATCGACGACGACGAGCGCGCCGACATGGTGCTTGCGCATCAGCTGGGCGGCCACAAAGGCCGAGGTCTCGGGTTCAACCACCGCCACCACGGCGGTTGCAAAGTCTTTCAAACGAGTGGACATTTTCAGCTCCTTTTGGCGGCCTGGAGGCTTCTTTGTGGCGATACTGCAGCTTATGCCTGTCCCGGCGCCTGCATCGTTGATCCAGCGCAAGTACCCGGGCTGGTCAACCTCACGGCTGCAACAGCCGTTAAATGCGGGACATCCTGGTTCACAGGAGGGATCACCTGCTTCAACCATCCATTTTGAGGAGCTTCCTGATGTTCAAGAAACTGCTGGCCTTCGTGGCCGCCATGTATGTCGCCGTGGCCTTTGCCGCCGTTGACGTCAACACCGCCACCCCGGCCGAACTCGACGCCATCAAGGGCATTGGTCCCGTCAAATCCGCGCTGATCATCTCCGAGCGCAAGAAAGCGCCGTTCAAGGACTGGAATGACTTTGTGACCCGCGTCAAGGGCGTGGGCACCGACAGCGCCGCCAAGTTTTCCGCCGATGGCCTGACCGTCAACGGCACCAGCTACAAGGCCAGCGCCAAAGCAGACGTCAAGGCCGATGCCAAGGCTGACAAGAAAGCCGACAAGCCGGTCACCGAAAAAGCCAAGGATGCCGCGGTCGCCACCAAAGACGCCGTCAAGGGTGCGGCCATCGCCACCAAGGACGCCGCCAAGGAGACCGCCAAGGACGTCAAGGCCGCCGTGACCCCCAAGGCAGAGACCAAAGCCGACGTCAAGTCCGAGGCGAAGGCCGGCGCCAAGACCGAGCCTGCCAAAAAGTAAGCGCCTTACGCTTGCCCATCAACCCGCCTCGCGCGGGTTTTTTCATGCCATTTCGGCCTCTATCCCTCATAGATAAAGCGCCGTAAGCTATCAAAAACATAGCAAATCAGGGAGACACCAGTTCATGACGGCGCGGCGTAGCGGGCCACAAAGCCGCGGTCGATGTGGTCTTTCAGGTGCCACACCCAGCGCCCTTCCACGTGCAGACCGCCCCAGGCAGCAATCGCGTAACGTCCGCCACAGGAAATCAGGTTCAGCGCGCGCCCAGGTGGTGTGTAAGGCCGCAGCGGCTGGCCCTGCCATGCGGCACGCAGGTTGGCCAGCAGCGGCGGGCCGCCACGCACCGCATACACACCGCTGCGCGGATGCGGCGCATCAACCCGGCTGGCCACATCGCCGGCGGCAAACACATGGGCGTGGCTGGTGCTTTGCTGAAAGCGGTTGACGGCCACAAACCCGGCTTCGTCCAGTGCCAGCCCGCTGCCGGCCAGCCAGCCCGGTGCCTGGGCGCCGATGGCCAGCAAGGGGGCATCGCAGGCCAGGCGCGCGCCGCCGGCCAGCTGGATCTCCCCGGCCGACATGCCCACGCAGGCATCGGGCAGCACCGTGATCTGCAGGCGCCGCAGGGCCTGCAGCACGCGGCGCTGCACACCAGCCGGGTAGTTCTGGGCCGGCGGCGGGCCACCGGTCACCAGGCTCACGCGGCCGCCCGGCGGGTAGCCGGCGCCTTGAAGCGCGTAGGCTGCGGCCATGGCCAGTTCCAGC
>NZ_NBZW01000030.1 GCF_002379085.1 Polaromonas sp. AET17H-212 | reverse complement strand
GGTCGTAACCTTTGGCTTCGCCGCCGAACTTGGCTGCGAGCACGGTCGTGATCGCTGCCGTCAGGGTGGTCTTGCCATGGTCAACGTGCCCAATCGTGCCGACGTTGACGTGCGGTTTGGTCCGCTCAAATTTGCCTTTTGCCATTTTTAACTCCAGATAAAGAACACGCCCGTGTATGGTTTAACGTTTGCACTGTGTTGCTTGTTCCATCACCACGGGCAGTGAGGGGCACACAATCGCAGACAGGAAAAAAGAAGGTGCCGGCCCCTGCGGGACCGACATCGGTTTTACTTACTTGGCGCGTGCAGCCATGATGGCTTCGGACACATTGCGCGGCGCTTCGGAGTAGTGCTTGAACTCCATGGTGTAGGTGGCACGGCCCTGCGACATCGAACGCAGCGTGGTCGAGTAACCGAACATCTCGGACAGCGGCACTTCGGCCTTGATGGCCTTGCCGCCACCGACCATGTCTTCCATGCCCTGCACCATGCCGCGGCGTGAGGACAGATCGCCCATCACGTTGCCGGCGTAGTCTTCAGGCGTTTCCACCTCGACGGCCATCATCGGCTCCAGAATCACCGGGCCGGCCTTGCGGCAGCCTTCCTTGAAGCCGAAGATCGCAGCCATCTTGAACGCCATTTCGTTCGAGTCCACGTCGTGGTACGAACCGAAGTGCAGCGTGACCTTGACGTCCACCACCGGGTAACCGGCCAGCACGCCCGAAGTCACGGCTTCGTGAATGCCTTTTTCCACCGCAGGGATGTATTCGCGAGGAACCACACCGCCCTTGATGGCGTCGATGAACTCGATGCCCTTGCCCATTTCATTGGGTTCGATCTTGAGCACCACGTGGCCGTACTGGCCCTTGCCGCCCGACTGGCGCACGAACTTGCCTTCGGCATCTTCGATGGTCTTGCGGATGGTCTCGCGATAAGCCACCTGGGGCTTGCCGACGTTAGCTTCCACGCCAAACTCGCGCTTCATGCGGTCCACAATGATTTCCAGATGCAACTCGCCCATGCCGGCGATCAGGGTCTGGCCGGACTCTTCGTCGGTCTTGACGCGGAAAGACGGATCTTCCTGGGCCAGACGCTGCAGGGCGATGCCCATTTTTTCCTGGTCGGCCTTGGTCTTGGGTTCGACGGCCTGCGTGATCACAGGCTCGGGGAACACCATGCGCTCGAGCATGACGATGGCATCCGGATCGCACAGGGTTTCGCCCGTGGTCACGTCTTTCAGGCCCACGCAGGCAGCGATGTCGCCGGCGCGGATTTCGCTGACTTCTTCGCGGTTGTTGGCGTGCATCTGCACGATACGGCCGATACGCTCTTTCTTGCCCTTGATCGGGTTGTAGACGCTGTCGCCCTTTTTCAGCACGCCGGAATACACCCGCACGAAAGTGAGCTGGCCCACAAACGGGTCGGTCATCAGCTTGAATGCCAGCGCGGAGAATTTCTCTTCGTCGTCGGCACGGCGGGTCACGGGCGCTTCGTCTTCATCCATGCCCTTGACAGGCGGGATGTCGATCGGCGACGGCATGAACTCGATCACGGCGTCCAGCATGCGCTGCACACCCTTGTTCTTGAATGCGGAGCCGCAGTACATCGGCTGGATCTCGCTGGCGATGGTACGCGTGCGGATGCCCAGCTTGATTTCGTCTTCGGTCAAATCACCTTCTTCAAGGTATTTGTTCATGAACTCTTCGGAGGACTCCGCTGCGGCTTCGACCATCTTTTCGCGCCATTCCTTGGCCAGCTCGACGAGCTCGGCGGGAATTTCGCTGTAGGTGAACTTCATGCCCTGTGAGGCCTCATCCCAGATGATGGCCTTCATCTTGATCAGGTCCACCACACCGGTGAAGTTTTCCTCGGCGCCGATGGGGATCACCATGGGCACGGGGCTGGCCTTCAGGCGCAGTTTCATCTGGTCCACGACCTTGAAGAAGTTGGCACCGGTACGGTCCATCTTGTTGACAAAGGCCAGACGCGGCACTTTGTACTTGTTGGCCTGGCGCCAGACGGTTTCGGACTGGGGCTGAACGCCGCCGACGGCGCAGTACACCATGCAGGCGCCATCCAGCACGCGCATGGAACGCTCCACCTCGATGGTGAAGTCCACGTGGCCGGGGGTGTCGATGATGTTGATGCGGTGCTCGGGCAGGGACGTGTCCATGCCTTTCCAGAAGCAGGTGGTTGCAGCGGACGTAATCGTGATGCCACGCTCCTGCTCCTGCTCCATCCAGTCCATGGTGGCGGCACCGTCATGCACTTCACCAATTTTGTGGTTCACACCGGTGTAGAAGAGGATCCGCTCGGTGGTCGTGGTTTTTCCGGCGTCGATGTGCGCGGAAATGCCAATGTTGCGGTAGTTTTGAATGGGGGTAGCGCGGGACATAAATTACTTTCAGTTCGGGGTTACGAACAAAGACTGCTGAAAGACGCCCTGCAATTGGCATCTCTCATGTTTTCTGCGCGTCTGCCAGCTGTGCGTTGTGCGCTCAGCTGGCAGAAATTGGGGTTGAACCGGCCGGCGTCAAGGTGGAGGACACCTGGAGGCCGCTCGGCAACCCGTCAAATCAGCGCAGCAAATACTGCGAACGGAAAATCAGAAGCGGAAGTGGCTGAACGCCTTGTTGGCTTCGGCCATGCGGTGCACTTCATCACGTTTTTTCATGGCACCGCCACGACCTTCCGTGGCTTCCATCAGTTCGTTGGCCAGGCGCAGGGACATGGACTTTTCGCCACGTTTCTTGGCGGCTTCCTTGAGCCAGCGCATGGCCAGGGCCATGCGGCGGACCGGACGCACTTCAACCGGCACCTGGTAGTTGGCACCGCCGACACGGCGGGACTTCACCTCAACCATGGGCTTGATGTTGCCGATGGCCATGTGAAAAGCCTCCAGCGGATCTTTGCCGGGGTTCTTTTTCTCGATCTGCTCGAGGGCGCCATAGACGATACGCTCGGCGACAGCTTTTTTGCCGCCTTGCATGATGACGTTCATGAATTTGGCAAGGTCAACATTGCCAAATTTTGGGTCAGGGAGAATTTCACGTTTAGGGACTTCGCGACGACGTGGCATTTTTTCACCTCTTTGCTTCAGTTGGCACCGCTTTGGGCAGCACCGCGAGAGTTATCAAAACCCTCACTTACTCGACCGGCGCAACAATTTGCACTTGGGTCACTTCGCTTGAACCACCTGCCAGGGCAATTCAAACACCTTGTTTTGAAGACGTCATGACAACTTCTTCGGGCTCGAACCGCAAGGTCCGGGCCGGCCGGTCTTATTTGACCTTCGGCTTCTTCGCACCGTACTTGGAACGCGACTGCTTGCGGTCTTTCACGCCTTGCAGGTCGAGCGAGCCACGGACGATGTGGTAACGCACACCGGGCAAGTCCTTGACACGACCGCCGCGAACCAGCACCACGCTGTGTTCCTGCAGGTTGTGGCCTTCGCCGCCGATGTAGGAAATGATTTCAAACCCGTTGGTCAGGCGCACTTTGGCGACTTTACGCAGAGCGGAGTTTGGCTTCTTGGGCGTCGTGGTGTACACACGGGTGCACACGCCACGGCGCTGGGGGGAGTTCTGCATCGCAGGACTCTTGGACTTGATCTTTTCGACCTCGCGCCCCTGGCGAACTAGCTGATTGATGGTTGGCATTTAAAACGTCCCTAAACGTCTGATTTCTGACTTGACTGAATACGTGACTATTTACGTGAAAACGTGAATCTCCCCGGAAATTCCGGAAAAGCCCTCGAGTGTAGCAGTTTGGGGGGGGCTCTGCAAATTTACCCGGCAGGGATGGCGCCCTACTTGATCCAGAGCCGGACCGAATCCCAGGCGCGGCCCAGGATGCCGGCTTCTTCCACCGTTTCCAGCGCCACCAGCGGGACGTCCACCATGGTCTCGCCACCGCCCACGTTGACCTTGAGCGTCCCGAGGGCCTGACCGCGGGTGAAAGGCGCGACCAGCGGGTCGGGCCGGGCAACCTGGGTCTGGACCTTGGCGGAGCTTCCGGCGGGAACGGCAATCACGATGGCCTCGGGCCGGCCCAGCTTGACGGTGCCGGATTTACCTTTCCACACGGCCGGCGAAACCACCGCCTGGCCGGCATCGAACAGCTTGACCGCCTCAAACGCGGTGTAACCCCAGTTCAGCAGCTTTTGCGACTCGTTGGCACGGGCGCTGTCGCTGGCGGTGCCCAGCACAATGGCCACCAGGCGCCGGCCACCGGGTGCGCCGGCGGCACCCAGGTTCGGAAAGTCGCGCTTGGCCGTGGCAATCATGCAGTAACCGGCCGCGGCGGTGTGGCCGGTTTTCAGGCCATCAACCGTGGGATCGCGAAACAGCAGGGTGTTGCGGTTGGTGTCGTTGGCCGCCGGCGTGCCCGGGTAGCGGTACTTCTTGATGGCCGAAAAGCCCATGTAGTCGGGGAAATCCTGCATCAGGCGCGTCGACAGGATGCTCAGGTCGCGCGCCGTGGTGGTGTGGCCCGGCTCGGTCAGGCCTTCCGGGTTCTTGTAGGCGGTCGATTTCATGCCCAGCGCCTTGGCCTGCTCATTCATGAGCTTCACAAAATTCTCGGCACTGCCGCCCACCCCTTCGGCCAGCGCCATGGTTGCGTCGTTGCCGGACTGGACAACCATGCCCTTGATCAGGTCTTCCACGGGCACCTGCATCTTGGGATCGATGAACATGCGTGAGCCCGGCATTTTCCAGGCGCGCTCGCTGACGCTGAAGGTCTGCTTGAGGGTGATTTTTTTGGACTTGAGCGCGTCAAACACCAGGTACTCGGTCATCAGCTTGGTGAGCGAGGCCGGCTCGATCGGAGCGTCGATGTCCTTGGCGGCCAGGATCTGGTTGGCCGTGACATCGAGCAGCAGGTAGGAGCGGGCAGCCACTTCCGGCGGCAGCGGCATCTGCGCTTGCGCTACCGGCAACAGGACCACGGAAGAAAGCAGCACAAGCGATGAAGCCAGGCCACGGAAAGCAGTCAGGAAACGGTGCATGGGGAAATAAGACCTGAAATATGGAAGAGAAGAAAAAGAAGAGGTGGGAAGCCCGGCTCCGGCCCGAAAACGGTCAGCCCAGGTGGCGGACCACCAGATTTTTCAGAAGCGGCAATTGTCCATGAAAGAAGTGCCCGCCCCCGGGGACAACCGTAACAGGCAGTACCTGCGGCCGTGCCCAGTCCAGCACCGCCTGCAGCGGCACCGTGTCGTCCTGCTCGCCGTGGATCACCAGCGTCTGCGCGTGGGCCGCCGCCGGGATGGTCGCCACCGCAAAGCGACTGGCGGCGGTGCCGACCAGCACCAGCTTGTCGATCGGGCGGGCGGCCTGCAAGCGTTCAAAGACGTGTGAAGTCACGAACGCGCCAAAGGAGAACCCGGCCAGGGCCAGCGCCCCGGCGGGCGCCAGCTGCTGCACCACCGCGAGCATGTCGTCAATCTCGCCGCGACCCTCGTCGTACGTCCCTTCACTGGCGCCAACGCCGCGGAAATTGAAACGCACGGCGGTCCAGCCGGCTTGGGTGAAGGCACGCGCCAGGGTCTGCACCACCTTGTTGTCCATGGTGCCGCCGAACAGTGGATGCGGGTGCGCAATCACGGCGACACCACGCGACGGGCCGGCGGGCGCGTCCAGCGCGGCTTCAATCGCGCCGGCCGGGCCGGCCACCGTACTTTTCTGGGTTTGAGCGTTCATGGGGACAACTTCGAGGGGTTCAATTCGCTACGAAAACAGTAGCTGCCGGTGACCGCTCCATCAGGGCCAAAGCCATAAAACACGCATGACTTTCGCCGACGGGCAGTCTGCAGGTCCATCAGCGCCCCAGATGGGCGGGTATGCGCAGGCGCTCGACCACTTTGCCGTTTTTCAGGTGCGACTCGACGATTTCGTCGATGTCCTGCGCATCCACATAGCTGTACCAGACCGCCTCGGGATAGACCACGGCCACCGGCCCGGCCGCGCAGCGGTCCAGGCAGCCGGCCTTGTTGACACGCACCTTGCCCGGGCCAGCCAGGCCAGCCGCCTTGACCTGCGCCTTGCAGCGGTCAAACCCTTCCTGGGCCTGGTGGTTGGCGCAGCTGTCTTCACCGCTGGCGCGCTGGTTCAGGCAGAAAAAGATGTGCCGCTCGTAATAGGAGGCGGGGGGTGCGCTGGAGGAAGTCATGCCTGGATTTTACTTTCGCTGGCGTCGGCGACCCGGCGGCTGGACAAACGCACCAGCACATACAGCACGGCCGCATAGGGCCAGAGCCAGCCCAGCCACTGCGCCAGGCCGTTGAAACGGACGAACCGCCCCTGCTCCCAGATCTGCAGGGTCTCGGCAAAATAAGGCCCGACCGGCGCCTGGTTGAGCAGGGACAAATGAATGCTCAGCGCCAGCAGCAGCAGCGCGGCGACGGCCCGACGCGGCACCGGCAGCAGCAGCACGGCCAGCACACCCCCCATGATCATGCCGACGCGCACCGGCAGGTCCAGCCAGGCCCAGGCATGGTCCGGGCCGTAGCTGAGCGCGGCGGACAGGGCAGTCAGCGCGATGCCGGCCGCCAGCGTGAGCATCAGGAAAACAGCGCGTTGCAGCCAGGTGCGGATCACGCAGTAGCCGAGCAGGCAGGGAATCAGCGCGCCCAGCGCCACACAGATCACTTCGGCGCCGGGGACCAGCGGCTGCAGTTCGATGTCGCGCACCGGCAGCCACTCGAGAAACGGCGTGTCGGCCAGCACGTCGGCGAGCGCGTATTCCAGCCGCTCCAGCACCTGCCCCAGCCCCAGCGGCACCGAGGCCGGAAACAGCAGCGCGACCGGCCACAGGGCCAGCAGCACCAGCGCGCCGCGGGCGTCGCGGACAAACCAGCGCGCCCGAAAGCGGCTCCAGCGGTCCATCGCACCGGCCCGCTCCAGCAGCCAGGCGCTGCAGGCGCCCAGCCAGGCGCCGGCCGTGTTCAGGGCAAAGTCGACGTTGGAGGGAATACGCGCGGGCAGGTAACTTTGCAGGGACTCCATCACCAGCGACAGGGCGCCCGCGCCGAGCACGGCCACACTGACCGCCCAGCGTGTACGGCCGCTGCGCAGCGCCGCCAGAGCCAGCAGAAAACCCAGCGGTGCATAACCGGCCAGGTTGATGCCCACATCAAAACCGGTCCAGTAGCGTGGCAAGGGCGCCGTCAGAAAGGTCAGCGGCGAGATGCCCTGGTTGCGCCACTCGGAAAAGGGGTAAAGGCTGGCGTAAACAATCAGGCAGACCGTGGCCAGTGCCAGCGGCCACGAAGCGGTGGGCTCACCGGAAGTTGGCTCACCCCTGTCGTTCCCACTGCGCTGCGCTTCGTGTCGTGCCTTTTCCCCTTCCAGGGGACGATGCATCGCGCCCGGCAAGGCCGGTTCGCTCGCGTCTGCTGGTGGGGTCGAGGGCTTCACGCGGTGTCGTCCTGTGTACTAGAACGGCTTGACCACAACAAGGATCACGGCGGCCAGCAACAGCAGCACCGGCACTTCATTGAACCAGCGCCACCACACGTGGCTGCGGGTGTTGCGCCGGGCCACAAAGGTCGACAACATGCGGCTGCAGGCATGGTGGTAACCGAGGGCCAGGGCCACGATGACGAGCTTGGCGTGCATCCAGCCATTGCCGGGGCCGCGCCCTATGCCGTAACCCAGCCACAGCCACAGACCGAAAGCCAGCGCGGGCACGGCCAGGATCGTGGTGAAACGCAGCAGCTTGCGTGCCATCAGGATCAGGCGCTCATGCTCGGCCAGACTTTCCGGCGGCACCATCGCCAGGTTGACAAAAATGCGCGGCAGGTAAAACAGGCCCGCAAACCAGCTGGCAACAAAAACGATGTGGAGTGACTTGACCCAGAGCATCAGCGTAGTTTAGTGCGCGCTCAAAAACGGTCTCACGGCAAAAAAAAATGCCCGGATGACACTGGGTCAACCGGGCCTGGAAGCCTTGTCTGCTGTGACACTTGAAGGCGCCCGCTCAGGGAGGAAAAGCGGGATGCTGCCACCAAAAAGGTGACAACACGCCGCATTCTAACCACGCATGCAAGGCGATGACAAGCAAAGTGAAAGATAGTTTCACTGGCTATGTGCGGCAGCGCACAGATGGCCGGCGCCGGTGATGAATTTCTGGCCTTGACAAAGCTTTGGCACAATTTGGTCATGACCCTCCACGCCTCCAACTTCGCCCCCTACCCGCTCGGCCGCCCGCGCCGCCTGCGCCGCGACAGCTTCACGCGCAACCTCGTTCGTGAGAACGCGCTGAGCGCGCACGACCTGATTTACCCGGTGTTTGTCACCGAAGGCACGCAGCGCCGTGAACCGGTGGCCTCCATGCCCGGCGTGGAAAGGCTCAGCCTGGATTTGCTGCTGCCGGTGGCCGAAGAGTGTGTGCAACTCGGCATCCCGGTGATGGCGCTGTTTCCGGTGATCGACGGCTCGCTCAAGACGTACGACGGCAAGGAAGCGTTGAACCCGGACGGCCTGGTGCCGCGTGTGGTGCGCGAACTGAAAAAGCGTTTCCCGGAGCTCGGCGTGATGACCGACGTGGCGCTCGACCCGTTCACCAGCCACGGCCAGGACGGCCTGCCCGACAAGGACACCGGCTACATCCTGAACGACGAGACGATTGAGCTGCTGGTCGGGCAGGCGCTGGCCCAGGCCGAGGCCGGCGTGGACATCGTTGCGCCCAGCGACATGATGGACGGCCGCATTGGCGCGATCCGCCAGGCACTCGAAGCGCGCAAGCTGATCCACACCCGCATCATGGCCTACAGCGCCAAATACGCGAGCGCGTTTTACGGCCCCTTCCGCGATGCGGTCGGCTCCTCGGGCAACCTCGGCAAGGCCGACAAAAAGGTCTACCAGATGGACCCGGGCAACAGCGACGAAGCGCTGCGCGAAGTGGCCATGGACATTGCCGAAGGCGCCGACATGGTGATGGTCAAGCCCGGCATGCCTTACCTGGACGTGGTGCGCCGCGTGAAGGACGAGTTCGGCGTGCCCACCTTTGCCTACCAGGTCAGCGGCGAATACGCGATGCTCAAGGCGGCCGCGCAAAACGGCTGGCTGGACCACGACGCGGTCATGATGGAAAGCCTGCTGGCCTTCAAGCGTGCCGGTGCCGACGGCGTGCTCACCTATTTCGCCATCGCGGCAGCGCGTTTGCTACAAAAAACATAGCCTTCTACGAAGGGCTGGCAAGGGCTGCAGTCCAATTTGACCATCAACCGGACAGACACCGTGCAAATTGTTGAATTCACCGCCGACAGCCTGCGCTTTTCGGACACCCTGCCGGCGCAGGCGCCGGCCGACGGTTTTGTCTGGGTGTTCCTGGACCGCGACGAATTCGAGACCCACGAGGCCATGCTGCAGCTGGCGGCGCAGCAACTGGGCGGCTCCGCCCTGCTGGACCTGCACAGCCAGGACCTGCGCAACCCGGCCCACCCTTCGCACTACGACTACACCTCGATCTACGACCTCGTCATCTTCCGGCGGCTGGCCACGCAGGTCGAAACCCGGGCCGAGGTCGAAGACGAGGCCACGGCCGAGGCCTACCACGGCCAGGGTGGCGAGCCGCGCATCAAGCCGCGCGGTGGCCTGCCCGCCTTCAACCGCATCAGCTCCCGGGCGGTGGGTTTTGTGGTGTTCGACCGGCTGCTGATCAGCGTTCACCCGCGCGGCTGCTACACCGCCAAAAGTTTCATCCAGCGCGCGCTGAGCGACGCCAAGTTCAGCGTGGACAGCGTCTCCGCGCGCAGCCGCATCCCGTCCAGCCCGGCCGACCTGGTGCTGCGCATGGTCAACACCATGGTGGACAGCTACCTCGAGGTGCGCAAGGAGCTGACCAAGCAGCTCGAACACTGGCAGGCCGAACTGCTCAAGCCCAATTCGCGTTTTATCAACTGGGGCTCGCTGATGAGTGCACGCAGCCAGCTGCACGTGCTGGAAGACCTGTGCGACGAGCAGCACGACGCGATGCAGGAGTGGCTCGATTCATTGCGCGAGCAGCCGATGTCGTCCTTTGCCGCCGATGAACAGCTGGCGCTGACCCGGCGCGACCAGATGGTGGCGCGGGCGCGCGATGTGATTGAACATATCCAGCGCGTGGTGCACCACGCGCGCCGGCTGGAGCAATCCGCTGAAACCGTGGTGCAGATCCACTTCAGCGCCCAGAGCAACCGCACCAACGACATCATGCGCACGCTGACCGCGCTGACCGCCGTGTTTCTGCCGCTGAACCTGATCACCGGTTTTTTCGGCATGAACTTCGAGTTCATGCCGCTGATTCACCAGACCGGCGGCTTCTGGTGGACCTTCGGCTTCATGGGGCTGCTGGTGGGGGTGGTGGTGTCGGTCTTCTGGCGCAAACGTTACCTGGCCCGAAGCCGGCGTTAGGAACCAGGGACATGGCGACGGTGGTGCGTATCGGTTGCGCCGGCTGGAGCCTTCCAAGGGACAGCTGGCCGCAGTTCCCCGACACCGGCCCCCACCTGCAGCGTTACGCCCAGCGCTTCAACGCGGTGGAAATCAATTCGTCGTTCTACCGGCCGCACCAGCCGGCCACCTACGAACGCTGGGCCGCGGCGGTACCCGCCGGCTTCCGTTTTTCGGTCAAGCTGCCCAAAACCATCACCCACGAAAAACGCCTGCAAGGCTGCGCCCCGCTGCTGCACAGCTTCCTGGCCCAGGCGCGCGGCCTGGGCGACCGGCTCGGCTGCCTGCTGCTGCAACTGCCGCCCAGCCTGGCACTGGACACCCGCGTGGCGTGCGGCTTTCTGCAAACCCTGAGAAAGCAGCACACCGGCCCCATTGCACTCGAGCCCCGCCATGCCAGCTGGTTCGAGCCGCCTGCCGACGCGCTGCTGCGTTCGTTTGAAGTCGCCCGTGTACTCGCCGATCCGGTGATGTTTGAGGCAGGCGCCTGGCCCGGCGGCTGGCCCGGCCTGGTCTACCTGCGTTTGCATGGGTCGCCGCGTATGTATTACTCAGCCTACAGCCAGGCCCTGCTGGACAGGCTGGCTGCGCGGCTTGTCCTGGAAGCGGCGGCGGCTGACAAGGTCTGGTGCATTTTTGACAACACCGCCTCGGGGGCTGCCACGGAAAATGCCCTCTACACCTGCCGCGCAGTACAGGAGCCGGGCACCTGACAGCGGCATTTTTCAACCGCAAGCCCAGGGAGTTGCGATGAATCCAGCCGCCCCAGCAAAACCCGTTCCGTACGGCGACCCCGGGTCCGCCGCAGAACCGACATGTGTCGACGACCTGACGCGCCAGAACGTCCAGGCCATGCAGCGCCTGGAAGAGGCCGCACTCGCCTCGCGCAGCCGTTCTGACCGTATCGCCGGTTTCATTGCCCGCTTTTGCGGCTCCATGCCTTTTGTCGGGGTGCACGTGGCGATATTTTCTGCCTGGCTGCTGGTCAATTCAGTCCCTGCGCTGCCCCACTTCGACCCTTACCCGTTCACCTTCCTCACACTGGTGGTGTCGCTCGAAGCGATTTTCCTGTCGACCTTCATCCTGATCAGCCAGAACCACGAGCTGCGGATCAGCGAACGGCGCAACCAGCTGGACCTGCAGATCAACCTGCTGACGGAACAGGAAAACACCAAGATGCTGCAGATGCTGGAGCGCATCGCCAAAAAAGTCGGTGTGTCGATGGACGACGATCCCGCCGTGCACATCCTGAAAAAGGCGACACATCCGGAAACACTGGTGGCGCAAATCGAGCAGGCGCAGCGCGACGGTTCCCACGCGCCCCAATAGCCGGGCGTTGCAGCCGCTCAGACCCAGGGCTGGGCGATCTGCTCCGTTTCGAAGACCCGCAACACCGCCGGCCGCGCCAGTATGCGCTGCAGGTAGGGCCCAAGATGCGGACGCGTGCGCGCGGCGGGCGACTGGAAGTTGCGCGTCCAACGGCACAACGTGAACACATAGGGGTCCAGCGCGCTGTACTGCTCAGCGGCAAACCAGGGACCGCCGTGGCGTGCCAGTTCGGCGTCCAGCTGGTCGAGCAGGCCGCCGACTTTTGCTTCGGCCTGCGCCTTGACTTCCGCCGCGCCGGCGGCATTGCCGGGCGCCACCGAACGCTCCGGATAGAAGTAGGTGATCAGCGTGGCCTGCAGGGTGTTGGTCAGCCACATCAGCCATTTGTAGAAGTGCGCGCGCCCTGCCGTGCCCAGGGGCGGCACCAGCCTCGCGTCGGGATGCATGTCGCTCAGGTGCAGGCAGATCGCCGCGGTTTCATACAGCACCAGGTCGCCATCGACCAGCACCGGAATGAGGCCGTTCGGGTTGAGCTTGAGGTAGGCCGGCGCCTTGTGCGCGTTTTGCAGCCGGTCCACCAGCACGCGCTGGTAAGGCACGCCGATTTCTTCAAGCACGATGTGCGGCACCATGGCCGCGGTGCTGGGGTAGTAGTGGAGCTGCTTCATAGCCCCCACGCTCGCTCACTGCGTGTAGCTCGCTGCCCCCCGAGGGGGCGCTGCGCCTGCGGACCGGCAAAGCCGGCTCCGCGGCCCCGGCTGGGCTGGCAGCACGTCTGGCGGAAAATTGCGATGGTGGGGAGAGTTCTCTTCATTTCACGCCAAACAGAGTCGCGCCATTGTCCCAGGCGATTTTCCGCGCCACGTCGGGCGGCAAATCGCCGAGCCAGCTGCGGTAACCCTTCATGAGTTCGTCGTAGTACTGCCAGCGCTGGTTGACCCAGGTGTCCGAGCCGATCATGAATCGGCCCGGGTATTTGAGCAGCAAGGCGCGCCACTCGGGGCACAGCTTGCCGGCGTCGCAGGTCAGGCCGGGCCGGTAGGACAGCTCGCCCATCAGCGTCGGGTAGCGGGCCAGCAGCGCCTCCACCCGCGCCACAGGGGCGCCGCTGATGCCGGTGTGCGCCCAGATCAGCCGGGCGTTGGGTGCATGCGCCATCAGCAGGTCGATCGCCACATCGTCCACATGCGAGAGCACCGCGAGTTTGTTTTTCTCGGCGAACTGCATCAGCTTTTTCGCGACCGGTCCGTTGGCGTTGGCGCTGTCGTACAGATGGAATTCGCCAATGCCCTTGTAGGGCCCGGCCTGGGCGCCGCTGACGCCGCGCGCAAACTCGGCCTGCACCATCTCGTAAATCGTCTCGTCGCGAAACCAGTTGTCGTAGTCGGCGCGGTTGCGGTACAGACGGATGAAAGGCACCACGGTCACACCGGCGCGCGCCGTCTGCTCCGAGGCCGCCAGCGCCTTGGTGCCGTCGTTGGGCCGCGAGTTGGCGACGATGGCCTTGACGCCGTTGCGCTGCATGCGCGCCAGCACATCGGCGGGACCATGGGGGCCGACGCTGCCGTTCCAGGCCTCCTCGTTGTAATGCAGGTGCGCATCGAACAGCGGGCCGCTGTAGTCGGCCGCCTGGGCGGTCGCCGAAAATGCTACCAAAAGCAGAGCCGCTGGTGCCCGCCAGTCAAGGGCCAAAGGCCAAAAGCACCTGAAGCGCGGGCGGCCCATGGTTCAGCCCAGGTGGCCGGCGAAAAATGCCAAGGTGCGCTGCTTCGCCAGGGTGGCCGCCGCCTCGTTGTACGAGCCGCGTTGGTCGCAGTTGAAGCCGTGGTTGGCTTTGTAGACATGCACCTCGACACCGGGCTGGGCTTTTTTGAAAGCTTCGACGGTGTCGAGCGGAATCCAGTGGTCCTGGTCGCCGAAGTGCACCATCACCGGGCAGGCCAGCTGGCGCGCCGGCTCCTCGCCCACCGTCATGCCGCCGCCGTAATAGGGCACGGCCGCCGACAGGCCGGACAGCGTGCAGGCCGCGCGCCAGGTCAGCAGGCCGCCCCAGCAATAACCAACGATGCCGACCTTGCCGCCCGTGCTTTTCGCCGCGTGCTGGATGGCCGCCTGGATGTCCTGCAACACGCCGGGTGCTGGCAGGGCTTCCACTGCGGCCTTGAGCTCCATCCCGGTTTTCATGTTGGCGTCGGTGTAGCCAATGTCCACACCCGGCCGGACACGGTGGAAGGTGGCCGGCGCCACCGCCAGGTAACCGGCCGCCGCGTAACCGTCGGCGACCGAGCGGATGTGCGAATTGACGCCGAAAATTTCCTGCAGCACCACCACGGCGGCTTTCGGCGTGCCGGCCGGCTCGGCCACGTAGGCTGGAAAAACAAAACCGTCGGCGGAAGTGAGGTCGATGAATTTGCCCATGGCGGAAATCTCCTGTTCAGTTGCTGGTTAAGGCTTCAATTTTTCAATTTCAACTTCAATTTACTTGGCGGCAAGTTTTTTCTCAAGCAGCTCCAGCCGGTCCTGGCCCCAGAAAATCTCGCCATCCACGACATAACTGGGTGCGCCAAACACCCCCGCATCGATGGCCTGCTGGGTGCGGGTTTCATACAGCTGCTGGATGGCCGGGCTGTGCGACTGGGCCAGGCGTTCGGCCTCCAGGCCGCATTCCTGCAGGATCTCCGCGAGCATCTGGTCGTCGGCAATGTTGCGCTCTTCCACCCAGACCGCCTTGAAAATCGCGCCGGCCAGCGCCATGGCAGCGGCGCTGCCGTCGGTCTGGTCCACCGCGGTGATCAGCCGCGCGGCGGGGTCACCGCCCACGGGAAAAAATTTGGGCTGGCGGTTGATCGGCAGCTGCAGGTGTTCGCTGAAACGCTGCAGCTCCACCAGCCGGTAGGCCTGGCGCTGCGGCGCACGCTGGCCCAGCGGCAGGCCACCGGAGACCGGAAAAACCTTGCCGAAATCCACCGGCAGCACCCGCACCGCCGCACCGGCTGCGCTGGCGATCTGCGCAAACCGCTGGTGGCCCAGGTAGGTCCAGGGGCTTTGCGGCGTGAAGTAATAGTCGATGGTGGTGCTCAAGGGTGTCTCCAGTGGGGATGCAGTTTTTCCGGCCGCTGCGGCCGATTGAGGTAGATTCGGGTCAACCCGGTTTGTAACCGGGATTGCATTTTTTTGCTGGAGACCGGATTTGTCCAACATTGTTCTGATCACCGGCGGCTCGCGCGGCATAGGCGCCGCCACCGCCCTGCAGGCCGCCCGCGCCGGCTACGCCGTGGCCGTCAACTACACCACCAACTCGCTCGCTGCCGACGAGGTGGTGCGGCAGATCCGCCAGGGCGGCGGCACGGCGATCACGGTGCAGGCCGACGTGGCCGAGGAAAGCCAGGTACTGGCCATGTTTGAAAAGGTCGATGCCAAGCTCGGCCGGCTGACGGCGCTGGTGAACAACGCCGGCGTGGTGGACCAGACCGCGCGGGTGGACGGCATGAGCGTGGCGCGCCTCAAGCGCATGTTCGACATCAACGTGATCGGCACCATGGTCTGCGCGCGTGAAGCGGTCAAACGCATGAGCACGCGTTATGGCGGCGCGGGCGGTGCCATCGTCAATGTCTCCAGCGTGGCCGCACGGCTGGGCGCCCCCGGCCAGTATGTGGACTACGCCGCCGCCAAGGGCGCGGTGGACGTCTTCACCATCGGGCTGGCCAAAGAGGTGGCGGCCGAAGGCATACGCGTCAATGCGGTGCGGCCCGGCATCATTGACACCGACATCCATGCCTCGGGCGGCCTGCCCGACCGCGCGCGCGACCTGGCGCCGCAGGTGCCCATGCAGCGGGCGGGCAGCGCCGACGAAGTGGCGCAAGGCATTGTCTGGCTGCTCGGCAAGGGCTCGAGCTACACCACCGGCGCGCTGCTGGACATTGGTGGAGGCAGGTGACGTGGCCCCCACGCTCGTCACTGCGTGTACGTCGCTGCCCCCCGAGGGGGCGCTGCGCCTGCGGCCCGGCGAAGCCGGTTCCGCGGCCCCGGCTGGTATTTGAATCGCCTTTTGGGAGCAACGATGGACTTTAAACCGCTTGTTACCCTGCTGGCCATCGTCAACCCGCTGGCCATCGTGCCGTTTTTCATTCATTACACGCGGGGATTTTCGACGGAGCAGCGGCGGCGCACCATCGTCATCGCCTCGTTCAGCGCCTTCCTGGTGATCGCCACCAGCGCGCTGCTGGGTTTGCAGATCCTCGAGTTCTTCAGCATCTCGCTGGCCAGCTTCCAGGTCGGTGGCGGCATGCTGCTCCTGATCAGTTCCATGAACATGCTCAACGCGCAGCCGGCCGAGGCCAAGCCAAACACCCATGAGCTCGAAGACGGCGCGGAAAAAGCCGCCATGGGCGCGAGCATTGCCGTGGTGCCGCTGACCATTCCCCTGCTCACCGGCCCAGCCACCATGTCCACGGTGGTGATCTACGCCGAAAAGGCCCAGAACCTTCTCCAGCTCGGCATGCTGGTCGGCTACGGCGTGGTGATCGGCCTGGCCACGGCCGTCTGTTTCGCGCTGGCCCACCCGATTGCGCGCGTGCTCGGCAAGACCGGCATCAACGTGATGACGCGGCTCATGGGTCTGATCCTGGCCGCGCTGGCGATCGAGGTGATGACCGGCGGACTGCTCAAGCTGTTTCCCATCCTCGGCCGCGGCCTGTAGCAAATCCGCCGCCAGCCCATGCGAGGCGGTCGCAGCAAGCTACCTTTTTAATAGCAGGACAGCACTGCCGTCACGCTCAACCGGCTCAGTGACGATGCAGGTGGTGCGCATCGGGCACATGCGGATGGGCGTGCTCCAGCGGCTCGTGGTGGTGCGGGTGGCTGTGCGTCCCCTCGGGCGTCGGCGCGTGGGTGTGGGTGTGGTGGCCATCGGCATGGTCGTGCGCATGTTCATGGTCCATGGCCGTGTGGTTGTGCGCATGGCCGTGGGATTCCATCAGGTGCAGCAACACGCCGCCCAGCATCAACAGCCCGCCAGCGCCCATCCAGGCGCTGACCGAGCGGTCGCCCAGGGCCAGCGCAAACACCGCACCGATGAAAGGCGCGAAGGCGAAAACCGAACCGGTGCGGGCAGCCCCGAAGGCCCGCTGCGCCAGCAGGTAAAAGCGCAGGCTCAGGCCGTAGCCGGTGGCGCCGACCGCCAGCAAGCCGGCGGCCGCCGCCAGCGCGGGCGCCGGTTCGGCAAACGCCAGCGCGAGCAGCGCCGTGACGGTGGCGCCCAGCGCCGCCTTGACCAGCACCACCTGGCCCGGGTCGCGCTCGGCGAGCGCGCGTGACAGGGTGTTGTCCATGCCCCAGGCGGCCGTGGCCACCAGCACGGCGAGCAGGCCGGCCAGTTGGGCGCCGCCGAGGCGGGCCTGGTCCAGCACCAGCACGGCCCCGCCGGCCAGCAACAGCGCCATGGCGACCCAGACGCGTGCACCCAGGGTTTCACGGTAAAGCCGCCAGGCCAGCAGCGCCGTGAACAGCGCCTCCAGGGTCAGCATGAGGGAGGCACTGGCGCCGCTGGTTCGCTGCAGGCCCCAGGCCAGCGCCACCGGCCCGACCACCGCTCCGAAGACCACCACCGCCAGCAAACGCCACCCATCGCTGCGCCGCAGCCGGGCCTCTTGCTGGCGGCCTTTCCTGAGCAGCGCGCCGGCCAGTGCGGCGCCGGCGTACAGCAGGGCGGCCGTGGTCAGCGGCCCCAAGCCCAGGCCCAAGTACTGCACCAGCGGCGTGCTGACACCGAACAGTGTCGCCGCCAGCAGGGCCAGCAGGCCACCGCGCAAGGCCGGTGTGTTCATGCATGCCTCCTCAAGAAATCAATCAAATCAGCCTCCACCCCCACACCGGCGGGCGCACCCAGCTATTTTTTTTGCAGCAACCGGACCAGGCGGTTGCTGGTGTTGCGCAGCCGCTGGGCCAGCAACTGGGTGATCTTGACCATCAGCTTGGCGCCGACGCCGGGGTGCTGGCGGATCAGTTGCCCGATGGCGGCGCGGCTCAGCACCGCGGCCTCCACCGCGTCGATGGCGGTGCAGGTGGCGTAACGCACGTCGCGGTCGAACATCGACATCTCGCCGAGGGCGGCGCCCTCGGTGGTCACGCCGAGGCGGGACCTGTTTTCATGCGCATCCGGGTCGTCGTCGTCCGCCGGGGTGGTTTTGGTCACATCCACGGTACCGCTGAGCAGCAACAGCATCCAGTCGCCAGCATCCCCCTCGGCGATCAGCACCTGCCCGGGCTGCGCGCGGATCAGCAGCATGGCTTCACCGAGCGTGTCGAGTTCCTTCAGGGTGAAGTCTTCCAGCAAGGCCGAGTGCTGCAGCAGCGCCGGGCCGCGGCCGGACATCTTCTGGCAGCTGCCCAGCACTTCCAGCCCGGCCTGCCGCAGCTGGTCTTCCAGGGCAGCGGCCTCCGCGCCCGACGGCGGCGCGGCGGTGTTCAGGGAGTTTGCTGAAGCCATTGCGCGATCTCCTCGATGGCGGCGTCGGTCGCCGCGGTCAGCGCGCGCACACCGCCGGGCGCGTCGGCGCTGGTCGCCGGACGCTGGACCGTGAAGTAGCGCTGGGCCAGCAGTTTTTCGCCGCTCGGCGTGTTCTCCACCAAGGTGGCGTGCAGCCGCACCAGGCCGGTGCTGCTGCCGGGCGACTGGAACAGGTGGCTGAACTCCTCGAGCTGCAGCTGCAGCGTGCGTGGCGTCGCCCCCAGCCCCGCGCTACGGTTCAGGGCCGGCCCCTCCCCGGCGTTGAAGACGGCCCGATCTCGACCCAGCGTCTCGCGCAGGCGCTGGCGCACCAGTTGCGCGGGCGGCATGCTCCAGCGCGCCTGCGAGTAAGGCCGCAATTGCTGCGCATCGGCGTAGGCCAGCCGGTACAGCACCGCCTGGTTGTCGAGTGCGCCGCCGGGCGTCGCGATGTCGCTGAGTGCCAACGGCGGCAGCGGCGCCTGCCGCGTCGCGGGCGGCGTGCTGAGCAGGCCGGGCCCGAAGTCGTAGAGCGCGGCGCGCAGCGGCTTGTCGGGCAGGGCCGAGCAGGCACCGAGTGCCAGTGCCACCAGCAGCATCAAGCCAAATCGGCCTCCAGCCCTTGACTGGCGATCGTTGACAGCTACTGTATTTATAGCGTTGAAAGCGTTTACAGGATTCATGGTTTTCCTCCGGGAGCGGTAAAGCCGGTCTCACCCGGGCCGGGCGTGGGCGGGCCATTGCCGAAAATCAGCGACTGCGGGTTGTCGTCCACCGCGTTGACGGTGCGCCGGAGCTGGCGCATGGCACGGGCGGTTTCCTCGGCCACCTCACCGAGCCGCGGCAGGGTGGCTGCGCTGAAGGTCTCCACCGTGGTCGCGAGGGCGGCACCGCCTTCGGCCAGCTTGTCGAGGGGCCCGCCCTTGGCGTTGAGGCGCTCGGCCGTGGTGCCCACGTCGATGGCGGTTTTGGACACATCGTCGGCCGCGGTCTTGAGCGACTTCATGGTGACGCTGGCCTCCTGGCTCAGCTTGGGCAGCGAAGCCACCACCGGGTCCAGCTTCAGGGCCACCTTGTTGAGGCTGTCGGCCGCCTGGCCGAACTGCTGGACCGCGCTCATCAGCGCCTGCTGGTTGCCGTCGCCCAGCAGCTTGTTGAGTTTGGTGCTGGCCGCCTCGACCTGGTCCATGATCGCCTCGCTTTTGCCGAGCAGCTTGTCGAGCAGCCCCGGCTTGAGCGGGATGCGCGGCGGGTCGTCGTCGTTGGGCACCAGGAGCACGGTCGAGGGGCCGTCGTCTTCGAGCTGGATGAAACCCAGCCCGGTGACGCCCTGGGAGCTCACGGTGGCAAAGGTCGACTGGGTCAGCGGTGTGCCGACATCGACCGAAATGCGCACCAGCACATTGCCCTTGGTCTTGTGGTCAAAACCGATGAACTCGACCTTGCCGACCGGCACGCCGCGAAAGCGCACCTGCGCCTGCGGCTGCAGGCCCGAGAGCGTCTCGCGCGTGGACAGCTCGTACAGGTGGCGCTCGCCGTTGTCGCGTGTCAGCCAGACGGCCAGCAGCGCCAGCAGCGCGGCCACCACCAGCACAAAAGCGCCGGCGGCCATGGCATGGGCTTTGTTTTCCATCTCAATGCTCCTGAAAATTGCTGACCGGGCTCATGGTCAGACGATAAACGGGTATTCGCGCAGCAGTTCCATCGCGCGCTGGCCCCGTTCGCCGAGAAAAAAGTGGCGGATAAAGGGGTGGGGAAAGGCAATCACGTCCCGGGGCGGGCCGCTGACAATGACCTGCCTGTCGGCCAGCACGGAAATGCGCGTGCTGAGCTCGAACAGCGTGTCCAGGTCGTGCGTGACCATCACCACCGTGAGTTCCATGTCGCGGTGCAGCGAACGCAGCAGGGCGCAGAAGCTGTCGGAGCTTTCCGGGTCCAGCCCGGCGGTCGGCTCGTCGAGCAGCAGCAGCGGCGGGTCCATGATCAGGGCGCGTGCCAGCGACACCCGCTTGACCATGCCGCCGGACAGGTCGGCGGGCATCTTGTCCGCATGTTCGGGCGCCAGGCCAACCATTTGCAGCTTGACCATGGCCGCCTCGCGGATCAGCGCGTCCGGCAGGGTCTTGAGCTCGCGCAGCGGGAAGGCAATGTTTTCCAGCACGGTGAAGGCCGAAAACAGCGCGCCCTGCTGGAACAGCATGCCGACGCGGCGCGCGGCGCCGCGCTTGCCCAGTTCGGCGGCCGGCTTGCCCAGCACGGTGATCTCGCCGCGGGTCGGCACTTCCAGCCCCAGCATCTCGCGCAGCAGCACGGTCTTGCCCGACCCCGAGCCGCCGACCAGCGACATGAACTCGCCGCGCTCGATGCGCAGGTTCAGGTCCTGGTGAATGACGGCCTCTTTCTTGCCGCTTGTGAACACGGTCCACAGATCACGGATGTCCACAATGGTGTCACTCATCGCGCACGTCCCGGCGTTGTTCCGAATGACGGGAGGGTTCCCCACTTCAAGCAGGGGCCACGGAACCGGCTTTGCCGGGCCGCAGGCGCAGCGGCCCCCTCGGGGGGCAGAGAGCTACACGCAGTGAGCGAACGTGGGGGCCTGTTCATATACCGATACTCTTGAACAACACTGCAAAAAGTGCATCGACCAGGATGACGACCGTGATCGAGGTGACCACCGACGCCGTGGTGCCCTGGCCCAGGCTTTCGGTGTTGGGTTTGACGCGCAGACCGAAATGGCAGCCGATCAGTGCAATCAGCACGCCAAACACCACCGACTTGGCGGTGGCCAGCGTCAGGTTGGCGGCATCCACCGCCTCCGGCAGGGCATCGATGAAAAAGGACGGCGTCACGCCCATGACGAGGTCGGCGGCCAGCATGCCGCCCAGCAGGGCCGCGATGGTGGTCCAGACGCTGATCAGCGGCATCACGATGGCCAGCGCCATGGCGCGCGGCATGACCAGCCGGTAGCTGTGCGCAATGCCCATCACACGCATGGCATCGAGTTCTTCGGTGACACGCATCACGCCGATCTGTGCCGTGATGGCCGAGCCGGAACGGCCGGCGATCAAAATGGCGGCGAGCACCGGCCCGAGTTCACGGATCAGGGAGATGCCCAGGATGTTGACGATGAAGGCGTCGGCGCCGAACTGGCGCAACTGCTGCGAGATCAGGTAGGCGAGCACCACACCGATCAGGAAGCCGACCAGTGCGGTGATGGGCAAGGCCGTCGCACCGATGTGGTACAGGTGGCCGGACAGGTCGCGCCAGGGGCCTTCGCGCGGATTCCTGACAAGTTTGACGAGGTTCAGCAACAGCCGGCCCACTAGGGCCAGCAGATCGGCGCCGTGATCCACCACCTGCAGAACGCCTTCGCCCAGCGACAGAAAAGACTCCCGCCAACCCGGGGCCGGCGGTTCGGGCCGGTCGGTACTGAACTGGGCCACGCGGTCCAGCACCGCGCGTTGGGGCGGCAGGACCTCCAGCTGGTCAGGCCATTGCCGGCCCCAGTGGTCCCACAACACCTGTGCGCCCAGATGGTCGAGCTGGCCGATCTGGCGCAAGTCCCACAGGGCCGTACTGGCCACCGCAGCATCCAGCGCATTCAGCTGGAGCGTCAGTGCCTGCCACGCCGGCTGGGCCGTCAGCTCGGCGGCCGTCCATGGACCCAGCACCAGGTAACACGCGCCTTCGGGCGTGTCTTGCGGGTCAATGTGCGGAGCAGATTCGCGCGCGGCGTCGTCCTCCGGAGATGGCATGTGGTCGATAGGTGCAAGCGGCTTGGGATCGATGGGCGAAACAGGGCGGGCATCGGGTCCACCTGCGTGACGACTGCCCACTGAATACATATTAATCCAGCCACCGGCGTGGGCACTACAGCATTTCTCCCCAATCGATACCCTGCCCTGTCCTACAGCGAGGGCGCGAAGAATGCGGCTTGCCGGGATGGCCCAGGACCGTGTGGGCATCCGGCCAGCGCGGGAATCATTCCGCGCCCCAGACCGCCTCGATCGCCTGCCAGGCGCTGGCCACCACCGGCGCCTGGCGCTGCGCGCTCAGGCTGACAAAACTCAGCACGCTTTGCAGGCTGACCTGGTCGGCAATCACCAGGCCGGCGGCATGCGACTCGCGGATCGCGATCGAGTCGCGCACCAGGCTCAGGCCCACCCCGGACTTGACCAGGTCCAGCATCGACGCCTCCTGGTCCACCAGCGCCACCCGGTGCGGTTCGACGCCCAGCGGGCCAAACACACTGGCCAGCAGCCGGTGATGCGCCGAGGCGGGCGGCGTGGCAATCCAGGGCAGGCCCGCCAGCGCTTTCCAGTCCTTGCCGCGTACCTGCGGCCCCCAGCCGGCGGGGGCCAGCACCCGGTAGGTGAAGTGCGTCAGTTCCCGGACGGCGAAACGCGCCGGCCGCTCCTGGGCCAGGTCCGCTCCTGAAGGTAGCGCTGCTGGCGCTTGTGTGGAAAGGGCTGCAGCCTGATTTTTCACAAAATCACGGGTCTCGCCCAGCGGGTGGGCCGGCGTGCCGAGGTAGAAGCCCACGTCGAGCTCGCCCCGGTCGATTTGCGCCAGCACCTCGCCGCTCATGGCCTGGCGCAGTTCGGTTTCCACCTGGGGCGCGGTTTCCACCAGCACCTTCAGGAAAGCCCCGAGCCGGGTGAACTCGGGGTCGAGAATGGTGCCGATGCGCAGCCGGCCGCGCACCTGGCTATGCAGGCGGGCGGCGGCGTTCCTGAAGTCGTTCTGCGCGGCCAGCACTTTTTCGGCCAGCGGCAGCAGGGCTGCGCCGTCGCGCGTCAGGTTCATGCCCTGCGCGCTGCGCTTGAACAGTGTCAGCCCCGTGGCAGCTTGCAGGCCTTTAATCTGCAGGCTGACGGCCGGCTGGGTCAGGGCCAGCTTGTCGGCAGCGCGCGACAGGCTGCCCTCGCGGGCCACCGCCACAAAAATCCGGAGTGTCTGGATGTCCATTATTAGAAATATTTATAACACTTTTGAGAAATTCAAAGTAGCAAAAGCTTGTCCAGTCCGCTAATCTATTGGATTAATTACAGGTTAATTGCAGGAGACCGCCCCATGAATGATATGAGCCGCCCAAATATGAACAGCAGCATCCAGGCCATCGGCCACGCCATCAACGGACGCGCCGTGCCCGGCAACTCCGGCCGCGCGCAGGACGTCTTCAACCCCGCCACCGGTGCCGTGACCGGCCGCGTGGCGCTGGCCAATGCCAGCGAGGTGGCCACTGCCGTCAGCGCGGCCCAGGCCGCCTTCCCGGCCTGGGCCGACACGCCGCCCATTCGCCGGGCACGCGTGATGTTCAAGTTCCTCGAACTACTGAATCGGAACAAGGACACCCTGGCCCACATGATCACCGCCGAACACGGCAAGGTCTTCACCGATGCCCAGGGCGAGGTCGCGCGCGGCATCGACATCGTCGAGTTCGCCTGCGGCATTCCGCAGCTGCTCAAGGGCGACTTCACCGACCAGGTCAGCACCGGCATCGACAACTGGACGCTGCGCCAGCCGCTCGGCGTGGTCGCCGGCATCACACCCTTCAACTTCCCGGTGATGGTGCCGATGTGGATGTTCCCGGTGGCGATTGCCGCCGGCAACTGCTTTGTCCTCAAGCCCAGCCCGATCGACCCGAGCGCCAGCCTGTACATGGCCGAGCTGCTCAAGCAGGCCGGCCTGCCCGACGGTGTGTTCAACGTCGTGCAGGGCGACAAGGAAGCGGTGGACGCCCTGCTGGTGCACCCGGACGTGAAGGCCGTGTCTTTCGTCGGCTCCACGCCAATTGCCAACTACATCTATGAAACCGGCGCGCACCACGGCAAACGTGTGCAGGCGCTGGGCGGCGCGAAGAACCACATGGTGGTCATGCCCGACGCCGACCTGGAGCAGGCGGTGGATGCCCTGATAGGTGCCGGTTACGGCTCGGCCGGCGAGCGTTGCATGGCGATCTCGGTGGCGGTGCTGGTCGGCAATGTCGCCGACAAACTCGTTCCCATGCTGGCCGCACGCGCCAAAACCCTGGTCGTCAAGAACGGGGTCGAGCTCGATGCCGAGATGGGTCCCATCGTGACGGCCGCGGCGCACAGCCGCATCACCGGCTACATCGACACCGGCGTCAAGGAAGGCGCCAAACTGCTGGTCGACGGCCGCGGCTTCACCGGCCAAAGCGCGGGCCCAGGTTGCGACCAGGGCTTCTGGATGGGCGGCACGCTGTTCGACCATGTGACGCCCGACATGCGCATCTACAAGGAAGAAATTTTCGGCCCGGTGCTGGGCTGCGTGCGCGTGAAGGATTTGGCCGAAGCGGTGAACCTGATCAACGCCCACGAGTTCGGCAACGGCGTGAGCTGCTTCACCCGCGACGGCAATGTAGCGCGTGAATTTTCGCGCCGCATCCAGGTCGGCATGGTCGGCATCAACGTGCCGATTCCCGTGCCCATGGCCTGGCACGGCTTTGGCGGCTGGAAGAAAAGCCTGTTCGGCGACATGCATGCCTACGGCGAGGAAGGCGTGCGTTTCTACACCAAGCAGAAGTCCATCATGCAGCGCTGGCCCGAGAGCATTGGCAAGGGTGCGGAGTTTGTCATGCCGACGGCGAAGTAGCCCCCCCGAAGCGGCCTTTGGCCGCCTCCCCCTCAGGGGGCGCCATCTGCGGAATGGCGAAGCCAGTCCGCGCTGGCTTGAGGCGCACTGAGGCTAGATGGCGCCAGGCAAATCCGACCACATTACAGAGAAGAGCAGCGAGACAAGGCGCATGAACGAAAACATCTTTGACTACATCATCGTCGGGGGCGGCACCGCCGGCTGCCTGCTGGCCAACCGCCTGAGCGCCGATGCGTCCAAACGTGTGTTGCTGATCGAGGCCGGCCGCAAGGACGACTACCACTGGATCCACATCCCGGTCGGTTACCTGTACTGCATCGGCAACCCGCGCACCGACTGGCTCTACAACACCGAACCCGACGCCGGCCTGAATGGCCGCACCTTGCGTTACCCGCGCGGCAAGACGCTGGGCGGCTGCTCCAGCATCAACGGCATGATTTACATGCGCGGCCAGGCGCGCGACTACGACCGCTGGGCCGAACTCACCGGCGACGACACATGGGCCTGGGACCAGGTGCTGCCGGGCTTTCGCAAACACGAGGACCACTACAAACTCGATGTCCCCAAAGGCCAGGCCGAGGCAGTGGTCAATGAGAACTTCCGGCGCCTGCATGGCCACAAGAGCCAGCACGCCACCAGCGAAGGCCTGGCACGCAAGATGGGCGGCGAGTGGCGGGTGGAAAAGCAGCGCCTGCGCTGGGACATCCTCGACGCGTTTTCTGCAGCGGCGCAGCAGGCGGGCATTCCGGCCACCGACGACTTCAACGGCGGCAACAACGAAGGTGTCGGTTATTTCGAGGTCAACCAGAAAAGCGGCTGGCGCTGGAACACCGCGAAGGCGTTTTTGCGTCCGACCTGTTTTGCACGTCCCAATTTCGAGATGTGGACCAGCGCGCAGGTCTGCAAACTCGTTGTCGAGCGCCAGGACGACGGCAACCAGCGCTGCACCGGCGTCGAGGTCTGGACCGGCGAGGAGCGTGTGACGGCCTTTGCCACGCGCGACTCCGGCAAGGCGCAGGGCAAGCTCGGCGAGGTCATCCTGAGCGCCGGCAGCATAGGCTCGCCGCAAATCCTGCAGCTCTCGGGCATTGGCCCGGCGGCGCTGCTGCAACAGCACGGCATCCCGGTGCTGGTGGACCTGCCCGGCGTCGGCGCCAACCTGCAGGACCACCTGCAGATCCGCTCGGTCTACAAGGTCAACTCTCTTGCGGGCAGCAAGGCGAAAAACTTCACGCTCAACACCCTGGGAAGCTCACTGTGGGGCAAGGCCAGAATCGGCCTCGAGTACGCGTTCAAACGGACCGGCCCGATGAGCATGGCGCCATCGCAGCTGGGCGCCTTCACGCGCAGTTCGCCGGACCAGCCCTACCCCAACATCGAGTACCACGTGCAGCCGCTGTCGCTCGACGCGTTTGGCGAGCCGCTGCACAACTTCAACGCCTTCACCGCCAGCGTCTGCAACCTCAACCCCACGAGCCGCGGCTCGGTTCAGATCAAGAGCGGCAACTTTGAAGACGCACCCGCCATCGCGCCCAACTACCTCAGCACCGCCGAGGACCGCAAGGTGGCGGCCGATTCCCTGCGTGTCACGCGCCGCATCGTCAGCCAGAGCGCCCTGGCCGGCTACCAGCCCGAGGAGTTCCGTCCCGGCGTGCAGTTCCAGAGCGATGACGACCTGGCGCGGCTGGCCGGCGACATTGCGACCACCATCTTCCACCCGGTGGGCACCACCAAAATGGGCAAGGCGGACGACCCGCTGGCCGTCGTCGACGCCCACCTGCGGGTGCGTGGGGTGACGGGGCTGCGTGTGGTGGATGCCGGCGTGATGCCGCTGATCACCAGCGGCAACACCAATTCACCGACCCTGATGATTGCGGAAAAAGCCGCGCAGTGGATACGGGACGGCGTGTAAGGCGAAGCCGCCACCTTGCGGCTATTGCCCGATGAAGGCGGCGATGGTCACGCCATCAACGCGCTGCTTGCTGGCACGCAACTCCCAGGCGCAGCTGATCCAGCTCTTGATCTGCGCGACCCAGCGGTCCGCCTCGTCATCTCATGCCATCAGCCGGAAGAGCTGAACAGAAGTCATCTTGGGACGTTGCGCCGGTGTCAGTCATCCATTACCGGGGTGGTGGTCACTTATTTACCGTGCGGTCTTCAGCTTGGCGGCCAGGGAGAGAACCTGTGGCTTGTCGGTGCAGCGGGTTCAACGCAAAAACAAAAACCAGGGCCCCTATTTGCCGCGCAGCACCATGTTGTCCCCGGAAAGCAAAATTTCGAACCGGGACAGAAAGCTCTGCCCCAGCAAGGCCACCGAGGGATCGGGCCCCACCAGCCCCACGCCGACCCGTGTGCCCGAGACGCTGGCCGGCCCGACCGACACCGTGACACCCTTGACGATCCGGCCCTGCAGCTCGCCGCTGGCGGTCCGGAAGGTGGTCGCCTCGCCCGGCGCCATGCCGGCGGTCCGCGCAAACTCCTGGCTGACCACCACCAGCGAGGCGCCGGTGTCCACCAGAAAAGTGACAGGCTGGCCATGGACCTGTCCCCGCGCGTAAAAGTGGCCGTCCCGGGCGCGCGGAATCACCAGCTCCCCGCTCACTGAAACGGTCAGCGGCGGCGGCTTCAACACCTGGCGCATCACGGCGTACAGGGCGCCCATGACCACCAGCCAGAAAAGCAGGATCACCAGCGGCCCCCACCGAAGGCCCGCACCGGCCGGGCTGGCCTGTTTCGTGCTGTTGCTGTCCGGCTGTCTCATGGGTGGTTGGCTTGACGGGTGGTTGCCTGTGCGGAAGGGACTCAGGACGCCCTGCATCCCGGGGCCATGATACGTCGGGTGATAGACAAAACACCACCCACGTCGCCCCGAGCCCGATAATGGACCAGCACCCCTTACAACCCCAAAGCCCTGATGCCGACCACCAGCCTTGCCCTTTACATGCAGACCCAGCGTGCGCTGTATGCGGCCGGGCTGCCGGAAAAGATCCGTGCGCTGGAAACAGTGCTGCGACAGCTGGGCAGCGGCGCCGACGGGCCCAGCGGCCAGGAGGCCGTGCTGGCACAGGCCCACAAGCTGGCAGGCTCTGGCGGCACCTTTGGTTTTCCCGCCGTCAGCGAAGCGGCGGCAGCGATCGAGAAACTTCTCTCGGAAAACATCGGCGTTCCGGATTTTCCCGGCATCGACGACCGCCTCACGCTGGAAACCAGCCTGCAGGCGCTGAAAGCCGCGGCGGCCGCGGACCAGCCTGCCACTGACATGCCGGCTGCGGCGCCCACGGCCATCCCTGAGGCCGTCGTGCCACAGCCCGCCGGGCCAGCTCGGCTGCTTCACCTCATCGATCCCGACGGGGTCACGGCAGGCCAGCTTGCCGACCAGTTGCGCCATGGCGGCTACCAGGTCCGCGTGTTTGCCCAGCCTGCTGCCGCCGACCGGGCGGCGCTGCAGGAAGCGCCGGCGGCCATTCTTGCCGACATCACTTTTTCTGCTGACTCCCTGGTGACGCGGCCGGTGCTGGCCGCGCCCGGCCCGGCCACCGAAGACAGGGCGCCCCTGCTGCTCATGGGCGCCGGCACGGACTTCCAGACCCGCCTGGCCGCCGTGCGGGCCGGGGCAGCCGGGTATTTCCCGCAGCCCCTGGACGTGCGGGCCATCACCGCCCTGCTGGACCAGCTCACCTCTGCGGAGCCGACGCAGCCCTACCGGGTCCTGATCATCGAGGACGACGAAGCACTGGCAACCTTTTATGCCGGCGTGTTGCAGTCCGCTGGCATGCAGACCTGCATCGTCACCGAACCCTGCCGGGTCATGGCGCCGCTGGTCGATTTCCAGCCCGACCTGATCACCTGCGACATCCACATGCCGCAATGCAACGGGATCGAACTGGCCACCCTGATCCGGCAACAACCCGAGTTTGTCCGGGTGCCCATCATTTTCCTGTCCGCCGAGACCAGCCTGGTCAGGCAGGCCCAGGCGCTCCGGCAAGGCGGGGATGACTTCATCACCAAGCCGGTTTCTCCGGCAGCGCTGGTCTCGGCGGCGCAGAGCCGGGCCCGCCGTCACCGCAGCCTGCTCGCCGCCGAGGACACCCTGCGCATCAGCGAGGAGCGTTTCCGGCTGGTGGTCGAAACCAGCCTGGACGGCTTTCTGCAAAGCCTGCCCGACGGCACCGTGCTCGCGGCCAACCAGGCGGCATGCACCATGTTCGGGATGAGCGAGCAGCACATCAGGGCAGCCGGCATCGCCGGCCTGGTGGACGGGACCGATCCACGCATGGCCGGGCTGATGATGCAGGTCAGCCGCTCCGCCAGGTTCCGCGGCGAACTCGTCTGTGTGCGCGGGGATGGCACGCGCTTTCCGGCCGAGGCCTCCTCGTCGCAGCATGTGAACAGCGAGGGCGACGTGCAGGTCAGCGTGATCCTGCGCGACATCACCGAGCGCAAACTGGCCGAGCAGCAGATCCTGCAGCTCAACGCGGAGCTGGAAACCCGCGTGGAAAAACGCACGGCCGAACTCACGGCGGCCACCCTGGAGCTGCAGGCTTTTTCGCAGGCGCTGGCCCATGACCTGCGCCAGCCCTACATTGCCATCAACGGCATGTCCCGGCTGCTGGAAAAGGAAATGGCGGCCAGCATCAGCGAGCGCGGCAGGCACTACCTCCAGCGCATCCGTGCCGGCGTCAGCCAGATGAACGAGCGGACCGACAGCCTGCTGGCGCTGGCGCAGCTGTCGCGCACGCAGTCCCGCCGCGAGCAGGTGGACCTGGGCGCCATAGCCGGCTCGGTTCTGAAATCGCTCCAGCAGCAGCACCCGGAGCGCCATGTGACCAGCCGGGTCCAGGCCTTGCCGGCCGTGCAGGCCGACGCCGGGCTGGTGCTGCATTTGCTGAACATCCTGCTGGGCAATGCCTGGAAGTTCACGTCCACGCGGGCGGAAGCCGAGATCACGGTGGGCTGCGCGCCGGGCACCCATGGCGAGTTGATTTTTTCCGTGAGGGACAACGGCGTCGGGTTCGACATGGCGTATGCCGACAAGCTGTTTACCGCCTTCCAGCGCCTGCACGCCCCTGGCGAATTTGCCGGTGTCGGCATCGGCCTGGCCACTGCCCGCCGGATTGTCACGCGCCATGGCGGACGTATCTGGGCCTCATCGACACCCGGGCAAGGTGCCTGTTTTTACTTCACGCTGGCGCCGGTACCACGCTGAAGCAACGTGGGGCACACCCACGCTCAGCGCAGCCCCTTCACATAGCGCGGGGCATCCGGATCGCGCGGATCGCGCTCGCGGCGTTTCTCGCTGTCGCCAAAAAAGGTGCCGAACGTGGACTCGATGAAACCCGACTCGGGGTAGACCGCCTCCTCGGTGTTGACCGAGCGGGCACCTTGCCGGTCCGGCACCGGCGCAGCGGCCGCTGGTGGTGCCGCGCTGCGCTCCTTGACGGCATCGGCCATCATCCTGACCAGCGGTGCGCGGTGTCTGGCCTCCGGAGACGCCATGATTTCCGCGAGCCGGTCGGCCCAGACGCCAAGATCGATGTGGCCATCTTCGACTGCCTTCTCGCGCGAAAAGCGGACGATTTCGGCCGCGTATTCCGCGTTGGTCGCCATCCACTCGGTGTCGGTCACCCGCCCGGTCTTTCTGCGCAGCAACACATGCAGGTGGGCCGCGATCGCAATTTTTTCGCTGGAAGGCATGGCAAGATCCTCCATCAGGTGCCCATCCGCTCGGCGTGCTGGGCAATGTCCAGGCCGTCGGACTCCGAACCGTCACTGACCCGCAGGCTGAAGACCAGCGACGTGATCCAGAGCACCACGGCCGTCATGAGCAGGCTGTAACCCAGCACGGCCCCGACACCGATGGCCTGGGTCAGCACGCTGCCCTCCACGCCGGAGATGGTTTTGCTGGCAAACACGCCGGTCAGCAGCGAACCGACGATGCCGCCCACACCGTGCACGCCGAACACATCGAGGGAATCGTCGGCATTGAGCAGGCGTTTGAGACCGGTTGCGCCCCAGTAGCACGCCACGCCGGCAATCAGCCCGATGGCCAGGGCCGCACGGGGCGAGACAAAGCCAGCCGCCGGGGTGATGGCCACCAGCCCGGCCACCAGCCCCGAACACAGGCCGAGCAAGGTGGGCCGTTTGCGGACCATCCACTCGGCCGCCATCCATGAAAGGGCCCCGGCAGCAGCGGCAATGTGCGTCACCGCCATCGCCAGCCCGGCCCGGCCGTCGGCCGCCACGGCGGAGCCGGCATTGAAGCCGAACCAGCCGACCCAGAGCATGCCGGCACCGGCCATGGTGAGGCCGAGGTTGAAGGGCGTGAAGGCCTCGCGGCCGTAGCCGCGGCGCGGTCCGAGCACGTAGGCACAGACCAGTCCCGCCACGCCGGCATTGATGTGCACCACGGAACCACCGGCAAAATCGAGCGCCCCAAGTTGGGCCAGCCAGCCATTGGGTTCCCAGACCCAGTGCGCAATCGGCGCATACACAACCAGGGTCCAGAGGCTGATGAAACACAGCATCGCGGAAAACCGCATGCGCTCCACAAAGGCACCCACCACCAGCGCCGCGGTGATGATGGCAAAGGTCAGCTGGAACATCGCGTACACCGACTCGGGGATATTCGGCGCAATATGGCTGACCGCGACTTTCTGCGCGTCCTTGACATAGTCCAATCCGGCAAACCAGAGTCGCTCGCCGCCGCCAATGTAGTGGCCCAGCGCGCCGCTGCCCGGCGTGAAGGCCAGCGAGTAACCGACGGCAAACCACAGCAGGCTGACGACCGCGCAAATGGCCACCACGCAGGCCATGGTGTTGAGCACGTTTTTCTTGCGCACCATGCCGCCGTAGAACAAGGCGATGCCCGGCAAGGTCATCAGGAGCACCAGGGCCGTCGAGGTCATCATCCAGGCGGTGTCGGCGCCGTTGAGGGTATCGGTGGCCACCAGACCCGGGCGGGTCAGGGGGGCGGGGACCGCGACCGGGGCTGGGGTCGCTGTTGCAGCAGGCGGCGCGGCCACCCCCGGCGTCACCGGTTCGGCAGGCGCGCTGGCAGCCGGTACGGCGGACGCGGCCTCTGCAGGCGCCGGCGTCTGCGCCCCGGCCCATGTGGCGGCCAACAGCAGCCCGAGACCCCAACCCAATGTGACGAACCGCTTGTGGTGCATGGTGATTTCCGATAGGTACCGAAAGAAGCGAACATCTCGTAACAGGCATAAGTCGTGCCATGCTGCCGGCGCCCTGTTCCACCGCACCCGGCACAGGGAAGGGAAAGTCCCGATGCACTATGGGGGTGCGGACACTACATTCAGTGATCTGCATACGAGCCAAGCTGCTCGCAGAGGGCCGAGGAGACAAACTCGCACAAGCACAACAGAATTGGCATCCGAAGAGATGTTTTTTACAAAGCGCCGGTCAACCCGGCGCTTTTTTTTGCCCGCCCGCTCTGGATCACCCGCCATGCAGGGCCGAGACCGGAAGCCCGCCGCCGGCGAGGCCAATGAGACAATTCGCCAATGGAATTACTGATCGTGACATTGGCCTCGCTGCTGGCGGGCTTTGTGGATTCCATCGTGGGTGGCGGCGGGCTGATTCTGGTGCCCGCCCTGTTTGCCGTGTTTCCCACCGCCCATCCGGCGACCTTGTTTGGCGTGAACAAGGGCGCATCCGTCTGGGGCACGGCGGTGGCCACCGTGCAATACGCCCGGCGTGTGGACATGCGTTGGGCCGCCCTGCTGCCGGCCGCGCTGGCCGGTTTCGCCGGCTCGTTCGCCGGCGCCTGGCTGGTCACCGTGATTTCCCCGGGCTTTCTGCGCAAGGTGCTGCCGTTTGTGCTGCTGGCCGTGCTGCTCTACACCCTGGTGCGCAAGGACCTGGGGCGCACCCACGCACCGCGGTTTTCCGGTCGCGCCGAAACCTGGGCGGCCTGCACCATCGGTATCCTGCTGGGTTTCTACGACGGTTTTTTCGGCCCGGGCACCGGCAGCTTTTTTGTCTTCCTGTTCGTGCGCTGGCTGGGCTACGACTTCCTGACGGCTTCGGCCTCAGCCAAGCTGCTCAACACGGCGACCAACCTGGCCGCCCTGCTGCTGTTTGCCTACAAGGGCCACGTCTGGTGGCATTTTGCGCTGACCATGGCGCTGGCCAACGTGGTGGGCAGCCTGCTGGGGACACGTCTGGCGCTCAAGCATGGCGCGGGTTTTGTGCGTGTGGTGTTTATCGTGGTGGTCAGCGCACTGATTCTGAAAACCGGCTTCGACGCTTTCCTGAAATAGCGCAAGAACGGCGCTAGTCGGGGTCGGGCAAAGGCACCGGTGGCGGCAGCTTGCTGAGGGCTTCGGCGATTGCCGCCGCCTTGGCGGGGTTGGCGGCTGTCGTGGCGCCGGCCGCCAGCAAGCCCGTCATTTCCGCCGCCAGACGCGGCTTGCCGATGGGCGCAGCGGCCAGCCCCTTTTGCACGGCGGCCATGTCGACCTCATTGGGATACTGCCCCAGCAGCATGTAGTCAAACACGCGCCGGGCAATGGGCGCCGCATGGGCCGCACCGAAACCCGCGTTTTCCACCACCACCGCCAGCGCAATTTTCGGATGGTCGGCCGGCGCAAAAGCCATGTACAGGGCATGGTCCCGCTTGTGCTCCTCGAGCTTGCGGGCGTCGTACCTGTCTTTCTGGCCGACGCCCACCGCCTGGGCCGTGCCGGTCTTGCCGCCGCTGAGGTAGCCGGCGCCCGCAAACACCCGGGTCGACGTGCCCTCCTGCGTGACACCGACCAGCGCCTTGCGGATCACCGCCACGTTCTCCGGCTTGTAGCCCAGGTTTTGCGCCGGCTGCGGCGCAATCGGTTCGATGGCCCGCGTCATCGGGTTTTGCGTGGCGATCACCAGCTGCGGTTTGTGCCGCACGCCGTTGTTTGCCAGCGTGGCGGTGGCCTGCGCGAGCTGCAGCATGGTGAACGCGTTGTAGCCCTGGCCGATGCCCAGGGAAATGGTTTCCCCGGGGTACCATTTCTGCTGGTCGGCCCGCTTGTAGGTCTTGCGCTTCCACTCCTGGCTGGGCAGCACGCCACGCACTTCACCATTGATGTCGATGCCGGTGATCTGCCCGAAGCCGAGCGGCTTCATGAAGTCGTGCATGGCATCCACGCCGAGGTCGTTGGCCAGTGAGTAGTAATAGACGTTGCTCGACTTGACGATGCTCTGGTGCATGTCCACCGGGCCGAGCCCCGCCCCGTGGCTGCGGAACTGGTGGCCGCCAAACATCCAGGACCCGGTGTCATTGGTGATGCTGCCGGGTTGCCGCTTGCCGGACTCCAGCGCCGCCAGCGCCATGAAGGGTTTGTAGGTGGAGCCGGGCGGATAGGTTCCGCGCAGTGCGCGGTTGAGCAGCGGTTTGTCGATCGACTCGTTGAGCGCCTGCCAGCTTTCGCTGTCGATGCCATCGACAAACAGGTTGGGATCGAAGGTCGGTTTGCTGACGAAGGCCAGCACTTGCCCGGTGGACGGGTCCAGGGCCACCAGTGCACCGCGCCTGTCGCCAAACATGTCTTCCACCAGCTTCTGCAGCTTGATGTCGATGGACAGCATCACCGTGTCACCAGGCACCGCCGCCGTGCTGGCCAGCTTGCGTACCGCGCGGCCACCGGCCGATGTTTCCACCTGCTCGACGCCGGTGTTGCCGTGCAGCTGGGCTTCAAAACTCTGCTCGACGCCGAGTTTGCCGATGTAGTCGGTACCGCGGTAGTTGCCTTGCTCGTCGGTCTCCTCGATCCGCTCCTTTTCCGCGCGGTTGATGCGTCCTATGTAGCCGACCACATGACTGGCCAGCTCGCCGTACGGGTAGCTACGGAACAACCGCGCCTTGATGTCGACCCCCGGGAAGCGGAAACGCTGGGCCGCAAAACGGGCCACTTCCTCGTCCGTCAGCCGGGTGCGGATCGGCAGCGATTCGAAATTGCGGGACTCCTCGCGCAGCTTCTTGAAGCGGCGCTTGTCGCGCGGATGGATCTCCACCAGCCCCCCCAGCGCCTCGATGGTTGCCTCCAGATCGGCCACCCTGGACGGCGTGATCTCCAGCGTATACGCCGAATAATTGGTGGCCAGCACAACACCGTTGCGGTCGAGGATCAGGCCGCGGTTGGGCACGATGGGAACAACCGCAGTGCGGTTGCTCTCGGCCTGTTCGTTGAGATCCTCGTGCCGCACCACCTGCAGGAAGACCAGCCGGGCGGCCAGCAGCATGAAGGCGAACAGGATGACCAGCCCGGCCACCAGCACCCGCGCGCGAAAACGCGAGAGATCGGCTTCGACATTGCGCAGCTCAGTCATGCGCGTGCAACTCTACAGGCGTGGGGGCCATGTTCACAATGGCCGATTCTGGTCAGGATTCGGTGCCCGGCGTTGCGGCGCCAGCAGCATCACGCTGATCACCGGCCACAGCAGGGACTCGGCCAGCGGCGCCAGCAGCAGCAGCCAGCCGGGGAACACACCGCCGCTGATCATGCGGATGGTGATTTCAACGCCGTGCGCCACCGCGAACAGCGGCAGGATCTGCAGCGCCTGGGAGGGCACCGTGAACCACAGCAGGCGGCGATGGATCATGGTCGCGAAAAAGCTCAGGGCGGTGTAGGCCAGCGCGTGCTGGCCCAGCAGGGCCGACTGGTGCACGTCCATGCCCAAGCCGAACATGAAGGCCAGGCCGATCCCCACACGTTGCGGCTGGTGGATGTTCCAGAACACCAGCACCAGTGCCAGGAAATCCGGCATCCAGGGCACCCGCCCGAGCGGAAGCATGTCCAGCAACAGGGCCGCGATCAGGCTGGTCCAGATGAACACCGGGTTGGCGGGCAGCAGCAATTGCTGGCCAGAGGGCATGATCATTTGCCGGCTCCTTTTTTGACGGGCACAGGCTCGGCGGTGGCAGAAGGCAGCTTCTCGCCAGACAAGGGCTTGACCACCATGACATGGACAGCCGCGTTGACCTGGGCCTGCGGTGTGCAGTAAATCCGGGCAAACGCGGACTCGGCACGGCGCTCTATCCGGTCGATTTTCGCCACCGGCAGGCCCGGCGGATACACGCCGTCGACACCGCTGGTCGTCAGCAGGTCGCCCTGCTGCACATCCGAATTGCTGCCCATGAAACGCAGCTCCAGCCCGCCGCCATGGGTGGTCGGCTCGCCGAAGGCCACACTGCGCGCACCGGTCCGGGTGTTGAGCACGGGAATGGCCAGCTCGCGGTCAATCACCAGCGTGACCTCGCTGACCAGGGGATGGACGCGGGTGACCTGGCCCAGCACACCGGACTCGTCCACCACCGGCGAACCGAGCGCCACACCCTGCAGCAGGCCTTTGTCGATGATGACCTTGCGGGTGTAGGGGTCGGGTGCGTCGTAAAGCACCTGGGCGGCCTGACCTGTGAGGGCCGCCCGTTCACGCAGATCAAGCAGCTTTCGCAAGCGGGAATTTTCGAGAGCGAGCTGCTCGACCTGGCTGGCGCGCAGCGACTGGGTCGCGAGTTTCTGGCGGACCACTTCCTCGCTGGTGCGGGCCTGGCTCAGCGCGGTGAAATAACCGCCGCCGTGCTGCGCCGCACGAACCGGCTGCAGGGCCAGCCACTGCACGGGGTAAAGCACCGTCGCCACGGCCGCGCGGATCGGCTGGGTGATCTTGAAGCGCAGGTCGGCCACCATCAAAAACAGGGCCAGGGCGCTGAAAAACATCAGCTTGGACAAGGCCGACGGCCCCTGTTTGAAGAACGGGGGCGGTGTGCGGTCCAGGGTTCCTAAAGGCATGGTGAGGTGTCAAACGGGCCGCAGGTCCGGAACTGGCGCGCCGCAGTGCAGGCGGTCATGCGCACCCGGCGCCCTGGCTCATTCAGAGGTGAAGATGGAGCCGAGGCGGTCCATGCGCTCCAGCGCAATGCCGCAACCGCGCACCACGCAGGTCAGCGGGTCTTCGGCCACCAGCACCGGCAGGCCGGTTTCCTCGGCCAGCAGGCGGTCCAGATCGCGCAGCAGCGCGCCGCCGCCGGTCAGCATCATGCCGCGGTCGGCGATGTCGGCACCGAGTTCGGGCGGCGTGTGCTCCAGCGCGGTTTTCACGGCGCTGACGATGTTGTTGAGGGGGTCGGTCAGGGCTTCGAGAATCTCGTTGCTGGAGATCGTGAAGCTGCGCGGCACGCCTTCGGACAGGTTGCGGCCCTTGACTTCCATCTCCTTGACCTCGGAGCCGGGGAAGGCCGAACCGATGTTCTTCTTGATGGCTTCGGCCGTCGGCTCGCCGATCAGCATGCCGTAGTTGCGGCGGATGTAGCTGATGATGGCCTCGTCGAAACGGTCGCCGCCGACACGCACGCTGCCCTTGTAGACCATGCCGCCCAGCGAGATGACGCCGACTTCGGTGGTGCCGCCACCGATGTCGACCACCATGGAGCCGCTGGCTTCGGAAACCGGCAGGCCGGCGCCAATGGCGGCGGCCATTGGCTCTTCAATCAGGTAGACGTCGCTGGCGCCGGCGCCCAGGGCGCTTTCGCGGATCGCGCGGCGCTCGACCTGGGTCGAGCCGCAGGGCACGCAGATGATGATGCGCGGGCTGGGCTTGAAGAAGCTGCGCGGGTGCACCATCTTGATGAACTGCTTGAGCATCTGCTCGGTGACAGTGAAGTCGGCGATCACGCCGTCTTTCATCGGCCGGATGGCTTCGATGTTGCCGGGGACCTTGCCGAGCATGGCCTTGGCTTCGTGGCCGACGGCCTGGATGGTTTTTTTGCCTTGCGGGCCACCTTCGTGGCGGATGGCAACAACGGAAGGCTCGTCCAGCACAATGCCGCGGTCGCGCACAAAAATCAGGGTGTTGGCGGTACCCAGGTCAATCGCCAGGTCGGTGGAAAAGTACCGACGAAATGTTTCAAACATGGTGAGGGAGTCCGGTTTTGGGCATGGAACAATCTTCGTTGCTCTATCGCCGTTTGTGATTGTTGTGAGTGGTCAAAAAGAGTCGATGGACAGGGAAATGGGGCAACACCTTGATTCCAGAGCGTAAACCGCGCCTAAAGCGTGCATCCAACCCTGATTTCACATCAAAGGCGGGATAATAACGCATCCCCTGTAAATCACCGGGCGGCACCCTGCCCATTGTTTCATCTTTACACCTGGTTTCGACCCCTGTTTTACCCATGGCATTGACATCCCAAGACATCGCACGCGTCGCCAACCTGGCGCGGCTGGAGTTGCGCCCCGACGAGACCGAGCACACGCTCCGGCAGCTCAACGGCTTTTTTGCCCTCGTCGAACAGATGGACGCCGTCAACACGGAAGGCGTTGAACCGCTGGCCCATCCTGCCGCGGTTCTGGGCCAGGTGGCCCTCAGGCTGCGCGAGGATGTCGTGACCGAGCCCAACCAGCGCGAGGAAAGCCAGAAAAGCGCCCCCGCCGTCGAGCGTGGCCTGTTTCTGGTGCCGAAGGTGATCGAATGAGCCACACCGATTTGCATGACTTGAGCGTGGCCCAACTGGCCGCGAAGCTGGCAGCCCGGGAAGTCTCCAGCGTGGAAGTCACGCAGCACTTTCTCGGCCGCATCCAGCAGCAGGACAGCCTGGGCGCTTTCCTGGCCACCGATGCGGACGTCTCGCTGGCCCAGGCCCGGGCGGCCGATGCGCGCCTGGCCGCCGGCGAACGCACACCCCTGCTGGGCGTGCCGCTGGCGCACAAGGATATTTTTGTCACGCGCGACTTCCCGACCACCGCCGGCTCGAAGATGCTGGAAAACTACCGCAGCCCGTTTGACGCCACCGTTGTGAGCAAGCTGGGGCCGCAAGGCGCCGGCATGGTGAACCTGGGCAAGCTCAACTGCGACGAGTTCGCCATGGGTTCGGGCAACGACAACAGCGCCTACCGGCCCGTGCAGAACCCCTGGGACACCACCCGCGTGCCGGGCGGCTCCTCGGGCGGCTCGGCCGCGGCCGTGGCGGCGCGGCTGGTGCCGGCAGCCACCGGCACCGACACCGGCGGCTCCATCCGCCAGCCGGCCGCGCTGACCGGCATCACCGGCATCAAGCCGACCTATGGCCGCTGCTCGCGTTACGGCATGGTGGCGTTTGCCTCCAGCCTGGACCAGGCCGGCCCGATGGCACGCAGCGCGCTCGACTGCGCCCTGCTACTGTCCAGCATGGCCGGGCCGGACCCAGACCGCGACTCGACCTCGCTGGACCTGCCGGCGCTCGACTACGCTACTGATTTGATAGCAACCAGCGCAGCAACCACGGGCGCCACCCCCCTGAAAGGCTTGAGAATTGGGTTGCCCGCGCAGTTTTTCGGCGCCGGCTGTTCGGCCGATGTGCTGAAAACCGTGCGCAGCGCGCTGGCCGAGTTCGAGAAGCTGGGCGCGACGCTGGTGGACGTGAGCCTGCCGCTGACCGAGCTGTCCATCCCGGTGTATTACGTGATTGCGCCGGCCGAGGCCAGCAGCAACCTGAGCCGTTTTGACGGCGTGCGGTATGGACACAGGGCCGCCGCTTATACCGACCTGACCGACATGTACAAGAAGTCGCGCAGCGAAGGTTTTGGCGACGAAGTGACACGCCGCATCATGATCGGCACCTATGTGCTGTCGCATGGTTATTACGACGCGTATTACCTGAAGGCGCAGAAAATCCGCCGCCTGATCGCCGAAGACTTCCAGAAAGCCTTCACGCAGTGCGACATCATCGCCGGCCCGGTGTCGCCCACGGTGGCCTGGAAGATCGGCGAAAAGTCCGACGACCCGGTCGCCAACTACCTGGCCGACATCTACACGCTGTCGTCCAGCCTGGCGGGCCTGCCCGGCATGAGTGTGCCGGCCGGGTTTGGCGAAGGCGGCATGCCGGTCGGCCTGCAGCTGATCGGCAACTATTTCAAGGAAGCACAGTTGCTGGGCACCGCGCACCAGTTCCAGCTGGCGACCGACTGGCACCTGCGCCAGCCCACAGGCATTTGAGTGATTCCGACCATGAGCCAGACTCCACCCCCCGTGAACTCCTTCGCCCAGATGCAGGCCGGCCGACCCACCGGGCCGCTGGTGCAGGGTTATGAAGTCATCATCGGCTTCGAGACCCACACCCAGCTGACCACCAAGTCCAAAATTTTCAGCCGCGCCTCGACCGCGTTCGGCGCCGAGCCGAACACGCAAGCGTCCGCGGTGGACTTTGCGCTGCCCGGCGCGCTGCCGGTGATGAACAAGGGCGCGGTGCAACGCGCCATCGAGTTCGGCCTGGCCGTCAATGCGCACATTGCCGAGAGCAGCGTGTTCGCACGCAAGAACTATTTCTACCCCGACCTGCCCAAGGGTTACCAGATCAGCCAGTTCGAGATACCGGTGGTGCAGGGCGGCACAGTGGAGTTTTTCCTTCCTTCGTCGGGCTCAGGACAGGCTCTGGAAAAGAAAACGGTGCGCCTGGTGCGCGCCCACCTGGAAGAAGACGCCGGCAAGTCGCTGCATGAAGATTTCATCGGCATGAGCGGTATCGACCTGAACCGCGCCGGCACGCCGCTGCTGGAAATCGTGACCGAGCCCGACATGCGCTCCTCGGCGGAAGCCGTGGCTTATGCCAAGGAGCTGCACAAGATCGTGACTTGGATTGGCATCTGCGACGGCAACATGCAGGAAGGCAGCTTCCGCTGCGATGCCAACGTCTCGGTGCGCAAGCCCGGCGCCGAGCTCGGCACGCGCCGCGAGATCAAGAACCTGAACAGCTTCAAGTTCATGCAGCAGGCGATCGACTATGAAGTGCGCTGGCAGATCGAGCAGCTTGAGGACGGCCATGCGATCCAGCAGGCCACCGTGCTGTTCGACCCGGACACCGGCGAAACACGTTCCATGCGCACCAAGGAAGACGCGGCGGACTACCGCTACTTTCCCGACCCCGATCTGCCGTCGCTCGTGGTTTCGCGCGAGTGGGTGGAGCAGGTTCGCTCGGAGATGACGGAGTTGCCGCGCGTGATGGCCGCGCGTTTTGTGAAGGACTACGGCCTGCCCGAGTACGATGCCGGCCAGCTCACCCAAAGCAAGGCTGTGGCCGCGTATTTCGAGGCCGTGGCGGCTACCAGCCAACAACCCAAGCTGGCCAGCAACTGGGTGATGGGCGAGTTGTCGCGCCGCCTGAACGCCGAAGACAAGGGGATCGAGCTTTCGGCCATCAGCGCACGGCAACTGGGCCAACTGATCTCGCGCATTGCCGATGGCACGGTTTCCAACAACGCTGCCAGGCAAGTGTTCGACGCCCTCTGGACCGGCGAAGGCCAGGACGTGGATGCGCTGATCGAGGCCAAAGGCCTCAAACAAATGAGCGACACCGGTGAACTGGAAAAAATCATAGCCGACGTGCTGGCCGCCAACGCCAAAAACGTCGAAGAAGTCCGCGCTGGCAATGCCAAGGCCTTCAACGCCCTGGTCGGCCAGGCCATGAAGGCCACCAAGGGCAAGGCCAACCCCGCCCAGGTCAATGAACTGCTGAAGAAAAAGCTGGGCTGAAGCGTGGCGGGAGCAGCGGCGAATTGCTACCAAAAAGGTAGCATATTCCACAATGCCGACAGGGGCTGGAAGCCCTTTTAACGCCTACTTCCTGGCAGTCGACGCTGCCGCCGCGTCGGGCACCGCACCGCCCATCGCCCACAGCTGCTTGAGCTTGCCCAGCTCTTCATCGAAACGCAGGTTGACGCGTTTTTTCTCCCCCTCCTGGTCGGCGATAAAACGTTTCTGCACCGCCACGCTGCTGTCGTTTTCCTCGAGCCGGCGCTTGAGCGAGGCCGGCGCCCGGGATGGATCGGATTTGTAAAACTCGAAATCGGCATCGATGGCCTTGCGCTGGCCGACCAGTTCGGTCGTTCGCTTGCTGGCGGCACTGATGACCGCGTCGATCTGGTCCAGCGCCTCGGCGCGCTCCTTGTCGTGCACGGCCCGGCTGGGGTAACGCAGCAGCAGGGCCCGGTCGCGGCGCTTTTCCTCCGCCTCGCGGGACCGCACTTCGGCGGCCACCTTGTCTTTCTGTTCCTGCACGGTCCGTTCCTGCGCGGTCAGCGAAGGCCCCACGACACGTTTGACCGTGCCCGAAGGATTGATTTGCCGCTGCGTACGGTCAATACATTCGGCAATCGGCCGGTCGGCGGTGATCTTCCGGCCCGCCGCGTCGACGCAGCTGTAAATGCCCTGGGCCTGGGCGATGCTGCACAGGCCGGCCGCCAGCGCGATCCAGGCCACAGCGGCTATCGTCTGAACATGCATTTGTATCGCCAAGAAGGTCCTTAATCCACGCCGTAGCGCTGTCGGTAGGCCAGCACATGCTGGTAATGGGTCTGAAGCGAATCGCCGGCGGCCAGTTGCGCAGCATCTTGCGGGGCACGACTCGCTTCAGACAGATACTGCAGCAAGTCGGTCAAGCGGGCAATCGCGAAAACGTGAAGTCCCAGCTGATTCGTAACATATTGCACGGCGCTGTAGTTAACGTCCTGGCCGTTCTCCGTGGCTTTTTCCTGGCGGTCCAGCGCGATCGCCACCGCGTGAGGCGTCGCCCCGGCCGCCCGGATGATGGCGATCGACTCGCGCGTGGCGGTGCCGGCCGAAATCACGTCGTCGATGATCAGCACCCGCCCCCTGACCGGCGCGCCGACCAGGGTGCCGCCTTCGCCATGGTCCTTGGCTTCCTTGCGGTTGTAGGCAAAGGGCACGTTGCGGCCCAGCCGGGCGAGTTCCACGGCGACCGCCGCTGCCAGCGGAATGCCCTTGTAGGCCGGGCCAAAAATCATGTCGAACTGCAGGCCGCGCGTTTTCTCCTCGAGCAGCAGGCCGCGCGCATAAAATTGCGCGAGCCGGCCCAATTTGGCACCGTCGTCAAACAGCCCCGCATTGAAAAAGTAGGGGCTCAGGCGCCCGGCCTTGGTCTTGAACTCGCCAAAACGCAGCACACCCGACTCGATGGCGAACTGCACGAATTCCTGCGCCAGTCGGCCGTCTTCGGCGGTTGGGCTGCTGTTGTTCTGTTTTTGCCCTGGCGTGACCGTTGGGGTGCTCATTGGAGATGTCCTTGTTTAAATTAACCAGCCTGAACCTCAATGGCATCCGCTCTGCCGCCACCAAAGGCATGCCGGAGTGGGTGGCCCAGACCCAACCGGATTGTATTTGCGTGCAGGAGCTCAAGGCCCAGGCGGCCGACGTGGCCGGCCGTTTCGAGGAGATCGCCGGGCTCAAGGGCCACTTTCACTTCGCCGAGAAAAAGGGCTACTCCGGCGTTGCCATCTACACCCGCCACGAGCCCAGCGACGTGATCACCGGTTACGGTTCGACCGAATTCGACGCCGAAGGCCGTTATGTGGAGCTGCGCTTCGACCGCCCCGGCCGCAAGCAGGCGCCCAAGCTGTCCATCATCAGCTGCTACTTTCCGAGCGGCTCCTCCGGTGAGGAGCGGCAGGCGGCCAAGTTCCGCTTTCTCGCGGAGTTCTACCCCTACCTGGCGAGCCTGAAGGAAACACGCGACTTCGTGCTGTGCGGCGACATCAACATTGCGCACCAGGAGATCGACCTGAAAAACTTCAAGGGCAACAAAAAGAACAGCGGCTTTCTGCCCGAGGAGCGCGCCTGGATGACGGAGCTGCTGCGCGATGCCGAGGTGGCCGAAGAGGCCGAAGAGGCCCTCGAGGAACTCACGGAAGGCACCGGCCAGCCCACCGTGAAAGCCACACGCGGCGGCGGCATGGTTGATGTGTACCGCAAGCTGCAGCCCACGGCCACCGACGCGGCCTACACCTGGTGGAGCAACCGCGGCCAGGCCTATGCGAAAAATGTCGGCTGGCGGCTCGACTACCACCTGGCCACACCGGCCGTGGCGGCCCTGGCCCAAAGCGAAACGATTTACAAAACCCAGCGCTTTTCAGACCACGCGCCTATCACGGTGGACTACGCCCTCACGCTTTGACCCCTGCCGTGGCGCCAGGCACCATGGCCGCCGGCAGGCACAAGGTAGCACGCAACCCGCCGCGGGCGGCGGGTTGCAAGCTGAGCGCACCGCCGTACAGGCCGACCAGGTCCTGCACGATGGCCAGGCCCAGGCCCGTGCCGGGCACCGACTCGTCCAGGCGCACGCCCCGGGCGACCACCGAAGCGAGGTGTCCGGCGTCAATGCCCGGTCCATCGTCCTCGATATGGATCTGCATCTGCTGCGGCGCACTGCCCATGACGGGTTCGGCATGGACCGTCACGCTTGAATGTGCCCATTTGCAGGCGTTGTCCAGCAGATTGCCCAGCATTTCCTGCAGATCCTGCTCCTCGCCGGCGAAAAACAGCGGCACATCGGCAGCCAGCACGGTGATGGATAGGCCTCTTGCGGCATGAACCCGTTCCATCACCCGCACCAGGCCGGCCAGCACCGGCCCGAGCGCAGTGCGCTGGCCAGGCAGGCGCTGGGTGGCGGCCACGCGGGCGCGGGCCAGGTGCCAGTCGATGTGGCGGCGTGACAGCCCGACCTGTTCCTTCACCAGCCGGGCCAGCTCGCTGCCCTGCGCCGCCAGGGGCCCGGCCGCGGCCTGGTCCAGCACCGACAGCGGCGTCTTGAGCGCATGGGCCAGGTTGCCCGCCTGGGTGCGCGCGCGCGCCACCACCTCGGTGTTGCGGTCGAGCACGTCGTTGAAATCGTCGATCAGGGGCTGCACTTCGGTGGGGAAACGGCCCTGCAGGCGCTGCGTCCGCCCTTCATGCACGTCGGCCAGCGCGCGCTGCATGGCGCGCAGCGGCGACAGCCCCACCGCCACCTGCGCCAGCGCCGCCAGCACCAGCAACACCAACAGCACCGCCAGCGAAGCGGCCATCACCCCGTTGAAGCTGTCCACGGCCACGGTGACTTCCTGCATGTCGGCCGCGACCACGACACGCCAACGGGCATCGGGCTGTTCGGCGATGCTCACCTTGCGCTCCAGGATCAGCAGCGGGGCGTCCAGCGGGCCCCTGCCCCGGTGCACATGCACCGCGCCATCGGCCAGTTCGTCGGCGCGCAGCGGCAGGCTGGTGTCCCACAGCGAGCGCGAGCGCAGCACGCCCGCGCGGGACCGGCCGTCGGCGGTGGTGCGGTCCAGCTGCCAGTACAGCCCCGAATAGGGTTTTTGCCAGCGCGGGTCGGACAGGGCCAGGGGGTCGATCAGCGGCTGGCCGGCGGCATCAAATTCGAGCCGGGCGGTGAGCTGGTCGAGCTGCTGCGTCAGGGCCGCCTCGAACTGCCGCATCACGTGGTCGCGAAACAGGCCGCTGAGCAGCACGCCCGCCAGCAGCAGCGCCAGCGCCAGCGCCACCAGCGTCGCGGCCAGCAGCCGAAAACGCAGCGAGCTGGCCCGGCGCCAGAGGCTCATGGCGGCGGCACCAGCCGGTAACCCAGCCCGCGCACGGTTTCGATCAGTTCGGGCGGCAGCTTGCGGCGCAGGCGGCCCACAAACACCTCGATGGTGTTGGAGTCGCGCTCGAAATCCTGGGCGTAAATGTGCTCGGTGAGTTCGGTGCGCGACACCACCGCGCCCGGGCGGTGCATCAGGTAATCGAGCACCTTGTACTCATGGCTGGTCAGGCTCACGGGCCGGCCGGCCAGCGTGACGCGACCGCTGCGTGTGTCCAGCGCCAGCGCGCCGCACTGCAGCACCGCCGAGGCCAGGCCGCTGGCGCGGCGGATCAGCGCGCGCACCCGTGCCAGCAGCTCTTCCATGTGGAAAGGTTTGGTGAGGTAGTCATCGGCCCCGGCGTCGATGCCGGCCACTTTCTCGTGCCAGTTGTCGCGCGCCGTCAGGATCAGCACCGGCATCGTTCGCCCGCCGTCGCGCCAGCGCTTGAGCACGGTCAGGCCGTCGAGCACCGGCAGGCCCAGGTCAAGCACGACAGCATCGAAGGCTTCGGTGTCTCCGAGAAAGTGGGCGTCGCGGCCGTTGTCGGCCTCGTCCACTGCATAGCCGGCTTCCACCAGGCCGGCACGCAGCTGGGCGCGCAGCGTGGGTTCGTCTTCAACCAGGAGGATGCGCATGGGCTGGCAATGGGGTGTCAGGGACGCTTGTCACGGCCGCTGCGGCGCTCGTCGCTTTTGCTGCTGCCCTTGCCGGGCAACAGGGTGGCGGTCCGGGCGTCCAGCTTGAGCTTGACCAGCTGGCCCTGCGGCTGCAGCAGCTTGACTTCGTAGATCCAGCGGCCCTCTTCCTGCTCCAGTTCGACTTCCATGACCTGGCCCGGGTGCTCGCGCTCCAGCCGTTCCAGCACGCTGCGCAGCGGCAGCACCTGGCCGGCCTGCACCGCCTGGCGCGCACGGTTGTGGTCGTCCTTGCTGCCGGACCAGGCCGGCTGCAGCGCCAGGCTGACAGCCAGCAGCGCCAGCACCCCCAGCCCGCCCGGCCGCGAATGGCGGCGCTGGCCGGTCAGGAGGAAAGGCTGGACGGAGGTCATGGCGTGATTGTGCTGCAGCCATTGTGAACCGCAGATGAACGGCGTCTTCAGGAAAGGTTCAAGCGCCTTCGCCAAAACTACCTCCCATCTCCTGCAAGAGCCCCTCCACCCGAAACGCAGAAAGCCCAGCCATGACCCTGATCCGCCGCCCCTTTCCCGCAGCCGCCCTGCTGGCCGCCATGCTGGCCAGTGCGTTCCTGCCCGCCACCAGCCAGGCGGGCGACACCACGCCGGCGCAGCAGCTCAGCCACTGGAGCGCCCAGGCCGGAACCCCCGGCAATGCCGACAAGGGCCGGGCATTTTTTACCGCCAAACACGGCGGTGAATGGTCCTGCGCCTCCTGCCACGGCACACCACCCACGGCGCAGGGCAAACATGCCAGTACCGGCAAGTCGATTGCCCCGCTGGCCCCGGCGTTCAACCCCAAGGCTTTCACCGACACCGCCAAGGTGGACAAGTGGTTCCGCCGCAACTGCAAGGACGTGCTGAGCCGCGAATGCAGCGCTGGCGAAAAGGCCGATCTGTTGGCCTACCTCAACAGCCTCAAGCCCTGAGCCGTGCCGTCCGCCCACCGGAGTTTTTTCATGAACACCCTCCCCACCGCCCGCGGCCTGCTGATCGCCGCCACCTTTGCCCTCGCTGCGCTGCCCGCCCTGGTCCGGGCCGACAGCAGCCGTTTGCTGCCGGGCAACGTGCCGGCGGCCTACACCCAGGAGTGCGCGGCCTGCCACACCGCCTATCCGCCGGGTCTGCTGCCGGCCCGCTCCTGGCAACGCATCATGACCGGCCTGGACAAACACTACGGCACCGACGCCTCGCTGGACGCGGCCACGGTGCAACAGCTGAGCAGCTGGCTGAAGGTCAACGCAGGCACCTACAAACGCGTGGCGGAAGAGCCGCCGCAGGACCGCATCACGCGCTCGGCCTGGTTTGAACGCAAACACCGCAAGGTCGATCCGGCCGTCTGGAAACATGCCAGCGTCAAGAGCGCGGCCAACTGCGCGGCCTGCCACACCGCGGCCGACAAGGGCGACTTCAACGACGACAACATCCGCTTCCCGGCCGGGCTGGACGCCCGTTACCGCCGGGCCTGGAACGACTGACCCCAAGGAGAACCCCCATGCATGCCACCCCCGCCATTTCCACCACCACCCAAGCCGCGCCCGCAGCGGCCGCGCCGGGCCGCCGGGTGACCGACGCGCCCACACGCATGTTCCACTGGCTGTTTGCGCTGAGTTTTCTGGGCGCCTATGTGACGGCTGACGGCGAAAGCTGGCGGCTGCTGCATGTCACGCTCGGCTACACCATGGCCGGCCTGCTGGTGTTTCGTGTGTTGTACGGACTGCTGGGTCCGCGCCCGGCGGGCCTGGGCCTGATGTGGCGCAAGCTGGCCGGCGCGCCGGCCTGGCTGCGCTCGCTCACGCAAAGCCGGTCGCTGGCCGGCATCAACTGGCGGCAGGGCCAGAACCTGCTGATGGCGCTGGCCGTGGTGGCCCTGCTGCTGATGGTGGTGCCGCTGACGCTCAGCGGTTATGCCACCTACAACGACTGGGGCGACTTCCTCGGCGGCGACTGGCTGGAAGAGGTCCACGAATTTTTCGGTGAGGCGTTTCTGTTTGTCGTGCTGGCCCACCTGGCGCTGATCGCGGGCCTGAGCCTGCTAAGGCGCAAAAACCAGGCCCTGCCCATGCTGACCGGCCGGATCGACGGCAAGGGGCCGGACTTGGTGCAGAAGAACCGCGTCTGGCTGGCCGCCCTGCTGCTGCTCGCCGTGCTGGCCTTCGGTGCCTGGGAGTGGCAGCAGTCGAGTCACGGACTGATCCCGGCCAGGGCCTGGGGCAGCAGCCCGGCGGCCGGACAGGCCCACGATGACGACTGACAAGGCCCGTTTCCTGTCTCTCCAAAAATTATCCCCAGTGAGGAATTCATGAACGTCTACATGTGTGTCGTCTGCGGTTTCATCTATGACGAGGCGGCCGGCCGGCCCGAAGACGGCATCGCCCCGGGAACGCCCTGGGCCGCGGTGCCCGCCGGCTGGGTCTGCCCGGAATGCAATGTCGGCAAGGCCGACTTCACCATGGTGCTGGTCTGAACACCACCCAGCCAGCGGCCTGGTTGCGCGACACCTGTACAAAGAAGAGGTGAGAAGAAGCGAGAAGTAGCAAGAAGAGGAGGCGTTCGATCTTCTTTAAACTGATGCCATGCACATCCTCTGGACCTACCTGCGTCCGCACCGCGCGCTGGCGGCGCTGGCGCTGCTGCTGGCGGCCATCAGTCAGGTGCTGGCCCTGGTCGATCCGATCATTTTCGGCAAGATCATCGACGGTTATGCGGTCGGCCACCCCGGCATGTCCGATGAGCAGCGGGTGTCGGGCGTGCTCTGGCTGCTCGGCCTGGCGGTGGTGGTCGCCGTGTTGTCGCGGCTGGCCAGGGCGCTGCAGGAGTATGTGACACGGCTGGTGGTGCAGCGCTTCGGCACGCAGATCTTCAACGACGGGCTGCGCCAGGTGCTGCGCCTGAAGTTCCAGGAGTTCGAGGACCTGCGCAGCGGGGAGACCCTGTCGCTGCTGCAGAAAGTGCGCGCCGACTGCGAACGCTTCATCAACATCTTCATCAACACCGTGTTTGCCGCGCTGGTCGGCATGGGCTTTCTCTGCTGGTACGCCATCACCACCCACTGGTTGCTGGTGCCGGTGTTCCTGGTGGGTGTGCTGGTGATGGGCGGGCTGACCGGGCTGCTGAGCCGCACATCGACGCTGGTGAAACTGCTGGTGGGCCTGTACACACCGGCCAGCGGCGAGGTCTTCTACAACGACATCTCGACGCGGGAGCTGCGCTACAACGAGGCGCGCCGGCAGATCGGCTTCGTGACCCAGGAGACGCACCTGTTTGCCGGCACCATCCGCGACAACATGCAGTTCGTGAAAGCCGACGCCACCGATGCGGAAATTGTGGCGGCGATGGAGCAGGCCTCCTGTGCCTACCTGCTGGACAAGTCGCCCGGGGCCTGGACACGCAGATCGGCGAGATGGGCATCAAGCTGTCCGGCGGCGAAAAGCAGCGCCTGTCGATTGCGCGCGCGCTGATCCGGCAACCACGGCTGCTGATTTTCGACGAGGCCACCTCGGCGCTCGACTCCATCACCGAAGAGCAGATCACCGACACCGTGCGGCGCGTGTCGGCGCGCAGCAGCCAGATCACGCTGCTGATCGCCCACCGGCTCTCGACCATCATGCATGCCAACACCATCTTCGTGCTGGAGAAGGGACGCATCGTCGAAAGCGGTGACCATGGCGCGCTGCTGGAGCGCAAGGGCCTGTATTACGCGATGTGGCGCCAGCAGATCGGCGAACGGCCGGATCTGCGCCGCGCTACGGAGCCGTTGCCGGATGAGGAGGAAGCAGTGCTGCCGCCTCCGGATGCTATGGATATGTGAGCTGATGGCGCCCAAACCATAGGGGCTGGAGCCGGTTTTTATCTGAATTTTCGGGCGAGCGGACCTACCGCATCGCCTGGCCCAGCTGGCGTGCCAGGTGCACCTGGTGCAGGGTGATCTTGCGCACCTCGGCCTGGCTGGCCTGGATGTGGGCGCGCAGCAGCAGGGCCGCCTGGTCGCCGCGCCGGCGCTGGATCGCCTTGAGGATCTTGGCGTGTTCTTCATAGGTCGCATCGATGCGCGGCTGCTTGGTGAAGTCGAGCCGGCGGATCACGCGGATGCGCTCGGTCACGTCGCGGTGCACACGGGCCATCTCGGCATTGCCGGCCGCCGCCACCAGCGCGCAGTGAAAGGCCTCATCCCACTGCGCGACCTGCACCGTATCGCTGCTGCGCTGCTCGGGGCTGACCAGCCAGATCGCGGCCAGGTCGTCCAGCAGCGCCGGGTTGACCTTCAGGGCGTCTTCACACAGGCGGTGCGCCGCGGTGGTTTCCAGCACCATGCGCAGGTCATAAAGCTCCTCGAACTGGTTGAAGTCAAAGGGCAACACACGCCAGCCGCTGCGAAACAGCACCTCGACAAAACCTTCATGCTGCAGCCGGAACAGCGCCTGCCGCACTGGCGTGCGTGACACCCCCAGGCGTTCGCTGATTTCGGTTTCGGTGAAGCGGTCACCCGGCACCAGCTTGAACTCGGACACATCGCGCTTGAGCTGTTCGTACACCTCGTCGGCGCGCGAGCGGTGGGCAGGCGCCTCGGCAAGGGCAGGCAAAGAGCGGGAAGCGGTGTGCATGGCGGAACTCTAGCAGTCTTGCAGCAAGGGCAGCAGCTGGCCGCTCGCAGCAGTCCAGCCGACGATGGCGCCCTGCGCCCGCATCATCTCCACCGCCGCCGCCTTGAAGGCCGGGAAGTAACTCTCGGTGCAGTCTTCCAGCAGCAGGCTGTCGTAGCCGCGGTCGTTGGCTTCGCGCATGGAGGTCTGCACACAGACCTCGGTGGTGACACCCATGAACACCAAGTGCGTGATGCCGGCCTGCTGCAGCAGCTCATGCAGCGGCGTGGCGTAGAACGCGCCCTTGCCGGGTTTGTCGATGACAATCTCGCCGGACAGCGGCGCCAGCGCAGCGATGATCTGGTTGCCGGGCTCACCGGCCACGAGAATGCGGCCCATGGGCCCGGGATCACCAATACGCAGCGAAGGATTGCCCCGGTTGCGCTTGGCAGGCGGGCAATCGGCCAGATCGGCCCGGTGCGCCTCGCGTGTGTGCACCACCAACCCGCCGGCCGTGCGCCAGGCGGTGAGGACGGCCTTGCAAGCCGGCACGATGGCGGACAGCAGCGACACGTCGTTGCCCAGACTTTCGCCAAAGCCGCCGGGCTCGATGAAGTCGCGCTGCATGTCGATGATGACGAGGGCGGTGGACGCCAGCTCGAAGGTGTAGGGGAAGGGTTGGGCTTGGTCTAGTTGCATGGTGGATTGGGTGTTGGTTTCATGCTGCCGCTGGCGTATTTGCCAGTGCCAACTTAGCCAGTGCTTCGGGCAAGCCGGGGGTAGCCCGGCGGCTACTCACTTTCTTTTGTCTCGCCAAAAGAAAGTAAGCAAAGAAAAGGCGCCCCTGCTGTCTGCGACCCCTGCGCTGCGCTCCGGGGCAACCTGCGGTGCTCGGTCCAGCCGGGGTCGAGCTCGAACTCGCTACGCTCAGACAATCGCTCGCCCTGATCCGGCTGGACCTCCGCTCCTCGGCGCAGCCAGAAGGGGGGTTGGAGCGGATTCGGGTAAGGGATCGGGCTCCGGCGAGGACGCGCGAAGCGCGTCCTCGCCTCCCCGCACCCGCATTGGTATTCGTCTGTCCCACCCGTCGGGCCGGGCCGAGGAGCGCAGCCGAAAGTGGATCAGGGCGAGCGATTGTCTGAGCCGAAGGCGAGTTCGAGCTAGACCCCACTTTCGGCGAGCACCGCAGATTGCCCGTAGCGAAGCGGAGGGACCCGGACCATCGGGTCGCCTTTCTTTTCCTTAGGTTTCTTTGGCGAAGTGTATAGACAGGAGACATGGGAAACAGGTGTTCGGAGACATAGGAAACACCTTGGCCGGTTAATTGGAATCGATGAGGGTCTTCATGTTGAGCCGCATGAAGTGATGATGGCAGAAGAAAGCATCGTAGAAACCATCGGCCTGGAGAT
>NZ_NBZW01000029.1 GCF_002379085.1 Polaromonas sp. AET17H-212 | reverse complement strand
AAAAGAAAACGCCCAGTTGACTTTATCAACTGGGCGCCTCTTGCTGTAAGAGCCTGACGATGTCCTACTTTCACACGGGAATCCGCACTATCATCGGCGCTAAGTCGTTTCACTGTCCTGTTCGGGATGGGAAGGAGTGGTACCAACTTGCTATGGTCATCAGGCATAACTTTTTGATCGATTGTTCAAGGAACAACCCATCGAATTCATAGAGCAAATCAGCTTTTATTTAATGTCTTGCACTCTTGCGAGTGCAGTATTTTGAATGCGTCATCTGGCATAACAACCTTGAATCTAATCAAAGTTATAGGGTCAAGTCGCACGAGCAATTAGTATCAGTTAGCTTAACGCATTACTGCGCTTCCACACCTGACCTATCAACGTCCTGGTCTTGAACGACTCTTTAGGGGGCTCAAGGCCCCGGCAGATCTAATCTTGAAACGAGTTTCCCGCTTAGATGCTTTCAGCGGTTATCTCTTCCGAACTTAGCTACCCGGCAATGCCACTGGCGTGACAACCGGTACACCAGAGGTTCGTCCACTCCGGTCCTCTCGTACTAGGAGCAGGCTTCCTCAAATCTGCAGCGCCCACGGAAGATAGGGACCAAACTGTCTCACGACGTTTTAAACCCAGCTCACGTACCTCTTTAAATGGCGAACAGCCATACCCTTGGGACCGGCTACAGCCCCAGGATGAGATGAGCCGACATCGAGGTGCCAAACACCGCCGTCGATATGAACTCTTGGGCGGTATCAGCCTGTTATCCCCAGAGTACCTTTTATCCGTTGAGCGATGGCCCTTCCATACAGAACCACCGGATCACTATGTCCTGCTTTCGCATCTGCTCGACTTGTCAGTCTCGCAGTTAAGCACGCTTATGCCATTGCACTATTATCACGATGTCCGACCGTAACTAGCGTACCTTCGAACTCCTCCGTTACACTTTGGGAGGAGACCGCCCCAGTCAAACTGCCTACCATGCACTGTCCCCGATCCAGATAATGGACCTAGGTTAGAACCTCAAACACACCAGGGTGGTATTTCAACGTTGGCTCCACCCGATCTAGCGACCGGGCTTCAAAGCCTCCCACCTATCCTACACAGATCTGTTCAAAGTCCAATACAAAGCTACAGTAAAGGTTCATGGGGTCTTTCCGTCTTTCCGCGGGGAGATTGCATCATCACAAACATTTCAACTTCGCTGAGTCTCAGGAGGAGACAGTGTGGCCATCGTTACGCCATTCGTGCAGGTCGGAACTTACCCGACAAGGAATTTCGCTACCTTAGGACCGTTATAGTTACGGCCGCCGTTTACTGGGACTTCAATCAAGAGCTTGCACCCCATCATTTAATCTTCCAGCACCGGGCAGGCGTCACACCCTATACGTCGACTTTCGTCTTAGCAGAGTGCTGTGTTTTTAATAAACAGTCGCAGCCACCGATTTTTTGCAACCTCATTGGGCTCCCCAAGTAAATGGTTCACCTACTAAAGGCACACCTTCTTCCGAAGTTACGGTGTCAATTTGCCGAGTTCCTTCTCCTGAGTTCTCTCAAGCGCCTTAGAATACTCATCTCGCGCACCAGTGTCGGTTTGCGGTACGGTCGTGTGTAGCTGAAGCTTAGTGGCTTTTCCTGGAAGCAGGGTATCACTCACTTCGTCTGCAAGCAGACTCGTTATCACCCCTCATCTAAGCCCGGCGGATTTACCTACCAGGCACGACTACAGGCTTGAACCAACATATCCAACAGTTGGCTGAGCTAACCTTCTCCGTCCCCACATCGCACTACACATCGGTACAGGAATATTGACCTGTTTCCCATCAGCTACGCATCTCTGCCTCGCCTTAGGGGCCGACTCACTCTACGCCGATGAACGTTGCGTAGAAAACCTTGCGCTTACGGCGAGGGGGCTTTTCACCCCCTTTAACGCTACTCATGTCAGCATTCGCACTTCTGATACCTCCAGCAGGGTTTACACCACCACCTTCACAGGCTTACAGAACGCTCTCCTACCACTTGCAATAAATTGCAAATCCGCAGCTTCGGTAACTGGCTTAGCCCCGTTACATCTTCCGCGCAGGACGACTCGATCAGTGAGCTATTACGCTTTCTTTAAATGATGGCTGCTTCTAAGCCAACATCCTGACTGTTATAGCCTTCCCACTTCGTTTCCCACTTAGCCAATTTTAGGGACCTTAGCTGGCGGTCTGGGTTGTTTCCCTCTTGAGTCCGGACGTTAGCACCCGGTGCTCTGTCTCCCAAGCTGTACTCGTCGGTATTCGGAGTTTGCATTGGTTTGGTAAGTCGCCATGACCCCCTAGCCAAAACAGTGCTCTACCCCCGACGGTAATACTTGAGGCACTACCTAAATAGTTTTCGGAGAGAACCAGCTATTTCCAAGTTTGTTTAGCCTTTCACCCCTATCCACAGCTCATCCCCTAGTTTTGCAACACTAGTGGGTTCGGACCTCCAGTGCATGTTACTGCACCTTCATCCTGGCCATGGATAGATCACTTGGTTTCGGGTCTACACCCAGCGACTGAATCGCCCTATTCGGACTCGGTTTCCCTACGCCTTCCCTATTCGGTTAAGCTTGCCACTGAATGTAAGTCGCTGACCCATTATACAAAAGGTACGCAGTCACCCCTTGCGAGGCTCCTACTTTTTGTAAGCACACGGTTTCAGGATCTATTTCACTCCCCTCCCGGGGTTCTTTTCGCCTTTCCCTCACGGTACTAGTTCACTATCGGTCAATGATGAGTATTTAGCCTTGGAGGATGGTCCCCCCATATTCAGACAGGATTTCTCGTGTCCCGCCCTACTTTTCGTTAGCTTAGTATCACAAGTTTCTTTTTGCATACGGGACTATCACCCACTATGGTCAGCCTTTCCAGACTGCTTTGCTAAGAATCTTGCTATCACTAACAGGCTTCTCCGATTTCGCTCGCCACTACTTTCGGAATCTCGGTTGATGTCTTTTCCTCGAGCTACTGAGATGTTTCAGTTCACCCGGTTCGCCTCGCATAGCTATGTATTCACTATGCGATACCTTTGCAGGTGGGTTTCCCCATTCAGAAATCTCCGGATCAAAGCTAATTTGCCAGCTCCCCGAAGCTTATCGCAGGCTATCACGTCTTTCGTCGCCTATCATTGCCAAGGCATCCACCATGTGCTCTTATTCACTTGACCCTATAACTTTGATTTCTCAAAGAGATATACAAGGAATGATGTCTGGTCTTTCACCAAACGCGTTATGCCGTAATCTTCAAACGTGAAGTCTGAAGTTCATTTTGACGCAATCAAAAATCTATTAAATGTCGCTAGCGGCACGGTCTGCACTAAACCTTTACGAATGTGCAGTTTCCGCTAGCAACGCTGATTTAACTCTATGAATTTTTAAAGAACAGCCAATAATTGAAATGAATCAATTAACACAAAACATCCTCAAAGAAGATGCTTTGCATTAACCAAGTACGTTAGATAAGTTTTTGGTGGAGGATGACGGGATCGAACCGACGACCCCCTGCTTGCAAAGCAGGTGCTCTCCCAGCTGAGCTAATCCCCCAGGATTCAATACCGCTTCAAACCTGATTTGGTGGGTCTGGTTGGACTCGAACCAACGACCCCCGCCTTATCAAGACGGTGCTCTAACCAGCTGAGCTACAGACCCCCTGAATTCACTAAAGAACCTGAAGGCAGCACCAATTAGATTGATGACCAATGCTGTTGTTTAAGACAACAGCCGATAAGAATGGGCGTAAGAATTTGATTGCATATTTCCAGAAAGGAGGTGATCCAGCCGCACCTTCCGATACGGCTACCTTGTTACGACTTCACCCCAGTCACGAACCCTGCCGTGGTAATCGCCCTCCTTGCGGTTAGGCTAACTACTTCTGGCAGAACCCGCTCCCATGGTGTGACGGGCGGTGTGTACAAGACCCGGGAACGTATTCACCGCGACATTCTGATCCGCGATTACTAGCGATTCCGACTTCACGCAGTCGAGTTGCAGACTGCGATCCGGACTACGAATGGTTTTATGGGATTAGCTCCCCCTCGCGGGTTGGCGACCCTCTGTACCATCCATTGTATGACGTGTGTAGCCCTACCTATAAGGGCCATGAGGACTTGACGTCATCCCCACCTTCCTCCGGTTTGTCACCGGCAGTCTCATTAGAGTGCCCAACTAAATGTAGCAACTAATGACAAGGGTTGCGCTCGTTGCGGGACTTAACCCAACATCTCACGACACGAGCTGACGACAGCCATGCAGCACCTGTGTTACGGTTCTCTTTCGAGCACCAAGCCATCTCTGGCGAGTTCCGTACATGTCAAAGGTAGGTAAGGTTTTTCGCGTTGCATCGAATTAAACCACATCATCCACCGCTTGTGCGGGTCCCCGTCAATTCCTTTGAGTTTCAACCTTGCGGCCGTACTCCCCAGGCGGTCAACTTCACGCGTTAGCTTCGTTACTGAGTACTAATGCACCCAACAACCAGTTGACATCGTTTAGGGCGTGGACTACCAGGGTATCTAATCCTGTTTGCTCCCCACGCTTTCGTGCATGAGCGTCAGTACAGGTCCAGGGGATTGCCTTCGCCATCGGTGTTCCTCCGCATATCTACGCATTTCACTGCTACACGCGGAATTCCATCCCCCTCTACCGTACTCTAGCTCTACAGTCACAAATGCCATTCCCAGGTTGAGCCCGGGGATTTCACATCTGTCTTATAGAACCGCCTGCGCACGCTTTACGCCCAGTAATTCCGATTAACGCTCGCACCCTACGTATTACCGCGGCTGCTGGCACGTAGTTAGCCGGTGCTTATTCTTACGGTACCGTCATGGGCCCCCTTTATTAGAAAGAGCCTTTTCGTTCCGTACAAAAGCAGTTTACAACCCGAAGGCCTTCTTCCTGCACGCGGCATTGCTGGATCAGGCTTTCGCCCATTGTCCAAAATTCCCCACTGCTGCCTCCCGTAGGAGTCTGGGCCGTGTCTCAGTCCCAGTGTGGCTGGTCGTTCTCTCAAACCAGCTACAGATCGTCGGCTTGGTGAGCTTTTACCTCACCAACAACCTAATCTGATATCAGCCGCTCCAATCGCGCGAGGTTCTTGCGAATCCCCCGCTTTCATCCTTAGATCGTATGCGGTATTAGCGTAAATTTCTCTACGTTATCCCCCACGACTGGGCACGTTCCGATATATTACTCACCCGTTCGCCACTCTCGAGTATTGCTACTCTACCGTTCGACTTGCATGTGTGCGTTTAAGGTCAGAAGACCTGGCTGATCAGCTTTCACTGACTTCGCCTGGCAATCGCCTTCAAACGCCCATACTTATCGGCTGTAAATTTTTAATGATCCTGACTACTTTCGTCGCCGCTTTCGCCGCTTCGTTTTCGCCGTTAGCTGTAATCAGCTGAGCCTCAAATTATATACCGGATTTTTCATCACAGTCAAACTTTTTTGAAGCTTTTTTTCTCTGCCTTCTGACTGGAGCCGCCTTTGGCGATTCGCTGTTTCATCAGTAGAGCCATCGACTATAGCACCGTTTTCTGGGGGTTGCGAGAAAAGATGTTGAAAAACGCACCGTGAGCCCCTGCCGTCACACCCTCACCACCCACCATCGCGTGCCGCCACGCTGGTCAAGACTGGAGATCCAGCGGCAGGGACCGCGACCTCGTTCCGGTCAGTGCAAACAGGGCGTTGGCCACAGCGGGCGCGAGCGGCGGCACGCCCGGTTCACCGACACCGCCGGGTGGCCGTGTACTGGACACCAGATGGGTCTGCACCAGCGGCGCCTGCGCCAGCTGCAGCATCGGGTAGTCGGGGAAGTTCCCCTGTTGCACGACCCCGTCGTGGATGTCCACCTTGCCGTACAGGGCGGCCGTCAACGCAAACACGACGGCGCTTTCCATTTGCTGGGCAACGATGCCGGGGTTGACCACGGTACCGCAATCAATCGCACACACCACCCGGTGCACCCGCGGCTGGCCATGGACCAGCGAGACCTCCGCCACCTGCGCCACGATGGAGCCAAAAGATTCATGCAGGGCGATGCCCCTGGCCCGCCCCGGGGGCAATTTCCCACCCCAGCCGGCCTGGCTCGCCGCCAGTTCCAGCACGGCCAGGTAGCGCGGCGCCTCCCTGAGCAGTTGCCGGCGCAGGGCCAGCGGGTCCTGCTGCACCGCAAACGCCAGCTCGTCGATAAAACATTCCGAGAAAAAGGCATTGTGCGAATGCCCCACGGAGCGCCAGAAGCCCACCGGAACGCCATGACGGGTGGCCACATGCGACATGTGCTGATGGGCAAAGCCGTAAGGCAGGTCAAACAGGCCCTCCGCCGTGGTTTTGTCGGGCGTATCGACCGGGCCGGCCAGCATGGGCGCACCGCGTTCCAGCCAGCGCGGACTGATGGCGTCGCCGGCCGACCGGATGCGCAGGCTGACGGGCTGGCCCTGGGCGTCGATCGCCGCGACCAGCCTGGCCAAATGCATGGGCCGGTAAAAGTCGTGGGTGGTGTCTTCTTCCCGGGACCAGATCAGCTGCACCGGGCGGCCGCCACACTCCAGGGCCACCCGGACCGCCTGGGCGATGTAGTCCACCTCCAGCCGGCGGCCAAAACCGCCGCCCAACAGCGTGACGGTGACGCTGACATCTTGCTCCGCCACGCCAGCCACCCGCGCCGCGATCGCCGCCCCCATTTGCGGCACCTGGGTCGGCACCCAGAGAAACACCTTGCCGTCCCTGACCTGGGCCGTGCAGTTCATGGGTTCCAGCGCGGCGTGCGCCAGGTAGGGCGCGCGGTACAGCGCCTCCAGCTTGCGGACGGCGCCCGCCTCGGCCTGGGCCACCGCCCCCTTCTCGTAAAAGGTGAAGCCCTCTCCACTGTCCTGCCCATCTTGCCCGTCTCGCCCGTCTTCCCCCAGCAGCGCAGCTTCCAGCGCGCGCTCGATCCGGCGCGAGTCGAGCGCGCCGGCCGGACGCTGCTGCCAGTCCACCGGCACCGCCTGCGCCGCCTGCTGGCATTGCCACCAGCTTTCCCCCACGACGGCAAAGCCCGCGGTGGAACCGGCGTAAGGGGGCAGGCGCACCAGACGCTCCACCCCGGACATGGCCAGCGCCGCGTTCACATCGATAGCCCCCGGTGCACCGCCCAGCATCGGACACAGGCGGATCGCCGCGTAAAGCATGCCGGGCAAACGCACATCGAGCCCAAAGCGGGCCGTGCCATCGACCTTGGCGGGAATGTCCTTGCGCGCCGCGTTACGGCCAATCACCTTCCAGTCCTCGCGCGCCTTGAGTGTCACGCTGCCCGGCGGCGTGGCGGCGGCAAAACGGGCCAGCTCACCGTAATGCGCGGATTTGCCCGACGGGTGCGAAATCACGCCGTCACTGACCGTGAACTCGGCCACCGGCAGGCGCCACTGCAGCGAAGCCGCCCCCAGCAGGGAGGCGCGCGCCGTGGCGGCCGCGGTGCGCAGCACCAGCCAGGCGTCGGCCACACTGCTCGACCCGCCGGTGGCATTGATGCCCAGCTCACGCGCCAGCTTGCGCACCACCCATTCGCCCGCCCTGACCTTGAGCGGGCGTTCTTCAAGTTCGAAGGGATGAAAAGGCAGGCCGGCGACCAGCATCGCCACATTGCCGTAAATGCTGTCAGCGCCGGCCTGCTCGAGATGGACACGCGACAGCGGCACATCCAGCTCTTCGGCCACCAGCATGGGCAGGGCCGTGTGAACGCCCTGACCCATCTCGCTGCGTGCCATGGCCAGCACCACCGAACCGTCGGCGGTGATCTTGATCCAGCCGTTGAGCGCCACCGCCCCGTCGGCCGGCGGCCAAAGCCGGCCGGACCCGGTGCGCGAGCGCGGTGGCAGCGCCCCCCAGCCCACAATCAGGGCACCGGCGGCGCCCGCCGCACTGAGCAGCCAGGTCCGCCTTTTCATGAACGCTTCTTCGCCGGCACCCGGGCCACGCCCATGCCCGCAGCCCGTTTGATCGCCAGGCGGACGCGCTGGTAGGTTCCGCAACGGCAAATATTGGTCATGGCCGCATCAATGTCGGCGTCGGTCGGTTTCGGCGTCTTTTCAAGCAGGGCCGCCGCCGCCATCAACATGCCGGACTGGCAATAGCCGCATTGCGGCACCTGTTCAGCGATCCAGGCCTGCTGCAGCGCGTGCGGCCTGGCGGACGTACCCAGCGCCTCGATGGTCTGGATGCGCTTGCCGGCCAGGGTGGCCACGGGGGTGACACAGGCCCGCACCGCCCGCCCGTCCACCCGCACGGTGCAGGCACCGCAGGCCGCCACCCCGCAGCCGAACTTGGTGCCCGTCATGTTGAGCAGGTCGCGCAGCACCCACAACAAGGGCATGGCCGGGTCGGCATCCACCTGCACGGCCTGGCCGTTGATTTGTAGTTCCATAAAACGTCCGGTGGTCGCGGGCTGGCCCGGTGCAAGCAGCGGCCCGCCGCTGCTGTCCCTTGCACTATAGCCATCCGGCCCGCATCTCCCAAAGCCCGAAAACCAGCATGCGAAATGGCGCACCCGGATAATCCCTGACAACATGGCATTAATTACACTTCTTGACGCTCAACTCGCTTTTGGGCACGTCGCACTGCTGGACCACGCAGATTTTTCGCTGGAACCGAACCAGCGCATTGGCCTGATCGGCCGCAACGGCACGGGCAAGTCCTCCCTGCTCAAAATCCTTGCGGGCCTGGAAAAACCCGATGACGGCACCTTGCAGCTGCAGCAGAACCTGCGCATCGCCTACGTGCCGCAGGAGCCCAGCCTCGACCCGCACGCTACTGTTTTCATAGCTGCCAGCGCAGGACTGGCAAGGACCCGACACGTGGTAGAGCTGTACCTGGCGGCCGACGAACACACCGACCTGGACGCCCTGCAGTCGGAAATCGAGGCGCTCGACGGCTGGAACTGGGAGCAGCGCGTGGAGGAAACCCTGCACCGCCTGCACCTGGACAAGGACGCCATCGTCGGCTCGCTGTCGGGCGGCACCAAAAAGCGCGTGGCGCTGGCCCAGGCGCTGGTCGCCAAGCCCGACGTGCTGCTGCTCGACGAGCCGACCAACCACCTGGACCTCGATTCGATCGCCTGGCTCGAGGAATTGCTGGTCAACTTCAACGGCAGCATCATCACCATCACCCATGACCGGGCCTTTCTGGACCAGGTCGCGACCGTGATCGTCGAGCTGGACCGCGGCAAGCTGCTGAGTTACCCCGGCAACTTCGCCCAGTACCTGCTGCAAAAGGAAGAGCAGATGGCGCAGGAAGCCGTCATCAACGCCAAGGCCGACAAGCTGCTGGCGCAGGAAGAGGTGTGGATCCGCAAGGGCGTGGAAGCGCGCCGCACCCGCAGTGTGGCGCGCATCGGCCGGCTCGAAGCCCTGCGCGACAACCGCTCGGCGCGGCGCGATGCGGTGGGCCGCGTCAACCTCGACGTCTCCAGCGGCGACAAGAGCGGCAAGATCGTGGCCGAACTGACCCATGTGACGAAAAGTTTTGGCCACCCGGGGGCCTCCAAAATCATCGTCAACGGTTTCAGCGCGACCCTGCTGCGCGGCGACAAGGTGGGCCTGCTGGGCCCCAACGGCGCCGGCAAAAGCACGCTGCTCAAGCTGATTCTGGGCGAGTTGCAGCCCGATGTGACCCTGCCCCCGGGCAAGGTGCGCCAGGGCGCGAACCTGCAGGTGGCCTACTTCGACCAGATGCGCGATGCGCTGGACCTGGACGCGACGCTGGAAGACTTCATCAGCCCCGGCAGCGAGTGGGTCGAGATCAATGGCCAGAAAAAACACGTCAAGAGTTACCTGACCGACTTCCTGTTCAGCCCTGAACGCGCCCGCTCCCCGGTGCGCAGCCTGAGCGGCGGCGAACGCAACCGCCTGCTGCTGGCGCGCCTGTTTGCCCGGCCGGCCAATGTGCTGGTGCTCGACGAGCCGACCAACGACCTGGACATCGACACGCTGGAACTGCTGGAAGACCTGCTGCAGAACTACGAGGGCACGGTCTTTCTGGTCAGCCACGACCGGCGTTTTCTCGACAACGTGGTCACCAGCACGATTGCCTACGAGGGCACGCCCGACAACCCGGGCTTCTGGCGCGAGTACGAGGGCGGCGTGACGGACTGGATCACCCAGTCGAAACGGGCGGCGCAGCTGACCGGCGGCGGCAAGACCCCGGCCGCTGCCTCCAGCGCCAAAACCACAAGCAAAAACACACCCGAGCCCAATAAGGATGGGCGCGAGCAGCTATCAAAAAAGAAGCTAAGCTACAAGGAGCAGCGTGAACTCGACGGCTTGCCGGCGCAGATCCAGCAGCTGGAGTCGCAGCAGAAGGCGATCGAGCAGGAGCTGTTTGACGGCACGCTGTACACGACCAATGCCAAACGCGCGGCCGAACTGAACGCCCGCAACACGAAAATCGAGGAAGAACTGATGGCGGCGTTGCAGCGCTGGGAGATCCTGTCCAGTTAGTGGGGGGCACCCCTCGGGGTCGGGTAAAACACCTACAGCATGTCGCGCCGGTGTCGGGGCGTGCCGCGCCCCTTGAAACAGCCGCCTGCGCTAAAGTGGCAGCATCCTCCAAAACCACTTCATGCTCCCAAGTCCGTCGCCCTCTGCCCGCCTGTTTCTTGCCCCTTGGCGCTGGATCGCACCCTTGATGCTGGGCCTGTGGCTGACCGGTTGCGCCTCCCTGCCCAGCGAGGTGGACCGGCCGGTCTCGACGGCCCTGGCCGACCCGACGGAAACCCGCATCGGCCGGGCCGTGCAGGCCCGCGCCGCCCAGGCCGAAACCCACAATGACTCCGGCTTTGCGCTGGTCAACAGTGCCGAGCTGGCCTTCACCAGCCGCATGGCGCTGATCAATGCCGCGGAAAAAACACTGGACATCCAGTATTACGCGATCCATGCCGACGAGACCACGCTGCGGATGTTTGACGCCCTGCGCGCCGCCGCCGCGCGCGGCGTGCGCATCCGCATCCTGCTCGACGACTTCAATACCGCCGGCAAAAACGCCCAGGTGCTGAAACTCGCTTTTGAAAAAAACATCGAGCTGCGCCTGTTCAACCCCCTGCCCGGCGGTCGCGGGTCGCTGTTTTTCCGCATCCTCGGGTCGCTCAAAGACATGGACCGCATCCAGCGGCGCATGCACAACAAGATTTTTGTCGCCGACAACGCCGTCGCCATCACCGGCGGGCGCAACCTCGGCGAAACCTATTTCGGCCAGGGCGAGTCCACCAACTTCATCGACGCCGACGTGCTGGCGGCCGGGCGGATCGTGCGCGAACTCTCGCGCAGCTTTGACCTGTACTGGAACAACCCGCTGGCCTATCCGGTGGAGTCGCTGATGACCGCCGCGCAGCTGGAAGCCATGAAGCCGCCGCCGGCAGCGGCAGGAGCATTGGCCGCGCCGGCGGCCCAGGCCACGCCGGTCAACGGCGAAACCAGTGCGACCGCAGGCCGCAATGCCACCGGTGGCGCGCCGGCCAAACCTGCGAAGTCCGCCGTGCGCAAGGTCACCGCGCTCGACGGCTCGGTCAGCGTGGCCGAACCCCTGCCCGACAGCACCAACCTGGCGCTGCTCGAATGGATCTGGGCACCGTCGACGCTGCTGGTCGACAAGGCCTCCAAAATCGCCGCCGACGCGGACGCGGTGGAAGCGTCGCAAGACACCACGGTCGACGGCTTGCTGCAGCTGATGGCAGAGGCCAAAAGCGACCTGCTGATCGTTTCTCCCTACTTTGTGCCGGGCCAGCGCATGATGGACCAGCTCGCGGCCATCCGGCAAAAAAACGTGCGCATCCGGGTGCTGACCAACTCGCTGGCATCCAACGACGCACCCGCCGCGCATGTGGGGTATGCCCGTTACCGCAAGGACCTGCTGGGCCTGGGCATTGAACTGTATGAAATGCGCGCCGAGCAGGAAGGCACCCTGAGCGGCTTCAGCTCGCTCGGCAGTACCGGTTCGGCCGGCGGCTCTCGCGCCAGCCTGCATGCCAAGATCGTGGTGCTGGACGACAGCCTGCTGGTGGTCGGGTCCATGAACCTGGACCTGCGCTCCCAGCTGCAGAACAGCGAGGTGGCGCTGGTGATCCGCAGCCGCAAACTCTCGGCCGACACCACCCGGCTGATTGAACCGGCGCTCGCCAAGGGTGCCTACAAGGTCGAACTGGAAAACGGCCAGCTGGTCTGGCGCGCGCCGCAAGGCTCGCAGCTGAAGGACTCGCGCACGGAGCCGGACGCGAGCCTGGGGCTCAAGCTCATGCTCACGCTGATCGGACCGCTGGCGCCCGACGAGATGCTCTGAGCGCCCGGACCCGAACGGCCGGGCCAAGCCCCCTTCTCAAGCCTCCGGCGTGTCGGTATCGCGGAGACCGTCGCGCAGCCCCTTGCGCGCAGCGGTCGCCAGTGCCTCGTACCGGGTCCGGAAGACGTCCAGCGACTCTTCGTTCAGTTCCTCAAGATCGAGCAGCGCGTTGTGGGCACCCTGGGTGGCGCGTATCAGTTCGTCCAGCTTGATCTGGATCGCCTCGGTGTCGCGGTTCTGCGAGTTCTGGATCAGGAACACCATCAGGAAGGTGACGATGGTGGTGCCGGTGTTGATGACCAGTTGCCAGGTATCGCTGAAGCCGAACAGCGGCCCGGTGACGATCCAGGCAAGGATCACCAGCAACGCCATGAAAAAGGTCGCCGGTCGGCCGGCGTAACGCGAGGCGGCCTTGGCCGCGTTGGAATACCAGTTGTTCTTGCTTGCCATGGTGTGTTCCAGGGGTTAGTAAAGGCTGGAGAGGCTGGCATCGAGAAACCCGATGTTGCATCCCAGGTGGATCTTGAGGACATCAACCGACCCTGCGGCGACCGCACCGGCCGCGCGCATGCGCGCCCGGCAGCCGGACGCATGCACAGGCCGGAGCGACTCGCTCAGCATGGAGGGACGCCCTGCCCGCTGCCGGTCCGGCGGGCCGAACTTGCTATGACTTCAATAGCTGCCTGCGCCCACCGCCCAAGGGCTACAGGCCAAAAACGCTTGAACACCGGATGGCGACTCACCTCACTCACTTCATGCCGTCCCGCAGCCGCGCAAACACCTTCCAGAACGCCGCCTCCTGGGTGGTCGCAAAGTTGATGCGCATCAGGGTGCTGGGCTTGCGCACCGCGTGAAACAGCGCACCGGGCGCGATCAGGTACCCCTCGTCGAGCATGCGCTGCGCCAGCGCGTCGGTGTCCACCCCGGTCTCCACCCAGCCAAACAGGCCGGCCGGTTCCGCCGCAAAGCTGCAGCCGTGCGCCAGCGCCAGCTTGACGCTGCGCGCGCGGGCCGCGTCCAGCCGGGTGCGAATGCGTTCGGCATGGCGGCGCAGCTGGCCCTGGTCGATGCACCAGGCCAGCGCTTTTTCCAGCAGCGAGGGCGTGGTCAGCGTGCCCAGCAGTTTGGTGTCGAGCAGGCGCTCCACCAGGTCGGGCGGCGCGGCCATGAAACCGACGCGCCAGCCGGGGGCGAGGATCTTGGCAAAACCGCTGACATAAATCGTGCGCTGCAGGCCGTCGAGCGCACACAGCCGCGTCGCGTGTTCGGGCGCCAGGTGGCTGTAGGTGTCATCCTCGACGATGTGGAAGTTGTGCTGGTTGGCCAGCTGCAGCACGCGGTGCGCGCTGCCCGGCGCCAGGCAATAACCGGTCGGGTTGTGGAACACGCTGACGCTGACAAACAGCTTCGGGCTGTGCAGCGCGCAGTACTGCGCCATGACCTCCAGATCCGGCCCGTCGGCGCGCCGCGGCACCGGCAGGATGCGCATGCCCAGTGCGTCGAGCCGCGCAAACTCCACGGCCCAGCCGGGCTCCTCGACCATCACGCAATCGCCGGCGCGCAGCAGCGTGCGGCTCACGATGTCCAGCGCATGGGTGGCGCCCACACTGGTGATGATCTGCTCGGGCAGCGCATGCACATTGAGCGCGCTGAGTTTTTGCGAAAGCGCGCGGCGCAGGCCGCTGTCGCCCATGGGTTCGCCATAACTGAGTGAAAACTCGCGCAACGCACTCGCGCTGGTGACCCTGCGCACCGCCGCCGGCATGAAGCTGGTTTCCAGCCACTCCGTCGGAAACACACCCATGCCCGGTTGCGGCTTGTTGCTGACCTTGTGGAACATGCCGCGGATCAGCGCGGTGGCATCGACCGGCGCCTGCCGGCTCGCCATCCAGGTCGCGGTGCTCCAGCTGCTCAGCGGCGCCGGGGTGTCGGGCGCGCCTGCCGCCAGCACTCCGTCCGCTCCGTTTTTTGTAGCAACCCGCGTTGGCTGGACGGGCGCCAGGACTGCATTGAACGATGCATCGCGAACAAAAAACCCGCGATTCCGGCGCGCCACCACCAGGCCCTGCGCCTGCAACTGGTCATACGCCGCGACCACGGTGGAGACACTGACGCTCTGCTGCTCGGCACACAGGCGCACCGAGGGCAGGCGCGCGCCGGGCGCCAGCAAGCGGCTGCGAATACGCTCGGCAAACCGGGCGCTGAGCTGCTCGGTCAGGGACTGGGAAGCGGTTTTCATCAACATGGCGGACCCCGGCGGCCCCGGTGCAAGGCAACACCGACGGCCTGTGTGCTGACAATTTGACCAGCACAGTTTGAAAATTTGTCACTCCAACTGTGTTGGTAGTGTGCTGGCTTGAACTATAAAGTCTGAGTAATGAATTGGCAAGAATTTACAGCCCTGCTGGTGCTGGCGACGGCGATGAGCTTTTCGCCCGGCCCCAACACCACCCTGTCCACCGCCCTGGCGGCCAACCATGGCCTGCGCCGCGCCATGCCTTTTGTCTGCGCGGTGCCGGTCGGCTGGGGCGTGCTGCTGAGCCTGTGTGCGCTGGGCCTGGGCGCGCTGCTGCTGGCGATTCCGCTGTTGGGCCTGGCGATCAAGGCCATCGGCGTGGTTTACCTGCTCTGGCTGGCCTCGAAGATCGCACGCTCGCGCCAGCTCAGCGAAGCCGACGCCGAACGCATGAACGTCGGCTTCTGGCAGGGCGCGGCGCTGCAGTTCGTCAACATCAAGGCCTGGATGCTGGCGCTCGCGATTGTCAGCGGCTGGATCGCCGGGCGCAGCGATCCCGGCCTGCGTTTTGCCGTGGTGCTGCCGGTGATGCTGGCCTATGCCTTTGCCAGCAACCTGATCTACGCGCTGGCCGGTTCGTTGCTGCGCGAGTGGCTGTCCGGCCCCGCCGGCACGGGCCGGCGCCTCATCTGGTTCAACTACGGGATGGCGATCGTGCTGGTGGCGACCGCGGTCTGGATGCTCTTTCTATGACGCAACAACAGATCAACAAGGGCCTGTGGCTGGGCCTGCTGGGCATCGCCATTTTTGCGGTGACCCTGCCGATGACGCGCCTGGCCGTGGGCACACAAGAGGCGCCGCAGATGTCGGGCGTGTTCATCGCGCTGGGCCGGGCCGTGGTGGCGGCCGCGTTGTCGGCCGTGTTTTTGCTCGCCACACGCGCGCCACTGCCGCAGCGGCAGGACTGGCTGCCGCTGGCCATCACGGCCGGCGGTGTCGTGTTCGGTTTTCCGCTGTTCACCTCGATCGCCATGCGTTATGTGGAAGCCATGCATGCCAGCGTGATCGTCGGTGTGCTGCCGCTGGCCACCGCGGCGGTCGGGGCCCTGCTGCACCGCCAGCGGCCGTCGGCCGGTTTCTGGCTGTGCGCGGCCCTCGGCAGCGCCCTGGTGGTGGTGTTTGCCCTGCTGCGTTCCGGCGGCGGCGCCGGCCTGTCCATCCATTTTGCAGATGGGCTGCTGCTGGCCGGCATGTTGTGCGCGGCTATCGGTTATGGTTATGGCGCGCGGCTGTCGCAACACATGCAGGCCGAACATGTGATCTGCTGGGCGTTGCTGATCTCCCTGCCCTTGACCCTTCCGTTTTCACTCGTCAACTGGCCCGAAGCGCCCCTCAAGGCCAGCGCCTGGGCCGGCTTCGCCTACCTCGGGGTGTTTTCAATGTGGCTGGGCTTTTTTGCCTGGTACCGCGGCCTGGCGCTGGGCGGCACGGTGCGTGTCAGCCAGGTGCAACTGGTCCAGCCCTTTATGTCCATGCTGTTTGCGGTGCCGCTGCTTGGTGAACGCCTGGACGCGGTCACCGTGGGTTTCAGCCTGGCCGTGATTGCCACCGTGTTTGCCGGCAAGAAAATGCCCGTCCATACCGCCACCTGGAAGGAAGCCACATGAAGATGAGCCACATCCCTTTCGGCACCACCGACTGGTCCACCGTGGCGCGTAGCGAGCATTCGGCACAAAGCGGCCAGGCCTTCTGGCGCACGCAGCAGTTTGGCGAGGTGCGTGTGCGCATGGTCGAGTACACGCCCGGTTACGTGTCGGACCACTGGTGCAGCAAGGGCCATGTCCTGCTGTGCCTGGCGGGTGAACTGCACACCGAACTCGACAACGGCAGTGTGCATGTGCTGCGGCCCGGCATGAGTTACCAGGTGGCCGATGGGGCCGAGGCGCACCGCTCCAGCGCCCCCAAAGGTGCGACACTGTTTATCGTGGATTGACGACAGAAGAGAGAACAACCATGGAAAGAAGCAACATGCACTGGACCCTGGCCGCACGCGCCGAAAAAATGAACCCCTCGGTGATCCGCGAGATCCTCAAGGTCACCGAAAAACCCGGCATCATCAGTTTTGCCGGCGGCCTGCCCTCGCCCAAGACCTTTCCGGTCAGCGCGTTTGCCGAGGCCTGCGCCAAGGTCTTGCGCGAAGACGGGCCGGCGGCCCTGCAATACGCCGCCAGCGAAGGTTACGGCCCGTTGCGCGAGATGGTGGCGGCCATGTTGCCCTGGCAGGTGGACCCGGCGCAGGTGCTGATCACCACCGGCTCGCAGCAGGGCCTCGATCTGCTCGCCAAGATCCTGATCGACAAGGGCAGCCCCATCCTGGTGGAGACGCCGACCTACCTGGGCGCGCTGCAGGCCTTCACGCCGATGGAGCCGCAGGTCGTGAGTGTGGCCAGCGACGACGAAGGCATCAACGTGGACGACCTCGCACGCAAAGCCAAAGGCGCGCGCTTCCTTTATGTGCTGCCCAACTTCCAGAACCCGACCGGCCGCACCATGAGCGAAACGCGCCGCGCCGCGCTGTCGGCCCGCGCCGCCGACCTGGGGCTGCCCATCGTGGAAGACAACCCCTATGGTGACCTCTGGTTCGACACCCCGCCACCGCTGCCGCTGAGCGCACGCAACCCGGACGGCTGCCTCTACCTCGGTTCGTTTTCCAAGGTGCTGGCCCCCGGCCTGCGGCTCGGCTTTCTGGTGGCGCCCAAGGCCCTTTACCCCAAGCTGCTGCAGGCCAAGCAGGCGGCCGACCTGCACAGCCCCGGCTTCAACCAGCGCATGGTGGCCGAAGTGATGAAGGACGGCTTCCTGGACCGCCATGTGCCGACCATACGCGCGCTCTACAAATCGCAGCGCGACGCGATGCTGGCCGCGCTGCAGCGCGAGATGCCCTCGGACGTCAGCTGGAACACGCCCGACGGCGGCATGTTTTTGTGGGCACGTTTGCCGGCCGGCATGAACGCGGTGGCACTGCTGCCCAAAGCCGTCGACAAAAACGTGGCCTTTGTGCCGGGCGCCGCGTTTTACGCCGACAACGCCGACGAGCGCACCCTGCGCCTGTCGTTTGTCACGGCCAGCATCGCGCAGATCAACACCGGCATTGCGGCGCTCGCGGCAGCGATCCGGGAGGGCCGTCCCGGCACGGCCAGCGCAGAACACGCCATGGAAACGCTGGGGGCCAAATAAATGCTCAAGATCTGGGGGCGCATGAGCTCCATCAATGTCAAGAAAGTGGTGTGGACGGCGCAGGAGTTGGGCCTGGACTTCCAGCGCACCGAAGCGGGCGGCCTGTTTGGCCTGGTCAAGACGCCCGACTACATGGCGCTCAATCCCAACTCGCTGGTGCCGGTGATCGAGGACGACGGCTTTGTGCTGTGGGAGTCCAACGTGATCGTGCGTTACCTGTGCGCCCGGCATTCCGCCGGCGAGATGTACCCGACCGACCTGCGTGAGCGTTTTGACGCCGAGCGCTGGATGGACTGGCAGCAGACCACGCTGAACCCGGCCAGCCGCCCCGGCTTCTGGCAGTTGGTGCGCACGCCGCCCGAGCAGCGCGATGCCGCGCTGCTTGACGAATCCAATGCCGCGGTCGAGGCGCTGATGGCGATGCTGGACGCCCACCTGGCGCAGCGCCACTTCATGGTCGGCGAGCGTTTCACCATGGCCGACATTCCCGTGGCCTGCGAGGTGCACCGCTGGTTCGGCCTGCCGCAGCCGCGCCAGAGCCGGCCCCACCTCGAACGCTGGTACGACCACCTGTGCGCCCGGCAGGCCAGCAAGGGTGTGCTGGACCTGGCACTGTCCTGACAACTTCCCCCTTTCACCTCCCACCTTCCGGTCCCACAGCATGAAAACCAGGCCTTTCAAACAAGTCGACGTCTTCACTGACCAGCCCTATTTCGGCAACCCGTTGGCCGTGGTGCTGGACGGCAGCGGCCTGGACGACGAAGCCATGCAGCGTTTTGCGCGCTGGACCAACCTGTCGGAAACCACCTTTGTGCTGCCGCCCGCCGATCCGTCGGCCGACTACCGGGTGCGCATCTTCACACCGGGCGGCGAACTGCCTTTTGCCGGCCACCCCACGCTGGGCAGTTGCCACGCCTGGCTGCAGGCCGGCGGCTCGCCCAAGCGCCAGGACTGCATCGTGCAGGAATGCCAGGTCGGCCTGGTGAGGATACGGCGCGAGGGGGAGCGCCTGGCCTTTGCCGCGCCGCCCCTGCAGCGCTCGGCGCCCAGCGCCACGGTGCTGGCGCAGGTGGCCGCCGCCCTCGGCCTGAAAGCGCAACACATCCTGGCCGCTCAGCTGCTCGACAACGGACCGGTGTGGCTGGGCCTGCTGCTGGACAGCGCCGACACCGTGCTGCAGTTGGTGCCGGATCACGCCGCACTCAAGAAGCATGGCCTCAAAGTGGGTGTAGTCGGCGCCCATCCTGCGCAGACAGCTCCTGTTTTAATAGCGCGCGCCAACCGCGAGGCACGCGCTTTTGCCGGCAGCATGCCCACCAGCCCGGCCGAAGCAGTCGCGGCAGACTTTGAGGTGCGGGGTTTTGCAGCCCCCATCGGCATCGAGGAAGACCCGGTCACCGGCAGCCTGAACGCCAGCCTGGCGCAATGGCTGATCGCCGAAGGCCACGCGCCCGAGCGTTATGTGGCCGCGCAAGGCACCTGCCTGGGCCGCGCCGGCCGCGTCTACCTGACGCGCGAGCCTGATGCCCCGGGTTCAGTCCAAGCCACGTCGACGGGCTCAGGACAGGTCTGGGTCGGCGGTCAATCGGTCACCTGCATCCATGGCACGGTGACGCTGTGAGTGACGCTGTGAGCCGCGCACCATGAAACAAGCCCAGGTCGATCACCTGGTCGTCGTGGCCGCCAGCCTGGACCAGGGTGTGGCCTGGTGCGAGGAAACACTGGGCATCACGCCCGGCCCGGGCGGCGAACATCCGCTGATGGGCACGCACAACCGCCTGTTCAGCGTGGCCAGTCCGGCCTTCCCGCGCGCCTACTTCGAAATCATTGCGATCCAGCCCGGCGTCACGCCCCGCAGGGCGGACGGCACACAGCGCTGGTTCGACATGGATGACCGCGAACTGCAGGCGCTGTTGACCCGTGAAGGCCCGCAGCTGGTGCATTTTGTCGCCAGCGTGCCGGGCGTGCTGACGGCCGTCAAGGCCCTGGCCGCCCTCGGGCTGGACCGCGGCAGCGTCCTGGCAGCCTCGCGCCAGACCGCGACGGCGCTGCTCCAGTGGCGCATCACCGTGCGCGATGACGGCCAGCGGCTGTTCTACGGCGGCCTGCCCACCCTGATCCAGTGGGGCGAGGCCGGCGAAGACCCGGCGCGCGCCGCCCACCCGCTGGACGCGATGCCGGCTTCGGGCGTGACGCTGCAGGCGCTGCAGGTCCGCCACCCGCGTCCCGACACGCTGCAGGCGGCCCATGCCGCCATCGGGCTGGCCGGTGTGGGCGTCAGCCAGGGGGCGCCCAATCTTCTTGCCACGCTGCAGACGCCGCGCGGCCTGGTCATGCTGGAATCGAAAGGCGTCTGAATGTACCGTACGCAAGTCCTTGCTCCGCCCGCTACCCGTCCCGGTACCGGCCTGCCCGACCTGCCCGCCATCGAAGCCGCGGCCCGCGTGGTCTACCGCGAGTTCCAGGCCACACCGCAATACCGCTGGGGCCTGTCGAGCCAGCGCCTGGGCACGGACTGCTGGATCAAACACGAGAACCACACGCCGGTCGGCGCCTTCAAGATACGCGGCGGGCTGACTTATTTCGAAGCCCTGAAGCAAAGCCAAGCCCTGCCGGCAGAGGTCGTCAGCGCCACGCGCGGCAACCACGGGCAGAGCATGGGCTGGGCGGCGCGCGCGCATGGCGTGGCCTGCACCATCGTGGTTCCGCGCGGCAACTCGCTGGAGAAAAACGCCGCCATGCGCGCGCTCGGCGTCACCCTGATCGAACACGGCGAGGACTTCCAGGAAAGCCGCGAGTTCGCGATGCGGCTGGCGACCGAACGCGGGGCCCACATGGTGCCGAGTTTTCACGCCGACCTGCTCAGCGGCGTGAGCAGCTACTGGTGGGAGTTTTTGCTGGCCGTGCCGCAGCTCGATGTGGTCTATGTACCGATCGGCCAGGGCTCGGGCGCGTGTTCGGCGATTGCCGCCAAACTGGCGCTGGGGCGAACGCTGCGCATCGTCGGCGTCGTCAGCGCCCACGCCACCACCTACGCCGACTCGCTGGCCGCCGGCCGCGTCGTCGAAGCGCCGGTCAGCACACAACTGGCCGACGGCATGGCCTGCCGCGTCGCGGACCCGGCCGCGCTCGACATCCTGTTGCCGCACCTGGACCATATCGTGAAAGTCAGCGATGCCGAAGTTGCGCAGGCCATGCGCGACCTGTATGCCGACACCCACAACATCGCCGAAGGCGCGGGGGCCGCCAGTTTTGCCGCCGCCATGCAGGAGCGCGCGCAGCTCAAGGGCCAGGTGGTGGGCACCACGCTGTGCGGCGGCAACGTGGACAGCGCCACTGTCGCCAAGGTATTGAGCCCCCACGCTTCTCGCTTCGCGTAGTGCGCTGCCCCCCGAGGGGGCGCTGCGCCTGCGGACTGGCAAAGCCAGATCCGCGGCCCCTGCTGGTCTGGGTCCTTTTCGCGCTGACCGTCGCACGCGTGACTGGGTGCGGCTTCGGTGGGCGCCACAATTTGCCCATGGGAACCCTTTACCTCGTGCGCCACGGCCAGGCCTCGTTTGGCGCTGACAACTACGATGTGCTGAGCAGCATGGGGCACCGGCAGAGCGTGCGCCTGGGGGAGTACTTCAAATACAAGGGTGTGACCTTCGACGCGGCGCTGACCGGCACCCTGAACCGCCAGATCCAGACCTTTGCCGGCATCTGCGAAGGCATGGGCATGGCGCTGGATGCCTTGCGGCAGCCAGGGCTCAACGAGTACGACGCCGAGGCGGTGATCGCAGCCATCCACCCGGCCCAACTCGACAAGCCGACCTCGCCCGAGATGTACCGCAGCCACTTCCGCCTGCTGAAAGACGGCCTGGCGCAATGGATGGCCGGCGTGGTCAGCCCGCGCGGCATGCCCAGCTACACCGATTTTGTGGCCGGCATCACCGGCGTGCTGGACCACGTCAAGGCCAGCTACACCGGCAACGTGCTGCTGGTGTCTAGCGGCGGCCCGATTGCCACCGCTGTCGGCCATGTGCTGGGCACCAGCCCCGAGGCCACCATCGACCTGAACCTGCGCATACGCAACTGCTCGGTGACCGAATTTGCCTTCACGCCGAAACGCCACATGCTGGTGACCTACAACACGCTGCCGCACCTGGATGCACCGGAACACGCGGACTGGATCACCTACTCATAGGGCCTGGCCGCCTGCCTCCCGCGTGGAGGCGCCCAGCCATTGCAGGTAGGCGCTGGCGCCCGCGGTCACCGGCACCTGGAGAATCTCCGGCGTCTCATACGGGTGATGGGCAAGAATGAAGCTTTCCACCTGCGCATACAGCGCCGCGCGGGTCTTGACCAGCAGCAGGTATTCGGCTTCGCGCCGGCGCTCGCCCTGCCAGACATAAAAACTCTTCACGGGCATGACCTGCACACAGGCGGCCAGCCGGGTTTCGACCAGTTGCTGCGCCAATACTTCCGCCGCGGCCTCGCTGTCGACAGCCGTCATCACCATGCACGCCACGTCCATGGACTGGCTGGCCCTAGCGTGGCGCAGTGCCGGCAACACGCCAGATGACATTGCCCACGTCGTCGGCCACCAGCAGCGCGCCGCGTTTGTCGAGGGCCACACCAACCGGCCGGCCATAGGCCTTGCCGTCGGGGCTGACAAAACCGGTCAATACATCAATGGGTTTGTCCGAGGGTTTGCTGCCGATGAAGGGCACAAACACCACCTTGTAGCCGCTCAGCGGCTTGCGGTTCCACGAGCCGTGTTGGCCGACAAACACACCGCTGGCCAGCGACGTGGGCAGGGTGTTGCCTTCAGCAAACACCATGCCCAGCGGCGCGACGTGGGCGCCCAGCGCGTAGTCGGGTGCAATGGCCTTGGCCACCAGGTCCGGCCGCTGCGGCGCCACGCGCACATCGACCGTCTGCCCGTAATAGCTGTAGGGCCAGCCGTAAAACGCGCCGTCCTTCACCGAGGTCAGGTAGTCGGGCACCAGGTCGCTGCCGATCTCGTCGCGCTCATTGACCACGGTCCAGAGGGTGCCGTCAGGCGCCCAGCCCATGCCATTGGGATTGCGCAGGCCGGAAGCAAACAGCCGGCGCGTGTTGGTTGTGGGGTCGACTTCGTGGATGGCGGCGCGGTCGGTCTCGATGTCCATGCCGTTTTCGCCGATGTTGCTGTTCGAACCAACGGTGACATACAGCTTGCTGCCGTCGCGGCTGGCAATCACGTTTTTGGTCCAGTGGTGGTTGATGCCGGCCGGCAGGTCCACCACCTTGACCGGCGTGGCCGTGATCGCGGTCTGGCCCTCTTCATAGGGCACCTTGACCAGCGCATCGGCATTGGCAATGAACAGTTCCTTGCCGACCAGCGCCATGCCAAACGGCGAGTTCAAGCCCTGCATGAACACCGTGCGGGTTTCTGCCTTGCCGTCGCCGTCCACATCGCGCAGCAAGGTGATGCGGTTGGCACTCGGCACGCCGGCACCGGCCCGTTTCATGACGACCCCCATGATCCAGCCCTTGATGCTGAAACCGACGTCGGGCCGGGGTGGCTTGTTGCTCTCGGCCACCAGCACGTCACCGTTGGGCAGGGTGTAGACCCAGCGCGGATGGTCCAGGCCAGTGGCCAGGGCGGTCACCGTGGTACCGGCCATGGGCTGCGGCATCATGCCTTGGGGCCAGCCCTGAGCCGGTGCGATGTTGACGGTGGGAATCAGCGACTTGACCGGCTGGGGCAGCGTGGGTGTGATGCCCACATCGGCGCCGGCAGGCAGTTTGGTCATGTCGCCACAGGCGCTCAGGCCCATTACCAACGCGGCGCACAGCGGCAACAGCACGAAACGGGAAACACGGGAGGCGGGGCGGGCAACAGGCAGGGCGGGCATGGTCAATCCTTGTTCGATAAAGGGCTGCGCTTGAGGGTCGCGCGCATCCTGCTGATTGTTGACCGGGCGGCCGCCGCGTGCTGTCAGCTGATGTCCCCAGTTTTTGTCAGGACGGCCGCGCGGCGCTTCAGGCCAGCGGGGGAAGTTGCCGGACCTCGTGCAGCAGCTGCGCCAGCGCCTGCCCGCTGGCCTGCAACACCGCCAGGCCTTTTTCGGCCGTGGCCGCCGCCGCATTGCCGGCCGCGCCCTGCGGGTTCAGGTCCTGCGCGGCCCAGGCCAGCTTGGCGCTGCTGCCGTTGCCGAGGATGGCGTGTTGCCGCGCCCGGTCCTGGCTGCTGGAATGAAAGTTCTGCGCCAGCGCCATGTCCACCTTGTGCGGATGCAGCGCCAGCATCATGGAGGTTTCCACGTCGCCGCCATGCACGCCGAAACGTTCCTCGTCGGGGCCGAACAGCTGCTTCACGGCACCCGGCAGCGGCAGGCTGAAGGTGTTGACGGTGAACACCGTCATGCCGAAACGGGCACGCAGCTCGCGGCCCACAATGTCCAGCGTGGAGACATTGCCGCCATGCGCATTGAGAAACACCAGCTTTTGGATGCCGGTGCGCGCGACCGATTCCCCGAGGTCGACCCAGCTCTGGATCAGGGTGGCCGCGCCCAGGGTCAGGGTGCCGGGAAAGGTGATGTGTTCGATGCTGCGGCCCACGGTCTGGGTTGGCAGGAAGAGCACGGTGTCGCCTGGTTTCAGGTGCGGCAGGCAGTGCGCAAGCACACCGTTGACCAGGTCGGTGTCCACGCTGAGCGGCAAATGCGGACCATGCTGCTCGATCGCAGCGACCGGCAAAACGGCGATGGTCGTCGCCGCATCGAGGCGGGCGAAGTCGGGGCTTTTGAGGTCGGCCCAGAAATGGGGCAAGGATGCTGGGGAGAGGGGCGCGGGGTTCATGGGCGTATTTTGGGGCATTCTGCGCCGGGGGTCTTCCGCCGTTCGAAGGTTCAAGACTAAGCCGCCGCCGCAGCCTTCTGGATTTCCACCCGCAAATTCTGCTGCTGGCTCAGATGCCGACCCTGCCGCTGAGCCCCGTGTTTATCAAGCGCTGCCGAAAGCACTTTCTGCGGGCCGCCCAGCAACGCCGCCAGGCACTGCGGCCGCCCGCGCGCGCCGCTGGCCTGGTAGTCCGCCAGCAAGGCAGCGCAGACCCGCGGCGGGTCGAGCAAACGCACCTGCGTCAGGTGCACAAACAGCAGGTCCACCAGTTTTTCCAGCGCAAACTCATGCGTCTTGCCCGTCGTCTGCCAGAGCCAGTCGCTGAAGGCCAGGAAATGCCCGAAGGCCGAACCCGGCGCCAACAACATCGCCAGCCCCTGCGAAAACCGCCCCGAGTTGGCGACCATGTCCCAGTAACGCGCAAAGCGCTTGATGCGCTGCATGGTCGCAAAATCCACCGTCGAGTTCTGCAGGATGGTGTAGGGCGTGTGCGGGTCGTAGGCCATCGCAAATTCAAGCGTATGCCGCGTGATCGGCGTGCCGCGCAAGCGCTTGAGCACGCCGAACTGGATCTCGTGCGGCGCGAGGGCGTGCAGGCGGTCAAAGCCGTCCGCAAAACTGGCCAGCGTCTCGCCGGGCAGGCCGAAAATCAGGTCGGCATGCACATGGGCGCGACTTTGCGTGACCAGCCAGCGCAGATTCTCGGCGGTCCTGGCGTTGTCCTGCTTGCGCGAGATGCGCTGCTGCACCTCGGGGTTGAAGCTCTGGATGCCGACCTCGAACTGCAGCGCACCGTCGGGAAATTGCGCGATCAGCTCTTTCAGCCGGTCCGGCAGGCTGTCGGGCACGACTTCGAAATGCACAAACACATCGGGTGCCTCGGCGATGCGGTCCAGGAAAAACTGCAGAACGCGCACCGAGTTGTCGATTTTCAGGTTGAAGGTGCGGTCCACAAACTTGAAGTTGCGCGCGCCGCGGCGGTACAGCGCTTCCATCTCCGCCATGAAGCGGTCCAAGTCAAAGGCCCAGGCGGTCTTGTCGAGCGAGCTCAGGCAGAACTCACACTTGAACGGGCAGCCGCGCGAAGCCTCGACATACAGCAGACGCTGCGCCAGGTCTTCCGCCGTGTAGTCCTGGTAGGGCAGCGCCAGGTCTTCCAGCGGCGGCTGCTCGCCGGCGATGACTTTCATCAGCGGCTGCGGGCCCCCACCTGGTAATTTAAGCAGCGCGCGGCACAGCTTGGGAAAACTCACGTCGCCCCAGCCGGTGACCACATGGTCGGCCAGGCGGCAGATCTCCTGCTCCCCAACCTCATGGCTGACCTCGGGGCCACCCAGCACAATCTTGATGTCGGGCCTTAGGGTTTTCAGCAGGCGCACCAGTTGCGTGGTTTCCACCACGTTCCAGATGTACACGCCGAGGCCGATCACCTCGGGCTGCAGCGCCAGCAGGTCTTCCACCATGCGGGTCTCGGGCTGGCCGATGACAAACTCGCGCAGCTCCGTCTGCGCGCGCAGGCCAGCGCCGCCATGGCGGTCCATGTTGGCCAGCAGGTAACGCAGGCCCAGCGAGGCGTGGATGTATTTGGCGTTGAGCGTGGCCAGCACAATGCGCGCCCCGCCTTGGGGCTCGGGGAGAACGGGCGAAGGCGCGAGGGAGTTCATGCCGCTATTATCAAACCATGACACAAACCCTGTTTCGTGATGACGCTTATCTGGCCGAATGCAGCGCCACCGTGACCGCGGTGACCGGCCAGGGCCTGGTGCTGGACCGCACGGTGTTTTACCCGCTGGGCGGTGGCCAGACCGGCGACACCGGTGTGCTGGTGCTGGCCGACGGGCGTGAGATCGCCATCGCCGACACACGCAAGGGCAAAAACGCAGAAGGCCAGGCCACAGCGGACATCTGCCACCTGCCGGCCTTGCCGGACCCGGCCGCGTCGGTGCTGGACCAGCTCTTGCGCACGGGCGTGAAAGCCGGCGATGTGGTGACCGCCCGTGTCGACTGGGCGCGCCGGCACCGGCTCATGCGTTTTCACACCACCACCCACTTGTTGTGCCACCTGGTGCCGCAGCTCGTCAACGGCTGCTCGATCACGCCCGACTATGCGCGGCTGGACTTCAACATGACGGACCCGCTGGACAAGGACGTGCTGAGCGCCGGCATTGCCCGCCTGGTGGCCGCCGCGCACCCGGTGGCCGTGGGCAGCATCAGCGATGCGGAGCTCGACGCGAACCCGGCCCTGGTCAAAAGCATGAGCGTGCAGCCGCCGCGCGGCAGCGGCCAGGTACGCACCATCCGCATCGGCGGCGCTGGGGCAGACGCCATGATCGACTTCCAGCCCTGTGGCGGCACCCACGTGGCCAACACGTCCGAGATCGGCGCGGTGGTGGTCACCAAAATCGAGAAAAAAAGCGCCACCACGCGCCGCGTGGTACTGGGCTTCGCCGCCTGATTCCAATGCGACCGAGAAATGCCACCGGCGACACCTTTTTTGCCTGGGACGGCGAAGTGCTGGTGGTCAACATCCTGGGCAAACCGTCGGCCAGCCGTGACGCGATCGGCAAACCCAAGGGCACCCAGCTCAAGGTCAGCGTGACCGCGGCGCCGCAGGCCGGCAAGGCCACCGACCACATGCTGCGTTTCCTGGCGCCGCTGTTCGGCGTGGCAGTCAGCGACATCGAGGTGGTCTTCGGCCGGGAAAACGTCAACAAGCAGTTGCGCATACGCGCGCCGAAAAAGCTGCCGGCGGTGTTTGCCCAGTCCGGCCTGCCCACGGACCCTGCCGGACGACAATAGGACAGAGGCCTGAGGGCACCGTCCCCGGAACTAAAGGCCAGCGTGCCGCTCACACCATGACCATGATTTTTCACCGCCTGACATCCGCTCTGTTTTTGATAGCTGCCTGCGCTTTCACGACGGGCGCCAACGCCCAAATCAGCTTCACCAACAAACCCGCCACACAGGCCGTGGTGAGCACCGACCAGGTGCGTGCCGAACTGCTGGCCTGGGCGCCCGATGGGGTGGAGCCGGGCAAACCGGTCTGGGTGGGCCTGCAGCTGGCACACATTCCCGAGTGGCACACCTACTGGAGAAACTCCGGCGATTCCGGCCTGCCGACCCAACTCGAATGGACGCTGCCGGCCGGTGTCACCGCTGGCGACATCGCCTGGCCCACGCCGAAAAAGATACCGATTGGCACCCTGGCCAACTATGGCTACGAAGGCACGGTGCTGCTGCCAGTGCCGCTGACCGTGGCACCCGGCTTCAACGCCGCCAACCTCGACATCCGGCTCAAGGCCAGCTGGCTGATCTGCAAGAAGGAATGTATTCCGCAGGAAGGTGATTTTTCGCTGCAGATCCCGGTCCGGAGTTCGACCGGCAGCAGCAGCGGCCTGTTTGCCGCCGCCTTTGCCGCCAGCCCCCAGCCGCTGGCCGCCAGCGGCAGCGAGATGCAGGTCAGCGCCAACACCCTCCAGGTGGCGCTCGCGGGCCTGCCCGCGCGCCTGCAGGGCAAAACCCTGGACTTTTTCCCCGAAACCGGCAGCGTGATCGAGCCCGCCGGCGCCTGGCAGCAGAAATGGCAGGGCGCGGTGTGGACCGCGCAGCTGCCGCTCTCCAGCCAGCGCAGCGAAAGCCCGCGCGTGATGCCGCTGGTGGTGGCGCTGGACCAGACCGCTTACCGCATCGAGGTGCCGGTCAAGGGCGACTGGCCGGCCGTGGCCGCCGCGGCCACGGTGTCGCCGGCGCTGGAAGCGGCGCTCAAGGCCAATGCGGCGCTGGGCGCGGCGCCCACCGGCAGCAGCGCGCCGCCGCTCACACTGGTCGCCGCCCTGCTGGGTGCGCTGCTGGGCGGGCTGATTTTGAACCTCATGCCCTGCGTGTTTCCGGTGCTGGCCATCAAGGTGATGAGTTTCGCCAAGGTGAAAAGCCGCGCCGTCCGCCTGAGCGGCGGGCTGGCCTACACGGCCGGCGTGGTGCTGTCCTTCCTGGCGCTGGGCGCCCTGCTGCTGGGCCTGCGCGCCACCGGCGAACAGCTCGGCTGGGGCTTCCAGCTGCAAAGCCCGGCCGTGGTGGCCGGGCTGGCCGTGTTGTTCACGCTGATCGGCCTGAACCTCGCGGGCCTGTTCGAATTTGGCAGCGTGGTGCCCGGCCAAGTCGCCGGCCTGCAGGCCAAAAACCCGACGCTCAATGCCTTTCTGACCGGCGTGCTGGCCACCGCGATTGCCTCGCCCTGCACCGCGCCTTTCATGGGGGCGTCGCTCGGTTACGCCATCGGCCTGCCGGCCTGGCAGGCGCTGGCGGTGTTTGGGGCCATCGGCCTGGGCATGGCCCTGCCCTACCTGGCGGCCAGTGCCGTGCCGGCGGTGGCGCGCGCCCTACCGCGCCCGGGCCCCTGGATGGTGACCTTCAGGCAGCTGATGGCGTTTCCGATGTTTGCCACCGTCGCCTGGCTGGTCTGGGTGCTGGGCCAGCAAAGCGGCATCAACGGCGCCGGCGCCCTGCTGGCACTGCTGGTGCTGATGGCGCTGGTGCTGTGGTCGCTGACGCTGCGGGGCCGGACCCGGGCCGTGGCCGCTACGCTTTCGATAGCGCTTGGCGCTTTCGGCGTCTGGGCCGTGGGCCAAAACATCATCAAACCGCTGGAGGCTTCCAACGCCGCTGCAGCCCCCTCGGACCGCTGGCAGGCCTGGGCGCCGGGCCGGGTGGACCAGCTCGCGGCCCAGGGCCAGAACGTGTTTGTCGATTTCACCGCCGCCTGGTGCGTGACCTGCCAGTACAACAAGACAAGCACGCTGGCCGATGCCGACGTGCTGGCCGACATGGAAGCCAAAAACGTAGCCCTGCTGCGCGCCGACTGGACGCGCCGCGACCCGGCCGTCACCGCCGCGCTGGCGCAACTGGGCCGCAATGGTGTGCCGGTGTATGTGATCTACAAGCCCGGCCGCGCGCCGGTGGTGCTGTCGGAAATTCTGTCGGTCGCCGAGGTGCGGGCCGAACTGGCCAAGCTCTAGTACGGCCTGTCACCTCATTTTTCTGAAGGAGATCCAGCCATGTTGAATCGCCCCGTCAATCGCCGCCTCTTTTCCAGCGCCCTGCTCACCGCCCCGTGGGCGGCGACCTTCACGCAGGCCGCCCATGCGGCCGTGGCCGTCGGCCAGGCCGCGCCGGACTTTTCCGCGCTGGATACCGCCGGAAAAACCCATCGCCTCAGCGACTACAAGGGCAAGCTGGTGGTGCTGGAATGGACCAACCCCGGCTGCCCGTTTGTGCAAAAACACTACAGCGGCAACATGCAGGGCCTGCAGAAAGAGGCGGTGGGCAAAGGGGTGGTCTGGCTGGCCATCAACTCGACCGAAACCGGCAGCGGCGACTATCTGGCGCCCGCCCAGCTGGCCGGCTGGATGGCGGGCAAGCAGGCGGCGGCCAGCGCCACGCTGATGGACGAGTCCGGCAGCATCGGCCAGCTCTACAGCGCCCGGACCACGCCGCACATGTACATCATCAGCCCGCAAGGCCAGCTGGTCTACGCCGGGGCCATCGACAGCGTGCCCTCCGCCCGCGTGGACGACATCCGGACCGCGACCAACTATGTGCGCCAGGGCCTGAACGAAGCGCTGGCCGGCAAGGCCCTCAGCGTGGCGACCAGCCGCGCCTACGGCTGCTCGATCAAGTACAAGGACAAGGCGTGAGCCCCGACGTGACCACCCTCCCGCCGGCCGACCGTCTGCCCTACATCCTCACCCATTGCCGCACGATTGCGGTGGTGGGTCTGTCGCCCAAACCGCACCGCGCCAGCTTCGACGTGGCGCGCTACATGCAGGGCCAGGGTTACCGCATCATCCCGGTCAACCCGAATGCCACCGAGGTGCTCGGTGAAAAAGCCTATGCCAGCCTGACGGAAGCCGCGCAGCACGAACACATCGACCTGGTGAACTGCTTTCGCAACAGCGAGGACATCCCGCCCATCGTCGCCGAAGCGATCGCCATTGGCGCCCAGGCCGTCTGGATGCAGCTCGGCATCCGCCACCCCGTAGCCGCCGCCCGGGCCGAAGCGGCGGGCCTGCTGGTGGTGCAGGACCACTGCCTCAAGGTCGACCACCGGGTGCTGCAGTCGCGCGGCCTGCTGCCGGCACCCGGCAGCTGACCGGTCCGGGATAATCGGCGCATGCCCTTCCCGCGCCGGCCCTGGCGGCTTTCCCTGTTGTCCCTGTTCTGTCTGCCGGCCTTGCTGCTGCTGGGCGGCTGCCTGCAGACGGCCCCGACCCACCGCGGCGAAACGCAGGTGGCGCCGCTGGCCTCGGGCGAGCTGGCGCAATCGGATGTGAACCGCCTGGCCAGCCTGGGCATGCGCGACAACCTCGACAGCCTGTACCGCCTGCTCGACAAGCTGTACCGGCGCAACCCCGCCGAATGGCGCAAGACCGGCAGCACCAGCCGCGAGGCGGCGGTCCAGCGCGTGCGCAGCGCCATCGACAGCCGCACACCCTGGCCGGAGCTGCAGGGCAAACGCGACATCGCCGCCCTGTCGCTGGCGCTGAGCCCCGACTTCCGGGGCGACCGGGTGGCCGCTTTTGTCTATGCCAGCGCCGACATGCTGATCGTGGCGCACAACGGCAAGACCGACTTCTACCTGGTCGACAGCCTGGACGCGCAATACATCTACAACGCCGCGCGCAACATCGAGTCGGCCGTCTGGCTGCTGGCCTCGCGGCGCACCCCGGCCGGCCAGCCCCTGCTGCTGGCCGACGAGATCTCCGAGCGCGAACGCAACCTCAGTTTCGAACGCGAGTTCGGCAAGGTCATCGGCCGGCTCGACCTGCTCTCCGAAGTCCTGACCGAAAAATACCGCCGGGCCGTGATCAGTTATGTCCAGAGCCTGGCCGGCGCCTCGTTTCTGCAGTTCTTGCCGGTGCGTTAGGAACGGATCGGCTTGCGGCGCAACGGGCGGCTACGGCGATACCGGCTTGACCTTGCCATGCTCCAGCAAAAAAATCAGCTCCTTGACAATGCCGTACATCACCGCACGATCACGCGTCGGATGGTCGGAAAACTGGACCACGGTGGAACCCATCTGTGCAAATCCGCTGCCCGTCTGCACCGGGTTGCCATACACCACCGTGATGCCGTAGCGGGTCATCAGGGGTCCGCAGGCGCGCCAGTCGCGCGTCCACTGCGGCAGGGCCTGGGCGTTGTCCCACAAGGTGCCGGCGCTTTCGTAACACTCCTCAATATGCTGGTGGCCCAGCAACTGCGCCAGGTGCCGCTCTTTGGCGACGCAGCTGCGAAAGTACTCTTGGTCATTCATGTGCATGGCAGTGCCCTTGTTCGGGTCAAGCAGAAACCCATACGCCATGGTAAATCTGAATCTGGGCGGAGGCTAGCCGCAAACGCCGCAAACTGGCGGCAGACAGCCCCGACGCACACCTGAGACAATCTAGCCATGTTTGCCCCCCTCCAAAACGACACCTTTTTGCGCGCCTGCCTGCGTCAGGCCACCGATTACACCCCCGTCTGGCTGATGCGCCAGGCCGGACGCTACCTGCCGGAGTACCGCGCCAGCCGCGCCAAGGCCGGCAGTTTCATGGGCCTGGCAACCTCGCCCGACTACGCCACCGAAGTCACGCTGCAGCCCCTCGAGCGTTACCCGCTGGACGCCGCCATCCTGTTTTCCGACATCCTGACCGTGCCCGACGCCATGGGCCTGGGCCTGTCGTTTGCGCTCGGCGAGGGCCCGCGTTTTGCGACGCCGGTGCGCGACGAAGCCGCGGTGGCCAAACTCGAGGTGCCGGACATGGAAAAACTCCGTTACGTCTTCGACGCCGTCACCTCCATCCGCAAGGCGCTGAACGGCCGGGTGCCGCTGATCGGTTTTTCCGGCAGCCCCTGGACGCTGGCCTGCTACATGGTCGAAGGCGCCGGCTCCGACGACTACCGCCTGGTCAAGACCATGCTGTACCAGCGCCCCGACCTGATGCACAAGATGCTGGCCATCAATGCCGACGCGGTGGCCGCCTACCTGAACGCGCAGATCGAAGCCGGCGCCCAGGCGGTGATGATTTTCGACAGCTGGGGCGGCGTGCTGGCCGACGCGGCCTTCCAGACCTTCAGCCTGGCCTACACCCAGCGCGTGCTGAGCCAGCTCAAGCGCAGCCATGAAGGCGTGGTCATTCCGCGCCTGGTGTTCACCAAGGGCGGCGGCCTGTGGCTGGAGCAGATGGCCGGACTCGACTGCGAGGTGCTCGGCCTGGACTGGACCGTCAACCTGGGCCAGGCGCGCGCGCGGGTGGGCGATCGCATGGCGCTGCAGGGCAACCTGGACCCGAATGTGCTGTTCGCCAACCCGGCGCAGATCGAGCAGGAAGTGGCAAAGGTGCTGGAGAGTTTCGGTACCCCGCATGCGGACACGCGCAGCAGCGGCCCGACCCACATTTTCAATCTGGGCCACGGCATCAGCCAGCACACGCCGCCCGAAAGCGTCGAAGTGCTGGTCCGCGCCGTGCACGCCTATTCGCGCCGCATGCGCACGGGAACCCCGCATTGATGCGGTTTTGCTGCCTGATAGCACAAATTCCGGCTCGGCGGACCCGACTTATTCACAAAATTTGTGCTGCGGTGCCGCATGAAGCCACAACAGGCCGGTCTCCCGCTATCAAAGCCATAGCGCATCTAAGTGCTTGATTCATATAGGGATCTTTAAACTGCTTTTTTTGCGGGCAATTTAAGCAAAGCCTTGATTTATAAGGCCCGGGCGCGTGCTGGGGCAATCTATCAACAAAGTTATCCACAGAAACCTTGGACGACCGTCAAAGCTTTTTTAAATCAAGCACTTACAACGATGTTCGCAAATGTATCTTAGGACCATCTGGTTAACTATCCCCTCTGTTCTTCCAATCGATCGACCCCAAAATGAGGTATTGGCTCAGCATTGTTGTCGCTACCCCCGCCCACAGCAGCGTGGCCGGGCCGCTGACCTATCGGAGCGAGTGGCCGCTTCCGCCGGGGAGCCTGGTGCGCGTTCCGCTGGGCAAACGCGAAGTCCTGGGGGTGGTGTGGGAGATGCTGCCGGACAGCGGCGACCTGCCGGAAACCCAGGCCAAAGCAGTGCTGGGCGCGCTGGACGGCCTGGCGCCCCTTTCGGCCACCTGGCGGCGGTTGGTCGGTTTCACCGCCAGCTACTACCAGCGCTCCATCGGCGAAGTGGCCCTGGCCGCCCTGCCGCCGCAATTGCGCGAACTGAGCACCGTGCAGCTGGCACGCCGGCTCAAGCGGCCGGTGGCCCCCGCGCCGGACACCCCGGACACTACTGATTTAATAGCACTCAGCGCAGAACAGGAAAGGGCTATCGCCGAATTTGATGCCGATACCCGGCCGGCCCTGCTGTTTGGCGCGACCGGCAGCGGCAAGACCGAGGTGTATCTGCGTGCCGCCGCCAAGGTGCTGGCCGGCGACGCCAGCGCCCAGGTGCTGGTGATGGTGCCCGAAATCAACCTGACGCCGCAGCTGCAGGCGCGTTTCGAGGAACGTTTTGCCCACCTCGGCAAGGCCCAGGTGGTGGCGCTGCACAGCGGCCTGACACCCGCACAGCGGCTCAAGAGCTGGCTCGTCGCCCACGCCGGCCAGGCGCGGTTGGTGCTGGGCACCCGCATGGCAATTTTTGCCTCGCTGCCGAATCTGCGCCTGATCGTCGTCGACGAGGAACACGACCCCAGCTACAAGCAGCAGGAAGGCGCGCGTTATTCGGCGCGCGATCTGGCGGTTTACCGCGCGATGCTGGAAAGCGCACGATCACAGGCAGGCGACAGTGAGGGCGCGGAGGCTTTTCCCTTGCCAGCCGGGGCCGCGGAACCGGCTTTGCCGGGCCGCAGGCGCAGCCCCCCCCCGGGGGGCAGCGCAGTACACGAAGCGACAAGCGTGGGGGCCTGTCGCGTCCTGCTGGGTTCGGCCACGCCTTCGCTCGAAAGCTGGCAGGCCACCGTGGTGGGCCGCTACCAGCGCCTGACGATGAGCGAACGGATAGGCGGCGCGGAACAACAGGGCAGCCTGCCCGCGGTCCGGCTGGTCGACATGAACCACCAGCCCAAACACTGCACGATTGCGCCGCCGCTGCTGGACGCGATAGCCCAGCGCATCGCGCGCGGCGAGCAGTCGCTGATCTTCCTGAACCGGCGCGGTTACGCACCGGTGCTGGCCTGCCACGACTGCGGCTGGAAAAGCGAGTGCCCGCACTGCAGCGCTTTCCGCGTCTTCCACAAGATAGACCGCACCTTGCGCTGCCACCACTGCGGCTTCACCGAACGCGTGCCGCGCGCCTGCCCGGCCTGCGGCAACATCGACATCGCGCCCGTCGGCAAAGGCACGGAGCGGCTGGAGGAACACATTGCCGAACTGCTGGCCGGGGTCACGCGGCCAGACGGCAGCCCTTTGCGCATCGCCCGCATCGACGCCGACACCACCCGCCTGAAGGGCGCGCTCGAATCCCAGCTGGCCAGCGTGCATGCGCGCGAGGTTGATGTGCTGGTCGGCACACAGATGATTGCCAAGGGCCACGACTTTCGCCACATCACGCTGGTGGCGGCGATCAACCCCGACGGCGCGCTGTTCTCCAGCGACTTCCGCGCGCCCGAACGGCTGTTCGGCCTGCTCATGCAGGCGGCCGGCCGCGCCGGGCGCGACGCCAACCATGGCGAGGCCAGCGAGATGTGGGTGCAGACCTTCCATCCGCAGCACCCGCTGTTCGCCGCGCTGAAAAAACACGACTACCCGGCGTTTGCGGCGCAGGAACTCCAGGAGCGCGAGGCGGCCGGCATGTCGCCCTTCGGCTTTTCAGCGCTGCTGCGCGCCGAAGCCCGGGACCAGGCGGTGGCCCAGGGCTTTCTGAATGCGGCGGCGGCCGCCGCACAGGCGCAGCAGCTGCCCGGCCACGATGCCGTCACGCCTTACCCGGCCGTGCCCATGACCATCCAGCGGGTGGCCAACATCGAACGCGCGCAGATGCTGGTCGAAAGCCCCTCGCGCGCGGCGCTGCAGCGTTTCCTGGCGGCCTGGCAGCCGCTGCTGCACCAGACCCGCCAGCAGGGCGACTTCAAAAGCCTGGTGCGCTGGGCCATCGACGTGGATCCCCTGGCTATATAGAGCCCCCACGCTTGTCGCTTCGCGTACTGCTTGAAGGGAGAACACCCGAGGTCGCGACGCCTCTGGCAACTCAGATCAGAAGAGCCACCGCAGCCGAAAAACTGAAAAATGCCAGCACCGTCGACACCAGAATGATGCGCGCGATGCGCCCGTTGTTGGCGCCAAAACGCTCGGCCAGCAGCGACACATTGCTGGCGCTCGGCAAGGCCGCCACCAGCACGATCACCGTCAGGGCAAAAGGCTGCAGCGGCACGCCGAGCTGGATGGCGCCCAGGCCCATCAGCCCGACCAGCAGCGGGTGCAGGACCAGCTTGAGCAGCGCCACCGGCACGTAGTCCCGCAAGGGGATGGTTTCCACGCTGGTCATCTGGGAGCGCGCCAGCACCGCACCAATGGTGAACAACGCGACGGGCGAGGCGGCGTCGGCCAGCAGGACCACCGTCTGCAGCACCGGTGCCGGCAGGGCCAGCCCCAGGCCGGACGACAGGGCGCCCAGCAGGATGGCCCAGGGCATGGGGTTGAGCGCCACGCCCTTGAGTGCGTTTTTTGCCGCCACCTCCGCGCCATGGCTGTCGGCCGAGTCCAGCCGGGACAGGGCGATACACAGTGAACTGGTGACCAGCAGGTCCACCACGATGGTGACGATGGCCGGCCCCGCCGCCTGCGCGCCCAGCAGCGCCACCAGCAGGGGCACACCCATGAAGCCGGTGTTCGGGAAAGCCGCGACCAGCGCGCCGAAGGACGCGTCGTTCCAGCCGATGCGCCGGTTGCGCGTCACGGCAATCGTGAACGCCACCATGATCAGCGCGCACAGCAGGTACACCGCGACCAGCCCGCCGTCGAGCAGCTGCGCCACCGGCGTGTTTGCGCCAAAACGGTACAACATGCAGGGCAGCGCGAAATACAGCACAAAGGTGTTGAGGCCCGGGATCGCGGCCTGCGGCAGCAAGCCGCGCCGCGCCGCCAGGTAGCCACACAGCACCAGCGCGAAAAAGGGGAAGGTGACCAGGAGAATGCTTAACACAGACCGTATTGTCACCGCCAAAGGAGGGGCCCCGCCGACTGGCTATGATGACCCGCTTGCGCCCCCTTTTTCAGCCGGCCCCGTGGCGGGCGGCTGCACCTGCTTCGGCCGTTCCTGTCCGCCCCTCTTCACTGCATGTCGTCCACCCCGCCCTCCGCATCGCCCCCAGCCCACGGCCTGAACCTCGCCCAGCAGGAAGCCGTCAACTACATGCACGGCCCCTGCCTGGTGCTGGCGGGCGCGGGTTCGGGCAAGACGCGGGTGATCACGCACAAGATCGGCCGCTTGATCCAGGCCGGCCTGCCGCCGCAGGAGATTGCGGCCATCACGTTCACCAACAAGGCCGCGGCGGAAATGCGCGAACGCGCCAAAAAGCTGATCGGCCAGCCTGCCCGGGGCGTGCTGATCTGCACCTTCCACGCGCTGGGCGTGCGCATGTTGCGCCAGGACGGCGAGGTGCTGGGGCTGAAAAAGCAGTTTTCCATCCTGGACAGCGACGACGTGACCAGCATCCTGAAGGACGCCGGCGGCAGCACCGACGCCGCCACGGCGCGTCAATGGCAGTGGACCATCAGCGCCTGGAAAAACAGCGGCCTGAACGCGGCCCAGGCCGAAGCCCAGGCGGCCAGCGACGAGGACCGGCTGGTGGCCCGCGTGATGGCGCGTTACGAGGAGCGCCTGACGGCCTACCAGAGTGTGGACTTTGACGACCTGATCGGGCTGCCGCTCAAGCTGCTGCGCGAGCACGACGCCGTGCGCGACAAGTGGCAGGCCTCGATGGGCCATGTGCTGGTCGACGAGTACCAGGACACCAACGCCACGCAGTACGAGGTGCTCAAGCTGCTGGTCGGCGCCCGGGGCCGTTTCACCGCGGTGGGCGACGACGACCAGTCGATTTACGGCTGGCGCGGCGCCACGCTGGACAACCTGAAAAAGCTGCCGCTGGACTACCCCCAGCTCAAGGTGGTCAAGCTCGAGCAGAACTACCGCTCCACCAGCGCCATCCTGCGCGCCGCCAACAACGTGATCGCGCCCAACCCCAAGCTGTTTCCCAAGACGCTGTTCAGCGAACTGGGCGAAGGCGAGCCGGTGCGCGTGGTCGATTGCGACAGCGAGGAGCATGAAGCCGAACGCGTGGTGGCGCGCATCCAGAGCCTGCGCGCCGAAGGCACGTTGCAGGCCGTGGGCGGCCAGCACAAGGAGTGGGGCGACTTCTGCGTGCTGTACCGCGCCAACCACATGGCCAAGCCGTTTGAAAAAGCCTTTCGCAAGGCGCAGATCCCCTACAAAGTCTCGGGCGGGCAGAGCTTTTTCGACCGCGCCGAGATCAAGGACCTGTGCAGCTGGATGGTGCTGATGGTCAACAACGACAACAACGCGGCCTTCATCCGCGCCATCAAGACACCCAAACGCGGCATTGGCCACACCACGCTGGGTACGCTGAACACCTTTGCCGAACAGTACAAGCTGAGCCTGTTCGAGTCGCTGTTCAGCAACTCCCTGAGTGCGGTGCTGCCGGCCAAGGCGGTCGGCTCGCTGCATGAGTTCGGCCGCTACCTCAACGACCTGGAATACCGCGCCAAGCGCACGGTGGGCGCCGAAGACGCACGCGCTTTCCTCACCACCTGGCTCAAGGAAATCGACTACGAAAAACACATCTACGACAGCGAGGACAGCGAGAATGTCGCTGCCGCGCGCTGGACCAATGTGATGGATTTCTGCGACTGGATGGCGCAGCGCTGCGGCGGGCAGATCGACGACAGCTCCGGCGCGGTGGTGGCCGCCGAAACCAAAACCATGCTCGAGGTCGTGCAGACGATTGCCCTGCTGTCGACCATCAGCGAACGCGAAGGCGACCAGAACGTGGTGACCCTGTCCACGCTGCACGCCGCCAAGGGGCTCGAGTGGCCGCATGTGGTGCTGGCCGGCGTGAACGAGGGCCTGCTGCCGTTCAAGCTGGAGGACGACGACGGCACAGATGCGGCCAGGACCGAGAACATCGCGCAGCGCCTCGAGGAAGAGCGCCGCCTGATGTACGTGGGCATCACCCGGGCCCAGTTCACGCTGGCGGTCAACTGGCTGCGCCGGCGAAAAAAGGGGCGCGACACCGTCGCCGGTGTCCCCAGCCGTTTTATTGCCGAGATGGGTCTCGACAAGGCCACGGTCAGGGAAGACCCGCGTGAAAAAATCAGGGCGCTGCGGGCGGAGTTTGCCAAACGCGCCGCCGACAGCGCCGAAGCCAACCAGCTCGCCGAGGCGGCCCGGGACGCTGGTTAAGCCCTTCTCTATCGTGCCCACCCAATGACAACATCACCTTCGCTCAAATTTGCTCTGCTTTTTATAGCTGTCAGCGCCCTGTCCATGGGGGCTTATGGCCAGAATGACGCCAAAAAACGGCCTGGGCCGGCCAGCCGGGTAGCGGCCACCGCCTGCCCGCCCGTCCAACAACTCAAGCCAGCGCAAATCCATGGGACCTGGCGGGTCCGGTTCACGCCGGCGCCGGCAGGTTTGCCTGCGGATGCCACCCTGCAACTCCAGCGGCACGCCGAATTCAGCGAGAGCGTGGCCGGCTTCGTCAGCCGCGAGCTGGCGCCCACAGCCGCCAAACCCGCCCAGGGCGGCCACGCGGCGAGGGCGCAGCTGGCCGGCGACCTCGAGGAGGGCTACCTGACCCTCGACGAGTCCTCCAACGGCATCAGCATCACCGGGGCCTGGAACGGAAAAATGGTGGAAGGCAGCTGCGGAAAAACGATCACGGGCACCTGGAAAGACATGAGCAGCAGCGCGCCGCCCGACGCGCCCGAGGTGCCGTTCACATTGGAAAGGTTGTCCGGATGGTAGTCATCACCTCCCCTGAACGCAGGCGCCTGGCGGCGTCCTTGCTCTACGCAGCGCTGCTGGCCTCCGGCGCGGTGCAGGCCCAGACCGGCAGCGCCGGCCCCACCGTGCAGGAGCGCAACAACCGCCAGGGCTGGCAGGCCTGCCAGGCCATGAGCGGCGATGCCGCCGCGCAGTTGGCCTGCTTCAAAAACTGGGCGGTTTCGCAATCGCCGGCGGACACGCCGCCGCCCAGCCTGACCACCGCGCCGGCCAATGCCGACACCGGGCAGAAGTCCGCCGAGGTCCTGCTGCTGCCGGCCATGAACACCGAAGCCCCGGACGGCAAGAAGCTCGGTTGCCGCAATACCAAGTACTCCGAGCTGTCCCGCTTCTGGGAACTGCAGCGCGGCAGCGACTGCGACACCTTCGGCCTGCGCGGTTACCGCCCCACCAGCCTGATGTGGGCGGGATCGAACAGCGTCAACAACCAGCCGAGCTCGCCGGCGACGGGATACTCGGCGAGCACACCCTCCAGCTACCGGCGCACCGAGACCCGGCTTCAGCTGTCCGTCCGCACAAAACTCGCCAAGGGCCTGCTGGCCTCGGGCGGCGACGATGAATCCGGCATCGATTCGCTGTGGTTCGGCTACACCCAGCAAAGCTACTGGCAGCTGTTCAACGGCGCCGTTTCGCGGCCGTTCCGGACCACCGACCATGAACCCGAACTGGTGTACATCTACCCGCACCAGATCGACCTGCCCGGCGGCTGGAAGTACCGCCTGAGCGGCCTCGGCCTGAACCACCAGTCCAACGGGCAAAGCCTGCCGCTGTCGCGCAGCTGGAACCGGGTCTACCTGATGGGCGCAGCCGAAAAGGAACTGGGCGGCGACAGCCGGCTGGACCTGCAGGCACGCGTCTGGCAACGTGTGCCCGAACGCTCGGGCCAGGACGAAAACCCCGGCATCTCCGACTACATCGGCCGGGCCGAACTGGCTGGGCACTGGCAGATCAACCGCACGCACTCCCTGGGCCTGACGCTGCGCCATTCGCTCAAATCCGAAGCGCGCGGATCGGCCCGGCTGGAATGGATGAAGGCGTCCACCTCGATCGCCGACAGCGCCGCCCTGCGCTACCACGTGCAACTGTTCAGCGGCTACGGCGACAGCCTGGTCGACTACAACCGCCGCCGCACGGTGTTCAGCGTCGGGCTGAGCCTGGTGGACTGGTAGCGGGCGAACCAGCGGCCGGGACGGCTTTCCAGCCATGCGGCGGTCCGCCCAGGCAGCCAACGCGTGATTTCCTTCATGAAATCCGCCTTTAGCCCAGCAAACACGGTCGGACATTGCTACTTATTTAATAGCAGAGCACCGCCCTCGGATGATGGCCCCCCGCGACCCAGCCGTTTGCGGTTGATCAAGGGGCGCGTCGCGCAGCAGGGCTAAGCTGACCAGCGGCTCAGCCGGAGCCGTCGTTGAAGGGGAAGGCCGTGGAGAGACCCGAAGTCATCCGGAAGACGGCGCGCGACCTGCGCGTGCCGCCCAACCTGTCCAGCTACGAAGCGCAATGCCGCGAGTTTTCCTGGGACGCGGCCCGGCGGGCGCTGCAGGGCCTGCCCGGCGGCGGCCTCAACATCGGCTTCGAGGCTGTGGACCGCCATGCCACGGGCAGCCTGCGCGACCACATTGCGCTGCGTTTTGTGGCGCGCGATATCCCGGCGCTGGACCTGAGCTATGGCGAACTCGCACGCCAGACCAACCGCTTTGCCAACGTGCTGCAGGGCTTGGGCATCGCCAAGGGCGACCGCCTGTTTGTCATGGCCGGGCGTATTCCGGCGCTGTACACCGCGGTGCTGGGCGCGCTGAAAAACGGCACGGTGGTCACGCCGATGTTTTCGGCCTTCGGGCCCGAGCCCCTGGCCACACGCATCAACCTCGGCGCCGGCCAGGTGCTGGTGACCACCGACCGGCTCTACCAGCGTAAGGTCGGGGCCATGCGCGGGAAGATGCCCACGCTGCGCCATGTGTTGCTGGTGGCAGAAGACGGCGGCCTCACGCACGAGCCGGATACGCTGGACCTGGCCACGCTGATGCACCAGGCCTCCGATGTCTTCACCACGGTGGCGACCACACCGGAAGACCCCGCCTTGCTGCATTTCACCAGCGGCACCACCGGCACGCCCAAGGGCGCCATCCATGTGCATGGCGCGGTGGTCGCCCACCATGCCACCGGAACTTACGCGCTCGACCTGCACCCCGGCGACCGCTACTGGTGCACCGCCGACCCGGGCTGGGTCACCGGCACGTCCTACGGCATCATCGCGCCGCTGCTGCATGGCGTGACCTCGCTGATTGACCGCGAGGAGTTCGACGCCGAGCGCTGGTACAGCCTGCTGGCGCAGGAGCGCATCAGCGTCTGGTACACCGCGCCCACGGCGATTCGCATGCTGATGAAGTCCGGCCTGGAGGCAACGCCAACACACAGCTTCCCCGATTTGCGATTTGTCGCCAGCGTCGGCGAGCCGCTGAACCCCGAGGCGGTCTGGTGGGGCCAGCAGGCGCTCGGCCTGCCGATTCACGACAACTGGTGGCAGACCGAAACCGGCGGCATCATGATCGCCAACACGCCGGCCTTCGACATCAAGCCCGGCTCCATGGGGCGGCCGCTGCCCGGCATCACGGCCTGCATCGTCGAACACCTCGAAGCCGAAGGCGAGCCGCCGCGCGTGCGCGTGATCGACGCCCCCGATGTGGAAGGTGAACTTGCGCTCAAGGCCGGCTGGCCATCGATGTTTCGCGGCTACCTCAACAACGAGGCGCGTTACCGCAAGTGTTTTGCCGGCGACCTCTACCTCACGGGTGACCTGGCGCGGGTGGACGCTGACGGCTACTACTGGTTTGTGGGACGCAGCGACGACGTCATCAAGTCGGCCGGCCACCTGATCGGCCCCTTCGAAGTCGAAAGTGTGCTGATGGAACACCCGGCCGTGGCCGAAGCCGGCGTGATCGGCAAGCCCGACCCGGTGGTCGGCGAGGTGGTCAAGGCTTTTGTCTCGCTCAAGGATGGGCACGTGCCCGACGAGGCCCTGCGCATGGACATCCTCGCGCACGCGCGCAAGCGCCTGGGCGCAGCCGTCGCGCCCAAGGAGATTGCCTTTTTGACTGTGCTGCCGCGCACACGCAGCGGCAAGATCATGCGCCGTCTGCTCAAGGCGCGCGAACTCGGCCTGCCCGAAGGCGACACCTCGACGCTGGAGGGGGGCGCATGAGCACGCGCGCCGCCGGGCCGTCCCAAGGCGCGAGCGCCCCCTCGGGGGGCAGCGTGGGGGCCAACAGCCTTCAGGTGCCCGCACCGCCCAGTGGTCCGGTGCCCTGGGACAAGGCCTTTTCCCTGACCATGCTGGCCGACATGCTGCGCATCCGCCGCATGGAAGAAAAGTGTGCCGAGCTCTACGGCCAGCAGAAGATCCGCGGCTTTCTGCATCTCTACATCGGCGAGGAGGCGGTGGCCACCGGCGCCCTGCGCGCGCTCCAACCCCAGGACAACGTGGTGGCGACCTACCGCGAGCATGGCCATGCGCTGCTGCGCGGCGTCAGGATGGACGCCATCATGGCCGAGATGTATGGCAAGCAGGAGGGCTGCTCGCGCGGCCGTGGCGGCTCCATGCATTTGTTTGACCGCGCCCGGCGATTTTATGGCGGCAACGCGATTGTGGGCGGCGGCCTGCCGCTCGCGGCAGGGCTGGCGCTGGCCGACAAGCTGCGCCAGCGCCAGGCGCTGACCGCCTGCTTCTTTGGGGAAGGCGCCATGGCCGAGGGCGCCTTTCACGAAGCAGCCAACCTGGCCGCCTTGTGGCAGTTGCCGGTGCTGTATTGCTGCGAAAACAACCTGTACGCCATGGGCACGGCGCTGGCGCGTTCGGAGTCGCAGCCCGATTTGTGTGTGAAGGCCGCGTCCTATGGCATGGCCACCGTGCGGGTTGACGGCATGGATGTGGTGGCGGTGCACGAGGCGGTGCAAGGCGCCGCGCAGCAGGTGCGCGCCACGGGTCGCCCGGTATTCCTGGAGCTGCAGACCTACCGTTTTCGTGCCCACTCGATGTTCGACCCCGACCTGTACCGTGACAAGGCCGAGGTCGAGGCCTGGAAAACGCGCGGCCCCATCCACACCTTCACCGCGCGCCTGAAGGCCCAAGGCAGCCTGACCGAAGAGGAGTTTCTGGCGCTCGATGCCGCGGCCCAGGCCGAGGTCGACGCGGCCGTGGCGTTTGCCGAAGCTGGCAGCTGGGAGCCCGTCGCCGACCTGCTGCGCGACGTGTACACACCGCAAGGGAGCGCCTGATGGTCCGCCGCATCACCTACCGCGAAGCCTTGCGGGAAGCCTTGCACGAAGCCCTGCAGGCCGACCCGCGCGTCTTTTTGATGGGTGAAGACGTGGGCCGCTATGGCGGCACCTACGCGGTGTCCAAGGGCCTGCTGGCCGAGTTCGGCCCCGAGCGCATCCGCGACACGCCGCTGTCCGAACTCGGCTTCGTCGGCGCCGGCATAGGCGCCGCGCTGGGCGGCATGCGGCCGATTGTCGAGGTCATGACGGTCAATTTCAGCCTGCTGGCGCTCGACCCCATCGTCAACACGGCGGCCATGCTGCGCCACATGTCGGGCGGGCAGTTTTCGGTCCCCATCGTGATCCGCATGGCCACCGGCGCCGGCCGGCAAGTGGCGGCCCAGCACTCGAACAGCTTCGAAGGCTGGTATGCCCATGTGCCCGGCCTCAGGGTCCTCGCACCGGCCACCGTGGAAGATGCGCGCGGCATGCTGGCGCTGGCGCTGGCCGACCCGGACCCGGTGCTGATCTTCGAACATGCGCAGCTCTACAACCTGGAGGCCGAGCTGCCGGACGATACGGCACCAGCGCTGGACATCTGCAGCGCGCGGGTGCGGCGGCCGGGCACCGACGTGAGCCTAATCACCCACGGCGGCAGCCTGCCCAAGGTGCTGCAGGCGGCGCAGGAGCTGGCCGGACTCGGGATTTCCGCCGAGGTGATCGACCTGCGTGTGCTGCGCCCGCTCGATGACGCGACGCTGATGGCCTCGGTGCGCAAATGCCGCCGCGCGCTGGTGGTGGACGAAAGCTGGCGCTCGGGCAGCCTGGCGGCCGAACTCATGGCGCGCATCACGGAGCAGGCCTTCTTCGACCTCGACGCGCCGCCGGCGCGTGTGTGCAACGAGGAGGTGCCGATCCCGTACGCCCGCCACATGGAAGAGGCCGCCCTGCCGCAGGTGCCGAAAATCGTGGCCGCCGCCCGCGCCTTGTTCGGGAGCACCCCATGATGGACTTCAAGCTGCCCTCGCTGGGCGCCGACATGGATGAAGGCACGCTGCTCACCTGGCAGGTGAAACCGGGCGACGCCGTCAAGCGCGGCCAGGTGGTGGCCGTGGTGGACACCTCCAAGGCGGCGGTCGATGTTGAGATCTGGCAGGACGGCGTGGTGGCCGAGCTGCTGGTGCAACCCGGCGAGAAGGTGCCGGTGGGCACCGTGCTGGCCCGGCTGCAGGCACCCGGGGAAGAAGCCGCCGCCCCGGCTGAAGCCCCGGCACCTGCCGCCGGGCCGCTCACTGCGGCCGCCGCTCTGCCGCAGCCCGTCACGCCACCAGTGCCGGAAGCTCCATCAACAACGATGGCGGCACGGCATCCGGTGTCACCCGCCGCACGCAGACGCGCGAAGCAGCTCGGCCTCGATCCCGACACCATGAGGGGCAGCGGGCCACAGGGCGCGGTCACGCTGGCTGACATCGAGGCCGCGGCGGCCGGACGGGTGGCGCCGGCAGTGGCGGCCAGCGCGCCGGACCGCCAGAAGGTCATGCGCCAGGCCATTGCCGCGGCCATGAGCCGCTCCAAGCGCGAGATTCCGCATTACTACCTGAGCGACACGATTCCGATGACCGCGGCGCTGGCCTGGCTGCAACAGCGCAACGAGGGCGTGGCGATCACCGAACGCATGTTGCCCGCCGTGCTGCTGCTCCACGCCGTGGCCGTGGCCTTGCGGCGCGCACCGCAGCTCAACGGTTTCTACCGCGACGGTGAATTCCAGCCGGCCACGGCCGTGCATGCCGGCGTGGCGATTTCGCTGCGCGGCGGCGGGCTGGTGGCACCGGCTATCCACGACGTGGGGGCCAAACCGCTGGTGCAGCTCATGCACGAACTGGCCGATCTGGTCCGGCGCGCGCGGGCCGGCTCGCTGCGCAGCTCCGAGATGAGTGATCCGACCCTCACCGTGACGAATCTGGGCGACCAGAGTGTGGAGGCGGTCTTCGGCGTGATCTATCCGCCGCAGGTGGCGCTGGTGGGCTTCGGCCGTCTGGCCGTGCGGCCCTGGGTGCAGGACGGCAAGGTCTGCGCGCTGCCGCTGCTCACGGCCACGCTCGCCGCCGATCACCGCGCCTCGGACGGCCACCAGGGCGCCCTGTTCCTGGCCGAACTGCGTGAGCTGTTGCAGCAGCCGCAAACGCTGGCTGACAACATCGCGCCAGCGGCGACCCCGGAAGGAAGCAACCCATGACGAACGACCGCCCGGCCCTGGCCGCCACCGTGCAGGACATCCTGCGCTCGATCGCGCCGGAAGTTGAGCCCGGAACCCTCGACCCCACCCGCCCGCTGCGCCACCAGGTCGATCTGGATTCCATGGACTGGCTCAACTTCCTGGTGGCCCTGCACGAGCGCCTGGGCGTCAACATCCCGGAGGCGGACTACGCCCGGCTGGTGACCCTCGACAAGCTGCTCGACTACCTGCTGGAGCGGCGGGTCAGCAAGGGGTGAAAGGGTTGGATTCCCCTTCCGCGTTCAGTTCACACCGGCGCGTAGCCAGGATTGGGCAGCACGCCAGTGAGTTTGGGCGTATTGAGCTTGCGGGCACTGACCTTGCCACCACGGGCCTTAAGCCAGGTCTCCACGACCTCCGACATCTGCTTGTTGCCCTGGTTCCTGGCCTCTTCAGCCACCGGTGCCCAGCCGGCCACCTTGTACTTCTTGTCGGCCTCGATCAACTTGCCGTTGAGGCGCATCTCGTCGATGCGCTTGCCCATGCCGGCCAGCGGGTTGCAGCTGTATTGCAGGCCGCCCACGCGCACCATGTCGCCACCCTGCTGGTAGTAGGGGTCGGGGTTGAACAGGTTGTCGGCCACGTCTTCCAGAACAGTCTTGATGGTCTCACCGCTCATCTCGGTCAGGGTGGCATAGGAGTAGGTGGTGGCCGTCATGTCCATCACCCATTCACGCGTGATGGCCTGCCCCGGCAACAGGCTGGTGCCCCAGCGGAAACCCGGTGAAAACGCGATGTCGGCTCCCTGCACGTCCATCAGCGCATCGACCAGCAACTGGTCACCCGTGCCATTGAAGTTGCCGCGGCGATACAGCGTGCCTTCGGTGATGGCCAGCTGCTCCGACAGCTTGGCCTCATACGGTGCGCGCACCCTGGTGATGAGTGCGTCCATCTCGCGGTCGGCCGGCAGCATGTTGGCAAAAACAGGCAGCAGCTTGTAGCGGAAATCGCTGACTTTTTTGTCCTTGACATCGAAGTCGAGCACGCCCAGGAACTTGCTGTTCGAGCCGGCGTTGGTCACGATGGTTTTGCCGCCCTTGTTGCTCACCAGCGATGCCACCGGCATGCCGTCGTGCGTGTGGCCGCCCATGATGGCGTCTATGCCGGTCACCCGGCTGGCCATCTTCAGGTCCACGTCCATGCCGTTGTGGGACAGGACCACCACGACCTGCGCCCCCTTGCCGCGTGCCTCATCGACCATCTTCTGCATGTTTTCGTCCTGGATGCCGAAGGCCCAGTCGGCAACCATGTAGCGCGGATTGGCAATCGGCGTGTACGGAAAGGCCTGGCCGATGATGGCGCAGGGAACGCCATTGATTTCGCGGATCACATAGGGCTTGAACACCGGATCGCCAAAGTCGTTGGTCTTGACGTTCTGCGCCACAAAATCGACCTTGCCCGCAAAGTCCTTCTCGATGATTTCCTTGACCCGCTCCATGCCCAGCGTGAACTCCCAGTGGCCGGTCATGACGTCCACGCCCAGCAGCTTGCAGGCATCGACCATGTCCTGACCATTCGTCCACAAGGCGGTGCCCGAACCCTGCCAGGTGTCTCCGCCGTCAAGCAGCAACGCCCCGGGGCGGCTGGCCTTGAGGCGTTTCACCAGCGTCGCCAGATGCGCAAAGCCACCGACCTTGCCGTAGCGGCGTGCCGCCTTTTCATAGTCGAGGTAAGTCAGCGCATGGGCTTCGGCCGTACCGGGGCGGACCTTCGCCGCCTTGAGCAAGTGCTCACCGACCAAGTGCGGCAGGTTGCCCTTCATGCCGCCAATGCCCAGATTGACATTCGGCTCGCGGAAGTAAATGGGCTTGAGCTGGGCATGGCAATCGGTCATGTGCAGAAACGACACGCTGCCAAACTTGGGAATGTCATAGAGCCCGTTGGCGGCTGTCGCAGCATCGGCATCGGCGTAGGCGCCCAAGCCCATGCCGGCCATGGTGCCTGCGCCCAGGACCTGAAAAAATTCACGTTTTGTTAAATTCATAAATCGGCAACTAATGAAGTAAGAAAAAATAAAAAGACCCAGGACAAGCCCGGGTCGGATTCAGATTACTGGTTGACCGGCGATTTCGGATCCAGCAACAAGGCCATGATATTCTTGATCTGCTGCTCGGTCAGGAAGCCATTGTGGCCAGCCCTCGGCATTTGCGAGCAGGCGTTGTAGGCCCGCGCGTTCCAGATCTTGCCCCAGGTGTATTCCACGATAGGCTTGGACGCCGGGCTGGCCGGATCCGCCACGCCGCGCAGCTTGCCGTAGTTGTACAGGCTCGGGCCTATGGTGCCGAAGGAAATTTCCTGCTTGCTGATCTGGTGGCAGTTGTAGCAGTTGCCGCCATTGACCGAACCAGCCTTGTCGGTCCATGTCATGCCGCGTCCGTCCTGGGCGACTTTCTCGCCCGCTGCCCAGTCGCCCAGAAATTTCCCATCTGACGGCCACTTGATGGTCTTCAGGTTCGCGGCTTCTATGGCCTGGGCCACTTTTTGATCAATCGGCTTGCCGGCCACATCAGCGGCGCTGCATTCACGGTTGGCATCATCCTGGACCAGGCGATCAACTTTGGCCTGGCCCTCGTCACGGAACGACGCCTTGGCGATGTCGGCCGCCAGCTTGTCCAGATCCGCACTGGAGGGCATGACAGCACAGCCCGCCAGAAAAACTGCGAGGGCCGGAACGAGGTATTTGATGGTTTTTTTCATGATGCTGTCTCCTTAACGCTTGAGGGCCGGGGCAATCGACTCGCCGCCCTTGCCGTTGACGCCCATATAAACGCCGAGTGCGACGGTCGCATCGCTGCCGAACAGGGGGTAAGGAAAGCGTTGCTGCCGGTAACAATCGTTCAGACGCAGTTGCATGCCCCACAGCTGCCCGTTGGAGACGCGGTAGGCCGGCCAGGCACCAAAACCATTGCCAGCGCCCGGCTGTTTGGTCAGGTTGGGCAGGTCCTGCAAACGGATGCGCTTGTCGTCCGCACCATGGCAGGAGGCGCAGGAAAAGTCATGGGTGCCACCCCGGGCGAAGAAGAGCCGCTTGCCCACTTCGTACATGGTTTTTTCCTGCACATGGTCCTGCGGCAGGTTGAATTTCATGCCTCTGGATTCGGCCGATATCCAGGCCGCCAGCGCTGTCACGTTGTTTTGCTCGCCCTTGCCGAAAGGCGTCTTGGCAATTTCGGCGGCATTGAAGCCCTGCAGGGTTTCCATGCAGGTGAGCAGGCGGGACTCCATATCCTGCACACGCTTGGTATCCGCAAAATAACGCGGCAATTCCACGAAGGCACCCTTGACCACGCCAGGGCCCTTGCCCAGGTCGCACTTTTCAAGCGACGCTGCTTTGACACCGCGCTTCTGTTTCCAGAGCTCCTGGCCCTTGGCTTCAAACAATTCGGCCGGATTGCCGTCCTGCAGCATGGCACGGTATTCAGCAATGCCCTCTGCCGCAGACTTCTGCGCCCACACGTTGCCGGCCATCACGGCAGCCAGGACGGCCGTGATCAGTAGTTTTGCTTGTGTCATTGTCACCTCTTGAATTTGTTATGAAGCCAAACGCAAATGGAGAAGAGCACGCCCTTCTCCACTCTCAACACAGAACCTGAAAACTCAAGAGACCGTTGCTTCGTCAGCCCGGTTTTCGCCCTTGTTGTCTTTCCAGCTCACGCCGATTTTATCGCCGGCCTTGGCACCCTTGACGGTGAACTGCAGGAAAGGGTTCTTGGAAACCGCTGGACCCCATTCCGCCGTCATGACGGTCTTGCCATTGTGGGTGGCGGTCACTTCCTGGATATGCCAGGCGGGCACGATTTTGCCTGCAGCGTCTTTGCGCTGACCGGACTCCATCTCGTGGCTCATCAAAACACGGACGGTTGCCTTGTCGCCAGCTGCCTGGGCGCGAATGCGCATCGGATCTGCCATTTTCTTACTCCTGAATCAGTATTGAATTGTTCAAAAAAAACGGTGGCAATCAGCCGCCGCAACCGCCAAGCGTGACCTTGACTTCTTTTTTTGCATAAAGCGCCTTGCCGTCAGCCATCACTGCGACGGCGTACACGTCCGAAGACTGGCCCATCTTGGTGCGGGTGGCGAAGCTTGCCTCGACGCTGTCGGTCACATTGAACAGCGCCACCAGGGCCGCCGGATTCTTCTCGACCAGAATCAGAATCTGCTTCACACCGGGCAGGGTGGTGCCGGCGGTCAAGGGCACCACGGCGCCGTTTTCAGCAATGTCGGGGCCGCCAATGGTGACATCCTTGCTTTCGACCGGTGCGCCCGCACCCAGTGCCTTCAGGACCTCGGCCAGCGTCTTGGCTTCGAACGCAGGCTTGTTGTAGGCAGCCATTGCATACTGAGGGAACAAGCCCGTGGATGCCAGCAGGCCCGCAACGATGGCGCCCTGTTTGAGTGTCTCGCGACGTGTTTGCATGTTAAATCTCCTTGATCAAGTAAATGCTAATATAAGAATCAATGCCCGGCATCGGGACATTCCCGGCCTTCATTTTCCCGCACCTGATGCCAACCACGCAGCAATGGTTTTGGCCTCGGCCTCGCTCAGGCTCTGCGGGGGCATGGGCATCGCACCCCAAACCCCGACACCGCCCGCCTTCACCTTGCCCGCAAGATAGTCCTCTTTCCCGGCGTGCTTTTTGGCAATCTCCGCGAAACTGGGGCCGATGATCTTTTTATCAATTGCGTGGCACGCCGTGCAGCTGTATTTCTGCGCCAATGCCAGCGCTGCCTTGCTGTCGCCCCCCGCCGGCTCGGCCCTGGCCGCTGGTCTGGCTGGCGCCGCTTCGGCCGCTTTCTGAGCGACAGGCGCCGCAGCCACGCCGGGTGCCGGCGCCTTGCCCTCCGGCCGGGTCGTATCGACGCCACGCTGAGCCCCAACCGGCCGGTTTTGCTCCGCAAGATTTCCATGTGCATTGCGCGCAAAGTCCGGCAGGAAAGACGCCACTTTGGGCTCAGGCGCACAGTTTTTCATGCAGGCCGCATTGTTGGTGTCAGGCTTGACGCCACCGCCCAATTCGTTGCCTGGCCACATCGCATGCCGTGTCGTCATGCCGTTGCGGTTGGGCAGCCGATTTTGGACTTCCTCCATGTTCTTGTCGGAGAGCGTGAAGTTGTCTGGAACAATGCCACCCAGGTTCAGCAGAAAGGCCGTCACCGAATAGACTTCCTCGGTCGTGAGCGACTTGGGCGCCGTCCATGGCATGGCACGATTGATATAGTCCCACAAGGTCGAGAGTGTGGACACCTTCATCAGGGTGGTGCGCCCCGGGTAGGTTGTCGTCGTGAGATTGGCGACACGCCCTTTCTTGATGTCCTCTGCCGTGGTGCCGCCGACCAGAGGACTGAAGACTTCGCCTGACTCGCCAAACACTCCGTGGCAGGACGCACATTTTCCTTCCCAGACGTCCTGCCCTTTGGCGACCGTCCCCGAGCCTGGCGGCAGACCCTTGAAATCCGGTCGCACATCGATATCCCAGGCAGCGACCTCCTTGGGCGTCGCAGCGCGTCCCACACCCGGATAGTTGGCGCCGCTCTGTGCGCCCGCCAAGCTCACCGCAGCAAGCATGGCGACAGTCACGACTGCCTTATGAAACCTGGACATTTTTCACCTCGCCGTTTTCCTGGACCAACCAGGACTGGATGGCATTGTTGTGATAGATGGAGCGCGTGCCGCGCACTGCGCGAAGCTGCTTGTAATTCGGCTGGACGTAACCGGTGTCGTCCATGGCGCGGCTTTGGATGATGGCGGGTTTGCCATCCCACACCCAGTCGAGGCTGAACCGGGTCAGCGCCTTCGTCAGCACCGGCGACTCCAGCCGCGCGGTACGCCAATTGCGTCCGCCGTCCACCGACACATCCACCCGCTTGACCTTGCCCCGGCCCGACCAGGCCAGCCCGCTGATGCTGTAGAAGCCCTTGTCCAGCAAGACCTGCCCGCCCGACGGCGTGGTCACGACGCTCTTGCACTCCTGGATGCTGGTGTACTGCCGATGCGTGCCGTCAGGCTGCAAATCGATGTAGTGAATCGCTTCGTCCTTGGCGGCATAGGGTTGGTCACCCACCTCCAGGCGGCGCAGGTACTTGACCCAACTCACCCCCTGCACCCCCGGCACGATCAGGCGCAATGGATAACCCTGCTCGGGTCTCAGCATTTCACCGTTCTGGCCGTAGGCCACGAACACTTCGCCGGACTTGATCAGGCTCATGGGAATGGTGCGCGTCATGGAGGAGCCATCGGCGCCTTCGGCGAGCACAAACTTGCCGCTCTTGAGGTCGGCCCCCGCCATCTCGAGCAAGGTGATCAGCGGCACGCCGGTGAACTCGCTGCACGAAACCATGCCATGGGTGTACTGGACTGTTGGCACCGCCACATTGCCCCACTCGACCGCCGTATTGGCGCCGCACTCGATGAAGTGAAAACGCGACACCGAAGGCAGGCGCATGATTTCGTCCAGCGTGAACACCCTGGGCGCCTTGACCATGCCGTTGATCATGAGGCGGTGTTTGGAAGGATCCACATCCCACCAGCCCTGATGATGCCGCTCAAAGTGCAGGCCGCTGGGGGTGACGATGCCGAACAGCGACTGCAGCGGCGCAAACGACACCGAAGCCTGCGGAGTCTGGGTCAGGCCCGGGCTCTGGCGGCGCTGAACATTCACCTCATATTTGGACGGCTTGCCATAGCCGCCATCGGAGGCCACGGGCTGGCCCAGGCCCTTGCTGTGCTCGGGCAGGTTCAGGATGTTGGGATCGCCACCTTCGGCTGGCACCGGATTTCCCTGCGCCAGCGCAGCCGGCACGGCCAGCCCCGCTGCCGCAGCGGCAAAGGCGCTGCGAATGAAGTCGCGACGCCCGTGGCGGGCCTCTGCGACAACCGTTTTGATGCCGTCCCGGCTCAAAAAGCTCTCGGGTGCCTTCAGGATTCTTCCTGAGCTCAAGTCGTCTTGCTTCACACAGTTTCCTTTTGATAAATAACCGGACCACCGCTGCATCTCCAGCCGGGCCTGCAGCGTCAACCCGCATCCGCTTTTTCCTGCGCCAACTCACCGACGCTTCAGAAGCGGAGCGCTTCGTCCACCCGCACTGCGAACCTGGCTGCCGTGCAGCGAAAGACCAGCACCTGGCGGCGCCCGCCCCCACACCCCTCTGTACGACCGGCATGCCCGACTACGTCCCGGTACGGGTGGTCCATTCTTTTTAGATTCCGAATATCCGTATACACTAATATAAATGATAATGCGAAAACAATTTCGAGGGTTTTCACCACCGCCGAGGGGCCATCACGCTACTTGAAGCGATAGTGGTCCCGATTCAGGACGGCCGAGATCGCCGTCACCTCCTCAGGAAACAGCCCAAGGTTCAGCTCGGTATTGCACGACTCCACCATGCCGCGCAAGACGCCCGGCGTGTTGACACGCCCGGCGGGTCGGTAAATGGCGCTGCCATCGCCACCCACTTTTTGCCGATGACATGCCGCACACTTGTGTTCCGCAATCAACCGCTCGCCCAGTTTAAGATCAGCGCCCTCGTACAGGGCCGGCACTTGCGCGCCGGCAGATGCGCCAACCAACAACAGGAGCAGGGGGAAGGTTGATGTGCTCATGGCATACAAGCGTACAGCAAGGGGCCGTGTCGCGCAAACGTCGCCGGATGCTGCCGGGCAGCCGATACGACCTGAGCGCCAAACGGTTTTTCGTGCAAATGGACGTCCCCCATGCTTGAAGGCCGGACGTTTGCACCTTCGCCCCTTTCAGATCTGCTGTTTACAGCTTCCAGCCATAGGCGATGCCGATGGCGTTCTGCTTCATTTTGAGATCAACCGGATAACCCGCGACGGACTGGCCATTGCCGTTCGAAACGCCGGCGATGCCTTTGCTGAACGCATGCATGTAGCTCAGGCTCAACTCCGATTTGTCGGCCAGTGTCCACGTAGCGCCAAGCGTCACATGCTGCTCGACAGTGGCCGGCGCCAGAATGTTGAAGTACGTGTTCTGGCTGTTGATCGGCATCTTGCCGTGGTTGTAGCCCGCACGCAGGGTCAGGTTCTTGCTGTATTCATGCGACACGCCGACTTTGAGCACCGTCATGTCGGTCCAGCCAAAGCCGGAACCGTTGGCGGGGCCCATGGGGGTTCCCGAGACCGCCGGAAAGAGTGCACCGGGGTTCGCGACGGACTTGATGCTGCCGTAATTGATCTGGCTCAGGTCAACCGCCACGGTGGTCTTGGGCGTGGCCTTGAACGCCACCCCGAAGCCATAACTCTCAGGAATGTCGAAACCCCCTTCCTCGGCCAGGAGGCCTTTGTATCGGTCGAACTTCGACATCCTGGTACGGCTCTGGTAGACCGCGCCCAAGGTGACCGTTGGCGATACCTGGCCGGTCCAGCCGAGCTTGAAGCCCAAGCCGGTTGAGACATCCCTGCCACGGTTGGTCACTGAGCCTACATAACGGCTGTTATTGGCATTGTCGAAGGCTTCCAGGCCCTTGGCCTCGAAGGTCTGGCGAACGAGATTCAACGACGCGCCGAACGAGTGGTTGCCAATCTTTTTCGCAATGGTCGGGGCAATGAACAATTGCTCCAGGTTGGTGTAGGTATGGGAGCCCGCCGAGGTGATGAGGTTGGTGCCATAGTTGGTGTTCATGCCGCCATTGCCATACACCACCACGCCGGCCGCAAGATCGCTGGCGATCATGCGGTTATAGCCAAAATCCGGGACCACGAAGTGACGCTGGCCGCTGCGGTAGTCACCGGCAGCGACACCCTGGTACGCGGACGTGTACGTCACGGTGCGGTCCGGCATGAACAGGTCTGCGCCGAAGTCAACACGGCTGCCCGCATCGACCATGCCTGCCGGATTGGTTGCTGCCGCCATGGCGTCCTGCGGCAGGGCGATGCCGACCCCTCCCATACCCTTGGCTTTGATGCCGAAGCCATGCGAAAAGTAGCCGTTGGTGGCCATGGCCGCTGTCAGCGGGCCTGCAATGATGGCAAACGCGGCCAGATTACGAACTGCTCTTTTTGCTGCTTTGGCTGTTTTTGACGTGGTCATCTACTGTCTCCTGTGTACTAGTTATGGATATCAACAATCAATCGCTCAGAACTCGCCCTTGGCGCCCCGGTCCAGCATCTGGTAAATGGTTTCGCGGACCTTCCACGCCTCTTCTTTCAATGGCGAGGGAAGCTTGCGCCCCATCTTGACCATCATGTCCATGTTGAGGGTATAGATCCACAGGCCATCGTCGCGCTCAACCACCGTCAGGCGGCAAGGCAGATAGGCCGCCATGTGCGGACTGAAGTCCACCATCATGCGAGCCGTCACGGGCGTGCAGAAGGAGTAGACCTTGAGGAACTTTTGTTTGGTTCCGGTACGCGCCTCGAGCTCTTTCGACAGAGGCAGTTCACCCACGCTCTTCATGTTCTTTTCCGCCGAGATCTGGGCGAAAACCTGCTCGATGTCGTTGACCGTCACACCGGCCTTCACTTTGCGCTCCCAGGTGGTAGCCACCGCGATGTCACCGTCCGCTTCAATCCAGCGATCCCACATCTTGCTGGCTTCGGCGCCGGCGCCGTTTTCAAGCTTGCCCATCGTGCTGATCGTGCCGCATCCGGTCAACATCATGATCGCCAGCACGGGCACCCATTTGAGAAATTTTGTCAGGGCATTCACTTGCAGTTCCTTGTTCAGTAAGTAGGTTTGTTGTCGAACGGCGTTTCGACATCAGCAGCAGGAAGTTCCTAGTCGCCAATGTGCAGCGATAGTGCGTCAACAATCATTTCGCGAACACTGGGAACAACCCTATACCCTAGGGGGTAGGGTATTTAAACAACAACCGGCAGGCGCGTGGCGCCAGCGGCGATCTGGCAAAATCAGAGCGGCTCAACCATCGCAACAATGGATTCCCATGGCAACCAAAGGCACTCCGCGTCGCACCGAGGCTCCCGTCCCGGCCTCCTCTTACCGTGAAGATCACCAGAAGGATGTGCTGAACCGCCTGCGTCGCGTCGAAGGCCAGGTGCGTGGGCTGATCGAGATGATCCAGAGCGGGCGGTCTTGTGAAGACGTGGCGCTCCAGATGTCTGCCGCACGCAAGGCCATGGACAGGACTTTTTACCGCATGATGGCCTGCTCCCTGATGGAGGCCGTCCACGAATCCGAAACCGATGCCCAGGCCATGGCCGAGGTGGAACGCGCGGCCCACCTTCTGGAAAAATTCGGTTAATGGGTGCCGAGGTGCAGCGCCTCGCCTGAAAGCGGCACTCAGCTGTTCCGGACCGGACTACCCACGCATGACGTGATCATCCTGAGCTGAGTCCGGCGCAGGGCGGGCCGGATCCCGCATTCCCGTGTGAGCCAGCGGGCCAGCGCTTGCTCCAGGCCACCGGCCCTCTTGCCGCTTACTTGGCGCCAGCAAGTACCCAGGCAGCCAGCGTCGCCGCCTCGGCATCCGTCAAGCCAGCTTGTGCCGGCATGGGAATCGGACCCCATTTGCCGGAGCCGCCTTTCTTGATGCTGGCAATCAGGTTGGCCTCGGCGTCCTTCTGGCCGGCATATTTTTTGGCCACGTCCTGGTAGGCGGGGCCCACCAGTTTTTTATCGACGGCATGGCACGCCATGCAGGCCTTCTGGCTGGCGAGCTCCTTGTTGGCGAACGCAGGCGCTGAAACCAGCGCAATGACGGCGATGAGGACGGGGGAAAAATTCATGGACAGTCTCCTGGGTCGTAGGTTGGAAAAAGACGATATATATCAGTCTTCGCTAATTTAACTGAATTCTGATGTGTCAGCGGCCGGGGGCGCCGCCATCTGGTCAGGGAATTCCCCAGCCCTCAGGCATAACGGGCACTCATGGTCTCCATGCCGACAGGCCTGATGCGGCTGCCCATGCCGGCGCAGCCAAAGGCCTCGAAACGCGCCTTGACAATGCCCCGCGCCGCCGTTTTGGCGGCCGCCAGGGCCTTGCGCGGATCAAACTCGCTGGGCTGCTGCGCAAATACCCGGCGCATGGCGCCGGTCATGGCCAGCCGGATATCGGTATCGATGTTGATCTTGCGCACGCCACTTCTGATGCCACGCTGGATTTCTTCCACCGGCACGCCGTAGGTTTCCTTGATGTCCCCACCAAACTGGCGAATGATTTCCAGCCATTCCTGCGGCACGCTGGAAGAGCCGTGCATCACCAGATGGGTGTTGGGAATCTGCGCGTGAATCGCCGCAATGCGGTCAATCGCCAGGATGTCGCCCGTGGGCTTGCGGGTGAATTTGTAGGCGCCGTGGCTGGTACCGATCGCAATGGCCAGCGCGTCAACACCGGTTTTCTCGACAAAGTCTTTGGCCTGCACCGGGTCGGTCAGCATCATGTCGTGCGTGAGTTTGCCCTCAGCCCCGATGCCGTCCTCTTCACCAGCCTCGCCGGTTTCCAGGGAGCCCAGGCAACCGAGCTCACCTTCAACGGACACGCCAACAGGGTGCGACATCTCGCACACGCGGCGCGTGATGTCGACGTTGTACTCATAGCTGGCGGGTGTCTTGCCATCGCTCATGAGCGAGCCGTCCATCATCACGCTGGTAAAGCCCGAGCGAATCGACTGCTGGCAGACGGCGGCCGAGGTGCCATGGTCCTGGTGCACCACCACGGGAAGGTCGGGATGCGTCTCCACGGCCGCCAGCATCATGTGGCGCAAGTAGGCCTCGCCGGCGTATTTGCGCGCACCGGCCGAAGCCTGCAGGATGACCGGACTGTCCGTCTCCTGCGCCGCTTCCATGATGGCGATGATTTGTTCGAGGTTGTTGACATTGAACGCCGGCACACCGTAGCCGTTCTCGGCCGCGTGATCGAGCACCTGGCGAAGGGAAACAAAAGCCATGACTATCTCCTTGAATTTTAAATACAATCGGCCTCCAGCGGCCGTTTCAACTATATTGTTTGCTACTTAATTAATAGCAGACTGCACAGCGTGCGCAGCTGCGCGTTGTTGCAAAATCTCGAAAGCGGGCAACGTTTTTCCTTCCAGCACCTCGAGGAAGGCGCCGCCACCGGTGGAGATGTAGCCCAGCCGGCTTTCGATGCCGTACTTGTCAATGGCTGCCAGCGTGTCGCCACCACCGGCAATGCTGAATGCGCTTGATTCGGCAATCGCTGTGGCGATTTCCCGGGTGCCGTTCTCGAACGCAGCAAATTCGAAAACACCGACCGGGCCGTTCCAGACGATGGTGCCCGCGTGTTTGAGCTGTTCTGCCAGCCGCCTGGCCGTCTCCGGGCCGATGTCCAGAATCAGGTCGTCGTCTTCGACTTGCGTGGCTTTCTTCACCGTGGCGGGGGCATCGGGACTGAAGGTCTTGGCCGTCACCACATCGGTCGGGATCGGCACTTCGGCGCCGCGCGCCTTCATGGCTTCGATCACGCTTTTGGCCTCGGCCACCAGACCGGGTTCGACCAGGCTTTTCCCGATGTTCAGACCCGCCGCCAGCATGAAGGTGTTGGCGATGCCGCCGCCCACAATCAGCTGGTCCACGTTCCTGGCCAGGCTTTGCAGGATGCTCAGCTTGCTCGAGACTTTGCTGCCCGCGACGATGGCCACCAGCGGGCGCCTGGGATTGGCAAGCGCCTGGCTGATCGCATCCATTTCAGCGGCCAGCAGGGGCCCGGCGCAGGCCATGGCGGCATACTGCGCGATGCCGTAGGTGCTGCCCTCGGCGCGGTGCGCGGTGCCGAAGGCGTCATGCACGAAGATGTCGCAGAGAGCGGCGAGTTTGCGGGCCAGCGCTTCGCTGTTCATTTTTTCACCGATGTTGAGGCGGCAGTTTTCGAGCATCACCAGCTGGCCGGCTTGCAGCGGCTGGCCATCGACCTGGAAGCCATCAACCCAGCTGGAAACCAGCGGCACACCGTGCGGCACGTACCTGGGGCCAAGCAGTTCGGCCAGACGTTGGGCCACGGGCGCCAGCGAGTCCCGCGGTTTGAATTCGCCTTCGGCAGGCCGGCCCAGGTGGCTGGTCACCATGACAGCCGCGCCGGCATCGAGCGCCATGCGGATGCAGGGCAGGCTGGCGCGGATGCGGGTGTCTTCGGTGATGTTGCCAGCGTCGTCTTGCGGGACGTTCAGGTCGGCGCGGATGAAGACGCGCTTGTTGATCGCCAAACCGCTTCTCGCGATGTCGGTAAAACGCAGAAATTTCACAGTGCCCGTCCTGCGGTCAGGCCCACCACGCGCACCATCTCCAGGCACTTGTTCGAGTAACCCCACTCGTTGTCGTACCAGGCGACGATCTTGACGAAGGTGCTGTCCAGCGCGATGCTGGCGTCGGCGTCAAACACGCTGGTGCAGGTCTCGCCGCGGAAGTCGGTGGCGACCACCTTGTCTTCGGTGTAGCCGAGGATGCCCTTCAGGGCGCCTTCGCTTTGCGCCTTCATCTCGGCACAGATCTCTTTCAGCGTGGCTTCCTTGCTCAGCTCGCAGGTCAGGTCCACCACCGACACGTCGGAGGTCGGCACGCGGAAGGACATGCCGGTGAGCTTTTTGTTCAGCTCGGGGATCACCACACCGACGGCCTTGGCCGCGCCGGTGCTCGAGGGAATGATGTTTTCCAGGATGCCGCGGCCGCCGCGCCAGTCCTTGTTGCTCGGGCCGTCCACGGTTTTCTGGGTGGCGGTGGCGGCATGCACGGTGGTCATCAGGCCGCGCTTGATGCC
>NZ_NBZW01000028.1 GCF_002379085.1 Polaromonas sp. AET17H-212 | reverse complement strand
GCCAGCGAGTTCAGGTAACTCAGACCGCCGATATCCTCGGCCTTGCCCAGGTTCTGCAGGTGTTCGTAAACCGTGATCACGTCGGCCGGCTTGGTCGCGTTGATCAGGGCACCGACGGCCGCGTAGATCAGCTTGTGTTCGTAGCGGTAGAAATCCTCATCGACCAGCAGGTCGCCGACCCGGTCCCAGGCGCCGTTGTCCAGCAGCAGGCCGCCCAGTACGCTGGATTCACCCTCCACTGAGTGAGGAGGGATGCGTAACGCGGCGAATTCGTCGATCTGTGGGACTTTCATGGGCGTCTCCAGCGTTTCCCCGATTATTCAGCCTTCAGACGCAGGGACTCCATCCGTTTCAGCCCTGCCCTCGCGACCACCTCCGATACTTCGAGTGTGTCCAGCCAGAGCCGGATCACGGAATTTCGGATCACCGCGGGGCCCTGGGCCACGTGTGGCCCGCCAGCGGCGGGCTGCGCGCTCCCGGCTGACTTGCGTAGCCGCTTGAGGGCCTGGCTGACCGCGTAGTAGACGGAAGTAGGGTCCATCGGAGGAAGGGCCTGAGGGGCAGCGCCTGGTTTAGGCACGCTGGTCCGCCGCGCAACAAAGAGGGGTTCCAGCCAGTCAGGCTGATGCTGGCCAGCGTCGCCGCCCGGTGGCCTGCCTGAACGCTTGGCGAAGAGCGCTGCCCGTGCGCAGACCCACATGAGGACGAGCTCAGCCATGGGTGGCGAGATTTCAAGCTGCCTTCCCACGAGCTGGTCCGACAACATGACTTCGATGAGCAGAGGTTCGGGATTCGATTCAGGATGCTCGATCTGTTGTAGCGAGAGCGGCTTGTTGTCGGTGCGCCGCAGATCCACCCCTCGAAGCGCAATCACCTCCGAAGTAGTTATTCCGGTATCCACCAGGACAGCGAGCATGGCCCGGTCCCGGACATGCCACCAGTCGTTCTCGTTTTTGACCTTGATAATCGTGACCAGCGTTTTTGCCTTGCGCAAGCGCTGGAAGACGGCCGGCTCAAGGACCTGAGATTTTCGGTCGTCCTCGGAAATGGACGGCCTTTGCTCTTCCGGAACGTCAAGGGTGGGGTTGTTGGAGAGCTTTCCCGATGCCACAGCGGAGTGGTAGACGCCCCGCAGGATCCGCCAGTACCGTTGGCGGGTGTAGGAGGACATGTGTGTGGCGCTGAGTGCCTTGCGGCGGCCGGCGCGCTCCGGCGCGGGGCCTTCCAGGAACCGATGGATGGTTGCTGCTGTTGCGGTGTGCCAGGTTTGCCGGTTTTCGCCGAGCCACCAGCACCACGCGTCCCACAAGGTGCGGTAGGCCTTGATGGAGGTGGCGTTCAGCTCCTCCCCCATGCTATCCGTCCAGATTTTGTATGGGTCGTCACCTGCAGATACGTCCACGGCCGGCAGGGGCTGGGCGGTGGTGGTCATTTGGGGTGAAGCACCACGTGGGTGCAGTGAAGTTCGGGTGCCATGATCAAGTCGGAATATGTGAAGTGCCCACAAAACGGGCACCGTTCCACGTTCCGGTCGGGAGCGGAGGTGGGCGGGGCACCGGTGGGGCTCGTGCGGGAGGCTGCCCGCGCCTGGCTCACGTAGGTGCGCCACTTCTCCGGCAGGGAGCAATTCTCAGACGCCGCGGCAAAAAGCGGGCCCATCACGTCGTCGGTCACACCGGGAAGTTCAGTACCCACGGCAGTCACAAAGAAGTTTTTCTCAGGGTTGGCGGCGGCGAACTGCAGGAACTCGGTGACAGAGGATTCGATGCTGGCCAGCGGCAGCGCGGATTTGTGCCTGTCGGTGGTTGGAATGGCGTAGGCGCTTCCAGTCAAACCCTTGGAGGCCCCGTAGGCGGCGCGGAAGTTCACCCGGGCCACGCGCGCGGCGCCCTTGGCGTGACTGCCGCCTTCATCGGAGGCAAATACCCAGATCCATTGCCCGTTTGGAACGCTGGAGGGCGAGTGAAACTTGAATGTCATGTGCAGGGGCCTGTCTTTTGTTGGAATGGGGAGCGAAGGGATCGGGGCACGCGTCACATCACGATCTGGCCAATGCCATCGGCGATGCGCTGAATCATGGGCCGGACGTGCTTGTCCGACAAGCGCATGCCGGCATGCAGCGTCATGGCGGCCTTGGCCAACTCGCCAAGGCAGTCCCAGACTTGCTGCGCGTCGGCCACGCGGCCTTGGACGCGCAATTTGTCGCCTTGAACGAGGTTCGAATCGCAAAGAAGCAAGATCAGCACGGCCAGTTGATCAGGCGTCGGGCGCAGGAAGTGCAGCCAGTAGGGCCAGAAGGTGTGAGCGGCACGCATGAACGTGAAGACTTCCGGAATCTGGTGGACCTCACGCGAGTCACCTGCAAAGCCTGCGAAGACGAGGTCGAGGCGCTGCATGGCGCCGAGACACTTGTCCTGCGTGTCGGACAGGCGCATCAGGCGGTCAACGAAGGCGCCAACGGCGCCGGCTTCGATCTCGTCTCGCTGGATGACGAATTCAATCGGCGCGGCGTTCAATGCGGGCGCTGGCATGGTCGGTACAGGATAGAGGCTCCGATCAAGAATCCATTTGGTGGGCTGGCTAAGTGTGCCGCGAGTTTTGCGCGTTTCGGCCGGCCCAACGGGGTCGTTTTGGCTTGAAAGCATCATGCGCATGAAATCGACCAGGCTGTTAGGGGCATCCCCTAAGGTCAGGTTGTGAACACTATTACGTGGAGAGAAGGGTTTTTGGAAATTCATATCTTCAATCTACACCACGACAAAACCCTGTCAAGCCCCTCTTCCCCCCCCCTTTTTGGTGACTTGTTGCTCCGAATCCGTGTGGCCCCGGCCTCGGCGGCGCGGCCTATGTTTCAGGGGGAAGGAAGGGGGAAAAGAGGTCGACCAAAGGGGGGGATGCACCCGGAATTGTTCAATTTCCATTGTGTATATTCAATATGACCTGCTAAGTATTTGCAGCGGAGTGTTGGGTTTTCTAGGGGCTAGAAAGTCCACAACAAATGGCAGTTTTGGGGGTGTTTTGCTCCATTCGTATTGAATAGAGTCCACAACCGGGCGGGCTGCGCAGGGCTCACGACTCCTCGCCGGGAAAAGTGCCGGCAGGCAGTTGGCCAGGCTCGCGCTGTCTGGTTCAGTGCCTGCCTTTGCTGCCGGCCCGGCGGTGACCATTGCGATTTGACAGAGGGAGTTGCAGCAGTACCATCGAACTAATGAACGCAACTTCTTCAACTATCAACCGCTGTGCGAAAGGGAGCCACTAATGTCTCTTGGAACCAAAGGCGCGGTCGCGGGCGCACTCTACGTTCGGGCCAAACAAGAAAGCGCCAGTCACGACGACGCCCTGACTGAACTGCAGATGCTGGATTTCAAGGCAATCAAGAAACTCACCCACAGACGTTCGGCCAAGGAAGCACTGGGGGAACTCATGAAGGAGGTTCTGGACGAACGACGAGGAAGGAAACCTGTGCGGTTGAGCGATCCGAAGAACAGTGAACTTCGCAACGATGAGTACGTCGAAATTTTCGCCAGGATTGTCGCAAAAGCTGCCGAGCACATTCGCGTGCCCCGAGGCATGACGCTTCTAATCACGGATGAAGAAAAGCAGGAATTCAAGGCGCTTCGCGGCCTTAAATAGGGTTTTCAGTATGTTTGATGGATTTTCCTGGGGCGCCGCCTACGCAATCAATAGCAATCAGAAGGAATTCGAGCGAGAGGCGCGAAGGCTTCGACTGCGAATCGAAGAAAACGACGAACGAGGCGAAGTCGAACGTCTCTTGCAGCAGGGCATGTACAAAACCATGAACGCCCTCATCGAAGAGATCCGTGAGATTGACGAGGGCAGGCTAGCCCCCGACCTGGCCCGTCTCACCTCCAAGACAACCGGCGAACATCGGTTCCATAGGTTTCGGGAAGAAGCGAGTGGTGCATGCTTTCGCATGTCCAAGGGAGAGTTCGAGCTTGAATATAACTGTCGTACTGATCCGCAAGGATCGCTGCCAACAACCATGCATGGCAGCGCGTTGTCAACAAAGCGTGTAAAAGCCAGGCGCAAGCCCGATAGCACGCTTCCCTACTGGATAGTCCCACCGAAGTGAATGACGACCAGCTTTATCTGGTCTCGTTCCGAAACAGTCGTCTTTCTACTCACGGGAGAGATAAAAGCCGCCTTGGTCGCCATTGCGTGCATTTGCTACGAACCCACAGTAGAATCCGCTAACTCACTCCCAAGCCTCGGCCATGGAGCGTTTGCGGATCAAGTGTCCGCCTGCAACCACAGGTCATGACCGCCCCCGGCGAATCGTGGCCCCCTTGAAGCTTTCGCGCCTGATTTTTCTGGCCCTCGATGCGCTCAAGGCGACTTCTTTCCAACATTCAGCCCCAGGGCGACCACGGTCGGCCGCCGGCGTGACGTGCTCAACGTAGCCCCGTCAACGACCCCCCTCCCCTTCAATTCAACGCCTCGGCAAGCCGCCGACGATTCCCTAAGTGCTTTGCCCATCACTCCGCGTGATGCGCTACGGCCGCCGCATTGTTCGCCGCAAAGCACTTGGGGAATCGCATTTGTTCGATTCACACTAAATTTGGAGAGTCTCGCCATGTCCACTCAACGCACTTCACTCGCGTCCACCCCCAACGCTGTTTCCCTCGACACCCTCAGTGGTGCGCAAAAATTCCATGACCGCCAGGCGGAGACGCCGGCACTCGCGCGCGCGGAGGTCGTGGATCGCTTCAGCGACGACCCCGGAACCATCAACCGCATCAAGAAGATCCTCACGACCACGTCGCGGGGAGTTCCCGCCGAATATGAGAACGCCTGGCACTGGGCGGCCGCCTGGGTCGCGGAAAACGGCGTAACGCTACCGCCGGACACCACGGAACTGCGGTCACTGCGCAACTGGTTCTGCTACCAGGTCAACAGCTTCAAAAAGGGTCGGCTGAGCGACATCTCGCGCAGCCTGCTCGAACACTACAACATCGACCTTGCCTTGTACCGCGCACCCAACACCGGCCGCGGCACGATGCTCGACGACGATGCGATGGTCAGTGAGATGCTGAAACTGCATTCCACAACCGGAAGCTTCAACCCCCAGGTCGACGCGGCGCCCGAGCTCCTGGAGTGGCAGCGACGCCTGCTGGAGTGCTTCATTGCCCGGGGGACCTCGGGGAGGATGCGGGCCATCGCGAGCAAACTCCCGGGTTTCAGCTTTGGATCCTGGCTTCGCCCAGGTGAGGCGCCCGTTCCTTCAAGCCAGGACAGCTGGTGGGCGACTGCCAAGGCATTCAAGTTGGCCACGGCCACGTGCCCGGCTTTTCGCGGTGTGATCGATACAAACACCCCGAAGCACCTCGCTACATGGGCATCCGACCAAATCACAGCCGCATCATCCGGCCGCATGAGCCCGCGGCAGCGCGGGGAGCTACTCAGCATTGGGGTCCTCTCAACTCAGGAACACAAACGAAGTGCGGAACGTGCCGAGGCACTGTTGGTCGCTCGCGCAGAACTTGGCGCAGCTAGCCCAAGCCAGCACGATCGGGACTTAAATACCTTTCTGGGAACAGCTTTGCTGGTGCGGCTGATCGGGCGCAACGCCGACCTGAAGGAGATCTACTCAACGCTGGGGATCACACCGATTCAGTATTCCCGCGTGCTCCAAGCGCTAGCTCCGATTCTTGCCCGGATTGCCGCTCTGCAGGACCTCCACCGCCTGAATCTGGCGCGCCAGCTGTACAGGGAAAACGCGTTGGAGTTCAACCGCGCCCGCTCAGGACGTGAGCTGCCCGAGCATGTCTACAAAAACCAGCCGAAGGTAGCGGGTGAGCGACTGAAGGCCCTCGTTGACCTGCTGCTCGAGGCGCGCGAAACACTGCGGGCGGTCAACGTCCGGCAAACAGGCATCAATCGCAAAGGCAACTTGTCAGCGCATTGACGCGCACTCTGGGGAAGGCGCGCCTAGCGGGCGGCAGTAGAATGGCGGTCTGGCGTTGAACGGCGCCAACCGCCCACATGGTGAACTCGCTCCGGCGAGCCGTTTTTCTTCCTCGAACTCAACCTCGACTCCAGCGCGGGGCAAGTGGGCTGCCAGACAGCGCTTAAGGAAGAACGAGATGAGCACCCCCCTTACAGCGACCCTCCTGGCCAACATCAAGCGCGAGGCCAAGCGGCGCGCAAAAGCATCAAGTGCCTCATACAACGCCACTCTCGACGTGGTTGCCCGTGAACTCGGATTTGCAAGCTGGCATGCTGTAACTCAGGGCAGGAATGTGCCTGTGCCGGCGGCTTCGGCGCGCGAACTACCTGTGGACCCCGCTTTGCCGCCGATGTTTGACTTCACCCCCAACGAAGACCGCCCTGAAAGCGAAATTGAGCGATGGTGGCTCAAGCCTTTTGCGGTCACGCGCGGCGACGGAACTTTCGACGTTCGGTGTCTCGACGGAGGTGCCCATGACAGAAGTACCTGGTACGGTACCGCGAAAGATCTCGCAAGCGCGAAGGAGATTGCAGCAGCCAAGTTGGCAAACTGGCTCGAATTCCTCGACCGCCCGATTGTGACCATGGACGCTGATTCCTACTCGCTGACGATCGGTTCACTCCATCCTCGGCTGCCTCGCGCGGTCCTGGCCACATTCGAATCGATGGATCTGCTTCGCGCATGGCTGGCGGAGTGGGAAGAAAACATTGCGACCCACCCTGAACGTACCGCTGCTGCGCTTCAGCTGGCCCGGCAGGTCGTCATAGAGAGCGACGCAGCTGCCATGCGGTGAGCGCGCCCGCCTTGCTGGCCATTTTCTATTGCGGCGCGGTTGGCGTGCGGGAAAATCAAGCTGGCCGCTTCTAGCTGGGCTCTCGCACAACCCCTGACGAAACGGCCCCACCGCCATTTTCGTGCTCGAGAAACTGCTGAAACTTGCGAAGCGCGTCCGGCGAGCCGTCAACCACCCAGGTGTAGTGGCTAAAGGCTGATAAATATTGCTTGGTCCGCGGGACAACAACTGTTCCCCTTCTCACGAGCAGGTCAACGCTTGGGTGATTCAGTGGTAACCTTTGCCGGCCCAAGCACGGGCTGCACTTCGTCATAGCGATAGAAATTCCATGTCCCCTGTCCAATTCATCGCCCTCTGGCAGTCCAACAAACTCACCGAACGCGCCGGGGCCCAGGCCCATTTTGATGATTTGTGTGAGCTGCTTGGCGTTGACAAGCCGCGCGACCCCAACGATTACTGCTTCGAGCGCGGTGCCAAGAAGTCCAGCGGAGGCGATGGCTGGGCCGATGTGTGGAAGCGGGGTTTTTTTGCGTGGGAGAACAAGAAGCCAGGCCGTGACCTCGACAAAGCCCTCAAACAACTCACCGACTACTCCCTGCAACTCGAGAGCCCGCCGCTCTTGGTGGTATGCGACCGCGAGCGCATCATCATCCACACCGCCTTCACCGGCTACCCCGACGAGCCGCGCGAAATACGCATTGAAGAACTGGTGGATGACAGTAAGCGCCAAATCCTCAAATGGGTGTTCACCGACCCGCTGAAGTTGCGGCCTGAAAAATCAACCGCCGCCGTCACCGAAGAAGCCGCCCAGCGTTTTGCCGGACTGGCCGAGGCCATGCGCCAGCGTGGGCAAGACAGCCACAAGGTAGCGCACTTCCTCGTGCAATGCCTGTTCTGCATGTTCGCTGAAGACGAAGGACTGTTGCCCGAAAGAATATTCACGGGCCTGCTTGCGAGCGCAAAAAGTGACGTAGCCAAGGCCGCTAACCGCATTGCTGCCTTGTTCATGGCTATGCAGGAGCCCAAAGGCGCTTACGGCAACGATGACATTGAATGGTTCAACGGCGGCTTATTCCGGCGGGTTGCCGTCCCCGCGCTGACTGCCAGCGATCTTGAAACACTGCGCGCAGCCTCTTCTGACATGGACTGGCGCGCGATTGACCCTACCATTTTCGGCACACTGTTTGAGCGTGGCCTCGGCAGCAGGCGCGCGGCGCTGGGCGCGCACTACACCGACCCCGGCACCATCGCCAAGCTGGTCGAGCCGCTGGTGCGCGAGCCGCTGCTGGCCGAATGGGAGTCCACACGCAAAAAAATCGCGAAGTTCGCACCCAAGTTCGGCATGGTGAAAACGCGCGGCAAGAAATTTCGCTCAAACGACGCACTACAACAGGGCCAAGAACTTTATCAACACTTTCTGCTGCACCTGGCCAACTTTCGTGTGCTCGACCCCGCCTGCGGCAGCGGCAACTTTCTATATCTTGCGCTTAAAGCGCTACGTGACGTGGAAAAGCGCGCTCAAATTGAGGCGCAGGAACTGGGCCTGCAAGCAGAGGTCAGTTTGCAGACCGGTCCGCACAACATACTGGGCCTGGAAATCAATGAGTTCGCCGCCGAACTGGCCCGGGTCACGGTTTGGATTGGCGACATCCAGTGGTCCCGGCAAAACGGCTGGCCTCACAGCTTGAACCCAATTCTGAAGCCACTGGACGGCATTGAAAACCGTGATGCGTTGGTGAATGCTGATGGTAGCCAAGCAGTTTGGCCTGAGGCGGATGTCATCGTCGGCAATCCACCTTTTATCGGCAACAAGAAAATGCGCGGGGAATTGGGCGATGTCTATGTGGACGCGGTGCGCTTAGCCTATCACGACAACAAGCTGGATGGTGCAGACCTTGTTTGCTTCTGGTTCGAAAAAGCAAGAATGCAGATGGAAGCTGGCAAATTGCATGCAGCGGGCTTTGTTTCGACCAACTCCATACGCGGCGGAGCGAACCGCGAGGTTCTCAATCGCATCGTGGAGAAGTCACGCATTTTTCTTGCATGGAGCGATGAAGAATGGTGGGACAACGGCGCTGCCGTGCGTGTGTCCATGACAGGCTTCGGACAAAGCGCCATGAAGCCCATGCTTGATGGGCTTGAAGTCCCGGCCATTCATGCAGACCTGAATGCAGACATCGATGTGACGAAAGCATCAAAAATGCATGAAAACCTGAACAAGTCATTTCAGGGAGTAACGCCATCGGCGGCCGTGAAAAAAAAGCTTCGTGAAAAGCTTGGCCTACCTGATGCCAGCTTCAATTTGGAAGGACGCGAAGCCAGAAGTATATTGCACGAGCCGGCCACGATGAACGGGGAACCTATGGCCGCAGTTGTTCGTCCCTATTTGATTGCGGATGACATCACGTCGCGCCCGCTCGATAGGTTTATCGTCAATTTCGTAGGCCGCGATGAAAAGGCCTCCGCTATGTTTGAGAAACCGTTTGCTGCTATCTCGAATGTGCGCTTGCATCGCCCGCATACAGACCGCTTTAACAATTTCCAGAAGTATCCGTGGTGGCAATTCGCTTGGCCACGGCCGGAGATGTTCGCCGCACTCAACGGACTATCGCGCTACATCTCCATCACGCGAGTATCAAAGCACCATCTCTGCGCCTGGACACAAGCTGCCGTTACACCCGGTGATGCGCTTGTAGTTATCGTCCGTGATGATGACACCACCATGGGAGTGCTTCAATCTCGCATTCACGAAGTTTGGGCTCTAAGGCGAGGCACGAGCTTGGGCGTCGGCAATGACCCGCGGTACACGCACACAACTTGCTTTGAAACTTTCCCGTTTCCCGAAGGCCTGACACCCAACATCCCCGCTACAGATTACGAAGACAATGAAAGAGCAAAGGCCATCGCCGTCGCAGCGATAGAACTCTTCAAGCTGCGTAACCATTACCTGAACCCGCCCGAGTGGACGGAATGGGAAATCACCCCCGAAGAACAAGCCGCCGGTTTTCCCCGGCGCCCCGTGCCCAGGCCCGGCCATGAGGCCGACCTGAAGAAGCGAACCCTCACCAACCTGTACAACGCCCGTCCCTCGTGGCTGGCCCTGGCGCACGAAACGCTGGACCAAGCCGTGGCTGCCGCCTACGGCTGGAGCGACTACACCCCGCAATGGACGGACGAACTAATCCTGCGCCGCCTGCTTACCCTAAACCAGCAACGCAGCGGCAAATAAACCGGGTCTCCGGTGAAAATTGATGTTTTGCGTCGGAAGTCTGGGTAGAAGCCTGCCAATTTGAAGGACCGCAATGAGCCCTTAGCGGCAGTTGCCTCTTCTCCAAAGGCGACATTCGATGGTCAACATCAGCGAGGTGGTCAGCGTTTAGCGGAATGGCGCTGAATGGTCCTCAACAGCTGCAATGACTGCTATCCCGGAAAAAGAATGCCAAAAAAAAGCCCCCTACTTTGCAGTAGGGGGCTCAGGGTTGCCGCTGTGGCAAATTTATTGAAACAGGCTTAACCTGCCTCGGCCGCCATGGTTTGGGTTCCCGCGGCGTCTTTATCAAGATCCAGTTCAGCGTTTATCTCACGCTGCCGTTCGAGCAGTGCCGCCAGGCGGTCCGCATACTCAAACTCCTGGGCCAACAGTTGCTTCGCTGAGGCGAGCTCATTGGTCTTGCGACCGTACTCTGCCCTCAATTCGGCCGAGGCAGTGGTGAAGCGTTTAACCGTCTCCATCACCGCTTTGGCCATCCCGCCGAGGTCGTTCATGTGTGGCCTGTCTACCCGAATTTCCTCCAGGCTATTCGGTCCGACCACATACATGACCGCCTGACACGCAATCTTGGCGTATTCGACTGCGAATCCCCCGATCTTGCCAATATCAATGCTTCCGCCGGCAATGTTGCCGCCCATGTTGGAATGTGCCCGGAAAGCGGCCGCGAGGCCTGTCATCCCGTTTCCAGCTGCATCCACCGCCTTTTGGGCGATGCTGGTAGCCGGAGCGAACACCGTCTTTTCATCGACAGCCATCGCCAACTTGGCGTCTTCTTCAATCGCCGGAATCAATTTGTCGATCCGGGCCAGGCGTGACTTGATAGCTCGCTCACTGCTGCTGGCCCTCCACTGTTGCTCTTCCCACTGGCCCCGGAGCAGCGAGTACTTCTGCACGTCAGCGTCGATCCCGGCTTTTTCCATCACCAGGGGGTTCCCCGATGCGATCGCCTTGATCTCCGCGTACGTCATCGCCGACATCGAGATGTCTTCGATAGTCCTCAATCCCGAGCCGGCCGTCATCACCTGTTCGATGAAGTTGGCCTTGGTATTGAGCAGCTGCCACGAGTACGCGTCAAAACTCCGCTCAGTAACGTACCGCCACAGCTCAATGCTCTCGTTCAGGTTGCCCTGTCGATCACCCCGGCCGTCACGCTGCTCAACATCCGAGGGGACCCACGGCCCGTCCAATTGATGAATCGCTTTCAAACGCATCTGCACGTTCGTTCCTGTACCCATCAGCTTTGTCGAGCCCAACAAGAAGCGCACTGCGCCTCCGCGAACCCGCTCAAACAACTTGGCTCTCGCCTTGTCGCTCGAATGGCTGTGTATGAATTCGACTTCCGCCGCTGGGACGCCCTTCTCTACCAGAAGCCTTTTGACTTCCGCATAGATGTTGAAGCTGGACCCCGTCGGTGTGCCCAGGTCGGAAAAGACCAACTGAGTCACCTTCAGCGCATGCCCCTCGTTCCAGATCCGCACCATGTTGTCCGCTGCAATCGCCAACTTACCTTGTGGGTTCGCTGGCAGAATGGGGTTCACCATTCTTACATCCAACGCGGCTTTGCGGCCGTCATTGGTGACTGCAAGCATGTTGTCGTCTTCGGGTTTAACCGCTCTGTTACGGATCGCATCGGCTCGTTTCACAAGCCCGGCCACAATTTCAAGTAGCTCTGCACTTGGCTTGGCCACCATCGTCTGCGGCTTGCCCCCGACAATCACCGGTGTCGGCAAATTCAACATCCGTTTTGTCCGGATGTCAGCGACCTCTCTGAAGATCGCCATCAGCTCGGGAAGGTTAACGAAACCGCGAGTACCGAGTGTTCATTCGATACCCACTTCCGTCTGGTGCCAACTCAATGCCCGTTACGCTCTCGCCGAAGCTTGCACTCCACGAGTCAAATTCGTACAAGCCGAATTTCTTGAGTGTTTCAGGCTGCAGAAATACCTGGTAGGTATGCATCTCTGCAATCGAATTGGTCAGGAAGGTTGCAGTCGCGAAGACAATGCCCTCCTGCTTTCCCCCTCGCGCAGCCATGATCAGTCTCGTCTTCATGAATGCATCGAACGCTCGTTGTGACGCGACGTTCGGCAACCCTGCAATGCGAGGCATCTTGGAGATTCTCCCCAAATTTTTTACCGAGTGCGCCTCGTCATACATGATCGCGTCGATTCCCAACTCGTCAAACCAGATGCAGTCCACATCCGCTTTTGTCTGAACCATTCGCTCCAAACGGGCTTCATGGTCCTTCATTCGCTTCTCGATCTCCTTGAGAGAACGCTTAGCGCCTGAGTCGGTTGCCATTTGCGCTGACGCGCGTGCTTCCGACAACATCTGCTCAACAAATGTCTGCTGAACCTCTGGTGAAACTGGCAATCTTTCGAAGGTTGCCTGAGTCATGATGATTGCATCCCAGTCCCCTGTCGCGACCCTCGCGCACCAGGTTCTGCGATTCAGCCCATGCAATGTTTCTTTACTTGCCATCAGCACTTTCGCCTGCGGGTACAAGCGAACGAACTCGGCCGTGTACTGCTCCAGGGTTGAGTTTTGAACGACATGGACAGGCTTCACAGCCTTACCCAGCCGCCGCATCTCCATCGAGGCAGCACATAAAACCATCGTCTTGCCAGCGCCAACACAGTGTCCGAGCAACGTATTACCGCTGACAAGGATGCGCCAGATGGCATCTCTTTGATGCCCGTATGGGTCCATCACCAACGACATCCCCTGCAGGAGCAGGTGCGAGCCGTCATATTTCCGTTCGACCAGCTGATTGAACAGATCGTTGTAGATCCGTAGCAACCGGTCGCGCCTGTCGGCGTCCTGGTAGATCCAGACCCGGAACTGATCCCGGATCGCCTGCCATTTCTCTCGCGCGCTAAGTGTGGCCATTCGGTCAACCACACGCTTTCCGTCGCACTCCACCGTGATGGTGGGTGGCTGCTGGTTCAGCGCTGCCTCAATCAACACCAGTGCGCATCGCTTGCTAGTGCCCCATTTCACCGTCTGCAGGATGTTGTCGCCAACAAACTCAACACGCCAGTTCGACGTTTTGAGACTCCACGAAGCCGTAGACGCTTCAAACGAGACGGTAATGTCGCTCGCCTTGGCATTCACTAGCTCGGTTGCAAACTGTTCAATCACATCCACTGGGATCCATGGCGCCCCAAGGCGTGCCTCCACATCCAGCGGTCCAAGGTCACGAGGCAAAACCGCCTCGAGCGCCGGTACGTTCCCCGCATACGCGGGGCCTGCAGCAGCTGCAGCAATCATCTTGTCCCGGATGTGTCCCGAAAGGTACTCATCCGCCGGCACCCACTTCGCGGCCACCGGATCTCGGAACGCCAGTTGCTGTTCGCTCAATTCCTTCACCACTTGCATCACCGGCGTACCGGTGCGAAGCGAAAGGTCCTTGAGAACGATCTGCCCGTATAGAGCAAGACTGATCAGCATGGCGTCCTTGACGTTGTCCACCTTCTCCGGAACCGCTCTGTGTCCCACGGTCCGCATCGAGAAAATGTCGGCCTTCTCAGCCTTACCTTCCTCGTCATTCCAGACCTCCAGAGCCAGCATGACTGGCCAGTCGGGGTCTGCACGCATCAAGCGACTGTTGGCGCTCGTGCTCAGGTAGCCGCAGGCACTGACAAAATTGTCGTATTCACGGTTCAAGTCCTTCTGCAGCTCGGCGAGCCGGACATCGTCTTGCGACCGTGCCTGGTGCGCGATCACGTCGACCACTTTTGACTTCAACCCGATCATCCCGATCAGACGCTTGCGCGCCGTCCCGGTGTACATCGAATCGACATCCAGCAGCTCGGCGCCTTCTGACACACAGATCCTTTCGTCTTTCAGGACGAACGAACCAGGTGAAATGTGCGCATCCAAGCTGTAGCGATTCAGCCCGCTGGGGGCCACGCCTTCCTGGTTTCGTTGATCTGGTTGGTAGACCAGAGCCGGCAGCTTTGCAGTCCTTTCGGACAACGCGGCTTCCAACGCCTCGATGTTTCCATCGAACTTCGGATTCAGGTTGTCGCCGAACTGCCCTGACTCCCATTCCAACAGGCCGACCACATTCTCCGGATGGCGGACGTAGTAGCTGTTGATCTGCGGGTCGTACGTGCAGTTTCCGCGCGACGGGCTGTAATAGCTGGTTGGCTGGCCTGGCTTGAGCATCGTCTCCGTTGCCTTTGCCATTTCAATCCACCCGCCCGCGTTGAAGTCGGGCATCTCACGGCGCTTGAAGACCATGAGATCGGTGACAGCCTCGGTGTTTGCCTGGCCTTTGAACGCCATTGTCGGCAGCCGGTATGCACCGAGCAATTCGGCATGCGCCGCAAGCCACTTGCGATGTGCACTTTTGGTGCTGTCCATCGTGTGACGTGATGTGATCAAAACGATCAGTCCACCGGGGCGCACCAGGTCAACAGCTTTCGCTATGAACCAATTGTGGATGCTCCAGTCCGCGTAGGCAGCGGTAGACGTATCGAGGGACCGGAAGTTGCCAAACGGCACATTGCCAATCACACAGTCCCAAAAAGCCACTGGCAAGTTCGCTTTCTCGAGTGCACAGGACTGAACCTGCACGCCCAAGGGGGCAAAACCTGTCTCCAGCAGCGCTGCGCTGATCGGATCCAGCTCGACTGCACTGATTTGGCTCTTGTTGGCAAGATCTGCCGGCATGCCGGCGAGAAAATGGCCCGGCCCTGCACTTGGCTCGATTACCCTGCCACCCTTGAAGCCCAGGTGGCGCACGATGTCCCATGCGGCGCGGACCAGCGCGGGATCGGTAAAGAACGCCGATGTGATCGACGAACGCATTTGAGTGAATTCTTTCTCACTCGTCAGCTGCTCAAGTTCATCGCGGTAGTGGGCCCAGCCGTGAGGCGTAGAACCATCTGGCGCGAAAACCTTCGCCAAACCACCCCAGCCGCAGTAACGGAGCAGGGAAGCCCTGTCCGCGTCATCGACTGGTCGGCCCGTCGCCTGGATCTCCCGCATGAGCTTGATCGCATTGAGGTTGTCCTCAATGCGGCGCTCCGCGGTCGCTGCAGGCTTAAACGAGTCGGGATCAATTTGAGGCCAGGGAACCTTGCGGTCCGCCCAGTCCTGCTCTTGATCATCCTTGACGCCCCATTCAGCAATCACTTCCGCGAAAGCTGATCTGTCCGTCTGCTCTGTTTCTTCGAGAGGCAAGCCTCCGTCGTCCAGATCTAATGTCGCCATGTCGAGCACGACTTTGGTGACAACTTCGGCAACCTGCGCAATCTCCGTCTTTTTGGACGGGACCACGAAGTCGTCGATGCTGAAACCTGCCAGCCATACGGAGGAATCCGTTGACTGATTTTTGATATGGGAAGTACCCATCGTTTTCTCCAATTCGTTGAGGAATTGCGAGAACGCGACTCTCCCCTTGTGGGAGAAGCGAGTCCCCACAAGGTGGAAATAGTTGTCGGCACGTCCCGCGGACAAAGCCGCCGGAGCGCATCGTGAAAGCCTTGCGGCTCTCATTCGATTTCGTTGGCCTTTCAGCCTTTCCAAATGGCAGCGCATCGCTGGCTGCCATTTAGAAAGGCCCCTGAAGAAGGGGCCCCAATGCGTTTGCATTTGAGTTATGGGGCAAGCCCCGGATCGCGAAACGACTACTGAGTGATCAGCCAGCCGGTGCGGTCGCCATCGTTGACACGCATGAGCGTGAAGCTCTGACGCTTCGGAACGACGGTGTCGCCGTCTGCGTCCACCGTCGAATACGCGAACTCCGCCGGCGCCTCATGACGCCCAGCGCGGGTTGCTGCAGAGATGAGCCCGTCCAGCCGTGCACCCTCCTCCAGGTACAGAGCGTGCGTGCGAATCGCCTTGCTGGGCCATCCGACATGACGCTCGTAGACCTGCGTTTCAATCGCAACCCGCGAGCCACCGAAGTGTTTTCCCGCGAAGGCTGTGACTTCGATAGCTGATCCGCCGCCGATTGCACCGGCTAGGCCGAAGTTTCCCGCATGCGTTCGTACTGTGGGCTTCTGCGCCCGTTGAAGATCGCTGCGTGCCATCACGTCATCCACCTCACCATGCCAGTGAACGACGTGGCCAAGAAGACGATTTGCATCATCAACAGGCCAAGTGCCCTGATCTGGACCGCGTACGCAATCAGGCAGATGTTGGACAACAGCAGGAAGTGCCAACCGTAAGGCGACATTTCGATGTTCAGGCAGAGCAGGACCGCGCCGATCACACCGAATGCAGCTCCTGCCCATTCGGCCCGTTTTGACGAGCGTTTCGTTTGCACGGTGTACGCCGGCAGCGACGGAGCAATGAACCAGCGTTTCAGAGGAAGATACATTGCGCATTCCCTTCCTGAGTGTTCGCCGAAGCCTTCGGAGACTCCGCCGTTGGTTTGACCAGCCATGAATTCAGCTCGGTGAGTTGCTGTTCATCTTTGGCGTCCTGAGCTGCCAGAACGGCCTTCGCCTGGTGGGCGACATGCTCAACTTTTTGCTTTTCGCTATCGCGATGCCGCTTGAACCGATCCGCGACCTTCTTCGCTTCCTTCGCCGCGTCATACCCCGGGATCGAGATAGTGATGCGCCGCTTGCGTTCAAGAATGGGGTCACGACTGTTTTGGATTCCAGCCATATAAAACTCCTAGTTTTGAGCCACGTGGCTCGATTTGTTGGTTTCCCCAGGCAGATCCCCTCACATGCGCGCGCGGACGCGTTCAAGTTGAGATTGGCCGTTTTGGCTGGATTTGCTTGGGTGTGAAGTGACCGTGCCGCTGACAAGCACGCGCTGGGCGAGTTATCAGAGGTGCCCGGTGCCGGGCAGTTGGTCATGCGGCGCCCTGAAGTTGGGCGCCTGCTACATGATGACCATGTAGCGAACGTCAGGCTGGTACTGGACCAGCAAAGGCGAGAATCGCCAATTGGGTGGAATATTAGCTTGCTGCAACTGTTGGGTCAATTGATCGCGACCACCCTACTCGAGCCATCCCGCCCACACAGGCTCAATAGCCCAATACTGCACCATTGCGCGGGATCTCACGCCGAGGCTGCGACCTACCATAGGCGGATGACGAATCCCCCGGACGACCTGCTCAAAGCCTCCTTCTTCGGTCCGTGGGTCCCCGCGCCGGGCCAGCCCGAGCGGGTGCGTCATCACTACATGTCACTGGCCCACTGGTACGAAAGCGTCAAGTTCATGCCGGCAAAGGCCGAGCTCAGGGATAGCGTCCTCTTTTGCCCCTCGGTGAAGGAAGCCCGCAAGTTTGCCAAGGCGCGTCAATCCGACTGGCGAAGTGATTGGAACCTGGTCCGTCATTCGGTCCTGATTGCCGGTCTCGGATTCCTCGCGATTGACCGGCCTGATCTAGGGTTAGAAATGATGGCCAAGGAGAAGCTCCTCGAGCAGCTCAGGGCCATGAAGCTGCCCGATCGCTTTGTAGGCGCCTGCGTCGACCGCTTCATGGAGTGGGCAGCCGGTCCCACGATCGCGTCCTTTGGTGCCAATACGGCCCCTGACAGCGTTGTCGGCCGCAAAATCAGCAAAACGGTGGCCAACAAGCCCAGTTGGACGCTTTTGTCTCTCTGCAATGGCAAAGCGGCATGGCGCCTACATGACTGGGCTTTGGCGCATTACATGCCTGTGCGCTACCTGGGCCAGCCGCTCAGCCGTTTCAGCGCGGAGATGGTTGCGGAGCTGGTCCATGCTTGCGACCAGCTGGTGGTGTTCGAGGTGAAGGGGGGAAGACGAGCAGATGCCGTAATCAAGTTGGCGCGCGCCCAGAAGAAGCCCCTCACTTTGGAACTCTATGACGCCGAAGATCTCGCCGCAAGAAGCCTAACTCAGGATTAACTCCCGATCGGGAGACAATTCTTCGGACATAAAAAAAGCCCGCACAGATGTGCGGGCTTTTTCCTGACGTAGACAACTCAGCGATAGCTGACCGTCTGTGCGTCCATGCTGATTTTTATCACCCGGAACACCCCATTGGTGTTCGAGATGAGCACCTGCTGGTTCGGCGACATTGCCTCGAAAGGCTCAGGCTGAATCACAGTCACAGTGCTGCTGAGGGCACCGGTGGTCGGGTTATACAACCCGATCACCAGTTCCTGGGCACGCGATGAAAACGCGGCGTTTGCCGCGCGTTCACCCACAAACCCGCCGATAGTCGTTCCCAGGACGCTGGCAAATGCCTTGCCCTGCCCGCTGAGTTGATTTCCCATCAGGCCGCCAAGGACACCACCAATCGCCGCACCACCAGTTCGCGTGATGCCTGAGGGCTGCACGAGCTTCATGCTGACCTGCAGGATCACACCCTTCATGGTCGGCGACATCACCTGCGCTTGCGAGCTGGCGTAGACGTTGCCGGACTGTGCTTTTGCCCCTGGCGCGAAACCGAGGACCACAGCAATAGCCGCAACGTAGAGAACAGCCAGAACACGATTGACCAGGCTCATATTTTTGAGGACTTGCATTTTCTTCTCCAGATAAAAATGCAGAAGCCCTCCCGTCAGGGCGGGCCCTGCGGGTTGAAATACCGAGCGAAGCTCGATACGCGGCGTCAAGTGACGCCAATGATTGGCAGCGAAAAGCTGCCCAAAATCTCCAGCCGTACGGCACGGAAGTGCCGAAGAGTTGAAAAAATCAATTCCCAAGTCAGGGAAAGGCCCTGCCTTACGGCAAGATCCCCCGAGTTGAGCTAACGACTAGTCGTTTTCTTGATCTCCAGCGCTCGAGTTCTGATCGAACATGAAGTCATCCTGATAGGCGAGCGAAACGTCCTGTCCAGGTGTTTCGGAATCACCGTCAAGGACGTCGACCGGGCCACCAGCATCTGGCGATCCGTTCGAGGGCCTCAAGAAGAAGCCAAGTCCCATCACGATGAGAAATGCCAGGACGTACATCATGGTGCCCTCCCAGCATGTGCCACATTCGCCTCAGACGAGCTGATCGAAGCCTCCAAGAGGGAGGTAGGTGATATCGAAACGTAAATGCCCATACAACCCCTTGCGGTTTCGTCGGGCACACCCGGAAGGGCTGACCCATCCGGTTTGTTGAAGGCGTGCACAAGGCACGCGAGATGCAAAAATTGCAAAGCAGCTACATTTCACCGCAAATTGCCTTTGGAATCAACAGTTGGTGGTCAGTCGACGTTCTCGAAGGAAATTGCGCGCCATAGGAGCCTCGCACGGGTCTTGGGTAGCGTCCCTAGTCCTCACTCAAGAGGCGAACTCGGGCAGATCCAACGAACATCATGTAAAGGCTTGAGGTGCTGCAGGAGCTTGCATCGCTTCCCGAGACGAGTATTTGGTATGTGCCAGCATCGAGATGTTCCAGGCAGAACCCTGACGGCGTCATATATCCCCCGCCGCCTCCCGCTTGCATGTTATCGGATGCACCACATACGCCCGCGCCCCCGGGGGAAATTAGGGTCACATTAAGTGAAACATATGAACCTGAATATCGGTACGCGTTTGCATCAACGTTAATGCCGTAATACCCGGGTGTGGTTACCGTCAAATATCCAGGTGCTGCATAACAGCCGGAAATTGATTGGTTGGCTGGCGTATATCCAGCAATTGCGTTGGAGCTGAAATTGCTCCCTGCTCTGGTCCAAACATTATTCTTACAAGAATAGACCTCTCCATTGGCAACTTTGGAAACCTGGCCGACTACCGGGCAAAACGTCCCCTTTACGATCGAGTCACTGAGTAGCAGCTTGCCGGCGCTCACGGTCCCGAGCGCTGAAAGGTTTCCACTGTCATCGACCGCCAAGGCGACCCATGAAGTGCCATTGCACGTGTAGACACGCGGTCCCGGGCCCACAGTAGAAGTCATGGCGACACGCGTCTGCCCCACAGAAGCGGCAGCGCAGCTGGGCAAGTCTGCGAAAGTCGCAACCGGATCATCCCAAAATGACGAGCCTTGCGCCTTCCACTGCCCGCTCTGGCAAGAAAGGACCCCGCCGGCAGCGCTCCTGGCCACGGCGCCCAAGCGGGTGCAGGCATCGCCGACAACTTGAATCGAGTTCAACACGAGGGGCGTGTTCATCTCATTGAGCTCTGGACGGCCAGGCACTGCATCGCGGGACAAAAACGCCGTTGAAGTAGCCCCATTTTCAAACCACAGTGCCATCACTGGAGTTCCCGCGGCTAGCCTGACGTTGCCGACAGTCCCGTCACAACGACGGCCAATATTATTGGTCCGGTCGTCAAAGGCTGCAGCTGGGACTTGCCATCCGCCGGAGGCGCCACGAATCACGGCTGGATCTGCATCGTAGACTGCCCCGCCGCTACCCCCGATCATCGAAGCAATTCCACCGAGGCTCAGATCATCTATCGATCGGCCGCCTTCGGAGACCACCAGAGCCTGCAGCCGGCCGGCTGTTGGCTCAAGGACGAGCACGCACATAGTCTGGCCGAAACTGTTCTGCGTGGCGAAATCGGAAGGGAGCGCGCCGGCCGCTACAAGGGTGGCTGCGTCAATCATGGCAGGTGCAGTGTCCGTGGCAACTGCCTGGACCGCTGCATAGTTGTCTTTGATGTATGACTGAGCCGCGTTGCCAAAGCTGCGAACCTGTCCAGCGGCAATTGATGCCTTTGCGTCCTCCGCATACAGATCAGACATCGCCACCAGCCCCGCCGTTGCGGCGGCGATGATCGCCAAGCTCGCGACGACCTCTACAAGGGCAATTCCTGCTTGACGAACCAGCCCGGACCTATTCCTTCCAGTTCGACTCGAAATACGGAAGGCAAACTTCGCAACAGTCACTACTGACATAAATACGCATTCGAATCTGACCCAGCGTAAACGGAAAACTGCCCACTTGGATATGCGCCAGTTCCGCTCGGACAACCACATGCCCCACCAGCTCGTGGGTTGCCAATGTAGCAGCCGACGTAAATGTTCGTGGAGAAGGCGCCGCCGAAAATTACACTCGCATGGCGTCCAATGCTGCGAATGTACACATCGGCAACGTTTGGGGTGCCTGGCTGCCATGAGTTACCGGCTTCATCGACGTACCAACGCCAATTGGTGTCATCGGCCCTAAAGAATCCCCCGTATGATGAGTGCATCATCAACGTCCCCGCGGCATCACCGCCCGCATTCCTGAAATTGACGCCCGCGTAGCTGTTCTTGTCCCCCTGCACCGTTATCGATCCGTAGGTCCCTTGACCTCCGGATCCAATAATCTTCGATGGGACCACGAGATTGCCTGAGTCATTAAAGGAAAGCGCTGCCCAGGATCCACCGATGCAAGAATAGGCACGGGGACCGCCGCCAACTGAAGGGACTTCCACCACTCTGGTATGGCCAACACTTCCAGCGTCGCAGGGCGGGAGGGACGCAAATGTACTTACAGGGTCCTTCCAAAACTCCGACCCACCACCTGCAGCTTTCCATTGGCCGAGCCTGCAGTTCATCACAGCGCCGGTAGAGTCGCGGGCAATGCTTCCAGGACGCGTACACGCGTCGTCAAGGGTGACCACGGAATTTAGAACGAGCGGTGTGTTTAGCTCATTGAGCTCAGGGCGACCGGGAACCGCATCCCGAGCGAGAAAGGCAGACGACGTGTCTCCATTTTCGAACCAAAGGGCCATTGCAGGCGTTCCGGGCGCGATCCGTACATTGCCAGCTGTGCCATCGCACCTGCGACTCACATTGTTCGCCAGGTCGTCAAAAGCGCTGGTCGTTAGCTCCCATCCACCCATAGCGCCCCGGATTGCTGCTGGAGCCGTTGAATACACAGCGCCACCACTGCCGCCAACAATTGCTGAAATCACGCCGAGGGTGAGATCGTCAATCGGCGTTCCGCCCTCAGAAACTACTAGCGCCTGCAGCTTGTTCGCAGTGGGCTCGAGCACGAGGGTACACATGGTCTGCGCGTAGGCATTTCTGCTGGAGAATTCTGCTGTAAGGTGCCCTGATGCAATGAGCGTTGATGCGTCGATCATCGCCGGAATAGTTGGTCCGGCAACTAGCTGGACTGCGGAATAGTTGTCCTTCACATAGGCGCGGGAAGCCTCGCCGAAGGTGCGGAGTTGGGTGGCTGCAATTGTTGCTTTTGTGTCCTGGGAGTACGAGTCTGCAACCATCGCCAAGCCGGCAAAAACACCGGCGAGAATGCCAAGACTTGCCACTACCTCGACAAGGGTCAACCCTTGCTGCGTTCGTCGGGATCCGCACCGCGCCCAGGCACCCCGTTTGTACCCGTGATCCGCAACGCTAAAGTCGTAAGGCCCCCTGAGCATCGAAATTCGACTCAGGTCGGAGGCCAGTTCGCAAAGCACTGAGCGCCTGCTTGACCGTTGTACGCCATGACGAACGTATTCCACCCAACATTGAAAGTGTCGGTACCACTAGTGTGCTGGACCCCGAAGCCTGGCACCCATCCAGAGTCATACCCGAGAGGGGGAATATACATACGCGTGAACGGATCACCATTTCCGTCAACGTAAGCCCAGGCCTGACTTTGCCCAAATTGGTCAACACAAGTGATCTGCTTACCCTTCAGGGGCCCCAGAATTCCACGCACCCCAGTGTTTCCAGTGAGTATCTCGCTCGCCCACTTCCCAACTGAACGAACAAAAATGTCGTTCACGTAGGCCGATCCTGGAGCGGTCTTCGCCGCTGCGTTTGCACCGCCAGCTCCATCGAGCATAAACATGCTCCAATCGTTCGTGCTGACATTGATGCGTCCACTCGAATTCATGCCGGCATTGGTAGCAACTCCAGCCTGGTACGAGTTCCCCTGGTCGTCCACCGACAGTGCGGCCCAGGCTGCACCCGTGCAGGTGTAGGGCCTTGGACCAGATCCGACGCTTGGGTTACTAACAACTCGCGTGTGGCCAGCAGACAAGGCATTACAAGCTGGTAGCGCAGCGTAACTAGGAACTGGATCCTGCCAGTAGGTAGACTGGCTTTTCCAACGACCACCCTGGCATGAAAGGACCAGTCCGGACGTGTCTCTAGCAATAGCCCCGACCACGGTGCAAGCAGCATCCACCACCTGCACAGCATTCATGACCAGCGGGGTATTCATGTGATTGAGTTCCGGACGCCCAGGGACTGCGTCACGCGACAGAAACGCTGAAGAGGTATCGCCGTTCTCGAACCAAAGTGCCATAGCTGGCGTTCCAGGCGCCACACGAACATTGCCAATAGTCGAGTCGCATTTCCGACCGACGTTGTTGGCCAAATTGTCGAACGTGCTGGCGCTTATCTGCCAGCCCCCCACAGCGCCCCGAATCACTGATGGGTCGGAAGAGTAGACCCCTCCGCCGCTTCCTCCAATGACCGCAGCGATAGTTCCCAATGAAAGATCGTCAATCGGCAATCCACCCTCGCTAACGACCATTGCCTGAAGGCGATCAGGGACCGGCTGGAGGATCAACGCACACAGACTCTGGCCAAACCCATTAGTTGCCCCAAATCCGGCCGTCAGATTACCGGCAGCAACTAAGGTTGGCACATCCAGCATGGCCGGCGTTGTCGGGGTCGCAACTCCCCGAACGGCAGAATAGTTGGCCTTAATGTAAGCGTTTGCGGCCTCACCAAAGGTGCGTGTTTGGCTGGCTGCAAGCGCAGACCGGGTTTCATCGCTGAACTGGTCGGTCATCATTGCCAGTCCGGCCAACGTAGCCGCAAGAACTGCAAGCCCGGCCATGACCTCAACAAGCGTTATGCCAGATTGCCTCCTGCTCATCGCACACCCTGCAGGTCAAACATCTTTATGAGCTTTGCTTGGGCAGAGCCCTGGCTTGCGACTGTCTTGAGCGCATCTGCCTTTGCGATTTTCCCTTCCTTGACCAAGCTATGCAGAGACATCGCAAGTGACTGCGACATTCCGCCAACCCTTTCGTCGAGGGCCGCGTTGATTTTTATCGGGCTGTTCAAGAACTCCGAGAAGCTCTGCTTGTGATTGAAAAGTAACTCCGTGGCCACTACTCCCTCACCTTGAGTGGTACCGGGCACCATGCACTGATGAATTACCCCAACCAGCGACGAAGCGAGTGATGCATATTTCGCAGATTCTTCACCCGGAAAGAACGAGACGAGCTTCTGAATCGCACCACTGACGCTACTCGCGTGCAGCGTTGCGATCACAAGATGGCCGGATTCGCCAGCCAGGATGGCGTTCTCGGCCGTATCCCTGTCGCGAATCTCCCCGATGATGATCACGTCAGGACGCTGCCTCATTGCGCCTCGAACACCTTCGTTGTAAGTTGGAATGTCGTGGCCGACCTCTCGCTGGGAGAAAACGGACTTCTTCCGCTTAAACACAAATTCAATGGGATCTTCAATCGTCTCGATGTGATAGTTCCGTGTCTCATTCAGCTGATCGACCAGCGCGGCCATGGTGGTGGTCTTTCCTGCCCCAGTCGCGCCGGAAAGGAGCACCAGCCCTTGTGGGTTCTCGATCATCAGCTTTACCGAGTCCGGCAGCCCGGTATCTTTGAAGTGCATGGGGTCGACGGGGGTCCGACGAATCGCAAGCATCTTCTTCGCCCCTCTGAATGCGAGATACGCCGTAACCCGAAGCCGGAAATTCCCTACGACGTACGGCCGACTGAAACCTCCACGGTGAAGCAACTCAGCCCACTGCGCGTCCATTTGCCACAAAATGAACTCGATGTCTGCCTCCGAATAAGGCGCCCTGTCAAATTTCAACCATCCGTTTGCATTGCGAATCATCACGTCCTCGTCGGCCGTAACGAGCATGTCACTGAATGGCAAAGGACTTGAAACAACGTCGAGGATCTTCGGGAGCGTTTCTTCAGCCTGGCCTGCACGTGGCGCGTCATTCTTCAGCAGCGCAGCAGAAGTTGGCAGGCCGGCGTTGAATACGTCGTTTTCGGAGGGCGTGAAAGTCGAATCCATTATTTTCCCACTATCAAAATTGCACCGTCAGGGACCATTGCCGGGACTGGGATACCAGTTGCGAAGCCTTTAGCACTCACAACGAATCCGGAAGCGTTCCGCCCCACTGTGTACGATGAGAGAGTCTTTCGATACAACTCGTGTAGCAGTTCGGGTGTGTTTGAAGGACTCGATTCATAGACAAACAGCGTCCCGGATGAAACCGTGTTCGTCCAGCGCGGGTTTCGCTGATGCCCCCACAGCGGCGTGAGGGAAGCGTCAGGAAGCGTGCCGGTGGCCGTCGGATTCGCATTGAGATAGTTGATCAGCGATTCACGATATGCCAGTGCAGATGTCGCGCCCACATCTGCGGACGCAAGCGACATCCGTGCTTCCTGCGCAGGTACATAGAGAGCGCTAAGAAGTGCAACCATGGCAACAAAGAACATGCTGACCACTAATGGCATGGCTAAGCAGTCGCTTTTCGCACGCCAAAGAACATTCTGTTCTTCTGCAGCGCCACAGTATTCTTCAGTGCCTCAAAATTGCGTTGGCGGATCGTCGCGCGAATACTTGTCTCGTCTTCGCCAATACAAAATAGGCTTTCAACAACGAGCTGCTTGCGCCTGTCGGTCCGCTCAAGGCGCTGATGTAACACACCGGCCAATCCTGACGCAAGCATGCCCAGAACGTCATCCGCTGAGTTGTTGTCCCCGGTTGCAAGTGCGAACACACGTTGAAGCGCCATGGCACAGTTGTCAGCGTGGGCAGTGCAGATCACAAGCCGGCCATTGATGGATGCCCGCAACGCTTCAATTGCAGTTTCCGAATCGCGTATCTCCCCGAGAAAGATGATGGACGGTGCCCAGCGAACCGCCTGGCGACAGGCATGCCCGAACTCGCCCGGCTGAACCCAGGTCTGGTAGCAAACGCCCAGGCCATGTTGGCCATGAAGCGGCATTTCTGGAGGTTCCTCAACTGTCACAGCCACACCGCCGAACTTACTGATGCGCGAATAGACAGTTGAAGACGCTGTCGTGGTCTTGCCCTGACCGAATGTCCCGCAGAACAGAATAAGCCCCGTCATTCCCGGCCGCATGAGGCTCTCTACAATTGGAACAGGCAAGCCGAGTTCCTCAAGAGGCGTTATCGTCTCGCTCAGTCGGCGCAGGACATACACGCGCTCGCTGATGGTATTCATCAGAGATGCCCGATAGCTGATGCCGGCGTGTCGGATCGGCCAGCCTTCCCTGTCAGGGTTGGCAACGAAATACTTTTCGCAGTCAGTTCTCAGGGCAGCAAGTTCCGGCAAGTCAGCTTCAGGAGGTGGCTCAGGATCTGTCGTCCCAGGCATTCCCGACATCCAGGAACTTGTTTCACCCAGGTACAGGTCAGTAAATGGAATTGAAAGGAGTGCCATAGGTCCCTTTTTCGGTCAGGTGGACTGGAAGATGATCGTGTTGTCGTCAGATGTAGAACACTGAGCTGACGCCGTGTCTGGCGAAATGGGAAACGTCGTTACCGGCGTAGCGGCACCCACCTGCACAGAGTTCCAGCCCTTGGTGCCTGCAAGGACATTCAAGCAAACATCAGTAGGAATTTTGGTAACTGAGATGGTGAACGCCGACACCGCTCCAGTCACTGAAACGGTTCCGCTAAGACCGTGGGTAATTACAGGCGGGGTGCCAGCTGTAACCAGCATCGTCGTCGGCACCTTCTTCGCGTGAACCAGCACCTGGTTCAAATTGGCGCTTCCGTATCCGCCCTGCCCGTAGTAGACAGACTTGGTCGCAGAACGAAGCGCGCTCAAATCAGACATCATCTGAGTTGAAGCCTGCTGCGACGTTGCAGAGTTGTATAGGGACAAAGCAACGCTAACGACGACGGCAAGAATGGAGAGCGAGACGATAGTCTCAATCAACGTCATACCGCCCTGTTTTGCTGATTTGCGATTCCGAATGAATGTCATAAAAATTCCTCTGGTTGGTTAAAAATCGAAATCAAATCGCACTGCGCTGCATGATTTGTGCAAGTTGCAGCATCATTCCCATGAGTCCGGCCACTAGGAAGAGAATGAAGCCGCCAACAACGAGCATGGTCACGATGAACACCACGCCCATGAGGCCCTGTATCCGTTCAACGGACTCGGTGATCCACTCGTTCCCTATAAGCCGAAGGGCTTCCTCGAATCCTGATTTAGTGGAATACACACGTATGTCAGCGTTGATCTCTCTGTCTGGGAATTCATAACCTGTTCGCTCAAGAGAATCTCCGAGGTTGCGACCAGATCTGAGGCCGGCAAGGGCGCCGTCCATCCGCACCCTTGCCCATGCGGAGGCGCCGTCCCCCAGTTGTTGAATAGCCACCTCAAGGCGCACGCCCGCTTGCACTAGCGCGGCGAGAGCGATCAGCCAGGCCGAACCCTGCATGACGCGATAGATGCTGTAAGGTGCAAAACGGTCGAGAGCGACCCGCACGGGAGAATTCCAATTGGGCAGCGAGTAGAAGAATGCGACAACTCCGGCGCAAAAGGAAAAAATGAGCGCTGGGAGCCATGCCCTCACGAAAACTGACAGGTCGATCATTACCCGCGCGACACCAGTCCAGGAGTCGCCCCGCGCGACCTTGGTGAAGGCTGGAATAATCTTGAAGCCGAAGTAATACAACATCACAAATGCGAGGATCAGGATGAAGGCCGGATATGCGATGCCTCCTATTACCGCTCCTTGAATTTGGGCCTTTGCTTTCGCAACGGTCACCACGGACGTCAGCGTTTCAGCCAGTGTTCCCGACTGCTCGCCCGCCATGATCAGCATGTATTCCTCCGTGCTCACCCAAGTGCGCACAGCATCCGAGAGTTTTGCACCGTTCTCAAGGGAGCGAATCCATTCACCTATCGCAATTGATTCCGCCGCTTTCGGCCGTCGCAACCCCCTGATTTCCTCAAGGCCGGCGATCATCGGGATTCCGTCCTTCAGAAGCTTTGCGAGCTTCCGCCAAACACGCTGACGAACCTTAGTTCTGAGCTTGAAGCGGAGTCGGACGTAGCCTGCATCAAAGTCCTCGAAGTTCATGCTTGCTCCAACAAGGCAGGATCCAGCTCAAGCCCCGCGTCGAGGAGTCCGACCACCAACTCCGCTTGGAACGGATCAATCAGGCCCGCGACAATCTTCTCCTTCGCTACATCGAGCATTGTTTTGCCTCCGGTCTCCTTCCAGTAGGCGTAGGCGCGGTCGCGGTCGCCCCGACGGATGTGCATCATCAGCTTCTGGTCGGGCACGATGATTTCAGGCACCACTGTCCGTCCGATCACGCCTGTGTTTTCGCAATGCTTGCAGCCCGGTCCTGCCACGTGAACGTCCTCACACGAACCGAGTCCCATTACCCTCCGCTGCTGAGCGTCGGAGTAGCGGTCCCAAACGTCCTGGATCGAAACCCGGCAATGGGGACAGATGACTTTCACAAGCCTCTGGCAAATTAGGCCTTTAACGATCGAAGGATCAGCCATCAAATTGGGTGGAATCCCGAGGCCTATCAAACGGTCAAAGATGGCGAACACGTTGTTCGCATGAACAGTTGTCCAGACCTGGTGCCCGGTCATCGCGGCCTCAAAGGCAAGCTTGGCCGATGGGGGGTCACGCACCTCTCCGATCATGATGACGTCAGGGTCAAGACGCATCGTCGATTTAATCGCGTTCTGGAAAGCTTCTGACCTCTCGTCGGACGAGGATACATTGGCCACCGGCGTTTGAACGATCCCCGGCATTGGATACTCGGGTGGATCTTCAACCGTGATGATGTGCTTTGCCCCCCTGCTTTCCTGTTGAATTGACAGGAGCACGCGTTGCAGGGTCGTCGACTTCCCCGAGCCGGTGGGGCCAGCGATGATGTTGATCCCCTCCGGCCGCGATTTCATGAATGCGATCAGCTCGCGCTGGTTCTCTGGGTATCCAAGCGCCGCGAGGTCCGTGGCTACGGTTTCGTCCTGGTACAACAAGCGGAGCACCATAAGCATGCCATCGACTTGCGGAGTTGTCGCGATACGTATTCCGTCGAGGCCCGCCGGCAGATTGTCACGCTCGGATATCCGTCCATCCTGCCGCTTGAGGACTTCGAATGTCGCCGCAGAAATGCCCGCCATCGACGTGTATATCGAGGAGCAGAGCAGCTGACCCATGGCCCCTGGGTGCTGTTCTAGCAACTCAAGATCATTGTTGACTCGTATGAAGATCTTTGTCGTTCCCTTGTTTTGCACACGAATGTGAATGTCGGAGGCTTTCCGTTCGGTGGCCCGGCGAAACAAGCTGACCGCGATAGCCTGCATCTCGCTGAGTCCCAAGTCGCGATTTGACTCGTCGTCCTTCTTGTCGAGCTTTCGCTGAATGTCATCCATCGAAACGTCGACCACCTCGAACTTCGCTACCTTAGCTCGCAAGAGCCTCACGTAGCTACAAACCGAGGCATGAAAGGTGTGTTGCTTCGAGACGTACAGGACCGCCGCGCGCTCGTCGAAGAACACTAGCTTTTCAAGGTCGGTTCCACTTGCTGGTGCGTTCATGGTTGACTCTCAGTTGTTTTCAAGCGCAGCGATTTAGCGAATACCGGGGATGTTTCCGCCGGCGTTGAACGGCATCGGGATGGAGCCTCCCCCTGGCATCCCAATGCTCCCCTCGCGAGTTGCCAACGGCGAGTTGCCAAATGCGAGGCGTTGGGGATTTGCGCCCTTCAGATCGGTAAGAACGACCTCGTTAAGAGCAATGGTTTGCACTCGGCGATCACCGATCACGTCTCCCGCGCGCACACGTTGCTCCAGGCCGCCTGGAAAGGCCAGCAAGGCTTCAAGCTTGCCTTTCAGCCCAGCGACTGAAATCACCGATGGCGTTCCAGTTGCGGTACCCAGAGGACTGAAATTGCCACCTTTGTTGCCTGCAATCTCCTTCTGCTTCGCTGCGATCTTCGCTTGCATCTCGAGCTCACTCAGCTGCGCCGCGAGAAGCGTCATGTTCTCGTTGATGGTCTGAATCTGTGCCGCCTTCGCGGCGCTCAGTGGCGAGAAGGGTATAGCTGAAGCCGCCGGTTGGGCTCTGCTCACTGCTTGTTCCGGGGCGCCTGGCTGCGCTTGTGCCGGCGACGGAGCTTGAGGCTGCGGTTGGGGTTGCGGTTGGGGTTGTGCAAATGCGAGCGCTGATGCAAACATGAGCGCGGCAAATGAAACCCGAGTCTTAGGACCTGACATATTGAACTCCTGAAAATTGAAACTGCATCACGCCTGCTTTGTAGGTAAAGCTCAGTTTTTGAAATCTGAGCCCCGGATAAGCCAGCACGGCCGCGGCCTGCACTGGATCCATATTGGTGGTCACCGTTACAGGCATCGCAGCCCAGGACGGAAGCGTTACCATCGCGGCAGGCGGAACCGCTTGCCCGGGAAGCGCCTGCGGCTGGACCGCCTCTTTTGGCGGATCAATTCGAACGGACATTCCGTAGCGGCTTGCTAAGTCGTAGTAGCGCAGCCTCACACCCTCTTGCGCAGGCAGTCTTTCCGCGAAGTCGTTTGAAGACGCGGCGGGTGCAGGTACGGTGATGCTTGCCGCCATTCCGTCAGCCAGAAACCTGGCATCTGGTCGAACTGCCAGAAGGTGACTTATCCAAGCGCGCTCATCCGCTTTGACCCACCGGACGACCAAGCTTCCGCTTTCACAGTCGATCGAAGACAACTGCCAGTTACCGGCGCTAACGCCGGTCTCCCTAAGCGCCTTCGAGCACGCATATGCAAAATCGACCCCATAGGGCATCGCGGGCCATGGTTTGGGAGGCTCTTTTGGGGCCATCCTCTGCCCACGCGCAACTTCTTCTTCCTGGATTCGGAGAGCCTCTGCAGCGGCAGCCTTCTTCTTTGAATACTCTTTCCATGCGTACGTCCCGCCTGCGGCCAAGGCAAGGACAAGTGCTGCTGGGATCAGGGCTTTCTTCCAGGCGATGGAAACCTCGGCCAACGCCCATTTTTTCCTTTGTGCCCAAAGGGCCTGCGGGTTGAAAAAGTACTCGAATTCATGTTCTTTTGAATTCGGGATGCTCCATTCGCCCGGACAGACAATCGTGTCCCAACCACCAAAAGAGACGTGTTGACCAAGAAGGACTCGAATAGCGTCCCGTTCGCCTACCCGGTCACCCTCCGCGAGAATCACCCCGTCCCGGACCTGCACGTACAGGAACGCGTCACCGGTGTCCCCTGGTACCCTGACAGCCGCAAGCAAACTGCGCCCAGCGCCTTTCGCCACAAGGACGTCAGCAATCACGGCCGCCGCAGCGAGCTGTCCGGCCTTAGCGCCATCTGATCGATTGGCGAAGCCAACGTGCACACTTTGGGTGCCACGGATCACTTTGAAATCTGCTTGCGCGGCCAGCGCCAGTGCAGTCAGCTCCTTGACACGCGCGGACCCTGTTTTCATCAACGGGTGCCACTGGAGGCCCGAGACTAGCTCCAGCCGCTTCTTACCCGAGCCAACCTGAATAATTCTCATATCGAAGTTCTGCTTGATTCGAGTTACTGCGAAATAATCGGCTGGATCAGCACGACAAGCAATGTCCGCTTGGTCGCGCCCTCACGGGAGCCGCCCAGCGCCACGTTATCGGGCGTGCCTACTCCACCGGAAACCGCCGAGAGGTTATCCTGGTCGTAACCCGCAACGACGAGAGTTTCTCCAGTCTGGATGCGCACGCGTTGAATGAAGTTGCTCGTGGAGATATCCGGCGCCTGAATGGAGCTGTTCCCCGAGGTGATCGTTGACAGCTTGAGGAGAGACGAAAGATCCAGCGAATACTGGAGCAAGAGTTCCTTGCTGTCGATGATGTGCGGCACGAGGGTCATCGAAAAGCCGGTCTGGATGCTTCCTGGCGTCAGCGCTGTCGTGGCACCAACATTCGCTGTCTGCGTGGTCGAGCTCGAAGCAAGATAGGAGACGCGGCGGCCAACATTTACAGGAGCGGCCTGATTGTTCAGCGTGATTAGCGTCGCAGAGGTCAACTCGCGTACTCGGCCTTGCGTCGACAAAGCTGAGAACATTGCGCTTGACCCGGCCCACCGGCTTGTCGAAGACGCCGGTGCCGAGAGAATCATGTTCCCGGCCCCAGCGGCAAATGGGAACGCAGTTTTCATCGCGAGGGAATACGGGTTCGAAGCAGAGGCAAGATTCGAATACACCGCGTCCCAGTTGACGCCGTAGTTGTCCCCTTCATTGAGCTCCACTGACAGGACGCGCACTTTGACCGTAACCTGACGGTTCAGAGCCTGGTTCTGGCCATTGATGAACTCGCTGACCCGGGCGAGCACTGTCGGTGTGTCGGTGACGGTAATTGTTCCGGTAGCTGGCGATGCGATTACGCGGCCGCCGGTGCCGAGCATCTGTTTGATGCCAGTTTCCAGCGCTGACCACACCGAGAGTCCGGCGAATGCCACTCCGGTGGAATTTGCAGACGCGCCGCTTTGGGTTGCGCCTGTTCCGGTGCTTGCCCCCGCGGAGCCAGACGAGCCATTCGAGTTCGAAGAAGATTCCACCGTGCTGGACAGGCGGGTGTCCCCAGGGAGCGCAGCAATGCGAAACGTCTTCGAGTCCATCAAGAACAGTCGCAGGCTTGAAGAATCTGCCTTCCAGAAGATGCCGTAATAGGCTGTCACCTTGTTCATGAACCCGGTAAGGCTCCCGGAGTAGTTTGCAGAAAACGGTGAATTCACGCCGATCTGCCCATTGTTCGCGGGCGAAGACATACTGCCGGCACCACCGGATGGGTAAATCGCTGGAACAATACTTCCACCAGGCATCCCTGTTGGCATGCCGCCCGGACCTTGAGGAGCTCCCGGCATTCCAGGCATGCCAACCGTGGCAGATGCGACTGGAACATCTGGGGCGATTGAAACCGGGAAGCCCGTGAGCGACGAGATGACACTTGCGACCTCGTTCAAGTTCTGAAAACGCTGGTTGATCTCGATCATCGCGGCATCGGTTTGCTCGTTGGCGGCCCCTCTGTCTGCTCGCTCAATCTTTCGGAGGGCAACCCAGCTTTGCTCAGAGAACGTGATGTTCGAGAACTCCGGTGCCGGCGCTGGCCTTGTAATCAGCTGCAGTGCCTCAGCCTTGGAAGCCTCGACGGCAGGCTTAACTGCCGCAATTTGGGGGTTCAAGCTTGTTGCGCAGCCGGAGACAGCCATCGCCATTGCGAGGAAAAGGGGAGTGAGTTTCATTTTTGAGTCTCCGTAACGCGCACGATGTTGTTGCCGCGATAGAACGTCGCCTTCAGGTTCGCCCGATCGAGATTGGCGGAATCGATGACAATTCCGACCGCTTTGATGAAATCCGAGCTGATCAACACCTTGTTTACTGGGGTGAAGTCAGATGCCTCCCACACCAGTGACCACCCTGCAAGGGCGGCCATTTCATGCAGCTGTGTCGCAACTGACTTGGTCGGCAACAGGTACATGGTCGGATTTGCGTCGACCGGCAACGCCGCTGCGGACGCAAACGGAAGGTCCTGTGCGGATTTGGCCGGTGCAGCACCCTTCGGGACATAGGGGGCATCAACAGTTTTGACTGGCTGGGCCACCGCCACCAGTCCGACCGTCAATAAGATTGCCGCCAACGCGGCCTTGCCTTGATAACTCATTTGCTGACTCCCGTAAAACGGATTACTCGGTTGCTGTAGACGGTGGCCTGGATGTCGTAGCCCTTTCCCTGCAGGCCTGAAACGACTTTTTCCAGGGCCTCCTTCATGGATGCCGACTGCATGAGAGCGTCACCATTGATCGCCGCATCCGAATGCGCCGGTGCGTCCCACACGACCTGATAGTTCGTAGACGCGGCCCAGCGCCGAATCGTGCCGGCCACGGTGAGATCGGACGCCCTGAAGTTGAATCCGTCTGCAGGAACGTCGACCTGCACGGGGATCTGCTGCGCCTGCGGTGCCGCCGCGACCGGGCCAGGCGCCTGTTGCGAGGACCGCTGGAGGATGGCCTGGGCCTGGTCGCGTGTAATGGCACCTGACCTGAACAGTTCGTCCACATTGGCCTTGACATAGGCATGCTTGTTGTCAGCAGCGGCCTCCGCCTTGGGCGTAGGTTGGGCAATGAGAGTTGGGCGCATCGTCTCAATCCGTACATCCGACGGCCAGAGGCGATTCTTTGCCCCGCCCTGGACGCCTGTTTTCAGGACGATCCGATCGGCAGGTACGCCCGCCTTCAACATCGCATCGCGCAGCGCCTGGGCTCTCGCCATGTCAAGGCCTTCTTTGTAGGATTCATCATCGCGGCCAACAATGGTGATCCGTGTCGCAAGCTTTAGCGACTTAGCCAATTGGCTGATCTCTCGCAGCGCTGCGGGACCAACTTTGGGTGAACCGACCGTGAACCAGAGCTGGTGTTCTGAGACTTGACTCTCCCCGCCCTTCCAGGTCACCGCATCGCCCTTCAACGGGGTGGCGTAGCTGTTCGCTTCAAGTGCGTTTGAGCCGAGAAACGCCTGCGCCTTGCCAAGGGATGCGACGAGCTGGACACTTCGGTCTTTGGGATAGCCCCCACCCGTATATTCAGCTTTCATCCCGTTCGGCGCGACGGCGCTAATCTGCGGTACGTCTGCGCGCCCGGCACCCGCATAGACGACTGTCGCTTGTGAGCGTCCAAGCTGCAGGGTGAACCGCCCGCCAATCTCCGCGACCCGAATATATGGCCCTTCCTGTGTCGGCACGAGCAGCCCGATCTGGCCATCCTTGTTCTGGAAGATCGCGGGAACCGCCTCGCCAGCGCGAAACTGGAAGTAGGTAGTTTTGCCATCGTCAAAAACCTGAACCGGAGTTGCCCTCATGGCCCCACTGGTCAGGTAGCTAAAGTCAAACTGCCCCACCCGCTCCGGAGCCGAGCCGATTGCCTGCGGCACTACGGCCAGGAGCGCGGATACCGCCGCGTTGAGCACAAAGAACTGATACCTCATTGCGTCCTACTCCTCATATACGGGCCACTGAATTCCATGTCCTGCTTCACTTCAATGTTGATTCGGGTCCCCTGATCCACTGTGATGGTCGGAGGGATGTTCTTTTGGCGCTCGAGGACTGTCTTGGCCACGTCCACCAGTACCTCCCCTGCAGGAGACTGAGGGGCCTGTCCGCCGTAGATGTTTACGTTGGAGGGCTGCGCTACTTTGTCTGCCGTCCAAGCGATGAATAGGCTGCTTGCGAACATTTGGAAGAAGTGGTTGTCAACGTCACCGGTGATCCCGGATGCGCCGGCGAGGTCTGAGCCCTGAGCTGCGGGAAGGTCAAATCCTTCGCCGTTCGGCATGATCAGTCGCTGAAATGCAAAGAGGACTCGCTCCTGCCCCATCTTGATTCCAGAGCTGTACCGCCCTACAACACCAGTTCCCTTCGGAATTAGCAGGTGCCCGTTTCCGAGGCTGTCATAGATGTCGACAGTGGTGTAGGCAGTGATCTCCCCGGGCAGATCGGAGTTGAGCTTCCGACCAAGCACCGCAGGGATAACCTTGCCCTGATGGAGAGTGAAACGTGAGGCCGTACGGTAGCTCTTGATCGCCTTGTTGGTCTTCTTCTCTTCATCGGCATACTCACTCAGCCACGCCTTATCGGAGGTCCCTGCCCCGGCTGTAGGCGAGCGGGTTTGGGCAGCCTTGAGCGCGGCAAGCTGGCCGGAGCTCATAGTCATCGCGGAACTCGGCGCACGAACCTGCGAGAGAGCCTCAAGGCCAGGCAATGCAATAGAAGTTGGCGCGCGGGGTTTCTCCTGCGGAGCGGGTGCACCTGTGGACGCGGTACTGAACAACCCATAACCTGAGGCACCGCCGCCAGCACTTTGCCCCTCGTTGTCAAAAACCATTGACTTTGAAGACCGCGAGCCGACCTCGGTCTCTACATCACGGTCCACAGCCGCGCTGCCGGCAACAGACGCACCCACACGGGGTTTTACGCCAGTCGCTGCAAATGCTCCTTCGGCGAGCGCTGCATCCGGGTTGTCTCTTCGCAAGTTTGGAGGAACAGGGCTGTTCGTTGGGTTTACCGGCACAGCGGTCCCGGCCGGCCCGTTCCTGCGGGCCTCTATCTCGGTGGCCTGCCGGGCCTTCCGTTCTTCCTCGTCGATTGCAGCCCGGCTACCGGAGTCAGAAGGTTGCGAGTCCGCTTTCTTCTCAGCCGTAGGCTGTTGCGATTGTTGTTTGGTCCCGCCACTGAGAAACAGCGCGCTCACGAAAGTGCCAATCAGCAGAAAAAGGACAATCGCGCCGAGGGTTCCCTTTCGGATGGGGATCCCAGGTTTTGGATCATTGGGATCAATGATCGACTTTGTGCTGCTTGACATCAGCCGCCCTCGCTCGAGCCGATGGAGGTGCCAAAGAATCCGGTCCTGGGCTTATATCTGGTAACACGGACTTCGGCTTTGCCCAACTTCAGGACAGCCACGTCGAGCAAACGCTGGGCAACCATGTAGTCGCCCTTGATGTGATAGTTCACAAGCGCATAGTCTTGCCCCTCGATTACCGCAAAGAGTGCAGGAAGCTCTTGCAGGTCAGCTGGCATCTTGAAATAGGTGAATCGCCCATCATCGAAAACCATCACAGGCCTGAACGCCGCACTTCCACTGGTCGAATAGCTGAAGCTGAGATTCTCGGGCTTGAGCCCGTCGAGTTTGATGGGATCAATGCCGGCGCTGATGCCGAGGGACGCTTCGCCGATGGATGAGGGCTGTGACGCTTGCCTCGCACCCTTCCCAGATGGCAATGGGGTCGCCTCGAGCTGAGCATCCGACTCCAACAGCATGGTGCCAGAGTAGAGCCACGACACACGCTGGTACCACTTCTTCCCATCGCCCGTGGACTTCAGAACGAATTGATACGTGCGTTTGTCGGTAATCACCGACATCGACGTCTCAAGATCTTCGTATTTCGGCTTGATGAACAGGTTCTTGCGATTCTTTGTCGGGGTCAGCTCCCATTGCGCCGTGTCGCCGGCTGCAACAGATTGGAGGGTCTCGTCGGGCGCAAACTGAATGTGCGTCACAGCCTTTGGCTTGGTCAGAACAAGGAATGTGTTGTCCTCGTCATATCCAAACTGGACAAGTCGCGAGTCTCCCGTGAGCGGCGTTGCAATAAGCTCAGCATGCGCCGAGGCGACTCCGAGGCACAAGATAGCTGTGGCCAACGCCACGAGTTGCCTGAATTTCATCGCGCAGCCCTTTCTTCGGCTTCATTGAAGAAAACCACATACATGCCGAGTGGATTGGCCAGTAAATCGGTTTGGTTCTTGGGGGGATCAAGCTGGTAATGCATCGTGAGGCGGAGACGCTTTTCTTTTGGCTCCGAGTCACGTCCGACCCGCTCAGTAGTGGTCAGGAATGCAAAGGCGATTCCCGTCTGGGAGGCATCAACAGAGGAGACCTTTACTTCGCGAATCAGCCCAGGCTCCCGCTGCAGGCGCTCAAAGACGCGCTCGCGTACCCGAAATTCAGTGAACTGGCCAATGGCCTTCTCGCGCGAGCGAACGTTCGCATATTTGAATAGCTCATTGGTTCGTAGTGGGTCCAGTGTGTAGACCGCCTCGATCCAGCGGGAGAGCTCAGCCTGCACAACAGCTATGTTCGGAGTTACCTTCTGCACCTCAATGGGCTTGTTCACCACCCCAGTTCGTGCGTCTACCTCAACCAGCCACGGCCTCACCTCCTTCAAGGGAAGCAGCACGGTCACTGCACCGACCGCCGTCACGGCGAGCAATAATGCGACGAGAGAGAGAATGAACATTCGGTTCGAGGACACCATGCTGCTGCCGTAGATCTCGGCGAACTTGTTCGCGCCGTCCTCAAATGCTGCCACTGGAGTGTTCGGGTGCGACTGGAGCGTTTTCGGTGTGCCGATGGCTATCACGTCGCGGTCCGGGGACGGCTTTCTCTGTAGCGCGGAAAAAATGCCCATTGAATTTGCCCTAAAGTACTGAGCAATGCTAAGGACTCAGGGACATTTCCTTTCCCGCTCAACGCTGCAGAAACGGTGCATTGAGCCAAAATCTCAAGTAGATTTGCCGGCCAGTCGCGCAGGGTAGTAGTTTCTACTTCCAGGGGTGACGCCACGACCGTGCCGGTCTACCGCTCGGGCGATTCGCTGATCCGCGGAGTGCAAAAAAAAGCCTGCAGCGAAGCAGGCAATTGATGGAGAGAGGGAGAGAGTGACCTAAAAAACTATTCGCCAGGCACCCTTAACTGTGGCCCAGGTTAGGAGAATCAATCCAAATGCACCCAGACAGATCAGCACTGGGTGCTCATAAGCATATTTAGTCACTGACACTTCTATTGCAAATAAGGGGTCCGAGTTCGTGAGATTCGACATCGCGACATGGATGGCCTCCCGCTCACCGAGGGACGTTTCACGTCCAAGCGCGTCCTCCATCAGCGCGTACCGCTGGCGTTTGGGCAAGTCCCCAATAGCCTCAAGCCAATTTGCCAAGGTATCCGCACCAGGCTCTTCGACTATGACCTCCTCTGCCGGCATGGCCCGGCCAGCAAAGGCGACGGCAGGATCAATTGCCGACCACGCGCTCATCAACGCGATTCTTTGCTCGTTCGGGAGCACCATGATCTGCTGCAGCTGATCGAGCATCGCTGCAGATCCATGGGTTGGGTTCGTTGGGTTATTGAGCATTGGCACTTTCAAGCATGTTGATCCGTTCAAGTGGGTAGGTTATTCGCCGTCGAGAGCCAAAACCGATGTCCCGGCCGTAGAAGTCCGCTGCTTGCCCGAGCTGGCAACTTGGGTTGACCCACAGGAGTCAAGGGATCCTGGCGACTCCTTATTTCCTTGAACCACTCCCCACGTTCGAAGCACATTCCAGACGAGTCCCGTATACCGTTTGTTGAAGCATGGCGTTGCAGAGTGGTACGCCCCGATCGCGAACCAGGTGTTCCCATACGCCGTTATCTGCTTTTTTAAATGCCATGCCGCGACGTAACTTGCAATGCACCCGTCGAGCAGGTCATCGGGGGCGATTCCGTGTGACTTCAGCTCCTTAAAGTGCATCGAATTGATCTGCGCCATCCCAACGTCAGTTGTCCCGTTTCGATTCTTGTTCATCGCTTTAGGGTTGAAGTTGGATTCCACCTTGAGAATCGCACGCACGATCCACGAGTTCACTCCGTGAAAATCACCGGCCTGTGAAACGCAATCATTGGGTTGAGCTGGTTGACTGATCGGAAACGTTGCCGCCCTTGCCAGCTGAGCACCGGTTGAGGCGTTGCTCGCAAGATCCATTGCTGACGCGTGCGGCGCCCAGAATATGACCTGCATCACTGCAGCGCACGTAGTGAATAACTTTCCCAATTTCATCCTCGATCGCCTAAAACAGTTGTAATTGCAACGTCCACGTCGCTCCGACTAATAACGATCTGGTCCCCGTCAGTTTGGCTTATCGCCCTGTTGACAGCGTGTTGGCAGATTGCCTCTGCATTTGCAATGCTCTGATCGCCCATCAGCTGAACCAGCTCTTCAACGCTGAAATCCGGAGCCATATCTACCTTGCGATGGGCCAGCCAATGCGTAAGGTGTGCCACGAGCTGCGCACCGCTTGGCCTGACAAATTCAACCTTCTCGGTGAAACGTCCGCCACGCAAGAGGGCAGGGTCAATTTGATCGGGGTTGTTCGTTGCCGCAACCCAGAGCACGTCCCGTACCCGGTCGTTCACGCCCTCCATGAGGGTTAGCAGCTTGTTCGTTGCTTCCGTGTTCTGTGAGTATTCCCGCGACCGCAGAAGCTCATCGGCTTCGTCTATAAAGATGAGTGTCGGCCGCAGTTCCTTCGCCTTTGTATAGAGCTTCTCCAGCGCCTTCGGGTCGCGGGCCAAGTCGGCGCCAGTAGCAATCAAGAAGGTCCAGCCAACTTCCTTCGCAAGCGCCTTGCACGCGGCCGTCTTGCCGGTGCCCGGGGGGCCAAAGAAGAGCACTCCAGTCGGAAGGGACCCGCCCAGCCGCTCCACACGAACAGGATCCGCCAGGCGACTGGCGATCATCGCCAGCGCGTTCCTGGTGAAGTCTGGGAACACCATCTCGCTCAGGCTTTTCACATTCTCAGGTTTCGCACCACGCTGCCCCTGAATGCGGCGCAGGGCACTCATGAAGTCATCAAAGGTCAACTGCTCCGTGCGCCCACCGCCACCGACCTTGTCCGCGAGGTAAGAAGGCATTTCCTCCGTAACGGCGAGGATGCGTTTCACAGAAAAGCCGTTCCAGCGAAGCGCCACGCTCCGCAGCACGTCCGGTGATACTTGAGCCGTTGGAGTATGGGCCTTGATTCCGCTCTGGAGCAGCCCCACCCGGGCGTCCTGATCCGGCGGTGAAACCTCAATTTTGAAGTCGAATCGCCCTTCTCGAATAGCGGCGCCGTCAAGCCGGTCCATGTAGTTCGTAGCGGCCACGATCACTACCCGGTGCCTGCGCACGTCAACCAGCAGCGTCAGAAGCGAGTTGACGACATCACTATCCTCCTTATTCTGGCCGGCCGAGTCCCCCCGGGTGGGGAGGAAGCTGTCGATTTCGTCGATGAACAACATGCATGGCTGATTGCGAATCGCCTGGTCGAATGCCGCCTTGATCCGCACTGTGCGTTCCCCGACCCACTGGCTCGCAACATCAGAATGGGTGAGGGTGAGGAATGGCAGCTTCAGTTCCCCGGCCAAGGCCTCTGCGAGCACAGTCTTCCCATTGCCCGGATCGCCTCCGAGCAGGATTCCGTTACGCGGCTTCACCCCTTCGGCCCGCGGGGCAGTGATCGCGTGCCCAGCTGCTAGGAGGCGCTTTTTGAGGTCTGTGTTCCCGTGGATATCCTTGAACGTGAGTTTCGGCACGATCACGCGCGCGACTTCTGGCACTGCGACCTCGCCAGCGTCGTTTTGGGCACGAACCCTAAGTTGAGAAGGCTTGGCCTTGAATCCATAGAGAAACTCGCTCTTAACGAGCCACCACGAGGCAATACCAAGGGCAACGACCGAAGCGAACGGCCAGTAGCGTTCATGCGGGCCATGGTCGGCCAGGGCGAGCCAGATGGCAAACGTTGCCCCATAGAACTTGACCACCCAGGCGCTTGCTGCCGAAAGCCCGACGGAGGCGGTCATTGGAATAGCAACCCCGGCTTCTCCACCGGACCCCAATAAGGCTGTGACGAAGCGGAGTAGATGGAAAGCCAGGAGAAATGCCACTGGGCCGGAGAGGAACAAAAGTCCTCGCGTAGGAAGAACTTGGCCTTTATCACCCAGGCTCCAATCAAACGTCGTCATCGTGCCTTGGAAGGCATTAACGACCCAGGTTAGCCAAATCCCAACAAGTGGAAATACGACAAGCACCACCATCAAGGCGAAGGTAGCGAACATGCCAACTCGACCAGCCGACTCCTGAAGTGCGCCCATCAAGGAAAATTTGGTGTTTCTCATGTTATTCCGTTTCTGTTCTACCAAAAGTATCACAGAAGACACGGCTGTCAAATGCCGTGGCGGACACGCTCACTGGGTTCGCCGAAAGTCATTTTTGTGGGGGCGTCGGTTGCTCCTTGGATGGTGCGTTCGCCCTGTAGGATTTTTGATACGCCCGATTCTGGGAGTTGCTGTTGAAACGAGTAGCGCCAGATGGCACTCCACTTCTCGCGTCACTGGCCCCAAGTGACGATGCACGCTGCGCACCGACAGTGCTGTTGTAGGCTGATGACACACCAGATTTGGCCCCTTGCCCGGCGGCGCCTCCGGCATAGTTCGCAGCGCGTGCACCGGCACTCTGTGTGAGGCCCTTGATCCCACTAAAGCCAGCACCACCAGCACTGCCCTGCAGGAGTCCAGTGGCGATTGAGGGCACCTGGGCCATGAATAGCGCAGCCATCACGGCCAGCAACACCATAAATCCATAAAGCGTTACGTCGGCTGTCAGCGTGTCCATGGAAGCCGTTCCCGCCGAGTCTTTTGCAATCTTTGCCGCGACCTTGGCCAGCGCTTCAAACAGCTTCCCAGTGATCAGGAACATGAATGCTGCAACCAACTTCATCATGCACGCGCCCAAAAGGAATCGGAGCCAGGAATCGAAGACCCATGACATTGGCTTGAATATCAGAAAGGGGACCATGACGGGCGCAAGGCATACGACAAGTTCCACACTAACCATTGCCATAGCCGCGGTGGCCAGAAAAACGCATCCTGCAAGCAGAACCAGGAAAATGGTGACCATTTTCATGATGTTGACAAATATGAAGGATCCGACCATGTACATGATCTTCCCGGAGAGTAGGTCAGCGGCTGACCCATCCGTGGCCGAGCTCGTGTCAGCAATCAAATAGATGCTGTTGAAGATGAGCTTCGTGGAATCCCCAAGAAGGGAAGTTAGGGTACTCACATCGGCCCCCGTGACCGATGAGGCAAGCGAGTCCATCTGGCTTACGATCTGCCGAGCGCCTCCATAGGCTGGATCGATAATCGCAACGACCACACCGGCGCCAACGAAAATCGGAACCCATTCGCCAATCAACTCGCCAATTCCCTTCCCCCCGGCCATGGTCTTGAACGCTCCCCACATCATCCCGATAAAAACGCCCAGCCCGAGGAGTTTGTCACCAAAGGACTTCATCGAAGCATTTGACTTGAGCTTTTGCAAGGCCTGATCTAGCGCCGACGTTATCTCCTGCGCCATCTGTTGCCCAGAAATTCCGCCGGTTGGGACTGTCTGCGCCACAGCCTGGGCGGCTTCCAACTCCGCACCCTCGGCCGGTGGGTTTTGTGCAGCCGTCAGGGTAGCCCCAAGGGCCAACGTCACACAAAGCAACGCGAGCAGAAGGCGTTTCCGCTTGCCGGCAGCTGCAACGTTCGCGGCGAACTGAGCAGCCTTGAAAGCAGCCCTGCCGACCAGCGAGGCAAACCAAAACCGGACTGGGCTTTCGTAAATAGTGTTCACCGCTGCATCATTTCAAGTTGCTGGGCCCGAATCGCCTTCTGTCGCTTCTGGACGAGGTCGAACTCATTTGTCGTCTTGAGCTTGTCGTTGGCAGCATCTACCTTCGCGTCCACGTCACTCTCAGCCCTTGCCATCATGGCGACCATGCGGGCATTCTGTTGGACCAGACGGTTCATCTGGTTGTTCAGTATCTTGATCGACTCGTGTTGCCCTGTTGCCGCCGAAATCGCGCTACCCTGCTCCTGAACGAACTTGTAGTCCTCGTCCACCTGCTCCATTGTTGAACGGGCGGTTTGGATCCTCAACTTTGCACGCTCGTTGCCAAGTCGCGCGTCATTTGCCGTTTTCAGTACGTAGTCCTTCCAGGACATATTCATGAGCTTCGCAGCCATCTGGTTCGAGTCAAGGTTTTGCAACTGGCTCGAAAGACTTCCGGTCAAACCATTGATGGACTGCTGGTAGTTGCGCAAGGTGTTGTAAGCCTTGTTGGCGTCAACAATGTTCCCCGCAAGCACCGCCGGGTCGACTCCCATGGTATTCAGCAATTGGTTTCGATACTGCTCGATTTGCACCATGTGTGCCTGAACTGTGGTCATCGCGGTTTCGGCCGAGTCAATCGAGACTTTCACGAGTTCCCCATTGTTCAGGAGCTGCGTGATCTCCGTGCCGCCGCCGAAGCCAGCGACTGTGCCGGTGTGGGCCGGCAGCGACATGGACGAAACGCCCATAAGAATCAGCAGATGGGCAAGGGGTGTTTTCAATTTATGCAGCAACATGTAGTACCTCTTTCACAAATTTCAGTTCCCAGCCGGGCCCGCCCCGAATGGATGCCTCGATCACGGCCTGCCGCATAGCGGGCTGGGTGGTTGCCTCGTTGATGGCAATGAGTAGCGGAGGCATTTGAGTGCTGACCAGCCGGGTGACTGATGGCTTCACCAGCAAGTAGTCACGCTTCGGAATCGCATGCGCGAGAAGATTGAGCTGGCTCTCATTGATGTCGAATACCTGGCTGTACAGGGCAGCCTGCTGGTGAACAGACGACTTGACTGCCGGCAGGAGGATCTGGCACGGGATGTTTGTAACGAAACTTCCAATGTTCGGGAGCCGAGCAAGTTCGTCCAGCGCTTGGGTCGCGAACATCACAAATGCGCGCTTCTTGCGGAACGTCCTCAACCAGTCTTCCATCTTCGCTGCAAACATCGGGTTTGCCAGCATGTACCAGGCTTCCTCGATATAGATGAGCGTAGGCGTGGTCCCGTCCAACCTGCTTTCGATGTTGTAGAAGGCGTAGTCCATAAATGGACTGGCGAGCTGAGGAGTCTGCAGAATTCCGCCACATTCCATTCCCACCATGCTGGAAAGCTGGAAGTTGTCTTCGTCGTTGTCGAAGTACGGCGCATAGGCACCAGCGCCGGCATCATCGTCGTCGGTTCTGTCCACATAAGGCGCCAGCTTTGCGGCAAGTGTTTGGTCCGCACCGGCGATGAGCGCATACAAGGCTGAGAGGCGCCACCCAGACCGATGGGAACGGCGCAGCCCTTGAATCGCCGTAAAAATTGCCTGCCCTTCAGTTGCCGAGACCTCACTTCCACCGGCTGCAATGAGCACTTCGACCCACTGCCGCAATCTCATGTCGTCGTTCGCATCGAGCATGACCCGAACGGGGTTCATCCCGATCTTCCTGCCGCCCTTGCCACCGAGATCAATGTGCTTCCCGCCCAGGAGCACAGTGGCAATCATGAGCGAGTGGTCCTTGTCGAAGATGAACGTTTGGGACGGCGTGTACTTCTGAAACTGCGAAATCAGAAGGGTCAGAAGTGAGGTCTTGCCCGAGCCGGCGCCGCCGACGATCGCCGTGTGGCCAAGGTCCGTTTCGTGAGGATTGAAGTCGTAGGAGATTCCGTAGGGTGTGACGAACCGGCAGAGTGGAGGAACGTCATAGCCAAGCAGGCGCGAGAAGAATGGGTGCGTCTTTTCCCCTGTCGAAATCGTCCTAATTGGGGCCAGATCGGCCAGATTCGCCGTCGATGCGAGTTTCCACCGCATGATGGCGTTGGCGTTCCCAGGCATCGATGTAAGGAGTGCGGAGATAAGCCCCTGGCGTTCCCGTATGATCGTGTACCCACTTGCGCGCAGATTGCTTGCCATCAGGTCGGCCGCATTCTCAGCCTCCTTCTGGTTGTTTCCGAGTGCCAGCACCGTCATGTTGTAGTAGCCGTAACTCACATTAGAGGCGGTCAGCTCGACCAGTGCCTCCTGTGCATCGTCAGCAAGCTGCAAATTTCCGGTGTTTACCTTGTCGGAGACGGTATCAAGTAGGCGCTCAGCTGCCCTTGTGAGCACAGACTTAACTTCGCTGCGGTAGAACATCTCCGCGTCCTGAATGGCCTTCTCTGCGATCGTCCGATCCATGAAGCGATAGCACTGTATGAGCACATACTCGCAGTCCACCCCCATGAGGCGATCGACGTCTCCGCTGAACGCTTCCTGCGGCGTACCCGTGGTCGACAGTGCGGCTACAAACGTACTTTTGGTCGGCCCCTGGAACTCAATCTGATCGTGCCTTCTGATCAAGGTGTCGGTTGCAAGCGCTGTGTTGAGATAGGTCATGCCCTTGCTGATGCTCACCGGCCCCCGTGGCGAAGCAAGATTTGCCCGTGCGTAGAGCTCACCGAGCATTTCGTCATCGCGCAAGCGCGAGAAACCCAAGTTCAGCTCAACGATCCCCGAGAAGGTATCAAGAATTTTCTCGAATTCGACGGTCATGTCGCTCAACTGGCCGCGCACCCTCGCGACCGCGCCTTTGTCGGTCAGTCGACGTCGAATGAGACCAGAAACGGCGGCGAGAAAATTCCCGTCATTCTCACTTACCTCGCTTCGAATCGCCTCAAAGAAGGCCTCTGAACGGTTCGGGAAATTGAAGGAAAGAAACATGCACTGAGTCACCGCCGCATTTCTTTGCTTCGTACACGCTTTCTCCCACTGCCGATCGATTGCCTGGGCGATTGGGTTCGTGAAGTCGCCGGCCGGATAGCCAGTGACAAAACGGCGCTCCTGAATTGTCCAGAGCGTAATTCGGTCATTCAGCGCCCGAAGTGCCGTTTGGAGCTGGGAAATTCTTTGGTCAACTTCGAAATCCTGCTTACCCTCAACGTCAGACCCCTCGTATGTGTATCCTGCGAGCAGAGACCCGTCCTGGCAAAGCACGAGCCCGGGAGCGACCTGCGTGAACCAGGGCAGCAGCTCCGCAAACGAGCGCGCCGCTTTACGCGGCTTTGTGAATAGATCTTCGAAGGAAACCATGTACGCCTTTTGACAAATTAGAGGGGAAGTCCCCTACCCCAACCCTTCGGCCGGGAACTGGCGTCTTCGAGCCGGGGTGTAGCGTCATAGACGTGCCCCTCGCGCAAGTAGCGCATCAAGATCCCGATGAATTGATCATCACGCTTCGAAAGCCACCTTGCGATCAGGTAGCCAAGGAAGACGATGGGAATGCCCCAGTAGCTTTTGGCTACGATGAGAAATGTGCCGACGAGCGCAAGACCCGCGAAGCTGCTCTTCTCGACCCCCATGATCAAACGGGGCCGGTGTAGGGACTGATGAAAGGGGGACGACCGGGAGGCCATACGGCGTAGCCAGGCGCAGCTTAGGACAAGCAGCTTGGAAGCTGAATGGTCCCGGTGCTCAGCAAGATGGAAACCAGGCCCTGGATGATGCCGAACACAATCGCCACGCTGATCATGCGGCCCCAGTCCATCTTGGTGATCAAGCCGATAACCAGTGTGGCAATGCAGACGACGATGAAAATCAGGATAGCAAGGGGTCCTTTCATCCACATGGCAACTTGACAGCCGACGCCTTCAATAAACGGCATGCTCATTGATTGAGCCATCGCTTCAATGGGAACCGCTGACAAGAGGAAGGCCGCCACCATGGCACATGCGATTGCGACGGACGCATTGTGCTGTCCTTTCGGCGCTGGTGCCTTGAACATGCTGGCGAGGCGGCTGATTGATGCTTTCATTGGGATATCTCCAGGGTTTTCAAAAGGGAAACTGTTAAAAGTGCTCAAGGGAGTAGTCACCACTCGCACGATCGAAACCGTGTAGGCGGCAAACCTCGGAGACGGCGCGCTTACTGCCCTCTCGCTTTATGTAGAACATCCACTGCAACGTGTCGGCGATTGCGACACGGATCGCCTCATGCGGAATGCCCATGTCCGCCATCAGCACGAGGTTCTCCAGTCGGCCGAGCGCGCGACTGGCGCTGTTCGCATGGATCGTTGCCGCGGAGCCTGGATGGCCAGTGTTAGCAGCGTCCATCCAGTCATAGGCTTCGGGTCCGCGAAGTTCACCCACAATCACGCGCTTGGGGGCGTATCGCATTGCTGTTCGAACGGCGCGGCGGGCAGTCATGCCCTGCTCATCGTCACATTCGACCAGGACAGCATTCGGGGAAGTAATCTTGAGTTCGTGGACTGTCTCAATGACGAAGAGCCGCTCCTCCTTTGGAACCATGCTCAATGCCGTGTTCATCAACGTCGTCTTCCCCGACCCGGTGCCGCCCACGATAAGAAAGTTCTCCTTTGCTGCAATGGCTTGCGCCATAAGGTCAGCGTACTTTTCGGAAATCACGCCTGACGCGACATATTCCTCAATGGAAAACACACGGGCGGCATGCCGGCGAATGCACATCGACGGTCCGTTTACGGCGACAGGGGGAAGCAGCGCCTCAATTCGAAAGCCGGGGAGCCTGGCCGACAACACGCGTTGTTTCGATTTTTCCCCCACCTCTTTTTCCATCAACCCGGCGATCAGAGTAATTGCGGCCCGAATATTTGGCGCGCTCAGCTTTACTCGGACCTTTGTGTCCTCGCCGTGCTTGGAGATGAAGACGTCGTCGGGCCCGTTGATCATGATTTCATTGATCTCGCCATCGGCGAAGTACGGCCGTAGGACGTCCAATGTGTCCATCAACTGAGCGAGAACCCGCTGAGTATTCCCAACGCGAGCAACCTCGTTCAAGGATCTGTCGCCGGTGGGGTTCGCATTTTGCATGCACCCTATTCTGTTGATAGACAGGGAATTTCCGTCCCGCTCAACGCATGGAAACTGGCTTGTTGAGCGACCGCGTTATGAGAGCGCCCGGGCTACTTACAGGAAGGACGGCGAATAGGCGCCATGGTTATGAGCGCTCGCCATGCAGCAAGTAGTTATCGCCCTGACTCAATACGCCCGGCCGCCGGCCCGTCAGGTTTGCCCGAGATAGGCGATGACACTTGCCGTTGGAGCGGCAAGGCCAGTTGTCCGAGCCATTTGCCTCAGCGCCCGAAGAGCGGCTGCGTGTTTGATATCAGTACCGAAAGCGGGATGGCAACAATTAAGGCCCAAGCGGGGGCCAGGAGGGGGGAGATGCTGAACGGAACGACTAGGTATACCAGAGGTAAGACGAGCAAGGGGATGACCAGAAGGCTCGCGAGAGCAAAGGTCGCAGGCCTAAGTGCCCCGAACTCAGCACGCTTGATTTTTCTCTGCATAAATCCGTCGTAGACCGCAGCAAATAGAAGAGGAGCAAGGATCACAAACCAGACCATCACTATCGCAAACCGCATCGCCATGACATACGCCTGCAACATCAGTCCCTGCAGATAGCTGTTGTACATGGATGACATGGCTATGCCGACAGGTCCTGCCACCCGTCCCCCAAGGTCGCGGTCTTCCTTTGAATGCTTCAGTCCGTTTGCAGTCTGGGAGATCATCCCGAGGGGAGTTCCAGTGAAGATTCCGGAAGCAAACCCAACAACCCTGACTGCGACAGTTTCCCCCAATGCCTCCCTCGTCTGGTGTATCTCGGATTTTACGAACTGCTCCATACTGGAGCCGGAACGCATCACCGGCCCGAGAAGGAACCCCACGGCGATCACACCGAGCCAAAAGCCAATATGCTGGCTACTTTTGACGGCCATGGTTATCCTCGCGGCGCCAGGAGTTCAAGGTAACCAGCATCGACGGGATCGTCGGTAAGCCGCGCGATTAGGTGGATTCTCAGACCGGCTACTTCTTCCACAGTCGGCTGTTCCGCAACCAGAACGGTCTCCAGCTCCTTCATGCCGTGGGCTAGTGCCCACGAGTGCAGCGGCTCAGAGAAGTACCGCCACCGAAGCAGCTGCCCATCCGTGTTCTCGCCATAGACCGCCAACCGGGCAACCTCTGCAACGCAATTGGCAAGCCAATAGAGATAAATTGCAACAACGCGGCCCTCATACGATTCGCCGCGGCGCACAGCAGCGTCGACCTTCGTAACTGCATTTTCAATCGCACATGCGAGCAGCGAGTCGCCTGCCAATGTTGGCCACATTGGGGTCAGCAGCACACCGAGGCGCTCTGTCGCCGCCCTGAGCTGCGGGTGATGGGTCCAAAGCGAAAGCGCAACAGAAGCGTATGCTTTTCCATCAATGGTCGCATCGAGCCACGCGCCCGGTGAGGTTTGCGAGAGGCCGCTGAGCGGCCAAATACCCGAGCCACCTATACGAACTCCTCCGCCAGAAGTAGCTTTCGAACGATCGAAATTGATCACTTGACTCATTGTTTTTTTACCTTCGCATCTTCGAGGATTACCGGTATCCGGCCTTTGATCAGTTCGCCACGGTTGAATATGCCGATGTAGTGCAGATCCGGTAGTGAGGGTAAAAGACTCTTCGGGAAAATCTCCATGACAACGTCTTCTGCCTTGTCACTCTGGTTGGACGAAAATTCAAGGCCGGCATCTTCTGTTTTGGACCCAATGCCGGAAGAGGAGCTGCGCACAGTAATCGCGGTTTCACCCAACTTGTCAATGATCAGCTTCATGGTGTCCGGATCCTGGGTTGCACCAACGATCATGTTGTTCATGTTGCCGATGAATCGCCTTGCACGGGCTTCGTTCCCACCGAATTTGTCAACAAGGTCAGAGAATGTTTGCCCGAGCGCCCAGATGAAGAAGCCAGCTCCCCGGCCTTTGTTCGCCTGCTGAATCAGCGGCGCGCATGCTGCATCGCCCCACTCGTCGACCACAACATGCACGCGCCGCGGTTCTTCTCCACGATCTGAGTCGAGCCCGTGGTTGTATATCTCTGCAGCCACCGAGGACATCTCGGCAAGGAGCATTGTCGACATTGCCTTTCCGACCGATTCATCTGCCAGGGTATCGGTGCCCATATACAGAATGTGGTTTCCTTCAACGAGACGCTTGCCGTCCATGATTGGCCTTGTGTCGGCAACATCCTCATAGTCAGGGGATAGGAGACCCTTCAAGTCATCCGTCGTGAGCTTGGTCAGCAGGGGGGTGATACTGACGATCATTTTCCCGAACCATTCCTTATTGGCCTCAAGGATGGAAACCAGGCCTCGGACCTCTTCCGGCTTGACAGGAATTCCAAGCTTCTGCGCGTCCTCTGCGGTTTCAGGAACGTCGGATTGGAAAACCTTGATCATCGCGCTCAAGGTCGGCGAGCTTGTTTCAACCGCATTTTTGCTTTGAGGCCGCTTTCCTGCCGCATTCGAGGCATTGATTTCCTTCTCGATTGCTTCAAGGAGCTGGGGGCATTCTTCATTGAAGAACTTCACAAGCACGGCTTCCGCCATCTTCTCGACCGATACCCGCGACTCCATTGCAATTTTTAGTGAGTAGAGGCTGACACGGCGTCCGACATACTTCATGCCGTTGGTGATCCGGTGCACGGCCATCCAGCAGAATTCCTTAAAATTGTCGGCCTCCTGGGCGTCCAAAACCATCGTTATGCGGGACGCAACTTGTGATACCTGATCCCAGTTCTTGATGAGGTCCAGGCGCACGGATTCTGAGGCGAACGCGGGATGAATCATCAGGAACCGCTCAGGGTGCCCAGCAAGCCGCGCGGCCTCGCGGCAGATTTCGCGAAGGTCTCGATCCCCTTTTGGATCAATCACGATGACAGTGTCACCTCGCATCGCAAGCTGGAATATCACCAGCGCGGCCAGACGTGTCTTGATCGCGCCGGTTGTCGCAATAATCGCGCAGTGCCCTTTGAGCGAGTCGAAGGGCAGGAAGATGTCAACCTCCTTCATATCGAGCCCATGGATCCACGGCAGCCCCTTTGCCTTAAATGGGTTTTGCTTCAGCTTCGTCCACTTGATCCACCAAAGGGGCGGGTACACGTCGACAAGATCCCGCTTCATGATTTCGTACGCGCGCTGAGTATGGCGCGGCTCCCATCTATATCCCCAACCGAGCCACAGGTTGTTGCCCATGTCCTTCATCGCCTTTTGAAGGGTGCTTGTTGGAATCACACGCACGTCCTTGCCGGCAAGGGCAAGCTTGTAGTTCAGCAGCCGTCTCGCGCCAACCATCCTCAACATCGCCATCGCTGCGGCCAGCGCCGCAGAAGAGATTAACGTGACGGTGGTTGCGTTGATGATGAGGGCACATAGGGCCATCCAAACCGCGGCTACGAGCCACGCAATAGTGGAACGCGCCTCATAGATCGGCCGCAATAGTTGCTCGAATCTTTGTCCATTTGCCATCTAGAGTCCCAGCTTCTTGCACCCATAGCGCGAAATAACAATTGCCTCGCGCGGTTTCGACGAACCCTCGGGTATCGCGACCTTCATGATTTTGAGACCAGGCGTCGCTGGTGCGGTGTAGACCAGCCCGGCGACGGCGATCTCGTTTACCCAGTCCGGTATGTTGCGAATCATTGAGGACAAGAGTTCAAAGCTGATGGCGGCCCCGTTGTCCGTCATCCGCATCGTCGTACTGTCCTCGCCTCGCTCGCGCCATGTCTTAATTACCTTCCCAAGGAGCTCAACTGAAAGCGGGGTCTTCATCTCCCTGCGGATCTCTTCTGGAACCAGATCGCTGAACTTGATTTCCGGCGCCTCTTTTACCTTCCGCTGGTCCTCAGGGGCGCCGACGGGCACCGACGTTGCGTTTGCCGATGGATTTCGACTAGCATCGCGGGCACCAGTTTTGGAGTCACTGGCCTCCGCCTTTTCGGAAGGCGCGGCTGCCTCCTGGTAGTTCGTGCCTTGATCCGAAATTCGCGCATCGCCCTCCTCACGCTTCGATAGAACGGGCACCGGTGTGCTGGATCCGACTGGCTCATAGTTCAAAATTTCACCGGACTCCTGATCAATGGACGTGCCTTTTGACGAAGGTAGTTGGGGAGCTGCGGCGCCATCATCAGGTTGCACTTGAGGCTGTGCTGCCTGCGCGACTCTGCGTTCCACCACCGCGATTGGGTCGGCCGCGAGTACCGCGACAAGAGTCTTTGGTGGCGACTTCTTGTAGTCGGCCGGGTCATAAGACTCCATCACCGCGAACGGGTTCTTCAGCTTAAACGCCGGGTGCAGATTGCCTTCAAAGTCGACCACCTCGACCTGCCCACTGTCGTCGCCACGCGCCGTGTCAAATATGCCCGCGGCTTTGAGCAGATCGGCCAGGACGGACGGGGAGGATGGCCAGCCCTCGTGGCCGTCAACTTTGCCCTGCTTCACAATATCGTGGCCCGCCTGTGGCCACACCAGGTAGAGCCCGGCAGCGTCCACAATGAACGGGAGGCCGTTGGGCACCCATTTGCCGGCATCCACGAGGGCACGCATCGCACCGACAAGATAGGGCGTTAGGTGGGTGCCGATGGTCAGGCGTCCGTAATTCTCGGGCATGCGGGCCTCTTCTCGAGTCCTCACCTTTTGCCACATCGTGGCGATGACGTCACGGGCAATCTTTGCAGACGTATCAGCTCCGCTGACGACTTCGAATAGATCCCGAATCAGGTGCGTCGAGCCATCCTCCAACCACGCCAGGTTGTCCGGGCCGAGGATCTTGTGGAGAATAGATGCCGTGTACGGCGAAGGGCCAATTTGGCCTTGCTCAGCCTTGTCCTCGGGCCAGAACACATATATCCGGTCGGTGTCACTCGCTAGAGTCCACTCCACAAGGCTCTGATGATGCTTCTGCCATGTTTCGCCGCGAGCATTGGTCACGATCATTCGACCTAAGGGCTTCCCAATCGGATAGAAAAGCGCCGCGGCAAAGCAGAAGTATCGCCATCGTGGCTCTAGCTTGTGCCGCCGCTCGACACTTTCGGCACCGGTAAAGATCCGCCCATCGGAAGCCTGGAAGCTGAGAAACGCCAGCTCGATTGAAGCGCAAAACAGCCCGCCTTCTCCGGAGAAAAGGCCCGACGATGTGGCGGGAAGCGCACTGATGTGTTCTGCGAGTCGCTCGAGGGGTTTGATAAACCTCTGGTCAAAGTGAGCATCACTTGTGGCGGCGTGAAGCTTAAGGCGGCCTAGAATTTGTGAGTTTCCGTTGAGGAGGTATTCGGCATCACGGATCGGCAGTCCCGGATCGTCAGGGGGGTAGATATTTTTCACCCGCGACACAGGTAAGGTCGCCCGAGCAGGCTGGCGGGCAGCGGCGGGAGTGGGTGATGGGCGTCTTAGGAATGTCTTCTGAAACCAGCTCGAAATCATCTATTGATTGTGCTGGGAGCGCGATTTATAGTTCGTCGCTCTACGAGTCGCTTTTAGGCCATTGAGCCTAAAGGATGTTCAATGACTGCCGGATGGACGTAGCGCCTTTCCAGTGCGGTCGGTCTCACTTACGATGCAGCACGTAGCGAATAGCAGTTGTCAGTAGGCTTGCGGCCGAGGAGTTCCGCGAGTTTTCGCCGTGACGATTCGATGCTTTGCTGATGAATGGCGCAGACGGGGCAAGTCGGCCGCACGTTGGATGCCAATGTCCAGACGAACCGCGAAGAGCATTCCTGGCACGTGTGCACGTCGACTACACGATTTCTTACCCCGTCAATTAGCACTACGTAGGTTTCAAACCTCACCCGCGCGTCATCGGGATTCTCGTACAAGGCCGACCTGTACTGAAGGTAGACCTCAATTCTTTTGTCGAGCGCTGCGCCCAAATTTGTCTCGGCCTGAGATGCTGCACCGGGGCCATTGGCGCCATAGTGCAGGTTGACCAAGTAGGCCGCGTCGTACTTATCCACCAATTTGCTCAGGAACCCTTTGGCAGTGTAGGACTGCCCAATCCCCCTCGGCCTTGCTATGTCGCGCCCCATTGCAGCAACGCGCCGGTCCACCGCATCCTTGAGCCGCTGCGGGCGCACGTCAGTGCCAGTAAGCGATTGAATCAGCTGCGTACGCTGGGTGAGTCGGATAAGGACTTCGAAACGCTCTTCCCATCTTGGATCGTCAAAAAGATTCAACCGGTTTCTTGCGGCCAGCGCGCGGCCCATTGCGATATCTTTGCTCATAGTTTGCTTAATGTTCGGCTCGTGACCGATCAGTGGGAAAGCGGGTGATTGCGGCGGGTAGTTGCCGCAAGCACAGTCCGTTCGCGCGAAGTCAGTTTCGACATCGCAGCGATGGTGAAGAATTCATCGGTAGAGGCTGGGATCAAGCCCACGGCCGGATCAGTAGCGACAGCGTAAAGCTCTCTTGGGCTGTGCCGTGAGAAAAAATTGGCCTGGGCCGAATTCAGGTCGTACAAAATGCGCCCCTGCGTATGCGAGGTTCGCAATGCGTCAAGACGGGTGACAAGCGCCAAAGCGGCCTCTTCCAGGCACTCTGCCTCAAAGTTACTCGACGGGAGAGCCTTACGGAAAACACCGTCAGACGACACGACCGGGAGTCGCAAGCTGAACAGTGGCATGCGGCAATCCGCCAGGTCGACCACTTGCTCTTCCGTAAGAACCGAGAGAATTCTGAAAAGCTCGCGCTGCCCTGGGAACCACCGATTCATTATTCGCGGATCGTCGATGGGATCGACGGTGGCAGCTTTCCAGCGCCGCATGAGCGCGAAGGTGTTTTCATCAAGAATGCTTCGCTCAACCGTAGGAAGATGCATCGTCTGCGGGTGAAGCGATGCTCCTGCGAAAGTTGAGTTACTTTTGGTCATAGTTGAAACTGGAACACACAAGCCGCGTGTATTCATTACGGCATCTTCACCCATATTTTTAACCCCTTCGCGTTGAAAAGAAACGAAAATTGCCAACAAATCTCCTTTTGAGCACCGCTTTGGGCTCCTTTTATGGGTAAATCGGCTGTAATCCGTTATAGAGTCAACCTTTTGTACGATGGCGGCGTTGGTTCGGAGTTGTAACGATCTATTCAATGAATTCTTCTTCTGAAACCTCCCCAGACGCTCTCGGGCGCCGGTTTGCCAGCAGACTGCAGGCAATCCTTGACCAAATGCGCTATCCGGCCACTCCCCTTGATCGAGCGCGAATGCTTTCGCAAAATCTCGCCATTGACGAGGGCCTGGCTTCAACCCTCCTCAACGGCCTGATGCTTCCCGACTGGGACCTGTTTCTGGGAATTTGCTCACTTACCAAATGTCAACCTGGATACTTCCTGGATGACTCTCTAAATCAATATCCGCCTGAAACACGCCTTGTCAAGCCACTTACCTCTGGGGAAAACATTGTTGTGCGCATGCCCCCAAGAAAGGGCAGGTCGTGGGGCCCTTCGTCAGCCGAATGGACATACCTCAGATCAAAAGATGCAATGGGTTTTGGAATTCAGACGGACGACTTCGTGGTTAATTTCAGTGGACCAGCCGACGCACAGCATGTGGCTGTCGACAATCTCTACCTGCTAGGGGTCCGGAACCGATATGAAGTTCGGACCTGCATCGAAGTCGCAAATGGGCGTGCCGTGATGGCAGGGCCGCGGGCCAGCACGGACTCGGCTGAATTCCTGATCCTGCCAATAACCAGCGCGTTAACCGTCGACAGCGATCGGATGAATTCTTCCGGAATTCACCATTTCGGGGAGATTGCCTCCCTCCTTCGCAGCCCGGACGGGATGTTGGCCACGCCTCACTGACCAGACCCGCCTCACTGCCGCAACTTGCCGTGCGCGCTGTGGTGGCCAGAGCAATCGGGATAGGGGGTGAGTCATTGTGACTCACTCCCCTCCCACACCACCCGGCATGCGGGTCCGCACCGGGCGGTTGGAATAGTTGAGGTCATGCAGACGGTTGCCCTACTGCACACCTGGTTTCACCGATTCGGGTTCGGCGAGATCGGTTCCCTCGCTGCCACGCCCTTGCAAGCTTCACCTGCTCCGGCATTGTGACGAGCTTCACTTTCGTGAACATCTGAGGCACTCCTATCTCGATAACCGTAAGCGTCTGGCCGTGGCATCTTGAAGCCGATCAAGCTTTATAGGAGCCTCGTGTCCACTTAACTTTAGGTGGACACGTGCACACTATCTCCAATGAAACTGGCGTTCGCGCTCCGCGTCGCCGCAAACACAGCCCCGAGTTCAAG
>NZ_NBZW01000027.1 GCF_002379085.1 Polaromonas sp. AET17H-212 | reverse complement strand
TGACGTTGGTATCCAGAACGAACATTGAGAGCCCTCAGTCAAACGATGCGCCATGGATCTGGAGATTGAGACGAGGCGGATCGAAATCGATGCCGTCCCCACCGGGGATGCCATCCATGACGTCGAGGAGCGAGAGTTCGCTTTGACCGACGATGCGGTAATAGTCGTCGATTTTCAGCAGCGCAAAGGCAGGACGCCCACGGTCGGTAATAAACACAGGGCCATCAACAGCCGCGCGCTTGGCCGCTGACACGTCACGAGTGAAGTCGCGGCTAGAAAACGTATGGATAGTCATGTCGATCTCCTGAAACGAATCAATGTTTGCATGTTACGACAAACATGGTGAGTTGTCAATTTGACCATTCACGACATTTGACCATTCACGAAGAAGCTAAATGCTCAATATTGACAATGAGTTAGGCTTGTTTCTGCAGTCTTTTACATGAATCCCGGCCGACCCTCTACTGGGTCAAGATGGAAGTTTCGAGTGTGACCGTGACGGCGGAACGACCGCACGGCATCCGGTACAGCTTGACATTGCATGCGCCGGACAACACGCGGCTAATTGGTTTCGATAACGCCCATGGTGTGAGGCCCGTAGGTTCGCGCTTCAAGCATGCAAGGAAAAGATTCCCGTACGACCATTCGTGAGAGTCACCCAGACTCAATGGATGCCTTAGCCAAAGCTGTGGGAAAACATGTTCCCAATGTATCGCGGTCGCTACACACCATGGCGCAATATGGTTTGGTCAAGCTAACCAAACATGGTCGAACGGTCATGCCCCAAGTTACCTCCGAGCGAGTTACGGTGGATTTTCGCTCGTTTTACCTTTTCGAATATGAAGGGACTTCCGCGATTGCGCTACCGCAACAAGTTTGCCAAGATCGGAATGTCGAGTCCATTCATCAACTGAAAGGGGTATCCCATGAACGACATTTCACAGGCAACTATTGTTCGGGTCGGTGTTGATTTATCCAAGAAGTATTTCCAAGTGCACGCCATCACGCGGCTTGGGGAGGTCACTCTGGCCAAGGCATTTTCTCGGGATCGGTTTTTCACCTGGTGCTCCGAGCTGCCGTCTGGCTGCATGGTGGCAATGGAGAGCTGTGGAGGTGCGCATCATGTCGCGCGCCGCCTTCGTGACATGGGTTTGGATGCCCGACTTATTGCCGGCAGTTTCGTTACGCCCTATCGGATGGCAGGCAAGAGCGGGAAGAACGACGCCAACGATGCGGCTGCGATTTGCGAGGCAGCCGGTCGCCCCCAGATGCGATTCGTTCCCACAAAGACTTGCGAGCAGCAAGGTCAGTTGGCCATCCACCGATTGCGTGAAGGTTACAAAGAGGAGCGAACGGCCTGCCTCAATCGCATTCGTGGACTCCTCGCTGAATTCGGCCTGGTGTTCCCCCAAAGTCCTGAAGCGTTGAGAGGGGCGATACAGGAGGTCCTTGAGGACGCCAGCAACGAGTTGCCGTCGGTGGCGCGGTTGGCTCTTGACCGCGCGAATTCGCATTACACAGAGCTTGACAAGGAAATAGCCTGGTGCGATGAACGGATCCGCGCCCACGTCAAGAGTGATGAGCGGGCAAAGAAGGCAGCCCAACTGCTTGGAATTGGCCCACTGACAGCCTCGGCACTGGTATCGACAGTGGGCGATTTCGCCCAGTTTCACAGCGCCCGGCAATTCGGGGCATGGCTTGGCCTGACTCCGAGCCAGAATTCGACTGGAGGTAAAGCCAAGCTGGGCGGTATCACCAAGCGTGGCGACACCTATCTGCGTACCTTGCTTATTCAAGGGGCCAAGTCTGCCGTCATGAGTGCGGGCAAGCGTAGCGACCGCATCAGCGCTGTTGCAACTCAGGGAGCGCATCGGCTGGCAAAAAACGGTCGTAGCTCTGGCCAACAAAAACGCCCGAATACTGTGGAGCGTGATGACAAGAGGTACCACGTACGACCCCGAACACGTCCCAACGTATCCGGGTACGATAGCCGTCGCTTAGGCGCAGACAGATCTCGCAGCACAGATATTGTTTTTTTGCCAACAGACGTGCGCTCGAAGATGCTCACCACAGGTCAGACCGGCAGCAGATGAACTCGACATTCCCTCAGTGGCAGGCGACGCCTGATCACGCTTTTCGAATGGAGTCCTGCTGAGCGGTTCGTATCTGGGGCCTCGGTGAATCCCACCGAAACAAGCCCGCCTGTAGATGTGCAGTCTGTCCTTGCTTGGTGTCGCTATCGAGCAAACGTCAACTGGTTAGATTTCAAGTGTCGGCATGCGTGAGGTAGAAAAACCGTTCTTGACTTAACTGGAAGTCCCTGTAGAGGGGATGGGCTCATTTAGCCATCTACACCAAGTCGCTGGTCAAAGCGGTCTGATCGGTGCAGGGCCGAGACCGCCCGGCAGAGCACTCCCGCTCAATGCACATGATCATCGGGCGGCGGCAGGATGCGCGGCTCGCGGTGGATGCGTTCGATTTGGTCGAGCAGAAACTGCGTGTCGCGCCAACCTTCACCGGCGCCCTCCTCGTCCTGCGGCAGCCAGCGCGCTCGCACATAGCCGAACCGGTCGAGCAGGAATTCCATGTGAGACGGAGCTTCCCCCAGGATGGTCTTGCCGGGGTCGCTCAAGGTGCGCCGCAACAGCAGGTAGGCGGTCGCCGCCTCCTGCGCCCCATCGGTGACAACGGGGAACGGCTGCGATTGCAAGGGCGGGGTGCCTGGCAACGCAATGGCGATCACCTCGGCGCCGCTGGATTTCAGGCGCGGATAGACACGCGCCAGTTCGGCCAGGCGTTGCGCCGAGAAGGGCTGCGAGTAGAAGACCAGCAGCACGGACTTGCGCTCCCTGTACGCCTTGAGCGCCGCGGCCAGTCCCGACCGGGTCACAAAATCGAAATCGGGCGGACCGAGCCAGGGCCGCCCGGGCACCACCTGCGGTGTCAGGATGCGGGCCTGAAAACCGGCGGAGAAGGCGCGCAGGAAGTTCACCATGTCCCAGCGTTCCTCCTCGGTCATTTCCTGCGCAAAGCCGGGCATGGCGGTGTTCGGCTTGCCGTGGGTGAGCCACCAAAAGAGATCGCCCGCCGTGTGCAACGCGGTATGCGGCTCGGTGAGGTCGGCGGGCCTGGTGGGCAAGCGGGTGGCCAGCGGACCGTCCCCCTTGCCACCCGGACCGTGACAGGACACGCAGTGCTGGGAATACAGCGCCGCCCCGCGCGTGACCGACACCGCGTTGTAACTGACATCCGTGCGCCGATAGGTGTCGGGATAGGCGTCCACCGAGAGCGCGTATAGAACGATGACCAGCCCCGAGAGGGTCATCAGCACGGCAGCACCCAAACGGATCCGGCGCCCGCCCTGCGCCGCGTCGGCGCGGGGCCCTGACACAAGGGCATGCACCAGCCAAGCCAGTCCGCCCATAGCCAGCAACGACGCACCCACGACCGTGTTCACCCCCCCCGGTTTGTCCCAGGTGGCCGCGAGCGACAGACGAAACGGCAGCGGCCACACCATCTGCGCATGGGCCGCGGGCAGCGTACCTGTCAGACCGGCTGCGAAGAGCAGGATCAGCAGCACAACGCCCAGTTCCACCCGGACCAGACCGGCCGCGCCTTGCCACGCAAGACCCTGCTCAAATGCCACCTTGCCCATACGCGGCATCCAGACCCAGCGAACCCGCGCTGCAACAAGCAGCACCGGCACCAGCAGAACCATTTTGGCCAACACCTGCAGACCGAACGATGTACTGAGCAGCGGGGCCAGGCTGCGTTCGAGCACCGTCATCAGACCGCCGAAGATGTCGTCTGTCCGTGCGGGCCAGCGGATCGGCGCGCCGAACTGCAGGTACGCGATGAGGGTGCCGGATGCAGCGATGAGAGCAACGCAAACCGTCGCAAGCACAGAGAAGCGGCGCAACACGCCGAGGAACATCTGCCGGAACGGCGGATCCCGGCCTCTTGCCGCCAGGTGAAGTCCGTAGGCCAGCGCCGGCAACCCTCCGGCCCAAGCGCCCGCCGCCAGCAAATGCACCGCATGGCCGGCACCTGCGAGCCAAAGCGGTTCTGTGGCAGCGCCGTGCCCGGTAAATACCGAGGCCGCGTTGATTCCCAGCGCCAGGGTGAGCAGCGCCACACAGACGACGCGCTCGCCGAACCGCGCGCTCAGAGGCCCTCGGCTCAGCAACAACAGCAGCAGAACCAGCGCTGCCGCCTGCCGCACCTGCCAGACCGCGCCGTAGCGCGTTCGCTCCAGCAGCCTGACCCATTCGGACCACTCAAAGGCCGCCTCGCCGCGGCCGCTGACCGAAGCCGCCTGCAACATCAACAGACCTGCCGCCGTGGCCAGCAGCAGTGCCACCAGCCATGGCGCGGCGGCAAAGACCGCGCCACGCCAGCGCGCGGCATCCGGGCTTCGGCCAGGACCCGCGAGCAGCAGCAGGGCAAAGCTGCCCAACAGCACCAGGCCGCTGGTCAATTGCAGCCAGCGCAGCGCCGTGCCGAGGAATTCCATTTACTTCCCGGCGCCCTCGGCCTTCACGGTGAAGGTATAACCGTAATCGACCGTATGGCCATCGACCGAGAGCACCCGGTATTTCACGGTATAGGTACCCGGGCTGAGCATGGGCAATTCCAGCGCCAGCAGTTTGGGGTCGTCCTTGTCAACCCGGGCCTTCTGGGTCGTGACCGGGCCGGCACCTTCCCTGATCACGCTGATCGTCGCGTACTCGGGCTCCAGCCGCTCGTTGAACCACAGCCTGACCTGCGGCGGCGGTTTGGACAGCGTCGCCCGCCGTGCCGGTTCGGACTTGACCAGCGCGGCATGCGCCAGCGCCGTGCCAGTGGCGGCCATGGCCAGCAGCGCGACGAGCCACGAAACCATCTTGCGCCGGGCGTTCACTCGGCGCGCACCCAGGTTTGCGAGCGCCCTATCATCGGCACGCCGATGAAACCTCGAACCTCGAGTTTCTTGCCCCCGTCGGCGGGCCGCAGACGCAGCCGGTAGGTCGACCCATTCTCCGGATCGAGCACCTCGCCGCCGTCCCACAGCGCAGCGTCAGCGGTATTGTGTTTGATGCCGCGAATAATCGTCATCCCGACCACCGGCTTGTCCTTGCGGTCGTCGGTGCATTTCGTGCAGACGGTCGCCGCCTTGGGATCGAGGAGTTTCTCGATCACGCCACTGAGCACGCCAGCCGATTCGCTGATGCGAATCAAGGTTTTCACCGTCTTGCCGTCGTCGTCAATCGTCTTCCAGAGCCCGACGGGCGTGTCCTGCGCAAAAGCAGGACCGGCTGCCCAGGCAAAGGAGGCGATGGCGAGTACGTGTTTCAATGTCTTTCCGATTGTCATGAGACTTTCCTTCGTTGTGGGTAGGCGAGCAACGACTTCATGGGCCGATGATGCTATTACTTCAATAGCTGCTTGCACTTCTATTCATTGGCATCAAGGACGACTTGACTGTACGTTCAAGGTTTGACCTTACCCTGATTCGAAACGACCACCACACTCACCTTCTGTACCGAAAATTCGATGGTCTTGTGGGATGCATCGGACCAGTACACGCTAATGACGCGCGGCCCAGGGGCTGCGGGCAGGTCAAAGGCGTAGCGGTAACGATTCTTGCCCACGCGGACCAAGTCCGCCATCATCGGCATCAGAGACGTACCGTCGATACCGACATGCAGATGAACGCCAATGGACTTGGCGCTCATCGTCATGTTCGCCAGCTCCGCATCGGTCTCGAACTCGACCTCAATGTTGGGCCCGACCTGCGCCCCGGCAAGCGGCGACACGATGCGCAGCGGCGGCAGTACCTTCATGTCCTTCGCCGCGCCGCTCTTGGATGCGGCGTGCGCGTGCTCGGTCGCCAAGGCGACGGGTCCCGCCAGCGCACCCATCAGGACCGCGATACAGACAGCGGAAACTTTTTTCGATTGCATGGTTTTTTCCTCATATCCGTAAGCCATAGAATCTGGCCGACCGGGCGCGAAGCCCTGCAAGAACCGTCGGCCCGTCGCCGGCTGCACGGCAGGCAGCCGCGCACAACTCCCCGGCGCACTCCTTCGCGCCATCGGTCATATATCGGTCATTTCTTGGGACGTATCGCGTCTGCCGTTCCCTGGATGAAGGCCTTGATCTTCTCCACATCGTCCACGCTCAGCTTGCCCGTGAAGTCAGGCATGCCCCGGCTCATGGCGGGACCTTTGAAGATGAACTTGTCGAGGTTTTCGATGAAGGCCGCGTTCATGTAACCGAGGTTGGGGATGTTGCCGCCACGGTCCACGCCGGGAACACCATGGCAGAGAACGCAATTGCTGACATACAGCAAGGTGCCGGCCTCGTAGTGAGCCGGGTCGTATTTCACCCCTGCCACCAGTTCGCCCATCCGGTAAGCGACGAAGTCCGGCATGGGCGCTTTGCCGCCAACGGCAAAGGTGTAGACCGTGCCCGGACCTTGCCGCTCGGTGGCCCGCTTATCCTGACCGTAACTGCCGCCCCATCCCACGGCAATCGACACGTACTGCTTGCCATCCACCAGATAGGTGATAGGCGCAGCCACCACGCCGGTCCCCGTGGGCGACTCCCAGAGTTTCTCGCCATTTTGGGCGTTGTAGGCGATGAAACGCCCGTCCGCCGTGCCCTGAAACACGAGGTTACCGGCCGTGGTCAGCGTGCCACCATTCCACGGTGAGACCTGTTCCTGGCGCCATGCTTCTTTTTGCTGTACCGGATCCCAGGCAATCAGTCGGCCAAACGGCTTGCTTTTTGGTGGGACTGCATTGATGTAATTGCCGGTATTCCAACCGGTACCGGAGCCTGGCTGACCTGGCTTGTTGGAGTTGAAGCTCCAGTTCTTGTCATCCATCATGTTGACGGGTATGTTTTGCGCAGGCAAGTAGACCAGCCCGGTCCGTGGATTGAACGACATGGAGTGCCAGTTGTGCGCGCCGTAGGGGCCTGGAATGGCATCGTACGGTCGATCCGTGGGACGCGCATCGGCAGTCTCGATGGGGCGACCCGTCGCGTCGTAGCCGCTGGCCCAGTTCACGTCGACGAAGTTCTTCGCCGAGATGAACTTGCCGTTGGTGCGGTCGATCACGAAGAAGAAACCGTTCTTCGGCGCATGCAGGATCACCTTGCGTGGCTTGCCCGCTATCTTCAGGTCGGCCAGGATCATCGGCTGGGTCGAGGTGTAGTCCCAGTTGTCGCCGGGTGTTTCCTGGTAGTGCCAGACGTACTTGCCGGTGTCGGGGTTGAGCGCGACGATGGACCCCAGGTACAGGTTATCGCCGCCCGCGGGGCTGCGCTTGGCTGCCGCCCAGGGTGAACCGTTGCCGACGCCCACGTACATCAGGTTCAGTTTGGGATCGAAGGTCAGCGTGTCCCAGGCGGTGCCACCACCGCCGGCTTCCCAGTACTTGCCCGCGGGGTCCCAGGTCTTGGCGGCCTTGGCCATGGACTCGTCCTCGAACGGTTTGCTCGGGTCGCCGGGTACCGTGAACCAGCGCCATTTCTGGTCGCCGGTGGCGGCATCATAGGCCGTGATGTAGCCGCGCACGCCGTACTCGGCGCCGCCGTTGCCGATGATCACCTTGCCCTTGAACACGCGTGGCGCCCCGGTGATCGTGTAGCTGAACTTGCGGTCGATGATGGTGTCTTTTTCCCAGACCTTGTTGCCGGTGGCCGCATCGAGCGCGATCAGCCGGCCGTCGTAGGAGGCGACGAAGACCTTGCCCTGATACAGCGCCACGCCGCGGTTGACCACGTCACAGCAGCCCTTGTAAGCGGCCTCGCGCGGCACCTTGGGATCGAAGGTCCAGATCTTCTTGCCGCTGCGCACGTCAATGGCATGGACGATGCTCCAGGAGGCGCTGACATACATGACGCCGTCCACCACCAGCGGCGTGGCCTCGACGCCGCGCGTCGACTCGAGGTTGTAGGACCAGACCAAGCCGAGATCCTTGACGTTGGCGGTATGGATCTGCTGGAGCTTGCTGAAGCGGGTCTCGGCATAGTCCAGGCCGTGGCTGGGCCAGTCGTTCGTTCGCGCCTCATTGGCACGGATGAAGGCGCCGTCGACTTTCCTGGTCACGGCCGCAATGTGCGCCTTCGAGCCCTTGGCCTCCTCGGCCATGACGGGCGGCGCGGCCATCACCAGCAGCGAAACCACCGCCAATGTCAGGGCCATTGCAGGTCGGTTGGCGGTTTTTTCTTGACGCGCGTTACCCGCCATGTTCATCCAAATTTTCATCTTGTCTCCTTTTTTCATGCTGTCTACTTTTGAGGTACGTCGGTGATCGGGGGTTTTCGCCGCTGTCTGGTAAGCCGGTACAAGAGCCAGGCCATGCCGATAAAGAACAAGGGCAATGGCAGGTATTTCCAATAGTTGCGCACGCCGACGCGGAACGGAAAGACCGAGGTCTCCGTCTTCCCGCTGGCCGGGTCGGTCGCGCTGAGCAGGCCGATGTACCAGCCGGGCTCGCTGAACTTGTGGTCCAGGGTGACCGTGCCGCGCGGATAAACCTTGGCCGGCAGCGCCACCATCGTCCGCTGCGCGATTTGGTCCGTGTCACCAAGATCCTCGTAGCGCGCCTTGGCACCCAGCCCGTCCGCGTCACGCAGGATGCGGAACTCGACCACGCGTTCGCGCAGCGCGGGCTGGATGAAGTCAATCACGATCACTGCCCGTCCGACTTCGGGGATGTCCTCGCAGAACTCCTGACTGGCACGGTGCTCGGGCTGGTAGCCGGCGAAATGGGCCCGGTCGCTGCCGATGCGCAGGATGCACTTGTCGTCTTCAATGCCGACCCCGCCATGGGCCCATGCCGATACCGCAGCCACGGCCAGCAGCGCGGAACTCAACGTTCGGATCAGTCGCATCTCCATTACCCCCCGAACAAAGGGATCATCGGTCCGCTGATCTCTACTGGATAGCGACGGCCCTGCGCATCGAAGAAGAACAGCATGCCGGCCACCACCGCATCCGGGGAGGAGATCATCGTCGTCATGCGCTGCGTCTCCCACATCGCATCGTCCGCATAGACCACGATCTTCTTCGTTTCTCCTGGATTGATCGAGCCGCCCTCCACGCGCAACGCGTCTGTCGCGACCAGATCGTCCTGGTCTTTTGGTGTGACCTTCAGCACCGCGGAATTGATAAAGCGCAGGCCGCCTGAGGCAAACTCACCAACGCTCACGGGACTCTTCCCGCTGTTGGTTACCGTGAGCTCGATACGGAAGCTCCGGCCCGGGATGCGGTAGCGTGCATCATCCATCGTGACCAACACCGGCGAAGGCGCCATCTTCAGGGGCGGCGTCTTGATCTTGCCGGTCTGTAGCGGCGTCGTGACCGGCCAGCGCTCGGTGGCATAGAAAAACCCGCCAGCGATAAGCATCAGCGTAGCCACCAGGATAACCAGTGCCGCCTGACGGTCGCGCGTGGTGATCATGTCGTCGGCGTTCTCACCCAGCGCGCTGGCACGCCGGAACCTCGGCAAGATCAAAGGCACCTTGGTCAGCCAATAGCCAAACCAGACCAAACCAAGCACAACCCACACCGCTGACCAGGAAGCCGCATTGGCAAAGCCGTGCGTTTCCAAATCAAGGGTTTGGCCGAACAAGGTTTTGATGCTGTTGTCAAATGCCGCCGGGTCGCCCCCGACCTCGACCCAGATGCCGGGCCCAATCATCGGCCCGGCATCCTGGACGTTGATGATGGGATGCAGGTGATAGCGGCCGGGTGTGCGGGCCTTCAGCGTGATCTCGAAGTTGTACTGCTCACCGCGCTTATACGAACTACTGCGTATGGTGGGCACACCGTTGACGCGGCTGTCCAGGCGCACAAAAGAAGGCCCGGGTACGCCCACATTGAGATAGGCGGTGTCCTCGATGGACGCGACATGCTCCGGCCAGGACAGGGAAGGAACAAAAGTTCCCTTGACGACCAGAATCTGGTTGACATCGAGCTTGCGCGTCGACAAATCCACGTCAAACCAATGCACGGTGCGCATGCGCAAAGCGGGTTGCTGAGCCTTTTCACCATGGGCATACGTCGGCGTTGCCGAAAACGTGACCAGGACGACGATCAGGCCTTGAATGACTGCGAACAATTTTGCAATGAAATTCATGACCTCTTCCTTAAACAACTTTTCGCAGCCACACGGCCTTGACACCGAGTGAGCCAACCCAGGCCCAGAACCAGAGGCTCAATATGGTCAGGAAGCCAGCAAAAACCGCCGTCAGCGGTGTGACTGCATCGCCGAATGTCCTCAAAGTACTCTGCTCGATGATGCGCACATATTCGGGCATGGCAGTGCGGATGTACTCAAAACCCATCACGTCCGCCACCGTCATCAGCGTGCCGTGCATTTCGACCGGCACCATGAACGGAGCCAGCAGTGGCCAGTTCATTGGGTACAGAAGCAGCCCCGAAAGAAAGCCAGCAAAAATCCCCGTGAAAAACCAGCTGCGCGTAAGCAGCAAGGTGCAATCGATCAGTAGACCCACGCCAATGAAAGTCGACGGCAGCACCATGTTCATCGGAAAACCCGCGAACTCATGAAAGTTCAAGTACCGGCTCAACCAGCCCGTCAGCGTCAACCCGATAATGCTCAGCGTCGCACCCAGAGGTATGCGCAGCAAATGCCAAAAGGCATATCCAAATACGCCGGGCAGAATAACCAGCACCAAGGGCGTGACCAGCGGCCAATAACGGCGGTCCCGCCAATCGATCCAGTAATCCCAGTCCCCCACCAGCAAGGCAAACTGGAAGGCGAATACGGACCCCAGAAGCACCACAAAGAGCGGAATGACCACCCAGTCAACCTGGGCATCAACGCGGGCCGCTTCCTGCGGGCTAAAGGCGGCCTCAGCCGGAGTCAAAACGGACATTCAAAGTCTCCAGAAATAAATTGGGAGGTCAAGCGCACAGCTTGTCATCGAGACCTAGCCCCGATGCATTTACCCGGAAAGGCGTATCAGTGAGCCGCTTGAAGCTCGGCTTGCGGCGACACCGACTGCTTCGTCAGCTCGGCCACGCGACCCAGTATCTGCAGGAGCAATCCACCAGCCGCAAACGTAGACCAGCCCAGCAACACAAAGCCATAGTGAATCGGCGCGGCGAACAACTCCTCTGCATAGAAGAAAGTGTGACCCCACTCGTTGAATCCCACATTGGGCATGATCATGAAAGCGCCGGCGACGATGATCGCGAACGGCAGCGAAATGCGATTGCCAAAGAGCGGGATGCGCGTGTGAGCGTAGGCGAACGAGATGAAGCCCCAAAACACCAGCAAGGGCACGCAGAAATAAAACAGACCAATGTGGGTGGGGGTGAAATCAGTATCCCGGATCGTCACCTGGTGCCAGGCTGCATCGGCCTCCGTGTAGATCGAACCGGTCACATAAAACATGATGGCGAACAGCAAAATGAGCGCCATCAGCACGAACAGGCGCCGCACCTCCTCTCGTGGCCCGATCCGGGAAAAATCCCGCTCACGGGTACGCCATAGATACACCAGAGCCCCGGTTCCCAGCGCGCCAATCAGCAGCAACTGTCCGTACAGCAGACGCATCCAGTAAACATCGAACTCGTGGCTGAAATAGTCGAGCCCGTATGTGAACGCCGACGCCTCGGAGTAGATGCGATAGCCGGTATAGAGCACCGCGAACGCAAGCAGCGCCAAAAAGAATTTGGCCCACGGAGCACCTATTTTCTCCCGGGAGGATTTTCCCTCGCCGCCGGCTACCCGCATGCCCCCGGCACCTTGAATTGAAACTGTTTTCATTGTCATGTCTCCTGTCGTGTGAATCGTGTGAATTAAGGGTAATCACTTAGCCTCCACCCACTTGCAAGAAAGAGGCTCGGCCAGCTTTGCGCCAACACTCGAAGAATGGTAGATCGAAGCACACGACGTTGCACCTAACTTTCGTTAGGGTGATTTCCATGGCGCATCTCAATAGACTTACTTCGACCTCGAATCGACGTGATACGAGACCAAAATAAAATGCAGGAGACAGAAATGAAGGTGACTTCCAATGCCATGCGGCTTGTCAACCCCGACGAACCGGCGGGACAACCGGAAATAGACCGCATCTTCGCCGCGCAGCGTGAGACGGCCTTACGGCTTCGTCAATCAACCGCCGCGCAGCGGCTCGACAAGATCGACCGCCTGAAGCGGGCCGTCCTGGCGCGCCAGGCCGACATTCAGCGCGCTGGCGCACTGGACTTCGGCAAACCGGCCGCCGAGGTCGACCTGACCGAAATTTTACCCATCGTGGCCGAAGCCAACGATGCGCGTCGCCATCTGCGCCGCTGGATGAAGCCGAACAAGGTTTTCCCGACCCTGCTGATGTTTGGCACGTCAAGCTACGTGCAGTGCGAGCCCAAGGGCCGCTGCCTGATCATCTCGCCGTGGAACTATCCCGTCAACCTGACCTTCGGCCCACTGATCTCGGCCATCGCCGCCGGCAACACGGCCATTCTCAAACCCTCGGAGATGACACCCCACCTGTCGGCGCTGATGGCGGAGATCGTGCGCGAGGTGTTTCCCGAAGACGAGGTGGCCCTGTTCCAGGGCGACGCGTCGGTCTCGCAGGCGCTGCTGGATCTGCCCTTCGATCACATCTTCTTTACCGGCTCGCCGGCGATTGGCCGCGTGGTGATGGCCGCGGCGGCCAAGCACCTGACCAGCGTGACCCTGGAGCTGGGCGGCAAGAGCCCCACCATCGTTGACGCCACGGCGGACCTGAAGGCCGCGGCGGCCAACCTGATGTGGTCCAAATGCACCAACAGCGGCCAGACCTGTATTGCGCCGGATCACGTCTACGTCCACGAATCGGTCAAGGATGTTTTTGTAGAGCACTGCCGCCAAGCCCTGGCCAAAGCCTACGGTGAAGGAGATGCCGTGCGCACCAGCCCTCACCTGGCGCACATCGTCAATGAGCGCCATGCCAAGCGCATCGTCGGACTGCTGGATGACGCACTTGAAAAAGGTGCCAGACTGCTGGCCGGTGGCCAGCACCAGACAGATCGCCAGTTCGTCGCGCCCTCCTTGATCGACAACGTCAGCCCGGATGCAAAGATCATGCAGGAGGAAATTTTCGGCCCGTTGCTGCCCGTCATTGCTTACCGCGATCTCGACGAAGTCATAACCAAGATCAACGACCAGCCCAAGCCGCTCGCGCTGTACATCTGGACGAAGAACCACAAGGTCGCCGACAAGGTGCTGCGCGAGACGAGTTCGGGCGGTGCCTGCGTCAACCACAGCGTCGTGCAGTTCCTGCATGGCCGCCTGCCCTTTGGCGGTGTCAACAACTCCGGCTTGGGCAGCGCACACGGGATCTACGGGTTCAAGGCCTTCAGCCATGAGCGCGCGGTCGTCAAGACCTGGCTGTTGCTGGCCTCCACCTTCTACCCGCCCTACACCCATCTGTCGCGACGGCTGATCAACTGGACGCTGCGTCTGGTCTGATGGCCTCGGTTGCACCGAGCTAGCCTGGTGCATTTCTTTTTTCTCTGAATCGCATAGGGACAAATCTTGAAATTCGATTACATCATCGTGGGCGCCGGTTCGGCCGGCTGTGTCTTGGCCAACCGATTGAGCGCGGATCCGTCGAACCGCGTGTGCCTGCTCGAAGCGGGACGGTCCGACGACTCACCGCTGATCCGCACGCCCATGGGCCTCGTGGGCTTGCTCGCCACCCGCAAGTACAACTGGTATTTCGACACCGAACCACAAGCCGAACTCGAAGGTCGTCGCCTGTACTGGCCACGGGGAAAAACAATCGGGGGTAGCAGCTCGATCAATGCCATGGTCTACATGCGCGGGCAACAGGCTGATTACGACGCATGGGCAGCAGCGGGAAACGCCGGATGGGCCTACAAGGATCTGCTGCCGATCTTTATGGAACATGAGAATAACGAGCGCGGTGTCTCGACCTACCACAGAACAAATGGACCACTGAACGTTGCCGATGTACGCTCGCCCAACCCGTTGTCGAGCCGCTTCATCGACGCCGCCGTGCAATGCGGCATTCCGCGCAACATGGACTTCAACGGCGCGCAACAGGAAGGTGCGGGGCCTCACCAGGTGACCCAGAAGAACGGGGAACGCTGGAGCAGCGCTCGGGCCTTCCTGCACCCTGTCATGGACCGGCCGAACCTGACCGTGCTCACCGGTGCCCATGTCACACGCATCCTCTTCTCGGGCAAACAGGCCGTGGGGGTCGAGATCGAACGCAAAGGCGAACGCCAGCGCATCGAGGCCGAACGTGAAATCGTGCTGAGCGGCGGCGCCATCAATTCACCGCAGCTGCTGCTGCTGTCGGGTGTCGGACCCAGGCAGCAATTGACGGGCCTGGGCATCGACCTGGTCGCCGACCTGCAGGGCGTGGGCCAGAACCTGCAGGACCATCTCGACGTGACGGTGATGATCCGCGACCGCAGCAAGCAGGCGATTGGTGTCGCGCCTGGTTTCCTGCCGAAAGCACTTGCCGGGCTCTGGCAATACTGGCGCAAGCGCGAAGGCTTCCTGTCCAGCAACGTGGCCGAGACAGGGGGTTTCGCCAGGCTCTCGCCACAATCGGCGCTGCCAGAGGTGCAATTTCACTTCCTGCCGACCTACCTGCGAAACCATGGCCGTGACCTGGCCCCCGGCTACGGCGCCACCTTGCACATGTGCCAGTTGCGCCCCCAAAGCCGTGGTTTCATCGGCCTCAAAAGCGCCGATCCGCTGGCCGCACCGATGATTCAGCCCAACTACCTGAGCCATGCCGACGACTGGGACGAGATGCTGCGTGGCCTGAAACTTGCACGACGCATCTTTGAGGCCAAGGCCTTCCACGACATCAATGGCGGCGAAGTGGCGCCGGGTGCCGGCGTGCGCAGCGACAAGGATCTGCGGGCCTACATCCGGCGCAGTGCGGAAACCATTTACCACCCGGTCGGCAGTTGCAAGATGGGCAATGACGACATGGCCGTGGTCGATGCGCAGTTGCGGGTGCACGGGCTTTCGGGCCTGCGTGTCGCCGACGCATCGATCATGCCTACGGTTATCGGCGGCAACACCAATGCCCCTTGCATGGTGATCGGCGAGAAGTGTGCGCGGGCCATCCTGTCAAGCCACAAACTTCAGTAGATTCATTCGCATAAAAGTCACCACCCCGCAGAGGCGCTATGGCACCTCTCATCACGATACCCGGCCAGTGGCCGGATTTAGCCTTAACCAAAAAATCCAAGGAGACTTCATGAACGGTCAAATGATGAGCGCCCCCCTGCTCATTTCCTCACTCATCACCCATGCGGCACGCCATAGCGGCGATGTGCCCATCGTCTCGCGCCGCGTCGAAGGCGACATCCACCGCATCACCTATGCGCAATTGCACGACCGCGCGCGCCAGATGGCCCATGCGCTCGGCAATCTCGGTGTGAAAGCTTCGCAGCGCGTCGCCACGCTGGCCTGGAACGGCTACCGGCACCTGGAACTGTATTTCGCCGCCTCCGGCAGCGGTTCGGTGCTGCACACCCTCAACCCGCGCCTGCACCCGGACCAGTTGCTCTACATCCTCGACCATGCCGAGGATCAGGTGCTGTTCTTTGACCTGACCTTCCTGCCCCTGGTCGAGGCCGTGGCGGGGCGCTGCAAGACGGTACGTCACTTTGTCGCGATGATCGACAAGGACAAGATGCCGGCGAGCAAGTTGTCCAATCTGCTGTGCTACGAAGACCTGATCTCGGCGCACAAGCCCGACTTCGCATGGCCCACTTTCGACGAGAACACCGCCTCGTCGCTGTGCTACACCTCGGGTACCACCGGCAACCCCAAGGGCGTTCTCTACAGCCATCGCTCGACGATGCTGCACACCTATGCCTCGCTCATGCCGGACGCGATCTCCATCTCATCGCGCGACTGCGTGATGCCGGTGGTGCCGATGTTTCACGCCAATGCCTGGGGCCTGCCCTACAGTTGCGCGATGGTCGGCGCCAAGCTGGTGCTGCCGGGGGCCGCGCTGGACGGCAAGTCGCTGCACGAGCTGATTACCACCGAGCAGGTGTCGTTTGCGGCCGGCGTGCCCACGATCTGGCTCGGCATGCTCCAGCACGCCGAGCAGAACGCGCTCAGCCTCGCCCCCTTGAAGCGCACCATCATCGGTGGCTCGGCCGTGCCGCCAAGCATGATGCGAGCCTTTGAAGATAACCATGGCATTGAAGTCATCCACGCCTGGGGCATGACGGAGATGTCGCCCCTGGGCACGGTCAGCCGGCTGAAGCAGAAACACCTGTCCCTGCCACTGGACGAACAGCATGCGCTGCTCGCCAAGCAAGGCAAGGTCGTGTTCGGCGTGGACATGCGCATCGTCGATCCGCAGGGGGCCGACGTCCCCTGGGACGGCAAGACGCCGGGCGATCTGCTGGTGCGTGGCCCTTGGGTAGTCCAGAGCTACTTCGGCCCTGATGGCGCCAAACCCCTGGTGAGCGACACGACCGGCGCGCAGTGGTTCCCCACCGGCGACGTGGCCACGATCGACGCCGACGGCTACATGCAGATCACGGATCGCAGCAAGGACGTGATCAAGTCCGGCGGCGAGTGGATCGGCTCGATCGACCTGGAAAACGTCGCCATGGCGCACCCGGCGGTGGCGATGGCAGCGGCCATCGCCGTGCCGCACCCGAAATGGGATGAACGGCCCTTGCTGGTGGTAGTGCGCAAGCCGGGCGCGGAGGTCACCCGCGAAGCGCTGATTGAACACTACAAAGGCAAGGTCGCCTCCTGGTGGGTGCCTGACGACGTGGTGTTCGTCGAGGCCATCCCCATCGGCGCCACTGGCAAGATGCTGAAGAACCAGTTGCGTGAGCAGTTCAAGGACCACCGGCTGCCGGGGGTCTAAAAGATTTGCGGTAAACATATTCAATGAATGCCGCAAAAGCAAGCCCCATCAAACTAGCCAGGCCCGAGTGCGAGCTTCGCGCAAAGCACCCGTGCGATTTTTCACGCCCAGCTTCGCGTAGATGTTGTGAAGATGCCATTTCACCGTGCCCTCGGTCAACACAAGCCGACCCGCCACTTCGCCATTGGACAGGCCATCTGCCAGCAGGCGAAGGATCTGCAGTTCGCGCTCGGTTGGTCGCTCCTGGTCCGCGGGCGCCGCATCCTGACGTGCAGATGCAGCGCCCGCGGCAAGCAGCAGCGTTCGCGCGTATAAAAACGCCGGCGTGGGACTCTGCGGCTTGTCAGCCACGCGGCGCAAAAGGCTCTCCAACTCGGGGCCTTCGTCAAGGTACAGGCGCACGTAGCCGTTCGATGCCGCGATGCGAAGGCTTTCCATCACCGCGTCGTGCCCACCCTCGGCATCTCCTGTTCGCACCAACGCCAGTGAGCGCAGCATCAACAACTCGGCCAGCTTGTGCTGCTGGTGGCTGCGTCGCGCCCTGGCGATGCCGGAATCGACCCATTGCAGAGCGAGATCGGGCCGCCCCTGCGCGAGATCGAGGCGGGCCCAGAGGCGCTCGGCCTTGTCTCTGTGCAGATTGGTCTGCGGTCCTTGCGGCAGCAACCCATTATCGTTGGCCATTTGTCGCGCCGCCTCGACGTCGCCGGCGCGCAACAGCAGCAGCGCACGTTCGGCCACCATCGTGAGCTGCAGGCGCACGAAGCCGCGCGCCAGTCCCACGCGCTCGCCCTCCGCCGCCGCATCGAGCGCACCGGATATGTCGCCCCGCGCCGCCTGCAGACGTGACGCCGCCACGTAGCCCGCGACCATCGCATCGACAATGCCCTGGTGCGGCAGCAGTGGCAGTGCCGCTTCCACTTCCACCATCGCGTCAGTGCACTGGTTGCGTTCATACAGCAGCAACGCGCGGATCGCGCGCAGCATGGCCGCCAGGCCCGCGGCGCCGGGAGCGAAAGCTGGCTCTTCGGCCAGCGCCGAGGCGCTGTCTGCCAGGGCATCACGATGCCGCCCCGCCTTGAGCAGCGAGGCGGCCGAGATCACCCGCACCCACATGTGGCCGTAAGGTGAAGGAGCCTCCTCGAACTTCACTTGCGCCTCGCGCAAGGACTGGGCAGCCTCGGCGAAGCGTCCATTGCATTTGTGCGCATAGGCCAGCACCGTTTGTGCGGCTCCATAGTGGAATGGGTCCGGATCGGGTGGCCCTGCCAGCCACCGGCGCACAAAGACCTCGGCATCGGCCTCGTTATCACGCAGGCCGGCGATCACGCCGCGCTGAAGGACGGTCGTATGCAGGATCAAGCGAACGCCGGCTGATTGTCCCTTGCCACAAGCCCGCTCAATGCGCGTCAGCCACGCTGCCGCCTCGGCATAGCGGCGCAAAAACACCAGCGCCCACACCGCTTGCAACATCAGCGCGCAGTCTGGCTCCACGCCGCGTGATTCCAATTGCGCGAGCAGGTCCAGGAAGGTCTCGTGCCGGCCCTCGCCCTGCACCAGTTGACGCGCGTAGCCGGTCAGATAAGCCGACGCCAGCCTTGCGTCATCACCTTCCAGGGCCACGCGGATCGCACGGTAGACCTCGCCCCGGGCATGCCACCATTGCGCACAACGCGTTCGCAGTATGCGCACAAACACAGGCCTCAGCCCCATGTCGGCCAATCGCGTCAGTGCGCGCTCCGCCACCAGCGCATGCAAGGCGTAGAACGGCTCGCCAGCCACGCGTCCCCGACGCTGCACGATGCCCAGTTGCTCGCCTTCGGCGATCGCCTCCGCCCCCTCGGGCGCATCGAGCGCGACCAGCAGCGGCAGCGTGAAGTCGCCAATGGCGGCCATCACGAACAGCGCCTGCCGTCGGGCCGGCGCGAGGCCCTTGAAGAAGCTCTCGTAAACGAAGCTGTCCATTAGCAAGTTACTGCTGCCCCCGGCGGCCTCCTGTACGCCCTCGCCGCTGGCGAGGGCAAGCTGTACCAATGCCGGCCAACCCTCGGTGATCCCGACGATATGCTCAACCTCTTCGTCACCGGCCGACAGGCGGCGCCGCCGCACCAGTTCCCGCACATCCTGCGCGTCGAGCTTCAGCTCGTGCTGTGTCACCCAGCGTACCAGCCCGCGCGCGGTCAGCACGGCCAGATCGAAATCCATCCCTTCGCGGCCGCAAACGACGAACCTCAAGTAGTCGGGTGCCGCCACCAACAGACGGCTCAGGGTGTGAGCGCTCTCGCTGCCACGCAACACATGCACATCGTCGAAGAACAGCACCATGGGACGACGACGTTGGCCAAGGGCCTGCAACAACGCCAGCAAGCCGCTCTCGACCGCCGCCGTCGCGTCGATGGCACCCATCGCGACAGGCTCCGACGGACCTCCGACTGCATTCAACAAAGAGCGCACAAAGAACACCTGGTCGCGCCAGGAAGCGTCGAGCCCCACCCACACGGGGTCGGCGTCTTTGCAAGCGCGAAACCATCCTCCCATCAATGTCGTCTTGCCATAGCCGGCCGGCGCAACGATGGCCACGATCCGATCACGCATGGACAAGGGCGCAATCGCCCGCCGCGCAACCGTGGCCGTCGTCAGGTCAGGGGGGCCCCCCTCGACTACCGCCTGGGAGGACGACGCAGCGAAATGGGGCCAACGAAATCTCGCTTTGGGTTGGGTCATGCCTTCAGACACTCAGAAGGCGCACGAAGACGCTGTTTCACGCTTGAAGTCCGGCCGCCCGGAATCGCGGCAGCGACACACCGCCACCGACAGGCTCGCAAACCAGCTCGACCGCCATGTCGAAGGTGACCACCGCAGGGTCCGCGCCGACGAAGGAGCTGATCATCCGCGGGCCTTCTTCGAGCTCAACCAGCAGCACGGCATAAGGCGTGTCCTGCTTGAAGGCCGGGCCGGGCGCCCGATGCACCACGCTGAACGAATGCACCTTGGCGCGACCGCTGGCGGCGCGGTGCTCCAGCTGTTCGCTGCCGCACGCGCGGCAGATCGCCTGCTGGTAGAGCTGCACATGGCCGCAATCGAGGCAGTGCTGCAGCAGCAACTTGCCTTCCTGAATGCCGCGCCAATAAACTTCCGAATCCGCATCCGGCATGGGCTGCGGCTTGAGGTGAGCGTCTTTCGGGTTGATCACAGCGCGGCCTCCGTTCCCAGGATGGTGGTGGCGTTGGTCGCGAAGCCCGCACCCAGGCTGTGCACCAGGCCGAGTTCAGCGCCCGCAACCTGGCGTTCACCGCAGCTTCCGCGCAACTGGTTGACGACCTCGTAGAAATGAAACAGCGCCCCCGGCATGCCCGAGTGCGCGAACGACAGCAGGCCGCCATGGGTGTTGCAGGGAATGGCGCCGCCGTAGGTGATCTGGCCGTCCTGGACGAAGCGCCCGCCTTCCCCCTTGGGGCAAAAGCCCAGGTCCTCCAGCATCATGATCACCGTGCCGGTGAAGCAGTCATAGACCCCGGCCACATCGATGTCCTTCGGCCCGCAACCGGCCATGGCGTAGGCCTTGGCACTCGACTGCACCGCGCCGGTGGTGGTCAGCGAAGGCATCAGGAAGATGTGCTCGTGCGTGTAGCATTCGCCGCCGCCCAGGATGTAGATCGGCTTGGCAATGCCCAGTGCCCTGGCGCGCTCGGACGAGGTGACGATGAAGGCCGCGCCGCCGTCGGAGATGAGCGAGCAGTCGAGCTTGTGGTAAGGGGTTGTCACCAGGCCGGAGTTCAGCACGTCGTCGACCGTGAGTGGCGCGGTCATCTGCGCGCCCGGCGTGCGCCGCGCATGGTCGCGGTGGATCACCGCCACCTGGGCGAACTGCTCAGCCGTGGTGCCGAACTCTTTCATGTGCCGATGCGCGGTCATGGCGAAGGTGTTGGCCACCGGAATGCCGAAGGGCATTTCGTATTGCTGATCCCGGCTTTCGGTCATCGAGCGCAGGGCCAGGTCGGGCGACAGGCCGGTCAGCAGGCTGTCGCCGCCCACCACCAGAATGGTCTCGGCCAGGCCGCCGGCGATGGCCGCGGCGGCGATGTTGAACAGGGTCGCCGCGGTGGCGCCCGAGACCTGCAGCGTGTTGGAGAACGTGGGCTCGATGCCCAGGTACTCGCTGAAGGCCACGCTGAAGCGGTGGAACGGAGAGGCAAAGGCGGAGCTTGAGAGCACGCCATCGATCTGGTGCTTGCCGATGCCGGCGTCGGCCAGCGCCTTGCCTGCCGCGTCGGCGGCCAGTGCGAGCGCGCTCTTGCCCGGCACGCGGCCGACGGCCGAAATGCCTGCGCCGATGATCGCTGTTTTACCCCGAAGCGTATGTGTCGAGGGGGCGGATTTGATGTTTGCCATAACAGGGTTCAGGGGTTGGGGTTGGTTCAGGCGGCCGCTGAACGCACACGTTGTCGCAGCTGCGCCTTCAAAATCTTTCCCACCGGGTTGCGCGGGATGGTGTCAAGGTACTCGATGTGTTCGGGCAACTTGTAGGCCGCCACGCCGATCTGCTTCAGGTGGCCGACAATATCCTCCAGCGTCGGCGGCTGCGCCTTGTCCTTGGGCACGACGTAGATACAGGTCTTTTCGCCCATGATCTCGTCGGGCACCGCCACCGCCGCCACCTCCTGCACGCCGGGATGGGTCAGCACCAGGTTCTCGACCTCGGCGGCGCTGACGTTGTAGCCACCGCGAATGATGATGTCCTTCTTGCGGTCGAAAAACCCGATGTGGTGCGCGTCGCGCACGATGAAGAAGTCCCCGGTGCGGCAAAAACCGTCAGGCGTGAACGTGCTTTTCGCCAGGTCCGGCCGCCGGTAGTAGCCGGCAAACACGTTGGGCCCGCGGTAGACCAGCTCGCCCACCTGGCCCGGCTGCGTGCATTCGGCGTCGGCCTCGTCGAGCAGCTTCATCTCGACACCGCGTATGCCCGAGGGCCACGCAACGTCCGGAAGACCCCACCACGGAAAGTGATCGGCCCGCTTGGCGAAGTCGGGCACGTCCCGCGCGCCAGCAAACACCGCGGTGCCTTCGGTCTGCCCCCAGGCATGCAGGATTTCGATGTTCCAGCGCCGCTTGAACTCCTCCATGCTCCAGCGCGAGGGTTGCGCCGAACCCGAGGCGATGCAACGCACGCCGGAAAAGTCGAGCTGGTCGACGTTGGGCAGCTTGAGAATCATGTTCAGCAGGGCCGGCACCAGCAGGGTGAAGTGGACCTGGTCGTGCATCAACTGCTTGAGCAGCAGCGGCATGTTCAGCGGGTGATGCAGGAGCGTCGTGCCCCCGATGGCCAGCGAGGCCAGCCAGGTCGCCACGCCGGTCATGTTGACCACCGGCGCGGTCGCCAGCACCCGGTCCCCTTCGTGCAGCCCGGCGGTCTGCGGGATCAGGCTCATCTGGAAGAGCCAGTTATTGTGCGACATCGGGCAAGCCTTGGAAAGGGCTTCGGTGCCGGACGACCAGCACAGGCTGAAAATGTCGTTGGCGTCGACGTCGATGGCGTCGAGCCGGGCGATGTCAGCCGCACCGCGCGCCATCTCGGCGATGCGCTCGATCGGCAGCGCGACAAAGCCGGTTTTCTCGGCGATGGCCAGTTGGTCGGCGCCCTTGAAATCGCGCATCCCGAAAAAGAAGCGCGCCTCGGTGAGTTTCTTGACGTTCTGGAACTCATTGTCGCGCCATTGAATCGGCATCGGCGAAAGCACGCCCCCGGCACGGCTGACCGCGAGAAACATGGCCACCAGTTCCCAGACGTTGGGCAATTGCACGACGACGATCTCGTCCTTGCGCAAGCCCATGTCCAGCAGCCCGGTCGCGATGGCCTCGACCGCTGCCGACAACTCCCGATAACTCAGGCTCTGTGCCGCTGTGCCGGTGAGATCCGGCCGATCCGCCGGGTCGACCACGGCTGGCCGCTCCGGCGCCTTGGCCGCCGTCTCGCGCAGCAAATCGAGCAGGGTACGTCGTCCCCAGTGACCGCTTTCGGTGTAGCGCTTCAAAGCCTCTGTGCTGTGCAGAATCATGATCAGTCTCCTCTTTTTAATGTATTGCCGAGCAGAGGGAAGACGCATCCGCTGGCGCGCAATCCCGGCAAGCGGAATCAGAAACCGTGAAAGCTGGCGAATGCCTCCACCTCGGCACGCTCGGTGATGAAAGCGTTCTCCGGGGCCGACAGATCCTCGTGCCCGAGGGCGATGCCGCAGGCAAGAATTTCATGGTCGCTGATAGGCAGTTGAGCACGCGCCACATTGTGGTACCAGGCAAACGCCGCCTGCGCACAGGTGTGCAGGCCCTGCGCGCGGGCGGCCACCAGAATGTTCTGGATGAACATGCCCAGATCCATGAAGCTGCCGGTGTTCAGGCGGCGGTCGAGCGTGACGAGCAGGCCCACTGGCGCGTCGAAGAACGTGTAGTTGCGCAGCATCTGGTGCTCACGCGCCGCCGCATCATTGCGGGCTATGCCCAGGGTTGCATACAGACCGAAGCCGCAGCGACGCCGGCGCTCCAGATAGGGCTCGACCCAGGTCGTGGGGTAATACGCGTACTCGGGCTGATGCCGGTCAGGTTCGTGCGTAGCCGCCTCGATGAAGGCATCACACAGGCGCTGCCGGGCCTCACCCGCCACCGCATACACTTTCCACGGCTGCACATTGTTGCCACTCGGAGCCCGCGCCGCCACGCGCAGGATGTGCTGCACGACCGAAGTGGGTACTGACGTGGATAGAAACCGCCTGACCGATTTCCGGCTGCGGATCGCTTCATCGACATGCACGGATGGACCGCCTTTCTGTGCTTTCTGGCTGCGTAGCGTTACGGAGAAGAAACGATGCGCGGAGACTGGGCCGCTGGACTCCAACACGACGTTCGGATAGGATTCAGGCATGAATTCTACCAAACAACCGTTTGATTGGGTGCCTACCCCTGAACTGATTGCGCAATCAAACCTCACGGCATTCCTGCACACAGTAGGCGAATCCAGCTTCGAGAGCCTGAGCCCTCGTGCCGATGCCGATCCGGCCTGGCTGATGCGGGAAGTCTTCGAGTTCTGCGACTTCCGCTTTTACCAGCCCTACACGCAGATGCTCGACACCTCGCGCGGCATCGAGTGGGCGCGCTGGTGTGTCGGCGGCACCACCAACATCGTGCTGAACTGCCTGGACCGGCACCGCGGCACGCCGGTGTGGGAGCAGACATTTTTGGTCTGGGAAGGCGAAGACCCGAAAAACCGCAGGAGCCTGAGCTACCGCGAGTTCGATGCCGAGGTGTGTCGCCTGGCCGGGGCCTTGCAGTCGCTGGGTATCGGCCAGGGCGACCGGGTCGGCCTGTACCTGCCCAACCTGCCGGAGACCTTTGTCGCGTTTTTTGCCGTGTTGAAGATCGGCGCCGTGTTGATGCCGCTGTTTTCCGGCTTCGGGCCGCAGCCCATCGTGGCCCGCCTGAACGATGGCGAAGCCAAGGCGGTGCTGACGGTGGACGGCACCTGGCGGCGCGGCAGCCCCGGCGTCATGAAGTCGGTGCTGGACGAAGCATTGCGCGAGGTTCCCAGCGTGCAGCACGTGGTGGTGCTGCGCCACCTGGGCGACGCGGCCCCCTGCCCGATGACGCCGGGACGCGACCACGACTGGGCCAGCCTGGTCGCCGGCCAAGCCGACGACCTGCCCACCGCCGAGATGGCCGCCGACGCGCCCGCCGTGCTGCTCTACACCTCGGGCACCACCGGCAAGCCAAAGGGCTGTGTCTGGACCCATGTCAGCTTCCTGGGCTCGATGGTCACGCGCGACATGCACATCTGCGCCGACTTCAAACCGAGCGACCGCTTCTTTTTCATGAGCGACATGGGCTGGATGGTGGGCGCCATGTGCGCCTGCATTCCCAGCTATTTCGGCGGCAGCCTGCTGGTGGCCGAGGGCACGCCCGACTACCCCGACACGGGCCGCTTCTGGCGCCTGGTGCAGGACCACAAAGTCACCTACCTGGGTGTCGCGCCCACGCTGATCCGCAGCCTGATGCGCTACGGCGACGCAGAGGTCGAGCGCTACGACCTGTCCTCACTGCGCATCACCTGCTCCGGCGGCGAGGCCTGGACCGAGGCGCCCTGGCGCTGGTTCTTCAAGCACGTCTGCAAGGAACGTCTGCCCTTCCTCAACATTGTCGGCGGCACCGAGGTGGGCGGCTGCAATTTCACCGGCACCCTGCACCACCCCTTGCGGCCGGGCTCGTTCGGCGCGCGCGGGCTCGGTGTCGGGGTCGACATTGTCGATGACAGCGGCCAGCCGGTCGGTGCGGGCCAGGTCGGCGAGCTGGTGCTGCGCAACCCCAACATCGGCTTCACCAAAAGCCTGTGGCGCGACGACGAACGCTACCTCGACAGCTACTGGCGCACCATTCCCGGCGTCTGGGTGCATGGCGACTTCGCGATGCGCGACGAGGACGGCCTTTTCTACATCCTCGGGCGCAGCGACGACACGATCAAGGTCTCGGGCAAGCGCACCGGCCCGTCGGAGATCGAAACCCTGCTCACCGGCACCGGCAAGGTGTCGGAGGCCGCGGTGATCGGCGTGCCCGACGAGATCAAGGGTTCGGCCATCGTCTGCGTCTGCGTGCCGATGCCCGGCGTGGCGGCGGACGCGGCGCTGCAGGCCGAACTGTCGCAGGCGGTCGTCCATGGCATGGGCGCCTCCTACCGCCCCAGGCAGGTGCTGCTGGTCAGCGACCTGCCCAAGACCCGCAACATGAAAATCATGCGCCGCGTCGTGCGGGCCGTGTACCGGGGCGACAATCCGGGCGACCTGTCTTCGCTGGTCAACCCGGAGGCGGTGGCCGAGTTGCAGGGCAAGCTTGCAAAAGTTTGAGGCTGGTTGTGCGCCACCCCCTGCCCTGACGGGCAGGATCGGTCACCGGATTTTTCACGCCGTTGACGCCGCCGCAGCATGCGACGCCGTCAGCAAATCGCAAACCACCTGCAGCTCCTCGTCGTCACGCGGCCCATAGACCATCACGATGTTTCCGGGCAGGCCGTATTGACCCGCCAGCGGATGCAACTCCGCCCAGCCGTTTTCGATGGCCTGGGGAACCATGTCGGGGGGCAAGGTCATGTGCAGGCTGCCGTCACTGGGCGGGTGGATGTGGGCAAACTCCTTGCCGAACATGAAGGCCCCGAAGGACTGGCATCCGCATCGCGGCAAATAAAAGGCGCGCGCTCCGGGAACAGACACTTGGCTCGGGCCAATTTCCACGCCGCCCAGGGACTGCCCTTTCGCGAAAACAAGCTCTTGCAGTTCCACCGGCGCATTCTGGTCAAGCTGCGTGTGCGGGTTGGTTGGCGTCGTTTGTGGGCGAGCGCCACGGCGCTGATGGCTGAGATAACTTGTCATGCGGTTCTCCGTCTTCGCGCTTCATCGTTTGTCGCTGCACACCTGCCGCGTGGGTTACAGGAAACACCCCCCGGCGACAGGCGCCTACCGGCCCAGCAAGCCACCGACACTTAGACCACGCCTTCTTGGCCGAACCTGAAGCTGGAGACGGTCACGCCGCCAAAGAAGCCTTCCTCGTGGTACGCGCACACGGCTTCATCATGCCCGGCGGCACCCACCGCCACCATCAAGGGCAGCAGATGGTCTTCTTGCGGATGGGCCACGCGGGCGACCGGCGCGTCTTGCCAGTCGATCAGCCGCTGCGCACGCTGGTGCGAATCGGTGGTGATCAAGGTCTGCTGCAGCCAGTCGTCGAATTGCTTTGACGGCACCGCAGCGGACGGCCCCATGCGGCGCAGGTTGTGGTAGCTCAGGCCGCTGCCGACGATCAGCACGCCCAGCTCGCGCAGCGGCGCCAGGGCACGGCCGACGGCCAGATGAGCCGCCGGGTCGTAGCCCGCGCGCAGTGACAGTTGCACGACCGGCACATCGGCCTGCGGGTACATCACCACCAGCGGCGCGAAGGTGCCATGGTCAAAACCCCGCCGGGCATCGAGCCGCGCCGCGAACCCCGCGTCCTGGATCAGCTGCTGCACCTGCCCGGCCAGTGTGGGCAGGCCCGGCGCCGGGTACTGGACATGGTAGGTGTGTTCGGGGAAGCCAAAGTAGTCGTAGACCATGGGCGGCCGCGCGGCGGCCATCACGGTGAACTCGCGCTCCTCCCAATGTGCGGAGATCACGAGCACGGCCTTCGGTCGATCGCCGAGCTGGCGCGGCATATCCCGCAGGGACTGCTCCAGACGGTCATACATGCCCTTGGACTGCGCCATCATGTACGGCCAGGGCCCGCCGCCGTGCGAGATAAAGTAGGTCGGCAATCGTTCCGTTTTCACGGGTACGCCCCGCTTTTACGGCGATGCTGAATAAGTCCTGGCGATGGGCTGCGCCCCGCATCGGGATGGGATGCAAGGCGCAAACCACAGCCATAGCCCAAGCTATGGCGCGGATTTGCAACGCCGCAGACCGCCCGTTGCGGGGATGCAGAACGCGCTGAGAACTTGTTCAGCATTGCCTTACAGTCCTTTATGCGTGCCGTCGCAAAGCGCGCCGTTCTTGCTCTGCTTGCAGCCGCAAAAATACACGGTCTTGCTTTCGTCGGCGCTGTACTTGGTCGGCACGAACTCGCCACCCTTGTGGCTGCCGTCGCAGAACGGCTGCGACTTGCTGAGGCCGCAGGCACACCAGTAGTAATCCTTGTCTTTTTCCACATCAATTGCGAACGGGGTGCTGGCGGCGGTATGCGGCTTGCTCATGTTGCTCTCCTGAGGATGATTAAGAAGTGGTACTGCATTGGTTGAAGGTATCAACGAAAGCGCGGTTTATGGGCTGCCTCTTTGAGACTGGATGTCTACTGGACTGACCATGAGGAATAGCTTAATGTTTCATTTCGGTTAATCAATAGCTGTAAAATTAACACATCATTTCCTCACAAGAAACCATAAATGGATCGTCTGACCAGCCTTCGCGTCTTCAGGGAGGTCGTGGAAGCCGGCAGCTTTGCGCGAGCCGCAGCGCGCCTCACCTTGTCTGCACCGATGGCGAGCAAGCATGTCGCCCAGCTCGAACGAGACCTCGGTGCGAGGCTGCTGCACCGGACCAGCCGCAAGCTCAGCCTGACGGAGGCCGGCGCGGTGTACTACGCACAATGCTGCGAGGCGCTCGACACGCTGCAGGCCGCCGAAGCGGCGCTTCGGCAAAGCGCGCAGGCACCACGCGGACAGCTCAAGATCAGCGCCCCCGTCTGGTGTGCAAACCGGCGTTTCGCCGACGTACTGGTGGCCTACCGCAACACATATCCCGAGGTGCTGGTCGACATGCGACTGGAGAACCGCAAGATCGACCTGGTGGCCGATGGCTACGACCTCGCACTGCGTGCCACGCGCGAACTGTCGCCGGCGCTGATTGCACGGCCGATTTGTCCCGTGCAGTTCCACCTGGTCGCAAGCCCGGCCTACCTGAAGCGTGAAGGCTCTCCGCGCAGACCCGCCGATCTGGCCAGGTACAGCGCCGTGGTACCCAACTACGTGAACGTCGATGGCCTCGAAATGCAAGGGCCTGCCGGCAAGGCGCGGATCAAGCTGCATGCTGTGATGCGCTCGGACGACAGCACGCTCACCTATCACGCGGTGCACGCCGGCATGGGCATGGCGTTCCTCCCCGAATGGACGGTCGACGACGATCTGGCCGCGGGCCGCCTCGCGCGCGTGCTGCCGACCTACACGGTGCCCCCTTTCACGCTGTATGCGGTTTACACGAATCGGCAGTACATGACACCCAAGCTAAGGACCTTCATCGACTTCTTCAGTGAAGCGCTTGGTGGTGGCAAGTCTGTGGCGCAATAGCCGGATCAATGAACGGGGACTGTTGTGAGCCCCGGACGTCGATCACTTCACCGCTGATCGTGCGCACAAAAACTGCGCCTATACAGACCGCACAAAATCAACGATGGACACGTCGGCAGCCAACACGCTGTTGCCGATCAATACGTTCCAGTGCGCTTCCGAGCCGTGGGCGATGCGCCACTCGTGCAGGCGCCGGGTCAGCAATTGCAGATCATATTCTTCGGCAACACCGATCGCGCCGTGCAGTGCATGGGCGATGGAGGCAACCAGCACCGCCGCCTCGCTGGTGCGGGACTTGGCCATCGCGGCGGCGAGCAGGGACGGCGCCGCAGCGTCGGTGTAAAAGGCCGCTTCGGCGGCCATTGAGGCCGCGGCGACGTGTTCAGCCATGACGCTCAACTGGTGCTGCACCGCCTGGAACTTGCCCAGCGTTTTGCCAAACTGGATACGGTCATTACAGTATTGCAGTGTCATTTCGAAGACACGGGTCATTGCCCCGCTGAGCAGGGCGGCGTGCAAGGCCGCCGCGAACACCGGCAGCAACGGGCCCGCGCCGGGCACGTGCGTCACGGCGCTTTCATCGTCGGGCCAGCGCAGGGTGGCCGCAAGGCTCCCATGCACGCCGCTTGCCTCGCGCTGCGCCGCAGCCGCGGGCAGCAGCAGCAAGGCATCGCCATCCTGGGCCAGCACCAAATCGGCCACCTGACCGCAAGGTGTGAATGGGCAAACGATGGCGCCACCGGCCTCGCGCCGCAACGCAGCGGCCAGCGTGATCATGCCAGCGGGCATCGCACACGAAGGCCCAAGCAGCGCACGCGCCACTATCGTCTGGGCCACGGGCACCGGCACCGTGTAGCGGCCGAAGCTGCTCAGGATCGGGAACAGCTCAGCCAGCGCAAGGCCGGCGCCGCCTGCGGCCTCGGGGGCGATCAGTTCGAGGAAGCCGGCGCCTTGCAGCGCCTGCCACAGCTTGAGCGGCGAGCCGCCCGCTTCAATCGCGCGCACTACGGCGGGCGTGCATTGGTCCTGGAGAATGTCTTCAATCGCCTGAGCAAACATGGAATGCTTTCGTTTTCAACCTGGATTCAGCGCAGGCCCAGACCGCGCGCGATCATGCCGCGCAGTATCTCGCGCGTGCCGCCGCGCAGGGAATAAGTGGGCGCCACCTGGCTCACATAAGCCACGGCGCGGTACAGCTCGGCATCGACCGGGGCGTCCGGATCCATAGCGATGGCGGCTTCGATCACAGCGGGAATGCTCTGCTCGAATTCGGTGCCAATGTCCTTGACCAGGGCGGCTTCGACCAACGGACTTTCCCCGTTGACAAGCTTGGCCGTGACGGCGATCGACATGTTGCGCAGCGTGGCCAGGTGCGTGGCGAATCGACCGATGGTGGCGGCGTGGGCAGACGCATCCGGACTGCGGCGCAGGCAGGTGATCCAGTGCTCAAGCAGCACGATGCTGGAGTACACCCGCTCCGGGCCGCTGCGCTCGAAGGCCAGCTCGGCATTGACCTGGGCCCAGCCATTGCCCTCATCGCCGACCAGGGCATCGTCAGCCAGCAGCACGTTGTCGAAGAACACTTCGGAAAAATGCGCATCACCCGCCAGGTCACGGATCGGGCGCACCGTCACGCCGGGCAATGCCAGATCGACAATGAACTGCGACAAGCCCTTTTGCCGGTCCTGCGGCTCGCCCGACGAGCGCACCAGGGCGATCATGTAATGGCAGTGGTGCGCATTGGTGGTCCATATCTTGCGGCCGTTCAAACGCCAGCCGCTTGAGCTGTCAATTTGGCAGCGCGTGGCTCGCGTACCGACGCTGGCCAGATCCGAGCCGGCATTGGGCTCACTCATGCCGATGCAGAAAAACGCCTCGGCGGCGCAGATTTTCGGCAGGTAGAACTGGCGTTGCGCCTCCGTGCCGAACTTGAGGATCAAGGGCCCGCTCTGGCGGTCGGCAATCCAGTGCGCGGAAACCGGGGCGCCGGCGGCCAGCAGTTCTTCCACCAGCACGAAGCGCGAGAAGGCGTCCAGGCTGGCACCGCCGTAGCGCGCGGGCAAGGTCACGCCGACCCAGCCCCGTGCGGCCAGCTTCTTGCTGAAGGCGGCATTGAAGCCCATCCATGAACGGGCCCGGATGTCGGCGGGCATTGGCTCAAGGCTGGATTTGAGAAAGGCCTTTACCTCGGCGCGAAATGAATTCGTCTCGGCGGGAAGGGTTGCGAGCCGAAAAGCGGACAGCAGGTTGTTCAAGAAATTTTCCTCCGTAGAATGGGTTCGCCGATCAGATCGGGCTGCGCTCTACCAGTTGGCTGGCGAACAGCTTGACCATGCCAGGTTCCAGGCCGTGCGCGAAGGCGGCCAGTTGGGCAGCGATGCTGGCAACCGGGCGGGCTGTCGTGTCGGCTGACATGTGGAATAGCCTTTCTTGTGTTCTTCGTATCACTCAGAGTGTGCCAAGGGCGGCAAGCGATTGAGCGTATTGCTCCTGCCGGTCCTGCACGCCTTTGACGCTGCCCCCGACCGGCCGCAGCAAGCCGTCGCGCAGGCCGTAGACCAACCCGTGCACCTCAACTTGCTGCCCGCGCTCCCAGGCACGGCGCAGGGTGGTGGTGCGGCACACGTTGCTGACCTGCTCGATCACATTCATCTCGCAAAGCCGCGCGGCGCGCTCGTCAATGCCGGAAAGGCCGTCGAGCCGATCAGCGTGTTTGCGCGCCACATCCTCCAGATGGCGCAACCAGTTGTCGGCCAGACCGGTGCGGCGCTGTTCTATCACCGCCTGCACCCCGCCGCAGCCGTAATGCCCCACCACGAGAACATGCTCGACCTTCAACACCTCGACCGCATACTGCAGCACCGTCAGGCAGTTCAGGTCGGAGTGCACCACCAGGTTACCGACGTTGCGGTGCACGAACACCTCGCCAGGCCGCAGGCCCAAGATTTCGTTGGCCGGCACCCGGCTGTCGGAGCAGCCGATCCACAGGTAGCGCGGCATCTGCTGGTGCGCCAGCCGCTCGAAGTACTTCGGGTCTTCCGCAGCGCAGCGCGCCGACCAGGCACGGTTGTTCTCAAGCAGAGGGGCCAGGCTGGACATGGTACCTCCCCGATGCGATTTCAGCACCCCTTCCACACCGGTTTGCGCTTCTCGGCGAAGGCACGCGGACCCTCCTGCGCGTCCTCGCTGGCGTAGGCGGCGCGGTAAATGTTGTGCGCCAGCGCCATGCCGGCCTCGCAGCCAGCGCTCATCGCCGTCATGATCGATTCCTTGCCCGCCATCACCGACAGCGGCGCGTTGTCGCGGATGCGTTCGGCCAGCGCGGTGGCGCGGACGCGCACGGCGTCGGGCGTGTCTTCGAGGTAGTTGATGAAACCCAGCCCATGGAAGGTCTCGATCGGATACAGGTCGCCGGTCAGCACCATCTCCATCAGCATCGGCTGCGGCAGCATCCACAGCAGGGGAATGGCCCAGGGGCTGCCACGCCCGGCGATGCGCGTCTCGGTAATGCCGACTTGCGTGCCCTTCAGGCCCACGCGCAAATCCGAGTTCAGACTCAGCATCATGCCGCCGGCGATCAGGTGGCCGGTCATGGCGGCGATGATGGGTTTGGCCACGCGGCGCTGGCGGCCGTGAAATGGGTCCTTCATCTTGGTCAGGATGTCCACGCCCTCTTCCTTCTTGACACGCGCGGCCTCGCGCAGGTCGAGCCCGGCGCAGAAGGTGCCGCAGTCGGCCGAGGTCAGGATGGCCACGCGCACGTTTTTATCGGCATCGACCTCGCCCCACAGGTCATGCAGCCGGTTGGCGGCGGCCGGTGACAACGCATTGCGCATCTCGGGACGGTTGATCTTCACGGTGGCAATGCCATCGCGCACTTCGTACAGAACCGTTTCTGCTTCACTCATATCCTGATCTCCTGTTAAAAAATTGCTTGCTCTGCTCATACGGCCGCTGATTCGTCAGCGCCTTCGTCGCATGGTTCACGCCGTGACCGATTTCACGCGTTGTAGACCATGTCACCTTCTCTTCGTGCGACTGCTGAACGCACAAGCTCTTGCGTCAACTGTTCCATCCAGTGGTCGATGGGAACCGAAGGAACAAACCTCTGGTGAATGAGCTGAAAGTAGCTGGTGTTGGCGGCCCATCTGACAAAATCTGCAAAAGGCATTTGCTGCTGATCAAGCAGTTTGAATTTCAGCAAAACCTTGACGGCATGATGCGCATGTCGGTCAGGACTTTTGACAAAGGCGTTCAGGCGCTCACGCGCGTTAGCCAGAACTTCGGCACGGTAGCCAAATACCGAGCCGTGGCCGGGAATGACCCAGCGCGGATCAAGCCGCTCAATCAAGTCGAACGTAGCGGCCACGTCGTCGAACGCGGTTTCACCATCGAGCTCCGGAAACACCACGCCGAAGCCTTTTTCCCACAAGGCATCTGCCGAAATCAAGGTTTGGGACCGAGGCTCAAACAGAATGACTGAATGGGGATCATGGCCTGGTGCCGCATGGATTTGCCACGCCGTATCTGCCAGCTGAATTTCCGTGCCCGGTAAAAGAAGGCCATCGAACTTGAACCGGAGGCAGTGTTGCCCGGATGGCACATAGTTCAGGGCGACGGGGTCCCACGACGAGACAAGTGATGCATGGCCGGGAGGAATGAGGGTTTGAAGTTCTGGATAACTGCGCTGGAGGGCGGCATTGCCTCCGCAGTGGTCGCTGTGCAAATGCGTATTGAGCAGTAAATCCAGCGGCCGCCGCTGCAAAGCGGCGCCGACCAACTCGGTGGTTTGTTCCGCATGCGTGCTGTAGCCACTGTCAACGAGTGCGCTGGCCTGCGATCCGAGGAACAGAATGTTATTTGAGGACAGCCAGCCGCGTTCAAAAACTTGAACGCCTGTCGGAAGTTTCCGGTCAAAACTGGTTTTTTGCATCAAAACGGCCTTTAACTCCAGATTTACGGGCGCAAGCTACTATCAAATTAATAGCAACCATAAGCGCCGCATCCATTGACAGCAGCGCGCTGGGCATCTCGGGCCGGTTGATCTTCACGGTGGCAATGCCATCCCGCACTTCGCACGGAACAGTTGCTGTCTCGCTCACGTCGTTATCTCCTGGCAGGAAATCTGGTGACCCGCTCATTCCACCGCGTCTTCGGATTCGATCACCGCCACCACCAGGCCGCGCTCGACCATCTGTCCGGCCTGCACCGACAGCGAGCGCACCACCCCATCGTGGTCGGCATTGATGCGCAGCTCCATCTTCATCGACTCCATCGTCGCCACCACATCGCCGGCGCGCACCCGCTCGCCAACTGCCACATGGGTTTTCAGGATCATCCCCATCATCGGCGTGCGCAACTGGCCGCTGGCCTGCCGGCCGGTGACGGCCTGGCTGAGGTAGGAGGTCACGCCAATGGCGTGGGCGGTGCCGCCGCCCTGCACAAACACGGTATCGTCGCTGCGCACGATGGTCAGCACCTCATGGCGATCCCCCATGCGCAAACGCCAATCGCCCCCGGCCATGGCGGTCAGCGCCAGGCGAACCCGCTCGGCGCCGATTTGCACCGTCACTTCGGGCTCGGGCGAGACGGCGCCAAACCGGACCTCGTGCGTTGCGCCGCCTGAGTGCAGTAGCAGGGCCGGAATCGGCGTGAGCCGGTCGTCGCCGGCGTGCATCTGCCAGCCCGTCACATCCAGGGCCGACCAGGCCCCGAATTGTTTGCCGCTGCGCCGCGCATCAAGCAACCACCAGGCCGCCGCTGCGGCCAGCCGCTCCAGCGGCGCGCTGCTCACGCCCTGACTCCCCTCGGCCAGCACCTCGTCAATCAGACGGGTGTGGAAGCTGGCGTCGCGCGTGGCGGGCAGGGCCAGCAGGCGCTGCAGAAAAGCGCAGTTGGTCTCGACGCCGTGGACCTGGGTTTCGCCCAGCGCCAGGCTCAGGCGGTCCAGCGCCGCCTCGCGCGTGGGCGCATGCGCAATCAGCTTGGCCAGCATCGAGTCGTAGTACGGCGTGACCGCCATGCCGGCCCGCACACCCGATTCGACCCGCACGCCAGAAGTCGGGAACCGCACCGCGATCAGCTCGCCGGTGGAGGGCAGGAAATTTTTCGCGGCATCCTCGGCGCAGACCCGCGCCTCGACCGCGTGGCCCTGCACCCGCACCTCGCCCTGGCGCAAGGGCAGCCCCTCGCCGGCAGCGATGCGCAGCATGACCTCCACAATGTCGATGCCAGTCACCTCTTCAGTCACCGGATGCTCGACTTGCAGCCGCGGGTTGACTTCGAGAAAGTGGTGCTGTTCGCCCTGCACGATGAATTCCACCGTGCCGACGCCGCGGTAGCGCAGCCGCTGCCCCAGGCGCACCGCGTCACTGAGCATCGCCTCGCGCAGCGCCGGGGCGAGGTTCACCGCTGGCGCCTCTTCAATGACTTTTTGATGGCGCCGCTGCAGCGTACATTCGCGCTCGAACAGGTGAATCACTTCGCCATGGCCGTCGCCGACGATCTGCACCTCGATGTGACGCCCGCGCTCGACAAAGGCTTCGACGATCAACGCCGCGTCGCCAAAGGAACTTTTGGCTTCGCGCATGGCCGACTCGATGGCCTCCATCAGTCCGTCCAACTGCTGCACCACCCGCATGCCCTTGCCGCCGCCACCGGCGGCCGCTTTCAGAATCACCGGCAGTGGCAGGCCGCGTACGGTGGCCGCCACTTCGGCCGCGTCGCGGCTGGGCAGCTCGCTGCCGCCGAGCACGGCCACGCCAGCGGCGCGCGCCTCGCGCTTGGCCGAGGCCTTGTCGCCCAGGCGCTCAATGACCTCGGGCGTCGGGCCGATAAAGACCAGGCCGGCCGCCTCGACCGCGCGCGCGAACGCCGCGTTCTCGGCCAGAAAGCCAAAACCCGGATGAATGGCCTGCGACCCGGTGCGCCGGGCCGCATCGATCACCGCATTGATGCGCAGGTAGCTCTCGGCCGCCGCTGCCCCACCGATTTCGATAGACTCGCCGATCAGGTCGACATGCAGCGCATCGCGATCAGCGCTGGAATGCACGCCGGCCACCGCAATACCGAGGCGCTGGCAGGTGCGTGCGATGCGGCAGGCGATTTCGCCGCGGTTGGCGATCAGGATTTTTTTAAACACGGCGGCCTCCCGCAGCGATCAGGATTTTTTTGGACATGTCAGCCTCACATCCTAAACACGCCGAAGTGCGTGTCGCGCTGCGGCACACGGCCCGCCAGCTCCAGCAGCAAGGCCATGGTGTCGCGTGTTTCCAGAGGGTCGATGACCATGTCGCACCACAGGTTGGAGGCGTAGTTGTAGGGACTGGAAAAGCTCTCGAACTGCTCGCGTATCGGTTGCTTGAATTGCTCGCGTTCTTCGTCGCTCCAGCTTGTGCCCTCGCGCCGGTGGATGTTCTCGCGCACCATGGTCAGCGTGGTGGCCGCCTGCTCGGGGCCCATCAGCGCGGCACGGCCGGTGGGCCACATCATCATCACATTCGGCTTGAACGGGCGTCCGCACATGGCCAGGTAGGCCGCCGCGTACGAGCCGCCGGTGATCAGCGTGTAGCGCGGCACGTTGGCCGAGGCCATGGCCGTCATGAACTTGGCACCGTGCTTGGCAATGCCCTGCTGCTCGACCGCTTTACCGACCATGAAGCCCGACACATCGGCGATGAACAGCAGCGGAATGTCGCGCTGGCAGCACAACTCGATGAAGTGCGCGCCCTTGAGCGCGCTCTCGGAGAAGATCACGCCGTTGTTTGCCAGAATACCAATCTGGAAGCCCTTGATGCGGGCAAAGCCGCAGATCATGGTGTCGCCATACAGCGGCTTGAACTCCTGCAGGTCACTGTCGTCGATCAGCCGCAGCAGCACTTCACGGTTGTCGGTCGGATGCCGGTTGTCGGCGCTGACAATGCCGTAGATCTCGCGCGGGTCATGGCGCGGCGGCAGCGGCGCAGCCACATCCCAGCGCTGCCGGGCCACGGTGCCGAGGTTGGCCACGATGCCGCGCACGATGGCGATGGCATGGCCGTCGTTCTCGGCCAGATGGTCAGTGACGCCGCTGATGCGGCTGTGCATATCGCCGCCGCCCAGGGTTTCAATGTCAACCTCTTCCTTGGTGGCGGCATACACCAGTTCGGGCCCGGCAAGGAACATCGCGCCTTGATTGCGCACGATCACCGCCTCGTCGCACAACGCCGGCAGATAGGCGCCGCCGGCGGTGGACGGCCCGTGCACGGTCGCGATCTGGGTGATGCCCTCGGCCGACATGCGGATCTGGTTGTAAAAGATTGAGCCGAATTGCCCGTCGTCGGGGAAAATATGCGCCTGCTCCGGCAGGTTGGCGCCGCCCGACTGGACCATCGTGATGCACGGCAGCCGGTGCTGCCAGGCGAACATCTGGGCCCGCACATGCTTTTTGGCAGTGATGCCGTAGTAGGTGCCGCCCTTGACCGTGGCATCGTGGATCATCAGCATGCAGGCGCGCCCGCACACCAGCCCCACGCCGGTGATGATGCTGCCACCCGGTGGCACGCCCTCGTACAGGCCGTCGCCGGCAAGCTGCCCGAACTCGAGGAAGGGCGATCCGGGGTCGAGCACGGCGGCCAGACGCTCGCGCGGCAGCAACTGCTTGCGCTTCTTGTGCAGCAAGCGCGCCTTTTCGGGGCCGCCGATCAGGGCACGTGCGCGGCGTTCATGCAGATCGACAATGCGCGCCTCGTAGGCTTCACGGTTGCGCTGGAACTCGGGCGAGTTCGGCGCGGCGGTAGATGTCATCAAGCTCATCGAAGCTTGCGCTTTAGATCGAGATGCCGCCGCCGCAGATCAGCGTCTGGCCGCTGACGTAGTTCGATTCGGGAATGCACAGCAGGTAGACCGATCCGGCCGCCTCCTCGGGCGTGCCACCGCGACCCAGCGGAATGGTGCGCTCCATCATTTCCAGCAGATCGGGGTTGACGCCGACCTTGATCTTGCGGCCTTCGACATCAATCGATGCGTTGCCGCCGGCCGAAGCTTCGGTCAGCCGCGTCTTGATCATGCCAAAAGCGACGGCGTTGACGTTGACCTTGTAGCGCCCCCACTCCTTGGACAGCGCCTTGGTCAGGCCGATGATGCCGGCCTTGCCCGCCGAGTAATTGGCCTGGCCCGCGTTACCGCCGGTGCCGGCGATGGATGAGATGTTGACCACCTTGCGGAACACCTCCTGCCCGGCTTCGGCTTCCTTGCGCGAGGTGACGCGGATGAACTCCGCGGCGGCGCGCAAAATCTTGAACGGCGCGGTCAGATGCACATCAATAATGGCGTTCCACTGCTCGTCGGTCATCTTCTGAACCACGTTGTCCCAGGTGTAGCCGGCGTTGTTGATGATGATGTCCAGGCCGCCGAAGCTGTCAATCGCGGTCTTGACGAAGCGATCAGCGAAACCGTCGGCGGTGACGCTGCCCACGCAGGCCACGGCAATGCCGCCGGCCTTCTTGATGTCGGCCACGGTCTGCTCTGCCGGGGCTGCGTCGAGGTCGTTGACGACCACTTTGGCGCCTTCGCTGGCCAGCTTCATGGCGATCGCGCGGCCAATGCCGCGGCCCGAACCTGAAACGATGGCCACTTTGCCTTCGAGTTTTTTCATGATGTGTGTCCTTGCTTGTGATTAAAAGGAAAGAAATAAAAAGTCGGGCCGCCAGACGGCAGTCTCAGTTCAAGGCAACCAAAGCCTCGCCGGCCAGCGTGATTTCGCCTGTCGCCTTCGTCGCGCTGATTTGAACGCGCACGCAAGGTCGGCCTGCATGCTCGAGCTTTTCAACCACCTTGCCACTGCAGCGCACGCGGTCGCCGAGATGGGTCAGGGCCGCGAAGCGCACGCCATAGCTGAGGATCTGGCGCTGCGGCACCCATTCGGTGAGCGCGCGCCCGAGGTAGGCCATCGACAACATGCCGTGCGCGAACACATCCTTCATCCCCGCGCCGTGGGCGAAGTCGATGTCGATGTGGATCGGGTTGTGGTCGCCCGACGCACCGGCGAACAGGGCCAGGGTGGTGCGGCTGATCGGCGGCAGTTCCAGCACGGGCATGTCGTCACCGACATCAATGATTTTTACTTGAACGTTCATGAATATTCCTTCAGGCGTGGCGCACGACGATCACCGAGTGCAGGTCGGAGACATGCTCGCCGAGCTGATTGGTGACCTTCGTGTCGTTGACGACAAACTCGAGCGCGCCGCCCTTCTTGTCGTAAATGTCGGAGATCCGGGTCTGAAAGCGCAGCGTGTCGCCAGCGCACACCGGAGCGTGGTAGTCGAAACGCTGCTCGCCGTGCAAGACCTTGCGCAGGTCGATCTTGAGCGTGTCGAGCAACTTCATCAACACCCCCGAATCGCTCTCGGCGCCAAAGATGAAGGTCGGCGGCGCCACGACGTTGCGGTAGCCAGCGGCCTTGGCGGCGGTCGCGTCGAGGTGGATCGGATCGGTGGCACCGATCACCTCGGCGAAAAAGCGGATGCGCCCCTTCTCCACATCCCACAGCGTAGGCGGCACCTCGTAACCGATGAATTTCTTGTCAATCATGGGACTCCAGCTCCTGGTTTTCTGCGCCTGTGCTCATGCGGCCTGGTAAAGCGTGACGACGCAAGCGCCGCCCAGCCCGAGGTTGTGCTGCAAGGCCACACGGGCGCCCTTGACCTGGCGTTTGTCCGCCGTGCCGCGCAGTTGATGGGTCAGCTCGTAACATTGCGCCAGGCCGGTGGCACCCAGCGGATGGCCCTTAGACAGGAGGCCGCCAGACGGATTGGTCACGACCTTGCCGCCGTAGGTGTTGTCACCGTCCAGCACGAACTTCTCGGCACCGCCCTCCGGACACAGGCCCAGCGCCTCGTAGGTGATCAGTTCGTTCTGCGCGAAGCAATCGTGCAGCTCGACCACGTTCACGTCCTGCGGACCGATACCGGCCTGCTTGTACACCTGCTGCGCCGCCTCGCGCGCCATGTCGAAGCCGACCACGCGCATCATGTCTTTGGATTCGAAAGTGCTGGGGAAATCGGTCGTCATCGCCTGGGCAGCAATCGAAACGCGCGTATCGAGCCCGTGCTTTTTGGCGAAGGCTTCGGAGCAGATCACCGCAGCAGCGGCGCCGCAGGTCGGCGGACAAGCCATCAGGCGGGTCATCACACCCTCCCACAGCACGGGTGCGTTCATCACGTCATCAACCGAGACCTCCTTGCGGAACAGCGCCAGCGGGTTGTTCACCGCATGGCGGCTGGCCTTGGCGCGAATGCTAGCAAAGGTCTCCAGTTTGGTGCCGTACTTGTCCATGTGCGCCTTGCCGGCACCGCCGAAGTAGCGGATGGCCAGCGGGATTTCCGGGTGACCGACGATGTCGGCGGCGGCCCGGTCGAATTCCTCGAAGGGCGTCGGCCTGTCCTCGAACTGGGCCTTGATGGCACCGGCGGCCATCTGCTCGAAGCCCAGGGCCAGCACGCACTCGGCGGCACCGCTTTCGACCGCCTGGCGCGCCAGAAACAGCGCCGTCGAACCGGTGGAGCAGTTGTTGTTGACGTTGACGATTGGTATGCCGCTCATGCCCACCGGGTAGAGCGCCCGCTGGCCGCAGGTGGAATCGCCATACACATAGCCAACATAGGCTTGCTGGATCATGGGGTACTCGAGGCGCGCATCGGCCAGGGCTTGGCGCACGGCCTTCTCTCCCATCACGTGATAGGGCTCACTGGCGCCCGGTTTGGTGAACGGAACCATGCCCACACCGGCAACGATGACTTTACGACTCATAACTCTAACTCCTCAGGTTGAAGCGTCGTCTGACGCTGATGAATGGTCGCGCCGCGAGCGGCATGACCTGATAGGTGTCACGGGTGAATGCGGCACAACTGTCCTGTTCCGATCATGTGGCTACCCATTGGCGCTCGATCTCATGACGCTGTATCTTGCCCGTGCTGCTGCGCGGGAACGCGGCGGCATCGACAAACCGAATGTCCTTGGGAACCTTGTAGCCGGCCAGCTGCGCGCGGCACCACTGCATCAGAGCCTGCGCGTCTGCGGCGGCTCCGGGCTTGAGCGCGACGAAGGCCAAGGGCACTTCTCCCCAGTGCGCGTCACTTCGTCGTACCACGGCGGCGTCGAGCACCGTCTCATGCGCGAGCAGTACGCGCTCGATCTCCGCAGGATAGATGTTCTCGCCCCCCGACTTGATCAGGTACTTCGCACGGTCGACGAAATTTAGCGAGCCGTCAGCCTGCCGAACGAACAGGTCGCCCATGTGGAACCAGCCGCCGCGAAAGTCGATCGCATTGACCTCGGGAGCATCCCAGTAGCCCGAGAACAGCGTCGGTCCACGGATCGCCAGTTCACCAGGCACGCCGACAGGCACGTCGCGGTCATCGGCATCGACGAGGCGGATGCGGCAAAAACCCGACTCGCGCTTAGCCAGACTTTCGGGCACGACGCCTTGCGCCAGCAGAACTCCGGAAGCCGGCGCCAAGCCCGTCTCCGTCGCGCCGAAGCTGTTAAGGTAGGGAGCGCCAATCAGGCGCGTGAGTTCGGCGATCTGCTGCAGCGGTACCAGATCGGCCATCGCACCGACCATGCGAACACTGCGGATGCGCGGCCGGTTGCGCTTCAGACCATCGATTAGCGGCTCTATCATGCCTGGCATCGCCACCAGCCAGCTGATCGGTTCGCGCTCAAGTACCGCGCACAGACCGTCAGCATCGAACCCGTCGTGAATCACCACCTTGCCACCCAACATCAGGGTAGCGAGGCTAAAGTCGGTGGCTGCCATGTGGAACAGCGGCGACCAAGCCAGAAAGTTGCGGTCGGCACCAATGCCGAATTCAGCGGAAAAACACATCGCGCGCGCAACCATCGCGCGGTGGCTGATCACCGCCCCCTTGGGAACGCCGGTGGTGCCGCTCGTGTAGAGAATAACCAGACCCTGTGCGGGATCGACATCGATCTGCGGGTCGCTCTCAGGCGCCGTAGCCAACAATTCCTCGTAGCGCGCGTCGATGTCGATCACTTGGGGCACGCCATGATCGATGCGCGCGAGCATCGGCGCATGGCGCGCCGACACAAGCACAACGCGCGGCGAAACCAGGCGCACGCAATGCGTCATTTCAGCATCGGCCAGGCGCCAGTTCAGGCAGGCCACGATGGCGCCCAGCTTGGCAGCTGCCAACTGGGTTTCGAGGTATTCGCGGCGATTCTCCGACAGCAGTGCCACACGGTCACCCATCGCAACGCCATGCTGAACCAGTACATGGGCCAATCGATTCACGCGCTGATCAAGCGCTTGGTAGCTCAGCGCACCCCGTTCATCCTCGACAGCCATCGATTCGGCACGGACGGCCACCTGCTTGCGTAACAGGTCGGCCACCGTCAATGAATATGCACCGATTCCGTCTCCCATGTACACCGCCTCCCGTTCTGGCACTCCGAGTGAGTGTCAGCGACGTATCCTACCAAACGCTTGACAGTTTTACAATACCCCATTAAATTCGCATCAACCCAAAGGAGGTCTCGTCCGCGCAGGCTCGCTCTGGTGCGCGCCGTGGCTCATTGACCCACAACCCAAACACTGATTGGCATCCCAACATGGCCGCCCCTCGCAGTTTTGCTCTCTCCGCCGACGACCGCGCCGTGCTCGAAGCCGCCGACAAGTTCGCGCGCAAGGAATTCGTGCCACTCGCGCGCCGCATGGACGACGAGGAATGGTGGCCGCCGGATATTTTCCAAAAAATCGGCACGGCCGGCTTCATGGGGGCCACCGTGCCTGCCGAGCATGGTGGCGCGGGCATGGACCTGTTCAGCTCGGGCCTGATCTGCCAGGCCTTTGCGCGCTGGAACCCCGCCATCGCCTTGTCCTGGGCGGCGCACGATAACCTGTGCGTCAACAACATCTTCCGCAACGCCAACGAGGCGCAGCGCCGCCAGTACCTGCCCGGCCTGTGCAACGGCACAAAAATCGGCGCGCTCGGCCTGACCGAACCCGGCGCCGGCTCCGACGCCCTGGGCGCCATGCGCACCAGCGCGCGCCGCGAGGGCGACCACTACATCCTCAACGGCACCAAGATCTACATCACCAACGGCCCGGTCGCCGACGTGCTGCTGGTTTACGCCAAGACCGCGCCGGAGTTGGGTGCCAAGGGCATCTCGGCCTTCATCGTCGAGAAGGATTTTCCCGGCTTCAAAGTGGCCCAAAAACTGATCAAGATGGGCTTTCGCGGCAGCCAGACCGGCGAGCTGGTGTTCGACGACTGCCGCGTGCCGGTGGCCAACCTGGTGGGCAAGGAAAACGAAGGCGTCAAGATCGTCATGAGCGGGCTTGATCTGGAACGCGCCCTGGTGGCCGGCTTGTGCGTGGGCATCTGCGAACGTGCGCTCGAATTGAGCGTCGAGTACGCCAGGACGCGCGTGCAGTTCGGCAAGCCGATTGGCAGCTTCCAGATGGTGCAGGCCATGCTGGCCGAGATGTACACCGAGATCGAGGCCATGAAGACCCTGGTCTGGCGCACGCTGGCCGAGGTCAATGACCTGGAAATAGGCGGCGGTGGCCGCGGCGATGCCCACAAGCTGACCGCCGCCTCCATCCTGTATGCGGGCGAGGCCTGCAACCGCGTGCTCAACAAGGCGGTGCAAGTGCACGGTGGCAGCGGCTACATCTGGGAGTCCGAGATCAACCGCCTGTTCCGCTGCATCAAGATCCTGGAGATCGGCGCGGGTACGTCGGAGGTGCGCAAGATGATCATCGCCGAAGAGTTGCTGCGCGGCTGATGCCCGGGATACATGACGATGCAGCCCTTCTCAGCCATTCACTTCGATCAGCGCGGCGCCGTGGCGTGGATCACGCTGAACCGGCCCGATGCGATGAATGCCCTGTCGGAGACGATGTGCGCCGAATTGCGCGATGCGACCGAGCGTTGCGAGCGTGACCCGGCCATCCGGGTCATCGTGCTGACCGGCGCTGGCCGCGCCTTCTGTGCCGGCGCCGACCTCAAGGGCGTGTTCGAGAGCAGCACTGGCGAACCCGGCCCAAGCGACCCGATGGGCGAGTTTCTCGATCTCGTCGGCGGCATGATGGATAGTCTGCGCGCGTGTCCCAAGCCCACCATTGCGGCGCTGAACGGACTGACGATGGCCGGCGGGCTGGAGCTGGCCATGGCCTGCGACCTGATCATCGCCGCCGACAGCGCCCGCATCGGCGACGCGCATGCCAATTTCGGCGTGTTTCCGGGCGCTGGCGGCGCGGCGATCCTGCCACGGCGCATCGGTGCCACCGCCGCCAAATACCTGCTGTTCACCGGCGACACCCTGCCCGCACGCGAACTGGTTCCGCTGGGCCTGGTGAACCGCGTGGTGCCCGATGCCGAGCTGGTGTCCGAGGTCGAAAAACTCGCCTTGCGCATCGCCAGCAAGAGCCCGCTGGTGCTGCGCCGCATGAAACAGGCCGTGGCGGACGGTCTTGAGCAGCCACAGGCTTCGGCACTGCGGCTGGAGCGGCTGGTGCTCGACGCGCACCGCCATTCGCACGACATACAAGAGGGCCTCGCGGCTTTCGTCGGCAAGCGTACGCCCGATTTCAAGGGCTACTGATTTCACCCCACTCCTTCTGAATGGACGCATTACCATGACCAGCCCGCAAGCCGCCGTTTACATTGCCGGCGTCGGCATGACGCCGACCGGCAAGTTTCTTGACCGCGATATCAAGCAACTGACCGCCGCTGCCGTGAACGCCGCCCTGGCCGATGCCGGACTGTCCGTCAGCGACATCCAGTCGGCGTATTTCTCCAACGCCACCCAGGGCGCGCTCGAAGGCCAGACCATGATCCGCGGCCAGATTGCGTTGCGCACGATGGGCTTCGAATTCATCCCGATCTTCAACATCGAAAACGCCTGCGCCAGTGCCAGCTCGGCCTTCAACTTGGCGGTGCAGTACGTGCGCTCGGGGGCAGGCGAGATCGCGCTGGCCATTGGTGCCGAGAAAATGTTTTGCGCCGACAAAGCCAAAATGTTCAGCGTCTTCGATGGTGCCTGGGACGTGGCCATGGTCGAGGAGAACAAGCGTAGACTGCTGCAAATGGGGCACGGTATCGAGCCGCCCGATGGCTCCACGTCGAAAGCGCCCTACAGCCTGTTCATGGACATCTACGCCGCCTTTGGTCGCTTTCACATGCGCGAGTTCGGCACCACGCAGCGACAAATTGCCGCCGTTTCGGCCAAGAACCACGGCCATTCGGTGCACAACCCGCTGGCGCAATACCGCAATGCCTACACCATCGAAGAGGTACTGGCCGCGCCACCGATCACCTATCCTCTGACGCTACCCATGTGCGCGCCCATCAGCGATGGCGCAGCCGCAGCCATTGTCTGCTCGGAGGCGGCGCTGGCCCGTCTGACCGACCGTCGGCGCGCCATCAAAGTGCTCGCCTCGGTGGTGACCACCGGCACCAACCGCCGACCGGAAGACGTGGCCCAGCACATCACCGTCAAGGCGTCCAGACGCGCCTACGAACTCGCCGGCATCGGCCCGCAGGACATCTCGCTGGCCGAGGTGCACGATGCCACCGCCATCGGCGAAATCGTGCAGAGCGAGAACCTTGGTTTCTGCAATTTCGGCGAAGGTGGGCGACTTGCAGAAAGTGGCGGTACGAGCATTGGCGGCCGTATTCCCATCAATACCTCGGGCGGACTGGAATCCAAAGGGCACCCGATCGGCGCCACCGGACTGGGCCAGTTGCACGAACTGGTCACGCAACTGCGTGGAGAAGCGGGAGCCCGCCAGGTTCAGCGCGCACGACTCGCCATCGCCGAGAACGGTGGCGGGCTGTTCGGCCTGGAGGAAGCAGTGGCCGCGATCACCATCCTCGGTCGTTGAAGGGAAAAAGATGAATTTGCATGACAAGGTGGCCATCGTCACAGGTGGTGCTTCAGGCTTGGGGCGCGCGGTGGCTGATGCGCTCGCCGCAGGCGGCGCACGGGTGTCATTGTTCGACCGCGACAGCGAGCGTGGTGTGCAGGCAATCACCGAGCTGGGTTCTGCCGCCATGTTCGAGCAGGTAGATGTCACCAGCGAGTCACAGGTGCAGGCGGGCATCGACGCAACCTTGGCCCGCTTTGGTGCCATTCACATTTGCATCAACTGCGCTGGCGTACCCGACGCAGCCAAGACCGTTTCCGACGGAAAACCCTTTCCCCTGGCACTGTGGGACAAGGTGATTGCCGTCAACCTGACCGGCACGTTCAACGTGCTGCGCCTGGCCGCCGTGGCGATGGCGCGCAATGAGCCTGAGGGCGATGAGCGCGGCGTCATCATCAACCTGTCGTCCGGTGCCGCACAGGACGGCCAGATGGGACAGGCGGCCTACGCCGCCAGCAAGGCCGGGGTGATCGGCCTCACGCTGCCGGTGGCACGCGACCTGGCCGATCTGGGCATCCGCTGCGTGGCGGTTGCACCGGGCTTGTTCGAAACGCCGATGGTCGCGGGCCTGCCAAAGAAAGTCGCGCAGGCCATCGTTGACAGGATGATTCTGTTCCCGCGCCGCATGGGTCAAGCCAGCGAGCTGGCCCACCTGGTGCGATCCATCGTCGAGAACCCCTATATCAACGCTACCTGTTTGCACATTGATGCCGGCGCACGCATGAGCGCGCGCTGAACGAGACCGACAACACACCGAGACCAACACCATGAATTTCCTCCCCACCGAAGAACAGCGCATGGCCGTGGAAGGCTTCACTCGCTTCCTAGAAACCGAACTGCGCCCGATTGTCGAACGCTACCAGCCCGACAAGCTGATTGAAAAAGAGTTGATGCTCGAGATCTTCCAGAAGATGCTGCCCTACGGCATGGGCGGCAACGGCATCATTGCCGAGGAACATGGCGGCCTGGGCATGCCCTGGCTCACCTATGCACTGATGTATGAGCAGCTCGCGCGCATCTCCGGCGACGTGGCAATCTCGCTGCTGATTCAGCAGCTCGGCGCCTATTCGCTGGAGGTCTGCCCGAACGTAGCCATGCGCGAGAAGTATTTGCCACGCATGGTACGCGCCGAAATTATTGCCTGCAGCGGCATCAGTGAGCCCGGCGTCGGCTCCAACGTGGCCGAGGTGACCTGCCGCGCCAAACGCGACGGCGACCACTACATCGTAACCGGTGAAAAAACCTGGATCTCCAACGGCCACTATTCCGACTTCTGCATGGTCATCGTTCGCACCTCGAGCGAAGGCTCGGGCGCCATCTCGATGATCCTGGTGGATCGCGCCGAACACGGCTACGAAAGCCGCAACATCGACAAGCTGGGGCTCAACAGCACTTCGACCGCACAACTGTTCTTCGACGGCGCGCGTGTACCGGCCGAAAACATGATGATTGAACCCGGCACCGGCCTGAAGAACACCATGGTGCTGTTCGAGAAGGCGCGTCCCATGGTCGGCATGACTTCGATCGGCATCGCCCAGGCCGCACTCGACAAGGCGGTGGCCTACTCGAAGGAACGCCGCCAGCATGGCAAGCCGATTGGCGGTCATCAATTGATCCAGGGCATGCTGGCCGAGGCGGCCACCGAACTCGACGCCGCGCGATTGCTGGTCTACCGCGCCTTCAACCTAATCGACCACGGCGTGCGCAGCGAGGTGCAAAGTGCCATGGCCAAGTGGTACGCGACCGAGATGGCGGTCAACGTGACGTCGAAAGCAGTGCAGATTCACGGCGGCAACGGTATCACCAAGGACTTCGGGGTTGAATTGTTATTCAGAAACGCCCGCATGATGCCGATCCCCGATGGCACCACCGAAATCCAGAAACTCATCATTGGCCGCGCCCTGACAGGCATAAACGCCTTCTCCTGAACCTATGAGCTCCAACTCCTCCATTAGCCAGGACAGCCAGGCTTCGGTACTGCAAGCGCGGGACATCACCTTGCGCTTTGGTGGTGTCACTGCTTTGGCCGATGTTGCCATCGAAGTGCATGACAACGAACTGCTGGCCATCATCGGCCCCAACGGTGCGGGCAAAAGCTCGTTGATGAACGTGCTGAGCGGCTTTTACCAGCCACAACAGGGCTGCGTGCACTACCGCGGTCAAGACATCAAAGGCCGCGCGGTGCACGAGATCGCGCGCGACGGCGTGGTGCGCACTTTTCAGGGCACCCATTTATTCTCCAACATGAGCGTGATCGACAACATCCTGGTGGGCCGCTACAGCCTGATGCGATCGAGCCTGGCGCAGGCATTTCTCTACTTTCCCTGGACCCAGCGTGAAGAGTCTGTGCACCGGGAAGCAGTCGAGGACATCATCGACTTCCTTGAAATTGAAAACATCCGCCACCAGCCGGTGGGCGCGCTCGGCTACGGCCTGCGCAAGCGCGTGGACCTGGGCCGGGCCTTGGCGATGGAACCCAAGGTGCTGCTAATGGATGAACCGATGGCCGGTATGAACACCGAAGAAAAAGAAGACCTGGCCCGCTTCATCATCGACGTGCGCGAGGCCAAGCGCATCCCGGTGGTGCTGGTGGAGCACGACATGGGGGTAGTAATGGATCTGGCTGACCGCGTGGCGGTGCTCGACTTCGGCCGCAAAATCGCCGACGGCACGCCGGCGCAGGTGCAAGCCGATCCGGCCGTGATCCAGGCCTACCTGGGAGCTGCGGCATGAACGCGACCCACCCCACCCCGGTATCCGTACCGACCCTGCCACAGAAGTTGCTCGCCCATGCCCAGGAACATCCGAAGCGGCTGGCGCAACGCGTCAAGCGCAAAGGCGTGTGGCGCTGCTATACATGGGCCGACGTGTTTGATCGCACGCGCAACATTGCGCTTGGCGCGGCGGCGCAGGGCCTGCAGCGCGGCGAAACCGCGATCGTGATCGGCGAGAACGAACCCGAGCATTACTGGGCGCTGTTCGCGGCCCAGTCACTGGGCGCCAAAACCGTGTCGGTCTACCCTGACGCCACCGTCGACGAACTGCATTACCTGTGCGAGGATTCAAAGGCCCGTTTCATCTTCGCGCAGGATCAGGAGCAGGTCGACAAGGCGCTCGCGCTGCTGGAGCGGCTGCCCGACATCCGGGGCATCGCCTACTGGGACAACTCGGGCATGTGGTCGTACCGGCATCCGCTGCTGCAATCTTTCGATGCCTTGACCGCTGAAGGGCGGCGCCAGCACGAGCGGCACCCGCAGCGCTTCGAACGCGAAGTCACCGCCGGCCAGGCGGACGATCTGGCGCTGCTGACCTACACCTCCGGCACCACCAGCAAGCCCAAGGGCGTGATGATCAGTCACCGCTGGTTGATGGACAACGCGTTGCGCATGAGGAGCTCGCTGCCGTTGCAAGCCGGCATGGAATACATGTCCTACACCCCGCTGGCCTGGATCACCGAGCAACTGCTGGGCGTGACCCTCGGACTGACCTTGCCGCTGGTCATCAACTTCCCCGAAGGTCCCGACCAGGTCTTGCCCAACCTGCGCGAACTCGCGCCACACATCGTGCTGTTCGGCCCGCGCCAGTGGGAGAACATCGCCGCCACCATCGAGGCGCGCATGCTCGCCGCGAGCTGGATGGCGCGCGGCATCTACCGCTGGGGCATACGCATCGGCCACGACGTACATGTGGCGCGGCTCGAAGGGCGGACGGCACCTTGGCTGTCGCGCCTGCTGCTGCCGCTGGCCGAAGCGCTGGCCCTGCACCCGGTGCGCGATCAGTTTGGCTTTATTCGCAGCGATGTCGTGGTTTCAGGCGGCACCGCCATGGCACCCGACGTGTTCCGCCTGTTCCACGCCATGGGCGTGCCCTTGCGCAACATCTATGGCTGCTCGGAATTCGGCCTGATTGCCGGCCACCGCGGCGAGCGCTACGACCTCGAAACCGTAGGCCCGCTGCTGGATGTGGACCCGGCCTTCGGCGCGCCGCTGGAATCGCGCATCGAGGACAACGGCGAGCTGCTGCTGCGCGGCGGCACCGGCTTTCTCGGCTACTGGGGCAAGCCCGACAAGACCGCCACCATCCAGCGCGACGGCTGGTACGTCAGCGGTGACGCCGTGCGCAAGACCGGGCGCGGCGAACTCGTGTACCTCGACCGCGTGGAACACCTGGTCAAACTCGCCAGCGGTCACCCGTATCCCCCGCAGTTCATCGAGACGCGGTTGCGCTTCTCGCCCTTCATCAAGGACGTGATGGTGCTGGGCGACGCCACCCGGCCCTGGGTTGGCGCGCTGATCAACATCGACATGGCGGTGACCAGCCGCTGGGCCGAGGAGCGGCGCATCGCGTTCTCCACCTTCACCGACCTGTCGCAGCGGCCCGAGGTGCGGCAACTGGTGCAGGGCGAAATCCGGCGCATCAACCAGTTGCTGCCCGAAAGCTCGCGGGTGGTGCGCTTCGCCAATTTCCCGAAGGAACTCGACCCCGACGAAGGCGAACTCACCCGCACACGCAAGCTGCGCCGGGAATTTCTTGAAGTGCGCTACCGGGCACTGATAGACGGCCTGTATGCGGGCGCCGCCGACATTGCCTGCGACATCGCCGTGACCTACCAGGATGGCCGCCAGGGCGTGTTGCACGCAAACGTGGTGGCCACCGACATTGAAGGAACACACACCCCATGATCATCGAATTCATCAACTACACCATCAACGGCGCGCTGCTCGGCCTGCTGTATTCGCTGGTGGCCATGGGCTTTGTCGTCATCTACCGCGCCAGCAAGGTCTTCAACATGGCGATCGGCGAGATGATCGTGCTGGGCGCCTTCCTGCTGTGGTGGGCGATCCAGTCGCGCGGCATGCATCCGGCGCTGGGCATCGCCGTTGCACTGGGCATTTCGGTGCTGATCGGGCTGGCGATTGAACGCCTGCTATTCAGGCGCCTGATCGGCGAATCGGTATTCTCGATGATCATGGTCACGATCGGGCTGCTGATCCTGATGCGCGGCCTGGTGCTGGTGATCTGGGGTCCGCAGGAGCGCCAGTTCCCCGCCATCTTTCCCCTCACGCCCATCATCCTGGGCGAGATGATCATCCCGCGCTCGCTCGCCTTCGGCGGTGTCATCGCGGTGCTGGCAGCGGTGGCGCTGCACTGGTTCTTCAACCGCAGCCGCACCGGGCTGGCGATGTCGGCGGTGGCCGAGGACCACCAGATCGCGCTGGCCATGGGCATCAGCGTGCGTCGCTCCATCGCCTTCGCCTGGGCGCTGGGCGGCGTGCTGTCGGTTATCACCTCGATGGTCTACCTGAGCGGCAAGTCGCTGACCTTCCTGTCCTCCGAAATCGGCTTCGCCGCCCTGCCGGTGGCGCTGCTGGCCGGGCTCGAATCCATCGGCGGCCTGCTGCTGGCGGGCATCATCGTCGGGGTCGTGCAGGGACTGACCGCCGCCTACATCGACCCGCTGATCGGCGGCAACGCCGCCGCCGTCGTCCCCTATATCTTCATGCTGGTGGTGCTGGTGGTCCGTCCGACCGGCATGTTCGGCTGGAAACGCATTGAAAGAGTCTGACCCATGGATCCCTCCGGCATTTTTTCCACCAGTTATGCGCGTGACCGCGCGCTGATCCGCACGCGCGCCCAGTGGGTCACACTGGCCTTGTTCATCGGCATTTTGTTGCTCTACCCCTGGTTCGCCTCGGCGCGTCTGGTCGCGGTAGCCAACCTGATGCTGGTCACGTCCATCGTGGTGGTCGGCCTGCAGATCACCACCGGCTACGCCGGGCAGATTAACCTGGGCCAAGCCGCCTTCATGGGGGTCGGCGCCTACGCCGCCAGTGTGGTCGAGGTCAAGGCCGGGCTGCCGTTCTGGGTGGCGGTGCCGGTGGCCGGCCTGGTGGCGGCGCTGGCCGGCTGGCTGTTCGGCCTGACAGCGAAACGCATCAAGGGTTTCTACCTCGCACTGACCACCATCGCGGCTCAGTTCATCTTCCACTTCGTTGTGCTGAATCTGCCCTCAGCCTGGCTCGGCGGCGTCAATGGCTTCAGCCTGGAGCCGGCCCGGCTGGGCACATTTTTGTTCAACACCGACCGCTCGCTGTACTACCTGTTTCTTGTCGTCACCATGGTGATGGTATTCGGCGCTTTCGGCATCCTGCGCAGTCGCCACGGGCGCGCCTTCGTCGCCGTGCGCGACGACGATGTGGCCGCCGGCATGATGGGCATCGACGTGGCCGGCGCCAAGTCGCGTGCCTTTGTGCTCGGCGCTTTTTACGCTGGCATCGGCGGTGCCCTGTGGGCCTACCAGGTCCGCTTCGTCTCGGTCGATCAGTTCACGCTGTTCAACTCGATCTGGTTCATTGCCATGATGATCGTCGGCGGGCTCGGCTCGATCGTCGGGGCACTGATAGGCACCGTGCTCATCCGTGGCGTGCAGGAGGTCATCACCAGTCTGGGCCCCGACCTGGTCGAGCGCATCCCCAGCCTGAGCAGCGACCTGATCTTCGCCAGCATGAATGTGTTTCTCGGCCTGATCATCACGCTGTTCCTGCTGCTTGAACCGAAAGGCCTGATGCACCGCTGGAACATCCTGAAAACCAACTACCGGCTCTGGCCGTTTCACCACTGAGCTCGCCCAGCACAGCGAGTCGCAATCCCCCTGTCCCTTTTCCCTTCATCACCACCACTACCCGGAGACAAGCATGCAACGCAATACCTTTCTCAAACTCACAGCCGCTCTGGCAACCGGCCTGCTGCTAAACGCGACAGCCTATGCACAGACGACGACGATCAACATCGCCGCCTTTGCCGACTACGCCGGTCCCTACGCCAACGTCATGCCCCAGATGCAGGGCGGGCGACTCGCCGTGATCGAGTGGTGGAACAAGGAAGTCGGCAGCAAGCTCAACGTGCAGATCGTCGTCAAAACCTTCGACACGCGCTACGACGTGGCGCAAACCGCCAGCCTGTGGCCCGGCATCAAGGCCGAAGTCAAACCCGCGCTCCTGCTCGGCCTCGGCGGCCCGGATGCCGCCGCGCTGCAGCAGCGCCTGCCGGAAGACAAAATCCCCATGCTCATGGCCACCGCCACCTACGGCTTCGGCTGGAAACCCAACCAATGGGCCCTGAACCTGCGCCCCACCTACGCCCATGAGGCGGCCGGATTCCTGGAATGGTTCCGCACCACCAAACTCCAGGGCAAGCGCCCGGTCAAGGTGGCGATCATCACCTCCGAAGCCACGCCCGCCTACGCCGACATGGCCAAGGGCCTGCAAAGCTACACCAAGGCCAACCCTGACAAGGCCACCTTCGTCGAGGCGATCTGGACCGAAGTGCAACCTGCCGACCTGACCCTGGCGGTGCGCCGCCTGGTCAACGCCGGCACCGACGTGATCGTGATCCAGACCAACACCGCCCAGGCTGTGGCCACTAAACGGGCCTTGCAGGCGCTGGGCAAAAACGTCCCGATCATGCTCTCGCTGCACAACGGGGTGGTGGGATCATCCAAGGCACTTGGCGACCCGAACGGCTTTGCCGGTGATTTCGAGGTGGGTGCCATCGCCGATGCCAGCGAAGACGACTCGACCGCACGCAAGTTCTACAGCATGTTGCAGGAAAAGCATGGCCTGAAATCGGGCTGGAATGCAATGACCATCATGGGCCTGGGCCAAAGCATCGTGGCCGTGCGCGCGATTGAGGCCACCATCAAGGCCAAGGGCCCCGGCAAAGTCACCGGCGAAGCCGTGCGCGAGACCTTGATGAACAGCCAGTTCACCAGCAACGACCTGATGGGCATACTGCCAGGCGTGGACTTCAGCAACGACGCCCCCTTCCCCACCGGCACCGCCAAGGTCAACATCGCGACCATGAAGGACGGCAAGGTGGTTCGGGCGGCGGGCGATGTGACCGTGCCAACGGTGCCTAAATGGTGAGTTCAGCCCTTGCTGCGGCACCGGATCAACGTACCGCGCCCCATGCGACCGCCAATCCGGCGGTGCTGACGCTGTCCAACGTCGAGGTGTTGTATGCCGAGGTGATCCTGGCGCTCAAGGGCGTGTCGATGCAGGTCCCCGAAGGCGGATGCGTGGCGCTGCTGGGCGCCAACGGCGCAGGCAAGAGCACCACCCTCAAGGCCATCTCCGGCGTCATTGACTCGGAAGACGGCCGCGTCTCGGGAGGGGCGATCACCTTCGACGGCCGGCCGATTCAGGGGCACGACCCGGCGACCGTGGTGCGCAGCGGTCTGGTCCATGTGATGGAAGGCCGGCGCGTGCTGCAGCACATGACGGTCGAGCAAAACCTCATCATCGGCGGCCACATGTTTCCATCGGCGCAGGCGATGCGCCGGGCGATGAACAGCGTGTACGAAGCGATTCCGCGCCTGGCCGAACTGCGAAAACGCACTGCCGGCTATCTGTCGGGCGGCGAGCAGCAGATGTTGGTGATCGGACGCGCGATCATGGCCGAGCCGAAACTCATGCTGATCGACGAGCCGTCACTCGGACTGGCGCCGCGCATGATTGAGGAAGTCTTCGCCGTGCTGCACCACTTGCGTGAGCAGGGACTGTCGCTGCTCATCGTCGAGCAGAACACGCGCGTAGCCCTGGAGATCGCCGACTATGGCTATGTTATGGAGAGCGGCCGCATCGTGCTGGAGGGGCAGGCCCAGGAACTGCGCGACAACGAGGATGTGCGCGAGTTCTATCTCGGCCTGGACCGCGAGGGGGTGCGCAAGAGCTTTCGCGAGGTCAAGCACTACAAGCGGCGCAAGCGCTGGCTGGGATAACAGACGGCTGGCTTGTGGTTTTAATTCGGTTTCAGGAGTAACGACAAATGAGTGGTCCCTTGCAAGGGTTGAAAGTGATCGAGTTCGGCGGCATCGGCCCCGGACCGTTCTGCGCGATGATGCTGTCCGACATGGGCGCCGACGTGATCCGCCTGGATCGCAAGGCCGACAAGGGCAAAGACCGCGGGGATGGTGCCTTCCTGGCCAGTGGCCGGCGCAGCGTGCTGCACCGCGGTCGGCGTTCGATGGCGGTCGACCTGAAGTCGCCCGAGGACGTGCAGCGAGTCCTGGCACTGGTCGACGGGGCCGACGCGATCATCGAGGGTTTCCGCCCGGGCGTGATGGAGCGGCTGGGTTTGGGCCCGGACGTGCTGCTGGCACGCCACCCACGACTCGTCTACGGGCGCATGACCGGCTGGGGCCAGGACGGCCCGCTCGCGCAGGCCGCCGGGCATGACATCAACTACATCGCGCTGTCGGGCGCGCTTAGCCTGATCGGCCGCTCGAAAGGCGGACCGGTAGCGCCGCCGGCGATGGTCGGCGACCTGGGTGGCGGCGGCATGATGCTCGCCTTCGGCATCGTTTGCGCTTTGCTCGAAGCGCGCACCTCCGGCCATGGCCAAGTGGTCGATGCCGCGATCACCGACGGCGCGGCGCTGCTGACCTCCATCGTCTGCGACCTCAAAGCGCTGGGAATGTGGAAGAACGAGCGGCAGGCCAACCTGTTGGACGGTGGATCGCATTTCTACGACACCTACGAGTGCGCTGACGGGAAATGGATCTCGATCGCATCACTGGAGCCCCAGTTCTATGTGCTGCTGCTGGAGAAGCTCGGCATCAGCGATCCCGAGTTTCAACGGCAACGCGATCCGGCAGTCTGGCCGACGCTCAAACGCCAGATCACCGACATCTTCCGCGCCCAGCCGAGCGCGCACTGGTGTGCGTTGCTGGAGGGGACCGACGTGTGCTTTGCACCGGTGCTGACACTGGAAGAGGCAGCACGCCACCCACACAACAGCGCGCGCGGCACTTTCTTTGAGCGGGACGGTGTGCTTCAACCTTCACCGGCACCGAGGTTCAGCCGGACGGTGACCGATCGCCCAAGCCCCGCACCGTTCATTGGCGAACACGACGACGAACTCTTGTAGCCGAAGAATGACGGGGGCTGAGAAAAATGGGCCACAGGGCTAACCAGGGGTCATCTCAGAAAACGGAAAATAAAGCACGTTAAGCCGGTGGTAGCGGTCGCAACGGCCTGAACTTGCCCGCGCCGATCTTGGCGCTGCTGCGCCAGAGGTAATCGCCGGTCAGATTGATGTGCTCCCACCCCAGCGGTGACAGGTATTGCAACAGCGTGTCGTTTACCGGTTTGCCATGCCGGGGTCGTCTCAGAAAACGGAATTTAAAGTACGCTAAGTACGCTAAGTGTTAGAAGCTGCGCCTTGCATCTGCGCCCACTCAGCAACCCCCTCCCGTAATTGCAAAGCGGTATAGCCCTGTTCTTGCAGCAGACGCACGGCATCTGCTGACATGAGGCAGTACGGCCCACGGCAATAGGCCACGATGGGCTTGTCCTTAGGCAGCTCGGCGACGCGGGCGCGTAGCTCTGCCAGTGGCATCGAGCGGGCGAAAGGCAGATGAGCTTGCTCGAACTCGTTAGGGGGTCGCACGTCAATCACGACGACCTCACCTTCTCGCGCTTTGCGCAGCAGCTCGGCCCGATCCTCACCGCGCCATTCCCCATTCGAAGAAGTGAGCTGACGCAAGGCGTCTTGCAGCTCGAATAAGCGATCTTCAGCCAAGGTACGCAGCAGCACCCAAAAACGCGGCACCTCAGGGCTGGCGATGCGGTAGATGATGTGCTTACCCTGCCGCTCGGTATCCACCAGTCGTGCCGAGCGCAGCTCCTTGAGGTGGGCGCTGGTTAGTTTTACGCTGATACCCACCTCGCGGGCGAGTAAGTCCACCGGCTTCGGAGCCTGACAAAGCAACTCAATCAGCTCCAAGCGCTTCGGGCTGGCTGCGGCCTTGGCGATGCGTGCGACCTGTTCGTACAGGGCATCCTTTAGTTCTCGATTTGTGCTCATGGCGACAGGGTGTCCGTAGGTGTGATTGGCGTCAATGAATTGACAAGGATTGGGTGTTATGTGCTACATTCTAACAATCTTTAGAATGTTAGATAAAAAGAATTTAACCATGAAAAACTTGTTCATCCTCAATGGTGCTCCCTATGGCGACGAGCGCACCTACAACGGCTTGCGCCTAGCCGGTGCCTTGGCCAAGCGCGAAGGCAATCAGGTGCGCGTTTTCCTGATGGGCGATGCTGCCATCGCGGCCAAGGGAGGGCAGAAGGTGCCGGAAGGCTTCTACAACGTGCAGGTGATGCTGGGCCGCGTAACCCGCGCTGCGGTCGATGCTGTGGGAGTGTGCGGCACTTGCATGGATGCGCGAGGTATGAAGGGTGATGAACTGATGGAGGGCGCGCACCGGGGCACCCTCGAAGAGCTGGCCGACTGGTCGGAGTGGGCAGACAAAGTGTTTGTGTTTTGAGGGGCCGGCGATGAATCCGACCTCCGCAGAAAAGCGCAATGTCCTGTTGCTCGCCAGCACGCAGGCCCTTTTTCAAACCGCATCGGTGATGGTGATGATGCTCTCGGGCTTGGCCGGGCTACAACTTGCCAGTGACAAGAGCCTTGCCACCTTACCGATTGCCATGATGATGGTGGCCGCAGCGGCCATTATGATTCCCGCCTCAATGCTGATGCAACGGTTCGGCCGCAAGGCTGGCTTTTTGCTGGGCACCACGCTTGGATGCTTGGCGGGCCTGACCGCAGCCTATGCAATTTGGCTGCACAGCTTTTGGCTGTTCGTGTTCGCCAACATGCTTGTTGGCGGCTACCAAGGCTTTGCACAGTATTACCGATTTGCCGCCGCTGACGTGGCCAGTGCCGACTTCAAGAGCCGGGCAATTGCATGGGTAATTGCAGGGGGCGTAGTTGCAGCGTTGGCCGGGCCGAACATCGCCCGCCTGACGCAGGACATCGGCCCATTGCCATTTATGGTGTCGTATTTCGCTCTATCCGCCTTGAGCGTAATTGCCTTGCTGGTGGTGACGCGCATTTGCATCCCATCGCCTGTGGTGGTTGCCGAGGTGCACAGCTCAGCTCGCCCGCTTTCGGAAATCATGCGGCAACCCGTGTTCATCACGGCGTTAATTGGCTCCTCGGTTGGCTATGCCGTGATGGTTATGGTGATGACTGCAACGCCTTTAGCGATGCAGATTTGTGGCCAGTCGCTGGGAGCCTCGGCCACCGTGATTCAGTGGCACGTCTTGGGGATGTTCTTGCCATCCTTCTTCACCGGCAACTTAATCCGCCGCTATGGGGTGCTGGCGATCATGGGTGCCGGGATCGCGCTGCTGGCTGGGCACGTCACCATAGCGCTGACTGGCATTGAATTCCTGCACTTCCTGTCTGGACTGATTCTGTTGGGCGTGGGTTGGAATTTCTTGTTCATCGGTGGCACGACCTTGCTGACCGAAGCCTACCGCCCGAGCGAGCGAGCCAAGACGCAGGCTGCCCATGACTTCCTGATGTTTGGCTCGGTCAGCCTTGCGTCGTTCTCGGCGGGTGGCTTGCTCAATGCGTGGGGGTGGCAGTCTGTCAACCTGACGGCGTTGCCGTTCCTCGGAGCTGCATTGATCGCTGTTGTCGGCCTTGGGGCGTTACGTTGGAGAACTCGGCTGACCTCGCCAGGAAATGTGTCGGCTTGAGCTATGCCCTAACCTGATGTCAGGATAGGCCACCTCGCAACGTCCGAATAAAGTTCATTTCGGCGTTTCTTGACACCTGCTGCGAACGGTCATAGATTTCTTCCTGACATTTTCACGTCGGGATGTATCGGTTACGCCCGAGTCAGCAGCTTTGACCAGAACCCGGAACGGCAACTGGAGCAGCTCGAAGTCGGCAGGGTGTTCACCGACAAGGCGTCAGGCAAAGACACCCTGCGGCCTGAACTCGATTCTCTGCTGGCCTTCGCGCGCGAGGGCGACACCGTGGTGGTTCACAGCATGGATCGCCTGGCGCGCAACCTCGACGACCTGCGCCGCCTGGTGCAGAAGCTCACCCAGCGCGGTGTGCGCATCGAGTTTGTCAAGGAGAACCTGATCTTCACCGGCGAGGACTCGCCGATGGCGAACCTGATGCTGTCGGTGATAGGTGCGTTTGCCGAGTTTGAGCGGGCCTTGATCCGCGAGCGGGAGTGCGAAGGTATCGCGCTCGCCAAGCAGCGTGGAGCCTACCGGGGCCGAAAGAAGTCTCTGGGCGGTGAACAGATCGCTGAGCTGAAACAGCGCGTCGCGGCGGGCGAGCAGAAAGCGAAGCTGGTCCGTGAATTCGATTTACCTTCATACGGATCAGGCCAAGCGGGCCCGGCAAATGAGGGATGCTTTTGGGTCACCAAACGCCTAAGGCATCAACGAGCCCAGAAATGGCATATTCCAACCCAATGAGCATTGAAAAGCTTATCAGTTCATGATAAGCTTTGGCATGGAATCACAACGTTCACCGGCCATTGGTTTGGAATATTTACTTGGCTTGGATGGCAATATTGAAGTTCAAAATGATGCAGGCTACTGGGTCAAGATGGAAGTTTCGAGTGTAGACGTGACGGCGGAACGACCGCACGGCATCAGGTACAGCTTGACACTGCATGCGCCGGACAACACTCGGCTAATTGGTTTCGATAATGCCCATAGCGTGAGACCAGCAGGCTCACGCTTCAAGCATGCAGGTAAAAGGTTCCCGTACGACCACCGCCATCGACACGCTCTGGATGAGGGTGTGTTGTACGAGTTTGACACCGCTTACCAGTTGGTCAGTGATTTTTATGCTGAAGTAGATCGCGTTTTAAAAGAGGTCAGTCCATGAACAAGGTATTGAAGTTCGGTATTGCGGCAGTGCCTATGCAGCGTGCCCGTTCGCTGGCTATTGCGGCTGGAACACGCCAACGCGCCAAAGATGAACCCAACGTTTGGTTCCCCTCGGTGACCGCCATGGCACGAGTCCTGTCAGATGAGAACATGGCCTTGCTCAAGGTCATTCGAGAGCGTCACCCAGACTCCATGGATGCCTTAGCCAAAGCTGTGGGAAAACATGTGCCCAACGTTTCGCGTTCGCTGCACACCATGGCGCAATATGGTTTGGTCACGCTAACCAAACATGGTCGAACGGTGACGCCCCAAGTTACCTCCGAACGAGTTACGGTGGATTTTTCCTGGGGTGGCTGACATTGCATTCAAATGAAATCAGCTACTCGTTCAAACCGATTGACAAACGTCACCGCGACTAAATTGGGTAGCTTTACTTTTTTTTTGGGTGGGCAAAAATAGTCAATTTTGGACATGCCACTCCAGCCTCGGAAGACGATCCCTCGCCAGCCTCAATTAGCCTGCGGTTCGTTTTTTCCATCAACGTAAAACGAGCCGCGCATGTCAAAGACAGAAGCTGAACTCATCCAGTTACGTGCTGAGAATGACGCGCTTAAGGCTCTGCTGGCACAGCACGGCATCGCGGTACCGCAACCATCAGATTCCGACGCTGGCGATGCTGCGCTGCAACCCAATGCCAACGAGTTTTCGCCCACGGCGAAGGTTAAGCTCTTCCGACGACTCTTTCGTGGGAGGGACGATATCTATCCAGTTCGCTGGATAAGCAACACGACGGGGAAGTCTGGGTATTCGCCCCACTGCGCCAACAAATGGAAACCCGGCATTTGCAAATTGCCGACCATAAAATGTAACGAGTGCAGTAATAGCCTATATGAGCCCGTCACCGACTACATCATTCGCCAGCATCTCAGAGGCGAGATCACCGCCGGAGTGTACCCACTACTGGTCGACAACCGATGCTATTTTCTTGCCATCGACTTTGATGAGGCGGACTGGCGCGAAGATGCCCGCGCGGTACTGCAAACCTGCCTCAATAATGATCTCCCTGCAGCGTTGGAAATCTCGCGCTCTGGCGAGGGAGCTCACCTTTGGCTATTCTTTGCGAACGCGACGCCGGCAAGGGATGTGCGACGTCTTGGCGCGGCGCTGATCAGTGCGACTTGCGCCCGCACTCGTCAATTGGCCCTTAAATCATACGACCGTCTGTTCCCAAATCAGGACACCATGCCGAAAGGCGGATTTGGCAACCTGATCGCATTACCGTTACAAAAGGAACCCCGTGACCTTGGACGCAGCGTCTTTGTTGACGCGAACTTGCAGCAGCTCCCAGATCAGTGGGCGTTCCTGGAAAACATCAAGCCCCTTCCGCAAAGCCGTATCGAAACGGCGTTGACCAAACTGGTCGGGGACCGCCATCCGCTCGACATCGCTTATGCCGAAGTGCCGGAAGAGAACGCTGACGCCCCATGGGTACGACCGGCCAAGCCTGATGTCAAACTCAACGGCATCATGCCGAAGGCGGTAAAGGCAACAATCGCCGCCCAATTGTTCATCGAGAAGGCCGGCCTGCCGCAACCCTTGATGAACCGGCTAGTCCGCGTTGCGGCGTTCCAAAATCCGGATTTCTACAAACTTCAGGCCACGCTCAGGTCCACATGGAATACCCCCCGGATCATCAGCCGCGCAGAAAACCACGAAAAATTTCTGTCGTTGCCGCGAGGTTGCCTGAGCGACGTCGAGGCATTGCTTGCCGCAAATAAAATTGAGCTCCGTCTGGGCGACGCGCGTTCGATGGGGCAACGAATGAACGCGACGTTCAAAGGCGTGCTGCGCCCGGATCAGCAGGAAGCGCTCGAAGCTGTCACAAAACATGATTTCGGCATGCTGATTGCGCCCACCGCATTTGGAAAGACGGTCACCGCAGCGGCCGTTATCGCCAAGAGAAAGGTCAGTACCTTGGTGATTGTCCACCGCGCCGACCTTATGCGGCAATGGCAGGAGCGGCTTGGCAGTTTCGTCGGACTGGACGAGCAAAAAATTGGCCTGATCGGCGCCGGGAAAAAGAAGCCCACAGGCATGCTCGATATTGCAGTCATCCAAAGCCTGGCGCGCCGCGACGATCTACCCGAACTGTTCAGCCAGTACGGGCAGGTGATCATTGACGAGGCACATCATTTAACCGCAGAAACATTCGAAGCGGTCTTGAAGCAAGCCAGCGCACGCTACGTCCTGGGGCTCAGCGCTACCCCCGTTCGCAGTAACGGGCACCATCCGATCATCTTCATGCAGTCGGGCCCCGTCAGGTATATCGCCAAGCGCCCGGCACATATCCCGGATAAGCTAATGGTTCGGATCCGGCATCTTCCGACTCCGTCCATTCCGCCGCACGCCAGTATTCAAGAGGTCATTCGGCGGCTGGCCGAGGACGACGATCGAAACGCACGCATCGTCGCCGACGCGACCAATGCCTTGAAAAACGGGCGCAAGGTGCTGTTGCTGACCAAAAGGACGGAACACCTTGACCTGTTGCACAAGCAATTGGCGAATGTCGAGTACCCATGCTTCATGCTGCACGGTCGCATGAAGGCAAAGGAACGCCAGGCGATCATCAAGGCCCTGGCGGAGTTGCCGGAGGACGCCCCGCACATACTGTTGGCCAGCGCCCAACTGGTCGGCGAGGGTTTCGATCATGCTCCGTTGGACACTCTGATCCTGACGCTGCCGATCTCATGGACAGGAACGCTGCAGCAATACGCCGGCCGTCTACATCGTGACCATGCAAACAAGAGCGACATCTTGATTTACGACTACGTCGAACAGGATCATCCGCAACTCTACAGGATGTGGGAAAAGCGACAGCGGGGTTACCGGGCGATGGGTTATCAAGTGGATTCCGATCAACAACAATTACGCCTTGGCTCCCTATGACGAAAGAATTGGCCAAAAATTTGTTGTCACCTAGATTCGGCGCTGTGAACAGCCCGACGGGAGTACGTCGGAATGTCAACTATCGCTGCGTGCCCAAGAGAGCCGGACAACCAAGGAAACCAAAATCTACATTTGAGAGACAGCCTCCTGGTTTTTGGCTCTGGCAGTGAGCGTCTTACCGCGAAATCGTATGGCAGCACTCCACTTTTCGCTGCGGCTCGGTCATTTTCAGCCAATGTCGGCAGCAACCTGTACTGGGTGTACCGAGGCCTTGACTCCCTCCCCTTTGGCGAAGAAATCCGCTCGTTTTACCTTTTCGAATATGAAGGGACTTCCGCGATTGCGCTACCGCAACAAGTTTGCCAAGATCGGAATGTCGAGTCCATTCATCAACTGAAAGGGGTATCCCATGAACGACATTTCACAGGCAACTATTGTTCGGGTCGGTG
>NZ_NBZW01000026.1 GCF_002379085.1 Polaromonas sp. AET17H-212 | reverse complement strand
CGGCCATCAACCCGGCGAGCGCGCAGACGCTCAGCCAACGCGCCGCCATCGCCATCGCCGCCCTGCACACCGCTTGAACCATGTTCGCCATGGACGCAATGCTGGGGCGATGACTGAGTCAACTCAAGATGCCACGGCCAGACGCTTACCGATAACCCAAGGGCTATACCTTCCATTCCTTCGGCCCTTCGCTTTCGGTCTACAGCCTCTGCGGCCTTGCCTACGGCTACTACGGCCTCTGCTGACTTCTCGCTCCGGTTTGCACCGTCGCCCTTTCAGGCATGAGGCGAGATCTCCCCAGGTAAGGGGCGCATTCCTTCATCACACAACCGCCACATTTACGCCGCCTGACCTTTGACCAAAAGAGCTTTGCGGTTTCTTGCCCGCTCGCCCTGGTCGGCAACGCCTTCTATGTGGTTCTTGTCCATCGGCTCGTGATTTATGTTCCATGCTTCCTTCCCACACTCGGTCGCCCTTGTGCAGTTGCGCTTCGCTTCGCTCGTCTTGGTCAACTTGCGGCGGGACTTGCACCCGCAGGAGTGCGCCCATGCTGGGCGCACAAAAAAAAACGCCCTGCAAATGAATGCAGGGCGCCATGAACGTAAAAACTCGGTTTGACAACGTGGGGCGCAAAGGCCCCACGTTTTCAGCTGCAGCTAAGCAGCAATTCGAGCACTCCAGAAATTGGCCATGTCATGGCCAACCTTCGCAGGTCGAACAATCATCGTCCTCAGATTCCGCGCGCGGCACCTTTCGGCCAGCTTGTCGGCATATTCGCTGCCCGCCCTCTTCCATTTCGTCCCACCGTTCTGCGTGGTACCTGACGGCTTCAACTCGTCCGAGTCCGCGAAGATGATCAAAGTGCGGACCTGCGCGCTCAGATCGCCTGGCACTTCAAACGCGGCTAAGGCTGGTCCATTGAGACACGGCCAGATGGGAATGTTCTTCAGCATCGCCGAAGCCCAGCCCGTTTCAATGCCCTCGCAGACGCCAAGCGTGTCCCCGCGCATCTCCATCATCCGAACGGCAAAGGAATTTACGCCTACGCCAAGATCGGTCTTCTTGGCCACTGGCACATCCGCCTTTTGACCATCTGCAGTCAGATAAGTCTTGTGCAGTTGAACGAGCTCACCACTCGGCCCTTGAGCGTAGGCCAGCATCGCTGGATACTCGCCCAACAACACCGGTCGATCATCGACTGCCTTCCCGGGCATCCAATACTGCAGCGCTGGATGGAATCGCAGGCACTTTGGCATGAAATCCATGCCTCGCACGCGGTTCTGCATGTACTTGGCCACAGGATCGCCCTGGGTGACCTCGCGCGCCTCGTTCCAGAACTTGAGCATCCTGGCGCGATTACGCTGGATCCGCTCAGGGGTCATTGCATTTGACATTGCGAGCCGCTGAAGCCTTGGAATCGGCGCAACCGAGGGATTGCACCCAAAGTAGTCCCGAACGTCGTCAGCCGCTTCACGAAAGGTTGTAAAGCCCATGTGTCGCATCAACATCGCGAAACCTGACGCGTACTTCCGGCCAGTACATCCTGCGCTGCAGACCCACACACCACCGTATTTCTTTTGAGTCCAACGGTACCGATCCTTGCCCCCGCAAAAGGGGCATGGTCCATTCCGTCCTGAGAAGAAGGCGCTGTCCATGCCTCTCGCGGTAAGAATGTCCGGCCATCGGCCGAACGCGAGATCTTCTGCCTTATCGCTCATGATCCCTCCGATAAAAAAGAGGACCGAGCTTCCCTGTTGGGACGCATGGCCCTACAGGGTTAAAGATAAATGCAGCCTCGAGAGACTGCGATGTTCGCGAAATAGCGAAAACAGTGCGATTGTCCATCAATTCCCATCCTCAGTCCAACGATCACGACCCCCCAAAAAACTACCCCCTACCCTGCTGGACGCTGGCTTTTTACAGGGGCCTTGTTGGGCCCCTGTAAAAAACCCCCACCTTTGCGCGGCAAAGGTAGGGACTTCAGTTTCAAGCTGTCAGTCTTTCGGCCATTCGGCCGCTGAACAACTTTTCCAGTCCATCGGGCAACTCGGAAGTTGACCCGATGTGGATCGAGTACGGCAGTAGCCGCTCGATCTGGCAATGTGCTCCCATGCCGATTCCCATGAATTCGACACCCTGAGCCTGCGCCTGCGCAATCAACACCTGGACCTCCTCGAAGCTGCTGGGGTTTCCGTCGGTCACGAGAATCACCAGGTGCTTTTCGGTCCGCTGCTTGAGCAAACGTGGAAGTACCTCGCGAAGCGCAGCCGCGAGCGGCGTGCCGCCAGCGGCATTGATCTGCCCCAACCGCTTTACAGCTTGTCTGGTTGACTCACCAAATGACTGCAGTGTCATCGTCGCGTCAACAAACGCGTCGTAGCCGGGGAACATCTCAATTGACGTTCTCACCTTTGAGATTCGTTCCAATGCCTGTGCGCACGCCACGCTCACCTCTGCGGCAGCCACGATCTCATGCTCCATCGAGGCCGATCGGTCTAGCAGAACCGTCACGGCCGCATCGATCCCTGATGCAGGCCTGCGGATGCGGAACACGTTGGTATCGCCCAATCGCTTGAGACGCCACACACGGTCCCCTGCCACCTGCCCACCGGTTTGCCCGTATTTCGACGGGCGCCGGCGCTTGTCCTGCAGCTCTTTTGTGAAGACGCGAACCAGCTTACTCAGGACACCTGATAAGCGAACACCCAGATCCAGGTGGACCTCTGCGCCGCTGCCGTTCCCAGTTCCCGCAGCCGAACCCGCCAGCCCCAAAGATTCTTCCGCCTCCTGTGCAGCAACTGCCAGTTCAATGGCTGCGAGCACCGCTTCCAGTGGTTCGCCGCTGGCTTCCGCGTCACCCATCAGGATTCTGAGGTGCGCTGTAAGCTCTTCGTCCGCCTCCGTTGGCTCTGCCGCAACTTCAAGCTGCCCATCAACGTCCGGTTGCCCAAACTGGTCAATGTATGCCTGCTTGAGCAGCGTCCCCAGGTCAAGGCCGTTGATAGACGCGAGATCCAACGGCTTGGTGGAATCCTCCAGCGCATGCGCAGAATTTCCCGCCTCACCGTCCTCAATCGGCACTGGCAAGTCATTCCCACCAGGTACACCGGACCCGAAAGGGTCCTGGCCTCCGCCCTCCTTTGCCGGCTGTGGTTGGTCTGCTTGTCCCTGGTCTCGTGGTTGCCCGGTGGACGCCCCTGTAGCCGGCCCATCGCCGCCACCATCAGTTTTTTGACCGTCTGGAGCGGCATTGCCGGGAGACGACTCCGCATCCCCGTGCTTCGCGTTCGCCTCTTGGGTCTCTTCCGCTGTTGGTTCTCCTGCCCCCTCACCCGATGCTTTATCGGTCGTTTGGGAGCCAGCTTGCCCATCCTGCGGACCCTCGGCCGATTCTGGTTCCGCGCCCTCGGACGATTGAGCTCCTTCACCGCTGGCAGCGTCATCGCCCTCCGCGCCGTCAAGCTCACCGCCGTCGTTTTCATCCGGACCATCAGGGCTGCCTTGTGCCGCGCCATCATTTGGCTCAGCGGACTCCTTTCCGTCGCTCCCCTGCGCCGCGGCATTGTCAGGGACATCGGCCTCCGGCTTCTGTGCCTCGCCGGCCTTACTCTGCTGCTCTTCCTCGGACGCTTCGCCATCGGGTGGCGGGGTAGCCGAATCCTTCTCGCCATCGTTAGGCACCTCCGGAACCGCTGGTTCTTCGGGCGCCTCGCTTTGCGCGGGTTCGTTCAATGCACTCAATAGCGCATGCGAGAGCGCGACAACATCGGCACTGTTCTCGCAGCTGGAAAGCTTTGATACAGCCGCCTGCACTGCGTCGCGCATTTTCGACGTGAGAGCGGGCTCAAACTTCGCTAGGAATTGGGGACCCAACTCCCGAATTGAGTCATGGGCGGCCATCGCAAGATAGCCCCTGGTAAGCGTCGTCACCGCAAGAATCATCGACAGGTGCTCTTCTTTCGAAGCGTCGAGCTTTGCGAAAATGGATTGATACGTCGCATCAAGTCCTCGGTTCAGGATCAGAGATGCGCCCCTGAACTCCTTCATTTGCTCCGCCTCAATTCGCGGATCTTCAAGCGTGTTGAAAATCGTCTTTATTTCCGCGCTGACACCATCCAATGCGGAGAAATCCGTATGGCTATCATGCCCTGCTTCGTGCACGGCCTGCCGTGTTAGCAGTGCAATTTCATCAGCCTCGCCCGTTTTTGGACGCGGGAGGCTAATGACTCCGTTCTCACCGCAAGAAGCCGGCTGGCCCCATACGATGACGGCCTTTCGACCGACGATCAACGAGAGGAATCCAGCTATGGTCTTCATCGCCGTTGCAATTTTCATTTGCACCAAGTTGGTCATTGTGTATTCCATGCTCCCCTGACGCCTGCGCGCCAGGGGGTGGTTTATCGGATCAGAACAGACCGATGAACATCGGCTGCTCTGCCTCAGCGACCGTTCGTTCCAGCTGGTTCCCATGGGACGCCGGCTGAACAGGTGCGCTGTGCGGTTGATCCAGGAACCCAGCGTCAACGCCAGTCCCTGAATTTGAAGTCTCCACCGCGATAGCTGCGGGAGATTCAAAAGTTGCGGCAGGAGCGCCGCCAAAAGTCAGCAGCTGCTCGAACGCGTCGACCGGTGATTCCGACTCGAACGCGAGCCTGGCGATCCGCATTGCCTTGCCAGGATTGGCAAGCGTTTGACTGATTGTCCAAACATGCATCAGGTTCACGCCATCAATCGGCCCGTCATTCGGCAAGAGCTTCAAGACGTGGTCGATCATCCTTGCCAGCGGCTCGCAGGTGGGATCCAGGAATGAAAAGTTCTGGAACTTCTCACCGATGCGCTTGAGCGGCCGCAGGGTCTTCCAGGTCACCTTCTCGCGCTTCGTGACTGCCCCCGACCCGTTGTCGCCGGTCAGGTACTTGGTAATCAGGATTTCCGCCTCTTTTGCAGCATCTGCAAACAGCTCGCCCTTGAGGCCAGTCATCTGTTCTGCGTACATCGCGTTGGCATCGCTGAACTCTTCGCTACTCGGTGCGCTCACGCGGCAGAGGTAGAAGCCGAAGGACAGCCGGCCGGCAACATGTTCCGGTGTCGGGATGTCGCTGATCAGACCTGCCCATTCCTTGTTGTCGGGATGGTCGCGCCAGAGCTCGATGGCCGTTTCGAAACGGCGTTTGAAACTGGTCGCGGTCTGATCAAACTCGGCCTTGATGCGGACCAAGGATTTGTAGACATCGTCAAGTTTGCCCTGCGGGATGCCGATCGTCCCCAGAAGGGGCAGACCGTTGTAGGCAAGGAGCTTTTCCGCTTCACGCTTCAAGCTCAGAAACGGCGCAAGATCGTCGGTGTCGCAGATCTTGATCGAGCCCAAGGTCGCCAACGTTTCGGGGGGAAGGTTCGCGAACTCCGGGTTCTTGGCAATCAACGCTTCTTTTTTGAGGCGTTTACGTCCAGACCAGAGATGCACATCAAGACTCACACAAACCAGTCCATCTACGGACTTTTTCGTGATTGCTTCGTCGACGGATTTATTCGTCATTGGGTTCTCCAAAAAGGAAAGCGGGAACCCAATAACCCCGTGCGGGATGGATTCCCGCTGGGGTTGATATGAATGCAGAAACGAGTTCTGCGGACGGCATGGCCGAACGGTGCCAATATAGGCCAAAGAAACGAGGGGTGCAAACGATGGCGACCAGCCACGTTTGGAAAGCAAACTACGGTTTGCTGGGAGGAGGAATCCTGCCACAAGACTCGGAATGTCTTGTGGCAGGACTCTCTTTCGAGAGCCTGCACGGGTCCGCATGTGCGAACCTCTTCTTCTATCCCCCAGGCGCTTTGAACGCCGCCCAGGGCCTGCTCTAACCGCAGCTGCCAGTGTGGCCGCAATTCTCGCAGATATCACAGCCGTCACGCTTGTGCAACGACATGCTCATGCAGCTCGGGCACTGGCGCCCACCCGCTGTTGCGGCTGCTGTCTTGGCACACTCTCGTTCGGTGGACGGCGTTGGGCTGCTGGTTGCCCGTTTCCGGCTCCACGCTGCTCGCCATTACCCTGCGCATGTTGGTTGCCTCCCGAGGAACGCTCACCCATGGGTTTGCGCCCTCGCTGAAACCAGCTCATTCGATATTTCACGAATGTCTTCGTCTCACCAGCTGGTGATGTGTATTGCTGGGTTTCCTGATGGCCAGTCGCAAAGATCTCTTGACCCTTGACGGTGGTTGAGCAGAATTCCTCAGCCATATCCCCGTAGCAGAAGAACGTTGCCGCCTCTGTTACTTCGCCGCCCTTGGCAAACCTCGAAGCCAGCAGCCGAAACTCACAGACCACCCCCCCTGTGGGGAGCAGCTTGAGCTCAGGCTGGTGACCGAGGCGTCCGTGTGCAGTCATCATCAACATCAGTGTGCTTCTCCAGTTCGTACAACACGATACATGTTTTTGAAGCCTTCCTCACCACCTGCGAGCGAAACTGGCACTTTCCCCAGCGGGGTAATCGCCACATTCTCGCCAATCTTCACACCCATCGCCTGCAGCTCCCGATCAAGCTCCAGCCCGCGAAGGGGTAGATCCACGCCATTGGCCAGCCGGAGCTTCGCCTCGAAGGTCTCGTACGGGGCGCGGCCTTGCGGCGACATCACCCGCGTTCCCGCGGCAATCAAGAGGCCCTCAAAGGTGACGCCTGTCTCGACCCGAGGGGCAAAGGTCTTTGCCGGCGGCAAAGGTTTGGGTTCGCGCTTCGCCGATGTAGCCATCTGTGGAGCTGGCGCAAGCGCCACCTTCACTTCGGCCTTTGGTGCCGGTTTTGCCGGCGCGTTGGGCATTGGCCTCGGCTCAGGTACAGGTTTGAAAGCCTTGACTTTCGTGTTGCCCTTCAAGTTGATCAAATCCTGCACCAGACTCACTGTCTCATCCTTGATGTCATCGAGTCCCATCGCTGGGTCGTATTTGGCATCCGTCAACGTGTGCCGCCTGCCTTGGAGCAAGCCCCGCAGCCGTGGCTCCGTCACAATCATTTCGCGTTTCACCAGGCCTTGCGACTTGTAAACACGAAGATGCACCACCGCAACTGATGGGTCCAGGCGAATCGTAACGATACGGTCCGCCGCGATGAACTCCTCCTGCTGATTCGTTTTTGCGCCGACAGCAGCTGCCGGCGCGAACTCGCGTTCAACTGGAACAGTCAGGTTTGCACCGGACTGCGGAGCTCGCGCTGCTACTGCTTCTGCATTGCTTTTGCGCAAGGCGTTGGCTTTGGCTACTTTCGATGCCGTCCATATCGCCACCTTGAGTGCGTTCCGGACTAGCCAGACCACACCCAATGCAACCATCGAGACGATCATGATGCCGGCAGCAAGCCAGCTCATTTTTCCACTACTCATTATTTGTTCCTCTTAAAAGGCTACTGATGCGGCGTCGGCTAGCCAGCCGCCATCGTCACCACTGTTTGGAGAAGCGATCGCTTGGTTTGCAAACATTGCATCCCTGACCGACCACCCGAGCTGCACTAAGGCATCACGTGTTTCGTTTTGTTTCGTGAAGAAGTAGGCAAGCCACTCTTCCCATTCCAGTGGGACTTCCTTCGGAACCCTTTGGGGTACACCAGGTCGATCACTGATCAACATTCGCCGGCCGTCAACAACCCAATCCGCAACCACCAGGGCAATTGCAGGATGGGAAGCGGGGACTGCGATGTACTGGCATGCCCGGCGAACCCGGGTCAACCATGCTTCGAGTGCTTCAGGCCTCACATCGGTCGCTTCGAGGACCGCCTCCCACTGCTGGGCGAGTGCGGCCACATCGTCCCCAATGCTGACGGTCGTAAAGAAGATCAACTCCTCACCAATCGCAAGCTCGGGATGGTCCTCAGTGAAACGCCCCTTCAAAAGCCCGTTCTCCTCGCCATCGAGTTGAAGGTACTTTCGTCGGGTAATTTTCTTGAATCCGGCCCTCACCCGTTTGCTGACCTCTGGTGCCAGGTTGTGGGGAAGCAAATTTGCCTGCCTGACGATTCCGCCGGCAACTTCAGCCGTCAGAACCCTCATGCTTTGAACCGACACCCCCCAAGCCCCTTTGGTTGGGTGTTCATAGACGTCATAGACGCCGCTCATGGTCCGACCTTGCTGCGACAGTTCTCGTCGTAGCCAGCAACAAGGGTGATCATCTCGTTCACCGCGGACGCCATCGTCACGGGCATCTTCAGGGCGCGGCGAAGCGCGTAATGAATTCCGCTACGCGTCTGCTTGCTGAGCACCGGCTGGTACATCGCAGTGAGCTTCGCCCACCGCAAGACCGCACGAGTCGATATTGGTTTCTCGATCCCATCGGCGCCCTCGCGGAAGGCCCGACGCACCTTGTTGGCCACGGCAACCGTCATCGACGCAATGGTCTCGGACAGTGCAGTGCTCACGCCACCGGCTACGAGATTGCGGATGACCAGTTCGGTTTCCAGGTCTGGCCGCAGATAGTCAACTTCCATATAGAAGCAACGATCCTCGTTGGCCACGTCCATCACATTGCGACCGGCAACCGCAGCAAGCGAGTCCACCGAATTCTGCGTCCCGAAGATCCTGGTTGTCGGCGCAGGCTGGATGATCTCCCCGGTTTGCGGGATCATGAATGAATACCCTTCCAGCACCAGGTTCAGCGCAGTGGCTTCAGCTGGATCCAGATTGTTGTATTCATCGAGCAGTACCGATGAACCCTCACGACAGGCCCTTGTCACAGGGCCGTCATGCCACTTCAAGCTCCCTTCACTTGTCGGCAAGTACTGGCCAATCAAGTGATAGTTCTCGGTGGTTGGACCGCAGGAGATCTTGTACAAAGGCACGTTGAGCCGCGCATGCCATTGCTCGAAGAGCGAGGATTTGCCGGCCGATGGGTCGCCTTCGATCACGCAGAACGTGAAGCCCCCCACCCAGAACATCGTGAGATCACGCAGGCGTTCTGTTTCGAAGACGTAGAACGGGTCGATTCGGGGCACTCCGTAGAGGCCCGGCGCCATCCCCTGGATTTCTGCCTTTTCCGGCGCCTCGGGAATGTTGAATGTCGAGCGGATTGGATACCGCTGGAACAGGGACTTCGGCAGGGCTTGTGGGCTCTCCGCTTTCGCTGCTTCGTTTGTTGTCGTAGGCGCTACTTGCGCGCCGTTGTTTGCATTGCTGTGCATCGTCAATCTCCTTAAAGAGTTCAAATAGGCCAATGTCTTTGAGGATGGGTACTAAGCCCTCTCTCAAGCGCTCTGGGCTCTTGCCAGTAAGACGGCAGGACAGCTCAAAGCTAAATGGCACTTCAGATGGTTGGATAACCTTCCAGACCTTGCTACCTGACTCGCTAACCGTGGCGTAGGCCACAGCAGGAGGGGCAAAGATCCAGCGAAGGATTTCTTTCTTTTCTTTCCCGTTCCCTCTGGCCCGTAGGAGCCGGAGGGAATAGAACACGAGGCCTTCGTGCAGCTGCGCGATTGCGTCTTCGGTCCACACAACCTTCTCGTCGCTTTCAGAACCTGGGCATTCCGTGTCACCGATGTCGGTAAACGGATCGCCAAGATCTACAAGCTCCTTGTCGGGAGTTAGGCCGAGCGGCTGATCGAGCAGAGACTCGGCAAGCAAATCAATAGCAACGGCCTTTTGCGGATCCCGGGGAATCCAGACCGTCGCCACCTTTTGCAGGCGCTTCTCTTTGCGCTCAAGGCGTTTCTGTTCGTGTTCTGTCCATACCGCAATTTCGTGCGAAGTGAACATGGGGAAGAAAAGCTGTACGTGTGGGACGCGGCTAAGCGTTTTCGCGTACATGACAGGCCTTGAAGGGACTGGTCACAAGAAGAGATTTCATTTCGTCTTCCTTTGGCTCGAACCGGCAAAGGAGACTCCCAACAGGGAGTGCTCCCTGCAGGGTTAATGAAAGGACAGCGCGTGCTGTCCAGGTGAATGCGAACACGGGGTTCGCGCTAATCGATTTGCATCGAGAAGTGCTCACGGCGCTGTTGTAAAGCAACGCCGTCAGCAGTTCTCACGCTGTGAAATGAGGTAAGTGAAGCGGAAGGGATGGCTAAACGAGTAGAGACCCGAGGGCCTCTACTGTTTACTTGGCTTCGTCCAAGATTTTTTCAATCTTGGAATGGTTTGCCGAGATGGTGTTGGTGCCGTTTTTTACGGTACCAATGGCGAAGGTAGCTACGAGAGCAAGGCCGGCCAAAACGATGATAACTTTCATGAGAGTCTCCTAAAAAATTAAGAAAAACCCAAGAAAGCACCACACCCAATGGGGTAAGTGCCCCGAGGGAATGAGAAAAACCATGATGAACAAGCGTTAGCAAGCTCACCGCATTAAGGCGTGTACACGACACGCAACCATGCATTGCTGCACGATCTTTTACGACAAACGTCGAGAAAGACCTCACAAGTCGCCGAAAACTTGTCAGGTATTGCCCGAGTGGCCACGTTTAGCGGATGAGGTGCCGAAGCACCTCGCCCCAGAAAACCGAATTTCGGTCTTCACAATAATTCTTTACCCTTGCGGGCTGTCGGCCGCCGTCGCGGCTGACTATGACGGATCGAAAAGTTTAAGTGTCCCATCTGCACTGCAGGCCGATTTTCGACCTACGCGGCAATTATTGAAGCGGTCAATCCATCCGTCAATTGATCGCGACCAGTTGCACGAGGTCGCCTTCAACCTCAAGGGACATTGACGCTGGTACAGGTGACTTAGGCGTTCAACGAGCTAGTTTTGCTACGTTGGCCGGGCTCGCATAGCACAGGGGTGCTCTAAATTCAAAGTTGTCTTTGTACAACTATTTTTGGAGAGTTCCACCATGGCAAACGATTCCTCTGCCAACAACGCCCAGCCCGTTGCCGATCAACTGTCGCCACAGCGCCGCCAGGCGATGGTTGATGTTTTTGGCGAGGCGTTCGCCAATTCCTACCGCGGCCCGATTCACTTCATGGACGGCGAGTTGCTGAGTTCCCCGACCGCCATGACGTTCTACCGGCGGGACTTCGGCTACATCTCGAAGGTGTTGGCCTATGAATATCAATATCGTTCGTGGCATGGTTACAACCAGGAGCTGCTGGACCGTTACGCGGAGATTGTGACCAAGAAGCTCACAAGCATGGCTACCCTCCTCGAAAACTGGTCAAACCGGTTTGAAAAGGTCATGCAGCAAAACGGGACCAAGATGGAAAGCACGGTCTATCCGAATGGTATTGTGGCGACTGTCCCCGTGATCAGCGGCTTCGCCCGTCGCTACTTCGCGACTCTCAAGGAGCTTGACCGCTTCAACCTGCTGGCAGGCACTGCCAACCTTATGGGCGTGATTGACTCGACACAGCGTGCCCAGGCCGAATACATGTGCAAAAACGCTGTGCGCGCCTTTGCGGCGGCGTTGCGCAACGAAGTCGTTCGGCTCTACCGCGAGGCCGACCGAATGATGCAGGAACAGCGGCACAAAGGGTCGTCGAGCCCCGAACAGGCGGCCCAGGTCGAGGCACAAGGGCAGGAGCTGCAGGCTTTTGCGAGTTCGATGGAAGCCGATGGCAAGACCGACAGCGCGCTCAACATGGGCGATGCAGATCCGAGCAAAGTCCTGGACGATGCGGTAGCCGCAAGTTCTGCTGCAACCAAGTCAGCCTCGAAGGCTCGCAAGCCCAAACAGGACCCGGCGCCGGCCGCACCCGCGGATTCTCCTGCCGTTGAAGAGCAGCCCGTCGCAGCGGCCTGAATGCCCTGTACCCAATAGGCCGCCTCGAGCGGCCTTTTTTTTAGGTCTGCAATGGGATTCACACTCGCTCAACAAGATGCCATCGAGCATGATGGCCACCTACTGATCGTTGCCGGCCCCGGGAGCGGGAAGACCACTACCTCTGTTGCGAAAGCTCGCAGAATCCTCGCCGACCCCGCCCGCCGGCTGCTCATGGTGACATTCACCAAAGAAGGCGCGGAAGAAATGCGCCGCCGCCTGGATAAGGCCCAGGAAGAAGCCGGAGGACGCCCGTTCAGTCGGGAGAAGCTACGCGTCGGGACGTTCCACAGTATTGCGCTGCAGCACCTACACGCCCACCGCCCCGCCCAGAAGCTCCTAAGCCCCGTACAACAAGGCATCCTTCTAAATGAGGCGCTCAACCCTTACGCCTCCGACAACGACCACGTGAAGGCCATCAGGGTTGAGTTTGAGTCTTTCATGTATGCGATTGACCGAGACCGAGTTGAACTGACCCCGCCGGCTTCGGAAGTAATCAAGCGGTACATGGAGCGCGTGAATGCAAGCCGCGCGACGGATCTCTACACCGTCATGAGAGACTGCGCCCTGCTTGTCCATCAGGAATCTATCCCTCCGATGAACTTCACCGACATGATCGTGGATGAGGGACAGGATACCGACGAGCTGCAGAGGGTCTGGATATTTGCCCATGCGAGAGCTGGACTCAACGTGACGATCGTGGGAGACGACGACCAGTCAATCTACGAGTGGCGCAATGCCCTTGGCTACGCCGGCATGAAGGACTTCATGGACACCTTCGGGGCGAGGCGGATCGAGTTGGGTGACAACTTCAGATGCAAGGAAGAAATTCTCTCGCATGCCGTCACGTTGGTCGCCCGCAACGGTAGCCGGCTGAAGAAGGACCTGGTGGCTACTCGCGGCCCCGGCGGAAAGATCGCCGCCTACCATACCGGTAGCATCGAGACGCAGTGTGAGGAACTTGCGGAGTTGATCAGCAAGACGCCCGAGCGCCACACCAACACTGTTGTGCTTTCGCGCATGAACCACTCGCTCAACGAGCTGGAACTGGCCCTGACGGCATGCGAGGTGCCGTACATCCGGATAGGGAAGTCGATCTGGGACAACGCCTGGGTTGCGACCTACCTCAGCCTGCTGCAGTCTTTGCTCGACAACTCACCAGTCGGCGTCCTGGGCAGCCTACGTTGCATGGAACTCGACGATACAGTCAAGACGGAGCTGCTTCATGTGATGAAAGGGGATGCCGCTGGGTTTCTATCCGGTGAGGTCCCCAGCCTCGATGCAGCAACACCGCAGGACGCCAAAATTCTCAAAGAGTTTGCCGAGTCCTGTAGGTACTGGCGCAACCAGATGCCCGCGGGGAGCCACACTGAGGTGGTCCTGGATGTGGGAGCCTGGCTCGCGTCAAAGCAGCGCTCACGCCGCACACGCGAAATCCTCACCAGGGCATCAGGCATCCTCGGGAAGCTCTCCGGAACCATCTCGAATCGCCTCTACTTCATCAACCAAAACAAGAAGGCCTCCGGTACCGCCCCGGTAACGCTCATGACGATGCACGGCTCCAAAGGGCTTGAGTTTGAGACCGTACACGTCATTGATGCCACGAAACCAGAGGATGGCTCCGACCTGATCCATGTTGAGGCTGAGCGCCGGCTGATGTATGTGGCCATAACGCGTGCGAAGGACCGAATGTTCGTCTGGTACAGCGGGCCGCCCCACCCTACCATTAGCGATGCGGAATTGCCCGTTCTGCACCAATTCGAAAAGCTTAAGGAATTGGTTGCTTCATAGGCAGTGGAAATGCGGGCGCAGCCCGTGGGTCGGCCATCTCATGGCGTCCAGGGAGTGGCGTGCATCAAATAGAAAGCCGTGAATTGCGTGCCCACCGCCACGCCCCCAAGACTCCTAATTTCCATTCATAACTCCTGACTTCTGGCCAGATGGCCTGACAGAGCGCATAGAAATCGCTAAAATCCTACCACTTCAGCGCAAAGCTGACTTGCTAGCCCAAGTGCTAGCCTTTCAACAACGGCTCCAATCGCGGAGTCGCATTCAATTACTGCCTTGGGCGATGACATCGCCTTTTGGCGAGCCTAGCGCACAAGATCCAGGCCTAGATTGAAAGTCTTCGGAATAGACGTAGTTTCTTCTTCACTCGCGGCGGTGTATTTGCGCTGCCCCGCGAGTCGGTAGGGACCGTGTCTTGAAGGCATACGGTTAATTTCAGAACAACCCAGATGGGCACCAGTTGCCCACCCGGGCCGGTGCTCTCCACACAGGAGATCAATGGAAATGGTATTGAGCACAACGGAGCCACCATGGATGCTTGGCGCTTCGTTGATTGAAAACACCTCCGAAGCTCTGGAAGCGGCCAGTGGCGATGCTCCATTCATCCTGGATCAGGATGATTTGGAAGAAGCCGCGTCCTGGGTCATTGCTGATGTCCCAATTGAGGCCATCATTTGCCCTACCTGTCGGGAGTCTTCCGATGAACGTAGCAAGCGGCTGCGGTCGATTCGGAATGTTCCGATGAATGAGCTTTTTCGACCGATCCTCACTGGTTCAATCGATGGCTCAGTGGGGTTGCTGGACGGCGGACACAGAATTGAGGTTGCGGTAGAACGCGGACTCACTCACATAAGCGCCCTTGTAAAACTGGACTTCATTCCAGCGATGCAAGGGCAATCAAACAAGATACGGAGCAGGCCTCGCGCCTGATAGGAAAATGGAAATAATCATGCAAACGGGGTCACCGATGCTGGAGAGGCCAAACAAATTGTTTGAGCGCCTGCAGCCGCTGGCCAACAAGCACCACAAAGGCGATTTCAAAGCCTTTGTAGCACGCCTCAAGCGCCCGTACTACCGACTCTCTGAAGAGAACTGCAAGACAGTTGAAATTCTCGCGGGTGATTCAGATGTGCTGGTTCTGGATGGGAAAACACAAGTCACATGGGGAACCGCAGACGGCGGCTTCGCCCTGATGCCTCTGCACACACCGCTGTGAAGGAATAGGAAAATGACAACACTAACCATGAAACCCGGTGAGTGGGGTGAAATGGACGGAAAACCGGCCATTTCTTGGTGGCGGTTTGGTAAAGCCGCCAAAGGGGAGCCATCCATAGTGACAGAAGTTCGCACCTACGCGACAGAGGTCGAACGTGTTGATTCCGCCTTTCCCCCAGAACTGGGCGCCAAACCAACTCGATTGGGTGAAGGCTTCCAGCTAGATTCTCCAGCTTCCACAAACACGAAGCGGGCGACTGACCGGAAAATGGAAAACCAACAAGGCGAAATTGCACGGGGGGTCTACCTGGCCGACAAGGTGCAAGGGGATCCCGTGCTGGCATCTTTCGCAGACGAGGTGGCGCCCGAGTCGGATGTCGAAGTCTACGCGGCAAGCGGGCCGTTACGGCTGAAGGAAGGGACCATCCCTCCGGTGCAGCCAGAGCAGCATTATCTTGCCGATGGGCGAGAAGCCTGGGTAAGCAGGTTTCCTGTTATGCAGGCAACAAAAAGGCCCTTTGTGCTAATCGTTGTCGAAGGGAATTCGACTGACGAGATGCTTGAGTCAGCTGAACGCCATCGCGGCTGAAGGAAAAGGAAAATGGTACAAAATGCACCAACACAAGGAGCAATCCATGAAATTTGAAGCCATCAAGGCGAAGGCGAAACTGATTTTCGGCGGCGCTATTCAAGAGTGGCCAACCGGGACCGTCATTGGCGGCCCTTTGCGAAAAGGTTCTGCCCCCGCATTCGAAGCGCTCTTGCCATTTGTTCTTGCGACCAAGGGCGAACGTGATGAAATGCGAGCCTTTGCCGAGGCTTTTGAGGCCAAGCGCGGCGTCTGGATCGCTGGGGCCGCGAAATCTGTCAACGACACACGTCTTGATGTCGCTTGGAATCAGACTGTTTTGCGGGCACGCGAAGCAGGCCTGAAGCTGATCGACGGCTGGGATGTGCGCATGGTTGGAAAGCTAATCGAGCTTTTCCCAGAATGCGTCCCGGCCAAGTATCGCGGCAAAGAATTGACTTGCTACATGGCGGACAACGAAGAGTGTGACTGGATGTTTGAAGTCACTCAACCCGAGCCCAGTCTCGAAAGATCGCGCCCAGCAATGCGGATGTGAATCTGTCAAACCCCCTCAAGGCCCCTTCCTCACGGTTGGGGCCTTTTTCTTTGCCTGTACGTTTCATCCAACTTTCCTTTCAATCCAGCAAATTTGCGGCCTGCGAGCTTGTTTTCCGTTTCTAGGTCGCCTAAACTAACGGAAATTACACGTATTGCATCAATTCCATGAGTTAGCTATAATTGTCTATAAATTGCAATAATTCATTCGAGACCACCCTTGACTAGCCTCTTCAAACGCACTGAACTTGCCGCCGAGATTGCGGACAAGATACTTTTTACATCCCCAACGTCGGCATCGAGCTCGGGGTTGTTTCTCGCTGCGCCCAGGCGCACGGGCAAGTCCACGTTCTTGCGCGAAGACCTGCGACCACAGTTGGAAGCCAAAGGGGCATTGGTTCTCTATGTGGACCTTTGGGAGAATCGTCAAACAGACCCAGGCGATGCCATCGTGAATGCAATCCGAACTGAATTGGCAAAGCACGACGGCGTTCTCAAACGCCTGGCCAAGTCAACAGGACTGGACAAAGTTTCAATTGCTGGCACGTCCTTCACGCTGGACAAACTTGGGCTCGCGCAGGGTATTTCGCTCAGTGCAGCGTTGAGCGCTTTGTCGGACGATGTGCAGACACCCATCGTTCTCGTGATTGACGAGGCTCAGCACGCCATCACAACCGACGGCGGCACCAATGCATTGTTTGCCCTAAAAGCTGCGCGGGACGAACTCAACAGCACTCGGCACAAGGGCCTGCGGGTGGTGGCCACTGGCTCCAACCAGGATAAGCTGGCGATGCTGCGCAATAGCAAGGATCAGGCGTTTTTTGGGGCGCCGTTGGTTCGGTTCCCATCCCTCGGTATGGAGTACGTCAAATGGTTCTGTGCTCATGCAGACCTCGGTGCGACCATCGATCCTGACGTGGTGTTTGATCTGTTCAGCAAGGCGTCATTCCGGCCAGAGATATTGGGAGCCGCAGCGGACACGTTGCGCTTTGCCTTTGGGGTCGAAAAGAAGGACATAGCAAGTCGGTTTTACGAGGAAGTTCTGCTTGAAATCGACTCCACCAACAAAGAAGCGAAGCGCGTCATTCACAGCCTGACGCCATTACAGTCAGCAGTTTTTCAGGTTCTGGCCACGGCAGGGCCAGACTATGCGCCTTTTGAGGCGAAAACCATGGAGCTGTATCAAAGCGCAATGTCCAGTATTGCGCCCAAGAGCGATGTTGTCGCTGACCTGTCTAATGTCCAGCAGGCACTTGTCGCCTTGCAAGAAAAAGGATTGGTCTGGAAGGCCGCCCGAGGTGTCTACGCACTGGAGGACACAAGCCTTGGCGAGTTACTGCGTCTGGATGCCCCAAACCCAACCACGCCAGCGCCAAAGCCATTCCCACGCCCAAGGATGTAAAGACCCATGGCCCTTCCACCAGTTGTTGAGGATAAAAACCTGGAGCACATGCTCAAGGCAACGCAAGGGTATAGCCGTATGCCGGAACGGGATGTAGCCTTGCTGTTTGTACTGTACGGAACAGCGCTATCAACCACGGAGCTTGCTCGGTTGAAGGTGTCGGACTATCTCCAGCCTGATGGGCGGGTGAAAGTGGAGAGCTCTGTCCGTGAGGATGTTGCGCACAACGGCGAGGAGCGTCCGTTGTATTGGTCAAACAAGCGCGTGGTGAATTCGCTGGACAAGTACATCGCCTGGCGCCTGGAGCGCAAACATGGGGCCACGATCAGAAAAGGTGCGTATCGAGGCATGGACCCTGACAGCGCGCTTTTTCTGACGGATGACGGCAAGCCATATGCCCTGACTTCGAAAATGCTGCCATCGGGCGTTTTGAGCTATTCCTGCAATACCTTGGGGGCACTGATCTCCCGGCTGCATACCAATGCAGGTGTTGAAGGCGGGAATGCCCAAGCAGCACGCAGAACGTGGGCGGTCAAGCAATATCGCAAGGGGTATGACCTGGTACACATCGCAAAAATCCTTGGGCACAAATCGATTACCACTACCAAGCGGCTTGTTGAAAAAGACCCGGTGCGCTTGGCTGACATCGTGGCGGGAGCCTTATGACCACACAGCAAGAATTTTTGCGCGAGGCAATGGCTGAGCTGAGTTTGAAGCGGGAAGACTTCGCTTTGCGCCTGGCATGCCCCAAGCGCACGCTCGACAAGTGGTTGTTGCCGAGCAAATCCAACGATCACAGGGCGATGGATGAAGCAATGTGGAAATTTGTACGGGAGGTGCTTGAGCACGAGCGGTTGAAGGTAGCGCATGAGCGCACCAAAAAGAAAGTTGCAAATAGCTCTTGCAATATCCCCATTGGGGATATATAATAAAGCCATGAACACAAAACCCAAACGGACATTCGCACTGGGCGGTGAGATGGTGGTGTCGGATGCAGCGCACGCCAAGCGCATCCTGGTAGATGCAATTCACAAGGACAAAGAGTGGCTGGTTCCGCAAGCTGAGTCCGTTCTTCGTCAACTTCGCGCCAATGCGCAATAGGAAAACAGCGTGCCCCAGTATCTTGTTGATGACATAGATGAAGCTATTCTGGACAATTAAAGTCGTAAACAGGTAATTACAGTCGTAAACACGGCTCTAGCATCCATGCGGGTCTGGCGAAGTGTCTGTATTCTTGATGCTTTGGTAAAGTCGTAAACAAAGCTTCCGGGTGAAAAGCAGCCGTGCGCTCTACACTTTCGGAACCGGCCGAGAACTCGGCTTGATCACCTTCAATGGCGTTGGCTTAGCTCTCGCCTTCGGAATGCTCTTGATCGGCGGGGGCACAAGGTGCATCTGGCGCGCGCTCTCGGGCAGCGTCAATTCCTGAATCTTCATTGCTTGGATATTCACGCGAAGGGCGTTGTTCCGAACGTTCTTGTCGTTGCTGATCACGAGCTGTGCGCCCTGAGCCTTTCCGATGGCCACGATCTGGCGATCGGTCTTGATTTTCTGCCAAGGCTCTTCCGACTCGTCCTTCTTGTCACCCGAGCCAATGGCTGCGCGGTCGATCTGCGCCAGCTCGAAGGCGGCCGCACGATTGAAGTCGGCCATTTGGATGTGCGTCTTGCGGTCCAGCGTGTTCAGAAATTCGACGCCAGCTAAGTCTGCGCCCACAAGGAATTCGGCGACGGCGACCATCGGGAACACCACTTTTGCCTTTGCTTTTTCCACGCGTTCGATGAAGTGCTGGATCCGTGCGCGGTCATCGGGGGTCGTTTTGCTACTGCAGTACGCGATGATGAAATTCGCGTCGACGACGATGACCTTTGGCAGTGTTTTCAATGGATGCCTCTGATGTTCGCCCAGTCGGCCATCGGGTCTGCAGCTTCGGCCCAGCCGTTGCCAGGCACCCGTGCCGCGGCTGCCAATACTTCTCCGAACGGCGTGTCCTCGAGGGGCTCGAAGCCCTGCACGGTGCACTTGCTGGCCTCGGGCGACCAGCCGTTGTCCGTGCGCAACCAAGTGCCGCGCACACACAGGCGCACCGTGCCCGAGCGGAAGTGAGTGAGGATGTTCCTGGCCAGTTCCTCGTCGCGGACGACAAGTCTCAGATCGCGGTCGAAATGGTCGCGAACGTAGAGGTGCATCGAGTCATCGGCGCCAACCAGACCGGTCACCCATCCATCGACGGTGCTCTCCTGGTACAGGCGATCGGCCGAGGGGTTGTCCTCAGGCATGATGCCGAAGATCACGTGTATGACGTTGCCGACTTCGTCCAGAATCTGAGCTTCCTTGATCGCATCGCGGCCCATAAGGGCCTCGATCGCGCGCAAGTGACGCCCTGGTTTGCTGTTCTCGTCGTTCTTGGCTTGGACGATGCGAGCGCGGCTGTAGTGCATCCGCTCGACGGGCACTTCAGCCAGGCAGCCGGTGCTCGCCTTCTTGATGCCCTTGAATATCGGCTTGTTCTCCTCGCCAAGTAGTGCGGCGAACTCCTGAATGTAGGCCCCCAGGTGCGACATCGGTACCCGATCAGGATTCCGATCGAGCAATCGCAGCATGAAGTTGAAACGAGGCTTGGCCATCCATTAAATGTAACTCGCCCTGACCATCTTGCCAGTGCAGCGGCTGTCGCAAATTTTCACAAGGGCTGAGGACCAACAGGGCCCGCGGCTTCGTGCACGGTGCCAGCGATGCCGGCGTGATCGAGTTTTTACTCACCTTCGGCACGCCGGTAAGCGGCAACACGGTCATGCTTCGCAACAGCAACCAACACAGCAGCGGAAAAATCGCCATCAATAAAAAGGCTGCTCTGTAGCCCGTAGTGCTGCCGGCGGTGGCACCCGCGTGATCGATCAACAGCCCCGCCGCGAACGGCCCGATGAAGCCGGATATGGCCGTTCCAATTGACAGCCAGCCGAATACCTGTTTCAGCTCCACCGCTCCACTGATCGCGCGGCCCGCATGCCTTTGGATGACGCAGCGCGCCAATGTGTTTACGACTTTGGCTTTGAGTGTTGTTGATTTGGTACACCGCAAAGGCGCATGAATGCTAGTCGGCTGTTTACGACTTTAATTGCTCAGAATACCAGGCCGTCACTGAGGCTGAAATGGTTGACATGCTTAAGACAAACCCCATTGGCACCAGCCAGAATGATGTGCGGGTTCGTAGCGGTGTTTTGAGCTTTTCCTTCGGCCCTGGTGGCGTCAAGCTGACCGGCGCCGAAATTCGCACTCCTGTCAACTCGCCAAAGTAACGGAAACCATCATGGCAGCTATCGCCACACCGTCACAACCTGAACCTGGCTATTGGACGCAGCTCGCGCTGGCGCAACTGATCAGCCAACAGGGACTTCTGCCTGGCAGCAATGCAACTGCCTGCGAAAAGCTCTTGTGGGGCCGTCTGGTAGCCCTGCAAGCAGCTGCGAATGCGGTACTCAGCGATGTTGACGACGACGGGATCGCTGAAGCAAACGACATGGCTGTTCTTGGGCTGCGGCAAGCGGTCAAAGGCCCTCAGAAACCCAAAGTCGCAAAACGCGTGATCACGTCGCGCCCTGGTACGCCCCGTACTTTCATCACCAAGTAGAGGAAAACAAATGCCAACACCTCTAACCCGAGACGACACGGAGCACGGTAGGACGTACTACCTTGCCAGCGAAGTGGACACAATTACTGCCAGTGCCAAGCGCTTACTGGCGGCATTGGATGGTATGGACCGCGGCTGCAATGTGCCTGGATTTCAGGGGCACGAAAAAGGCTACGGTGAACCGGCTGGCGACGAGCTGCAGGCTGCGCGTGAAGAGTTGTCCACGGTGGTCGGGCATGCTGCAGCCGTGGAAGTCAATGAACCTGACATTCCGTGGGTTGAAACACCTATGCCAGCAACCACGGCCGGGCTTCGCGTGTTAGGCGTCCTGAAATAGTCGGCCTAAGTGGGGCAAAAAAAAAGCCACTTTTCAGTGGCTTTTTTCATACTTTCCCTCAGGCAGACGCTGCGTTCGCAATCGCCGCTTTCGCATCCGTCCTCGCCTTGATACTTGGACGTATCACCTTGTGACGCCGGCCGTCTCTGACCACGCCGAAGCGCGCCCAAACAGCAGGGTCCACACGAAGTGGTGTTACCACCATTCGATCAAGGTTCACAAACACCCCGTGCGTGTCAACTTCCCCCTTTGTGAAGAGATTCCACAACAGGTTGCCGGCAAAGTCAGCCAGCGTTGGATTGATAAACAGGCTCTGCTTCTCCAGCGCTTCCGCCAATGAGCAGGATGGCGTATCGTCAGAATCCTCGAATGCAGGATCGATGAGTTCGGGGTAGAGCTCGCCAACATGAGGTAGCCTCAACTTGTCCTCACCCACCTTTCGGCGGCTGCTGACTTGTCCGAGTACGACCTGGCCGTCTGCTCGCCTGTTTCCCATGTCCATCCAGTAGCGGAGTCCGCTCATGGTGTTCTCCAGTCCCCGGAGGATTCCGAGCCGGGCTGCCCGGTTATCGACTGCGCCGATCACGATGTCGTAGGCAGACAGATTACTCTGCGTGTCCAGCTTTGCAACGCAACTTGCCCAGACCGCATCTTCCAGCGCCATGTTTGCCCTTGTCACGAGGATGTCGGCCTTGTATGCGCCTACGTCGCCCGGATAGAACGCCTGTCGGCCAATGTTGGCCGGCGAGACTGTGTCAGGATCCACCACCACAACGTCGAAGCCGTGTGGGTGCCCTTTCGCCTTGAGCGCCTTGTGCAGGCACACCAGCTTCTCCAGCATCCTGCTTCCCGTTCCGCCCGCGCCGACCAAAAGGATCTTCACGGGCTTCGTCAGCAGGGCTGATTGCAGACTGTGTTTCATCATTCCAAAACCTCCAGAGTTCCGTCGGCGGCCATTGTGGCCGCCCATGTTTTTCCAAGCAGATTCAGACGCATCACTGTCGTCGGCGTTCCCGTGTTCAGGTTGCCGATCACACCACTGAATTTCATTGAACCTGCGTCATCCGCATCATCCCGTTCGGAAAAATATGCGTCGAATTCCCCATGGCTGTGGAGGTCGAGAACCAGAAATTCCCCTTCCTCCAAACTCACTTCGTTGTAGGTTACGAACGCGTGCCCCGCAGAGAGGTTTTCGCGAACGGCATAGCGCCAGCCACCGGTGGCCTGATTCCAAATCATTGCCGCTGCCATCTCGTAGGGACTGGCGGCGGTGGCGTCGCGAACGAACTTCTGGCGCAGATCCTTGGGGATCGGGCCGCAAAACAGCTCAATCTCCGCATGCAGTGCCCCGTAGGGCAGCGGCACATCGCACGCAGCAATCGGGTGAATGCTGCGAATCCAGGGAAGCGTGATCTCACGCCAAAGTCCATCCTTGGCTACGATGTGCCGCGATCCTGGCTTCGCCCCTGCCTCCAGGCTGGAGAAGCGCGGCGCGGAAACAACTGGAAATGCGGCCTGAACCACCTGATCCATCGTCTCCATCAAAACTCTCCCTGCGCAGTCATCTTGGACACCCGCGCGGTGAAATCCGGCGCCAGCAGATCCCCTACCTTGAGGTCGACCTTCACCAGCTTCTTAGTGGGAAACGACTTCGTAGGCCTGGCGATCATCTTGTTCCAAAACACTGCTGGATCCTCACCGAGAATCAACCGGTCCTTTTCAGTGAAGTTCGGGTGGGTAAACCGGGAGCCGAACAGGAATTTCTCCCACTCCCTGGTTTCGCCCTTCTTCCCGTCGACAGGCGCCACAGCATTGCCGTGGCAAACCTGCCCACTCGCCCAAACATTGAACAGCGGCGCCTGAAACAAGGGGGTCTCCTGCGTTGGCATACCATCCCCCTCAAACGCGTAGACGTACAGGCTGGTGCCTGTCGCCTGCCACACCATTCCCGGCACTGGGCACATCGCCTGACCCTTGAAGGACCTGGTGTTGTGCTTTGATGCCGAAAAGAACATGGCCCGCTTCATCGGTGGCGTCCACCAGATCATGCGTCCCAGGCCCTTGGCCAACACGCTGTGATCCTGCCATTCAACTTGCGGCCGGCTTTTCGGAGCAAGCTGAGCGACGAGCGACGCAAAGTCTTCTTCCGTCATTGGGCGCCCTGCTTCGATTTGCGGCCGCTGCTGATCAGTGCTGACTGCGTGTATCGTTGCAAAGGCGTTCGACTGGCGTCCGTACACCGAATCGAGGTTCTGTCGGTAGAGCAGGATCGCCCCGGAGATTTCAAACTGACTTCCAGTTACCAAAACACTTGTTTTCATATCATTGTTCCTCTGCGAACGGGAAACACGAGACCAGCAAGGCCATCGCATTCCATCGTTCTAAGTAAGCCCGAAGATCACGGGCCAAATTTTTGATTTCTTTGCTTGAGGCATCGAGAGGAACCCAGGCCATTCCCTGGTACTCGTAGGCTGTCCCATTTTCATAGGCCCCCCTCTCCGAGTGCTCAATCATCTCAAGCAGCATGTCGGTCTCTTCCCAGGCGACGATGCACACCGCCCCGACCTGTTCGGGGTAGTCGCCAAAGTCCTCTCCGTCCTCAGGGTCAACCTCTTCGCCCGACCAGCTGAACGCCCGGGCCTTGTCCTTTTTGAACAACTTGTCCAGCGCGATAGCGGCCTGGACGCATTTGGCAAATCCGGGATCAAGAGCGATTCCAGCAAGCGCCGCTTCTGCATGCTTGCTTACGAAAGCCCTGCGTCTGCCCGCCTCGCTGCTATCTGTCCAGCCAAGCAGGTGCTTGTGCCCATCAACCTGCCGCAGCACGTCGGACGGGAGATACGCATAGTCATCCCGGTAGGCCTCAATGAGCATGGGAATATCTTCGGCCTTTGGGTCGCTGCCATGTTCCTCATTGAAGAGGTTCTTGGCAAACTCCTCGTCGCTTTCAGCTTCGAAAAGATAGCTCTGCGACTGATACCCAACGAGGTGGCAGTCATAGACGTTCATGCCGTGCCCCGCGGCCCGTCCAAGTACATCCATCACATACCAGCCGAGGCCGGGCATTTTCGATTCCAAGGCGGTAATGACCGGCTTTGCCTGAACAATGACGAGATTGGGACTCGACGCAATTCGCGCCTCCAGCCGCTTGTTCGATACAACGATTTCGAGGTTGCCCGCGAGGAAGTGGTTCGATTCCGGCGCCATCGTCGCGTTGTAGTAGTTCCCCCATTGCTGGTGAACTACCTCTTCAATCGAAACGAAATCGCCACCAGGCAGCGGTAGGCCGATCGCTTCGGCGGCAAGTGCAAACTTGGCCAGTACCTGGTGCTTGACGGATTCCTTTCCCAGACGCGTCGGAATATCCGTAGCGATCTGGGGGAGCACAAATCTTCCAGGGCTTGTCAGCCGTGGGCGCTCCAAAAGACTGTTTTTCATGGAGTTCCTTATGAACAGGAACCCATGCCCAGCGGGATGAGTTCCCGAGGGTGAATGAGATGCGCACTCTGCAGTGAGCAGGCGCGCGAAAGGCATGAAGCCAAACACCCCAAATCTAGCTGATTTCCAGACGAAGTGCAAAAGTTGACGGCCAAAAAAAATCCGCCTCTCAGAGAGGCGGATTCGCGGGTTTGTTCGGGAAATTCAGGGTCTGAACAGTCACATGGACGCTTCAGACCTGGTAGTGCTTTCGAACCAGCAGCCGGCGAACGGCATACGGTTGCCCGAGGGTGACCTCAACGGGAGCGGCGACAACCAAGTTTCGAAGCGCAGCAGAGCGAACGCGTGCGCTGTAGCCCTTGTCCAGGATGATCCGGACAAGGTGGTGGATCGGCAACACACCTGTGGCGCGGAGATGGCCAAAGAATGCCTGGCGTGACCTGCTGAGCAGGTGATAGTTTGAGCGAGATGACAAGGCGACTCCAGAAGGATGGCCCTGCGCCCTAAAGGAGCAGGGCTCGTGAAGGGAATTTGCGTGAAGCTCCAGTTGTCGCATCAGGCAGTGGCCCTACCCCTTTTCAGGGTAGAGCCACGACCTATGCAAATCAACCGGTCAGGCTTCTTCTGGCTGGGCCAGCTTCCGCTTTTTCGGCGCCGGCTTGATCATCGCGACCGCGGCGAGCATCCAGCGGCCGTCATCAATGCCGTCGATGAGCACCTCGCCCAGCTGGTTGAAGTACACGTTTTCGAGCACCAGGGGACCGGAGCCACTGTCGGGGGTGAGCCTGACTGCGTAGACGTCCATTGCCCGGTCATACGAAATTTCGACCTGGCCCTTGTGCTTTTCAGTGCTCACAGACATCCGGATCGCCGGGGGACTTGACGCACTTTCGCTTTCCGCCGGATCGTTGAAGGTCAGACCCGTGGCGTTGGCGTCAATCAGCACGTTCACGACTGCGCGCAGCCCGTTCGAAACTGGCATGCGTTCGAGCTGGGTTATCAAGTCACGCAGGTAGGGATTGCGTATCTCGGTGTAGGCGTCAGCAAAACGGTCGTTTATTCCCAGGTACCGGCCCTCCCATTTGACGGGAAACAGGCTGGCCGCACCGGTGAGCATGACGGTTCGGACCCCGCACTCGGAAGGATCATCCGAGCCGTCGGCCTTGGTCCCGTCGAAGCGCTTGGGCTTGTAGAACGTCAGGCCGATCTTGTCGCCTTCAGCGACCGGCTGACCCAGCAACGCGTTCGACACGACGCAGAAGCAGCTTGCGGCGGTTTTCACGAGGGTGAACTCGTCACTGACTTCCGCAACCTTGCCTTCGCAGGGTGGCAGGAACGAGATGCCGCCGAGGGAATTGTGGCTGACCTCGCCCAAATACGAACTCCACTTGTAACGGCGGATGTTGCTGCCAAGATGTTTCGAAACGACGGTACGCAGCCAGATTTCAGCTTGTTGTTTGAGACTCATTTTCGGGATTCCTATAAGAAGAAAACCGAGAGCCTCAGCCCAACCGGGATGAGGATCCCGGTGGATTGATGTTGAAGGCCGAAACTAGTCCGGCGAAACTGGCATGGAGCCAATGACGATTGAATTGTGCCCCGGAGTGAACGTATTCGCAAATGATGGTGGTCTATGCGCCATCGGGGCCCAAAGGAGCGGGGGCGCGCCCGAGGCCACGTGGAGGCTGGGCACCTGACCGGCAGGGTGAAACCCACGAGAGGCGCCACGAACGCCCCTCGGGGGGATGCTCAGGAACAGTATTTCAAGAGAAACACACACAGCAGTGCTACAAGCCAAAATCTGAAATCGTTCATTTCTTTCCTTTTTTTCTGCCGGCATCTGGCCGACGCACACCTGCAAATCGAATCAGGCAAGACCTGTAGCGACCACTCTTTAAATGCATGAACGCTCGACCGCCAGACGGAGCATCGAGGCAGGCAAAAAAAAACACCCAGGGCGCGAGCCTTGGGTGTTTTTGGTGCTGCTACAGCAGCAGTTAGACGGTCTCGGTCTGGCGATCAAGTACTAATTTCGCATAGTCGAGGGTCCCGTCATTCACACGCAACCGGTAGCTTTCCGAGGTCGCCGTGTTGCCGAGATAGTGGTGAGTTACCGCCCCAACCTTCCGGGTCCGCAACTGCAAGAACCCCCGGCTGACAATCAGCTCCACGAACTCTGCGCCCGTCATGATCTTGCCCTCAAACTTGTATTTCGTTGATGAGGCCTTCCATTTTGCATGGTCATCCGCGTTCTTTTTGCGCTTTGCCTCCGCAATGACCTCCCTCGCCGCATGACTTGCCTCCCGGCGGACCTTAAGTTCGGCCTCGGCCGCAGCCATCTGCTGCTCGGTGACGTGCCCGGCAAGTGCGAATATCGCCTTGCGCCGCTCTGCGGCCTTCACATTGCGCAACTTCGTTTGAAAGAAGGATTCGATAGCCTTCTTGCTGATGTCGTTCCCAGTGCCATCGAGCGTGTCCAGTAAGAATCCGATGTCCCCGGCCTCGATCGCCTTCGCCAGCCGATTGGCGTGGCAGTAGGTTGCCGTTCGCTCAGTGGAATCTGCCAGCAGGCGAGCAAAAGCAGCCTCGCGAAATGTCATGTTCCCGTCATCCAGAGCCTTCTGCACGCGGAGGTGTCCAGCTATTCGGTGTTCGGCCACAAGCAGGTCTCGGACGGTCGCTGCGAACTCGTTGTGAGGCGTGCCAATGTCGCTCGCGCTCAACGAATCGTTCAAGGTGCGTACCTTAAGGATCCCGGCAAGGTAGAGCTCGTTGTCGACCTCAATGGGTCCTGCAGATGCCGGAAGTCTTGCGATCTGCTCAATTGCATGACTGGCCACTTCCTCGGTCAGGTTTGCAAGTCCATCGCCGCGCCAGTCCAACAATGTGACCAACTGCGCAAGTCGATCACGGCTTACCCTTCCGCGCAGGAAAGGCTTCGCCAACAGTGCCTCGAACCACGGATCCCGATACTGAACCTCTTCTCCCTGGTCCAGGTACTCGTCGATCACTGCCTGCGGAACTGGCTTGCCGGCCGCCAATGCGTACCCAACGTGTACCTCGTGGCGCGAGTTGGTATTTTCGCCGTCGTAGGTCGGGCCGTTGTGCCCGAAGCCCATCCGCCGCCTGAAAAGGTCGAGTCCGTAGTCAAGTGGTCCACACCGCTCTGCTCCAGCTGTCACGCAGGTCTGAGCCCTCTGGGTGGGTGATAGCCACGGAATGACCCCATAGAGGACACTCCCGAACGAGGTCAACGCGCCCCACTCGCCCTGCGTCATTTCCCACGGATGCTTGACGCGGCCATTCGTGTCCTTCCCGTATGGCTCAACTTCATCGAGGTACGCGTCAATCAAGGCCTGGCAATTCCCGTCCTCGGATGGCAAACGAATCCCAAGGTGATTGTGGGCCTGGACAATTTCACAGCATTCACCCGTTTTCAGGGTTGCTTTCGTGCTGCCAGTGAGACCCAGGATTCTTTCCTCGGGATCCCGACGCGTGCGGTTGAGTCCTACCATCATGTCGCCCAAGGTCGGATACGCCTCTGTGGCTCCACTTGCGAGACGGAGGGTGTAGTTCCCCTGCGGTTCGAAAGCCAGGTTAAAGCTAAACTGATCAGTCATTTTTGATTTCCATAGTGAAAAGGGGCCGGCACACAATGTGTGTCCGGCCCCTCAATTGGTTGTGTTGCGGGTGAAGATTCGACGTGTCAGGTCAAGTCAAAGCAGCCGCTTTCGCTTTTGTCTTCTTCGCAGGCTTCTGCGCACCGAGCACTTCTTCAAGTGCGGCCGTGAACAGGTCCGTCATGGTCCAGATTTCCAGCACGCTGTAACCCGCACGCAGACGACGGCCGGTGTCTTCGAAGAAACCGCGAGTCAAGAGGACGTCTCGCAGATGGGCGTTTTCGTCGCTGGTTTTGACGACGATCTCACCGTCCTGGCAACCGCTGGGCTCCGCGCTTTTCGTGAGCGTCACATACGGCGACCAGAAGCAAGGTTCCTCGCGGTCGTTCGACCAGAGCTGCAGATGCAACGGAGCGCCGCATTTGTAGCTACTTGCCTCGAAGACCAAAGTCACATCCTGGCCATTCAGGCCCGGCGCAGTGAATTTCAGGAATGTGCGTTTTTCGAACGGCACAGACGAGCGCGCCAGCTGAGCGCGAGTAGCAAGATCTTGGGTTGATGATTTCATGGGTTTTCCAATTGAAAGCGGAAACCCACGGACCCGCTGGGTGTGTGGATTCCCAGTGGGTAAAAGTAATGCGAAACAGGCTAGAGGCCTGCTCGCGGACTCGCAATGATGCGAAGACGAAAAGACTTTACTAAAGTTTGACCGGCCTGGCAAACGATCGAAGCCATTGAAAATTAGCAGGCAAAAAAAAGCCACCTGACCCCATAAATGGGGCCAAGTGGCTTCTCGCTCTCAGAAATGCTGACGGATTTCAGATCCCGCCGTTTAGCCCCAGATCCCAAATGCCTGAGAGGGCATTTTGATCGGGCGGCCGACTTGCTTCGAAGTGACCACGCCAAAGCACGCGGCGTAAATCACTGCGCACGAGCCGGTCAACACCGGCTCAATCACTTTCACGGTCGCGCCACCCTTGCCAGCGGCGAGATCGCGAACCTTGCCACGCAGGGTTGCACCCTGGTTGTTGGCACCCTTGTCGCCAACAGCGCGGAGGAACTTGTAGGTCGCTTCCTGCCCTTTGGTAACCGGGCCTTCGATGACCGAATTGTTGAGCTCCGGGTACTGGGTGGCGTAGAACTCGCGCACAGCATCAATGCTCAACGCAGGATTCGGGTCCACCAAGGCAATCCCGTTGTAGTTGAACTTGCGGACAATTTGGAGTACTTGCATGATCGCCTCACATGAACATGTTGGGAGTCTCGCCGGTTGCGCTGATCGGAAGATCAGGCGCGACGGGGGTGCTTTTCTCCGCAGCTGACGGGGACTCTGCTTCGTCCCCGCCTTCTGCGTTCTCGTCGTCGTCCATGTCCAGGAAGCCCGCCGCCGTGCGGTCGGTTTTGACTTCGTTGGTTTTTGCAGATGGCTTGGCACCGGCTGCACTCGTCGGCTTGACCTTGGAGGCCGCAGCTTTCACCACCTCTTTGGCAGCATCCTGCGCCTTGCCCATAACGGCATTTGCAACAGCGATCTGCTCATTGAGGTCTGCCGCTGATTGTGCGTAGGCTGCAAGAAAGCCCGGCACACCAGCGTCAAGTTCTTCAGCGGTCCCGATCAAGGCCTGCGCCGGCACGGAAATGCCGGTTTTGCCTGCCTCGACCTCGGGGATGATGTCCAGCTGCAGCTTGTCGCCATGCATGCGAACTGTCATCCGCATCACGATCCCGCTCGAAACCAGAGGGGCCAATTGTTGAAAAAGATTCATTGCATATCCTAAGAAAAGAATTGCGGATGAACTACCCCTCCGGGCAGAACACCCGCGAAGGTTTGTGTGATTGGTACGAAGCGAGGGCAGTTACCAGCGCATGAACGCCGGAATTTTCCCTACATACTCGAAACCTTCAATCGCCATGATGGCCTTGATGAAGTCGGCCTTGCCGCCGTTCTTCAGCTTTGCATATTCCTTGCCGACCGCCTTGTCCATCCCGAGTTCGATGCACACGGCGTCCATTTCGGTCTTGGTCAGCAGATCAAAAAACGCTGCGTTGATCTTCCAGTGGCTCTCGATCTGAATCCCCAAGGCCTTCAGAAATCCGACAACCGCCGTGATCTCCAGGCTGGTTGTGACCGCCGCTGGAATCTGAAACAACGCACTGCCAAGGGCCTTAACGTCCATGGCCAGGATCTCGCTGGTAAGTTGGAAAGCATCAAGTTTCCCAACGCTTCCCATTCCCGTTTCGCGTTCAATCGCCTCCACTGCTGCGTGCGAGTCGAGGGTGGACGGACGGTAGAGACACAGCGCGAGCAACAAGGCTCGGCTTTTCTCCACCGACAACTTCAACGCTCCACGATGGAATACGCCGCGCCAGATCTTCTCGCGAAATTCCTTCACTGCGTTCCGCGGCTCAGAAGAAGCAGCGACCTTCACGGTGGACGTTTTGGTCTTCTGCGATTGCTTCCGATCCTCGTTGGAACCCTGGCCTTCACCAGCGCTTCCCGGCGCGCGATCCGTCTTGGCGCTTGCGTCAATTGCAGCGCTTGCGGCGCTCTCGATCGAAGCAGCTGCAGCTTCCCGCGCGGCCTCCTCTGCCGCGGCACGGATGCCGACCTTGGTGTCAAGGCACGTCTTGTTGAAGCAGACATCCTTGAAGCTCATACCCAGCTTGTCCGGTACCCCTGAAATGCAGGCACCAAAGTCAGCACAGGTGCGACACGCGAGCGCCTGTTCAGCACCCACGCCAAGCTTGCCTTCGGCGCGCAAGGGATTGACCGTCAAGTTATCCCCTGGGCGGACAATCCGCACGACCTGGTAGGTCTCGGTCAACGCCATGCGGCGCGTTTCGAGTTCCTTCTCGGTCTTCTCACCGTAGCAAGCACCGTTTGTGCAGCGGGTACCTGAAAACGACGTGTCGAACAGGGCCTGCTGGTTGCCAGTATTGAACTTGCAGCCATTGCAATCGGCCTTGTCGAAGATCGCTGCCTCGAGCCCGAGCAGAACCTGTTCGGCCATGGCCTTCAGCTGTTCTACGGTTGGCATCACTGGCGCAGCCAGCAACTTCACGAGTACCTTTTCCTGCGCCTCGCGGGGCATGGCAGCAAGAATCTCGACATGGCCAAGGTGCAACTTCTCTTCAATGAAGGCGTCACGCACACTGTCCGTCGCATTCATGATCGCCAGTCGGCGATCGAGCAGCGGCCGTTTCCAGCCGAGCCGGCGAGCGGTTTCGTCCTTGTCGCCATTCATTTCACCGAGGAGGCGGGTCGCCGCTTCGGCGTCTTCGATGGCGGTGGGGTCTTCGCGGTTGTAGTTTTCGCTGACCATCACCGCGATGGCTTCGGCGTTGGAGTACTTCTTGGCCTTGCCAAAAACACGGTACTCCGGACCAAACACGCGGCTTATCGACATTGCACGGCGATGCCCGGCAAGGATCTGCAGGCCCCCCGTTTCGAGCTTCCTGAAGATCAGGCCCTGGAGCTGCCCGTTGCGTTTGATGTCCTCATCGAACGAGGCTTCCTTCGCTGCGTTGAGGCGGCGACGGTAGTTGAACCCGGAGACGAGTTCGCCAACAGCGATGTTTACGTCCTCGCCCTGATCGTGAACGACGGGCGATTCCTGGCCGATTGGCCGTTCCAGTACTTCTGTCATGGGTTTGTCTTTCTGAAAAGAAAAACGGGGACCCACGAATCCCAAGGGGATGTGAATCCCCGTATGGGTTGAAATGCGGCGTGCATTGCGCACGCGAGTCCTCAAAGTGAGGAGGCAGAGGCATATTAGCAGCCGATCTGCCGCGCTGCAACAGATCTCGACCAGTCAGAAAGTGGCTTGCCCGCGAGTCGCGCCAGTCCTGGAAGCCCACCTCAGTTCTCAAAGGGGTCTGAAGTGAACTCCGCCAAGCTTCGGCCAGACTTCACGGTCGATGAAAGCGCGGCCAAAGCTTCCATGCCACGGAACACGTCATCCAAAACGAAAGCCTTGAGCTCCGGGTCGTATCGTCCCACTGCCGGCGGAAGGTCGTTTTCCCAACCGTTCCACTGGTGACCCGGAAACGGGATGACCACATACCTTCGATCAGAGCGCATGTAGCGTACCCACAACTTTGAATCGGGGAGCCTGTAGAACGTCAGCGTGCATCCCGGCGAACGGCCGGGCATAGCATCCTCTGCCCCGCCCCCGGTGGGAGGGGGGCCGAACGCTGGACGAGGCCGCAGGAAAGCCTCTCCAGCACGGTTTCGCCTAGCTATGCCCGCCCACCGGCTGCCCGCCTCGATCGCCCTCTGATGAGCTAGCTTGTCGATCCTGGCCGCCTCAAGGCGATCTTGGGCATCAAGTTGCTCAATTGCGTGCTTCACCTGTGCTGCGCCTGCCGGCACGCGGATCCATTGCCAGGCAGCCGTAGCGCGAATTTGCGCCATCGCCGCTTCGAACGTCCGAAGGTGCTGGGGAGCTGGAATCGGGAACCGGCAAACGATCATTCCCGTGTCGCTCACCGCGACCGGCAACGCGGACATCGGCGATTCAGTGGCTTCTACGGAAAGCTCAGCTATTTCCCCGTCCACCAGGTGAATGCGTGCAACGGTGGCCCCCTTCGGTGCATCCATCGCGAAGTCCGCCCATCGCTCGAATTCAGGCTGCCAAGCCAGCTTTGCATCAGAATGCCCCAGCCTGCTTGGGCGACGAATCGTGACGTGGCATTCAGGCAGTTTCAGAACCGCCTTGCCAAGAATGTCCTCAATGGCGAGCCTGCGGATCAGATTTAGCGCGCCGGCATAGCATTCGGGGTTTTCCTGTCTGGCAACGTGCGCAAAGTGCCACGTGAGTACTTCCCCCTGCTTGGCCACCAAAGGACTGCCGCAAACCCGACAAAAGCACGCACAGGCAGCGCCTTGAGCCACCTCGCCGATCAGTCGCGTCTCGCCGCTGACCGTGACGCCTGCAAAGATCTCACTCACATTGTTTCGGGTTCGCGAATTGAACTAGCCTTTCGACAGCCACAACTCTACCGCCTCTCAGTCTCCACCCTTGGCGACTTTCGGCCTATTTTCCGCCTTGATGAGTCGCTTCCCGAACAAGACAGCCATGCCTTCGCTGTGCCGGGACTGGATGGCCGCCGTTTCAGCGCTCCTGGACGCCCAGGTATTGGCCAGCACGATCACCATCTGGTGATCGTCAAGGGCCTCATTGAGGAGGCTCAGAATCGGCATGTACTCCTCAAAGCAAAATATCACTCGCGCTTTGATGCCGCTGCGAAAGGGCAGGATGTTGCTGCTCCGCCAGTTCGTGAGGAAGCTGCCCGTCGAATTCCAAGGTTTCCACAGCGCTATTGGGACCGGTTGGCGCGTCAAGGCGGTCACGCTACTCCCATCGGGGTAGAAGGCAAGTGCTGCAGTCTGGAAATTGCCATCAGCGGTCGGCAAATCCGCCCCAATAACCACCGTCTGGCCGGCCTTTGCCGCATCGTCGAGGATGATTTCCTTGAGAATGGGATAGAGCGTTGGGTGATAGGTCTGCACGATGCTTTCAGGGAATACGACCACTGACGCGACATTCTCTTCTGACAGCGCCCGCGTCGTTTTCCCCATCCGCTCTACCCTATCGAGCATCTCGAATGGATCTGAGGCCGCGCCCCAGCGGGTGCTCACGGCCACCATGTCATTGACGTACCGGTTTTCAATCTCATCGTGGAAATGCGACACAACAGCTAGGACGCCGGCCAGCCCCACGGCCGCGCCACGTACGTAGGCCATTGACCACCTCTTCGCCGTGACCACCGCCATGACGGCCGCAGGGACAAGGACGCTCAGCGCAACGCCAATCCACCCCCATCCGGGTGTGATGTACCCCCAGGCGACAACAGCATGCCCAGGCGATGACGCCGCCACCGGCGGAAGCAGAGTCACAACCCACGCTACTGCGACGGCAAGCGCCTTTCTCCAAGGCACCTCTGCAGCGGTCCAGGCAAGCGACCATGCGGCGCCCGCGATCAGTCCCACCAGAAGCCACAGCATCGATCCGATGATCAGACTGTTGTCGAACCATGCGGCGGCGAACGCCGGCAGTCCTCGCATAGTTCCAAGCACATATCCCATCGAGAGCGCGAACGCTCGGGCCCTTGAACCGGAAATGCCAACAGCCACGGGAAGCAGGGCCGCGAGAATGGGCGTTCTCCCCTCCCCCCAGGAGAGGTAACCAATCGCGGCCCCGGCAGCGGCAGCGAGCACTGGGCCTTGGAACCGCCGCGCCAGCTCAGCTAGTTGGATTTTCTTCATTTGGTGGGGGTGTGGTTCATCATTTCGGCTACACGGTGAATCAGGCGCAGCTGCAGGCTGCCTGACAGTGAGGGAGCATTGTGCTGAAGCGCCTGGAGCACGATGGCATTCCAGGCATACGCGTCCGAGCAATCGACTGGAAGGGCAATCGTGCGGGCCCCCTGAGAGATCTTCACAAAGTACTTGCTGCCTTGTTGCTCAATCCAAATCGATTTATTCCGCTCAGGCCCATGATTTTCAATAGCCAAGGGTCGGTCGAGAAGCCCAAGGAGAGCGCCCGCTACCATCGGCAGCTCACGGCGCATGAGTTGAAACGGGATCTTCCGCTCCCAGTCATACCCGCGACCAGCGGTGGCCACCGCCGCTTCAATAAGAACTGTACGCACCACATCCTCTTCGCCGGGCTGTTGTCTCAACGTGTCGAGCTCGATGGTCAACGCGGCTTTTGATGCGTAGATGTGGTGCTTTACACGCTTCGCCGGCACCGCGGTGCCGCTTCCCGCGTCGTCCAGCTGGCCGTTTTCCAGAAACTGGGGACGGTCAGGCCGTGGCTCGGTTGCATGGGACGGAACCGGCGCCGCACTCACCACGAGAGGCGTCTGCTCAAGATCAGGCGAAACTTTACGAGCCTTCTGTCCCGGCGCCTTGAGGGCCACTCGTACCCATTCGATGTCACCTGCCTCTTCTGTCCCTCGTTCGATAAGAGTTACGACGTTTAGAAGCCGCGCGCGGATTTCCTCGGTGCACTGCGCAACCGCGCCCTCCAATTCCTTCAAGTCCGGTACAGGGATTCCGCGTTGCTTCAGGACCTGGGCAATCCACCGATGGCTGACCACAACACTCTTCATGCGCGTCAACCTGCGTCCGGGAGCTTTGCTTTGGCGCGGCGGACCGTGCGGATGCGCCCGTCGACCTGAGCGCCGTCATAGGTTTTGATAGCGCCGGCGGTGATGTTCGCGCGAGCCTCCAATGTTTGCGCCATGAAAACAGCGCCACCCGCGATCAGTTCGCTGTGGTCCTTGCCCTCGGCCGGATGGATTTTGCCGAACAGGTAGGCATCGTCTTCGCACGTCACATCACCTGTGATGCTTCCATGCTCCATGAGAACGAGCGGCCCGCCACTTACCAGCACATTGCCGACAATAGTTCCCTCGATGAGAAGTCCGCCTTCGCTTTCCAGTTGCCCGATGAACTTGCTCCCGGGTGCAAGTCGGTTGATGATATTCATCCCAACGGGATCGATAATTATGGTTTCGTCGGTCATGTTCATTCCAGCCTGTATTCTTTTGCGTCCGTTTGGACCTTGCCATTGACTCTGTCGATTGCCTTCAGAACTTCGCCCGTGGGGAGCCTGTCGCCCACGGCAAACTTCTCAGGCAGCCGGGTCTTCACATTCGTAAAAAGAGCGAACTTGCCGTCCTGAGTCAAGGCGACAAGGCCGCTGCTTACGCTGCTAGATCCGCTTGTGGAAGCCTGCGGCTTTGGTAGCTGCCCTAAGGCCGGTGGTGGAGCAGTGGCCTTTTGCTGCGAGACCGCCTCGGGCAGCTTTGCCTTCGCGAATGGAACATCCGCGTCCAAGATCACTGCAGGACGGGCCTTTTCGTCCTTGGCATCCTCCTTTGGCACTACGGCAGGCGCCTGCTTGTGGGATGGGACGACTGGTGCCGCTTGCTGGGTCGGTCGCACGGCGGGCAATGCGGGGGCCTTGGCTGAAGTCACAGTGGGCAGCGGGGCAGACGGTACCTGCACCGGTCCCTTTGCGCTGGGCACTGGTGGCGCAAGCTCACGCGCGCTACTTTCTTCCTCCAACTGGCTATTACCCGGAAGCGGTGCCGATGGCGAGGCGCCTGGCAAGGGGTAAGGCGCATCCACGGACCTGACCGCCACGGGTGTCTCTGCAGGCGCGATGGAAGTCGCTACCGGTATGTCTTCCGCGCTATCGCGCTGCTGGAGGACGAAGCCCAGCGCCGTCCCCAAGAAGATGACTACCGCCGCAACTGGCAGCGCGTATGCGCGCAAGTGCCGGAAGGTACTCGCTCGCCTGGTCGCCGATATTTCGAGAACATCCACAGGCAGGAAGGTGAACTGGCGCGCCTTTTTTATAATGCTTGCGGAATTCTGCCAATGGCCGTCCTTCCAGCGTAGGGTTTTAGACAGGTCGGTTTGCGTGACCGCCTGGCCGACTGGGACACCCATAGCGAGTGTCATTGTCGGGCCCACTACTAGGCGCGTGATGTTTGGGTCGCTCATAGTCTATTGAGTAGGTGTTGATTGTTCCGCTGCCGGTGCGAGTCCAGCCTGCGCAAGGGAGGACGAGATCAAATCGGCGGCTAAGTGGGGCGCAGAACTGCGCGCGTGCCTCTTAGTCAGCGGCGAGGAGACCGACTGGCTCCCCTTCCGCCGCTCCGCCTTGGGGATGGCAACGGGGGCGTAAAAATCTGAAATTTCATTGAAGTCGTCGAATGCCAGCGAGAGCTTGCTGTCGGCATCGCCGTTTTGGAGCTTCTCGTAAATAGCGTCTTGATCGGAAACGAGGCCGCATTCTTTTTCTTCGTCACGTTCCTTCTTCGCCTGTCGCATCACTTCGACTTCCGAGTTCCCATCCAAGGAGAGTTTGAAGACATCGAATGGCTCGAACGAGCTTGCCTCGTTGCTGGCTTGCCAGAGCGAGAGCTTGATGGGCACATGACGGAGGCCTCCAAAACGGCTTTCGATGAGCTCCAGCTGGGCACGGAGCGTCTTGTAGGCATTGAACGACGAGGTTCGAACCTCGAAGACGCTGAGCGCGTTCGCCTGCCCTTTGATCTGGACCGGCATCTTGACTTGGCGTCTGCAAGAAACAACCCCGGACTGAGCAAACTCGCAATCCTCCGAGCCGGCGCATGGCGCGTCCACAGTTACAGGCTGATTACCCTCGATAAGTGAGGTGCGCCTTGCATTGCAGCCATCACCGACACAGACCGGCCGACCTTCCCCGTCGAACGCCTGATACTTCACAGTCAATGCGTTGGCTGTTTTGTTGAAAAACATCCGAATCGGCACCTCAACCAACTTCCCTGCGGCCTTGTTCGCAGCCTCGCGTTCAAGCAACATCTTGCCTGCGGGGTGACTGGCCAGGCGCATGCGCTCGCCGTCGATTTCACTAGGAAGGCGAGTATGGTGGCGCGCCAGTATTTCGATCTCGCCCGTGAACTTCGTTTCGGTGGAGGCGGGATCGCTGGTCGTAGCCACGCGAATGAACCCCTCGTTGAACGGGCCAATGCTTAGTGATTTCATGTCCATTTGACTCTCCAGGAAAAATGCGCCAAGAGCGCGCGTTGCGAATAGTTGGGACTATCTCAACATGAAAGGGGTCGTTGTCAAGCAACCGCTGAGGGTGTTTGCATGGCGAGGTACTGGTCTTTGCTCATGTCAGCTGGCGTTTCCATGTTTGGAGCAATTCCTGCCAGGCCAATGGTGATGTCGTTCAACCCCTGCATGCCAATCTGGTGCATCCGAACCGTGAACTGGGTAAGCCGAACAGCGGAGTCAGCCAAGTGGAGGGTGAACTTCACCACGTCCGACGCGGCGATGGATTGCGAGACGGTCCATCCGAGAACCGGGAACATTGCGTGGAGTTTCATCAGCCAAAGGACGATGCCATCCGTAATAGCGAACTGGACCCGTTCAGGGGCCAGGACTAACGGCTCGCCCTCAAAGTCTCGCGAGCCACCGTGCGGAGCGTAGGGAGCCATTGCCTCGGCCGGCGAGGCTGCTAAGTACAAAGATGAACGGACAACGTCCTTGAGACGCTTGTCCATCAATGAATTCAGTTCCGGTATCTCCGGCCACTCCCCTTGCTTTTGGCAGGCGATAAGGACGAACCCGAGGCGAGGGGCCCGTTCTGGCAGCTCAATGGTCGTTGCGGGGAACTCAGTCGCCTGCCTCGATGACTCCGGAACCAGCCTCTGGAGGTGTTGCCGAATCACTCGAGGGCGCCAGGTGGTTATCCAGTCCATCGGCAGGACTCCCTCGAAGATGACGATCCGGGTCTTTTTCCCGAACCAGTTGTTCAGGGCCGACTTGATAGTGTCCCGCGCCGATTTCCAGACGAGAGGTTCGTTGATGAGTTCGCACTCCGAGGGAACGATAACGGGCATCATGAACAATTCGCAATACACATCGATGTTCCTGTGCCTGTAGTGCAGCCGGCTGATGCTGTTGACCAATTCCTCATGCGCTTCCGCGTTGAGTTGCTGGGCATTCATGATTTTCCAGATCGCAGCCTCATCGGTGCACTTGATGGCAGTCTGGAGCGCAGCCCTCCACGTCTCAGGCAAAAGCTCAGGATTGAAGTCGATTTCAGCGGAGTTAGTCAATTTTTCTGGGGTCATTTTCTTGATTCTTAAAGTAGCGGCTGTCCTTACGTTAAAGCTATCACGCGAAGCGGCACCGTCAACCCCGCTCAACGCACGAATTTTCCGCTTTGTTCCGATATTTGAGGCCTTTCACACCCATCGAGCGTCTTGACAGATGGTGCGTCCGTGGTTTCATAGATCAAGCCCATCAATGGAGCAACCAAGACATGAACAAAGTATTCGACCTCACTTCATCCGCGGCACTGTTTGGCACGACAGACGAGCTGAGTCTCAACGTGACGGCAGGAGCTACCCCCTTCAGCCGCATGTACGCCGACATGACCTCTCATGCGTACCATGCGGACCGCGAGGTTCTGAGCTGCAGCATGCTCAAGCCACTTCTGATTTCGCCGGCGCATTTCCAGGCCAGCCTTCTGAATTTGCATTCATCAAGCAAAGCGAAAGATTTCGGAAGCCTCGTTCATGCGCTCGTGCTGGAGCCTCAACAGGTGGGCAACGAGATTGCTGTCTTTCCTGGACTGGCGGATGCTCGCAACAAGGATTACAAGGCCTTTGAGGCTGCGAATCCGGCACGTCTGGTAATTGACGAACCCACATTTCGCAAGGGCCTTCTCCTTGCTGAAAAAATCAAGTATCGCCGTGTTCGGGGTCGCTTCTTTGGTGATTTTCTCGCCGAGGGGCAGGCGGAGGTGAGCATCTATTTCCAGGAGCCGACGACCGGACTGATGCTCAAGGTTCGGTTCGATCTGTACCACCCGGAGATCAGCTTCGATTTGAAGACCACCCGGCACGCCACCAGCTCAGCGTTCTTGCGCGATGCGAACGACATGGGCTACGACTTCCAGGCGTTCATGTATACCTTCGGGCGCTCCCTTTATGAGGGTTCAGCTAGCGCAAAGCCGTTCGAATTCATTGCTGCTGAAAGTGATGAGCCGCATTCGATCCATGTCATCACCGCCGGCGAGAGCTTCATGAACAATGGCGCCAAGAAGTTCCAGGAGATTCTGTCGGTCTATTCGAGTTGCATGGCAGCCGAGTACTGGCCTGACTCTGGAGGCGATCTGGTCGCGGAGATTGATCACTGGCAGGCGTTCTCACCAAAGAATGACTGGAAGGCTGCATTGGCCACGAATGCCGCTGTACCGACGTAAAGCAAGGTCAACCGGGTTCAAGGCGCGACATCCTTGAACACATCCAGATACTTTTGCCGGAAGTCCCGCTGCGCGTCCAGTTCGCCCGGGACTATCACCTTGGAGATTCCGCTTGCGTCGATGGCTGTGATGCCTCGCAAGCCGACGCCAAAACTCTTGAAGCCCTGCCGGTCCCACCGATCGGAGCTGTCCAGGTTATCGTGATGGTGCCCGTGAACGGCCACTTTGACGCCCATGCTCTGCGCCAGGCTGTCCAGGAGCTCAAAGCCGTTGTTGTGATATCCAGGCGCTTCATGGGTGATGAGGATGTCTGCCGGCATTCCTGACAAACGATCCAGCTCGTCCGGATAAATGGTGGACCAGTGCTTGCACGGCACGCTCCCCTGCCATCGGTCCTGCCATGGCGTTGCCCGAACATGCTCTTTGCGGTTGCGGAAATTTGGCGGTGTCGGCAGGCTGGGATACCAGACGCTTTCGCGGAAGACCCCTCCCAACCCGGCGATCCGGATACCGTTGGGCAAGGTTACAACCCGCCCATCGACGTTCCTATCTGCCAGCTTGCCGCCCCAGAGGTTGTTCCAGTTAAGTTCGCTGTCCGTATCGTGATTGCCGTGGATGAACCACAGCTTGTCATCAATCGACGCCATCGCTTCGTGCAGCGGCTGCCCGGACTCCATATCGCCAAGCAATATGACAGCTGACGCTCTCAAATCGCCGGCGGCCTGCAGGATGTGGTCGAACTTCCCGTGCGGGTCGCCGCAGAACAGCATGATGTCGGCTGATGTTGGCATAGTTGGGGTGGAACTCGCGATCAATTCTGAGTGAGGCTGGCCAGGTGGCGGCGTAACTCAGGGGCATCGGAAGGCATGAAGCCATCATCGCAGTCCAGCCGTGGAAGGCGGGGGAAACCTTCTAAATCTTGCTTAGAAGGGTCTGCGCATACTCAAGCAGGTCTTCCGCATTTGGCTCGCCCCACAAATCCTTCATTAGCCATTGAAAAAATGCGGCCTCAGAGGGCTTTGTTGCTTTGGTTTTTAGGCGGAGTGCCGGAGTAATTTGTTGCTCGTTGTACTTGGCGATGAGGTCCTGTTGATCATCCGCGTCGAGCACCTTGAAGTAGGCTTCGGCCTTCGCAATTTGGTTGGTGCGATAGAGAGCACTCAAGTTCGGCTTTCCTGAGGACGGTGGTGGTTCCGCGCCCTTCGGCTCTACATCCTCCACAGCTTCGCCGTTTATCGCCCATTTCCGCTGCAGCGCCATTCTGAAATACGCGGGGGGGTTTTCAAGCTTTTCCGACTTTTTACTGGTCTTCCGCTCGTTGGTATATGCGAGCGTTGCCTGGATCACTTTGGGCGAATATTCCTTCAATAGTCGCTTTGCCTCTGAGGACAGGACGCCAAGTTTCACCATCTGTGCGACCAGGGATGTCTCATTCTCATCGAGACCCGCAGCGTCTGCGTACTGGCGTCCCTTTGCTACCTTGAAGAAGACACCTTCGACAGACTTTCCTGCCTTTGTCTCCCTGAGGACGATATTGATAGCTCCCTCGGCGTTGATCTCGGCTATTGAGGGATTCAGGATCTTTGCCTTGAACACCTTGTATTGCTCGTAGGTTTTGCGAGTAGCCGATTCGCCCAAGACGATGTCGCGAAACTTCTGCCACGGCACCGTCGTAGTTGTTCCAACTTTTTCAAATCGGACGCAGTGTTCATAGATACCGATAGACGCCAGGCGCCTGTACTTTCGAACCACCGTTTCGTCAATCAACGCATAGACATCTGGATTACGAACGTACAGCTTCAGTGGTTCACTCAAGCGAAAGCGGATGGTATCAGCGGTGATCTCCACGTCGGGGTACAGCACTGAGGAGATCCACTTTGCCCTTTTCGCTTCTGGAGCTACTACGTCCCAGGCAAAAACAATTCGCTGCAGGGCTCGCGCAGCGTCCTTGAGGTATTTACGATTCTTTGAATTGAAGCCGATGTCATTGCTCATCTCATCGATGCGAATGGACCAGTATCCATCGGCATCGGGTTCAGTCGAGTTTGCCTTTTTGAGCCAGTTGTTCGACATCTTTCGCTGCACAGCGGTAAGGTCGCCGAGCGGCATACTGTGAACGATCTGAACCGCTTTCCGAAAAGGATCCGGGGATTCCTTTTTCATGAACAGACTGATCTGGTGCTCTGGAGGTGGTGGAGATGTTCCCATGCCGGGGCCTGGCGGAATGTAGATTTCTGATGGTACCTATGTACCGCGATTGAGGCAATTCTTTTTTTGGATTGTTTCTTTGGACGCCCTTGTTTGGATGTCGCCACCCGTTGTGTATTTATTTAACTAACACTTTAAGAATTTAATACATTTAGGGATCTGAAACCCAGCAGCCATGCGGGTTTCAGCGGGGTATGGTATCTCTCTATGGGGCGGAAGGTCCCCTTTTGTGGGGGAATAAGTAGCCATTTATGGGTGACTGGAACCCTTCTATGGGTCTTCAGGTATGTGGATATGGGGTCAAAGGTACCCATCAATGGGGAATTTCAAAGGTACCGGTTTATGGGGCGTTTTGAAGGTACCTGAATATGGGGCGCTTCATAGGTACACGTTTATGAGGCTTGCCCAGGCCTCGATCTAATCCCGTGTCCCAAGGTTGAGTTGAAGAGGCAGGCTTCGTTCTGTGCAGGTCCATCTTAGGTATCCGTTTATGGGGAGCCCAAAAGGTACCCGTTTGTGGGGCGCGGCCTGGGGACCCATCTATGGGGCGGCGGACCGACCCCTGACGGCTCGGCGGCGGACCTCATTATGTCGGCGTCAGACTCAGGGACGTACTTTTAGGTACCTGTTTATGGGTCAGCGTGAAGGTACCCGTTTGTGGGGAATTACCTTCTGCATGGGTCCCTATCCGCGGTGCCCGTCTGAACCTGCTCCCCAAGTATCTGGCGACAGTTAGGCTTGGATTTCCTAAGGTACCCCCCCATGGGGGATTGCTTAAAGTACCGGTTTATGGGGAAACATCAGGTACCCGTCTATGGGGTGAAAGATACCAAAAGGTGGGCTCGCGGTCCGAAAACCAGCTTTAAGGGCGTCTAAGGTACCCGTTTATGGGGCGAATTCGGATCATTCTCAGGTTTTAGGTCACCGAAGCCCCATATCCGGGTACCTTTAGCACATGCGAGGCATTTTTCTAACTGTCTAACGAGCCAAATGGGGGCATGATGCTTCGCTTTTTGGGCCTTTGTTGGTGAGTGGACGCCCACACCGATAGTTGGTTTCCCGGGTACCTTTCCGCGCTTAGATGCTCAGTTGGCCAGCGAGCATCTGCTCGATAAGTGCCTTGAGCTCTTCCACTTTGGGCTCTGGTAGCCCTTTGAACACCAGCTCCACTTGGCCGCGCGATGGGACAACCTTCAAGGACCCCTTGCTCTCCCCATACTTGACGGGATGGGCTTCACCTCGAAGTCGTGATTTCGGACCGCTGAGCTTCGAAGCGATAAGGGTGCTCACCTGGTGCCGGCTCAAGTCAAGCTTTGCCGTCTCTTCAATGACGTCCTCGGCCATGTACTCAGCCTTCTCGGGCGCTTCTTTGAATTGGTCGGCCGCGAAGACATTGCTGATCTCATACGCGATTGTGAGAGCGCGAGTTTGGGGATGGTCACTCATCATCCGAAGCAACCTCTCGGGGATGCGATTCAGCCCCATCGTCTTCGAAACCGTGGCCTTAGATATACCGAGGCTCTGGGCAAGCGCGTCCTGATCCGCATAGACGCCTTTGGCCAGCAAGTCCTTCCACCGAACGGCATCGTCCAGCGCAGTTTGCGCGCTGCGCTCAAGGTTGATACGCCGCGACATTTCATACTCAGCGGCGTCATCAACGGGCGTGGGAACGATTTCAACTTCCAGGGTGCCCAGACCCCCGATGGTGGCTCCCTGGAAGCGTTTCACGCCATCGATCAAGAACACTCGGCCAGACCTCACGTATCCAAGCCCGGCCAGGTGCTGTCCGTTTGTTCGCAGCGACTTAGACATGTCGTCAAGCTCTTCTGTGCTGTAGAAGACCCGTGCTTGATTTGGGCTTCGCGCAAGGAGAAACAACGGAACCGGGTATTTGCTGCCAACCGCGTACAAAGTCGAAATGTCGGTGTCCGCGGTTGGCAAACTGTGAGCTGCGGGCGCCACTGGCGGCGCAGGAATCGGGGTGGGAGGCCGCACGTCGCTCAGCGCCAAGCTCATTGCCGCTTGGTCCGTGTTGCGGTGGATATGGCCGAGAACTGGCTTGCGTTTTGACTTGGAGTTAGGCGCCATTTTTCTTGCTTCCCTTGTTGAACTTGTTGAATGCTTTAAAAGCTTCATCGACCATCTGGGTGAATTCCGCTTCTGCCTTCTCGCGCTCGCGTGGTGGCATTTCAAAGATGGTTCGCCCCATGCGGTGCGCGTCACGCCAGATCTTCCGGTCGCGGACTAAGGCCTCGAGAATAGGCACGCCTGGGAGGGCCTCCTTAAGCGCTTCGTAGGCATCCGCGCCTTCAGTGGTATTCCAGGCACCGGGAACTGCGTTGATCGAGACAACCAGTGGGATCTTCCCGTTCTTGTGCTTCGAGTCCGCCTTGGCAAAGGCATCAGCCAATTCAAGGGTGGACTCAAGATCGCCCTGCCCCACCCGAGTCGGAGCAATCCACAAGTCGACAATTCGGGTGAGTTCGCTCAGCCGGGCGTAGTCGCGGGCGCCGACGTCAACGACAACGACATCGTACTTCTCGGAGAGCATGCGGATGTGCTCGGTTGGGTCAACAGCTTTGTCGACGATGGTGAAGTTGTGCTGCAACTTGAAATGCGAACGCAACTCCCCCCATTTGCTGGAAGTCTTCTGGGTGTCTGTATCGACCAGGATGACACTGTATCCTTGCTGCGCAAGATAGGCGGAGAGATTCACCGCATAGGTGCTCTTTCCGACCCCTCCTTTTTCGGCTCCAATTTGAACGATCACGGGACTCTCCTATAGGGTTTTAAGGTTGGCGAAATCGCCAGTTTTGGCAAGCATCAGTCGAAGACGTAGCCGACTTCCTCACACTTGGCTTTGCCGATGGTTTCCAGGCACACCGCCTTGTTCTTTGCATCGTGTTCCTTCTTTCGATCTTTGAGGCGTTGTTGAGTGACGCTCTAGTCCTCTGCTGCTGCTTTGGCCGGCGGCGGTTTTTGGCGCGGATTATTCGGAGCATCCGGCAAGTGCTCCTAAAACGATAGCTGCACCGAGGACGTGCCCCAGCAGCGAACTTTGAAAGTTTCTATTCAGATAACAGCCCACAATCGGCTTCTCATTTGGTCTGAAGCTAATTTAACAGCAAAGATAACTCTGTCAAGGGGTAATACTGGCCAAAAGCGAGTTGATGGTGTGAAATTGTTCGCGCGTGTAGCGAGAACCAGTTTCCCCGGTGAAACTGAACTACTGTTGCACGGCGTGCCATGCCGATTTTCCGGTTGTCCAATGCGCGTCTATCGGAATTCGCCTGTCTTTTGCTGCAAGGGGCATACGTGTTATCGCTTATCGAGCTCCGTGTTGGCCAATGGTGTTGTCTTGCCTCTTGCCCTCGCCATTAGCTATTGCCGATTGATATTAACCATCGTCGCTTAACTAGCCTATGCGGGGATGCTGCGTCACTTCCAGACCATTTGAATGTGTCGAGTGAATTGCACGCCAGGGGCGGGGCGGGCGAGCGTAGCAACCTATCAGCCTTAGAAAGCTCTAGTGAAACGGCGCCGCAGCTATTCCCCTGATCGGGAGGACGATCTCTGGCTTGCGCAGACAGTTTCCCCGGGGAAACTGCAGAGACGCTCAGTGATATTCAGTTGGATTCCGCCAGGGCAGCGCCAATTAAATGTTGAGGTAATTTAGTTCGACAGGTTTTTAGGAGGATGTGTGGCCACGAGGCCGCTCAGTTTTCCCGAGGAAACTGAGCGGCCTTCACCCCTCGTGCTGCGAATCGCTTGGCGCTAAGGAGTCCGCAGCAATAGCTTTCACGGCTGGGATGCTGGACAAAGCGTCGCGGTCGAGTTCCAGTTTCCCCGGGGAAACTGTGCCGCTGTACCCTATCGCCGGTGATGGATTGGTGCCGGAAAGAAGATTCGCATTCGCTCTTTTGTAGTCGGCACTGAAAAAACGTCGCGAAAATGGCCTCCAGTTTCCCCGGGGAAACTGCGTTGGCACTACCATGGTTCTGAGTCCAGCTTTCGAGTCCTAGTCTCCTAGGGGATTGACTTTACGAGCTGCCTTCACCTGTGCCGAAATATCTTGCTCCACATACTCCGCGGTCGTGGTAATCGATGCATGACCGAGCAGCTGCTGGGCAAGTTTGAGGCCTTCATCGCCGTTGTTCTCGCGCAGGACCTCGTGTGCGTAGGTATGACGAAGCCAATGTGTGCTGAACCTCAGGATGCGAGCCTGCATTTCTGGGCCCCGCTCTTTTCTGGCCATCTGCCGGAAAAACGTCTTCAGGGTTCGATAGAGTCCATTCGTGCTCAGCGCGCCGTTGTCATGGGCCATCGCCGTGTCATCGGTGATGGCGCGCCCACCCGAGCGAACCGGCGCCTCCAGGGCGGCGATGAGGGGAGGGGAGAGATCGAAGGCTGCAATGCGTGCCGCATCTTCTGGCATCAAGGCCCGCCAGTCCGCATGGTGCTCCTCAATCATGTTCATAAGCTTCACGCTAATTGGAACTGCGCGCTTCTTCTTACCCTTTCCTACGACCGTAATAACCCAATCATCGGCGGCCCTGCCATCGACACGCGGGTGGGCAAGGCTGTTCATGTTCGCCGAGGAGATCTCGGCCAAACGCATGCCGGTGGTCAAGGCAAGGTGTAGGATCAGCCGGGTCCGGCGGGCGAGGGCGGCTTTGCGCAGCGTTGCGGACGTGAGGCCGGGGAGGGTGGCCAGCGCTTCGCGCACAAGGTAGAGGTCGTCGGCGTGCAGGCTGCGCGTCACATCCATGGCGTGGCGCTTCATCCCGGCGGCATCGTACTGGATGCTCTCGAAGGGATTGCCCGTCACGTAGGCGTTTTTGTGGAGCGCATTGTACATCTGGTACAACACGCCGAGCGCGTAGTTCTGGCTGCTCGCCTCGAGCTGGCCGCGCCAAGGCCGCCAGCGCGGATCGTGACGCGGGACCCGTGCAGTGGTGGTGTAGCGCCCAGGGATCGCCCTGAGAAACGCCTGGTACTGCTGGGCCAGACTCAAGGTGATCGACGACAGCGGGCACTGTGCTTCGAGCATAGCCCAGATGTAAAACCGTTCGACTTCGCGGCGGTAGGCGTCAAAGGTCCGCTGTTTGCCCGCGGTTAGGTAGCCATTGAGCCAGGCGCCGATGGCCTCGATGTCGGTTGTCGCGCCCAGGTGATTCGGCGTCTGCGTCCTGAAGATGCCGGCCTGGCCGTCCAGGGCAGGCGGCACCAGCAGCAGCTCCAGCGGCGCGATGCCGGAGCGCAGCGCCAGCGCGGTCGGGGCGGGGGACGCGATGCCCGATTCCTGACTGTAGGTGAGCAGGGCGGCGGCGGGCGCGCGCTGCAGCGGCACGATGACTTGGGCCAGGGGAGGGGCCACTTCCCAGTGCGCACCCCAGCGCAACAACGGTCCCAGCGTGTCGGCGTGGTCTTCGAGCCAGCCCTCGATACGTGCCGCGCGGCCCGGGCCCAGTCCCTTGATGTCGCGGTGCCAGTGCCGGCCGGCGACGGAGATCGACTGCACGACACCGGCCATGGTCGTGACACCGCGGCGCGCAAACGCCTTGACGAGCGAAGCGGCCAGCCACAGTTTCGTGCTGTGCTCGGGCTGGGGCAGGGTGGCCAGTTGGGTCTGCAGGGCGTTGATCGCCTTGACCTTGGCGGTGACGCTCAAGGACTGGTCCGCGACTTCGAAGTGGCCGCCGCTGCCGGGCTGAACACCCTGGTCGGCGAGGTAGTCCTTGTAGCGCTCGACTATCTCGTTTTCGTTATACATGTCCTCGGGTTGCGATTCGGTCCACTGCGTATAGGCCAGGTGCGCCTGCGCGACGGCGGCCGGCGCGGCCACGGGTTCGGGGGTAGGGCGTTCCAGGGCCAGCGCCGCCGACTTGGCTTCGGGCTTGTTGGAGGCGCGCGCGGCGGCGAGGATCGCCAGCTGCAGGCGGTCGGCGTGGCTGTTGATCTCCGTGCCGTGCGGAATGATCGGGTTGCCGTCGGCGTCGAAGTGGCGGTTCGCGTAAAACTGCTTGTAGGCCACGGCGGGTTTCATGCCGCTCATGACGCCGCGCACAAACGAAAAGTCCTCCAGCGTGAGCTGGTCCAGGTTCGCCAGCGTGGGCATGCGCCATCCGACGGGTCGGCCGCGCTTGGGCTTGAGGGGAAGGGCGGTTTCGCCGGGGGCCGGCGGCGGCGCCTCCAGCACCACGAAACCCGAGACGGTGGTGCGCGCCGTCATGCGGCGGACCTGGCCGCCGAGCGGCGCATGCTGTCCACCACCGTGTAGGCCCACTTCGAGCCGTAGTCCGCTGAGCCGCGCGCGTAGCGCTCCGCGCTCTTGATTTCGTCCATGCTCAGCATGCGCAGCCCATGCCGCTCGGCCGCCAGCTGCGCTGCCGCTAACACCGCCTGCAGCTCGGCCGCGATCCACACGTCGAGCGCGCGCTCCTTGCGTTTGCCGGCCTCCCGCTGGAACGCGTCATGGATGGACCGGGCCGGTTCCTGGTGGGGACGGAAGGGGTAGTTGTCAACGGGCATGGTTGTCATTCTCTGGGGGGCGTATGGGGGCGGCAGGCGCGGGAAACCACTGGCGCAGGTCGGCCGCGCCGAGGTCCTCGCCAGCGATCAGCACCGACACCGCCAGCAGCGCCCGGGTGTCGAGGTAGGGCACCGGGACCTGGTGCCCGGAGGGCAGCAGCTGGCAGAGCAGGGCGTCTTCGTCCATGTTGAGATGGCTGCGGCAGACGGCCGGGCGCTGCGCGTAGATGCTGCAGCGCCCATCCGACAGGAACGGGCAGGGCGAGGCGTAGCCGGCGATGGCGGCAGGTTCGTGATCGGCCAGCGGCACCGGGGCGCGGCCGATGGCCCGGCCCAGGGCCCGCGCCTCGACGGCGCTGATTTTGACGGGGATGTGGCAGCAGTGGTTGCAGCCGGCGCGGCAGGCCGCGTGCGGCGCAAAGGCGCTGGCCAGCGCGTCGGCGGCGCGCCGGTGCCAGGCCACGCGCTGGCCTGCCGTCGGCGCTTTCACGGCGACATCGAGCAGCCCCAGCACGCGGCGGCTGGCCGCCGGCGGCACCTTGGCGCACTGCCGCGCGGCCGTCTGGGCGGCGCTGGCCAGGCGTGCGTTCACAGCGTCGGGAAACTGCGTGGACGGCGCGATGCGCACGCCGTTGCGTAGCCGGTCGAGCGCGCCTTCGAGCGTCAGCGCCGGCGGCGCGCCGGGCGGTGTTGACAGGTCGCTGGTCGAGGGATTCAATGATTGGCTCATTTCACCGGGTCCTGGCCCCGCCGGGGCATGGTGTAGTTTTCCATATGGTGTAGTTTTCTATATGACCCACGCGTCCGTCATGTGCTCGGCCGACGAGCGCCCTGCTGGCGCCCGCGTCGACGGCACGCCGCCGATCCGCACCTGGTGCTGGGCGCCCTGCCGTCCGCGCTCGTTGCCGGGCCGCCCGGCGGCCGGGGTACAGCCCGCCGGCATGCCGGCGCGTGCGCCCACCGGGCGGCTGCGGCGCGGCCAACCAGGGCGGGTTTGGGTCGTGATTTTGGACAGGTCAAAGTCGGCGGCGCAAAAAAATGGTTTCAAATCAAGGACTTAGCCGCAATTCAAATTTGCAAGTGACTTCATTATGGGTTAATTTTCCATCATGTCAATGATACTTGTGCTGACGAGTGAATTAATTCCATTTACTTTCTTGTAAATGTTTATCCGCGCTATTGACTATGGCTGACTGCAGCAAGTTTGACCATTACCAGCGAAGCAACGTTGACCAGGTAGCGCTTTAAAGCGGCTTTTGAGCGACTCATGGTCAACAACTCTTCCGTTTCGGCGACTCCTGGCCACCGTTGCTGCGTGAACATCAGCTGGCCACCGTTACTGCCGCATCGTCAACACCTGGCCAGCGCTGCTTACGTATGTCCGACAGATGGCCAAGGTCGCTGCCTAATCAACACCACCAAAATAACAAAACCAGCAGGTTACCCGCCGGTTCTTGTTGATCACCTCTTCATCGATTCAATGGGAGGATCAAGGCGACCAAGTTGATTGAGTCTCTGGACGGTGACAACCCCGGATACATCACCATGGTGTCCGTGATCGAGTTGTACTGGGTGTTGACCTCCTGCTACGAGTTGACAGGGGAGCAAGTTGGCCAAGCGTTGGAGGCGATTCTTCGGACCAAACAATTTTTGGTAGAGCGTGCGGATCAGGTAATGCGTGCCCTGCGAGTCTTTGGTGAAGGTAAGGCCGACTTTGCAGACTGTTTGATCGAAAGGTCTGCAACGGGTGCTGGTTGCGCCCAAACCATGACTTTTGATGTTGGCGCATCAAAGCACGCTGGCATGACTTTAATTGCCTGAAAGGAAAAAAGCACCATGAAAACGCAAAGCCCAAATAATTAGACGGACTGTAGACAGCCTGTATATGCAAGGCGTGTGCGCAAAAAAGGGTTGGAGCAAGCCACACGCTGCTTCCATGGTTGTCGAATACCTGACTTCAAAAGGGCATAGTCTTTTTGAGTTTATGGAGCAGCAGCCCGCGACCACCGTTTAGGGGGCCGTGCCGGGATACGGGTCAAAATGATACACATCATGCCCCTACTCGAGTGGGAAGGCCTTGATCTCCGCGCCCCGGCAGCGCCACGCTACGCGGCAGGCAGGAAAATTTCGCGGCCTTCCCTTGCCGATTGCAGGATCGCCAGGCAGACCGCCAGGGTGTCGCGCCCCCAGCGCCCATCATGCACGGCCGCGGCCTGGCCTTGGACTGCGGCGACCATTTCATCGAGGACGTCGCCGTAGCCGGGCACGCTCTGTCCGGCAGGCAGCGCCACTTCCTGCACGCCGTCGTGGGTGTAAAGCAGCACACCATCGGCCGAAGGCCGGGCATCGGCCTTTTCGCAGGTCGCGATCAGTACGCCAAAGTGCGGCTGGTGGGGCCGGTGCGCCGACTGGATGGCCTTCCAAAACGGACTGCCGTAACCGTAGCGCTGCGCGCGGACCGCGGCTTCGGCCGTGTCCGCGGTGCTTTGCCGCAGACTGCGCCGGCTGCTGGCGTGGGCCGCCGTCTTGGGCTGGCCCGACTCGCCAATCCAGAAGTGAAACTCGTCACTGTCGAAGTGGTCGTAGCCGCTGTAGACCATGGAGGCCGCTGCGCCGTTCCCGAACGCCAGAAAGGTGGTGCAGCAGCCTTCGGTCGGCCGGGCCGGGTCCAGCACGGCGGCATGGGCGCCCTGCTCACCCTGGAGGCCATTCACGCGCGCGGTTTGCGGCTGGCTGGTTGGGTCGCCAACCATATGGAGCCGGCCATGCTGGCGCAAGATGACAACATCGCCTTTTTGCAGCAACGCCTGAATACACCGCTGCTGGCCAACATTGCGCATCAAAGCATGCCCGATGCCAGAGCCCTCACCCTGGAACTTCCCCCCGCATGGCAATCCACCCCTCACTGACAAGCTCCTGGCTCGATGAATTTCCGGCGCGCATCGCCGCGCTGGATCAAAGTCATTTGCGGCGACACCGCCGCGTAGTGCAGCCCGAAAGCGGCGCCCGCCTGCTGGTGGACGGGCAAAGCATGCTGGCCTTTTGCAGCAACGACTACCTGGGCCTGGCCACCCACCCGGCGCTGGTGGAGGCCGCCTGCGACAGCGCACACCGCTTCGGCGTGGGTTCCGCATCCTCACCGTTGGTCAGCGGCCATAGCTCGGCCAACGAGACGCTTGAACACGCCCTGGCCGCTTTCGTCGACCTGCCTCGCGCGCTTTATTTTTACGCCGGCTACGCCACCAACATCGGCATCATTCCGGCGCTCGTCGGCAGCGGCGACGCGATTTTTTCAGACGCACTCAACCATGCCTGCCTGATCGACGGCGCACGGCTGTCTCGCGCGCAGATTCACCGTTATGCCCACTCCGACCTGGCGGCGCTGGACGCCGCACTGGCGCAAAGCCCGGCGCGCCGCAAGCTGGTCATCAGCGACGCGGTGTTCAGCATGGACGGCGACATTGCCGATGTACCGGCCCTGCTGGCGCTGTGCGAGCGCCACGATGCGCTGCTGCTGATCGACGATGCCCACGGCTTTGGCGTGCTGGGGCCGCAAGGGCGCGGCAGCCTGGCACACTTTGGCCTGAGCGGCGCGCAAGCGTCACCCCGCGTGCTCTACATGGCGACTCTGGGCAAAGCGGCGGGTGTTGCCGGCGCTTTTGTGGCTGGCAGCGATGCTCTCGTGGAATGGCTGCTGCAAAAAACCCGCAGCTATATTTTTGCCACCGCCGCCCCCGCACTGCTGGCCAGTGCCCTGCATGCCAGCCTGCAATTGATCGCCAAAGACGAGTGGCGGCGCGTGCATCTGCAAAAACTCATCGCGCGTCTGCGCCAAGGCCTAGCAACGGGCCTGAAGGGCAGCACCTGGCAACTCGGCGCGTCGCGGACGGCCATCCAGCCGCTGCTGATCGGCCGCAATGACGAGGCGCTGGCGGCGATGGAGGGCCTGCGCGAGCGCGGCCTGTGGGTGCCCGCGAGCCGCCCGCCGACCGTGCCCGAGGGCACGGCGCGCCTGCGCATCGCCCTGTCGGCGGCTCACACCGAAGCCGATATCGACCAGCTGGTCCATGCCCTGAGCGAACTGGCCGCCGCATGCCGGCCGGCAACCGCCGCGGCTAGGGATGCTCTGCTTAACTGGCGCTGAGCGTGAGTTGAACGTCAAGAATTCACACAATGAAATCTGAAGTGCATTTTCACCGATTTCCTGAGCACATTTGCTCTGGTTCGCGGCCTTTTCAGGCTGCTGGTGGGCGTTTCAACATCTCGATCTCGACGAAGTGGTTTGATTTCTTTGTACATACCGAACCGGTTCGCATGATATGCGTCTATGCTCAAACGCTTTGCGTGGAGACGCTACGGTAAATTGCCAGGAAACACAGGGGATTTCGATATTGGCCATTCGTGGCCACGTTCCGGCTGACCCGTCAAAAGCCCGAGATCAGCAACACGCTCACTTAATTGCCGTCTAATCTTTGTTCCTCGTCTTCCTCAGGAGCCGTGACGCCATGGCGTCATCGTCAGTCCGCGAAACCCTAACGGGTTCCTCGTTTCGCAAAGGATGGTTCGGGCTCTCACCTCAGTGATGAACAACTGCGGCAGCATGGGCCCCCACCGCAGCCACGTTGTCGGTGAGCAGATCGTCCAGCAACTCGCCGTCGTCGCTGCGGAAATCGTTGACGGCATGGTCGTCCGTGCTTCGCGTTGCCATGCGGCCGTTGCAAGCCAATCTCGTGCCAGCTTAGACCGGTGGTGAAAAATTCTCACTCTCTCAGCCCTATGCGCCCTGGACCGGAATCGTCGACCTCAGTTCGCGTATCCGGTTGTCGGCATCCACAAAGACCAGCCGAGGCTGGGCGCTGTCGAGATCGGTCTCTGCCACCAGTCCGAACGCGGCAATGATCACCAGATCGCCCACTGCGGCGCGACGCGCGGCCGAGCCGTTGAGGGAGATTACCCCGCTTGCGCGTTCGGCACGGATGACATAGGTGATGAAGCGTTCGCCATTGGCGATATTCCAGATGTGGATCTGCTCGTTCTCGCGCAGATCGGCAGCATCCATCAGATCCTCGTCGATCGCGCAGGAGCCTTCGTAATGCAACTCGCATGCCGTCACGGTGGCGCGGTGGATCTTGGACTTGAGGAGGGTACGGTACATGGTTTCACCTTCAATGAAGTTCAGCGCGCCACCAGCCCTAGGGTGTCGAACAGGCGTCGGTCGCTGGCCCAGTCGGGGTTGCCCGTGGTCAGCAGCTTGTCGCCATAGAAGATCGAATTCGCACCAGCAAGGAAGCACAGCGCCTGCACCGCCTCACCCATCTGCTGCCGCCCGGCAGACAGACGCACGCGAGCCTTCGGCATCGTGATCCGCGCTGCGGCGATGGTTCGGACGAATTCGAACGGGTCGAGCGCTTCGATGCCATGCAACGGTGTACCTTCGACCTGCACCAGATGGTTGATCGGAACCGACTCGGGGTAGGGATCGAGACCGGCGAGCTGCGCGATCAGTCCGGCGCGCTCGCGCCTCGACTCGCCCATGCCGACGATTCCGCCGCTGCATACGTGGATGCCGGCGTCGCGGACGTGGCCGAGCGTTTCGAGGCGGTCCTGATAATCGCGCGTCGTGATGATCCGGCCGTAGGCCTCGGGCGCGGTGTCGAGGTTGTGGTTGTAGTAGTCGAGCCCAGCGTCCTTGAGCGTGTGCGCCTGCGTGTTGCTCAGCATGCCAAGCGTGCAGCAGGCCTCCAGTCCATGCGACTTCACGACGCGAACCAGCTCGGCAACCTTCTCGACGTCACGGTCCTTGGGTGCACGCCATGCAGCACCCATGCAGAAGCGGCTGGCGCCCTGGTCGCGCGCGGCCTTGGCTGCCAACTCAACTTCCTGCACGTCCAGCATCTTTCCAGCCTCGACACCCGTGTCGTAGTGAACCGATTGCGGACAGTACGCACAGTCTTCCGGGCAGCCGCCGGTCTTGATCGACAGCAGGGTCGAGAGCTGGATTTCGTTGGGGTCGAAATGCTCACGGTGCACCTGCTGGGCCCGGAACATCAGGTCGTTGAATGGCTGGTCGAGCAGCGCCACGACAGCCTCGACGGACCAGTTTCCCACGCTCAATGCCTCGGCAGTCTGCGGGGGTGATTGCACCCAGTGGATGGGTTCTTCTCTCAGAATCGTGTCATTCATCGTTCAATACTCCAGCAGTGTCTAGTAAGATTCTATCGATAGGTCGACGCGGGCGCGTCGTGCGTGCAAGGCCAGCCGCAGCGCTTCAGGCGCCCTGTGGCCTGATGTGCCGAGTGGCCTCGTCTTCGACCCGCTGCCAGATCTCGACCGCGATTGGGTTGTTACTCTCTTCGAGGATATGGCCCACCAGCCCGATGGCGCGCGCGAAGACGCCGATGCCGCGCACGATTTTCCATGGCAGCCCGAGTTCGCAGCTGATGGCGCCGATGGCGCCGGTCGCATTGACGGGAAGCGACTTGCCAGCGACGCGTTCGGCCTCGGCGCAGATTAGTTGTTCGAGCCGGATGTAGTCGCCGGAAAAGCCGTTGTCCTTGGCGATCTGGAACAGGCGCGGGGCGCGCGGATCGACCGGCTTGTGCAGCGGATGGCCGAGCCCGGGAATGATCTGGCCGCGCTCGCGGTAGGCCGCCACGGTCTCGTGCGCAATGCGCTCCAGATCGGCGCCGCGCGTGCCCGGCGGCAGTGCCTCGTACAGCATCCTGGCGGTGCCTTCGGTGCTGCCAACGAACACGCTGCCCAGGCCGCACAATCCGGCCGCCACCGCCGCCTGCAGCGATTCGGGCGCACCGGCGTAGGTCAGCCGCGCGACCAGCGCGCTCGGCGTGATGCCGTGCTCGACCAGCGTCACCGCAATGGCGTTGAACACGTTCGATTCCTGCGGCGTCGGCATGCGCCCGAGGATCTGCAGGAAGGCCATATCACCCAGGTTGAGATGGCCGAGGATCTCGTCGGGCAGGCTCTTGCCGTGCACTTCGATGCGGTCGGGGGTACTCCAGGCGATGTCGGAGCGGATGGGTTTGCTTTTACGAGTCATGGGGGTCTCCTGTCGGATCAATGAAATCAGGCTGCCAGGCCGGCGCTGCGCTGCGCAGCACGGCGCGTGCACGCTGGACCACCGGCAGGTCAACCATCTGGCCGTCCACGGCCACGGCACCGCCGTCGGCCGATGCAAATGCTTCGCAGACGCGGCGCGCCCAGTCAAGCCGCTCGGGGGTCGGCGTGAACACCGCCTGAACGGCAACTACCTGCTTCGGGTGGATGCACAGCTTGGCACCAAAGCCGAGCCGGCGCGCGCGTCCGGTGTCGGCCTGCAAGCGGTGCAGGTCGTCGATCGCGGTGCTGACGCCATCAACCGGCGCAGCCAGCCCGGCCAGCCGCGAAGCCAGCACCACTTGGGAGCGGAAAGCCAGCAGCTCAGTCTCCGCGCCATCAGGCGCACAGTCGATGCCCAGATCGAGCGCCAGATCAACGCTTCCAAAAGTCAGGCGAATCACGCCCGGCACGCGCGCAATGCTGTGGATCTCCTGAAGGCCACGCGCCGACTCGATGATCGGCAACACGTCCTTGTAGGTGGTCTCGACCACGGTGCAGACGGCGTCGATGCCCTCGGCCTTGGGCAGCATCACCGCCGCCACACCAGGATGACGACACAGTTCGAGGTCGTCCTCAAACCAGGGCGTGCCAGCGGCATTGATGCGAACCACCAGCGGCGCGGCTTCGTCCAGTAGCGCCGCCAGCGCCTCGCGCGCGCGCACTTTGGCTTCGGGGGCCACGGCGTCTTCCAGATCGACGATCACCGCGTCAGCGCCGCTAGCGCGGGCCTTGGCAAAACGCTCGGGCCGATCGGCGGGCACAAAAAGGTAGGCGCGTGGCAAGACCTGCAGGCCGGCGGTATGGGCTATCATGCGCGCGGCTCCAGCCAGCGGCCCATGCGCGGCACCTCGACCACGGTCCAAACGCGCGCGATCAGGGCCTCCATTTCTTGCGGCGTAGCGCCCTTACCGTAGGCCGCCAGGCGCTGCGCCTTGTCTTCCAGCTCGGCACGTGTCAGGGTGTTGCCCGGGTCGCCCTTGGGCTCGTCGACGCGCGCCGTGAGTGTGCGGCCGTCACGCGTCGTCGCCGTCACCTTGCCGATCCAGCGCTGCGGATAGGCACGGTCAACCTCGGCGTCGAGCTGCATCGTGACCCGGTCGCGCAAGGCGGCCACGCACGGCGCGAGGTAATGCTGCTCGAATTCGTTCAGCCCGGCGTAGCCGTACTCGGCCGCCAGCGCAAGCACCGTGCCCATCGAGAACTTGGCTTGGTGCACGGTGGCGGGCACGGTGACGCGGCCCAGCACGTCGATGGCACCCTGATGCACATGGGTGGCCACTGCGGCGATATCGTCGGCTTTGAGCCCATGCGTTTGCATCAGCGTGAGCAGCGCATCGGCGCTGGGGTGCGTATGACGGCACGAGGCGTGGTATTTGAACGAGGTTTCCGCCGTGGCCCAGCGTTGCCCCAGACGGTCGGTGAGCCGCGCCGGGTCGGCATCGCTGGACATGCCCGCGGCCATGCCCTGCGGCCCTTCCAAAATCTGGCGCGCGCCGGTAAAACCACTTCGTGCCAGGTAGGCGGAGGCCAAACCGCTGGACGCCGCATGCGCGGTGTGCAGTTGCTTGGAGTCGGCAGCGTCGCGCAGGAACTCCCACAGTCCGGCAGCTTGTGTGCCGGCGCTGCCGAAAGCATGCAGCATGGTCGTCGCGTCCAGCCTGAGCAGCCGCCCGGCCGCTGCAGCGGCGGCCAGGGTGCCTGCGGTGGCGGTGGTGTGAAAGATGCGGTAGTGCGAGCGGCCGAGGAACTCGCCCACGCGAATGCCGACCTCATAGCCCGCCACCACGGCGGCCAGGAACTCACGGCCACTCGCGCCGATGTCTTGCGCAATGGCCAGCGCCGCCGGGAACACGACCGCCCCGGGATGGAACACCGAGCCGTTGTGCACGTCATCCTGTTCAGCGAAGTGCGAGGCAGCCGCGTTGACCATCGCGGCGAAATGGGGCGAGGTGGTGCGGCGCGAGATCAACACCTCGGCGCGACCTGAGTCCGGTCCCATGATGCGGGCGTAAGCCTCGATGGCTTCGACCGGCCGCGCGCCCTTGCCGGCCAGCGCCGAGGCATACCAGTCGAGGAACAGGTCTTCGGTGCGGCGCAGCACCGGCACCGGAATCGTGTCAAATTGCAGACCGGCGGCAAAGGCGGCCAGCGTCGCGCTCGGGGTTTTATCTTGGGTCATGACTTCGGTCGCTCGCTTAGATGGCCTTGTCCGCTCGCAGCCGGGCGATGTCAGGCGCGCCGTAGCCGAGTTCGGTGAGGATGGCTTCGGTGTGCTCTCCCAGGGCGGGCACCGGCCCCATGGGCGGCGGCTCGCTGTGGCTGAGATGGTGTGGCGGGTACAGCGCCGGCAATGGGCCGCCGGGCGAGCCGATCTCGGTCCAGCGCCCACGCGCCGCCAACTGCGGATGACGCCACAGATCGGCCATCTCGTTGAGTTGACCATTGGCGATTTGCGCTGCGTCGAGCCGCTCAACCAGTTGCGCCGCCGTCAAGGTGGCGCACACCCCTTCGATGACAACGCGCAGGTGCTCGCGCTGGGCCAGCCGATTGGCGTTGCCAAGATACGCCTTGGCGAGCGCCGGCTGCTGCAGCACCTTGTCGCAAAAGGTGGTCCACTCACGGTCATGCTGCACTGCCAGCACGACCTGCTTGCCGTCGCCGCAGGTGAACGGACCGTAGGGGTAAATCGCCGCGTGCGAGGCGCCAGCGCGCGGCGGCGGCGGCTGGCTTTCCAGCGTGTAGTAGAGCGGGAAGCCCATCCATTCGGACATGGCTTCGAGCATCGAGATTTCGAGCCGCTGGCCACGACCGGTGCGACCACGCTCAAGCAACGCGGCCAGCACGCCGCTGTAGGCGTACATGCCGGCGGCGATGTCGGCAATCGACAGGCCGGCCTTGGACGGCTGCTCCGGCGTGCCGGTCACCGACACAAAACCGGCTTCGCTCTGGATCAGCAGGTCGTAGGCTTTTTTCTCGGTGTAAGGCCCGCCGTCGCCGTAGCCCGAGATGTCGCACACCACGATGCGCGGATTGACCGGCTCCAGGCTGGCGTGATCCAGCCCCATGCGTGCGGCGGCGCCGGGCGCCAGGTTCTGGACCAGCACGTCGCAGCGGTCCACCAGCTGTTGCAATACAGCGCGAGCGGCCGGCTGCTTCAGATCGAGCGTCAGGCTTTCCTTGGATCGGTTGCACCAGACGAAGTGGGACGCCAGGCCGTGGGCCCGGGTATCGTAAGCGCGGGCGAAGTCGCCCTCGCCCGGTCGCTCGACCTTGATGACCCGCGCGCCGAGGTCAGCGAGCTGACGGGTGCAGAACGGCGCGGCAATCGCATGCTCCAGCGTGACAACCAACATTCCTTCTAATGGACGCATGACAGTTTCTCTCAGAATGAGCGTGGCAGCCCGAGCACGTGCTCGGCCACGTAGCTCAGGATCAGGTTGGTGGAGATCGGTGCCACCTGATAGAGCCGGGTTTCGCGGAACTTGCGCTCCACGTCGTATTCACAGGCAAAGCCAAAACCGCCATGCGTCTGAATAGCGGTGTTGGCCGCCTCCCAGGAGGCTTTGGCGGCCAGGTACTTGGCCATGTTGGCCTCGGCGCCACACGGCAGATGGGCGTCGAACAGCTCGCAGGCGCGCCAGCGCATCAGGTCGGCGGCCTCGGTCTCGATGTGGGCTTCGGCCAGCGGAAACTGCACGCCCTGGTTCTGCCCAATCGGGCGGTCAAACACGCGCCGATCACGAGCGTAGCGGGTGCTGCGATCAATGAACCAGCGGGCATCTCCAATGCACTCGGCGGCAATCAGGGTGCGCTCGGCGTTCAGGCCGTCCAGGATGTACCTGAAACCTTTGCCCTCCTCACCGATCAGGTTCGCGGCCGGGATTTCGAGGTTGTCGAAAAACAGCTCGTTGGTCTCGTGGTTGACCATGTTGCGGATCGGGTTCACCGTCATGCCCTGGCCAATGGCCTGGTGCAGGTCAACGATGAAGATCGACATGCCGTCGGACTTGCGCGTCACATCCTTGAGTGGGGTGGTGCGTGCCAGCAGAATCATCAGGTCAGAGTGCTGGATGCGCGAGATCCAGACCTTCTGGCCGTTCACCACGTAGCGGTCGCCCTGCTTGACCGCGGTGGTCTTGATCTTGGTGGTGTCGGTGCCGGTGGTCGGCTCGGTCACGCCCATCGACTGCAGGCGCAGATCGCCGCTGGCGATTTTGGGCAGGTAGCGGCGCTTTTGCTCGTCAGAGCCATGGCGCAGCAAAGTGCCCATGTTGTACATCTGGCCATGGCAGGCGCCGGCGTTGCCGCCGCAGCGGTTGACCTCTTCCATCACCACCGAGGCTTCGGCCAGACCCAGGCCGGCGCCGCCGTACTCCTGCGGAATCATCACCGCCAGCCAGCCGGCCCGGGTCAGCGCGTCAACACACGCCTCGGGATAAGCACGGGTGTCATCGATCTTGCGAAAGTACTCGTCAGGGAAGCGTTTGAAAAGATCGCGCAGCGCGGCGCGCAACTCGGGGTAACGTTCTTGGTTCATCATTTTCAGTCTCTAAAAGTTCCCCGCCGAGCCGCGCAGGACAAAGGTTACCGGTTAGCGGAATTTGCTGAAATCAGGCTTGCGTTTTTCCAGGAAGGCGCTAGCGCCTTCCTGCTGCTCGCCGGTGTTGAAGTAGTTGGGCGCCACTTCCTGGATCAGGTCGTTCATGTCCTTGCCCATGATCGGCGCCATGTGGTGGTAGAACGAGCGCTTGACGATCTTCAGGCAGGTCGGCGACAGCGACAGCAGTTCGTCGCAATACTTCTGCACCTCCGCGTCGAGTTGGGCCATCGGCACCACCGAATTGGCCAGACCCCAGTCGAACGCCTGCTGCGCGCTGTAGCGGCGGCACAGCATCCACAGCTCGCGCGCCCGCTTGTGGCCAAGGACATTGGCCGCGTGCGAGACGATGTAGCCGCCCGCCGGTGAGCCGACGCGGGGGCCGTTCTGACCGAAGATCGCGTGCTCGGCGGCGATGGTGAAGTCGCAGAAGTAGGCAATGTGGTGACCGGCGCCAATAGCATAGCCATTGACTCGCGCGATCACCGGCTTGGGGCATTCGGCGATCTGGCGGTTGAAGTTGAACTCCAGGTCCTCCAGTCCGCTCTTGCCGCCCTCGCCCTTTTCCCAGTTGACGTCACCGCCGACGCAGAAGGCGCGCTCGCCGGTGCCGGTCAGCACGATCACGCCGACCTTCGGATCGTTGCTGGCCTGGGCCAGCAGCCGCTCCATGTCCTTGATCGTATCGCCGGTGAACGCGTTAAGCGTCTTGGGCCGGTTGATGGTGATGGTGGCGACAAAGTTCTTGACTTCGTAAATAACTTCCTGGTCCGACATGCCTGACTCTCCTATAAAAGTTTCGGAATCTACTGATGACGATGGTTCAATTCGCGTGCTATTACGCAATCTTTCACGAGTTGATCCACTTCGGCCGGGCCGTAACCCAGCTCGCCGAGAATGTTCCGACTGTGCTCGCCCAGCTTGGGCGGTGGCGGCATCGCGTCGGGCCGGCGCATGCCCGCAGCGAGCTGCGCCGGAAAAGGGATCAGCGGCAGTCCCGGCATCGCCGGATGCTCAACAAAGCGTGCGGCCAGTACCGGGTCGGCCATGGCCTGGGACACCGTGTTCACCGGACCGCAGGGAATATCGGCGGTCTCGAAGGCCGCCACCCAGGCGACCGCCGGACGGGTGATGAAAATCGCCTCCAGCTCGGCCAGCAGCGCCACTCGGTTGACAATGCGCACGGCATTGCGCTGGTAACGCGGATCGGTGAGCCACGCGGGGCGCTCAACCACGGCGCAAAAGCGCTTGAACGCCCCTTCATTCACCACCGACACGCTGAACCAGGCGCCGTCGGAACCCTGAAAGTGACGGCTCGGCACCGCAATCGGCAGGTTCACCGAGCGAATCGGCTCGCGCTGTTCAATCGCATACTCACCCACCTTGCCCGCCAGAAAATTGAACATGGTGTCCGCCAGCGACAGCTCCACGCGCTGCCCCTGGCCGGTCTGCTGCCGGTGCATCACGGCGGCCAGCACGCCCAAGGCGCCGCACATGCCGGAAGCCACGTCAATGATTGGCAAGCCGATGCGAATCGGTGCGTCGCCCTCTTCACCACTGGCGTAGAAGGCGCCCGTCATGCCCTGCACCACGCTGTCGACCGCGGGTCTGAGCCGGTAGTCGCTCTGCTCACCAAAGGCGCTGACCATGTAGTACACCATCGTCGGGTTGAGGCGCCGCACCGCGTCGTAGGTCAGCGCATGGGCCTCGGCAAAGTCGGGGCGAAAATTGTGCACCAGCACCTGGGCTTTTGAAATCAGTCGCTCCAGCACCGCGCGCCCGGCCGGGGTGCGTATGTCCAGCGCGATCGACTCCTTGCCCCGGTTGCAGGTCATGAAAGCGACGCTGGAGTCGCCATAAAACGGCGGGCCAAAATGCCGCCCCTCCTCGCCGGTCATGGCCTCGACCTTGATGACGCGCGCGCCCAGGTCGGCCAGCACCATGGCCGCGTATGGCCCTGCAATCAAGCGGGACAGGTCGATGACGGTGATGCCGCTCAGAACGCCTTGCACAGCGCCACCCAGTTTTACTTGCTGGCCCGCGAGCGGTTGCGAAAGGCCGCAATGCCGGCGCGATGCTCGGGCGTGTCTTCGAGCACCGCCATGTGCGAGGACACCATGTCCAGGTGCGTAGCGAGCGCCATGGTCTGGCTTTGGTAGACGGCGCGACGAAAGAAGCGCACCGCCTGCTGCGGCTTGGCGGCAATGGTGCGCGCCATCTCGTAAGTGGCGGCCATCAGTTCGGCATCGGGCACCATGCGGTTGACCATGCCGATGCGCTCGGCCTCCTGCGCCCCCACCACGCGACCGGTCCAGAACAACTCGAGCGCGCGCGCCGTGCCGATCAGCCGCGGCAGGAACCAGGACCCCGCGTCACCTGCGATCAGTCCGATATTGATGTAGCTCTCGGCCAGCGTGGCCGAACTGGCCATCAGGCGGATGTCGCACATCAGCGCCATGTCGCAGCCCGCGCCGCGCGCCGCACCGTTGACGGCGGCAATGACCGGTTTTTCCATCCGCTCCAGGGTGAGCGCGATGCGGTGCACATGCCGGTACAGAAAATCCTTGCGCCCCATGCTGTCCATTTCGCTGAACTTGGCCATCTCCTCAAAGTCGCCACCCGCGCAAAACGCGCGACCGGCGCCGGTGACGACGATGACCTTGACGCGCTCATCGGCCTCGGCCTGCTCGAGCGCCGCACGCCAGGCGTCGACCATTTCAAGATCGAAGGCGTTGAGCTGGTCCGGCCGGTTCAGCGTCAGGGTGCCGATGCCGTCGGCATCAACCGCAAACAGGATAGGGGGTTCGACGGACATGGGAAGCCTTTCTGACAGTGAGATGAAAAGGGACAAGGACGACTGTACGCGCCTGCCGGAAACCGACTGGTTTCGATAAACATCACGTGATGATATTAACAGAACGGTTGTTAGTTAGAAACAAACTCCCATTTCTCTGACATTCGGTAGCCCATCGCACCTCCCGTTTCAATAGGCCTGTTGAAGCGCTGCACAGGGACTTGCTGGAGCAGCAAACCATGTCTGTCCAGGATCAAAATACGCTATTCCGTTGATGTGCCAAAGCCACTTCACCGAGGTGAAAGCAAGCAGTAAACGGCCAACCCTCAGGCATTAGAAGCGTTCGCGACTTCAAACAGAACGGGGCCCGAATTCGGCCCGTTCAATCACGGCTCACTCCCGATGCCAATCCTTGTACATATCGTGCAGCTTGGTGTTAAGGAACTTGCCGGTCGAGGTACGCAGGATTTCATTTTCCTGCCGCTCAGGAAACGCCGAGAGCGTCCGCCGCCTTTTCCGCATCGGCCACGAGGTCACCCAAGTGATGGTCGACTTGAGCCCTCATGATCTCGGCAAATTCCTGGCTCCTCGATTTGATGCGGAACATAGGACCCGCCACTAGCACCGCGAAATGGCGATGCGGCAACCGGAGTGGGAGCGCGACGCCACCCAAATCTTCAGTGTATTCCGCGTTGCCCTCAAAAAACCCGCGTTGAATCGATCGCTGGATTTCCTTCTCCACCGCAGCGACGCTCATCAGCGTGGTAGACGTGTACCGTTCGAACGCCGCTCGCCGCAGCACGCTCGCCCGATCGGCGGCCGACAACTGCGAGAGCAGTGCCCTGCCAGTGGCGGTGACATGCAGCGGCACGCGTTTGCCGGGGCTCGCGGTATAGCGGATCGCATGCCGCGATTCGACGGCATCGATGAACATCGCGTAATTGCTGCACGTCGCCGCCAGCACGGCCGTCTCGCCGGTCTGATCGGCCAGCGATACCAGCAGGTTGCGGAACTGCTCAGGGATAGGCTCGGCGCGCTCGATCTGCTGAAGCATCACGAGCCAGAGCGGCGAAGGGTAGTAGCCGGCGCGTGCGCGCGGTTCGTAGAGATAGCCGCGACTCGCCAGTGTACCCAGCAGGTTGAAGGTGCTGGAGCGCGGCCAGTCGAAATGCTTGGCGATCTCGGCCATCGTGGCCGGGCGCTTGTGTTTGGCGAAAAACTCGATCAACTCGACGACGTTGGCAGCTTGTTTGACATTCACGTTGATTTTCGGATGGGTTGCAGTGGACAGGATATAAAGCTCATTTTGTCACAGGGCCTCGTAACGATTGGGGCGGAGCCGACCCCGCAGCCTTGATGATGTGAAGCGGCGTGTACGCGATCACGACCTCGGCGCGCTGGTTAACGACTTTGTTGCGTGACATGCCCCCGATCAGGCGTGCGTCATCCGGCATGGCGGTCGCCCTTGTCTTTCGGCGTCGTGGCGACGAGAGCGTTCGAGGTCCAGAACGGCGATGCCGCGACGGCCACGCACACCATCGACAGCACAAAGCTCGCGCGGTAGCCACCCGTCAGGTCGTGCAACACGCCGGACAGCAGCGCACCCAGTCCGGCGCCAATCGACATGCAGGCATAAATCGTTCCGTAGATGGTAGCGAGACCGGGATTCGGAAACAGGCGCGCGCTGAGGCTCGCGATGATCGGGCCGCGGGCGCCCTGGAAGATGCCGAAGAGTACGATGTAGGCGCCCAGCAGCCAGTGCGTCGAGTGATAAGACATCGCAAAGAGCAGGGCAGCGCCGAGGAAAGTGCCTGCGAAGCTCACCATCGCCGCGGGCTTGTGGCCAAAGCGGTCCGCCAGCCATCCGGCAGCGGAGACGCCGACCACCGACAGCATCGCCGCAGTGCCGAAGGCCGCCGCCGCCTTCAGTGGAGAGAATCCGATGTCGATCAGGTAGGCCACCGACTGCACGATGATGAGGTACATCGCAACGGCCGTGAAAAACATGACCTGCACCAGCATCCAGAACGGGCGATGGCGCATGGCTTGGCGAAGTGGCGTGGTTGCCAATGCCTGCAGGGCCGGTGCCTTCTGCCTTAAAAGCCCGCTTGGGTGGCCGGCACGGATGGTTCCCCACGGCAACAGGAGCGCGAGGGGCGCGATCAACAGCAACGTGCCGCCGATGAGTCGGTAGGCATCGCGCCAGCCGTATTCATTGATGAGAGCCTGCGCCAGCGGCACCATGAGCAATGAGCCACAACCGAAGCCCGCATAGGCCAGGCCCATGGCCGTGCTCAGCCGCCCGTGGAACCAGCGGCTGATGAGGGCGGACGCCGGCACCATGCCAATCGCCGAAACGCCGAGCCCGCCCAGCACGCTGATGCAAAGGTAGAACTGCCACAACTGCTGGAGCTGGCCGGCGAGGAAATGGCCTGCGCCCAGGAGGACCAGTCCACTGCCGTACAGGACGCGCGGCCCGAAGCGTTCGAACACTATGCCGACAAGCGGCGAGGCCAACCCGCCCACCACCATGAGCGCCGAGTACACGCTGGTCATCTGCGAACGGTGCCATCCGAATTCGGATCCAAGCGGCAGCAGGAACACCAGGTAGGTGTCGCTGACGCCCCGCCCCGCGAGGTTGAAAAGGAAGCAGAGCAAGAGCACCAACACAGGCATCGCCAACGGGGACGATGTGGACATGGATGCGGGCGTGATGTTTTTTTTCACGGATTCAGTGTACATGCATGTGAACACAATCAGAAGCCCGTCGGTCGTGATTTCAGTTGATATTCCATTGGCAAATATCCTCTAAGGATTTGGCAAGAAACAACTTCCCGGAATGCGATTTTTCCCGACACTCGTGGGATGATCACTGCTACTGAAAATAGAGCATGGATTGGCAGAGCGATGGGCTATACAAGAGACATAGAGTTGAAGATGCTGCGGCTATTTGCGTCGCTATCGGAGAAGGATCGGCGTC
>NZ_NBZW01000025.1 GCF_002379085.1 Polaromonas sp. AET17H-212 | reverse complement strand
GCACACCACCATTGCCTGGAAATTGACTTGAGACAGCCGGCTGTGGATTAATTCAAACCGTCAACCATGTCCCCGTACACCTGTCCACCATGTGTCCGGTCTATACAGCGACGCAAAAGAAAGTTACTTGCCGCCGGGCAACCCCCGGCTTGCTGGCAAGCTACCTCACCTTGAACAACGCGGGAGACAGCAAACATGGATCCCGGATCAAGTCCGGGATGACAGCGTCTCAGGCCGCTTCCTTGTAGAAGTAGTCACGCTGGATGCCGCGCGGCGCCAGCGGCTCGACCGCCTGGTGAATCGCCCCGATGTGCTCCGGCGTGGTGCCGCAGCACCCCCCCACGATGTTGACCAGGCCCTCTTCGGCAAACTCGCGCAGCAGCCGCGAGGTGACGTCGGGGGTTTCGTCGAAACCGGTGTCGCTCATCGGATTGGGCAGGCCGGCATTGGGGTAGCAGCTGATGAAGGTGTCGCCGGCCACACGCGCCAGCTCCTGGATGTAGGGGCGCATCAGCGCCGCACCGAGCGCGCAATTGAGGCCCACGGCCAGCGGCCGCGCATGGCGGATGCTGTGCCAGAAGGCGGTGACGGTCTGTCCGCTCAGGATGCGGCCCGAGGCATCGGTGACCGTGCCGCTGATGATCAGGGGCAGGCGTTCGCCGGAGTTCTCGAAATACTCGTCAATCGCAAACAACGCGGCCTTGGCATTGAGGGTGTCGAAAATGGTCTCGACCAGCAATGCATCGGCGCCGCCTTTGACCAGCGCCTCGGTCTGTTCGTAATAGGCCTTGCGCAGCTCCTCGAAGCTGGTGTTGCGCGCGCCGGGGTCGTTGACGTCGGGGCTGATGCTGGCGGTTTTGGGCGTGGGGCCGAGGGCGCCGACCACAAACCGCGGCTTGTCCGGTGTGGAGAACTTGTCGCAGGCGGCGCGGGCAATGCGCGCGGACTCGACGTTCATCTCGACCGCGAGCTCGGCCATGTCGTAGTCGGCCTGCGCCACGGTGGTGGCGCCGAAGGTGTTGGTTTCGATCATGTCGGCGCCGGCGGCCAGGTAGCCTTCATGGATGTCCTGGATCACGTCGGGGCGCGTCAGGCTCAACAGCTCGTTGTTGCCCTTGACGTCCTTGGGGAAGTCCTTGAAGCGTTCGCCGCGGTACTGCGCCTCGTTCAGCTTGAAGCGCTGGATCATGGTGCCCATCGCCCCGTCGAGGATGGCGATGCGTTGTTCCAGAATGGCGGGCAACTGCTGGCCCCGGGTGTAGATAAGCGGCTTCATGGCTACATTTTAGGTCGACGGCCCTGCAGCTGCCAAACGCGCGGTCCATTCCCCTCCCGGCGAAGCCAGGCGCGCCGCGCCGGCTTTGCCTGACAATAGCGCCTACATCCGATCCCGACCTATGAAACACCTCCAACCCAAAGAAGCCTGGGACTACCTGCAGCAGCACCCCGACGCCCTGTTTGTGGACGTGCGCATGGAAATCGAGTCGCTGTATGTGGGCCGGCCGCCCGGCGTGGTCAACGTGCCCTGGTACGAATACCCCGACCTGCAGCCCGAACCGACCCGGTTCGCCGAAGCGGTCGAGCGCGAGGCCAACGGCAAGGACCAGCCGGTATTGCTGATCTGCCGCTCGGGCCAGCGCACGCTGGCCGCTGGCCAGGCGCTGGAGGCGGCGGGTTTTGCCGAGGTCATCAACGTGGTGCACGGCTTCGAAGGCGAGCTCGACGAGCAGTTCCAGCGCTCCACCCTGAGCGGCTGGCGTTTTGACGACCTGCCCTGGGAGCAGATGTAGCCGCAGTTTTTTGATCAAATCCGGCTCCAGCCCTTGTCCCTGTTTCGTCTGTAGCTCCTTTTTCGATAGCATTTTTACTTTCCTCCGTCTTGTCCCTGCCGCACCCCCCGCCCCCTCTTTCCCCGCTGGACATCCTGGGCCAGGTCTTCGGCTACCCGGATTTTCGCGGCCCGCAGCAGGCCATCGTCGAGCATGTGGTGCGCGGCGGCGATGCGCTGGTGCTGATGCCGACCGGCGGCGGCAAGTCGCTGTGTTACCAGATCCCGGCCATCGTGCGGCAAAACGCCGGCCACGGCGTGACGGTGGTGATTTCGCCGCTGATCGCGCTGATGCACGACCAGGTCGGCGCGCTGCACGAAGCCGGCGTGTCCGCCGCCTTCCTCAACTCCACCCAGACGCAGGAAGAAAGCAGCGCGCTGGAAAAACAGCTGTTGCGCAACGAGCTGACCCTGCTCTACGCTGCGCCCGAGCGCATCAACACGCCGCGCATGAAAGGCCTGCTCGGTTCGCTGCACGAGCGTGGCCTGCTCAGCCTGTTTGCCATCGACGAGGCGCATTGCGTGAGCCAGTGGGGCCACGACTTCCGGCCCGAGTACCGGTCGCTGAGCCTGCTGCATGAAACCTTTCCCGATGTGCCGCGCATCGCGCTGACGGCGACCGCCGACGCGCTGACGCGCCAGGACATGATCGAGCGGCTCAAGCTCGAGGACGCGCGCGAATTTGTCAGCAGCTTCGACCGGCCCAACATCCGCTACACCATCGTCGAGAAAACCGACGCGACGCGCCAGCTGCTGCGTTTCATCGAAAGCGAACACGCGGGCGAGGCCGGCATTGTCTATTGCCAGTCGCGCAAGCGGGTCGAGGAAGTGGCCGGCATGCTGGAAGACGCCGGCCTGAAAGCCATGGCCTACCACGCGGGCCTGGACAGCAGCCTGCGCCAGCAGCGCCAGGACCGCTTCCTGCGCGAGGAGGGCATGGTGATGGTCGCGACCATTGCCTTCGGCATGGGCATCGACAAGCCCGACGTGCGTTTTGTCGCGCACCTGGACATGCCGAAAAACATCGAAGGTTATTACCAGGAGACCGGCCGCGCCGGCCGTGACGGCCTGCCGGCCAATGCCTGGATGACCTACGGCCTGCAGGACGTGGTGAACCAGCGCCGCATGATAGACACCAGCGACGCGTCCAGCGAGGAGTTCAAGCAGGTCATGCGCGGCAAGCTCGATGCGCTGCTGACCCTGGCCGAAGACACGCGTTGCCGGCGCGTCAGCCTGCTCGGTTATTTCGGCGAAGCCAGCCAGCCCTGCGGCAACTGCGACAACTGCCTGAACCCGCCCAAGGTCTGGGACGCGACCGAGGCGGCCCGCAAGATGCTCAGCTGCATCTACCGCGTGCAGCAGGCCAGCGGCATCAGCTTCGGCGCCGGCCACCTGATGGACATCCTGCGCGGCAAGGCCACCGAAAAAGTGCTGCAGCACAGCCACGACCAACTCAGCACCTTCGGCATAGGCGCGGACCTGGCCGAGGTGCAGTGGCGCGGCGTGTTGCGCCAGCTGATTGCCAAGGGCATGGTGCGGGTCGACCCCGACGCTTTCAACACGCTACAGCTGCTGCCCGATGCGCGCCAGGTGCTCAAGGGCGAGGTCAGCGTGATGCTGCGCGAGCAGGCGCTGGGGGGTGCGTCCGACCGGCGCAAGAGCGGCGCCAAAAAAGGCACCAAGACCTCCGTCAAGGGCCTGGCCGAGGCCTCGCTCAACGCCGGCGCGCTGGAGCGCCTGGCCCGGCTCAAGGCCTGGCGCGCCGAGGTGGCGCGCGAGCACAACCTGCCGGCGTTTGTCATCTTCCACGACGCGACCCTGCGTGCGATTGCCGAGCGGGCGCCGCAAAGCACGGCCGAGCTCGAGGGCATCAGCGGCATCGGGGTGAAAAAGCTCGAAGCCTACGGCAGCGAAGTATTGCGCGTTTGCACCACTGAAGCCTGACCGGCGGCCGGCGCCGCGGCTGCGGCAAACCGCCCGTCAAGCCAGTGGTCCCGGCAGTCCATGTCGCCCCGCTCGCCTGCCGGGCTTGCTGCACAATACCGGCCTGTGGGTGCCAAGAGAAAGTTCACTGCCGCGGGAGTGCTGGCCGCCTTTGCCCGGGGGTTGCTGGCCTTGCTCTGCCTGCAATCTGCCTGGCTCACCGGCACCGCGGCGGCTGGCGAGCTGCTGACACTGGACCAGCGCCGCGGCCCGCCCAACATGGTGCCGGCACTGGCGTCCTGGATCGATGCGAACGGCCAGGCATCGGTGGAAAAAGTCGAGGCCGGTGCCAACACCCTCGGATTTGCGCCGGTCCAGAGCGGCCGGCCGTACGAACTTGACACCGGGGCACTCTGGCTGCGTTTCAACGCCGTGGTCCAGGACCCTCAGACGCGCTGGAAGCTGGAACTGCCCCAGCCCGGTGTGGACAAAGTGGCCCTGTATTACCGGGACAGCCTGGGCCGGTGGGTGGTCCAGCAAGCCGGCGACAGCCTGCCCATGAGCGCCTGGCCGCAGCCAGGCCGCTACCCGGTGTTTTCGCTGAGCCACGAGGTCGGGCTGATCGTTCCCTACTACCTTCGCATCGAACACGCCCGTGCCCCCTTTTCCACGCTGCCGCGCATCCTGGGCGACGAACAGCTGGCGACGTCCCGCCAGCTGGAGGATCTGTGGCTGGGTGCCTATTTCGGGCTGGCGGCCCTCGCGACGCTGCTGGCGCTGATCAACGCCATGGCCTACCGCGACTGGGGCTTTGCCACCTATGCCCTGCATGTGGCCACCATCACCGGTGCCCAGGCCGCCGTGACCGGCGTGGCCGGTCTTTACGCGTGGCCGCAGTGGCCGGAACTGAACAACGTGGCCATCGTGCTGCTGCGGCTGGGCGCTGCCGCCTCGGCCCTGCTGTTTGTGCGCACCATTGCCAAACCCAAACGCTTTTCACGCGCGCTGGACTGGTTCATCCTGGCCCTGATCGGGCTGCTGCCAACGATAGCGCTCATCGATGCCGCTTTCCCGACGATCGACAGCTTTGCCCTCATCCACATCCTTCTCGTCGCCGGCATCGCTGTCCTGATGATGGTGGTGGGGGTGTCCCTGTTTGAGGGAGACCGCCATGCCCGCTGGATTGTCCTCGGGTTTTCGCCCGTCTTGCTGGCGGCGCTCTTTCCCATCCTGCGCAACGCAGGCGTGCTCCCGACCGGTTTCATGACCCAGCATGCGCTGATGCTGGGCTCGGCCCTCGAGGCCCCCATCCTGTTTTACGGCCTGTTGCGCCGCGTCACCCAGCGGCGCGAGTCTGAAACGCGGGCCACGGCCTTACCCACGACCGACCCCTTGACCGGACTGGGGACGGCCAGGCTGATGCTCAGCCGGCTGCGCCAGGCCCTGCGCACCGCCGAACGTTACCAGCAGCCCTGCGCGCTGCTGGTGGTCAACCTGAGCAACCTCGCCAGCCTGCAGCAGCAGCACGGCCGCGAGACGGGCGACCGCGCCATGGTGCTGGCGGCCGCATGCATACGCGCTGCCGCCCAGCCCACAGACACGGTGGCGCGGGTCGGCGACAGCTTCTTCGCCTTGTTGATGGAGGGGCCCATGAGCAGCGATTCGGTCATCCAGGTGGCCACCAAAATCCTGGCCAGCGGCCTGCGCCCTTCACGAAAGCTGCCCGAGGCCGACCCCTTGCTGTTTCATATCGCCATCGGCTATGTGGCCGAGTCGGCACGACTGGGCCCGAATCAGGCCCAGCCGAGCCTCGAGCGCATGGTGCAGGCGGTCAAGGACATGAACGACGGCTCACGCAAGGCGATTCGCGTGACCCATCTGTGAATAGCGGGAGAACCAGCGACAAACCACCGTCAATGTTGCGTTGTTTGCTATATATTTTATAGCAGTCGAAGTTTACTGAATGAAGCCCATGCCGCGGGCGTCGCGGACATCGGGCTTGATGCGGTGCTCGGCTTCGAGCTGGCTTAAAAACTCGTCCGCCGTGAACTCGACCGACAAAATATCGGTCTGGCGCTTCACGGCAGCAAAGTCACCCGGACACAGCTGGGTCAGGCGGGCCAGCCGCTCGCGCAGGGCAGCGGTCAGCGCTGCAGCATCGCCGGCCAGCGCTTCCGTGACGAACATCTGCTCGCGCTGCAGCGGCGTCAGCGGCATGAACTTGATCTTGAAGGTAAACCGCCGCAGCGCCGCCTGGTCCAGGCTCTCGAGCAGATTGGTGGTGCAGACAAAAATGCCGCCAAAACGCTCCATGCCCTGCAGCATTTCGTTGACCTCGGTGACCTCGTAGGTGCGCTGCGCGCCGCGCCGGTCCTGCAGGAAGCTGTCGGCTTCGTCGAGCAACAGCACGGCTTTCTCCTGCTCGGCCTCGGCAAACATGGCGGCCATGTTCTGCTCGGTCTCGCCCACGTACTTGCTCATCAGGTCGCTGGCCTGCTTGATGATCAGCGGGCGGTCCAGCGCCTGGGCCATGTGTTCGGCCAGCGCCGTCTTGCCGGTGCCCGGCGCGCCGTAAAAACACAGCGTGCCGTGACCGCGCGCCTTGAGTGCTTCCACGATGCGCGGGACGTCGAAACGCGACTCCACATGGAGCATGGACAGGTCGTAGGTGGTCACGCTGCGCCGTCCGCCGGCGCCCGCCTTGTTGCCCAGCGCCTGGTCGGCGTTTTTGAGCTGGCGCTCGATCAGGGACTCCATCAGTGCCGTGTGGCCGCCGGACCGGATCGCCTCGGTGCCGGCACCCGGGCTGCTTGCCAGCTTGGCAAAACGCACCGCCGTGCGGATCTGCGCCGGCGTCAGTCCCTTGCGGCCGGTCAGCCTGGTCACCAGGGCGTCGCTGACCGGCACCCCCTCGAGCGTCTTGCGCACCAGGATCTCGCGTGCGCCCGGCGGCGGCGACTTGAGTTCCAGGTGGTAGGCAAAGCGGCGCCGGAAGGCCGGGTCGATCTGCTCGATGCGGTTGGTCACCCACAGGGTGGGCACCGTGTTGGACTCCAGAATCTGGTTGACCCAGGCCTTGCCGTTGACCGAAGCGGCCGCCGGGGCCGTCAGTTGCTCGGAGCGCGCCATCAGCTGCGCCGCTTCGCTGGAAAGGGGCGGGAACACATCCTCGACCTCGTCAAACAGCAGGGCGGCATGGGCACTGCCCTTGAGGAACACCTGCGCGATCTGCAGCGAACGGTAGCGGTCACGCCCGCTCAGCGAGTTGCCGTCGCGGTCGGCATATTCAACCTCGAACAGGTCCAGGCCGGCCGCCTGTGCGACCACCTTGGTCAACTCGGTCTTGCCGGTGCCCGGCGGTCCGTACAGCAGCACGTTGACCCCCAGCTCCTTGCCGGCCACGGCATTGCGCAGCAAGGACACCAGCACCTGGACATCTTCCTGCGCAAAGGAAAAATCAGCCAGCCCGAGGCTGCTGCGTTCCACCGGCCGGGTGAACACCGCCATCAACTCGTTCTGGTCGCGGTACTCGCGCATCAGCACGGGCGGCAGTTTTTCGCTGACCTTCATGAGGTCGGCCAGGTCGGTGATGTTGTGCTCGGAAATCAGGTTTTCGACCATGCCGATGCGCTCCAGCCGCGAGCCGGCGCGCAGGGCCTCGGCCACTTCGTTGGCTTTCACGCCGGCCACCTCGGCCAGCGCGGCATAGGCTTCCGGCGCATTGCTGACCTTGAACTCCACCAGCATGGAGCGCAGGTCACGCTGGTAGCGTGCCAGGGTGCCGTACAGCAGCAAGGCACGTTCGGCCTGGTTCAACTGCAGCAGATTGGCCAGGGCGTCGATGTTTTTCTCGACCAGCGTGGACTGCTTTTTCAGCGCGTGGGTCAGCCAGTCGCCGGTGGCCGACAGCACCGCCAGCAGGTCCTTGGGCTGGTCCTTGGCGTATTCGTCAAGGTAAAAGAACAGCGTGCCCTCCTCGTAGGGCCCGCGCCAGGCGCCATGGCGGCTCATGAAGTCGGCATCGCCCAGGGCCTCGTGGCCCTGCCAGAATTCGTTGCCCTTGCAGCGGCGACCCAGGAATTCACGCAGGCGCTGCAGCGCGGGCAAGGGCCACACCAGGTGCCGGCCCGACAGCGACAGAAGGCTGTTCAGGTCGCGCCGCACATTGAACTTGGCGCCCTGCCGGGCCGCCAGCGTCAGCACAAAATGCGAACACATCAGGTCCAGCACCGGCGCCTCTTTCAGGCCGGGAGAAGGCAGCAGCGGACCATGCCTGTCAGCACTACCCGAACGCTTGCTCATTGAGACACCTCCGGCCTGGAAGAAGGCCACAGCAGTTACACATCCACCCTGATGACGTACGTGTAACCATAACGCAGCTTTATGCCCGATGGAAGACGCTAATTGAATACCCCCGTGTGAATTGCGCTACAAAACCGCGCCACAATCGGCACTTCTCCCGGAGGTCTTTCCCCATGCTTGCTTTGACCGATATTGAGGCTGCAGCGCTTCGCCTGCAGGGCCAGCTGCTTGATACACCCTGCGTGGCGTCCAAAACCCTGTCGCAAATCACTGGGGCGGACGTTTTCCTGAAGTTCGAGAACCTGCAGTACACCGCGTCCTTCAAGGAACGCGGCGCCTGTAACAAGCTGGTGCAACTCTCGGCCGAAGACGGCCGCCGCGGCGTGGTGGCCATGAGCGCGGGCAACCACGCCCAGGGCGTGGCCTACCATGCGCAGCGCCTGGGCCTGCGCGCGGTGATCGTGATGCCGCGTTTCACGCCCGGCGTCAAGATCGAGCGCACGCGCGGCTTTGACGCCGAGGTCGTGCTGCACGGCGACACGCTGGAGGAGTCGCGCAGCCACGCCCTCGCCCTGGCCGAACGCGAAGGCCTGGTGTTCATTCACCCCTATGACGACGAAGCCATCATCGCCGGCCAGGGCACGGTGGGCCTGGAGATGCTGCACGCGGTGCCCGACCTGGACACGCTGATCGTGGCCGTCGGCGGTGGTGGCCTGATCGCCGGCATGGCGACGGCCGCCAAGGCGATGCGGCCCGGCATCGAAGTCATCGGTGTGCAGACCTCGCGTTTCCCGGCGATGGTCAATGCCATCAAGGGCACACACTACCCCCAGGGCAGCAGCACGATTGCCGAGGGCATTGCCGTGGGCACGCCCGGCGTGATCCCGCAGGCCATCATTGCGCGTCTGGTGGACGACCTCGTTCTGGTGGATGAAGGCGACATCGAACAGGCCATCGTCATGCTGCTCGAGATCGAAAAAACCCTGGTCGAAGGCGCGGGCGCGGCCGGTCTCGCGGCCTTGCTGAAATACCCAGAGCGTTTCAAGGGGAAAAAAGTCGGCTTGGTGCTGTGCGGCGGCAACATCGATCCCTTGCTGCTGGCGGCCATCATCGAGCGCGGCATGGTGCGCGCCGGCCGGCTGGCGCGCATCCGCGTGAGCGCGCGCGACGTGCCCGGCTCGCTGGCCAGAATCACCGCCACGGTCGCGGATGCCGGCGCCAACATCGACGAGGTGCATCACCAGCGGGCATTCACCATGCTGGCTGCGCAGAACGTCGATATTGAACTGGTGATCCAGACGCGCGGGCGCGCGCACATTGCGCAGGTGCTGGACGTGCTGAAAACCGCCGGCTTTGACGCCGTGGAGCAACAATGATGGCCATCGAAACCCTGCAAGCCGCCCTGCCCGCCTATTTTGCACCGTGGGTACAGGCCCTGGGCCTGCAAGTCGCCTCGTGTGACAGCCAGGGCGTGACCTTGCGCCTGCCGCAGAATCCGCAACTCTCGCGGGTCGGCGGCATGCTCTGCGGTCAGGCCATGATGGCCGCCGCCGACACGGCCATGGTGCTCGCGCTGATCAATCATTTTGGTGCGTTCAAACCCTGCACCACGGTCCAGATGAACAGCAGTTTTCTCAAACCCCTGTCGAACCAGGACGCCCTGGTCGAGGCGCGCGTGATACGCGCCGGCAAGTCGCTGGTTTTTGGGGAGATCGACATCCGCGGTGCAGACGACGGCAAAAGTATCAGCCGCGCCACGACGACCTACGCGCTGCTCTAGTGGCTGCAGCTAGCGCAGGTGTTTGCCCATTTTGGCGGCAAACAGCTGGGGAATACTCACGCTGCGCCGGCCCGGCAGGAGTTCGAAGCGGTCCCCCGCGCTCAGGACGCCTGGCGTGAGGACCGACAGGTAAAAACCGCAAAAGCCGCTCTGCGCCATCAGCCTGGAAGCCCGCGCAAAACCCATGGCCGCATTGAATTTGTAGCAGGGCTCGCGCGGAATGCGCACCTGCAGTTCGCAATGTGGAAATCGCAGCACGTCACCGGCCCACACGTCGTTTTCCGGCAGCCCCTGCAAGGTGAGGTTTTCACCCAGGCTGCCAAAGGGCAGGCTGTCGTCAATCTGGTCCAGGCCCTGTTCGCGGCGCGCAGCCTGCCAGAACGGGTAGTGTTCTGCGGGGTAGGCATACACGGCTTTTTCGAACCCGCCATGCACCGAGAGGTCGGCCTGCTCATCCCCGAGCAGGCCCAGGGGCAACACCGGTACCGGGCCGGCCACGGCCTGCTTGCCCATGGCTGTGAGCACTTGGCGCCCACCCATGCTGACGCGCCGGGCGGCGGCGAGTTGGACGGAGAGCAACTGGTATGAGGGGGACAAGCTCAGTTCCAGCCAATCACGTCGAACCCCTTGTCGGCCAGGCAGCGCTGCACATAGGTGCGGTAGGTGCTGCTGGGCCGGTCGTTGCGGAAAGCGCCCTGAACCGCACCGGCCGAACCCCCAACCGCGGCGCCGCCTGCACCGGCGCGGAGCACCCCTTCCGTGCCGCGGCCGGTGATCAAAGCACCCACAGCGGCGGCCACGCCGCCGGTGGCCGCGCCGACCCCGGCCCCCCGCGCCACCGCGTTGGTGTTTTCGGCGGGCGTCAATCCTGCTGCTGAAGCCCGGGCCATGCAGGCGTCGGCCTCGGCACGGCCCTGCGCGTCGCCCACGCGATGGAGCGTGGCGTTGGGGTACAGGACGGGCCGTGCTGAGGGGCTGGCGGAGCCGGTGCTGGCGCAGCCCGGCAAGACGCCCAGCACCAGCGCAAGGACACAGCCACCGCCCCAACGGGTTAAATCACACTGCATGCTTCATACCTCCGGAGTAGAGCTGCAATAACGCTGCCCGGATGCCGCCGGACGACTGGAGAACGGCTTTCCGTCCGCGATGCGGGCTGCGTCGAATTAAGCGGCTTGCGGCCGTCCGGGCCAAAAAGGTAAAATCGTGCAACTTACTTTCCCCCGTTTGCAGGAACCACCATGTCAAGCCCCGCCGATCGCTCTACCAACGCCGCCCACAGCAGCCCCACGCCCGCCCAGGAACAGGATGCGGTAGAAGCCATTGTGCCGCTGATGCCCCTCGTGCTGCCCGTCGCTGGTGGCGTCTTGATGTTCCTGCTGGCCTTCATCGCCATTTACATGGCTTGAGCCGGTTCGTGGCTAGCGCGCACTATTAAACCTGCGCGCCTGGGAGCACGGGGCGACACCGAAGTTTCCGGCCGATTTTGCTTCACCACGCCAGATCAAGGAAATTGATGCCCATGTTGGTGCTCTCGGAATAACCGCAACCGACATCGCCTCGACTGGACTTATGCGGCTCAGGCCTGAACCGCTCGCCTCCGTGGCAAACGTAACACCCTAACACCTGCCAGCCCAATTCCACTGGGTTTGGGGCCCTTGCATTGGCCCGGCAACGGCCCCCCGGGATCGGCGGCCACTCCGTCGCGGGATCCACGCGATAACGCCCCCTTTGGGCTCATTACGCATTTCATCCGTCCAAGTCACGACTGTCCGAACCTCGTCGCCGCATATGCATAAAGCCATGCGAGTTTTGCATATCTTTTGCCTGTAACGACAAGGTAACCCGTGCCGATGTTCTTAAAATGACATTTCCGGCAGACCCGTCGAGGCCCGAAAAGCATGCCAACAGATAGCTTTTCAACCTTGGCTCCGCAGCACATCCAGACTGTGGCCCGCCGGCAGGCCAGGACGTGGACTTGCCGATCGCAGGCCCTGCCTCCTGTCCGGCAGGTCGAAGCCTTGTGTTGCTCGCCCGCAAGCCTTATTTCGACAAACGCCTCGCGGCCACAGCCCTGCTGTCTCCGTGCCGACGTTTTCCGAAATGACGCTTTTTAACTTTGGAGCTTTCCGATGAACCACCCCGCGATGCAAGGGCTGAACCTGAACACACCCGCTTATGTCAAGAACGCCAGGCTCATTGCCTGGGTGGCCGACATGGTTGCGCTGTGCAAACCGGACAATGTCTACTGGTGCGACGGCAGCGACGCCGAGTACCAGCGCCTGTGCCAGCAACTGGTCGACGCCGGCACCTTCAAAAAACTCAACGAAGCCAAGCGCCCCAACAGCTTCCTGGCCTGTTCCGACCCGAGTGATGTCGCACGCGTGGAAGACCGCACCTACATCTGCTCGGTCAACAAGGAAAACGCCGGCCCGACGAACAACTGGATGGCCCCGGCCGACATGCGCAGCACGCTGCAGCCGCTGTTTGACGGATGCATGAAGGGCCGCACCATGTATGTGGTGCCCTTCAGCATGGGCCCGCTGGGATCGCACATCGCCCACATCGGCATCGAGCTGAGCGACAGCGCCTATGTGGCGGTGAACCAGAAGATCATGACGCGCATGGGCAAGGCCGTGTATGACGTGCTCGGCGTCGACGGCGATTTCGTTCCCTGCGTGCACACCGTCGGCGCGCCGCTGGCCGCAGGCCAGAAGGACGTGAAGTGGCCCTGCAACAAGACCAAGTACATCGTGCATTACCCCGAGACGCGCGAGATCTGGTCCTATGGCTCTGGCTATGGCGGCAACGCCTTGCTGGGCAAGAAGTGTTTTGCGCTGCGCATCGCGTCCAACATGGGCCGCGACGAAGGCTGGCTGGCCGAGCACATGCTGATCCTGGGCGTGACCAACCCACAAGGTAAAAAATACCATGTGGCCGCGGCCTTCCCCTCGGCCTGCGGCAAGACCAATTTCTCCATGCTGGTGCCGCCCGCGGGTTTCGACGGCTGGAAGGTCACCACCATTGGCGACGACATTGCCTGGATCAAGCCCCATGCCGACGGCAAGATGTACGCCATCAACCCCGAAGCCGGCTACTTTGGCGTGGCACCGGGCACCAACATGCTGACCAACCCGAACTGCATGCGCAGCCTGCACCGCGACACCATCTTCACCAACGTCGCGCTGACCGACGACGGTGACGTCTGGTGGGAAGGCATGGAGCAGGACGTGCCCGGCAAGGCGCTGCCGGCTCACCTGATCGACTGGCAGGGCAAGGACTGGACGCCACAGATCGCCAAGGAAACCGGCGCCAAGGCCGCCCACCCGAACTCGCGCTTTACCGTGGCCGCCACCAACAACCCTGCGCTCGACCACGCCTGGGATGACCCCAATGGCGTGCCTATCGACGCCTTCATCTTCGGCGGCCGGCGCTCGACCACCGTGCCGCTGGTGACCGAGGCGCGCAACTGGGTCGAAGGCGTTTATGCCGCCGCGACCATGGGCTCGGAAACCACGGCCGCCATCGTCGGCCAGGTCGGCGTGGTCCGGCGCGATCCGTTTGCCATGCTGCCGTTCACCGGCTACAACATGAGCGACTACTTCCAGCACTGGCTCAACCTGGGCCAGAAGCTCGAAGCCGCCGGCGCGACATTGCCCAGGATCTACACCACCAACTGGTTCCGCAAGGGCGATGACGGCAAGTTTGTCTGGCCCGGCTATGGCGAAAACATGCGTGTGCTGAAGTGGATGATTGACCGCATTGAAGGCGGCGGCCAAGGCACCGAACATATCACCGGCGTGAGCCCCCGCTACGAGGATCTGACCTGGACCGGCCTGGATTTCAGCGCCGACCAGTTCGAGACCGTGATCAACGTCGACAAGGCCGCCTGGCTCAAGGAGCTGGAGCTGCACGCCGAATTGTTCAAGCAACTCGAATATCACCTGCCGAAAGAGCTGGGGGAGACCAAAGCCGCGATCGAGCGCCGTCTGGCGGCCTGACCGGGCACCAGAACCGGGGCGCGGCGCATGATCTGCGTTGCGCCCGTTCAAGTCTGCGGCAAGCCGCCCGGACGCAAAAAAGCCACCTGACAAGGTGGCTTTTTTTTTGGCCCGCCACTAGGGCAGGCCGGATCCAGCGCTTAGATGGAGTTGCGCTGGTAGGCACGCAGTTCCGCGCCACCCAGACGCAGCGCACGCCTGGACAGGCCGACCGGCGCAGCGACCACATCAGCAGTTGCGGATGGCACGGCAAGGGCTTCCATGCTGGACTCGGCGCGCGACATGGCGACCTGCAGGTCGGCCATCACGCGGGGGTCCGCCTTGGCGGCTTCCCACAGCCGGACATCGGCACGCGCCTGAGCAATGGCGCTGGACCAAGCGTCCAGTGCCGTGAGCACACGCGTCGCCAGATGGCGCGCCGTCCCGGCAAACAGGGCGATCACGGAGAAGGCAACCGCCCACATGGCGACCCAGGCCACCAGCAAATGGCCTTCGGCCCAGTTCTCGACAAGCTGGTCGGCCACCACCACCATGGCGGCAACGATGGCTGCCAGCAGCAGGCCCGCCAAGCCCCGGGTGCTGTCAAAGCCTGTGCGCAGTTGGCGCGCCGCACCGACGGCCGACTCAAAGCGGGCCACACCGGGATGTTCGGCGGGATACTGGATGTTGATGAAGCTGCTCATGATGGTTCCCTTGAAGAGTGCCACCACCGATATTGGCTTGGGCACAGGGAGATATTAGGGTTAGTACTCATGTTATTCAACTTTATCTTTATGATGTAAGTTATTCACAACTGTGATAATCAAGTGCTGTCACAAGGAAAACCCGTGAGTTCGCCCAATTTCCGCACCTTGGACCTGAACCTGCTGCGCGTGTTCGACGAGGTCATGGCCGAACGCAGCCTGACGCGGGCGGCCCGCAACCTGTCGCTGACGCAGCCCGCCGTCAGCAATGCACTGCGCCGCCTGCGCGAGACGCTGGGCGACGAGCTGGTGCAGCGCAGCGGCCAGGGCATGGCGCCCACACCGCGCGCACTCGCGATCTGGCCGGCCGTGCGCGAGGCGCTGCAGCAGTTGCAGGAGTCGCTGATTCCCAGCACGTTTGTGCCCGGCGAGGCGCATTCCACGTTTGTGCTGGCCATGGCCGACGCGACGGCCGCCGAGCTGATACCGGGGCTGGTGGACATCCTGGAACACGAGGCACCGGGGGTGTCCATCCGCGTGGTGCCGCTGACAACCCGCGATCCGCGCAAACTCCTTGACGAGGAAACCTGCGATCTGGCGATCGGCTACTTTCCCTCCGTGCTGGCGGACCTGACGGCCCGCGCCCAGAGCGGCGACGTCATGCCTTTTTTACACCAACGGCTGTATGACGGCGAATATGTGTGCGTGATGCGCGCCGGCCACCCGCTGGCCACCGGCCCCTTCACGCTGAACCGGTTTTGCGCGGCGCGCCATATGCTGGTGAGTTTTTCCGGCCGCCCTTACGGATTCATTGACGAGTCGCTGGCGTCGCTGGGCCGCGAACGCAAGGTGGTGCTGACCGTCAACCAGTTCTTCACGGCCGGCCGGGTGGTCGCCAACTCCAACCTGCTCACCGTGCTGCCCCGGCACTTTGTGCGGGTCACAGGCATCGCCGAACAGCTGGTGCTGCGGCCCCTGCCCTTTGATGTGTCGCCGGTGCACGTCGATGCGGTATGGCACCGCCGCTCCCAGCAGCACGGCGCCCATGTCTGGCTGCGCCAGGCCCTGGTGCGCTCCGCCGACAAGGCCTTTTCAGGCTGACGCCGCCGGACGGGGCACCACTCGGCCAGCCCTGGTGGCCACCCGGGTCACCGGCGCAACACTTCGGGACCTGTCAGCGGACCACGCTGAGGTAAGCACGTGCCGCACGGCGCAGTTCCTGGGCCTGCTGCGGGTTGCGGCCGGCCCCGGCTTCCGCGCGTTCCATCAGGTTATGGGCCACGCCGTGAACCGGCGCCACGGCGCGGGCAAAAGGGAGAAAACGGAAAACCTGCGAAAAAAGGGTGTACATGTCCTGGCGCCAGCCGATGGCGAAAAATTGCGATACCCCTACGTTAAGGGTTTTCCCTAGGTCTGCAAGCCCCAAACCGGCCGATAGCCATGCACAAAGCGCATAGTTGACCTGCCAACGGGCATAAGCGGCATCTCCGTCCTCTTGGGGTTCGCGTACGCCCTTCCCGGCTGAAGCCACCCCCAGCCATTGCCAAAACAGGCTTCCTGCACAATCGGCAGGTGAACATCCAGCTTCTGTCCGACCTGCACCTTGAATCCAACCCGCATTTCCTGGCCCAGCCCGTCCCCGGGGCTGACCTGCTGGTGCTGGCCGGCGATATCGGCTCCTACCAGCCGGGCTCGCTGCTGACCGAGCTGCAGGACGGCGACTTCGGACTCGCCCGCTTTTCCCCCCTGCCGGTGGCGCAGGGCGGCGCGGCCTGGCCGACGCCGGTTTTTTTCCTGCCCGGCAACCACGAGTACGACGGGCAGGACTTCGAGGCCACCCATGCGCGCCTGCGCGAGACCTGTGCGCGGCTGGGCCTGGTCTGGCTGGAACGCGAGGCGGTGGAGTGGCAGGGCATCCGTTTTGTCGGCTGCACCTTGTGGACCGACTTTGATGCCCTGACCGCCGCCCAGGCGGCCGACGGCAGCCTGACCACGGGCGAAGTCCTCAAGGCGCGTGACAAGGCCTTTCGCGCCGCCAATTTTTACCTCCAAAAAAACCACGCCTTCCGGGACGGCCAGCCCATGCTGGCCGACGCCGTGCGCGAACTGGGCCTGCAAAGCCAGGCCTGGCTGCGGCAGGCGCTGGCCATCCCCTTTGACGGCCCGACCGTGGTCGTCACGCACTTTGCGCCCAGCCTGCTCAGCGGCGACCCGCGTTATGGCCTGGTGCCCGGCACCGCGGGGTTTTGCAATGCGCTGGACGACCTGCTGGCGCAGGCGCAGCTGTGGCTGCACGGCCACCTGCATTGCCCCAACGACTACGTCAAGAACGGCTGCCGGGTGGTGGCCAATCCGCTGGGTTACGCCCGCAAGGGCGAACAGGACGGATTCAAACCCGATTTGTTGATAAAAATCGGGGCTTAGCCCATATTCGGCGGGCGCAAGCAGCTATATAAACCATAGCAACCTCCTGCCGGCAACTCACGCCCCGGGGCTGCCCAGCGTGAAGAAGAAGCGGGCCCCCGCGCCCCGGGCCGACTCGGCCCAGATCTGCCCGCCATGGCGCGCAATGATGCGCTGGATGTTGGCCAGCCCCACCCCTGCGCCGGGAAATTCCTGTGGCGCGTGCAGGCGCTGGAAACTGCGAAACAGCTTGTCGACATGGGCCATGTCGAAGCCCTCGCCGTTGTCGCTGACCACGTAGACGGCTTGCGTGCCTGTTGCCGGCGCCGGTTGCAGGCCAAAACTGATCTCGGTGTGCGTCTGCCGCGACGTGAATTTCCAGGCATTGCCGAGCAGCTCCTGCATCACCAGCCGCAGCAACATCGCGTCGGCCTGCACCACCAGGCCCTCCTGGATGCGGATGCTGCGCGCGCGCGCGGGCTCTTCCTGCTGCAGGGTGCCCATCACACTGTGCGCAACGGCGCTGAGGTCCACCGCCTGCACGCGCAGCTGCACACGCGACAGGTTGGCCAGCGCCAGCAGGGCTTCCGTCAGTTCGCCGGCCTGCCGCACGCCGACCTTGATGCGGTTGATGTAATGCCTGGCGCGGTCATCCGTCACCAGGCGTTCGAGCAAACCGCTGAAGCCGCCGATCGCAATAAAGGGCTGGCGCAGGTCATGGGCCACCGAGTGGGCAAACTCCTGCAGGTCGCGGTTGGAGGCTTCGAGCTGGGCGGTCCGCCGCCCCACGCGCTGCTCCAGTTCGGCGTTGAGCAGTGCGATGCGCGCTTCCGAACGCTTGCGTGCGGTGATGTCGCGCAAGACAATGTTGGCGCAGGGCGCGTTGTTCGAGTCCAGGAATATCGTCGACGACAGCTCGCATTCGAAGGCCGTTCCGTCGCCGCGCAGCATGCGCAGCTCGCCGCGCATTTTTCCTTCGCGCTGGCGTTCGTCGAGCAGGGCCTGCAACCGTGTGTCGCCCGGGTCCACCAGCCCCTGCCGGCCGCGCTCGCGAAGCTCATCCAAACCCATGCCAAACAGCTCGCAGGCGGCGGCGTTGGCATTGAGCACCTGTCCGTCCGGGCGGGTTTGCAAAATGCATTCCAGGCTGGTTTCAAACAGCTGGCGAAAATGTTCCTCGCTGTTGCGCAGGGCCAGCTGGGCGGTCTGGCGTTCGGTGATGTCCATCAGGGTGCCCGCCATCAGCGCCGGCTGGCGGTTGCCACTCCACGCACAGACACGGCCACGCGACAGCACCCAGACCCAGCGGCCGTCCTTGTGGCGCAGCCGCACCTCGCAGTCAAAATAAGGCGTCCTGCCGGCAAAATGCTGCTTGAGCAGTCCATCGGCGTGGAGCAGGTCCCCGGGATGGGTCAGGGCGCGCCAGGTCTGGATGTTCAGGGGCAGCAGCTCATCGAGCGCATGGCCGGTGATGGCCGCCCAGCGCTCGTCGAAGCGGGTTTCTCCCGTCTGTACATTCCACTCCCAGGTGCCGACATTGGTCCCCTCCACGATGCTGAGCAGGCGCTGCTGCTCGTGCGCCAGGTCCAGCGTCATGCGCTGGGCCACCGACAGCGCACGCGCCCGGCTGCTGCCAAGCAGCCAGATGCACAAGGCCAGCAGCAGGCTCAACAGGACACCGCCCAGCCCCAGCAAGGTCGGCATGGGGCTGGCCGACTCGGCTTCAAATGCGGGTGTGCTGCTGACACGCAAGGTCAAGGTGCGCCCACCGGCCGAGACCGGCCGGGAGGAAGAAAAAAGACGCCGGGTCTCGTGGTTCGGCACGGGGTCACCCCGGTTTGCCGCCAGTTGCCCGTTGCGGTCGTAAACCAGCGTCTGTGCGGTCGGCTGTGCAGCGTCAAATAGCTCGAAATCGGCCTGCCCCTGGGTCGCCTCGGCCGCTCCTTGCAGCACCTCGCTGACCAGCATGGGCGCAAACAGCACACCGACCAGGAGCGCCTGGCGTTGCGCCGGCGTGGTGAGGTCCCCACCCGTGCGGTAAACCGGCAACAGGTACACCCAGCCCGGGTTTTGCTGCTGGTCCTGCACCAGGGTGGTTTTTCGGGTCAAGGTGGGCTCGCCCGTCGCCACGGCACGTTCGATGGCCTCGCGGCGCACCGGCTCTGCACCGGCGTCCAGGCCCAATGCCGCCTGGTTGCGGGCCTGGGGTTCCATGAACTTCACCACATACAGGTCGGATGCAAGGTGGGCGGTCGGCGTGCCGGGCATCGTGCTGACGGCGAAGGCCGGTTCCTCATCGGCACGTTCGGCAGCGACAAAGCGGTCCAGGTCATCCCGCAGGACCCGGGCCATGAAGCCGAACCCGCGCACACCCGGAAAATCGCGCCCCAGCTGGCTGAACTGCACATAGGCGCGAAACTCGGCCCGCTCGACCGAGTTGCTGGCCGCATACACACCGGCGGCGCCGCGCAGCCCACGCAGCGGGGCGTTCAGGCGGTCCTGCACATCGATCTGGACACGGTCTGCCAGCCGGTCGAAACGCTCCCTGGCCTGGCCCTGAACCGTGTTGTTCACCCAGAAAACGCCCCCCCCGGTAAAGAGCAGGCCAAGCAGCAGGGCCAGCCCTGCCATGGCCACCGCAAAGCGCTGGCTTCGGATGGACTGCGAGTCCGAGGATGCCAGCTGGCGCGTCATGACCGGCCCGGCAGCGCTCGTAACGCACAGGCACCCGGGGTAGCCGCGTCGAACGCCGGCGGGACCAGTTTCATGCGCGATGCGAACAGCTTCATGGGTTGGGGCGGGGTTTCCCGCGTCAGCAAGGCATGTTCACGGGGAGAGGCGCAGACGCGAAAAGCCCACAAAATGTAATGCAATTTCGCACTTTCCGGTTGTTTGCGAACGCCTGGCGGGACAGCCGGTTCCCTGCGGCTTTAACGTGCACAAAGCCCCTCGAAGCAGGTGCGAATGACCAATTCAATGATCTCTTCATCACTGTGCTGGCCGCCGGCCCGCAGGAACTCCAGCACCGGGTCGCAAGCCCGGGCGTACAAGGTGTAGAGCACCAGAATCGGCGGAATGCTGGTGCTCAGGGAGCCGTCTTTTTGCGCACGTTCTATCCAGCCGCCAATCTGGTCGCTGATGCGCACCAGCCCGTCGAGGTAGGCCTTGTTGTTCATCAGCGTGGTGCGCAGGCTGGAGTTCTGGTGCGGCAGCGAGGGCATTTCGCCGGCCAGCTGCCGCTGCAGCATCCAGCGCACCATCGCCTTGAGTTGCGCCAGGGGCTGGGCGTCTGCCGGCAAGCTGGCCAGAAAGGCCTGCGCCAGCCCGACCACGCGGACCATGGCCGCCGCCGCCAGGTCTTCCTTGCTGGGGAAGTGCTTGTAAAGACTGGCCTTGGCAATGCCCACATCCGCAGCGACTTCATCCACCGTCATCAGGTCAAAGCCTTTTTCCGCCAGCAGCCGGTTGACCGCCTGCACGATGGCCTCCTCCCGGGCGGCCAGCATTTGCGCCTTGAAAGAAATTTTGGGGCCGCCATGCGCGGCGGATCTGGCCCTGGGGGCCGGCCCGGTCTGAGTGGTGGTAGTCATGCCGACATTTTAGCCGTTCACGTCTGAATCGAGAGTGCTCGCTTTATTTTCTACCCCTCAGTCACAATTGAACCTCGCGGTTTCTGCTGTTTTGTTCCCGATCGCTGCGCCCTGCCGGGTGGCATGCAGGTATCTTGCGTGGCTCGGACCCTCGTGAGAGCGTGCAGCCGCACGGCGCTCACGAGGCCTCCAGCCCCGCCGCAGGTGCGTCACCCAGGGTGAAATAGAAGGCCGCCCCGTGCCCTGGCGCGGACTCGGCCCACACCCGCCCCCCGTGACGCGTGATGATTCTGTGCACCGTCGCCAGGCCAATGCCGGTTCCGGCGTATTCCGAGACGGTGTGCAAGCGCTCGAAAGCGCCAAACAGTTTTTCTGAATAAGCCATGTCAAAGCCCGCCCCGTTGTCCCGCACCACGTACACCGCCTCACCGCCGGGGCTTTGCTCCCGCCCGAACGCGATCAGGGATTGCGCTTGCAGGCTGCTGAACTTCCAGGCATTGCCCAGCAGGTTGTCCAGCACCTGCAACAGCAGGCGCGCATCGCCCTGGGCCAGCAGGCCTGGCTGGATGTCGAGCAGGGCCACGCGACCGGGCTGCCTCTCGCGGTAACCGCCAAGTATTTTTTCCGCCAAAGCGCTCAGGTCGACGGTCTCCCAGCGCAGGTTGGTGCGCGAAACCTGCGCCAGCGACAACAGGGCGTCGATCAGTTCGCCCATCTGCACCACGCCGGCACGTATGCGGGCCAGGTAATGCCGACTGCGTTCGCCCGCTGCGCCGCCCTCCAGTTCCCGCACGAGCAGGTTGCTGAATCCACCAATGGCACTGAGCGGCGTGCGCAGGTCGTGCGACACCGAATAGGAAAAGGCCTCGAGCTGCTTGTTGGCAAACTCCAGTTGCCCGGTGCGCTGCTGCACCCGGTCTTCCAGGCTGGCATTGAGTTGCAGGATTTCCTCGCGCGCCCGCTTGCGCTCCCGGATATCGGTGTTGATGCCCAGCACGCCGTTGACCCGGCCCTGCCCATCACGCACCACGGTCCAGCGTGCCTCGATGCTGAACGTCGAGCCGTCGCGGGCCACCTGCTCGAGCTCCCCGGTCCAGTCCCCATCATTGGCCAGGGTCTGGTTCATGGCATCGGCCAGCGCCTGCGGGCTGCGGTACATGCGTTCATCCATGGTTTTGCCGAGCACCTCGTCGGCGGTCCAGCCGTAGAGGCGCTCGGCGCCCTTGTTCCAGAAACGCAGGGTTCTGTCCAGGTTGCGAACCATGATGGCGTCCTGCGCACGGTCGAGCAGCGAGGCCTGCTCGCGCACCTGGACGGCCGCCAGGCGCGCCTCTTCCTGGCTGCGCTGGCGCTCCAGCCGGGCGCGCAAGCTGCCGATGCCAAACGCCAGGTTGTCGGCCATGTCCTGCAACAGCCTGATCTCGTCAGCGGCAAGTTTTTCAAGCGATCCGGAGTACAGGCCCAGCAGGCCGAACGTGCGATGGGCGTCACTCAGGGGCAAGAACACTGCGCTGCGGTAGCCCAGTTCTGCCGCCTCCTCGCTCCAGTAAAACTGGTTGTCTCCCTGCGCGATGTCTTCACTGACGCTGGCCCGGCCACTGCGTATGGTCTGGCCCGCAGGCCCGCGCCCGGTGGGCTGGTCGGCATCCCAGGTCAGCCTGACCCTGGAGAGGTAGCCCGCTTCATGGCCGGCGTGGGCCATGGGCTCGATGCTGCGGGCTGCATCGTCCCGCGCATAACCGACCCACGCCATCCGGTAGCCGCCCACCTCCACGGCCAGCCGGCACACCTGCAGCAACAGTTCGGCTTCGTCGTCGATGCGGGTCAGCGCCTGGTTGCAGCGGCTGAGCATCTGCAACGCCCGGTTGGTGCGCGCCAGTTCGCGGTCCGCACGTTTGCGCCCGGTCACGTCACGCGCGGTGCCGACAATGCGCTCCACCGAGCCGGCCTCGTTGAGGACCGGGTAGGAACGGTCGCGAATCCAGCGCACCTCGCCATCCGGCCGGACAATCCGGTATTCCAGGTCGGTGGCAGCACCCGACGCCTGCCGGTGTTTGGTCTGCGCTTCCGCGTCCCGGTCGTCGGGGTGGATGGACTCGCGGTAGGCATCGGGTGCCGCGTACAGTTCTTCCCGGCGGCGATGCCACAGGGTCTCATAGGCCGGGCTGATGTAGAGAAAACGCCCGCTGGCAAAGTCGCGGTTGTAAAACACGTCCTTGATGTTTTCTGCAAGCTCCCGAAAACGCGCCTCGCTGCCCAGCAGCGCGGCCTCGGCCTGCGCCCGCTCGATCGCAATGCGCGCCAGCCGCACGGCCGTGTCCACCAGGTCCTGATCCGCCGGCTGAGGCGTGTACGGCGTGTGATGGTAGATCGCAAAGGTGGCCAGGACCTCGCCCGCCGCCGAGAGCACCGGCGTGGACCAGCAGGACTGCAGGTCGAATTCGCGTCCGAGCTCGCGGTAGTTGCGCATCAGCGGATCACTGGCCAGGTGCTCCACCACGACCGGCTTTTTGCGGAACGCGGCCGTCCCGCACGCGCCGGCACCTTCGCCGATCCCCAGCCCGTCGACCTGCCGGCTGAAGGCGGCCGGCAGGCTGGGCGCCGCACCATGGCGCAAGCGCGTGCCCTCGCGCAGCAAAATCGAACACAGGCTGTTGGCGGAACGGCCCTCGATCAGGCTGACGATGGCTTCGAGGGACTGCGGCAAGGGCACGCCGTAGGCGATCAGCTCCAGCACCTGCTCCTGGTCGCGCACCAGTTCCTCGGTGAACTTGCGCTCGGTGATGTCGGTAAACACCGCCAGCCCGCCCACCAGTTGCCCCGCCTCGTCGTGCAGGGGCCGGACATTGTTGCGCAGCACATGGTCCCTGGCGCCTGGCCGGCGCAGCAGGATATCCCAGTTGTCGACGCTCTCGCCGCGAATGGCCCGGCTCAGCGGCCGGTTCTGCGGCGCACACACCGTCTTGCCGTCCAGCAGCACCACCTCGTGGTCCGCCCGCCATGCCGCCAGCGTTTTGCCTGTTCCATCGCTGGGGAAATACTTTTTCGCGGTCGCGTTGAACAGCAGGAAGCGGCCTTCGACATCAATCGCCAGCACCCCTTCACTCATGCTGTTGATGATCAGGTCCAGCATGCCGCGCTCCTTGCCGATGCGCGCCAGCGACTCGTCGCGTTGCTGGTGGCTCAACTCCAGCGATGCGGCCATGCGGTTGAAGGTTCGTGCCAGATGCCCGAGCTCCCCCTGGTAAACCGGGCCGAGCGCAACGCGAGCCGCCAGGTTGCCGCGGGCCAGTTCGTCGGCTTCATGCAGCATGGCATTGGCCGGGTTGACGATCAGGCGCTTGCCCATGACCCAGGCGCAGGCCATGCCAAACAGGGCGGCAGCGAGCAGAACCCCCAGTTCCAGCGTCAGCGCTTTCGCCGGTTCAGCGGAGATCAGCGCGCGTGTCATGCTGACGGCCACAAACAGCGCGCCGTCCGCCGTGCCGCTCACCGGGGCAAAGGCGTACACGCGCTGCTCCCCGCCAGCATCCGGTGCCTCCTCGATGCCCACGCGCGGGGCCTGCAAAAAGGCCCGGATGGTCGCATCGGTCTGCAGGCTGCCCACCGCGCCGGCAGCTGCAGGCTGGGCGGCCAGGACGGTGCCTCGGCGATCGGTCAGCACCACGCTGGCCCCTGCCGTCGGCGCCACCTGCGCCAGCAGGGGCGCGAAAGCCTGCACGCTGAGCGCGGCAAAGACCGCCCCACTCAGCACCCCGGCGTTGTCATGGACGGGCGCCGCAAAACCGATGCCCGCCTGGCCGCTGCGCCTGCCCGTGCCATATTCGCCAATGGAAAACTGGCGGCTGGCCATGACCCGTTTGAAAAAAGGCCGGGCGCTGGCATCGGCGCCCACCAGGGAAGCTTCGGAGTGGCACAGCACGGTGCCGTCGAGCGCCACCACCCCCAGGTCGGTGTACTGCGGATGCATCGCATGCAAATTGCGCAGGTACTCGCTGCACAGGCCCGGCAGCCGGCCCTTGACGGAGGGCGCGCTGGCCAGATCGCCCAGAAGCTGTTTGATCGCCTCGACCTGCGGCTGCTGGCTGGCGGCGGTCAGCAGCGCCTGGGATTGCAGTGTGGAGCGCGCCAGCTTCAGGGCATCACTCTGCTTGCTGGCTGCCGCCCAGGCAAACAGGCCAAGCACCGGCAGCAGCGCCACCACAATCAACAACACCAGACGGGCGCGAAGCCCCAACGAACTTACCATTCCATTCCTTTGCGCCTTCGCCGGCCCGGGGGTCCTTGCAGGCGATGCATCGCTGCGGACCGGGAGCCCGTGCTGGGAAGCCGGCACGTGGAGACCTTTGCGCCATCGTAGTACTTTGGCTTGACCATGGCCACCCGCCGGTCACCCGCCCGCCGTCCTCCTACAGCCGGACGCTGCACAGGCTGACAAAGCGCCTGCAGATAGAGCAGCACAGTGACCGCTGAATCCCTTGCTGCAACAGAAAGAACGCCTGTGGCCCGCCCTCTTCCCAACCCGTCCAATCAGCCCGCCCCGCCCGTGCAGAAGCAGGCCACAGGCCAGCCCGGGCAGAGTGAGGGCATGCCCGTCAAGACACCGGCCGCAGGACGCCCGCGGCCCGGGCGCGCAGCAACACCAGCCGACGCGTCGGACGAAACCCGTCTCGCGCTGCCGCATGAGCGCGACCAGTCCACCGACATGACCGATGCCGAGCCCGATCCGAAACTGCAGCAAGCCAGTCGCGACCTGAGCCGGGGCCTGCAGGACACCGACAGAAGCGTTCCCATGGACAAGGCCTACGACCGGCTCAAGCGCTGAAAACAGGTTGCCAGGTGCAGCCGGATGCTACTGTCTTAATAGCTGCCGGCGTCCGCAACAAATGGGCTGCTGCCCATTTCATCATGAACAAAATCCGGCGGGTTGCGTCAGGGCGTGCGTGACGACGCCTCGGGCGCACCCGCAGGCACCCGCTCGGTCATCCAGCGCAGCAGGTCCAGCCACATCTGGCGCATCTCGGCGTCCAGCGGTGTGCGCATCGCATTGGGCAGTTCGATGGTGACCACCGGCACCCCCTTGTGCACACCGCCATAGTTGCCGAGCGAGCCCGGGAAAATGCCGACCTGGTCCAGGTACAGCCGCCCCAGTTTGGACGGTGGAACCGACGGTCCGTCAAAGTCAAGCACCCCGTACGGTGCATGGATGCTGACGATCAGGTGGGGCTTGAAGTTCTGCATCTCCTGGTGCAGAAAGCGCGACTCCGGCTCGGACAGCGGTTTGGTTCCCGGCCAGCGGCGCGGGTCCTTGCGGGTGCGCTTTTCCCAGTACGCCTTGGCGTCACGCTCCCAGAACGGCGTGGGGAAGTTGCGGTTCAGATCGACGCCATTGGCGTTGACGCGCCGCGGCGGGCTGGCCAGCAGCCCGTCGGGATTGAGGGCCGGTATAAAACGCCAGTGGATGGCTTGCGACCAGGGCGCCGTGGTTTCCTCGGCCAGGCGGATCCAGTGCAGGGCCACCGAGGCCGACGACAGCTCGTCCCCATGAATGGCGCCCAGCACCAGCACGCGCTGGCGCACATCCTCGGGCTTGACATCGCGCATCCACAGGGTCTGCCCCTTGACCGAGCGGGCGGCCGTGGCCTGCAGCTGGGCGGCCTCGCAGAGGCTGCGCCCGAGATTCGGAAGTTTGCGAACAAACTCATCGCAAGGCCCCGCAGCGGGGGCGCCAGTCGCTATCAATAATGAAGCTGTCAGAAAGGCCGCGGTGCAGGTTGAGCGCATGGTGCGATTTTACGCACGGCGCCTGATGGCGGGACGCCTGCCGGGCCCGGGGCATTGGGGTAAATTACCCCCATGACGCCTCCCACTGCATTGCGCCGGGCCAGCCACCCCAGTTTTTCCCCGCGCGAGTTCCGCGCCTGCCTCGGCATGTTTGCCACCGGCGTGACGATTGTCACAGCGCGCAAGCCCGACGGCGAGCTGATCGGCCTGACCGCCAACTCCTTCAACTCCGTCTCGCTCGAGCCGCCGCTGGTGCTCTGGAGCCTGGCGCAGGCGGCCGGCTCCATGCCGGCACTGAGTACCGGCTCGCATTACGCCATCAACATCCTGGCGGCCGACCAGAAAGAGCTGGCAGAGCGTTTTGCAGCCAAACGCGAAGGCCGCTGGGAGGGGGTCGCCTGGACCGAAGGTGCCAGCGGCTCGCCCTTGCTGGCGGGCGCCGCGGCCACCTTTGAATGTTTCAACCGCAGCCGCTACGAAGAAGGCGACCATGTGATTTTTGTCGGCGAGGTCGAACGCTGCAGCCACCGCGCCGGCGCGGCGCCGCTGCTGTTTCACGGCGGGCGCTTCTACACCGAGCATCCGCTCTGACAGCACCTGCTGCAAACCGCCGCCACGCATGACGCCACGCCAGACCCATCTCGACACCCTCGCCATCTCCCTGCTGCTGGCCTGCAGCCTGTTCTGGGGCTTCCAGCAGGTGCTGGTCAAGGCCACGCTGCCCGAAGTGGCGCCGGCCTTCCAGGCCGCCATCCGGTTTGCCGGCGCCACCGTGCTCCTCTGGCTGTGGTGTGCCTGGCGCGGCGTCAAGCTGTTCGGTGCGGATGGGTCGCTGCGCGCGGGGCTGTTGGCGGGCGCGCTGTTCGCGGGCGAATTTGCCTGCCTGTATGTGGGCCTGCAGTACACCAGCGCGTCGCGGCTCACGGTGTTTCTCTACACCTCGCCGTTCTGGGTGGCGGCCTTGCTGCCGATCTGGGTGAAGTCCGAAACGCTGCGGCCGGTGCAGTGGGTGGGCCTGGCCTGCGCTTTTGCGGCGGTGGCCTTTGCGCTGCGCGAGGGTTTCAGCGCCGCCGGCGCGCCGACCTGGGTTGGCGATGTGATGGCGCTGGTGGCCGGCATGTTGTGGGGCCTGACCACGGTGGTGATCCGGGCCTCGTCGCTGGCCAAAGTATCGGCCGAAAAATTGCTGTTCTACCAGGTGGCCGTGAGCACCGTCACCCTGCCGCTGCTGTCACTGGCCCTGGGCGAGCGCTGGTTCTGGCGCTTCAGCCCGTTTGCCCTCACCTCGCTGCTGCTGCAGACGGTGGTCGGTGCCTTTGCCAGCTACCTGGCCTGGATGTGGATGCTGGGCCGTTATCCGGCGACCAAGATTTCCGTTTTTGTTTTCCTCACGCCGCTGTTTGCGCTGCTGTTCGCTGCACTGTGGCTGCACGAGGCGACCACGCCCAGCCTGCTGGCGGCGCTGGTGCTGGTGGCGCTGGGCATCGTGCTGGTCAACCGCAAGCCGGCCTGAGCAGGGCGGCGCTCGCGGCGAGCCTCAGGCGGCGCCGGCACGCCGCTGCGCAAACGCGACGTACCAGTCCAGGCAGCCGGGATTGGCCATCGCGTCCCGATTGACCACCTTGTCGATCGGCTGGCCCAGCAGCAGTTTCTTGATCGGCAGCTCCTGCTTCTTGCCCGACAGGGTGCGCGGGATCTCCGGCACCTGGAAAATTTCGTTCGGCACAAAACGCGGGGACAGCGCCGTCTTGATGGCGTTGTTGAGCCTGGCCTTCATCGCATCGTCCAGGGCCACGCCTTCGCGCAGGACCACAAACAGCGGCATGTAGCTTTCGCGCCCCAGGTACTCCAGGTCCACCACCATCGAGTCGATCACTTCCGGCAGCGCCTCGACCGCGCTGTAGAGTTCGCTGGTGCCCATGCGCAGGCCGTGGCGGTTGATGGTGGCGTCGGAGCGGCCATAGATGATGCAGCTGCCCGAGGGCGTGATCTTGAGCCAGTCGCCGTGGCGCCAGACGTTGGGGTACATGTCGAAATAACTCGAGATATAACGCGCATTGCCGGTATCGCCCCAGAAGTACAGCGGCATGGACGGAATCGGCTGGCTGCAGACCAGCTCGCCGACCTCGCCGATCACCGGCTGGCCCTGCTCGTTCCAAGCCTCGACGGCGCAGCCGAGCAGGCGGCACTGCATCTCGCCCGGCACCTGCGGCAGCTCGCGGTTGCCGCCAATGAAGGCACCGGCGAAGTCCGTGCCGCCGGAAATATTGCACCACCAGATGTCCTGTTGCGCTTCGGTTTTGGCGATGCGCCGAAACTGCTCCGTGCCCCAGGTCTGCGCCTCGGGCGAGAGCGGCGAGCCCGTGGTGCCCAGCGCGCGGACGGACGACAGGTCGCCGCACGTCGACAGGTCCACGCCGGCCTTCAGGCAGTTGGCAAAAAAGGCCGCACCGGCCCCGAAAAACGTCACACCCAGTTTCGCGCCGAAGCGCCACAAGGTGGTCCAGTCCGGCTTGTCCTTGCTGCCACCGGGGTTGCCGTCGTAAATGCAGCAGGTCGTGCCATTGAGCAGGCCGCTGACCTGCGCGTTCCACATGACCCAGCCGGTGGAGCTGTACCAGTGGTAACGCTCGCCGAAGGAGTTGGCCTCGTAGCTGCAGCCGATGTCGTTGTGCAGGGTCTTGAGCGCCAGCGCGACCAGCACGGTGCCGCCATGGCCGTGCACGATGGGTTTGGGCAGGCCGGTGGTGCCGCTGGAATAGACGATCCACAACGGATGGTCGAAAGGCAGCCACATCGGCGCAAAGGCCGCGGTGTCAGCATCATTTCGGGCTGTAGCGCTCTCAAACCGGGCGCTGTCAGCTATTGAATTAGCAGCATCGAGGTTGTAGTGAACAATCACGTGCTGCAGCGAAGGCAGGGCCGCGCGGATCTCCGCCACCACCGCCGTGCGGTCGATGTCGCGCCCGCCGTAGGTCACGCCGTCGCAGGCAATCAGCACCTTGGGTTCGATCTGCCGGAAGCGGTCCAGCACGGCATTCGTGCCCATGTCGGGCGCGCAGATGCTCCACACGCCGCCTATGCTGACCACGGCGAGGAAGGCCACCATGGCCTCGGGAATGTTGGGCAGGTAGGCCGCCACGCGGTCGCCCGGCAACACGCCCTGGTCCTTCAGGTGCAGCGCGAGCGACGCCACCTGGCGGCGCAGCTCGGGCCAGCTCAGCTCGCGTGCCGGGGCGCTGTCCAGGCTTTTTTCGTTGTGGCTGAGCAGTGCGGGAAACCCGGCCGCATGGGCGCGGTCGACATGCCGGAACACCTGCTGCGCGTAGTTGAACTGCGCGCCGGGAAACCAGCGCGCACCGGGCATTTTTGCCTCGACCAGCACATCGGTAGCAGGCGTGGGTGACTGCAGCTCAAAGTAGTCCCAGATGCTTTGCCAGAAGGCGTCCAGGTCCGTCACCGACCAGCGCCACAGGGCGTCGTAGTTGTCAAAGGACAGCTGGCGCGTGTCGCGCAGCCAGTTCTGGTACAGGCGGATTTGGGGGATGTAGGGGGCGCTCATGAGGCGAAAGCTTAGCAGGCCCGCCCCCGCGCGGGCATCCACCCTTGCGACAGGCAGGGGGTTGCGCCGGCGCAAAAACAAAAGGCCGCCCGCAGGCAGCCTTGGGGCGGGTCAAGGCCCGCAGCATGGTGACACCAGACGCTGTTGGCGCCCACTGCAACCGATGCGATACACGTCCCTTATTTGGGCGTGCCCATCATCATCTCAACGTCGCTCATCGGCACCATGCCGTTTTTGCTCTTTGTTTTCATGTGGCCCCACATGCTCGCGTGGTGGCGGTCCCACTCGCGCTTGGAGACCATGCCGTCGCCGTTGGTGTCCATGCTGTTCATGGCGGTGTTGTTCAATTTGGCGTCAACCTTCATCTCGGCCTTGGCGGCGGGCGTGCCACCGGAAGCGGACGGGCTGATCTGTGCGTTGGCAGCAGCGCCGCCGGAACCGGCCACGGGGTTTTGCGCTGACAGCGTGGAACCATTGACCTTCTTGGCGTCAACCTTCATCTCGGCCTTGGCTGCGGGGGTGCCGCCTGAAGCGGTCGGGTTGGCTTGTGCGGAAGGCGTTGCAACGACGCCGGTGGGCGCCTGGGCAAAGGCAGCAGTACAGGCCAATGCGGCGAGGGTCAGGACAAGGGATTGCTTTTTCATGGGGTCTCCAAAAATGTGAGAGCGATGTGCTCAATATCATCTTTGCCCGGCCGGCCCGGCCCGGCTGTAGGATGAACACCGTGCGGACCGTCAGGGTCTGTCGGCTCCTCGGCGTCGCTTCTCAGCCCAAAAAAGCCTCCCTGCACAAATCGCACAGTCGTGCTAATATTTGCTTCATGGACGCCAGAACCCAGAAAAGCGAGATGACCCGCGCCGCCATTGTGGGTGCGGCGCTGGACCTTGCCTCCGCCGAGGGACTGGAGGCCATCACGCTCCAGGCCGTGGCCGACCGTCTCGGCCTGTCCAAGAGCGGGGTGTTTTCACGCATCGGTTCGCGCGAGGCCCTGCAGAAAGCCGTGATTGACGAGTTCGGCCGGCGGTTTCTGGCCGATGTGTTTGTCCCCGCGGTGCAGCAGCCCAAAGGCCTGCCGCGGCTGGATGCGATTGTGCAGCGCTGGATTGTGCGCACCCGGGACGTGGAGGCCCATACCGGCTGCGTATACAGCGCCGGCGCCTTTGAGCTGGACGACCGCGAAGGCCCCCTGCGCGACCACCTGCACGGCGAGATCACGCGCTGGCGCGCCGCCCTGCGCCGCACCGTCGTGCAAGCCGTCGAGCGGGGCGACCTCCGCTCCGATACCGACGCCGAGCAGCTCGTCGCCGAAATCTACGCCCTGATGCTGGGCCTGATCCACGACACGCGCTTCCTGCGCGACCCCCGCGCCGCCGAACGTGCCCAGGCCAGTTGGCAGCGCCTGGTCAAGAGTTACCAGCCATGAGTTTTGTCAGCCCCACCAGGGCTTTTTGTTGGCCCATATTTCGCACGATCGTGCGAAGAAAGGAAAATGCCATGTTGTTCTTCCTCCTCCTCGCCATTGCCGTGGTTGCAGCGGCCCGCGCCGCGCAATCTGCCCTCGCATCGCTGCGCTCCCTGCCGCGCAGCAATGAAGACTGGATCTGGTACTGATCCGGAAAAAGCACCCAGGAGCCTCTCATGACACGTACATCACTGGAAGCCACCGCCGCCTACTACCACACCAGCCCCGTGACCCGGCTGTTCCGCTGGGGCCTGGGCGCGTCGCAGCACGTCTGGCCGACCCTGGCGGTGCGCGCAGCACATCGCCTGTTCGGCACCCCCTTGCCGCCCAAGTGGCTGAACCGGCGCAGGACCTGGTCGCCGGACTGGCGCATCAGCCACTGGGCCTTCGAGCACGCCAGCCTGACCGTCTACGAACGCCCGGTGGCGCCGCATGGCCCGCTGGTGCTGCTGGTGCATGGCTGGGGCGGCCACGCCGGCCAGATGCTGGCGCTGGCCGACACCCTGCAGGCGCAGGGCCTGCGGCCGGTTATTCTTGAAATGCCGGCCCACGGGCGCAGCGCGGGATCGACCAGCAACCTGCCGCAGTTTGCACGCGCCATCGACTACACCGTGGCACGCCTGCGGCAGGCCGGCCACCAGGTACAGGCCCTGGTCGCGCATTCGCTGGCAGCCAACGCCGGGGCCTACGCGGCCAGCCGCGGCCTGCCCGTGGGCAAACTGGTGCTGCTGGCCCCGCCGGCATCCCCTTATGAATACACGCGGTTGTTCGCGCAGGTGTTCGGCCTGCGCGAGTCCACACGTGCGGCCATGCAGCAACGCATTGAAGCGCGCGAGGGCATCCTGATGCCGCAGTTCGAACCCGCCGCCGTCGGCCCGCGCATCACCCAGCCCACGCTGGTGGTGCATGACCGCAGCGACAGCATCAACCGCTTTGCCGACGGCGTGGCCTACAGCCAGGCCATCACCGGCGCCCGGCTGCTGGCCACGCAGGATCTCGGGCACCGGCACATCCTGAAAGACGCCGGCGTGCTGCGCGAACTCGCCGCTTTTGTCGCTTGAACATCACGCCCGCGCTGCAACAACCTTGTGCGGCATGGCTATTGCTCCTAGGATGGCGCCACTTACAAGGAGCAGTTGATGGAAAATTCAAAAGGCGGTTTCAGCTGGACAGAAAAAAGCAGCACGGTCTTGCAGCAGGGCGGCGTGATCGGGCCCGACGAGCGCCTGCCCTGGCCGCAAACGGCGGTGATGGGCGTGCAGCACGTGATCGCGATGTTCGGCGCCACCGTGCTCGCGCCCATCCTGATGGGCTTTGACCCCAACATCGCGATCCTGATGAGCGGCGTCGGCACGCTGATCTTTTTCCTGATCACCGGCGGCAAGGTGCCCAGCTACCTCGGGTCCAGCTTTGCCTTCATCGGCGTGGTGATCGCCGCCACCGCCTACGCCGGCAAGGGGCCCAACCCGAACATCGGCCTGGCACTCGGCGGCATCATTGCCTGCGGCCTGTTGTACACCGTCATTGGCGCCATCGTGCAGGCCGTCGGCACCGGCTGGATCGAACGCTTCATGCCGCCGGTGGTCACCGGCGCCGTGGTGGCGGTGATCGGCCTGAACCTGGCCGGCATCCCGATCAAGAACATGGCCGCCAGCAACTTCGACTCCTGGATGCAGGTCGTGACCTTTGTCAGCGTGGCGCTGGTCGCCGTGATGACACGCGGCATGGTGCAGCGCCTGCTGATCCTGGTCGGCCTGATCGTCGCAACGCTGGTGTATGCGGTGCTGACCAACGGGCTGGGCCTGGGCAAGCCGGTGGACCTCTCGCCGATTGCCAATGCCGCGTGGTTCGGCCTGCCCGGCTTTGCCGCGCCGGTGTTCAGCGCCAATGCCATGCTGCTGATTGCGCCGGTGGCCATCATCCTGGTCGCGGAAAACCTCGGCCACATCAAGGCCGTGACGGCCATGACCGGCAAAAACCTCGACCAGTACATGGGCCGGGCCTTCATCGGCGACGGCGTGGCCACCATGGTGTCAGGCGCGTCAGGCGGCACCGGTGTCACCACCTATGCTGAAAACATCGGCGTGATGGCCGCCACCAAGATTTATTCGACGGCGGTGTTTGTGGTCGCCGGCCTGATCGCGGTGGTGCTGGGCTTCAGCCCCAAGTTCGGCGCATTGATCCAGGCGATTCCGTTGCCGGTGATGGGCGGCGTCAGTATCGTGGTGTTCGGCCTGATTGCGGTAGCCGGCGCCAAGATCTGGGTCGACAACAAGGTTGATTTTTCCGACAACAAGAACCTGCTGGTCGCGGCCATCACGCTGGTGCTGGGCACCGGCGACTTCACGCTGAAGTTCGGCCAGTTTGCGCTGGGCGGCATCGGCACCGCCACCTTTGGCGCCATCCTGCTGTACGCCCTGCTGAACCGCAGGAAGTAGCCAGCGCGGCCCGCCGCGGGCCTACCTGGTTTTGGCCTGGGCCAGCGCCGCCTTGGTGACGGCGAGTTCGCGCTCGACACCGGCGCGTTCGCCGATTTCCTGCTCCAGCAGCTCGTTGACATGCGCCAGGTCGGCGGCAGACTTCTGGATCTTGCCTTCGAGTTCGCCGGTCTTTTCCAGTGCCTGGGCCACATCCCCGGTTTGCACATGTTCGGGGATTTCCTGCTTGAGCACCGCGTTGATCACAAACAGTTCGGCGCTGGTCTGCTTCACGGTTTTCTCGACCGCCTCGTTCCGGTCAAGCGCACGTTCCAGTGGCGTGTTTGCAGAAGAGGCGGACTGCGGGGACGATGGGGATGACTTGGACATGGTGAACACCTCGGGGGCAAACGGGGAAAGAGCTGGCGACACAACGCGCGCGCGGGGGACCCAGGGCCACCCGACGTAGAAAGCCCCTATGGTACCCAAAGTGCACGTTCCGGGGCCAGCAATGTCCACACCGCCATCAGGCTTCAGCGCAGGCTGGGACAAGGCCGGCCCGTACCGCTCAGGGGGCCGTTCCCGGCGCGGCGGGCGGGCTGGCGATCCGGCCCGGAATCGAACAGCCTGCCCAGGGTGGCGCCCACACGCGCACCAATCGCCGTTCCGATGCCGGGCAGCACCGCCGTGCCCAGCAGCGCGCCGGCCACCGCGCCCCTCGGCACCGACACCGCCACCTTGTCCACCGGCCCGCTGAGCACCAGGGGCACGCCAACGATGCCGTCCACCAGATCCACCGCGAATTCGGCCTCGATCTGCCGGTTGGCCAGGCGGGCCTTGCCGGAGGCACTCAGGGCCCCGGAACTGGCCTTGATCCCGGTGAATTGCGTGACCATGCCGCGCGGCGTGTTCTGGGTGTCCATCTGGCCGGACACCGCGTCGAGTGCTGTCTGCCCCGCATGCTCCCGGCCGAGGCTGCGAATGGCCTTGTCCAGGTCGAAGCGCAGCAGGGTCGAGGCGCCCATGGTGAACACGGTTTTTGTATGCAGCGACTGCGCCAGTCCGACCAGGGTATCCGCCTGGGCCGACAGCACGGTGTGGCCCGAGGCCTTGCCAGCGATGACCGGCTTGCGGTTGAAGGCAGCCACCGCGCTCGCCACCTCAACCCCGCTGGGCCGCAATTGGCCGTCCAGCGCCAGGCGGCCGTCGGCACGGGTCTGAAACTGCACCTCGCCATCGGCCGTGCCGCCGCCCACTTGGCTGCGGATGGCCCAGCGGTCGTCCTGCCCTTGCCGGGTCAGGGTCAGGTCGGTGGCCGGCGTGAAACCGGGGCGACGCAACACGGCCTGGCGTGGCCGCCAGCCCGGGTCAAAGTCGATCTCGCCGTCATACACCACCGGCACGCCATGGCGCGACAGCCAGGTCAGGTCGCGAAACACGAAACGCGCCAGCGGCGTGGCCCCGGCTTCCGCGGGGGCGCCGCGTGAGGTCGCGTCGAGCGCCCGCAAGGACAGTTGCGGCACCACCGCGCCGTCGAGTTCCACACGGTCCAGGATCACGCGCCGCTGCAGCAGGGCCAGCAGATCCGGATAGGCCGTGAGCTTTTTGACCGTGATGGCCTGTGGCTGGTCGGTCGCCACGTCCTCCAGCACGATGGCCGGTACCGGCAGCAGGCGCCAGTGCAGCGCGCCCAGCCGCACCGGTACACCGAGCCGGCCCTGCAGTTCGCCGGCGGCGTGGGCGGCCAGGTCCTCGTCAGCGGGGATGAACCACACCAGCGCCAGCCACAAGGCGCCCAGCAGCGCCACCAGGCCACCTGCGGCCACCATCCATGTTTGTCTGCGTGCCATGCTGCCTTCCGCCGTTGTTGCCCTGTCTGCCCTCTGCCTCGACTGAGCTTAGGCGGCTGGCTGCGCGGCACTTGTAGGCCGCAATCTCTTTATAGTCTGGGGTACAAGCCCTTTTGACGCCCTGTGGAACCACGATGCCTGTCTGGAAACAACCGATTTCTGTCGAACTGCTGACCCGCAACAACGCCAACAGCGCGGTGACGCACCTGGGCATCGAATTCCTGGAGGTTGGCGACGACTTCATCCGGGCCCGCGTGCCGGTCGATGAACGCACGCGCCAGCCCTACGGCCTGCTGCATGGCGGTGTGTCGGTGGTGCTGGCCGAAACCCTGGGCTCCTGCGGCGCCGCCTTTGCGGCACCCGAGGGCCACCGCACGGTGGGCCTGGACATCAACGCCAACCACCTCAAGGGCGTCACCAGCGGCTGGGTCATCGGGACCACCCGGCCGGTGCACATCGGCCGCAGCACCCAGGTCTGGGCCATCGAGCTGACCAACGAGGCCGGCGAGCTGACCTGCGTTTCGCGCATCACGATGGCGATGCTGGCCCCGCGTTAACCACAAAATCGGCCCTCAACTCTTATGGGTCGGGCTCAAACAGCTATTAATACAGTAGCAGTTGTGCGATTCAATCCGCGGCCGATCGGGCCAGGCGTTCACTCTTCCAGTACACGTCGTCGCCGCCGTTCATGCGGTTGAGCACGCGCGAGAGCACAAACAACAGGTCGCTCAGGCGGTTCAGGTACTGGCGCGGCGACGCGTTCAGCGTCTCGGCCTGGTCCAGCGCCACCACCGCACGTTCGGCGCGTCGGGCCACGGTGCGGCAGACATGCGCCAGCGCGGCGGCACGCGAACCGGCCGGCAAAATGAACTCCTGCAGGCGCGGCAGGGTCGCGTTGTATTTTTCGAGCGCCGCATCAAGCAGCGCCACCGCCTCGGGCTTGAGCAGTTCAAAGCCGGGAATCGACAGCTCGCCGCCCAGGTTGAACAGCTGGTGCTGCACCTCGACCAGCAGTTCGCGCACGTCGGCCGGCATCTCTTCGCACAGCAACACGCCAATTTGCGAGTTCAGTTCGTCGACGTCGCCCATCGCATGCACCCGCAGGCTGTCCTTGGACACGCGCGTGTTGTCGCCCAGCCCGGTGGTGCCGTTGTCGCCGGTACGGGTGGCGATCTGGGTCAGTCTGTTGGCCATGGCGGGTACTCTTCCGGCAGGCGCGGCCTGCGTTACGCGAGGAAAAAAAATGTGTCGGAACCGTGGCACATGTCAGCAAGGCAACACTGTGAAAGAGCGCTGGCTGGACCTGCCTTGCTGCGGTGCAATGACGTCCTGTTCAATTCAAGGAAACCGTTCGCTCATGGCCTCCAAATCCCATTTTATTCCCAACTTCGAAGCACGCAGCGTGCTGCTGCTGGCCGCGCTGACGGTCGGCACGGTGCTGGCCATTCATGCCCAGGTGCGCGAGCCCGTGGTCACGCCGGCCCGCGTCGTCACCGGCACGCAAGACATCAACGCGGCTTTCGATCGTGCCGACGTGAACGGGGACGGCAAGCTTGACCGCGCCGAGGCGGCACGTTTTCCGGTCATCGAGCAGCGATTCGACCAGATAGACAGTAACCGGGACCAATCGGTCTCGCGCGAGGAGTTTGCGGCGGCGATCAAGACCTGATGCCCCCGCGGGGCGCCGGGTGGCCCCCCGCGGATGCCGGAGCCGTCGTAAACTGGGGGCCTCAGACCGGAGACACCATGAACGCCCCCACCCACCCCGACCACCTGCTGCCCCAACTCAACCTGCGCGCTGTGCCGCTGGCCCTGATCGAGGCCCTGAAAACAAGGTTTGCCGAGCGTTGCTCCACCGCCCTCGTGGTGCGCGAGCAGCATGGCCGCGACGAGTCCTCGTTTGCGGCGCCGCCACCGGCGGCGGTGGTGTTTGCCGAAAGCACGGCCGACGTGGCTGACGCGGTCAAGCTGGCTGCGCAGTACCAGGTGCCGGTCATCCCCTTTGGCGTCGGCACCTCGCTGGAAGGCCATCTGCTGGCCGTGCAGGGCGGCATCAGCATTGACGTGAGCCGCATGAACAAGGTCTTGTCCATCAATGCCGAAGACCTGACCGTGACGGTGCAGGCCGGCGTCACGCGCAAGCAACTCAACGAAGAGGTCAAGAGCACCGGCCTGTTCTTCCCGATCGACCCGGGCGCCGATGCGACGATAGGCGGCATGAGCGCCACCCGCGCCAGCGGCACCAACGCCGTGCGTTACGGCACCATGCGCGAAAACGTGCTGGCGCTGGAGGTGGTCACCGCCAGCGGCGAGGTCATCCGCACCGGCACCCGTGCCAAGAAATCATCGGCCGGTTACGACCTGACGCGCCTGATGGTCGGCAGCGAAGGCACGCTGGGCGTGATCACCGAAATCACCGTCAGGCTCTACCCGCTGCCCGAGGCGATCTCGGCGGCGATCTGCTCCTTCCCGAGCATCGAGGCGGCGGTGCGCACCACCATCCAGATCATCCAGCTCGGCGTTCCGATTGCCCGCGTGGAGCTGATCGACAGCAACACCGTGCGCATGGTCAACGCCTACGCCAAACTCGGCCTGCGCGAGGAGCCCATGCTGCTGATGGAATTCCACGGCTCGCCCAACAGCGTCAAGGAACAGGCCGAGACCGTGCAGGAGATCGCGACCGACATGGGCGGCAACGCCTTTGAATGGGCCAGCACGCCCGAGGAACGCACGCGCCTGTGGACCGCGCGGCACAACGCCTACTTTGCGGCGATCCAGTCGCGGCCGGGCTGCCGCGCGATCTCGACCGACACCTGCGTGCCGATCTCGCGCCTGGCCGACTGCCTGCTCGACTCGGTCAGCGAAGCCGATGCCAGCGGCATCCCCTACTTCCTGGTCGGTCACGTGGGCGACGGCAACTTCCACTTCGGCTACCTGATCGATCCGGACAAGCCCGAAGAACGGGTGGCCGCCGAAGCGCTGAACCACACGCTGGTGGCACGCGCCCTGCGCCTGGAAGGCACTTGCACCGGCGAACACGGCGTCGGCCTGCACAAGATGGACTTTCTGGTGACCGAAGCCGGCAACGGCGCGGTGGACATGATGCGCACCATCAAGCGCGCACTCGATCCGCACAACATCATGAACCCGGGCAAGATCTTCACGCTGTGAAGGCCGCGGCGGCCTGACGCCGGCCCTGGCCCCCTTTCCTGGCGGGCAAAACAGAAGGGCTGCGGAAGTACCAAGGGCCTCCGCTGATGGGAGCTTGCGCGCCGCATGGTTTGTCGTTAGGGTGATCGTCCTCCCGCACACCCCCGAGGACGCCATGAACAAACACCCCTCCCCGCCCAAAAACCGGTTTTGTGACCTGGTGATGAAAGGCGGCGTCACCAGCGGCATTGTTTACCCCAAGGCCATCGGCCGGCTGGCGGCGCACTACCATTTCAAGAACATCGGCGGCTCCTCGGCCGGCGCCATTGCGGCCGCCGTGACCGCCGCCGCGGAGTACCGCCGGCGGCACACCGGCAGCATGGCCGGGTTTGAGCGCCTCGCCCGCCTGCCCGACGAACTCGGACAGCGGGCGGACCCGCAGGGGCCCAGCCGCCTGCTGCGCCTGTTCCAGCCGCAACAAACCACGCGTCGCTTGTTCTCGGTACTGGTGCTGGCGCTGAACCGCGGCGGCACCTGGCGCCGGGTGTTCCACATCGTCCGCGGGCTGCTGCAGGCCTACTGGGCGGCCAGCCTGGCCGCGCTGGTGCTGGCCGTGGCGGCCAGCGGGTACAGCAGCCTGCTGGCCGGCGTGCTGACCTTCGTGCTGGCAGGTACCGGCCTGGTGCTCTGGGGGGTGTACCGCGATGTCACGCGCAAGCTCACGGCCAACGGCTTTGGGCTGTGCACGGGCATGAGCGAGCCCGGTGATGCCGACCCTGCCCTCACACCCTGGCTCCACGACACCATCCAGCAGGCCGCGGGCCGCACGCCGGGCGACCCGCCCCTGACCTTCGGCGACCTCTGGCGCGCCCCCGGCTTTCCGCCCGAGGGCAGCACGCTGCCACCGACCGTGCCGCCCAGGTCCATCCACCTGCAGATGTTCACCACCAACCTGTCGCATGGCCGGCCCTACGTGCTGCCCTTCGAGGAAGGCGACCCCCAGCGCAACCAGGGCCAGCATGCCGCCACGCGGCGGCGGCTGTTTTATCGCCGCGCGGAACTGGCGCGTTACCTGCCCGGCGAGGTGATCGTCTGGCTCACTGAGCACAGCCAGGCCTACGAGTTGAGCCCGGGCCGGGCCTCCTGGGACCCGGCCACGGCCGACGGCGAGGGGCTGCTGGAACTGCCGGCACCGCAGGATTTTCCGGTCGTGCTGGCAGCCCGCATGAGCCTGGGTTTTCCGCTGCTGTTTGCGGCGGTTCCCCTCTGGGCCATCGACTACGACGCGAAGGAAGGGGTGGGCCGGCGCAGCTTCAAGCGCTGCTGGTTCTCCGACGGCGGGCTCTCGTCCAACTTCCCGATCCACATGTTTGACGGCCTGGTGCCGGCCTGGCCCACGTTTGGCATCACCCTGGAGCCCAAGCTGCCCGGGCGGGCCAACATGACCTTTCTGCCCACCCGCTACCACTACGGCTACGGTGAACGCTGGCAGCGTTTTGACGAACAGGGCCACCCCGGCAGCCGCATGGGCGGTTTCCTGTCCGCGCTGGTCCCACCATGCAGGCGTGGAACGACAACACCCTGTCGCGCATGCCGGGCGTGCGCGACCGCGTGGTGCGCCTGCGGCTGCACCCGCAGGAAGGCGGGCTGAACCTGAACATGCCGGCGGACACCATCACGAGTGTGTCCAGCCGGGGCCTGGAAGCGGCCGACGACCTGATCCGGCGCTACCTGCCGGCGGCTGACGCCGCGCGCATCACCGGCTGGGACGAGCAGCGCTGGGTGCGCCTGAACGTGTTCCTGCGCATGCTGGAAAAACGCCTGCCCGGGGTGCGCGCCGCACTGGAACACAGCCCGGCGTCCACCGATTGGGAGGCGCTGATCGACCTGGCCGGCCAGGACAAGGCGGCAGGCTTTGACCGCCCGATCACGGCCGACGAAGCGCAGGCGCTGCGCGCCATGTGTACCTTGCTGAAACAGTTTGCCGATGACTTCATGCCGCTGGCCCAACGGCTGGCCTTTGTTGCCATTCCCGAACCGGAACTGCGGGTCCGGCCGGCGCTATAAAATTTATAGCTATTCACGCCCGTTCAGTGACGGGCCGGGCCTATTTGTTGCCGCGCAGGCGCTCGATCAGCCCGTTCAGCTCGTCCATGGAGGCAAACTGGATGGCGACTTCGCCGGTGTCCTCGCGCCGGCCATTGCGCTTGACCTGTTTCTTGACGCGGACCTCGACGTCGGCCATCAGCAGGTCGGCCAGCTCTTCTTCCACGCGGCGGGTGTCGCGCGACTTTTCCTTGGTGTTTTTTTGCGGCTTGAGCGAGAACTCGGCGCTGAGTTTCTTGACCAGGCTTTCGGCCTCGCGCACCGACATTTTTTTGGCTGCAATCTGGTTGCCGGCGGTGATCTGCGTAGCCCGGTCCAGCGCCAGCAGCGCCCGCGCATGGCCCATGTCGATGTCGCCGGCCATCAGCATGGTCTGCACCGGCTCGGCCAGGTTCAGCAGGCGCAGCAGGTTGGAGGCGGCGCTGCGGGAACGGCCGACGGCTTGCGCGGCCAGTTCGTGAGTGAGCCCAAACTCCTTCACCAGCCTTTGCAAGCCCTGAGCTTCTTCCAGCGGGTTGAGGTCTTCGCGCTGGATGTTTTCAATCAGCGCCATGGCCGCGGCCGACTCGTCGGGCACGTCGCGCACCAGCACCGGCACGCTGTCCAGGCCGGCGATTTTCGCGGCACGGAAGCGGCGCTCGCCGGCAATGATTTCGTACTTGCCGTCGTTGGCGCCGCTGGTCAGGCGCCGCACCAGAATCGGCTGCATGATGCCCTGGACCTTGATGGACTCGGCCAGTTCGTAGAGCGCGCCCTCGTCCATGCGGGTGCGCGGCTGGTACTGGCCGGCGACCAGGTCGGTGAGCCGGAGCGAGGCCGGCTGGCCGGGACTGGTGGCGCTGCTGTTGCCCTGGTCGGCATCGCCGGCTTCGCTGACCTTGGGGCCCAGCAGGGCCTCGAGTCCGCGGCCCAGGCCTTTGGGTTTTTTGGTGACCATGGTGTCTTGTCTTTCTCTGGTTCAGATTAGAAGGGGCTGATGCGTCTGTGATGCGTCACAGACGCATCAGCCGCAGGAGTTGTTCGTGGGCCTCGGGCCAGTCGGCCAGACCGCTCTCGGCATTGAGGTGGCCGCGGGGGCCGGCGTCGATCGACCTGGCACCCCAGGCGGCGGCGAACTGCGCCGCCCGCGCGGGCACGCAAAACGGGTCGTCGCTGCTGGCCAACACCACGGCCGGAAACGGCAGCGGCTGCAGCGGCACCGGCGCCCAGCTGCTCAGCATGGGGCGGATGTCCTCGCGCGCCACATCAGGCGGCGCGACCAGCAGCGCACCCTTGACGCGCTGCGTGTTTTTTGAATGGGCGGCCCAGGCCGCCGTGTGTATGCAGCCCAGGCTGTGCGCGACCAGCACGGCCGGCTCGTCGCAGGACAGCAGCACCTCTTCGAGCCGCGCAATCCAGTCGCCGCGCAGCGGGTGCATCCAGTCGTGCTGCTCGACGCGCTGGTAACCGTGGACCCGCTCCCAGCGGCTTTGCCAGTGCTCGGGGCCGCTGTTTTGCCAGCCGGGGAGGATCAGGACGTTCGAGGACTTCATGCCGGAAAAAGCAGATTTACTATGGTTTTGATAGCTGTCAGCGCAGGTGGTGCCTGGGCCGGAAGCCGATTTGGCTTGAAACCCAGGCCATCACATGGCCTTGATGCGCTGCACCATCTCTTCGGCGAAGGTGACGAAGGCCTGTGCGCCTTTGGACGACGGGTCAAACACCACGCCGGGCAGGCCGTAACTGGGCGCTTCGGCGAGGCGCACATTGCGCGGGATCACGGTGTTGAACACCTTGTCGCCAAAATGTGATTTCAGCTGGTCGCTGACCTGTTGCTGCAGGGTGATGCGCGGGTCGAACATGACACGCAGCAGGCCGATGATGGCCAGGTCCTTGTTGAGGTTGGCGTGCACCTGCTTGATGGTGTTGACCAGATCCGTCAGGCCTTCGAGCGCAAAGTACTCGCACTGCATGGGCACGATCACGCCGTGCGCGCAGCACAGGCCGTTGAGCGTCAGCATCGACAGGGAGGGCGGGCAATCGATCAGCACGAAGTCATAGTGCTCGCCGACATCCGCCAGCGCCAGCTTGAGCCGCCTTTCGCGGCGCTCGACATCCACCAGCTCGACCTCGGCGCCGGCCAGCTCGCGGTTCGCACCGAGCACGTCGTAGCCGCATTTCTCGCTGTGCACCCGCGCCTCCAGCAGCGACGCCGACTCGAGCAGCACGTCGTACACCGTGAGTTCGAGTTTGCGCTTGTCCACGCCTGACCCCATGGTGGCGTTGCCCTGCGGATCCAGGTCGATCATCAGCACGCGCTGGCCGACCTTGGCCAGTCCCGCTGCCAGATTGACCGTGGTGGTGGTTTTGCCCACCCCGCCCTTTTGGTTGGCAACGCAGAATATTTTGGCCATGTGCTTCTTTGGGTTCTGGAGATCGGAAGGTTTACTTGGAGATGGCCAGCTTGATGCCGAAGCCGATGAGAAACACGCCGGCCGCCTTGTTCAGCACCGCGGAGATTTTCGGATTGGCGCGGATGCGCGCGGCCAGAAAGTAGGTGATCAGCACCGAGCTCAGGCCGTACAGAAAGGTCAGCCCTGCAATGGTGGCGGCCATCACCGCAAAGGTGGTCAGGCCCTGGTGCCGGGCCGGGTCCACAAACAGGGGGAAGAACGCCATGTAGAAAACGATGGCCTTGGGGTTGAGCAAGGTGATCAGGAGGGCCTGGCGGAAATAGTGACGTGGCTTGATCTGCAGAATGGGTGCATCGCCGGGCTTGGCCAGCAGCATCTTGAGGCCGAGCCAAGCGAGGTACACCGCACCGGCCCACTGCACCGCATGAAAGGCGGTCGGGTAGGCGGCCATCACCGCCGACACGCCGGCCACCGCGGCCCAGAGCAACACCTGGTCCCCGGCGATCACGCCGAAGGTGGCACCGAGTCCGCCCGGAATGCCGCCCTTGCTGGTCGAGGTGATCAGCGCCAGGTTGCCGGGGCCGGGAATCAGCAGAAAAACAAGGATGGCGACAACAAAAGCGCCGTAGTCAGCGACGCCCGCAAATGAACCCCACATGGAGACCTCCGAAAAACAGGTTTTGAGTTTACGTCAGCGCACAGGCTGAAAATCCGCCGGCACCTGCCATGCGGGCCTGATGTGCAGTTTTTTTGCCCGGACTGTGGCTTAAACCGCTGCTTTGGGGCGCAGCCAGAGCATGCAGCGCTCGGCCGCCAGCCCGGGCACGGCCAGTTGTTCCACGTGAAACACCTCCACCGTGGCCGGCAAGGCGGCGATTTCGTCCGCCGGGTGTTTGCCCTTCATGGCCATCCAGACACCGTGCGGCGCCAGCGCCTCGGCCGACCATTGGGTGAAGTCGGCCAGCGACGCAAAGGCGCGCGAACAGATCAGGTCAAAAGGTTGGGTGATCGTCTCCACCCGCGCATGCAGGCCGGTCAGGTTGGGCAGCTTCAGGGCCAGCGCCGCCTGCTTGATGAACGCAGCCTTCTTGGCCACGGTGTCCACGCAGGTCACGGCCACGGCCGGGCAACAGACGGCGATGACCACGCCCGGCAAACCGGCGCCCGAACCGACGTCCAGCAGGCGGGCCCCCTGCGCCAGCCCGGCCTGCTGCAGATGACGCCGCAGCGGCGCGATGGCGGCCAGGCTGTCGAGCAGGTGATGCGTCATCATTTCCGTCGGGTCGCGCACGGCCGTCAGGTTGTAGACCTTGGTCCATTTGGCAATCAGGTCCAGGTAGTCGAGCAACTGCCCCACCTGGTGATCGTTCAGGTCGAACTGAAGCGCCTTCAGGCCGGTGCGCAAATCCTGTTCGCCGCTGCGCATCAGGCTTCGGCTTGCTCAGCGGGCTTCAGGGGAACCGTGTTTTTCCAGAGGTTCTTCTTCAGGTGCACCAGCAACAGCGACACGGTTGCCGGCGTGATGCCGGAGATGCGCGAGGCCAGGCCCAGGGTTTCGGGCCGGTGTTTGGCCAGGGTTTGCCGCGCCTCGAAACTCAGGGCCGAGACCTGCAGGTAATCCAGGTCAGCCGGCAGCTTGAGGTTTTCGTAGTGCGAGGCACGCTCCACTTCCGTCTTCTGCAGGTCGATGTAGCCGGCGTATTTGACGGCAATCTCGATCTGCTCGATCACGCTGGCCGCCATGTCGGCCGCCTCTGTTTCACGTGAAACACCCTCGGCGGGCGGTGCCAGTTCGGCGTTCGCATATTTGCCGCCGTCCAGCGACATCAGCGCGGCGTAGTTCACGTCGGGGCGGCGCAGCAAATCGAGCAAGGTGTACTCGCGTTCGATGGCCTTGCCCAGCACGCGTTCGGCCTCGGCCAGCGGCAGGTTGCGCGGGTTGACCCAGACGGAGCGCAGCCGTTCTGTTTCACGTGAAACAGCGTCGCGCTTGCGGTTGAAGGCGTCCCAGCGGGCATCGTCCACCAGCCCCAGTTCCCTGCCCTTTTCGGTCAGGCGCATGTCGGCATTGTCTTCACGCAGCATCAGGCGGAACTCGGCCCGGCTGGTGAACATGCGGTAGGGCTCGGTCACACCCTTGGTGATCAGGTCGTCCACCAGCACGCCCAGGTAAGCCTCGTCGCGTCGCGGCAGCCAGGCCTCTTTCCCCTGGCATTGCAGCGCGGCATTGATGCCGGCAAACATGCCCTGGGCCGCCGCCTCCTCGTAACCCGTGGTCCCATTGATCTGCCCGGCGAAAAACAGGCCGCCAATGGACCGGGTTTCAAAGCTGGTTTTCAGCGCGCGCGGATCGAAGTAGTCGTATTCGATCGCGTAGCCGGGACGCAGGATGTGGGCGTTCTCCATGCCCGCCATCGAGCGCACCAGGTCGTACTGGATGTCAAACGGCAGACTGGTCGAGATGCCGTTGGGGTAGATCTCGTGCGTCGTCAGGCCTTCGGGCTCGAGGAAAATCTGGTGGCTTTCCTTGCCGGCAAAGCGGTTGATCTTGTCCTCGACACTCGGGCAATAACGCGGGCCCACGCCGTCGATCTTGCCGGTGAACATCGGGCTGCGGTCAAACCCGGAACGGATGATCTCGTGGGTGCGTTCGTTGGTGTGGGTGATCCAGCAGGGCATCTGCCTGGGGTGCTGGATGCGCCCGCCCATGAAGCTGAACACCGGCACCGGCCCGGGCGTGCCACCCGGCATGCCGTCGCCCGGCTGCACCGTGCATTTGCTGAAGTCGATGCTGCGCCCGTCGATGCGCGGCGGCGTGCCGGTTTTCAGCCGGCCCTGCGGCAGCTTGAGCTCTTTCAGGCGCGCACTCAGCGACACCGCCGGCGGATCCCCCGCCCTGCCCGCCGCATAGTTGTTGAGCCCGACATGGATCTTGCCGTCCAGAAAGGTGCCGGCCGTCAGCACCACGGTACGCGCGCGAAACCGGATGCCGACCTGCGTGACCGCGCCGACGACCCGGTCGCCCTCGACCATCAGGTCGTCCACCGCCTGCTGGAACAGCCAGAGGTTGGGCTGGTTTTCCAGTTTGCGGCGAATCGCCGCCTTGTACAGAATGCGGTCGGCCTGCGCCCGGGTGGCGCGCACCGCCGGGCCCTTGGAGCTGTTGAGGATGCGGAACTGGATGCCGCCCTCGTCGGTGGCCAGCGCCATCGCGCCGCCCATGGCGTCGACCTCCTTGACCAGGTGGCCCTTGCCGATGCCGCCAATCGAGGGGTTGCAGCTCATCTGGCCCAGGGTCTCGATGTTGTGCGTCAGCAGCAGGGTCTTGCAGCCCATGCGGGCAGCAGCCAGCGCGGCCTCGGTGCCGGCATGGCCGCCACCGACCACGATCACGTCAAATTCTTTCGGATATACATAAGGCGAGTGCATCACGCCTCCTTCAATAAAGCAGTCGTCAGGCGAGATGCCTGCGCGCCCTGGAAAAGACCGGCCGGGCCGGAACAGTCAGCAAACAGCTTGCCGCTTTCACAAGACGAAAAACAGGATTTTATCAGGGTGCCTCTTTTTTGTGCTGCGGGCGCCCAACCGGGCCAGCGCCGCGCTGCCTGCCGGCCGGGTCGATGGCTTGCTATGTTTTTAATAGCTACAGACGCTTGATCCATAAGGGCTACCTGCCAAAATCACTGATGGCCGCTACCGGCAGCAGCATCCCGCCCGGCCAGACCGTGAAGGCGGCGGCACGCAAGCACAATAGGGGCATGAAACTTCTGATCTTCGCCGGCAGCACCCGGCTCGCCTCTTTCAACCGCAAGCTGGCCCAGGTGGCTGCCGGTCTCGCGCGCACCAGCGGCGCCGAAGTCACCCACATCGAGCTGGCGGACTTCGACATCCCGATGTACAACGCCGACCTCGAAACCCAAGGCACGCCGGCCGACGTCATGAAGCTCAAGCAGCTCATGTTCGAGCACCCCGGCTGGATCATCTGCTCGCCCGAATACAACGGCAGCTACACCGCCCTGCTGAAGAACACCATCGACTGGGTCTCCAGCCCGGTCAAGGCCGACCCGGCCTGGCAGGACGGCTTCAAGTCCTTCAGCGGCAAGGTCGTGGGCATGCTCAGCGCCTCGCCCGGCGCGCTCGGCGGCCTGCGCTCGCAAAGCCACCTGGTGCCGCTGCTGCTGAACGCGCAATGCTGGGTCGCCCCCAAGGCCTTTGCGCTGGGCCACGCCGGCGAAGCGTTTGACGCGGACGGCCAGCTGGTCAGCGAGGCGCATCGCAAGAACGTGCAGGCGGTGATCGACCAGGTGCTGTTTGCGAGCCGCCGACTTCATGCCTGAATCGACCGCTGGCCCTTTCTTCACGGGCGTCCACTGCTCCTTATTCAATAGCGAAAGGCGCGCGTGAACTGCCGCCCCGGCTGCGGCGCCTGCTGCATTGCGCCGTCCATCAGCTCGCCGATTCCCGGCATGCCGCAGGGCAAGCCGGCCGGGGTGCGTTGTGTGCAGCTGGACCAAGCCAACCGCTGCCGCATTTTTGGCCAGCCGGAGCGGCCTGCGGTCTGTGGCCAGCTGATGCCGTCGGTTGAAATGTGCGGAAAAGACTCAGCCGCCGCACACGCCCACTTGAAATGGCTCGAACATGCGACTAAGCCTTGGTCAAACGTCCTCGGCCGCAGCTCATAAAGAGATCCACGCATAGATAGCTAATTGCTATTTCCCCCCAGTAGGGTTTGGCCTTTTGCTGTCGTGACGCAAGACTGTGGCATTCATCAACCACAGGAATGGCGCCATGCGTGAACCAAATCAAGATGGCGATCTGCGACGTCGAGCCCGTCGCATCCGAAACAAACTCAAGGGCACTATTGCTAGCATTGCCCACGCGGTAGTCGCAGAGTCTGTCGTTAGCATAGTCCGCGATGCCATCCCGGACCCCGTCAACTTGTATAGGGAGATATTGCGTTGTATGACAACCTTCCTGTAACCAGGCACCAAGGCTGCGCCCCGACATTCAGGCGCGGGAGCCAAGAACGTCAGAACGGATAATGCCGCGGCGTCGTCTGGATCGTGATCCAGCGCAGCTCGGTGAACTCGGCCACGCCGGCCTTGCCACCGAAGCGCCCGATGCCGCTGCCCTTGACGCCGCCAAACGGCATCTGCGCCTCGTCGTGCACGGTCGGGCCGTTGACGTGGCAGATGCCGGAGTCGATGCGCCGTGCCACGTTGAAGGCCCGCGCGATGTCGCCGCCGAACACGGCGGCCGACAGGCCGTAGGCATTGTCATTGGCGCAGGCCACGGCCTCCTCCACCCCGCTGACCCGCACCACACACTTGACCGGGCCGAAGGTCTCCTCGTGGTAGATGCGCATGGCGGGTGTCACATGGTCCAGCACGGTCGCGGGCATCAGTGTGTTCTCGGCCTTGCCGCCACAGGCCAGCTTGGCGCCCCTGGCCAGCGCGTCGTCGATCAGCGCGTTGCAATGCTCGACCGTGCCCATGCCGATCACCGAGCCCAGCACCACCGGCTCGGGCTTGCGCGGGTCGCCGAACGGCAAGGCGCTGGCCTTGGCCGCGAACTTCTTGACAAAGGCGTCGGCAATTTTCTGGTCCACGATGATGCGTTCGGTCGACATGCAGATCTGGCCACTGTTGGCAAAGCTGCCAAAGGCGGCGGCGTTGACCGCGTCGTCGAGGTTGGCATCGTCGAGGATCACCAGCGGCGCCTTGCCGCCGAGTTCCAGCACCACCGGCTTCAAGTATTTCGCGCAGGTCATCGCGATGATCTTGCCGACCTTGGTCGAACCGGTGAAGTTGACACGCCGCACCGCCGGGTGCGCCACCATGGCCTCGACCACCGCGCCGGCGTCGGCCGGCGCATTGGTGATGTAGTTGACGACACCGGGCGGAAAGCCGGCGTCGGCAAACGCCTCGACGATCAGCTGGTGGGTGCGCGGGCAGTTCTCCGAGCCCTTGAAGATCACGGTGTTGCCGCAAGCCAGCGGCGTGGCAATCGCACGCACGCCGAGAATCACCGGCGCGTTCCACGGCGCAATGCCGAGCACCACACCGGCCGGCTGGCGCACGCCCATGGCGAGGCTGCCGGGCACGTCGGACGGAATCACCTCGCCGCTGATCTGCGTGGTCAGCGAGGCCGCCTCGCGGATCATGCCGGCGGCCAGCATCACGTTGAAGCCGGCCCACATGCCGGACGCGCCGGTTTCGGCGGCCACCGCTTCGACGAACTGCGGCGTCTTCGCCTCCAGCGCATCGGCGGCCTTGAGCAGCAGGGCCCGGCGCGCGCTCGGGCCGGTTTCGCTCCAGGTCTTGAAGGCCTCGGCGGCGGCTTCGACGGCCATCACCGCGTCGGCCGGCGAGGCCGCCGGTGCGCGGGTGGCGACGCTGCCATCGAGCGGGTTGCGGCGCTCGAAGGTGGCGCCTTTTTCAGCGGTGACCTTCAGGCCGTTGATCAGCATGGACATGTCAGACATGGCGGTACTCCTTGAGGGAAAAATAAAGTCAGGCCCGGGCGGGCGCCGAGGGGGTGGAAATGGAGCCGGATGAGGCAGGGGCCGCACCGAGGTAGGCCTCCCGAATGACGGTCGAGCGCGCCAGCAGCGCCGCCGGCCCGCTGGCCACCAGTGTGCCGCGCTCCAGCACATAACCGCGGTCGGCCACGGCCAGCGCCTTCTTCACGTTCTGCTCGACCATCAGCACCGTGGTGCCGCTGTCGGCGATGCGGCGCGTGATCGCCAGCAGCTCGTCCACCATGCGCGGCGCCAGGCCCAGCGAGGGTTCGTCCAGCATCAAGAGGCACGGCGCACTCATCATGGCGCGCGCCACCGCCACCATCTGCTGCTCGCCGCCGCTCATGGTGCCGGCCAGCTGCTGCGCGCGTTCGCGCAGTTTCGGGAAGTCGGTGAAGGCCTGCTCGAGCCGCCGCGCGCGTTCGGCCTTGGCCACCAGCCAGCCGCCGAGCTCCAGGTTTTCGGTGACCGTCATCTGCGGAAAGAGCTGCCGGCCCTCGGCCACCAGCGCCATGCCGCGCTGCACGATTTCGCTGGTCTTGACCGGCAGCGCCTGGCCGTTGAGCAGCACCTCGCCGCCACGCGGGATCAGGCCGGACAGGGCCTTGAGCAAGGTCGTCTTGCCGGCACCGTTGGGGCCGAGGATGACGGTCAGGCCAGGTTTGATTTCCAGCGTCAGATCGCGCAGCACCAGGAAGGCGCCGTACCCTGCGCTCAGGCCCAGGACCTTCAGGTGCGCCTGGCTGGACGCGCCGAGCACAAAAGACGGGGCGTACCACATCATGCCGGCACTCCCGGAGCTTCCACCATCTCATCACCGAGGTAGGCTTCGATCACCTCTTCATTGCGCACCACCTCGGCCGGCGTGCCGTCGGCAATCTTTCGGCCCTGGTGCAGCACGATCACGCGCTCGACGTGGCGCAGCAGCGTGGTCACCGCATGTTCGATCCACACCACCGTCAGGTCCAGCTCGTCACGCATGCGGCGTATCAGCTGCGCCATGTTTTCAATCTCGGCTTCGGTCAGGCCGGCCGCCACCTCGTCGAGCAGCAGCAGACGCGGCCGCGTGGCCAGCGCCATGCCGACCTCGAGCAGGCGCTGCTGCGACGGGGTGATCGCGCCTGCCGGCAAGGCCGCCTGCGCGTGCAGGCCGATCAGTTCGAGAATGCTGCTTTCGTCGCGCAGATGCCAGGAGCCCTGGCGCGTCCGCCCTGCAAACTTCAGCCCGAAGTCAATGTTGGCGGCCACGCTCATGTCGGGAAACACGCGCGGCGTCTGAAAGGTACGCGCCACACCGGCTGCGGCGTAACGGTGCGGCCCCTGCCCCGCCAAGTCGCGCCCACCCGCCAGCAGCTGTCCGCTGGTCGGCGGGATCACGCCCGAAATCGCATTGAAAAACGTGGTCTTGCCGGCACCGTTGGGGCCGATGATGCCGACCAGTTCGCCGGCATGGAAATCGGCGCTGACGGCATCGACCGCCGTCAGGCCGCCAAAACGCACCGTGATGTCACGCGCCTGCAGCAGCAACTCAGCCATTCTTGCGCTCCTTGCTGGTCAGGCCACGCGCCCAGCTGCGGCTGCCCTGCCACCAGCCGCTGAAGGTCGCCCAGCGCAGCGAGGCCAGGCCGCCCGGCAGGTAGAGCACGCTCAGGATCAGCAGCAGCCCCAGCGACATCATGTAGACCTGCGGCGCCTGCAGGCGCAGGGTCTCGGCCAGCACGCTGAACACAATCGCGGCGATCAGCGGGCCCCACAGCGTGACCGCGCCACCGATCAGCGCGATCAGAACGGTCTGGAAACCGATGAAGGGGTTGAACACCGTGTGCGGGTCGATGTAGGTCCAGCGCACCGCCATGGCCGCACCCACGGCGCCGACAAAGGCCGCCGTCATCGCAAAACCGGCCACCTTGATCAGCCGCGTGTTCACCCCCAGGGTCTGCGCGCGCTGCTCGTCGGCGCCTATGCCCATCAAGGCCAGGCCGAAGCGGCTGCGCCGCACAATGATGGACACCAGCACCGCCAGCACGGCCAGCGCCAGCACCGTCAGGTAAATCGTGTCGCGGTCGGGCACCACGGTCAGCACCCGGCCCACCGTGCCCGTGACTTTTTTCTCGAAGTAGGTCACCGCATGGCGGATCAGCTCGGTCATGCCGAAGGTCAGCACCGCAAAGTAGGTGCCGCGCAAATGCAGCACCGCCGCGCCCATGACCACCGCGACCACGGTGGCAATACCGGCGCCCAGCGCAATCGACTCGAGCCAGGCCATTTTTTCCAGCGCAATCGCGCTGGTGTAAGCGCCGATGCCGAAGAAGGCCGAGGTCGCCAGCGACAGGTAACGCGTGCTGCCGCAGAACAGGCCCCAGCTCGAAGACAGCGCCACATACATCAGGCAGGTCAGCGCCATCGAGACGACAAACTCGCTGCCGTAATGCGGCAGCGCCAGCGCCCAGCCGGCAAAGGCCAGCAGCAGCAGCAGGTCGCGCACCAGAATCTGTTTGTCTTTCATTCTTCTCTTACTTCGCAAACAGGCCGCGCGGCCGCAACAACAACACCGCAATAAACACGCTGTAAGACAGCAGCGCTTTCAGCGAGGGATTCGTGAAATGCATGCCCAGCACTTCCACCACGCCCAGCAGCAGCCCGCCGGCCAGCGCGCCGCTCATGCTGCCGAAGCCACCCAGCGTGATGACGATCAGCGCGGTGACGGTGTAGGGCTCACCCATGGACGGCGTGATGGTGTAGGCCATGGACAGCAGGCAGCCGGCCACACCCGACAGCCCCAGGCCGATGCCGAACATCAGCGGGTGCAGGCGCTGCGTGTCGATGCCCACCAGCTGCGCGCCGGTCGGCGACTGCATCAGTGCACGCACCCCCTTGCCGAGCAGCGTGAAGCGCAGCAGCGCAATCAGCGCGCCGCTGAACAGCAGCGCCAGGCCGAACACCAGCAGCTTGTTGCCGGCAAACTGGGCCTCGCCGATCTTCACCGGTTCGGCCAGGTAGTCGTAGCCGCGCAGGTCGCCGCCCCACATGAAGGAGGCGAAGTTCTGCACCAGGAACATCAGGCCGAAGGCCACCATCAGGCCGCGCGCCTCGAAGATGTCGAGGTTCGGCGAGGTGACGGTCAGGCGCCGGAAACACAGCTTGTGAATCACCAGGCCCAGCGCCATCAGCGCCAGAAAGGACACCGGCACCATCAGCAGCGGAGAGATGCCGAGCGTGGTGTGTGCCATCCAGGTCAGGTAGGCGCCCAGCATCAGGAACTCGCCGTGCGCGATGTTCAGGATGCGCATCAGCCCGTACTGCAGGTTCAGCCCGAGCGCCACCAGCGCGTAGATGCCGCCGGTGATCAGCCCGGAGGCGATCAGTTCAAACCAGGAAAAAAGTGACATGGGTCTCTGTTTCAGGGACACCGCGGAGACGGCTTTGCCGGTCCGCAGGTGTCGCCCCCTCGAGGGGGAGGCGCCGAAGGCGCTTCGGGGGAGAGGCTGATTATTTCCAGGCGGGCTTGACGAGGCTGAGCTTGGCGGTGGCCATCTTCTGCGGCCACACCACCTCGAACTCGCCGTTTTGCCACTGGCCCACCGTGCCCGGCGTGGCGGTGTTTTCACTGCCGGTGAACTTGATGTCGCCGATGATGGTCTTGTGTGTGTTGCCGGCGATGTAGTCGCGGATCGCCTTGCGGTCCAGGCCAGACTTGGCCACGGCCGCCTGCAGGATCTCCAGGCCGGCCCAGCAGTGGCCGCTGGCCCAGCGATCCGGCTCCTTGCCGCCGAACTTCTTGGTATGCGCATCGAAGTAGGCCTTGGCGCCCGGGCTGGTCTTGCTGTTCCATGAGCCCATGCCGAGCACGCCTTCGGCGCCGGCCGGTGTCATCACATTGCGGTAGAGCTGGAAGGCGGTGCCGACCGAGGCATAGTAAAAGCGCGGGTTGAAGCCGATTTCCTTGGACTGCTTGCTGGCCAGGATGGTGTCGGGCGGGTAGCTCAGGCCGATGAAGGCCTCCGGGTTCTTGTCCTTGATGGCACGCAGCACCGGCGACAGGTCCTTGATGTCGCCGGGGTAGCTTTTTTCTTCCACCACCTGGATGCTGGTGCTGCGCAGCGCGACCTTGAGCGCAGAGAAATTCTCCAGGCCGAACAGGTCGTCCACGTAAATGACGGCTACCGTCTTCACGCCATTGGCCACCAGCATGTCCACCAGCGCGCCCACCATGCGGTCGGGCTGCTGCAGCAGCAAAAAGAAATTCGGCAGTTTCAGCTCGACCAGCTTGCGCGACAGCGCGGTGGGCGCCAGCACCGGGTAACCCATGCGGTTGGCCAGCGGAGCGATCGCAAAATTGGCGTTCGAGCCCCAGGGCGGCAGGATCAAATCGACCTTGTCGCTGCCCATCAGTTTTTCATACGAACGCACGCAGGTCTCGATGTCGCTGCGGTCGTCGGAGCTGATCAGCTCGATCGGCCGTTTCGTGCCCTTGACGTCCAGCCCGCCGGCCGCCTTGACCTGCTCGGCCCAGAGCAGGTAGTTGGGCTCCTGGCTGACCTGCGCGCCGCCGGTCCATGGGCCGGTGCGGGCAATGGCATAGCCGATGCGCACCGGGCCCGCCTGGGCAAACAGGGAGGGGGCAAAGGCGGCGGCCCCGACGGCGGCTGCCGCGCCCTTGAGCAATTGACGCTTCGATGACTGGACCATGGTGTCTCCTGTGTAGTCGCCCTGAAGGGCTGTTGGAACCCGCATGATAGGCAGACACCGGGCCCGACGCTTTGCTTTGCGCGCACAAAGCAGTTGACGGTCAGCGCACGGCGATCCGGGTTAACCCTTGACCTGAAACTGCAACAGGACAAGGCACAACACCCATAATCTTTCCACAGGCCCCGGGCCTGTTCATCAACCGGAGACAAGCATGACCGCGGCCACCCTGGTATCGACCAACGACTTCGCCCCGCGCGAGCGCGCACCGGTGTGGCGAGAGTGGATCTGGAAACATTTCGGCGGCCTGGAATCGGACCTCTACGGCGACACCGACTTCGACGGCGAAATGGTCTCGGCCCAGGCCGGCGACGTGGTGCTGACCCGGCTGGAAGCCAACCGCCACCGCGTCGTGCGCACCCCGGACATGGTGCGCGCCAGCGATGCGGGTTACCTCAAGATCGTGGCGCCGCTGCAGGGCCGCGCCGGGGTCGAGCAGATGGGCCGGCGCGCCTGGGTCAGCCCCGGGGCCTGGACCATTTACGACACCACCGGCTCCTACGCGGTGGACAACCCCGAACGCGTGGAACACCTGATCGTGATGCTGCCCAAGGCGCAGCTCATCGAGCGCGGCCTGCCGCTGGAGCACCTGATGGCGCGCCACGTGGGCGGCGCCAGCGGCATCGCCCGGGTGGCGCTCACCACCATGCGCAGCACCTACCAGGAGCTGCCCAACATGAGCGTGGCCGCCGCCCGCGGTGCCGGCGAGCTGATCGCCCAGCTGGTGCGCCTGTCGCTGATCGAACTGGCCGGGCAGGCCACCGCCGTGACGCAGCGCGAGGCCCTGAAGGACCGCATCCGCGCCTATGTCAGCACCCGGCTGCGCGACCCGGCCCTGTCCATCGAGCAGATCGCCCACGCGCTCAATTGCAGCAAGCGCCATCTGCACAACGCCTTCGCCGGTGAAACCGACACCCTGGCCAGCTACATCCTGCACCTGCGCCTGCAGGCCTGCATCCGCGAGCTGCAGCAACACGGGCCGCAGGCGCGCCCCATCACCGACATTGCGCTGTCCTGGGGGTTCAGCAACCTCTCGCATTTCAGCCGCGTGTTCCGCGGCCACACCGGCCTGAGCCCGAGCGAATTCCGGCAGGCCTGGCTGCTCAACGCGGCCGCCGGGCTGCTGCGCCACTGAAGCGGCCCGATTCAGCACCAAATGGGCCGTTAGCCCTTAGAGGACGTACGCCGACAGCTCTTCTTTTAATAGCGCTTCGGGATGACCTCAGGCTGATCAGGCGCTTGTCAAACGGGTGACCGTCGCCGCCGCTGCGCTGGCGTATCGTGCAGCATCACCCCCATTCAGGAGACCCTCATGCATATTCCCTCCCTCAAGGAAGTTGTCAGTGCCGAAGAATGGCAACTGCGCTGCGACCTGGCCGCCTGCTACCGGCTGGCGGCGCTGTACGGCTGGAGCGACCTGGTCTTCACGCACATCAGCGCCAAGCTGCCCGAATCGGTCAGCGGCGCCGGCGCGCACCACTTCCTGATCAATCCCTATGGCCTGATGTTCGACGAGATCACCGCCTCCAGCCTGGTCAAGGTCGACGAACAGTGCAACAAGGTGATCGACTCCGCCTTCCCGGTGAACCCGGCCGGCTTCGTGATCCACAGCGCGGTGCACGAGGCCCGGGCGGACGCCGGCTGCGTGCTGCACACCCACACCCGCGCCGGCGTCGCCGTCAGCGCGCAGAAATGCGGCGTGTTGCCGATCAGCCAGCAGTCGACCTTTGTGCTGGGCTCGCTGGCCTACCACGCGTACGAAGGCGTGGCCTTTCGCGACGATGAAAAGCCGCGCCTGCAGGCCGACCTGGGCACGGCCAACTTCCTCATGCTGCGCAACCACGGCCTGCTGGTGGTCGGCAAGACGATTGCCGACGCCTTCCTCAGCATGTACACCTTCGAGAACACCTGCCGCATCCAGCTCGACGCGCAGGCGGGCGGCGAACTGATTCCGGTGAACCCGCAAATCGTCAAGGGGGTGGCCGAAGCCATGCGCGTGCAGACCGGCGGCCTGGGCGGCGCCTTTGCCTGGCCCTCGCTGATCCGCAAGCTCGACCGGATCGACGAGGGTTACAAGTCCTGAAGTGCTGACGTGCTGACCGGCCGGCCGTTCAGGCGGCCATGGACAGGGCTGGCGGCAAGGTATCGGTCGCCTGGCGCACTGAGCTGTCGCCCTGGTCCACCACCAGTTCCTTGCGCAGCATCCGCACGTTGCCAAAAATCGTGGCAAAGGCCACGTCCTTGGCATCGCGCCCGGTGCCGACCCGTACCAGGCGATCGTTGGGCGCCATGCGGGTTGCATCAAACAGCACCCAGCGGCCATCCAGCCAGGCCTCGAACACCGCGTGAAAATCCTGCGGTGGCTCGTCAAAATAAACGTAGCCGACCACCAGGCGCGCCGGAATGTTCAGCGCACGGCACAAGGTGATGCCCAGGTGCGCAAAGTCGCGGCAGACGCCGGCGCGGTGCACAAACACCTCCTGCGCCGTGGTGGTTGAATTGCTGAAGCCCGGCAGGTAATGGATGGAGTCGTGGATCCAGCTTTCAATCGCCCGCACCCGCGACAAACCCGGCGAGATATGGCCAAACAGCTGCTGCGCGGCGCGGCTCATGATGTCGGACTCGCAGTAGCGGCTGGGCATCAGGTAACGCAGGACGTCGTCGGGCACCGCCGTCACCGCCGCCTCCTCCAGGTGCAGCGGCACCGGCGCATGGTGAAGCTCGACCTGCGCGTGGTAGTTCACTGACAACTGGCCGCGCGAGGCGTCCAGCCGGAAAAAACGGTTGCCGCTGCGCTCGTCACAGAAATGGCGCACCTTGACGCTGGGCGTGACGGTCAGGCGCTCCTCCACCACGCGGTGGGCATCGTGAAAGGCCGCCTCGATGCTGAAGCAGAAATGGGTGGGGCTGGCGACGTCGTAGTCCAGCAGGCAGTCAATCGTGGCGGTGTGCATCAAGGTCCTTGTTGGGGGTGTTGTCGGAGGGCGGCACAAGCGGCGCGCCGGCGGCCGCCGGGGGCACCTGCCCGTCGCGCTCCGGCGACGACAGAAACCAGTTCTTGCAGGTCACAAAAATCACGTGGGCGGCGCGCTCCAGCGAATCCACCGCCAAGTCGCGCCGGGTGCGCGCCCGCAGGCGCGCCACCAGCAGCAGTTGCGCCAGGCTGGCCCGCTGGCTGTCCACGCGCGAGACTTCGGCGCGGCGGCCCTTGGCGGGAGGTTCGCTCGGAGGCACCCGGGACATGACGCCGACATTCGGTGACAGCGGCATTTACTTGAGCGCCTTCCGGGCCGCACCCACCCCGAGGGCTGCCAGCACGATAAACACCAGCGCCAGGATCAGGAACAGGCCGAACAGGATTTTGGCAATGCCCGCAGAGCCGGCGGCAATGCCGCCAAAGCCCAGGGCTCCGGCAATCAGCGAAATGAGGGCGAAAACAATGGCGTACTTCAACATGGTGTCTCTCCCTGAAAGGATAAAAAGGCGCCAGGCAAATGCAAGCCCGGCAAGTGCCTCTCAACAGTCAGGACGATGGTAGGCGGCGGTCCGCGCGCGCCGAATCAGCAGCCGGCGCGCACCGCTGTAGGACAAACCGGACAGCCCGAGCACTCCTTTTTTCATAGCTGCCGGCGCAGGCAGGAAAAGGGCTGAAGCCGATTTCAACCACAAACCGGGCGGCCGGGCGTGGCGCTGGCCCTACTTGCCGAAGAGTTTGTTCAGGCCCTGGCCGAGCCGGTCGCCGAGTTCCATGCCGGCGCCGGTCCCGACGCCGGGCATCACCACCGTGCCGACAGCCGCGCCCAGCAGCGCCCCGCGGGTCAGCGTGACCTCGGGTGCCGCCAGCGTGCCGCCCACCACCAGCGGCACCCCGACGGTGTTGCCCAAGCTCACGCTCACGCGCCCGCTCAGGGCCTGGCTGGCTGATACGGCCACGTTGCCGGTGGCGCTCAGCGCCCCGGAACTGGCCACCAGGTTGTTCAGCTGCGCGGCCCGTCCCTGCGACTGCACCTGCCCGGCCAGCGTGTCCAGCCGCGTCTGTCCGCCGCGGCTCAGGCCCACGGTCTGCACCGCCTTGACCAGGTCCATGCCGTTGAGCACTGCGTCCTTCACGGTGAAGCGCGTCTGCGTCTGCAGCGCGTCAACCAGGCCGGCGGTGGTTGCCGCAGCGGCCCTGAGCGTGGTGGACGCCTCCAGCCGGCCGCTGAGCGGGCGGTTCGGCGCGGTCAGCGCCGACACCTCCACCCCGCGGGTTTCCAGCTTGCCCTGCAGCACCAGCGCCTGGCCGCCCTGCGCCGACGGCGCGCGCTGCATGCCCAGCCGGCCCGCGACCGTGCCGCCGCCGACCTCCACACGCAGCGCCCACTGGCCGGCCTCCTCACGCTGCAGGCTGCCGTGGAGCCCCCGCAAATGGCCTTGCGTGACCTTGAGCGAGGCCTCCTCGGGCAGGCTGTCGGCGCCCAGGCGCATCCCGGCATCCACCGTGGTGCGCGAGCCCTTGAGGCTGACCCAGCTCACGTCCTGCAGCAGCGCGCGGCGCGGCAGCCAGCGGTCCACCGCCGCCCCACCCTCCGCAGCCCCCGCACCCGCGGGCTGAAGACTTGAAGCCCTTTTGGGCTGCAGCCCAGGCGCGGCGAGCGCTGCTTGCTTCTTTTTTTGTAGCGACAACAAAATCGCGTCGATCGCCTGCTGCGGCAACACCGCGTCCCGCAGCACCAGCGTGGCCACCTCGAGCCGGCCCTGCAGCAGCGCCGCCCAGCCCGGACGCAACTCCAGCCGCGCCAGGGTCAGCGGCGGCCGGCTTTGCACCTCGATGCCGCTCAGCGCCACGGCCGGCAGCGGCCACAGCGCCACCTCGATGCCGCCCACCCGCACCGGCAGGCCCAGCGCCGCGGAGGCCTCCTGCTGCACGCGCTGCCTGAAATCGTCGCTGCCCACCCAGCCGTGCAGCGCCAGCGCCACCCCGGCCAGCAACAACACGGCGGCCAGCGCCAGCCACAGGACCCCTCTGAAAATTCTTGCCATGCCCGTATTGTGGCGAGTCCCGGCAGGGCGGCGCGCCCTCGGGTACACACGGCGCTAGACCACGAAGGCCGGCTGACATCAACCGCTGCAGGATGGGCGCCCACCTGCGTCAGGCGGGCCCCGTGAACGCCTCCTTGGGCCAGATCAAGAGACGCACGGCAAAGCTGCGGTAACTTGTCAGGCGTACGCCATCGCGGCTAACACGAATCCATCAGCCCGTGTTGCACAAGCCAATCGATATCCGCCCACACTGCGGGCTGTCTTCAACTTTTCACTGAGAGTTTTCTTCATGCCCACTTTGTTCGACCCCGTCCAGGCCGGCGACCTGCACCTTGCCAACCGCATCGTCATGGCGCCGCTCACGCGCAACCGCGCGCCCGACGCCATTCCCACGCCCCTGATGGCCGAGTACTACAGCCAGCGCGCCAGCGCCGGCCTGCTGATCACCGAAGCCACTGCCATCAGCCAGCAGGGCCAGGGTTATGCCGACGTGCCGGGCCTGTACGGTACCGAGCAGCTCGACGGCTGGAAAAAAGTCACCGCCGCCGTGCACCAGGCCGGCGGCAAGATCGTGGTCCAGCTCTGGCATGTGGGCCGCGTCTCGCACACCGACCTGCAACCCGGGGGCGGCAAGCCGGTGGCACCCTCGGCCATCACCGCCAAGACCAAAACCGTGCTGATCAGGGACGGCGCGCCGGTTTTTGTCGACACCTCCGAGCCGCGTGCGCTGGATGCCGGCGAGTTGCCCGGCATCGTGCACACCTACCAGGCGGCGGCGCGCAACGCGGTCGAAACCGCCGGCTTCGACGGCGTGGAAATCCACGGCGCCAACGGCTACCTGCTGGATCAGTTCCTCAAGAGCAGCGCCAACCAGCGCACCGACGACTACGGCGGCAGCATCGAAAACCGCGCCCGCCTGCTGCTGGAAGTGACCCGCGCCATCACCGGCGCCATCGGCGGCGGCCGCACCGGCATTCGCCTGTCGCCGGTGACCCCGGCCAACGACGTGTTCGATGCCGACCCGCAGCCGCTGTTCGACCATGTGATCCGCGAACTGGCCACGCTGAACCTGGCCTACATCCACATCATCGAAGGCGCCACCGGCGGCCCGCGCGAGCTGCCCGACCGGCCGTTTGACTACGCCGCACTCAAGGCGGCCTACCGCGCGGCGGGCGGCAAGGGCGCGTGGATGGTCAACAACGGCTACGACCAGGCCCTGGCCGACCAGGCCGTGCAGGACGGCGCCGACCTGGTCGCCTTCGGCAAGGCCTACATCGCCAACCCCGACCTGGTGCGCCGCCTGCGCGAGGGCGCGCCACTGAACACTCCCGACAAGGCGACCTTCTACGGCGGCGGCGCGCAGGGCTACACCGACTACCCGGCGCTGGCCTGACCCGCGCGGCCTTCCCCTAAACTCGGCGGCATGTTCTTCATGCCGCCGTTTTTTTGTTTCGCCCCCTGCTGGTCGCCAGCGGCCTGCTGGCCTGCCTTTCGGCCCATGCCGGGCGCCCGCTAACGGTGGACGATGCCAACACCGACGACGCGGGCACCGGCCACATCGAGGGCTGGTATGCGCGCCTGCCGGGCCACGCCCACACCTGGACGCTGGCACCGGCTTACGCGCCGGTCGATGGCCTGGAGCTCGGCGCCTCGGTCACACGCGACCGAACCGCCGCCAGCACCAGCCAGGCGCTGCAGGCCAAGTGGCGCATCACACCGTCACAGGAGGCCGGCTGCCATACCGCCGCCGTGCTGGGTGCCACGCAAACCCGCGGCCAGGGCGGCACCACGCCCTTCCTCAACGGCCTGTTGACCTGCAACAGCACGTGGGGGGCGACCCACCTCAATCTCGGCGGACAGCGGCCGTCGGGCGGGCCGGGGGTGGCGACCTGGGGGCTGGCCCATGAACGTGCGTTCGGCGTGGCCACCCTGCATGTGGAGGCTTTCGGCCAACAGCTGGCCAAGCCCACCGTCCAGGTCGGTGCACGCAGCAACCTGACCCACCGGCTCCAGCTCGATGCGACCGTGGGCCGCAGCAATCGGGAAACGCTGGTCAGCGTCGGACTCAAGCAGTCGTTTTGAGGCCAGGCGGCAGCGCCGGGGCCTGCGTTGCTACAAAATAAATAGCTGTTAACAACCGCCAGACGCGGGCTACAGGTATTTTTGAGGAAAATTCAGGCGGCGCCGACGCCGATCGGCGCAGGCGCGGTCAGCACAATGCGTGTGAACAGCCGGTCGTAACACGGGTCGCGCAGGCCGCCGGCGAGCGGGTCGCGCTCATGCTGGAAGGCCGCGTCCAGCTGCACCCAGTCCTCGGCCGTCAGGGCCTTCTGCGCCGCCGGCAGGATCTGCGTTTCCTCGGTGCGCATGTGCTCGAGGTAAAAGCCCACATAGGCCTGCGCCGCCTCGGTGAACGCGGCGCGCCGCGTCTCACCGATCAGCTCCCAGGCCAGCAGCAGGTGCTGCAGTTCGCGCACCTTGCCTTCGCCTTTCATGTGGTCGGACTCGAGCTGGCGTATCACCGGCATCAGCTCGGGCGCCACGCGCGCCAGCCGGGGAAACAGCAGGTCCGACTCCTTCGGGTGATGGCGCCGCTCGGGAAACTCGTCGATGTAAAACAGCATCGCGCGCAATACGTCAAAAAAGCGCTCCGGCGCGTCGCCCGGACCACGCTCCATCATCATGACGAGGGAGCGCAACATGGCGGCCACGGCCGCGTGCTCGTCGCGGATGATTTGCAGTGAGGAATGAGTCATGGCGGCAGCTTGTCACAGGCCCCGGCGCCAAACCTTGATCCACGTCAATCCCGGCGCAGCCGCCAGCGCTTGAGCAGCAGCGCGTTCGAGATCACGCTGACGCTGGACAGCGCCATCGCCGCACCGGCCACCACCGGGCTCAGGAAACCCAGCGCCGCCAGCGGGATGCCGGCCACGTTGTAGGCAAAGGCCCAGAACAGGTTCTGCCGGATCTTCATCACCGTGCGGTGCGAGATGTCGAGCGCACCGGCGACCAGCGCCACGTCGCCGCGCATCAGCGTGATGCCGGCCGCGTGCATGGCCACATCGGTGCCCGTGCCCATGGCCATGCCGACATCGGCCGCCGCCAGCGCCGGCGCATCGTTGACGCCGTCACCGACCATGACCACAGTGTGGCCGCCGGCCCTCAGCGCCGCCACCTTTGCCGCCTTGTCGCCGGGCAACACCTCCGCCATCACCTCGTCGGCACCCAGACCCAGACGCGCACCCATGGCCAGCGCCGCGCCCTGGTTGTCGCCGGAGATCATGACGATGCGGATGCCGCGCACGCGCAGCGCCGCCAGCGCTTCTTTGGCCCCGGCCTTGGGTTCGTCGGCAAACGCCATCAACGCCCGGGGGCTCAGGCCCGCGGTCGTGCGTTCCACCAGCAGCGCCAGCGTCGCGCCTTCGCCCTGCAGCCGCTGCGCCTGCACCGCCAGCGCGCCCAGGTCCACACCGAGTTCATCCATCCAGCGCAGGCTGCCGATCAGGTAGCTGCGCACGCCGACCTCGCCCTCGCTGCCGCGGCCCGGCACGGCACGCAGGCCATCAGGCTGCGCCACCGTCATGCCGCGCTCCTGGGCGGCGGCCACCACCGCGCGAGCCAGCGGGTGTTCGCTGCCGCTTTGCAGGCTGGCGGCGACCGCCAGCTGTGCCGCTTCGTCGGCGTCTGGAGACACGACGAATGCCACCAGCCGCGGCCGCCCGACGGTCAGCGTGCCGGTCTTGTCAAAGGCCACGGTGTCGACCTGGTGCGCCAGTTCCAGCGCCTGCGCGTCCTTGATCAGAATGCCGTTTTTCGCCGCCACCCCGGTGCCCGCCATGATGGCTGCCGGCGTGGCCAGCCCCAGCGCACAGGGACAGGCAATCACCAGCACGGCCACCGCATGGATCAGCGCCGTCTCCATGCCGGCGCCGGCCCACAGCCAGCCCAGCAAGGTGAGCAGGCCAATGGCCAGCACCACCGGCACAAACACGGCCGAGACCTGGTCCACCAGACGCTGGATGGGGGCCTTGGCGGCCTGCGCGTCCTCCACCAGGCGGATGATGTGGGCCAGCACACTTTCGCTGCCCACGGCACTTACCTGCAGCACCACCCGCCCGTCACCGTTGATGCTGCCGCCGGTGAGCCTGTCGCCGGCTTGTTTGGTCACCGGCAGCGGCTCGCCGGTGAGCATCGATTCATCCACCTGGGTCTGCCCTTGCTGCAGCAGGCCGTCCATCGGGATGCGCTCGCCCGGCCGCACCACCAGGCGGTCGCCCAGCAGCACCTCGGCCACCGGCAGGTCGGCTTCCTCGCCCGAGCCCTGCAGCACATGCGCGACCTCCGGCCGCAAGGCATGCAGCGCGCGTATCGCCGCCGTGGTCTGGCGCTTGGCGCGCGTCTCCAGCCACTTGCCCAGCAGCACCAGCGTGACCACCACGGCCGAGGCCTCGAAATAAAGATGCGGCATCGTGTCGGCCTCGGCACTGAGCCACAGCCACACCGACAGGCCCCAACCCGCGCTGGTGCCAATGGCCACCAGCAGGTCCATGTTGCCAGTCAGCGCCTTGAGCGCATGCCAGCCCGCCTTGTAAAAACGCGCGCCCAGGATGAACTGCACCGGCGTCGCCAGCAGGAACTGCTGCCAGGCGGGCAGCATCCAGTGTTTGCCCAGCAGGTCGCCGAGCATGGGCACGACCAGCGGCGCCGAGAGCAGCAGGCCGATGGCCACCGGCGCAAAGCCGGCCCACGGCGAAAGCTCTTCCGGCACGGCTTCCTCCGCCGCGCGCGGCTCATAGCCGGCGTTGCGCACCGCGCGGCGAATCTGCGCGTCCATCTGCGCCGAAGGGGCGTAGACCACCCGCGCCGATTCGGTGGCGAGGTTCACGATCGCGTCTTGCACGCCAGGGATTTTTTTCAGGGCCTTCTCAACACGCGACACACACGACGCACAGGTCATGCCGTCAACGCCAAGGTCCAGGGTAGAGGGGGAGAGGGTGGTGTTCATGAATGAATGGTCAACCTTGACATCATGGCAAGGTCAAACCTTGATCGAGATCAACCTTACGCAACGCAGGGGTTTGGTGCCAACCCGCTTGACCTTACCATGGTGGCAAGCTTCAGGCTTCAGGCTTCTTCCAGTCAACCCCGAAAGGACAACCCCATGGACCAGACCTTCAACGTACAGGGCATGACCTGCGGCCATTGCGAACGCGCCGTGACCCAGGCCGTCAAGACCCTCGATCCGCAGGCCGAAGTCAAGATAGATCGCGCAGCCGGCAAGGTGGAGGTGCGGTCGGACCAGCCCCGCGAGGCCATCATTGCGGCGATTTCCGAAGAAGGCTATGCCACCGCATGAGCGCACCCATGAACATCGGTGAGGCGGCGCGCCAGTCCGGCGTGTCCGCCAAGATGGTGCGGCACTACGAGTCGCTGGGGCTGCTGCCGCATGTGCACCGCAGCGACAGCGGCTACCGCCAGTACAGCGAAACCGAGGTCCACACGCTGCGCTTCATCAAGCGCTCGCGCGAGCTTGGTTTTTCCATGCCGGAAATCGCCGAGCTGGTCAGCCTCTGGCAAAACCGCCGCCGCGCCAGCGAAAACGTGCGGCGCATTGCGCAGAAACACGCCGACGACCTGGCCCAGCGCATCGCCGCCATGCAGGCCATGCAGAAAACGCTGGGTCACCTGATCCACTGCTGCCAGGGCAACGACCGGCCCGACTGCCCCATCCTCGACGACCTTGCCGGCGTGGCCCCGCGCCCGGTTCTGCAAAAAAACTTTACAAAATCCTGACGCAGGCGTCATGGCGCCCTTACACAGGCGGCGCAAACTTCCCTTCAACCTCACGCCACTCCCGGCCACAGGCTTGTCTTCTACCGAAAGGAAGCTTTCATGACCTCTATGTTCACACCCCTGAAATCAGTCCAGTCCCTGGTGCTCGCCGGCATCATGGCCACCGCGGCCCTGGCCGCCACGGCACAAACCGTTGCGCCCGCGGCACCCGCCACAGCGGGCACGCCGGCCAAAGCCGGTGGCCACCATGGCGACCACATGGGCCGCCATGACCCCGCCCAGATGCAGGCGCGCATCGCCAAGCACCAGACCGAGCTCAAGGCCAAACTCAAGCTCACGCCGGCCCAGGAAGGCGCGTGGACAGCCTTCACCGCCTCCAGGCAGCCGCCGGTTCACGGCGCCCGCCCCGACCGCGCCGCCATGAAGGCCGAGTTCGACAAGCTGACCACGCCCGAGCGCATCGACAAGATGCGTGCCCTGCGCACCCAGCGCATGGCCGAGATGAGCGCCGCCATGGACAAACGCGGCGAGGCGACCAAGACCTTTTATGCCGCGCTCAGCCCCGAGCAGCAAAAAGTCTTTGACAGCCAGCGCATGGGCCGCGGCGGCATGGGCCATGGTGGACACCACGGCCAGCATCACAAAGGCTGAGCCTTCCTGGCGCCACAGGGCGGCCCTCACCGCCCTGAACGCAGCCTGCCTCCAGCCTGCGCCGCGTCCCCGTCGGGCGTGGCGCAGGCTTTTTTGATGGCGGGTCGCACTTGAAGCGCTCTGCTTTCAGGAGCTGCTTGCGTAGACAGGTCTTGGGCTGGACGCACTTTTGACTCATTTTTCCTGCCTCGCCAGACGCCACCGCCTTCCCGCGTAGGACGAGGTGCAAGCTTCGCTTTTCCAGCGGGCGGCCTGCCTAAACTGGCGCCATGACCTCCATCCGCACAGGCCAGGCGCCGGCCGCTTTATCGCGCAGCGTGTTCCATGAACGTTTCATGGAATCCTTCATGGACCCGGCCTTCCAGGCGGAAGCCGAGGCGATCTCCCGCGTCGAGGCGATTGCCTGGGACGCCTACCAGGAAGGCCGCAAGGCGCCCCGCACACGCAAGGCCGGCCCGGGTTACGCCGACCCGGACTACGACCTCTCCGTCGAGTGGCTGGCGACCAAGGCGCGTATTGAGCAGGCCCAGGCGGTGTGGCAGGACCCGGCGACACCCTCACGTGTGCTGCTGGTCTGCGGTTCGGCGCGCAACGACGGCACCTGCCCCGGTGAGATCTCGAAAACCTTCCGCATGGTGCAGTGGGCCGAAGAAACCCTCGCGCAGGCACAGATCCAGACCGATGTGCTCGACCTCAGCCTGCTCACATCGAGCTACCACTTGAACATCCATCCCTGCAAAGGCTGCGTGTCCACCGCCATGCCGCTGTGCCACTGGCCCTGCAGCTGTTACCCCAACCATGCCCAGGGACAAACCAGCGACTGGATGAACGAGATCTACGAGCGCTGGACGGCAGCGCATGCGGTCATCATCGTGACGCCGGTGTACTGGTACCAGTCACCGAGCCCGCTCAAGCTCATGATCGACCGGCTGGTCTGCGCCGACGGCGGCAACCCCGACCCCACCAGCACCCACGGCAAGAAGATCGCCGAGGCCAAGGCGCTGGAGCTGCAGGGCTGGGACTACCCCCAACACCTGGCCGGCCGCGCCTACGGCCTGGTCGTGCACGGCGATGTCGCAGGCATCGAAGGCGTGCGGCGCGGCCTGTCCGACTGGCTCGACTGGATGGGCCTGATCGACGCCGGCAGCCAGGCCCGGCTGGACCGTTATGTCGGCTACTACACGCCTTACGCCACCAGCCATGACGACCTGGACGCCGACGCGCCCATGCAGGCCGAGGTGCGCAATGTCGCCAGCGCGGTGGCCCACGCCGTCAAGGCCTTGCGGGCCGGCACCCTGTCCCAGCCCGACAAGGGGCTTTCCCGGCCACGGCCGAAATAGCGCCCCCACGTAGAGCCCCCACGTTCGCTCGCTACGCGTAGCTCTCTGCCCCCCGAGGGGGGCGCTGCGCCTGCGGCCCCGGCTGGTGAGAAGAGGGAGCGCCCACGCATGTGGTTAACGGTGCCCCGCCTAAACTCCGCTTCAGCCGCCCAGCAGGGCCTTGAGTTCGCCGCTGGCGATCAGCTTGTCCAGGTCGCCCGCGCCGCCGATCAGCGTGCCGCGCACAAAGATCATGGGAAAGGTGGGCCAGCCGGTCCACATCTTCAGGGCATTGCGCTCGCGCCAGGTGTTGAGGTAGTTGCCGTATTCGAGGTAGTGGTGCGCCACCCCCGCCGCATCCAGCGCACGGCGCGCCTTGCGCGGAAACGGGTTCATGGCCATGCCGACCACCACCACCGGATGGACGGCCACGGCGGCCTGCACTTCCTGCACGATGGCCTGCTCATGGCGGGCGATCTTGCCCCGGATGGCCGGGTGGATGCGGGACTCCTCAAGTATGGCGCGGGGCATGGCGAAATCCTTTCAGGGAATGGGGGACGCGGGTGGCCGGCCTGAGGCCACGCCGGAACCAGACGCAGCATACGGCACAGCCCGCGCAGACGCCCGTCACGCAGGCAAAAAAAAGGGGGCCGGGTCACCGGGAACATGCCCCGGCGGCCCGGCCCCGCAGGACCGTCGGTTCAGTACCGGTTTACTTGGCCTCGACCTGGCCGCCGACAGCGGCCGAGCCCTGCACGTTGCCACGCGCACTGGCGGGCAAGGCGTTCTGGATGCCGTTGCCGGCACGGCGGGCGACGTTGCCCACCGAGTTGACCGCGCGCCCGGCGACATTCTTCGTCGCGCTGGCACCACGCTCCACGGCGTTTTCTGTGCGGTTCGCTGTGCGGCTGACCGTGCCCTTGACGCTGCCGCCCGAGACCTGGGCACCGGCCCGTGTGTCGGTGTTGGCGCCCATCGAGCTGTCGCTGCGCGTGGCCGTGCCGTACGAGGAAGCAGTGGCGTTCACGCCAACGCCTGCGTTGGCTCGCACGTCGCTGCTGATGTTGTTGTTGACTCCGGTGCGCACACCGACGTCAGCGCCGACACCCACCTGGGCATGGGCTGCAAAAGCCAGCGTGGCGGTCAGGGCCGCAGCGGCAGAAAGGGAACGCATGGAAAACTTGTTCATTTCAAACTCCTTGTGATGAAACAGGCAGGCCAGGGCGGGTCGTGACCCTCTGAAGTAACTGCCAGCCTGCAGGGCGCCCGGAAAGGCGGCTGCAGACGCCAGCGCCTTGTCGGAACTGGGTAACTCAAATCTACTACCCAGGCCGGCCCGGACCTGCCGGAGAGCCCCCCTGCCTGACGTAGGACACCGACCTTTACGGACGCTTGACATGCGGGCGCAAGACCCCGCCCGCTACACGGCAAATGAGCTTGCTGTCCTACAGCCTTTGGGCACGGCCGCGCGACAATAAGGCTTTGCTCCTTTTGCCGCGCCATGCCCTCTTCCGAAACACCTCTCAAGCCCAGCGAACCCGTGGCGCCCTCCGTCTCCGTGGTGCAAGCGCCGCCCGACGAGGCCGATGCACTGGCGCAAACCCAGGCGGCCATTGCCACGGCCGCCCAGAGTGTCTCCATCAAGGTCCTGACCGTCAACATCCACAAGGGCTTCACCTTCTTCAACCGCAAGTTCATCCTGCATGAACTGCGCGAAGCGGTGCGCACGGTCGGCGCCGATGTGGTGTTCCTGCAGGAAGTCACCGGCACCCACGCCCGCCACGAAAGCCGCGTCGCCAACTACCCGGCCACACCGCATTACGAATTCCTGGCCGACACCATCTGGCCGCAGTTTGCCTACGGCCGCAACGCCGTGTACACCAACGGCCATCACGGCAATGCCGTGCTGTCGAAGTTTCCCATCGTCCACTTCGAGAACCGCGACGTGTCCATCAGCGGCCCCGAGCGGCGCGGCCTGCTGCACTGCGTGCTGGAAGTGCCCGGCCGCGACACGCATGTGCACGCCATCTGCGTTCACCTGGGCCTGGCCGAATCGCACCGCCTCAAGCAGCTGCACATGCTCTGCGACATGGTGCACAAGGACATCCCGGCCAGCGCGCCGGTGATCGCGGCCGGCGACTTCAACGACTGGCGCCGCCGCGCCCATGCCGTGCTGGAACAGGGCGCCGCCATGCACGAGGTGTTCGTCAACGCCAACGGCAAGGCGGCGCGCACCTTCCCCGCGCGTTTTCCGGTGCTGCCGCTGGACCGCATCTACGTGCGCAACGCGATCGGCCATTCGCCCGTCGTGCTGCCGCTCAAACCCTGGTCGCACCTGTCGGACCACGCACCGCTGGCCGCTGAAATCGAGTTCTGAACATGCCTCAGGGCCCTGCACCGGAGACCACCTCATGAACGGCCGCTGGGTCGCCGGCAACCGCTTCACCTTGCTGGAAAACGGCGAGGGCTTTTTCCCGCGCGTTTTCGAATGCATCGCGGCAGCCGAGCACGAGGTGCTGCTGGAGACCTTCATCCTGTTTGAAGACAAGGTCGGCCTGGCCCTGCAGAAAGTGCTGTTGACCGCTGCGCGGCGCGGCGTGCGGATCGACATCACCATCGACGGCTACGGCTCCCCCGATCTCTCGCCGGCCTACATCCTGGCGCTGACGCAGGCCGGCGTGCGGGTGCATGTGTTCGACCCCAGCCCCCGCCTGTGGGGCTACCGCACCAACCTGTTTCGCCGCATGCACCGCAAGATCGTGGTGGTCGACGGCAAACGGGCCTTCGTCGGCGGCATCAACTATTCGGCCGACCACCTCGCCGACTTCGGGCCCGAGGCCAAGCAGGACTATGCGGTTGAAGTGGAGGGGCCGCTGGTGGCCGAGGTTCACCAGTTTGTCCGGGCCCAGCTGCGGCTCGGCCAGCACCCGCCGGGCAGCCGGTTGGCCCAGCTTCTCACCCGCCAGCCGGCCCCCGC
>NZ_NBZW01000024.1 GCF_002379085.1 Polaromonas sp. AET17H-212 | reverse complement strand
GCGGTGGGCGGTGGGCGGTGGGCGAGAGCCTGGCTTCTGCCGCCCCTCCGCTCCGCCGCCATGCTGGTTCTTGATGGCTGTAACTTCCTGTAATTACGTATAATTATGATGAGCAAACCGATTGAACGCAAGGCGCTTCAGCGCCAGAATGGTGGGTAAAAACCCGCGGTTTCGGAGTCTCGGAAAAGGCAAGCACCCGCCGATGCACCTGGGCTCCCACTCGCGGGTGCTACTGAAAATACAGCTGACACCACTCACCCTGCAAGGGCGGATGCGATTTTCAGGTGGCTCTTTTTTCAGCCCACAGCCACAGCCAGACACCGGCCGCGATCATCGGCAGGCACAGCCACTGGCCCATGCTCATGCCCAGCGCCAGCACGCCGAGGAAGTCGTCCGGCTCGCGGAAAAATTCGGCGATAAAACGGAACACGCCGTAACCGACGAGAAACGCCGCCGACACCTGGCCGGTCTTGCGCGGCTTGCGCGCATACAGCCACAGCAGAACGAAGAGCAGCAGCCCTTCCAGCAGGAACTGGTAAACCTGCGAGGGATGGCGCGGCAGCATGGAGCCGCTGTGTTTGAACACCATGCCCCAGGGCAGATCGGGGCTGCTGAAACGGCCCCACAACTCGCCGTTGATGAAGTTGCCGACCCGCCCCGCCGCCAGCCCGGTGGGCACGCAGGGCGCGACCAGGTCCATCACCTGCAGCCAGGGCTTTTGCCGCGTGCGGGCGAACCAGACCTGCGAGAGCAACACGCCAATCAGTCCGCCATGAAAACTCATGCCGCCCTGCCAGACGTAAAAAATCTCAAGCGGATGTGCCAGGTAATAACCGGGTTTGTAGAACAGGCAGTAGCCGATGCGCCCGCCCACCACCACACCCATCACCCCCAGGAACAGGATGTCCTCGATGTCCTTGCGGCTCCAGGCGGCCGCGCCCGTCATCGACGCATAGGGTTCATGCCGCAGGCGGCGCAACCCGAGAAACAGGAACAGGCCGAAGGCCGCCAGGTAGGTCAGGCCATACCAGTGGATGGCCAGCGGCCCCAGCTGCAGGGCGACAGGATCGATGGTGGGGTGAATCAGCATGCGGCTTATTGTGCCAGCGTGTGCCCGCGGCAGACGATGCGCGACGCGGTCAGTGCGGCAGCGCCGGGGCGAACGCCGCAAACCGCTGCAGGCAGGGATTGGCAGCGCCCACCGGCCAGAACAGGCTGGTTTCGCAGACCGGCACGCGGCGACCCTTTTTGCCTGCCACGCTGCGGTACACCACGCCAGGCCGCTGGAACTGCCGCACACTGTCGGGCACCCAGGCCACACCCAGGCCGGCCGACACGAGGTTCACGATGGTCTGCATCTGGATGGCCTCCTGCGCCACCTGCGGCGGCTGCGCGGCGGCATGGTACATGCCGAAGATCGCGTCGTACAGCGAGGGCAGGATGCGGCGCGGAAAAATCACCAGTGGCTGCGCCAGCACCTCGTCGAGCGCCAGCGACACCTTCGCAGCCAGCGGATGCTGTTCGGCCAGCGCCAGCACCAGCGGTTCCCGGGCGACCAGCCGGCGCGTCAGGCCAGGCGGCGCAAAACCCGGGGAATGCAGCATGATCCCGGCGTCGATGTCATGGCGTTCAAACGCCTGCAACTGCATGTCGCCGGTGGCCTCCAGCAGTTCCAGTTGCACCTGCGGCGCATGGTCGCGGAACGTCCGCACCCAGGCGGGCAGCAGCGAGAACCCCGCGGTGGAAACAAACGCCAGCCGCAGGCGGCCGACGTCACCGGCCGCCGCCGCCCGCGCCTGTTCGGGCAAGGCCTGCGCACGCGCCAGCAGGTCCAGCACCTGCGGCAGCAGCGCCATGGCCACCGCCGTCATCTGCACGCTGCGCTTGGTGCGCTCGAACAGCCGCACGCCGAGCAGCTTTTCCAGGTGGGCAATCGCCTGGGTCAGCGGCGGCTGCGTCATGTGCAGGCGCGCCGCGGCATGGCCAAAATGCAGTTCTTCGGCCACAGCCACAAACTGGCGCCAGAGCCGGAGTTCTATGGTCGGGGTAGTCATACGCCGTACATATTAATACAGCCTGAAAAATATATTGGAGGCGCTTGATGAGGCGGCGCATACTCTGACTTTTGCCCCCACCTTTCCCATCTTCCCCACCGCAGAGACATCCCATGACACAACAGGACAAGGACAGCGTCGGCGACGCCATCAACCGCCGCAGCAAAAACATCACCGAAGGCACTTCGCGCGCCCCGAACCGTTCGATGTACTACGCGATGGGTTACGAGGCCGAGGACTTCAAGAAACCCATGGTTGGCGTCGCCAACGGGCACAGCACCATCACGCCCTGCAACAGCGGCCTGCAAAAGCTCGCCGACGCGGCGATTGCCGGCATCGAGGAAGCCGGCGGCAATGCGCAGGTGTTCGGCACACCGACCATTTCCGACGGCATGGCCATGGGCACCGAGGGCATGAAGTACTCGCTGGTCTCCAGGGAAGTGATCTCCGACTGCATCGAGACCTGCGTGCAGGGCCAGTGGATGGACGGCGTTCTGGTGGTCGGCGGCTGCGACAAGAACATGCCGGGCGGCCTGATGGGCATGCTGCGCGCCAATGTGCCGTCCATCTATGTGTACGGCGGCACCATTCTTCCGGGCCACTACAAGGGCAAGGACCTGAACATCGTCAGCGTCTTCGAGGCTGTCGGCGAACACGCCGCTGGCCGCATGAGCGACGAGGACCTGCTGCAGATCGAACGCCGCGCCATTCCCGGCACCGGCAGCTGCGGCGGCATGTACACGGCCAACACCATGTCGTCCGCCTTCGAGGCGCTGGGCATCTCCCTGCCCTACTCGTCGACCATGGCCAATCCGCACGATGAAAAGGCCAACTCGGCGAAGGAATCGGCCAAGGTGCTGGTCGAAGCGATACGCAAGAACATCAAGCCGCGCGACATCGTGACCCGAAAGTCGATTGAAAACGCCGTCGCCGTGATCATGGCGACCGGCGGCTCGACCAATGCCGTGCTGCACTTCCTGGCCATCGCCCATGCTGCGGGCGTGGACTGGACCATCGACGACTTCGAACGCGTGCGCCAGAAAACCCCCGTGCTCTGCGACCTCAAGCCCAGCGGCCAATACCTCGCGGTGGATTTGCACCAGGCCGGCGGCATTCCGCAGGTCATGAAGATGCTGCTCAAGGCCGGCCTGCTGCACGGCGACTGCCTGACCATTGAAGGCAAGACGATTGCCGAGGTGCTGAAAGACGTGCCTGACGCCCCGCGCGCCGACCAGAAGGTGATTCGCCCCATCGACAAACCGATGTACGCCCAGGGCCATCTGGCCATCCTCAAGGGCAATCTCTCGCCCGAAGGCTGCGTCGCCAAGATCACCGGCCTGAAAAACCCGGTGATGACCGGGCCGGCCCGCGTGTTTGACGACGAACAGTCGGCCCTCGAGGCCATCCTGGCCGGCAAGATCGTCGCGGGCGACGTGATGGTGCTGCGTTACCTGGGCCCCAAGGGCGGCCCCGGCATGCCGGAAATGCTGGCACCGACCGGCGCGCTGATCGGCGCCGGCCTGGGCGAAAGCGTGGGCCTGATCACCGACGGCCGCTTTTCGGGCGGCACCTGGGGCATGGTGGTGGGCCACGTCGCGCCGGAAGCAGCGGCGGGCGGCAACATTGCGTTTATCCGGGAAGGCGACTCGATCACCATCGACGCCAAACAATTGCTGCTGCAGCTGAACATCAGCGATGCCGAACTGGCCAAACGCAAGGAGGGCTGGAAAGCACCGCTACCGCGTTACATGCGCGGCGTGCAGGCCAAGTTCGCCTTCAATGCTTCCAGCGCCAGCAAGGGCGCGGTGCTCGACGACTATTGAGATCGCGGCAACACGCCGGCCATCAAAAAAGCCCCCGCAGAACAACTGCAGGGGCTTTTTTTGTTACCTGTGTGAAGCGCGAGCGCAGCGAGCGGGGCTCCCTTCAAGCACGGGCCGCGGATCTGGCTCCGCCAGTCTGCAGGCGCAACGGCCCCTTTTCCAGTGCAAGGGGCAGGAAGCCGCCGCAGGCTCGCAGTGAGCGACCGTGGGGGTCATTTCCTTCTTTTGAGCATCCCCATCGCATCGCGTTGCCGGTCAATCCGCTCTTTCTTGCGTTTTTCCATTTTTTCCATGGCATTCTTTTCGGTGAGGCCGGACTTGTCCGCCCACCACCACCAGAGCACGGCCAGCCCGAACGGCGCCAGCACCACCCACCAGGGCCAGCCCACCACCGGCGCGACCTCGAGGTATTTCAAGACAATGCCGACGATGCCCAACAACAGAAAAAACATGGCTGACTCCTGATAAGCCCGGGGTAACCCTTTGAAAGCGAGGTCAACCCCGACCACTACAATGACGTTGAACGACTGTAACCGAATCCATAACTCCCCCCACGAGGTTTAACGATGAAACGTCTCTGCTTAGTGATTGCTTCCCTGGCTGCAGGTTTTGCCGTGTCCACCCCGGCGCTGGCTGACCTGCAACTGGCTACCGCCAAAAACTGCATGGCCTGCCATGCTGTGGCGACCAAACTGGTCGGCCCTTCCTACAAGGACGTGGCGGCCAAATACGCGGGTCAAAAAGACGCCGTTGACAAACTCGCTGCAAAAATCGTCAAGGGCGGCGCCGGCGTGTGGGGCCCTGTGCCCATGCCAGCCAATGCCCAGGTCAATGCCGACGAAGCCAAAAAACTGGCGGCTTGGGTGCTGACGCAGAAATAAGTCCGGACGTCCGGCACAAAAAAAGCCCGTTGGTTCAACGGGCTTTTTTCATGGACGCGGCGTTTCTGGCGTTGCCGTTTACAGGTTTTCCGACAGTTGATCGAGGATGGCTGGATTCTCAAGCGTCGAGGTGTCCTGGGTGATGGCCTCGCCCTTGGCGATGCCGCGCAGCAGGCGGCGCATGATTTTTCCGCTGCGGGTTTTCGGCAGGTTGTCGCCGAAACGGATGTCCTTGGGCTTGGCAATCGGCCCGATCTCCTTGCCGACCCAGTCGCGCAGTTCCTTGGCAATCGCCTTGGCCTCGTCGCCGGTCGGCCGCGAGCGCTTGAGCACCACGAAGGCCACAATCGCCTCGCCCGTCAGGTCATCGGGCCGGCCCACCACCGCGGCCTCGGCCACCAGCGCCGAATGCGACACCAACGCCGACTCGATTTCCATCGTGCCCATGCGGTGACCGGAGACGTTGAGCACGTCGTCGATGCGGCCGGTGATGCGGAAGTAGCCGCGGTCGGTGCTGCGCACGGCGCCGTCCCCGGCCAGGTACATGGTGCCGCCCATCTCCTCGGGGAAATAACTTTTCTTGAAACGTTCGGGATCGTTCCAGATGGTGCGGATCATCGACGGCCAGGGGCGCTTGACCACCAGCATGCCGCCAGAGCCGTTGGGCACGTCCTTGCCGAGTTCGTCAACGATGGCCGCCATAATGCCGGGCAGCGGCAAGGTGCAGCTGCCGGGGACCAGCGGCGTCGCGCCGGGCAGCGGCGTGATCATGTGGCCGCCGGTTTCGGTTTGCCAGAAGGTGTCGACCACCGGGCAGCGCTCGCCACCGACGTTTTTGTAGTACCACATCCAGGCTTCGGGGTTGATGGGTTCGCCCACCGTGCCGAGGATGCGCAGGCTGCTCAGGTCCGAGCGCGCCGGATGGATTTTCTCGTCGGCTTCGGCCGCCTTGATCAGCGAGCGGATCGCGGTCGGCGCGGTGTAGAAAATGCTGACCTTGTGTTTCTCGATCATCTGCCAAAAGCGGCCGGCGTTCGGGTAAGTGGGAATACCTTCAAAAATCACTTGCGTCGCGCCGGCGGCCAGCGGGCCGTAGGCCACGTAGGTGTGGCCGGTGATCCAGCCGATGTCGGCCGTGCACCAGAACACATCGGAGGGCTGGATGTCGAAGGTCCAGTCCATGGTCAGCTTGGCCCACAGCAGATAACCACCCGTGCTGTGCTGCACGCCCTTGGGTTTGCCGGTGGAGCCGGAGGTGTAGAGGATAAACAGCGGATGCTCTGCGCCGACGAATTCCGGCTCGCAGGTGACGGGCTGCTTCGCGGTGACCTCGTGCATCAGGCTGTCGCGCCCGGCCACCATGGCGCAGGCCGTGGCCGTGCGCTGGTAGACGATCACGTTCTTGATCGACTCGCAGCCGCCCATGGCGATGCCTTCGTCCACGATGGCTTTCAGCGGCAGCTCCTTGCCGCCGCGCAGCTGGTAGTTGGCCGTGATCACCGCGACCGCGCCGGCGTCCTGGATGCGCTCCTGCAGGCTCTTGGCGGAAAAGCCGCCGAACACCACCGAGTGGGTCGCGCCAATGCGCGCGCAGGCCTGCATGGCCACCACGCCCTCCACAGTCATCGGCATGTAGATGACGACGCGATCGCCCTTTTTGATGCCCATGGCCTTGAGCGCATTGGCGAACTGGCAGACCTTGCCGTGCAATTCCTTGTAGGTGACGTTGGTCACCTTGCCGTCGTCGCTCTCGAAGATGATGGCCTTCTTGTTTGCGGTGGCGGTGCCGAGGTGGCGGTCCAGGCAGTTGTAGGAGGCGTTGAGCTCGCCGTCGGCAAACCATTGGTAGAACGGCGCATTCGACTCATCCAGCGTCTGGGTGAAGGGTTTCTTCCAGCTCAGGTTCTCGCGCGCCAGCCGGGCCCAGAAACCCTCGAAGTCTTTCTCGGCTTCGGCGCACAGCGCCTGGTAGGCGTCCATGCCGGAAATGCGGGCGGATTTGGCCAGCTCGGGATTGGGGAAAAAGACCCGGTTTTCAACCAGTGTGGATTCGATGGCGGATGAAGGCGCGTTCATGATGGCTTGTCTCCTCAGGTTGTCGTTGATAGGTGCTAATGTCATATTTGGCACTTACAGTCCACTGACTGGCTGGAAGCTTACAGATTTGACCCCAATTCGGGTCAGGCGGGCAGCCCCCCTACAATCCGCACAGTTCGTACAAACCCCGTAAAAATCATGTCAGACCCCAAGCCCGTCATCACCAAAGTTTCCCCGCTGCGCCCGATTCCCAACTTCATTTTTGCCAGCCGCTGGCTCCAGCTGCCCCTGTATGTCGGCCTGATCGCGGCGCAGGGCGTCTATGTCTTCCACTTCCTGGTCGAGCTGCTGCACCTGATCGAGGCCGTCTTCGGCAGCCAGACCGCGCTGCAGGCCCTGATCACCAGCATTGGTTACAAGACCACCGCGCCGGTCACCACCCTCAATGAAACCGTGATCATGCTGGTGGTGCTGGCGCTGATCGACGTGGTCATGATCTCCAACCTGCTGATCATGGTCATCGTCGGCGGCTACGAGACCTTTGTCAGCCGCATGAACCTCGAAGGCCACCGCGACCAGCCCGAGTGGCTGAGCCACGTCAACGCCTCGGTGCTCAAGGTCAAGCTGGCCACCGCCATCATAGGCATCAGCTCCATCCACCTGCTGAAAACCTTTATCAATGCCGACAATTACACCGACCGGGTGCTGATCGCGCAGACCGTCATCCATATCACCTTCCTGCTGTCGGCGCTGGCGATTGCCTATACCGACAAGATCATGTCGGGGATTGCCGCACAAAAACACTGAACTTGCGAAAGTATTTCAAAAAGGGCCTGATGGCCCTTTTTTTGCATAAAACAGGGCTCCAGCCCATAGCGAACAAGCGCAGACAGCTATGGATTCAATAGCAAGCGGTTAACGCCCGGTCATGTTCTCCGGCACCACCCAGGCGTCAAACTGCTCGCCCGTCACATGGCCCGAGGCCAGCGCCGCCTCGCGCAGGCTGCTGCCCTCCTTGTGCGCCTTCTTGGCGATGAAGGCCGCCTTGTCGTAACCGATGTGGGGATTGAGCGCCGTCACCAGCATCAGCGAGCGGTCTACCAGCTCGGTAATGCGTTCACGATTCGGTTCAATGCCCACAGCGCAATGGTCGTTGAAGCTGGTGATGCCGTCGGCCAGCAGGCGCACGCTTTGCAGGAAGTTGTGCGCGATCATGGGCCGGAACACATTGAGCTCGAAATTGCCCGAGGCGCCGCCCAGGTTGATGGCCACGTCGTTGCCGAACACCTGGCAGCACAGCATGGTCACCGCTTCGCTCTGCGTCGGGTTGACCTTGCCCGGCATGATGGACGAGCCGGGCTCGTTTTCGGGAATCGACAACTCGCCGATGCCGCTGCGCGGGCCGCTGGCCAGCCAGCGCACGTCGTTGGCGATTTTCATCATGCTGGCGGCCAGCGTCTTGAGCGCGCCGTGCGCATGCACCAGCGCGTCGCAGGACGCCAGGGCCTCGAACTTGTTGGGCGCCGTCACGAACGGCAGGCCGGTCAGGCGCGCCAGTTCGGCCGCCGCCTGCTCGGCATACCCCTTGGGCGCGTTCAGGCCGGTACCGACGGCCGTGCCGCCCAGCGCCAGCTCGCACAGGTGCGGCAGCGCGGCCCTCAGGTGCTGCTGCCCGTGCGCGAGTTGCGCCACGTAACCCGAGAACTCCTGGCCCAGCGTCAACGGCGTGGCGTCCTGCAGATGGGTGCGGCCTATCTTGACGATGCCGTCAAAATCACGCGCCTTCTGCGCCAGCGTGGCGTGCAGCTTGTCGACGGCCGGCAGCAGCCGGTGCGTGATGGCGTCCACCGCCGCCACATGCATCGCGGTTGGAAACACATCGTTGGACGACTGGCTGCGGTTGACCTCGTCGTTCGGATGCACCAGCCGGTTTTCGCCGCGCTCGCCGCCCAGCAGCACGCTGGCGCGGTTGGCCAGCACCTCGTTGACGTTCATGTTGCTCTGCGTGCCCGAACCGGTTTGCCAGACCACCAGCGGAAACTCGCCGGCGTGCTGGCCGGCGATCACCTCGTCGGCCGCAGCCATGATGGCCAGCGCCTTCTTGCCGTCGAGCAGGCCCAGCGCCAGGTTGACGCTGGCCGAAGCCCGCTTGACCTGGGCCAGCGCCCGGATGATCTCGCGCGGCTGCAACTCGCCGGAAATGTCGAAGTTCTGCAGCGAGCGCTGCGTCTGCGCGCCCCAGAGCCGGTCGGCCGGTACGGCGATGGGGCCAAAGGTATCGTGTTCGGTGCGGGTTGTCATGCTCATTCCTTGATGTGAAAAGGTGGCTCGTCGCACCCTGTCAAAATACGGGGTTGCGCTTACCGTATCACACGGGCGACCCCGTGAAAAGTCATCCTCCCACGAACCCCTTGACCCTGATCATGACCACCATCATCCAACAAGCCGACCTCATCGAATCCGTTGCTGCCGCCCTGCAGTACATCAGCTACTACCACCCGGCCGACTACATTGCCCACCTGGCGCGCGCCTATGTGCGCGAGCAGAGCCCGGCGGCCAAGGACGCGATTGCGCAGATCCTGACCAACAGCAAGATGAGCGCCACCGGGCATCGCCCGATCTGCCAGGACACCGGCATCGTCAACGTGTTCTTGAAAGTCGGCATGGACGTGCGCTGGGGCGGCTTCACCGGCAGCCTCGACGACGCCATCAACGAAGGTGTGCGCCAAGGCTACAACCACCCCGACAACACACTGCGTGCCTCGGTCGTGGCCGACCCGCAGTTCGACCGCAAGAACACCAAAGACAACACACCCGCGGTGATCTTCACCGAGATCGTTCCCGGCAACACGCTGGAAGTGACCGTGGCGGCCAAGGGCGGCGGCAGCGAGAACAAAAGCAAGCTGGCCATGCTCAACCCCGGCGACTCCATCGTCGACTGGGTGCTCAAGACCGTGCCGACCATGGGCGCCGGCTGGTGCCCGCCCGGCATGCTGGGCATAGGCATAGGCGGCACCGCCGAAAAAGCCGTGCTGATGGCCAAGGAAAGCCTGATGGACGACCTGGACATGTACGAACTGCAGGCCAAGGCGGCCTCCGGCGCGGCGCTGACCAAGGTCGAGGCGCTGCGCCTGGAACTGTTCGAGAAAGTCAACGCGCTGGGCATAGGCGCGCAGGGCCTGGGTGGCCTGACCACGGTGCTCGACGTCAAGATCCAGATGTACCCGACCCATGCAGCCAGCAAGCCGGTCGCGATGATCCCCAATTGCGCCGCCACGCGGCATGCGCACTTTGTGCTGAACGGCAGCGGCCCGGTGTACCTGGACCCGCCCAGCCTGGACCTCTGGCCCAACGTCAACTGGACGCCCGACTACGTGAAGAGCCAGAAGGTCAACCTCGACACGCTGACCCCCGCCGAGGTGGCCAGCTGGAAGCCCGGCCAGACCCTGCTGCTGTCGGGCAAGATGCTGACCGGCCGCGACGCCGCGCACAAGCGGATTGCCGACATGCTGGCCAAAGGCGAGAAGCTGCCGGTCGACTTCACCAACCGCGTGATCTATTACGTCGGCCCGGTGGACCCGGTCGCCGGCGAGGCGGTCGGCCCGGCCGGCCCGACGACGGCCACCCGCATGGACGGTTTCACCGAAATGATGTTGTCGCAGACCGGCCTGATCTCCATGATCGGCAAGGCCGAACGCGGCCCGGTGGCGATCGAGGCCATCAAGAAACACCAAAGCGCCTACCTGATGGCTGTCGGCGGCGCCGCTTACCTGGTCAGCAAGGCGATCAAGAGCGCCACCGTCGTCGGTTTTGCCGACCTCGGCATGGAAGCCATTTACGAGTTCGACGTGATCGACATGCCGGTGACCGTGGCGGTGGATTCCGGCGGTACCAGCGCCCATATCACCGGCCCGGCCGAATGGCAGAAAAAGATTGCCACCGGCGAGTTCAAGGGCATTGCGGTCGCCGCAGCCTGAACTGCAATGGCGCAACTGCGGAGACCACCCTCCCCATACAAGCCGGGGCCGCGGGACCGGCTTTGCCGGACCGCAGGCGCAGCGGCCCCCTCGGGGGGCAGGGAGTGACACGCAGTGCGCGACCGTGGGGGCCCGTAGGTGTTTTTGACAGCGGCATAGGCGGCCTCAGCGTCCTCAGGGCGCTGCGCGCCGAGCTGCCGCACGGCAACTTCATCTACATCGCCGACAGCGGCCACGCGCCCTATGGCGAGCGGGACGCGGCCCATGTGATCGCCCGCTCGCGCGCCCTCGCCGCCCATTTGCTGGACCAGGGCGTGCAGGCGCTGGTGATCGCCTGCAACACGGCCACGGCCGCGGCCATCGACCTGCTGCGCGCCGAGCACCCCCAGTTGCCCATCATCGGGGTGGAGCCGGCCCTCAAGCCCGCGGCGGCGCTCAGCAAGACCCGACGCATCGGCGTCATGGCCACACGCAGCACGCTGGCCAGCAAGCGGTTTCAGCTGCTGCGCGACTCGCTGCAGGCCCGGGCCGAGTTTGTGCTGCAGCCCTGCGACGGCCTGGCCGACGCGATCGAGCGCGGCGTGGCCAGCGCGGCAAGCCCTGAAACTGCTACTGAAATAATAGCTACTTGCGCCCGCCACACAGGGGCCATGGGCCGATTTGGCTTGCAAGACGGGGAGATCGACACGCTGGTGCTGGGCTGCACGCATTACCCGTTTGCCGCTGCCGTGCTGCGTGACCTGGTCGGGCCCGAGGTGCAGCTGGTGGACACCGGCGAGGCGGTGGCCCGGCAGACCCGCCTGCGGCTGGCGGGCGCCGTTCCGTCAGGCGCGGCTGACAGCGCGCCGGGGCGGATTCGCCTGTTCAGCACCGGGCAGCCAGCCCATCTGCAAGCCGCTGCGCAGCGCTGGCTGCAGCTGGAGGGCGCTGTCGGAACGCTGCAATTTTAGGAGCATCCAGCGCAGGTACATCAAGGGCTGGAGCCCTGAAATGCCCGCAAACCGCGACTTTCACCCGGTGCCGCCTGCAAAAGCAGCGCGGCACAGGCCGACCAGCGCCGGTCAGGGCGTGGAGGTGCCCGGCGCTGCCGCAGCCCCCACCGGCTCTTTCCAGCCGCCACCGAGCGTCTTGTACAGCGTCACCTGGTTCTGCAACTGCAGCAGCCGCGTCTGCACCACAGCCTGCCTGGCGGCGAACAGGGCGCGTTGTGCGTCCAGCAGGTCGAGCTGGCTGGCAATGCCGTTCTGGTAACGCAGGTCCGAGAGTTTGAAGCGGGTGGCTTCGGCGCTGGCCTGGGCCTGCTGCGCGCGCAGCTGCTCACCCAGCGTGGCACGGCCGGCCAGCGCGTCGGCCACTTCGCGGAAAGCGGTCTGAATCGCCTTTTCGTACTGCGCCACGGCAATGTCGCGCCCGACATTCGCAGAGTCCAGCCCGGCGCGGTTGCGACCGGCGTCGAACAGCGGCAGAAAGAGCTGCGGCGCCAGCGTCCAGCCGTAGGTGCCGCTTTGGAACAGCCCCGACAGGTGGTTGCTGACACTGCCGGCCGACGCCGTCAGCGAAATGCGCGGAAAAAACGCGGCACGCGCCGCGCCGATGTTGGCATTGGCGGCCAGCAGTTGCTGCTCGGCCTGGCGGATGTCGGGGCGTTTGGTCAGCAGGTCCGAAGGCAGGCCCGCGGGCACGTCCACCATCAGCGGCGCATCGGCCAGCGCCTGGCCGGCCGGCAGCGCCGCCGCCAGTTCACCGGTGAGCGGCTGGCCCAGCAGCAGCGTCAGCAGGTTTTCATCGAGCGCGCGCTGGCGCTGCAACTGCGCCAGGCTGATGCGGGCCGCCTCGGTCAGCGACTCGGCCTGGCGCAGGTCCAGCTCGGAGGTGGCGCCGTTGTCAAACCGCAGCTGGCTGAGCTTGAAGGACTCTTCGCGCGTGGCCAATGTCTGCTGCGTGATCGCCAGCAGTTCCTCGTCGGCCAGCAGGCTCAGCCAGGTGTTGGCCACGGTCGCGATCAGGCTGATCTGCGTGGTCTTGCGGCCCTCCTCGGTCGCCAGGTACTGCGCCAGCGCGGCGTCCTTGAGGCTGGCGACGCGGCCGAAGAAATCAATCTCGTACGAGGTCATGGCCAGGCCGGCGGTGTAGACGCTGGAGATGCTGCCATTGCCGCTGGCACTGGGTTGGCGCGAGCCGGTGGCCGCGGCTCCCACGGTCGGGAACTGGTCGGCGCGCCGGATTTGGAACTGCGCCCGCGCCTGCTCGATGTTGAGCACCGCGAGGCGCAGGTCGCGGTTGTTACGCAGCGCCGCCTCGATCAGCAGCCGCAATTTGGGGTCGCTGAAAAAACTCTGCCACTCGATGTCGGCTGCGGCGGTGGTCTGCACGGCGGTCGAGGCCGTGGTTGGGGCGACGGCGAGCGAACGTGCCAGGCGCAGGCCCGGCCAGTCGGTCGCGACCGGGGCCTCGGGGCGTTCATATTTGGGCGCCATCGAGCAGCCCGCCGCCAGCGCGACTGTGCTCAACACCAGCGCCTTCGTCAGCTTAGTCATGGGCTTTGCCTTCATTGCCATCTCCGTCAAAACCAGCCGCCTTGGCGTGGTCGGAATACATTTTTCGCTGCCGCTCGCTGCTCTTGAACAGGCTGCGCACCACGACAAAAAAGACCGGTACAAAAATCACGGCCAAGGCGGTCCCGGTGATCATGCCGCCGATCACACCGGTGCCGATGGCGCGCTGGCTGGCCGAGCCGGCGCCGGTGGCCAGCGCCAGCGGCAGCACCCCCATCATGAAGGCCAGCGAGGTCATCACGATGGGGCGGAACCGCAGGTGGGCAGCGGCCAGCGCCGACTCAATCGCGCTCTTGCCCTGCGCCTCCAGGTCTTTCGCAAACTCGATGATCAGGATCGCGTTTTTTGCCGACAGGCCGATGATGGTGATCAGGCCGACCTGGAAATACACGTCGTTCGAGTAGGCGCGCAGCAGCGTTGCCAGCAGCACCCCAAGCACACCCAGCGGCACCACCATGATCACGGCCAGCGGAATGGTCCAGCTCTCATACAGCGCGGCCAGGCACAGGAACACCGCGAGGATGGCAAAGCCGTAAAGAATCAGCGCCTGCGCGCCGGCGAGTTTTTCCTCGCGTGACTGGCCGGTCCACTCGAAACCAAAGCCGGCGGGCAGTTGGCCGGCCAGTTTTTCCATCTCGGCCATGGCCGCGCCCGAGCTGTAGCCCGGCGCCGCGGCACCTGAAATGCGCATCGCCGGGTACCCGTTGTAGCGAATCGTCTGCTGCGCACCGGTGACCCAGCGCGTGCTGGCAAAGGCCGACAGCGGCACCGGCCGGCCCTGGCTGTTGCTCGCGTTGATCCGCAGCAGGTCGTCTGGCTGCATGCGCGCCGGCGCATCGGCCTGCACCACCACCCGCTGCAGGCGGCCCTGGTTCGGGAAGTCGTTCACATAGCTGGAGCCCAGCGCGGTGGACAGCGTGGTGTTGATGGAATCAAAGGACACGCCCAGCGCATTGGCCTTGTCGCGGTCAATGTCGATCTGCAATTGCGGGCCGTCTTCCAGCCCGTCCGGACGCACCTGCGCCAGCACCGGGCTCTTGCCGGCCATGCCCAGCATCTGGTTGCGTGCGTTGACAAGCGCCTCGTGTCCGGCCCCTGCCCGGTCCTGCAGGCGGAAGGTGAAGCCGCTGGCTGTTCCGAGTTCGGGAATGGGCGGCGGGCTCAGCGGGAAAATGAACGCGTCGCGGATGCCGGACAGGGCGCCAAAGGCCCGGCCCGCCAGCGCTTCGGCCGACTGGCCCTTGCCTTCGCGCTCGGACCAGTCCTTGAGCGTGACAAACGCCAGCGCCGCATTCTGGCCCTGGCCCGAAAAGCTGAAGCCCAGCACACCGACCATGCTTTGCACTTCGGGCTGCTTGAGGATGTAGCCCTCGACCTGCTGCATGACGGCCAGCGTGCGGTCCTGGGTCGCCCCGGGCGGCAACTGCACGTTGACCAGCATGGTGCCCTGGTCCTCACCCGGCAGGAAGGACGTTGGCAGCCGGGTGTAGACCACCGCCACCGCCGCGATGATGGCCACGTAGATGATCAGGTAACGCGCGGCCCGCTTGAGCACACGGGCGACGATGCTTTCATAACCCTTGGCGGTGCGTGAAAAGCTGCGGTTGAACCAGCCAAAGAAACCACGCTTGTCGTGATGGTGGCCCGCTTCGACCGGCTTGAGCAGCGTTGCGCACAGGGCCGGGGTGAGCGACAACGCCATGAAGGCGGAAAAACCGATGGACGCCACCATCACCGCCGAGAACTGGCGGTAGATGTTGCCGGTCGAGCCGGCGAAAAAGGCGAGGGGCACAAACACCGAGATCAGCACCACGGTCACGCCGATGATGGCACCCGAGATCTGCCGCATCGCCTTGCGCGTGGCTTCCAGCGGGGACAGCCCCTCCTCGCTCATGATGCGCTCGACGTTCTCGACTACCACGATCGCGTCGTCCACCACGATGCCGATCACCAGCACCATGCCGAACATGGTCAGCACGTTGATCGAAAAGCCCAGCGCCAGCAAGGTCCCGAAGGTTCCCAGCAGCGCAATCGGCACCACGATGGTCGGGATCACGGTGTAGCGCCAGTTCTGCAGGAACAGGAACATCACGAGAAACACCAGGGCCACGGCTTCGAGCAGCGTCACCGCGACCTGCGAGATCGATATCTGCACAAAACGTGAGCTGTCGTAGGGAATGGTCCAGCTTACGCCTTGCGGAAAATACCGCTCCAGGTCGGCCATCTTCTCACGCACGGCCTTGGCGGACGCCAGCGCGTTGCCGCTGGGCGACAGCTGCAGGCCGATACCGACCGCCGGCTTGCCATTGAGCCGCGCCGAGGTCGCATAAGCCTGGCCGCCGAGTTCGATGCGCGCCACGTCCTTGAGGCGCACGGCCGAACCGTCGGTGTTGGCGCGCAGGATGATATTGCCGAACTGCGCCACATCGGACAGCTGGCCGTTGACCACCACCGTGGCGGCGATGCCCTGTCCCGCGACGTTGGGCAGGTCTCCGATCGTGCCCGACGACACCTGTGCGTTCTGCGCGCGGATGGCGGCGGTGACCTCGGCGGACGACAGGTTGAAACCCGCCAGCTTGGCCGGATCGATCCAGATGCGCATGGCGCGTTCGGAGCCGAACAGCTGGGCCTGGCCGATGCCAGGCAGGCGCTGCAACTCCGGCACGACGTTGCGTGACGCGTAGTCGCCCAGCGCGATCGGATCGAAGGCCGGGTTGGTCGACGACAGCATGGTGAACATCAGGAAGTTCGAGCGCGACTTGTCGACACGCACGCCCTGCTGCGTCACGGCCTGCGGCAGGCGCGGCGCGGCGCGCGACAGGCGGTTCTGCACGTCCACCTGGGCCAGGTCGGCATTGGTGCCGGGCTGGAAACTGATGGTGATGCTGCCGGTGCCGTTGGCCTGAGCCACCGACTCCATGTAGATCAGGCCGGGCGAGCCGTTCATCTCGCGCTCGATCACCGACAGCACGCTGTCCTCCAGCGTCTGCGCCGAGGCGCCAGGGTAGGAGGCATTGATGACAATGGACGGCGGCGCGACCGGCGGGTACTGGGAGATCGGCAGCTGCGTGATGGCCACGCTGCCCATCACGATGATGAAAAGTGCGATCACCCAGGCAAAGATAGGCCGATCAATGAAAAACTTGGCCATGCAGTGCGCTCCTTATTTGGCGGCTGCAGAGGAAGCCGGCGCGGCCGGCGCTGAAGCCGCACCCGCGGGCGCTGCGCCTGCGGGCTGCCAGGGCACGGGCTTGACGCTGGCGCCAGGGCGCAGTTTCTGGAAGCCGTCGACCATGACCTGCTCGCCGGTTTTCAGCCCCTCAAGAACCACCCACTGGTTGCCTTTGGCGGAACCGATTTTCACCGGCCGCGACGCGACCTTGCCCTCGGTATCCACCACCATGACCGTGTCGCCCTGCCCCGAGCGCGTGACGGCCTGCTGCGGCAGGGTCATGGCATTGGTGGCCTGGGCCTGCTCCAGGCGCACCCGCACAAACAGGCCGGGCAGCAACTGGCCGTTCGGGTTGGGCACCTCGGCGCGCAGGGTGATCTGTCCCGTGGTGGCATCGACCGTCAGGTCCGAAAACAGCAAACGGCCGGGACGTGCATACTCCGTGCCGTCCTCAAGCACGATACGTACGCTGGCCGCATCGCCGCCGCTGGCACGCTTGAACTGGCCGCTGTCCATGGCAGCGCGCAGCTTCATCACATCCGACGCCGACTGCGTGAAGTTGACGTACATCGGGTTGATCTGCTGGATCACCGCGAGCTGGGTCGCGTCGCCCTGCCCGACCAGCGCGCCTTCGGTCACCAAGGCGCGGCCGATGCGGCCCGAGATCGGGGCGGTCACCGAGGCATAACCGAGGTTGATGCTGGCGGTCTGTACATTGGCCCTGCCGACGGCCACGTCGGCTTCGGCCTGCTTTTGCGCCGCCACCGCGTTCGCATACTCCTGCTTGCTGATGGCGTTGGCCTCCACCAGCGGTTTGTAGCGCTGCGCCAGTGCCGTGGCCTGCGCCAGATTGGCTTCGGCACGGGCCTGGCCGGCTTTGGCGCTGGCCGCCGCGGCGGCATAGGGCGCAGCATCAATGCTGAACAGCGGCTGCCCGGCTTTCACGTCGCTGCCTTCACGAAACAGCCGCTTCTGCAAAATACCGGCAGCGCGCGCGCGCACCTGCGCCACGCGGGAGGCCTCGAGCCGGCCGGGCAGCTCGGTCACCAGACCCACATCGCCCTGGGTCACGGTCACCACCCCGACCTGCACAGGCGGTGGCGCGGCTGGCGCCTCGCTGGCGCCTTTGCCACAGCCGGCAAGAAAGGCGGACAAGATGGCGACGATCAACAGCCGCTGGTGATTGCTGGAGGGAAGCGCCGCAAGGGGCTGCTTGACGCGGGACATGGGCATGCTGATCCTCGAATTTTCTGGAGTAAAGCGCAAAAGGTGAGTCCTGGACGGCAACCTGGATGGCCATGGCCACGCGGCACATCGGACAAAAGGCAAAAGAATAAGGGTTTTGACGAGTGATATAGTTTACATACATTTATGAATGTATAAATAAACCCGCTTGAAACTCTGTTCTCGGGAGGAGAAGCATGGTCCGACGAACCAAAGAAGACGCCTTGGCCACCCGCCACAAGCTGCTCGATGCAGCCGAGCACCTGTTCCAGGCGCAGGGCGTCTCGCGCACCAGCCTGCAGGACATCGCCCGGCGGGCGGGGGCAACCCGCGGCGCGGTCTACTGGCATTTCAAGGACAAGGCCGATCTCTTCAACGCGATGATGGAACGGGTCACCCTGCCCCTGGAAAAGACCTTCCAGGACCAGCTGGGGCAAGAAGGGCAGGAGGGACAAGCGGGGCACACCGACCCGCTGGTGCGCATCCGCAACGGCGTGGGCGAGGCGCTGCTGCGCATCGCCAGCGACCCGCAGACGCGCCGCGTCTTCGAAGTGGCCACCCACAAGGTGGAATATGTCGGCGAGCTCCAGGCCGTGCGCCTGCGTCACCTGAAGAGCCGAAGTGACTTTCTGGAGCAGGTTGAACGGGGTTTTCAGGCGGCCAGCCAGCACCACGCGCTGGAACTGCCGGTCTCGACCGCTGCGGCGGCGCAGGGCCTGCACGCCATCATCGACGGCCTGATCCAGAGCTGGTTGCTGGAAAGCGCCGACTTCGATCTGGAGTCCCTGGGGCGGGACGTGGTGGAGGTCTATCTGCGCGGGCTGGGATTTCCCGACGCAGGCAGGGGCGCTACGGCCCCGCCCGGGTCTCAGCCTTAATGCAGATGCCGCGGCTTGCGTCCGCCGCCGCCGTGGCCTGAACCGCCCTGCGGACCGCCCATCCCGCGCGGAGGCCGGCCCAGCTGCATGGAACTGACCAGCGCATCAAAACGCTGCTCGAACAACTTGTCGACAGCGGACACCACATCGCCGAGTTCGGCCGCATCAAAATGCCGCTCCATCAGGCCGATCATGTCCTGCACCAGCAGGTCGCGCTGGACCTGCATGATGGCAGCCGGCGTGGGGCCGACAAAATACATCGCAAAGTCGTCCCTGGCCTCTTCGCCATCGGGCTCCTCATCCTCGTCAAAATCCGCATCGTAGAAAGTGACTTCGATGGGCGCACCGCTGGCAGCCAGCTCGTTCAGGGCCATGCAGACCTCGTCGAGGACCTGGCGGAAATCCTCGTCACCGGGAACCGTCCAGCACAGTTGCAGCAGATGCTGGTGGACATCGAAGCGTATGCCGGGCTCCTCCTCATAGGTGCTGGCCGCACCGTCGGCCAGCGACTTGGCACCCGCGTATTTCCAGAGCGGCTTCAGGGCGTCCTGCAACTGCTCAAAGCCGACATCCTCACGCAACGGCACTTCGCCGTGGACATGTATTTCGAAAGGAGGGGTGGTGTAGCGGGCCATGGAATCTATCTTAACCAGTTGCGGTCTGAAATGGGCATCGCCAGCATGCCGACAGGGCCTGTGAGGCGTTGTTCCGGGGTCTGGTGCCTGAGACCGGAATCGAACCGGTACGCCCGTTTTCACGAAGCGGCGGATTTTAAGTCCGCTGTGTCTACCTATTTCACCACTCAGGCCGGGGACATGCTGACGAACAAAAAAGCCCCTGGCAAGGGGCTGCAAAAAACATGGATGGAGGCGCGGGCCGGAGTCGAACCGACCTACTCGGATTTGCAATCCGGTACATAACCGCTTTGTTACCGCGCCGTAATCTGACCGCTTCCAGCAGAACCAACAGGATGATTCTACTGAATCGCTTGTGAACTATCACCAATGAAAAAGGACAGCATTTTTAAGTGCTGCCCTTTTCGAATTGGAGCGGGAGAAGAGTCTCGAACTCTCGACCTCAACCTTGGCAAGGTTGCGCTCTACCAACTGAGCTACTCCCGCGTTATCAGCCTCGAATTATAGCGTGCTTTTTTGTGCTTTGCGAAGAAACTTGAAAAATTTGCACAAGACTCAATGCTTGATGCTGTCCGCAACTTCCACCGCAGGTGCAGCAGGCGTTGCTGCGACCACCGCGGGCTCGTCGTCCGGCAGGGGCACCGGCTGGCGCACCAGTGCGATCTGCAACACCTGGTCGATCCATTTGACGGGCACGATCTCCAAGCCGTTCTTCACGTTTTCCGGAATCTCCTGCAGGTCCTTCGCGTTCTCTTCGGGGATCAACACGGTCTTGATGCCGCCGCGCAAAGCCGCGAGCAGTTTTTCCTTCAGGCCGCCAATCGCCGTCACCTCGCCACGCAGCGTGATCTCGCCGGTCATCGCCACATCGCCGCGCACCGGAATGCCGGTGATGGCCGATACAAAGGCCGTGGTCATCGCCGCACCGGCGCTCGGACCATCCTTGGGCGTGGCGCCGTCGGGCACGTGAATGTGGATGTCACGCTTCTCGAACATTTCGTCCTTGATGCCCAGCACCCGTGCCCGGCTGCGCACCACCGTACGCGCGGCCTCCACGGACTCCTTCATCACGTCGCCGAGCGAACCCGTGCGCGTGATCACGCCCTTGCCTGGCATCATCGCCGCCTCGATCGTGAGCAGATCGCCGCCGACTTCCGTCCAGGCCAGACCGACCACCTGGCCGACCTGGTTGTGCTGCTCGGCCCGGCCGTAGTCAAACTTGCGCACGCCCAGAAACTCGTTGAGGTTGTCGGCAGTCACCAGCACCTTGGGCACCATCTTCTTGAGCTGGATACCCTTGACCACCTTGCGGCAGATCTTGGAAAGTTCGCGCTCAAGCGAGCGCACACCAGCCTCACGCGTGTAATAACGCACGATGTCGCGAACCGCCTGCTCCTTGATCTCCAGCTCGTCTTCCTTGACGCCGTTGTTCTTGAGCTGCTTGGGCAGCAGGTAACGCATGGCGATGCTGGTCTTTTCGTCTTCGGTGTAACCCGACAGGCGGATCACTTCCATGCGGTCCAGCAGGGCCGGCGGAATGTTCATCGAGTTCGAAGTGGCCACGAACATCACGTCGCTGAGGTCGAAGTCGACCTCGACATAGTGGTCGCCGAACGTGTGGTTCTGTTCGGGGTCCAGCACCTCCAGCAGTGCGCTGGAAGGGTCGCCACGAAAATCGGTGCCGAGCTTGTCGATCTCGTCGAGCAGGAACAGCGGGTTGCGCGTGCCGGCCTTGGTCAGGCTCTGCAGCACCTTGCCCGGCAAGGCACCGATGTAGGTGCGCCGGTGCCCGCGGATCTCGGCCTCGTCACGCATGCCGCCCAGCGCCATGCGCACGTACTTGCGCCCCGTGGCCTTGGCAATCGACTGGCCCAGCGAGGTCTTGCCCACACCGGGAGGGCCGACCAGACAGAGAATCGGCGCCTTGAGTTTGTCGACGCGCTGCTGCACCGCGAGGTATTCAACAATGCGGTCCTTGACCTTTTCCAGGCCGTAGTGGTCTTCGTCCAGCACCGCCTCGGCGTTGGCCAGATCATGTTTGATCTTGGTCTTCTTGCTCCAGGGCAGGCCCGTCAGCACATCGATGTAGGAGCGCACCACGGTCGCCTCGGCCGACATCGGCGACATCAGCTTGAGTTTCTTCAGCTCGCTCTCGGCTTTTTTGCGCGCTTCCTGCGGCATTTTGGCGGTCTTGATCTTCTTCTCGATCTCCTCGATGTCCGCGCCCTCTTCGCCTTCGCCAAGCTCCTTCTGGATCGCCTTGACCTGCTCGTTCAGGTAGAAGTCGCGCTGGTTCTTCTCCATCTGGCGCTTGACGCGGCCGCGGATCTTCTTGTCCACATTGAGGATGTCGACTTCGCGTTCGAGCTGCTCATAGAGGTTCTCGAGACGGGCCTTGACGTTGTCCAGATCGAGAATGACCTGCTTGGCGTCCAGCTTGAGCGGCAGGTGCGCGGCAATGGTGTCGGCCAGCCGGCCGGCGTCATCAATGCTGGAAATCGAGGTGAGGATCTCCGGCGGGATTTTCTTGTTCAGCTTGACGTAGTGGTCGAACTGCTGCATCACGGCGCGGCGCAGGGCCTCGGTCTCGCTGGTCTTGTCGCCCGGCGTGAGCACGGCCGCCTCCACCGGCGTCACGTTGGCGCTGAAGTGGGCCTCACCCTCTTCGATCTTGTTGACAACGGCGCGTTGCTGGCCTTCGACCAGCACCTTGACCGTGCCGTCCGGCAGCTTGAGCATCTGCAAAATCGTGGCCACGCAACCGACCCCGAACATGTCCTCGACAGAAGGTTCGTCCTTGGCGGCGGCTTTCTGGGCCACGAGCATGATGCGTCGCTCGGCCTCCATCGCCGACTCCAGGGCCTTGATGCTTTTGGGGCGGCCGACGAACAGTGGAATCACCATGTGGGGGAACACCACCACGTCACGCAGCGGCAACAGCGGCAGGTCGATGGGGCTGGAAGGCAATGTGGTTTGTGCGGACATATCAACCTTTAAAGGTAGGCCTTTAACGAAAACCGAGGCGCGGTGGCGTCCGGGGAATTTTCAGTATCGGCGAAAACAGTTAACTCGAAAGTGGGGAACAGCGGCCACTTTTCAAGCCTGCCGCCCATTTATGCCACGACAGGCTACACACCGGAGTCCTTCTTCGTCCTTCTTCCCCTGGGGCGGTCTCAGGCCTGTTTGGCGGCTTCACGGTACACCAGCAGCGGTGGCTTGTTTTCCTCGATCGTCGACTCGTCAACCACCACTTTTTCCACATTGCTGGTATTGGGCAGGTCAAACATGGTGTCAATCAGGGACTGCTCCAGGATGGAGCGCAGGCCGCGCGCGCCGGTCTTGCGCGCCAGCGCCTTGCGGGCAATGGCCTTGAGCGCCGAGGGGCGAATCTCCAGATCGACCCCTTCCATGGACAACAGCTTGCTGAACTGCTTGACGACGGCGTTTTTGGGTTCCGTCAGGATCTGCACCAGCGCGTCCTCGGTCAGTTCGGCCAAAGTGGCGACCACCGGCATGCGGCCCACCAGTTCGGGGATCAGGCCAAACTTGATCAGGTCTTCCGGCTCCACGTCCTTGAAGGACTCGGTCAGGCTGCGGGCCTTCTTGCTCTTCACGGAAGCGCCGAACCCGATGCCGGACGATTCGGTGCGGTTTTCAATGACTTTTTCCAGCCCCGAGAAAGCCCCGCCGCAGATGAACAGGATGTTGGTGGTGTCGACCTGCAGGAAGTCCTGGTTCGGGTGCTTGCGGCCGCCCTGCGGCGGCACCGAGGCCATCGTGCCCTCGATCAGCTTGAGCAGCGCCTGCTGCACGCCCTCGCCCGACACGTCGCGCGTGATCGACGGATTGTCGGATTTGCGCGAGATCTTGTCGATTTCGTCGATGTAGACAATGCCCTGCTGCGCGCGCTCGACTTCATAGTTGCAGCTCTGCAGCAGTTTCTGGATGATGTTTTCGACGTCTTCGCCGACATAGCCGGCTTCGGTCAGCGTGGTGGCGTCGGCCATCACGAAGGGAACGTTGAGGGTGCGCGCCAAGGTCTGGGCCAGCAGGGTCTTGCCGGAGCCAGTGGGGCCGATCAGCAGGATGTTGCTTTTGGTCAGCTCCACATCGTCTTTTTTGGCTTTTTCCTTGTGGCGCAGGCGCTTGTAGTGGTTGTAGACAGCAACGGCCAGCGTGCGCTTGGCCGGCTCCTGCCCAATCACGTAACCATCGAGCGTCGCCTTGATTTCCAGCGGCGTCGGCAGGTCGCCACGCGTTTCGCGCACGTCATCCCCGGCGGGCAGTTCGTCGCGGATGATTTCGTTGCACAGGTCGATGCATTCATCACAGATGAAAACCGATGGCCCTGCAATCAGCTTCTTGACTTCGTGCTGGCTTTTGCCGCAGAAGGAGCAGTACAGGGTTTTTTCGCTGGAAGAGCCTTTTTTATCGGCCATGAATGTAATGCCTTTGGGTGCCCGTGGGACGTGTTAGCTAATGATAACCAAATAAACCTGGCCCGACTTACGGCGAAACAGGTCTCAGCCGGCTCCGAGGGAGATGCCAATAAAAACGGCGTCCCCTGTTACAGAAACGCCGTTGCTATGCTGCAACCAGGGGAAGCGAACGCCCGTTCAGGGGCGTTTGGCGATCACCTGGTCCACGACGCCGTAAGCCTTCGCGTCGTCGGCAAACATGAAGTAGTCACGCTCGGTGTCGCGCTCGATTTTCTCGATCGTCTGCCCGGTGTTCTCGGCCAGGATGCGGTTGAGCTGCTCGCGCGTCTTGAGGATGTCGCGGGCGTGGATCTCGATGTCGGTGGCCTGGCCCTGCGCGCCGCCCGAGGGCTGGTGAATCATCACGCGCGAGTTGGGCAGCGAGAAGCGCTTGCCCTTGGCGCCGGCCGCCAGCAAAAAGGCGCCCATGCTCGCCGCCATGCCCACACACAGGGTAGACACATCGGCCTTGATGAACTGCATGGTGTCGTAAATCGCCATGCCGGCGGTCACGGAACCGCCCGGGGAGTTGATGTAGAACGAAATGTCCTTGTCCGGGTTTTCACTCTCGAGGAACAGCAACTGCGCCACCACCAGGTTGGCCGTCTGGTCATTGACCGGGCCCACGAGGAAAATGACACGCTCCTTCAGCAGACGCGAATAAATGTCATAGGACCGCTCGCCACGGCCAGACTGTTCAATCACCATCGGCACCATGCCGAGGCCCTGGATGTCCTGTGCACTGCTGTAAATGTTCATGTTTTCTCCAAATGTTGGGACTACTTTACCCAAAATAAATGGGGCTTGAAGCCTCAGCCGCAAGCCCCTGCATCAGAAATCAGCTCTGCGCCGGACCAAGGGCCCGCCGTCCGCTTCAGTTCTGCGCCATCAATTCATCAAATGGCACCGATTTTTCGACGATTTTGGCCTTGCCCAGCACAAAATTCGTGACATTGTTTTCAATCACGACGGACTCAACCTCGGCCATGCGTTTTTCGTCGCTGAAGTACCAGCGCACCACGTCTTCCGGCTTTTCGTAGCTCGAAGCCAGTTCTTCGACGTGGGCCTTGACCTGTTCGGTCTTGGGAAACAGGTCGTTGGTGCGGGTCAGCTCGGCCACCACCAAGCCCAGGCGCACGCGCTTTTCAGCCTGCGGGCGGAAGATGTCGTCGGGAATCGGCGCCTTGTCGGCGTCCTTGATGCCGCGCTGCTTGAGGTCGGCGCGGGCACCTTCGACCATGCGGTCCAGTTCGGACTGGACGATCGACTGGGGCACGTCGAGTTCGGCGTGGGCCAGCAGCGCGTCCATGACGGCGTTTTTGTTGCGGGCCAACAGGCGGAACTTGACTTCGCGCTCGAGGTTCTTGCGGATGTCGGCGCGCAGGCCTTCGACGGTGGCGTCGGCGATGCCCAGGGACTTGGCCAGGGCTTCGTTGACTTCAGGCAGGTGGGCGGCTTCGATCTTCTTGACGGTGACCATGAAGTCGGCCTGTTTGCCGGCCACATCCTTGCCATGGTAATCGGCGGGGAAATTGAGCGGGAAGGTCTTGCTCTCGCCGCTTTTCATGCCGCGCACCGCGTCTTCGAACTCCTTGAGCATCTGGCCTTCGCCGACCAGGAACTGGAAGGCTTCCGCCTTGCCGCCGGCAAACGGCTCGCCGTCGATCTTGCCTTCGAAGTCGATGGTGACGCGGTCGCCGTCCTGCGCCGGCGCGTCGATGGCTCGCTGGGCAAAGGTGCGGCGCTGCTTGCGCAGGATGTCCACCGTCTTGTCAATGGCTTCGTCGGTCACTTCCGCGGTGATTTTTTCAACTTCGGCGCTGGCCAGGTCGCCGATCTTGACTTCCGGGTAGACCTCGAAAATGGCGTCAAACGCCAGCTCGCCCTCGGGCGCGCCTTCCTTTTCGCTGATGCGCGGCTGGCCGGCCACACGCAGCTTGGCTTCGTTGGCGGCCACGGAGAAAGCCTCGCCGACCTTGTCGTTCATGACTTCGTAATGCACCGAGTAGCCATAACGCTGGGCAACCACGTTCATGGGCACCTTGCCGGGACGGAAACCGTCCATCTTGACCGTGCGGGCCAGGCGTTTCAGGCGCGCGTCCACTTCGGACTGGATGGTGCCTACGGGCAGCGTCAAAGTGATCTTGCGCTCCAGCTTTTCAAGGGTTTCGACAGTCACGGCCATGATCTACTCCTAAATATCCGAAAAATGTGTAAAAGACAGAGGGGCGCACCGGTCAACCCGTGCGGCCATCGTCCTGAAAGTCTCAATCGTGGTGCGCGGGGGGGGACTCGAACCCCCACATCCTTGCGGACGTCAGGACCTAAACCTGGTGCGTCTACCAATTTCGCCACCCGCGCGCCTGAAATAAAAACGGGAATCCTCAGCTTTTCGGCTTCCGGACCCCCGCCTGAAATCGGTCAACTTTCTATTTTAGCCTGTATCGGCTGCCGCTTCAGCGCCCAGCCATCCCGCAGGTGGGGTCAGGCCGGGACCGGTGACTCCCGTTTCACACGGAACCATGCGGGTCTGGGCGCTACGCGCCGCCCCGCCGGGCTGATTATTGAAACGCCGGTGTTTCGCGTTTCACGCGAAACCATGCGGCGTACATCGCCGGCAAGGCCAGCAGCGTCAGCACGGTGGCAACAATCAGGCCGCCCATGATGGCGACCGCCATCGGCCCCCAGAACACGCTGCGCGACAGCGGGATCATGGCCAGCACGGCGGCAGCGGCCGTCAGCACGATGGGGCGCAAGCGCCGCACGGCCGACTCCACGATCGCGTCCCAGGCGGGAACGCCGGCCGCCCGGTCCTGCTCGATCTGGTCGATCAGGATCACCGAGTTGCGCTGGATCATGCCCATCAGCGCGATCACGCCGAGCAAGGCCACAAAGCCGAAGGGGCGGCCCAGCAGGAGCAGGGCCCCGGCCACGCCAGCAATGCCCAGCGGCCCGGTCAGGAAGACCAGCATGGCGCGGCTGAAGCTGTGCAGTTGCAACATGAGCAGCGTGAACGTCAGAAACAGCATGACGGGAATGCCGGCCGCAATCGAGCTGGAGCCCTTGCTGCTTTCCTCGACGGCGCCGGCGACCTCGATGCGGTAGCCGCCCATCCCGGTTTTCTGCCATGTCGCTTCCAGCGCCTTCAGGCCGGGCAGGAGCTGGTGGGTCACCGTGGCGCCTTGCAGGCCTTCGACGATGTCGCTTTGCACGGTGATGGCGTAGTCGCGGTTTTCCCGCCACATCACGCCGGGCTCCCAGGTGAACACCGGCTTGGCGATCTGCGTCAGCGGGATTGATTTGCCCGACGCCGTCGGCAGGTAGGCGTTGGCAATGTCGGTGATGGCGTTGCGCTCGTCCTGCGGCTGGCGCAGCACGATGTCGATCAGCTTGTCGCCTTCGCGGAACTGGCCCACGTTGGTGCCGGCCAGGATGGTTTTGGACGCCTGGGCAATCGACTGGCTGGTCACGCCGAGCGCGCGCGCCTTGGACTGGTCCACTTCCAGGCGCAGCACCTTGACGGACTCGTTCCAGTTGTCATTGACGCCGCGGGTGTTGGGGCTCTCGCGCAGCGCGGCCTTGACCTCGTCGGCGCGTTCGCGCAGCACCAGCGGATCGATGCCAACCACACGGAACTGCACCGGGTAAGGCACGGGCGGGCCGTTGGGCAGCAGCTTGATGCGGCCGCGCACCTCGGGAAACTCCTGGGCCAGCAGCGCCGGCAGCTTGATGCGCAGCGATTCACGCACCTTCAGGTCCTGCGGCAGCACGATGAATTGCGACACATTGGTCTGCGGAAAAACCTGGTCCAGCGGCAGGTAAAAACGCGGCACACCCGAGCCGACCCAGGTGCTGACCGAGCTGACGCCGGCTTCCTGAAGCAGGCGCGCCTCGACACGTTTGGCCGTCAGTTCATTGGCGGCGAACGAGGTGCCTTCCGGGAACCAGATGTCGACCATGATCTCGCGCCGGCTCGAATCGGGGAAGAACTGCTGCTGCACCTTGCCCATGCCGACAATGCCCAGCGCAAAAAACAGCACCGTCGCGCCAATCGTGACCCAGCGGTACTGTACGCACCAGTTCACCGCCCGGCGAAAGGTGTTGTAGAAGGGGCTGTCGAACATCTCGTGCGGGCTGTCCTGTCCGGCGGCCACCTCCTGCACATGCGGCGGCACCTTGAGCAGCAAGGTCCCCAGATACGGCACGAAATACACCGACACGATCCAGCTCAACACCAGCGCGATCACGGTCACCGCAAAAATCGCGAAGGTGTACTCACCCACGGCTGATTTGGCCATGCCGATCGGCAAAAAGCCAACCGCCGTGATCAGCGTGCCGGTCAGCATGGGCATGGCGGTGATTTCGTAGGCAAAGGTCGCGGCGCGCACCTTGTCGTAGCCCTCTTCCATCTTGCGCACCATCATCTCGACCGCAATGATGGCGTCGTCCACCAGCAGGCCCAGCGCGATGATCAGCGAACCCAGCGAAATCTTGTGCAGGCCGATGCCGAAGTAGTTCATGGCCAGAAAGGTCACGGCCAGCACCAGCGGAATCGTGATGCCGACCACCAAGCCGGGCCGCATGTCGATGTAGTACCGCTTCCACAGCGGGTGTTGCCCGGGCCGGCGGTGAAAACCCAGCGCGATGAAACTCACGGCCAGCACAATCACCACCGCTTCGATCAACACCTTCACGAACTCGTTGACCGAGGTCGCCACCGCGGTCGGCTGGTCCTGGATCTGCACCAGCTCGATGCCGGCCGGCAGGCCGCCTGCAATGCCGGCAGTGGTCGCCTTCAGCGCCTTGCCCAGCGCAATGATGTCGCCGCCCTTGGCCATGGAAACACCGAGCGCAATCACTTCCCGGCCCTGGTGCCGCACCTTGACGGCCGGCGGGTCGACGTAGCCGCGCTTGACCTCGGCAATGTCGCCCAGGCGCAGCTGGCTGCCCGAGGCGCCGCGTATCGGCATGGCGCGCAACTGCTCGACCGCTTCGAACTGCCCGGCCACCCGCACCTGCACCACATCCAGCGGTGTCTGCACCGCGCCGGCGGACTCCACCGCGTTTTGCTGGCCGAGCTGGCTCAGCACCTGGTTGAAGTCCAGCCCGAGCTGGGCCAGGCGCTTTTGCGAAATCTCGATGAAGAGCTTTTCGTCCTGCACGCCGAACTGCTCGACCTTGGCCACATCGGGCACACGCAACAGTTTCTGGCGCACCTCGTCGGCAAAGGTCTTGAGCTCGGCATAACTGAAGCCGTCGGCCTGCAGCGCGTAGATCACGCCATAGACATCGCCGAAGTCGTCGTTGAAAAACGGCCCCTGCACCCCGCCGGGCAGCGTGCCGCGCATGTCGCCGATCTTCTTGCGCACCGCGTACCAGACACCGGCCACGTCGGCAGCTTTCGACGAGTCCTTGATCTGAAAAATGATCTGCGACTCGCCGGGCTTGGAATAGCTGCGGATCTTGTCGGCAAACGGCACTTCCTGCAGCGTGCGTTCGATCTTGTCGGTCACCTGCTCGGCCACCTGCTGCGCCGTGGCGCCCGGCCAGTAGGTGCGCACCACCATGGCCCGGAAGGTGAACGGCGGGTCCTCGTCCTGGCCGAGCTGGAAGTAGGCGGCAAAGCCGAGCAGCATCAGCACCACCATCAGGTAACGCGTCAGCGCCGGATGGTCCAGCGCCCATTTGGACAGGTTGAAGCCGTCCTTCGGTTGTACTTGGGTCATGCCAGCCTCACTTCGCGGCAGGTGCAGCGACCGGGGATGGCATCGCGCCAGCGGCAGACGCTACCGGATTGATAGCCGTCTGCGCAGGCGGGGCAAGGGCTGCAGCCACTTTTGGCTGATAAATCGTGACCTTCTGCCCGGGCGAGAGCACATGCACGCCGGCGCTGACCACCAGCATGCCGGGCTGCAGGCCCGAAGCCACCACCGCCTCGTTGCCGTCGGCCGTGGCAATCTGGATGACCTGCGACTTCACCGTCATGCTCGCCTTGTCCAGCACCCAGACCGCCGTCGCCCGGCCTTCCTGGCGCAGGGCGGTGGTCGGCAGCTTGATGACCTGCACACCCGCAGCACCCAGGCCCTGCGGTTGCACGTAAACCGTGGCGCCCAGCACCGGCGGCTCCTGGGTGGCCAGCGCCACCTTGACCGGGTAGGTCCGCGTCAGCGGGTCGGCGCTGGCACCCACTTCGCGCACCGTGCCTTCCAGCCCGGCGTTCTGCGCCCAGACCCGCACCTTGACCGGCATGCCGACCTTGATGGCCGCCACCTTGTCTTCGGGCACGGAAAACACCACATCGCGCGGGCCGTCGGCGGCGATGCGCAGCACCGGCGTGCCGGCCGAGACCACCTGCCCGACCTCGGCTTCCACGGCCGTCACCACGCCCGACACGTCGGCCACCAGCACGGCGTAAGTGGCCTGGTTGCCCTGCACGGCCAGTTGCGACTGCGCCTGCTCCAGTTGGGCCTGCGCTGCCTTGAGCGTGGTCTCGCGGCGCTCGAGTTCAGCGCCGCTGATGAAGTTCTGGTCCCGGAGTTCCTTGTAGCGTTTGTAGTCGGCCGAGGCCAGGTCGCGCTGCGTGGCCGCCGCCGCGACCTGGGCACGCGCCGCATCGGCGGCCAGCTTGTAGTCCTGCGGGTCCAGCTGGGCCAGCACCTGCCCCGCCTTCACGCGCTGGCCGAGTTCGGCCTGGCGCCGGATGATTTTTCCGCCGACCCGAAAACCCAACCGCGACTCGACCTGGGCCTTGACCTCGCCGGCAAACTCGTAAGCGGTATCGAAGGCATCCGTCCCCACGGTCATGACCTTGACGGCACGTACCGGCTCTTCGGGCGGAGCTGGCTTGGAACAGGCGGCCAGCAGCAAGGCGCTGCTGAGGACGGCAAAAACGGTTTTGTTCATGATGGCGTTGAGGAAAGACGGTGGCGAAAGACCGGAAAGCAGGAATCAGGCAAGCCTGAAAACCGAGTTAATGACTGACCGGTTAGTAATCTAGGGTAATTCCCAAGGCTTGTCAAGCGACAATCCAGCCCATGACTTCCGGCCCCCATCCCGACCTTGCGCAGCCGCTGCAGCCTCCTTCCAGCCACTACGAAAACTTCCCCGTGGCCTCGCTGCTGTGCCCGCCGCACCTGCGTCCGGCGGTGGCGGCGATCTACTGGTTTGCCCGCACCGCCGACGACATTGCCGACGAAGGCGACGCCCTGCCCGCCCAGCGCCTGGCCGACCTGGCGGCCTGCCGCGCCGACCTGTTCGCCGCGGCCGAGGGCCGGCCCGTCTCGGCGCGGTGGCCGGCCATCTTTGCCGCGCTGGCGCCGGTGATCCGGCAGTTCCGGCTGCCGGTGCCGCTGCTGGACGACCTGCTCAGCGCGTTCGAGCAGGACGTCGTCAAGCAGCGTTATGCCACCGAAGCCGAGCTGCTCGACTATTGCCGCCGCTCGGCCAACCCGGTCGGCCGCCTGCTGCTGCATCTTTACGGCGTGAACGATGCGGCGTCACTGGTGCAGAGCGACCACATCTGCACGGCGTTGCAACTGATCAACTTCTGGCAGGACCTCAGCGTGGACATTCCGCGCGGGCGCATCTACCTGCCGCAGGAACTGTGGGCCGCGCACGGTGTCGATGAAGCCCGGCTGCAGGCCCGGGACGTGAATCCGGCCACTACGAAATTGATAGCTGCCTGCGTCCATTCGGCAAGGGCGCGCATGCTGAAAGGCTTGCCTTTGGTGAAAAGGGTGCCGGGGCGCGCGGGCTGGGAGTTGCGCCTGGTGGTGCAAGGCGGCCTGCGCATCCTCGACAAGATCGAAGCAATCCACTTTGCCACGCTGCGGCAGCGTCCCAAACTCATGCCCTGGGACCTGGCGCTGATGCTGTGGCGCGCGATCTGGATGTAAGCCGCGACAGCGGCCGGCGTGCCATCGCCCCAAGCCTGCGACAATCCCGCCCATGACCCCCGAGGAATACGTCCAGCAGAAAGCCGCCGCGTCCGGCAGCAGTTTTTATTACGCCTTCCTGTTTTTGCCCAGGGAAAGGCGCGCGGCCATCACGGCCTTTTATGCCTTCTGCCGCGAAATCGACGATGTGGTCGACGAAGTGACCGACCCCGGCGTGGCCCACACCAAGCTCGCCTGGTGGCAGGCCGAGGTGCTCAAGTCCTACGCCGGCTCGCCGACCCATCCGGTGATGAAGGCGCTGATGCCGCTGGCCCCCACCTACCAGATCGAAGCGCGCCACCTGCAGGCGGTGATCGAAGGCTGCCAGATGGACCTGACGCAAAACCGCTTTCTCGATTTCCCGGGCCTGAGGAGCTATTGCCACCTGGTCGCCGGCATCGTCGGCGAGGTGGCCGCACGGATTTTCGGGCAGACGCAGCCGCAGACCACCGCGTACGCGCACAAGCTCGGGCTGGCCTTCCAGATGACCAACATCATCCGCGACGTCGGCGAGGACGCGCTGCGCGGACGCATTTACCTGCCGGTCAACGAGCTGCAGCAGTTCGACGTGAAGGTCCACGAAATCCTCAAGCGCCAGTATTCGGACCGCTTCACCGCGCTGATGCAGTTCCAGACGCAGCGTGCGCTGGGCCTGTACGACGAAGCGCTGGCGCTGCTGCCTGAAGCCGACCGCCGCGCGCAAAAACCCGGGCTCATGATGGCCAGCATTTACCGCACCCTGCTGCGCGAGATCGAGGCCGACGGCTACCAGGTGCTGCACCAGCGTGTCAGCCTGACGCCGCTGCGCAAGTTCTGGCTGGCATGGAAAACACAGGCCTTCGGAAAAGTGGTGTAAAAACTTTGGCCCCCACGCTTGTCGCTTCGCGTGCCTTCGGCGGTGCGCTCCCCCTTGCACGAAGAAGAGGAGCTATTTTTCCCAGGGGCGGCCCGTCGGAAAAATTCTCACCATGAAGGTGGCCGTCATCGGCGCCGGCTGGGCCGGCTGCGCGGCGGCGGTCGAAGCCACCCGGCTCGGCCAGCAGGTCACGGTGTTTGAAGCCGCCCGCATTCCCGGCGGGCGCGCGCGGCGCGTTGACAGCCAGTGGCCCGACGGCACGGCGCTGGCGCTGGACAACGGCCAGCACATCCTGATTGGTGCCTACAGCGAAACGCTGCGCCTGATGGCCGACGTCGGCATGGTTGCCGACACGGCGCTGCTGCGCCTGCCGCTGACGCTGCGGTTCCCCGACGGCACGGGTCTGGCCTTTCCCCGGCTGCCTGCCCCGCTGGATGCGCTGGCCGGCATGGTGCGTGCACGCGGCTGGAGCTGGCGCGACAAACTCTCGCTGCTGCGCGCCGCCGCCGGCTGGCAGGTCTCGGGATTTCGCTGCGCGCCGGCGCTGTCTGTCGCGCAGCTGTGCTGCACGTTGAGCCCGACGGTGAAGGCCACCCTGATCGAGCCGCTGTGTGTGGCGGCGCTGAACACGCCGGCCGAGCGCGCCAGCGGCCAGGTGTTTTTGCGGGTGTTGCGCGATTCGCTGTTTTCACACGCCGGCGGCTCCAACCTGCTGCTGCCGCGCACCGACTTGAGCGCGCTGCTGCCCGACGCTGCGCTGGCCTGGCTGGCGCAACGCGGCGCCACGCTGCGCCTGGGCGCACGCGTGCTGGCGCTCGCTCCCGCGGGCGAGCGCTGGCAGGTCGATGGTGAAAACTTTGACCGGGTGATCCTGGCCTGCCCGCCGCTTGACGCCGCGCGTCTGGCAGAAGGCACCGGCCTGCCCTGCGTGCCATGGCTGGCACAGGCTCGCGCCCTGCAGTTTGAAGCCATCACCACGGTTTATGCTTTTTCGCCCACGGCCCGCCTGGCCCAGCCCATGCTGGCACTGCGCGCCAGCGCATCCGGCGGGGAGGCGCCCGCGCAATTCGTGTTTGACCGGGGCCAGCTCGGCGGCCCGGCCGGCCTGCTGGCTTTTGTCGTCAGTGCCAGCAACGGCGATAACGCCGCGTTAAGCCGCCAGGTGCTGCAGCAGGGCGCGCAGCAGCTCGGGCTGACACAGCTCCGTGCCGTGCAGACGATTGTGGAAAAACGCGCCACCTTTGCCTGCCTGCCCGGCCTGCAGCGGCCTGCCGCCCAGCTGCTGCCGGGGCTGCTGGCGTGTGGCGACTACATCGCCGGGCCCTACCCGGCCACGCTAGAAGGTGCCGTGCGCAGCGGCCTGGCTGCCGCTGCTCATGGGCAGACCTGAAGGCCCGGCGCCCTGCCCGCTGGGGAGGCTCATGCTGTGTTTGTCCATCAGACGGTACAAGGTCATGCGAGAAACACCGAGCTCGCGCGCCGCGCGCGTGACATTGTGCCCAACACGCGTCAGGGTCAGGAAGATCGCATCGCGTTCGGCCAGGGTGCGGGCGGCATCGAGCCCGATCCCCGCGGGCCTGGCGGCCGGCGCCAGGCCCAGATCGGCAGGCCCTATCAGCCGCTGATCGGTCATGACCACCGCGCGCTGCACGCGGTTGTACAACTCTCGCACGTTGCCGGGCCACGTGTGGGCCATCATCGCTGCCATTGCCTGCTGGTTGAAGCCCCGCACCCGGGTCGTGCCATTGACCGCGCAGCACTGGAAAAAATACTCAGCCAGCATCGGCACATCCTCCATGTGGCGCCGCAACGGCGGCACCTCGATCGGCAGCACATTCAGCCGGTAAAACAGATCTTCGCGGAACCGGCCCATGGCCACGCATTCAGCAAGGTCCTGGTGAGAGGCCGCCACCACGCGTGCGTCCACCGGCAGGCTGCGCACTGCGCCCACACGGGTGATCGTCTTCTCCTGCAGGAAGCGCAGCAGGCTGGTCTGCAGCTCCAGCGGCAGGTCGCCGATTTCATCGAGGAAAATCGTGCCCCCGTTGGCCGCCTCGATCAGCCCGTGCCGCTGGGACGAGGCGCCCGTGAAGGCTCCCCGTTCGTGGCCAAACAGTTCGGAATAAATCAGCGAAGGAGCGATGGCTCCGCAGTTGACCGCCACAAACGGCCCCGCCGCGCGATGTGAACAGCGGTGGACCGCGCGCGCGGCCAGCTCTTTGCCGCTACCGCTTTCTCCGCCGAGCAGCACCGGCGCCTCCGTCGCCGCCACCTTGCGGATCTGCTCGCGCAGACGGGTGATGACGGGCCCCTGGCCCACCAGGCCCAGGCTGTCTGCCGCATGCACGTGGGGATGCTGCCGGCTGCGAAGCATGGCGCGCTGGGCGGCGTGCTCCAGGACCAGCTCGAGGTCGTGCCAGACGAGCGGCAGGGTCTGGTGGTCAAAAAAACAGTTGAGCAGCAGATCGCGAAAGCCCGGCGACTCCAGCGCCTCACGGTCGCACACGGCCACCCACTCCGATCCGTTGGAAGCCTTGACGCAGGCCTCCAGCGCGTGCTCCGATCCAGCCAGCGGTGTGCCGATGATCAGCAAACTGACCGGGAAGCGCTGATGGGCCTGCATCCGCCCCGCAGCCGCCAGATTGGTCGCCTGCGCCACGCGCCAGCCCTGCGCGAGCAGGTGCTCCGCTACCCCGCCCGCACCGTCATTGAGGGTCACGCACAGGAGGTTTCGGATCAGCATGGCCAGCCGCCCTAGTACGACATCGGCAGCCGGACGGTCAGCGTCAAATCCGGGGTATCGCGCGTCAGGCCCGCACCCACCGTCACATTCAGCGTGGTCTTGTTGCTGTAGCGGTACGAATACCCCAGCAACAAGGACGCCAGCTGGGTGCGCACCGACGTCGCCACCGGCGCGCCATTTTGCCGGGTCCGCCCGACGGAGTTTAGGTCCACACCCACACTGAAGGACGAGCGCTCGTTGAGCGCCAGACCCATGCCGAAATTGACGCCCACGACGCCGCCCGGCCGCACCGAGCCGATGAACTCCCGCTGGTTGTTGAGCACCAGGCGGCTGACGTTGTCGCGCGCGAAATTGTGCGTGTAGCTGACACCGCCGAAAAACACCGCCGGGTCCGAAGGAAAAAGCCAGGTCACTCCGGTTTGCAGGGAATAAAAACCCGAGCCCGTCGGCAGGTCCAGCGGCAGGCCCGTGCCGGTGGTGTTGCCCAGGCAGCGTGTCACGCAGTCGGTCACCACTTCGAAGGGGTCCTTGCCGGTGCGGGTCTTGAAGCGCAGCGATCCGATCAGGTAAGGAGAATTCCCGCGTGGCTGGTTCAACTGGTAACGGGCCGCGAGCTCGATATCGCCAATCGCATTGCCGTTGGCGTTGAAAGCTCTCTCCGATGCGGTGCCGGTGAAAAGCTCGCGGCTGATGGTGTTGTCGGAGCGGTAGACATAGGGCAGTTTGGCTTCCACTTCCAGCCGGTTGCTGAGCCCCCAGCGCCCCGTGATTGCCGCAGTCAGGGTGTTGCGCTTGACCTCGCGCACATCGATCAGGCCGATCAGCAAGGCCGGAATGATGGTGTACCCCACCAGCGCGACGCGGTTGCTGGACGAGTAGCCGTATTGCAGCGAGGGTTCCAGCACATAACGCCCCCGCGGCGTCAGGATGCCGGGCTGATCGAACAGTGGCGCAACCGCGGGCGGCTGCGGCTCCGCGCTCGGCGCCACGCCCACGCGCACCGAGCGGGTGGTGGCATCGGGCGTGTCGCTCGCGGCGGTTTCCTTCTTGTCGTCCGCCGGCCGGCTTTCGGGACGCGCCGTGCTGAGCGCCTCCTGGCGTTCCTGCTCGACGCGCTGCTGTTCGCGGTAACGCGCCTCCTGCTCCGTGGCCTGCTGGCGCAGGGTCTCGCGCAGCACCTCGATCTGGCGTCCCTGCTCGGTGACCTGCTGCTGCAGCGACTCGATGCGCTTGTTTGCGCTCCGGGACGAGGCCGTCCCCTGGGCCTGCGCGAGCGTTGCCAACAACACCGTGGAGGAACAGGCCAGCACCGCCCACACCGGGGGGTGGTGAATTGTTGTTGTCATGACAGGAACCCCCTGCTGGCGCGCCATGAGTGCCAATGCTCCGCTTTTTGATTTTTTCGTACAAAGACAACAGCGTAAGCGCATCGTGCAGACGCTGGCAAGCCGTACATTGAAACGACCCGTAATTGACGCAGGACCCGCTCCAGACAGCTGTCACACTTTTGAGTCGGTCTGCGCCAGCCCGGAGTTCCAGGACCTGGCGACACGCCAGACAAGGCACGGCCTTGCAGGGAGCATGTCCAAGCGACCGACCCGGCCCGTCACGCGCAGCGGCATCTGTCACAGGCCTGCGACATCCCCAGAAAAGGGGAGTCCGCCGAGGTTGTCGAGGCGCCGCGCCTTTGTCTTTCGCACCGGTCGCCTCGTGCCGTCAACTGCCTGTGACACTTCGCGTCAAAAACACGCGCGTGCCGGCCGGCGCTCACCTGCTGGACACCTTGAAACAAGCGGTGCAGGGCAGCGGCTATCGCAGGGAGCGCCTTGCCGACCGGACCAGCCCCGCAACACGCTGGCACTGAATTTGCTGTCGCGGGACCGATTTGCGGCAACGCGACTCACCCCAACGATGCCTCTCTCAACTCAACCCAACCCAACTCTCGGAGGATCCATGAAAAAGACACTTCTCGCTTCCACCCTTGCCCTCGCATTCGCGTCCGCATGGGCCAATCCGGTCAACAACGGCACTGACGGCACCACCAGTGCAAGCACCGGAAATCAAACCGCGACGGCGACTTCAGGGCAAAGCGGCAACGGGCCGCAAGCCAATGAGTTTTCGACCGCAACGACCGGCGAAGCGCTTGCCAGCGCCGCGCGGTCCGCCGCGCTCAACAACGGTTCCACCGGCACGTTCACCAATGCCTTCAACGTGATGACCGCGACCGCCAGCAGCAACCTCAATGGTGTCGTGACGGGCAACACCGTCTCCGGCATCGGCAACAGTGCCTACAACACCGGCACGAGCAACGGCGGCACCGGCAACGGTGGCACCGGTGGCACCGGCAACGGCGGCCAGGCTTCCGGCGCGGGTGTCGGTGGCACGGGTGCCGGCGGCGTGGGTGCCGTGGGCGCGACCGGTGGCAGCGCCACCAACGGTGCCGTCAGCAACGGCAGCGCCTCCAACGGCAGCGCCGGTGCGGGTAATGGCGGCAGCGGCACGGGCGCCACCGCAAGTGGCAACAACAACGGCGGTACCAGCGGTGCCAACGGCGGCGCTGGCGGCGCGGGCGGCCTCAGCGCCGGCGGCGCAGGCGGAGACGGCGGCACATCCGCCAGCAATGGCGGCGGCGGCACCCGCACCGGCGGAGCAGGCGCAGGTGGGGCCGGCGGGCCGGCCACCAACGGCAGCGCCACCAACGGCAGCGCCAGCAACGGCAGCAACACCGGTGGCAACGGCGGTGCCGGTGGCAGCGGCACGGGCGGCACCGGTGGCGCCGGCAGTGGCGGCACCAACACAGCCGCTGGTGGCAGCGGCGGCGTGGGCCAAGGCGGTAGCGGCGGCGCCGGCGGTACCAACAGCGTCAATGCCGGGACGTTCAGCATGGCCAACAGCATGACCAGTGTTGGGCAATCGGCAGCCGGCATCATGCTTGCGAGTCAGAACAGCGGCTTCACCTCGCTGGTTCAGCAAAGCGTGAACGTGCAGGCCAACCTGTCCGTCGGCCAATAAGGCGAGTCCGGCCACACCCGTGCGGTCTGCGTCAGGCGCAGGCCGCACGGTGGGGTCGGAGCACGCCCATCCGAGTCCGAAAGGGACACCATGAAACCGATGCGATTGTCCTGCGCCGCCTGTGGGGTACTGCTATCCGCGCTCGCGGCGACGGGTGCTGCGCAAACGCCTGTGCCGCTCCCGCCTGACAGCGTGGCCGCCAGCAGCGCCAGCCGGGCCGGCTTCGACCAGCCGGTTGATCAGGCCACGCTGGACAGCCAGCGCGGCGGTAGCCAGTTGGTGCTCGTGCACAATGACATGACGTTGACCGGCAGCACCGCCGGCAACATGGCCGAGCAGGTCAACACCGGCAGCAATGCGATCAGCGCCGGCGCCTTTGCCAACATGAGTGGCATACCGGTGGTGATCCAGAATTCCGGCGCGAATGTGCTGATCCAGAATGCCGTGATCCTGAATCTGCAAATGAACTGACGGCAGCCACCATGCGAGCCCTCTTGCTTTGCTTCGCGCTGTTGTCCGGTGCCGGGTCGGTTCCGGCCCAGCGCGTGCACCTGCCGACGCTGGGGGCGGGCGACGTCAGTCTGCCCGTCACCAGCCTGCGGCAGGCGCGTGTGGCCAGCACCCTGCTCCAGCAGTACGACTTCAGTTGCGGATCGGCAGCGATCGCGACGCTGCTGACGCATCACTACGGTCATCCGGTCAGCGAGCAAGCGGTGTTCCAGGAGATGTATGCGCGCGGCAACCAGCAGAAGATCCAGCGCGAAGGGTTTTCGCTGCTGGACATGAAAAACTTCCTGGCCACCCGAGGCTTCCAGGCTGACGGCTTCGAGCAGCCACTCGAAAAACTCAACGAGGCAGGCGTTCCGGCGATCGTGCTGCTCAACGAAAACGGCTACTTCCATTTCGTGGTGGTCAAGGGACTGCAGGCCGACCGGGTGCTGATTGGCGACCCGTCGCAAGGCACACGGGCACTGCCGCGGCAGACCTTCGATGCGCTGTGGACCACCCGCCTGCTGTTTGTGGTGCACAACCGCATGGAGTCGGCGCGCTTCAACCTGGCGTCCGACTGGCGCGTGGCGCCGCGGGCGCCCCTGGGCAACGGCGTCCACCGGGACGGCCTGGCCGGCACCGCCCTGCCCAAGCTGGGACCGGGAGATTTCTGATGCGCGCCAGCCGCAACCCTTCCATCTTGAGCAGCCGCGGGCTGTGCCTGCTGGCGCTACTGGCCGGTGTGCTTGGCACGGCCCAGGCCCAGACCCCGCACCCGCATTCGGCGGCAGAAGCGATGTGGCTGGCCGTGAGCGACCGGACGCTGGACAGCCTGCGCGGCGGTTTCGCCTTGGCGGACGGGCTGCGGGTGAGTTTCGGCATCACACGCGCGCTCTACGTCAACGGCGAACTGGTCACCCAGATGAGCCTCAACTTCGGCCAGCTCTCCGAGTTGACACCGGTGCAGGCAGAACAACTCAGCCGCCAGCTGGCGGCAACCAGCCTGGTGGTGCAAGTCGGTCCGGGCAACAGCATCGCGCCGGAGGCATCGGAAGCGGCCTTCGCCACCGTCATCCAGAACACGCTGAACAACCAGCAGATCCTCCAGCAGACCGTGATCAACGCGAGCAGCAACGCCCTGGGCCTGATCAAGAACCTGAACACGCAGACCACCGTGGACGAGGCCCTGAGCCGAGCCATCGGCGCGCGCTGAGCCCTGCGTCCAGCCCCTGGCCACTCGCTGCCCCGGCCGGGCCGGATATGCGCTGGCTTTGCTACCAAATAGATAGCGTTCTGCGCTTAATCTATAAGGACCGGCGGCCTTTTTCGCTTGGGAAAATTCGCCTCAGGACGGGGTGCTTCGCCGCGCCAGCGCGCGCACCTGGATCTGTGCCGGCCGCGCCAGGCAACGCTCCAGCCAGCCGGCCAGCCGCGGGTACTGCGGCATGGCTTCGGCGCGCTGGACCCAGGCCAGCACCGACGCCACGCAGATGTCGGCCACGGTAAAACGCTCGCCGGCGATATGGTCGCGGTCCTGCAGATGTTGCTCCAGCACGCGCAGCGCCGGCAGCAGCCGGTGCGCGGCCTGCACCGCCAGTTCAGGCTTGCGCCTTTCTGGCGGCATCGCCACGCGATGCATCAGAAAGGTCAGCGCGTCTGTCTCGCACTCCGTCACGGCCCAGAAGCTCCAGCGCAGGATCTCGGCCTGTTCGGCGTGGTTCACCGCAGCGAGCGATTCAGCGCCCGCACCCTGAAACCGCCCGGCCAGGTACAGCGCGCAGGCCATGGACTCCCAGACCAGCACGCCGTTGTCGTCCACCACGGGGATATGCCCGTTGGGATTGAGCGCCAGAAACTCCGGTGTGCGCGTTGCGCCGCCCTGGTAAGGCTGGGGAACGTGTTCATAGGCCAGGCCCAGTTCATGCGCCACCCACAGGGGCCGTGATGCGCGCGAGGCCGCGATGCCGTAGATCTTCAGTGTCATGGCTGCGGGTCCGCCAGGCGGAACAGGTCGCACAGCTCGGTCAGGCTGGTCACGGTTTCATGCGGCACGGCGTCGTGCGTCCACAGGTGGTCGGCCCGGTTCACCCAGGCTGTCTGCATGCCCGCGTTCAGCGCCCCCAGCACATCCAGCGCAGCGTCGTCGCCCACATGCAGCACGTTGTGGGGCTGCACATCCACGGCGCCGGCCGCGGCATGGAAAATACGCGGGTCCGGCTTGCCCACGCCGAACGCCTGCGCGCTGATGGCGGCGCGAAAGTACGGCGCGAGCCCGATGCGGGCGATATCGGCATTGCCGTTGGACAGCGCAACCACCGGGTAACGCGCGGAAAGAAACTCCAGCGCCAGCATCGCGTCATCGAACAGCGTCACCTCATGGCGCGCGGCAAAAAAAACTTCAAAGGCCTCCTCCGCCAGCAAGGGGTTCTCCCGGGAGCGGTACAGGGCCAGCCGGATCGCCTCGCGCCGGATGGCACTGAGGTCGTGCCTGAGCTCGGGTCGGGTACGGACAATCTGCGCGCGGATATCGTGGCGCGCCGTGGGGTTGGCAAACATCGCCGCGGTCATGGGCGCGTGGCGGCCCAGCCATTCGTCGAGGGCGACTTCGGCTTTTTCTATCGCCGGCCAGACCGGCCAAAGGGTGTCGTCAAGGTCAAGGGTTATGGCTTTAATAATTTTCAGGTCAAGCATAGGTAGGAGAGAATAACCCATGTCTTTTTCCCCAGAACCCCCCTTTGAGCATGGGAAACCGCCCAGCGCAGCCAGCGGCACCGCCGTGCTGTACTGCAACCTCGGAACCCCCGATGCGCCCACCGCCGCGGCGCTGCGCCCCTACCTCGCGCAGTTTCTCAGTGACCACCGCGTGATCGAAATCCCCAAGGCCTTGTGGTGGTTCATCCTGCACGGCATCATCCTGCGCGTGCGGCCGAAAAAGTCGGCGGCCAAATACGCCAGCATCTGGACCGCGGAAGGTTCACCGCTGAAGGTGTGGACGGCCAAACAGGCGAAGCTGCTGCGTGGCTACCTGGGCGAACGCGGGCACCATGTGGAAGTGCGCTACGCCATGCGCTACGGCCAGCCCTCCGTGGCCGCGCAGCTGAACTCGCTCAAGGCCGAAGGCGTGACACGCATCCTGGTGCTGCCCGCCTACCCGCAGTACAGCGGCACCAGCACCGCCAGCGTGTTCGACGCGGTCTACAGCTGGGCCGCCAAAACACGCTGCATTCCCGAGCTGCGGTTCGTCAACCACTACCACGACCATCCGGGCTACATCGCGGCGCTGGCAGCGCGCGTGCGTGCGCACTGGGCAACCCATGGCCGCGCGGAAAAGCTCGTCATGAGTTTTCATGGTGTGCCCGAGCGCACGCTGTATCTGGGCGACCCTTACCACTGCGAGTGCCATAAGACCGCTCGCCTGCTGGCCGAACAACTCGGCCTGGCCAAAGAGCAATACCGCGTCACCTTCCAGTCGCGCTTCGGCAAGGCCAAGTGGCTGGAGCCCTACACCGAGCCCACGCTGGTGGCGTTGGCCCGGGCCGGTGTCAAAAGTGTCGATGTGATGTGCCCCGGCTTCACCGGCGACTGCCTCGAGACCCTCGAGGAAATTGCGCAGGAAGCCAAAGAGGCTTTTGAGCATGCAGGCGGGAAGAGCTTCAACTACATCGCCTGCCTCAACGACAGCCCCGCGTGGCTGGCGGCCCTGAGCGACATTGCGCAGCAACACCTGTCCGGCTGGCCGACCCAGGGTGTGCCCGATATGCAGGCGCTGGCCGCGTCACGGGCTGCAGCGCTGGCCCGGGGAGCGCGACAGTAAAACTGTCCGGCCCCCCGGCGGGGTTTACCGCCTGCTGATCACCACAGAACCGCCAGCGCCCCCGGCATCGTTGTTCTGGCCGCGCAGGACACTGGCACTGCTGATGGTCATGGTGTAGTTGTCGGGATCGTAGTTGCCCGAGCCCTGCAGGTAGACAGGATTGCTGCCCTTGATCGTGACGGTGTTTCCGCGAACCGTGATCAGCATGTTCTGCTGAATCTTCTTGGCCTGGCCCTGGTTGTTGGTGTAGGCCAGAACCATCACACCGCGATAGACGCCGTTGCCGGATTTCTCGTTGACCCGCAAGGTCCCGTTGTAGGGGAATCCGGCTGAGCCGGCATAGTCCACCTGCCAGTTACCCTGCATCTGGAATTCCGTGCTGGCCGCGTTGTTGTCTTTGGACTCGTCGTCCTCGTCGGCCGAAGCCTTCGTGGCGTCACAGCCCCATGCACGGACCTTGCAGCTTGAGCCGCCCTTGGCCCGGCATTCCGACAATGCGCGCTGCTGGACGGCGGAGCTCGTCGCACCTGTGCCCCAACCGTAGGCATTGGAGCCCTTGGCCTGGTCTGCGGCATAGGCGCCGCATTCGGCACGGAAACGCAGCACCACGGCACAGTTTGAACCACACTCCCGCATCGCACGATGCTCGGCCTGGTTGGTCGTCGGGTGGTTGTAGGAGAACCCGTATTTTTCACCCTGCAGGCTGTCAATGGCCAGCGCGCCCGCGGCCATGGCCTGGCCTCCGACAAACGAAAGCAGCAAGGCAAACGCGAGTCTGGCTGAGATAGCCTTAATTCCAGAAATCATGGTGGTTTCCTGTCAGAAATAGTTTGAACACACCGCGCAAAAAAAACCGGGGTGCGCGGCAGGCGTGGCACGGGGAGATCCCTTCCCGCATGACAGTCAAATTATGGACGCCCGAAGCAGCCAGAAACCGGCCACCGATGGCGATTCAGCCCCCATGAACATGGGGTTTACACAGCGGCCGGGCCGTTTGGTTGACAATCACGGGTTGACCCCAAGATGACCCCCATGACCATGACCCCTTCAGAAACAAGCGCAGCCCCCATTGAAACCGTCCTGGCGGACGAGATCACGCCGGCCGTGCAGCCCTCCAGCGCGCCGGCCGGCGAGCCCACCGCCGCAGCGGGCCGTTCGCGTTCCGTGCAACCCGTGCTCGAAAAGCTGTTCGAGCTTTACCCGCATCTCTTCGGCGGCAATTTCCTGCCACTCAAGCTCGGTATTTTTCAGGAACTGCTGGCTGCGCACCCCGAACACTTCCAGCGCGACAGCCTCAAGGCGGCGCTGGGCATCCACACACGCTCCACGCGTTACCTGCAATGCGTGACCGCCGGCAACAAGCGCCACGACCTGCAGGGCAATGCGGGTGACGACGTGGCGCCCGAGCATGTCTACCTGTCTCTGCTGGAACTGTTCCGCCGCCGCCAGGCCCGCGCCCGCGAGGACCTGCGGCCCAAATTCCGTGCGCAGTTGATGGCCGCGTTCGAGGCCAGCGGCCTGACCCGCCAGGACTACCAGGCCCGGGTCCAGACCAATGACCTGGAAGCCACCGCCCTGCTCGAGGAGGCCTTTGCCGAGCGCGACCAGAAGCTGGCCAAACGCGAAGCATTGCGCCGCACGTTTGAAAGCAGTGGCAAGACCGCTGAGGAATTTGCCGACATGTACGGCCTCGACAAACGCGAACTCTTCGCGGCCATCAAGGCCTGACCATGGCTGGGCCCTTGGCTTGTCCGGACAAGCGAAGGTGAATGACCGTGGAAGCCTTGACGCTCTGCCAGGTCAATGACGGCGTGTACCGCGTACTCGCCGGTACTGGCCGCCACGTGGGCAACCTCAAGCTGATTGGGGGGCAATGGAAATTCAAGGCGATCGGTTACGGCGCCGGGGGTGAAGTCATCCCGGGCGGCGGTCCGCTGACCGAACGGCACAACGCCACCTTTGCGGCGCCCGACGAGGCCGTGATCACGGCCGTGCTGACACCGCCCTGAATTCATGTCCAATAGGGGGATGGACGGCCCATCCAACCTCAGCCAGCAGGCCCTGCAACACCCATGAGCACAGCCGCAGCACCCGGCTTCAACGCCCGTCTGTGGCGACGTTTCGTGGCGATCGCCCGGCCCTACTGGCTCTCGGATGAACGCTGGCGTTCCCGCGGTCTGCTGGCCCTGCTGATTTTGCTGCTGCTGGCTCAGACGGCCGCCAGCGTGCTGTTCAACCACGAGACCGGCGAGTTCACCTCGGCCCTGGCCGCGGGCGACACCGAACGCTTCTGGGCCTCGATCTGGCGCTACACGGCCATCCTCATCGCGGCGGTTCCGCTCTACGGCCTGTATTACTTCGTGCGCGACACTTTGGGCCTGCGCTGGCGCCGCTGGCTGACACACCACTTCCTGGCACGTTATTTTCATCAGCGCGCCTACTACCGGCTCAATGCCGTCGCCGGCATCGACAACCCCGACCAACGCATTGCCGAGGACATCAACACCTTCACCCAGCAGTCGCTCTACTTCTCGATGATCGTGCTGGGCTCCTTCATCCAGCTGATCGCCTTTTCCGGCGTGTTGTGGTCCATTTCCCAGGGACTGGTCTACTTCCTTGTCGCTTATGCCGTGTTCAGCACCTGGTTCACCGGCTCGGTCTTCGGCAAGCGGCTGATCGGCCTGAATTTCCGCCAGCTGCAGCGCGAGGCAGACTTCCGTTTCAGCCTGGTGCGGGTGCGCGAACATGCGGAGCCGATCGCCTTCTACGACGGAGAAGCGCGCGAGATGTCGGCGCTGCAACGCATCTTCCAGGCAGCCTACGCCAACTTCCAGCAGGTGCTGCGCTGGCAGTTCAAGCTCAACCTCTTCCAGTTCGCCCACAGCTTCCTGACGGTGGTGCTGCCCACCGTGATCATTGCAGGCGATGTGCTCGCCGGGAAACTGGAGGTCGGTCGGGCGATTCAGGCCGCCGGCGCCTTCGCCGCCATCCTGAGCGCGCTGACGGTGATCGTCGAACACTTCGAGGGCCTGAGCCGCTTCTCCGCCGGGGTGGACCGGCTGCATGCCTTCTCGCAGGCGCTGGATGCCCAGACAGACCAGTCCGCGGGGCCTGGCAACGACGCCCCGCCGCAGATCCGCACCACACCTGGCTTCAAGCTTGCACTGGATCGCCTGACGGCGCTCACGCCCAACCGGGAGCACCTGCTGGTGCAGGGGCTCACGCTGGCTGTTCCCCCGGGCGAAGGGCTGCTGATCGTCGGTGCCAGCGGTGCTGGCAAAAGCTCCCTGCTGCGGGTCATGGCCGGTTTGTGGAACACCGGCTCGGGCGAAGTGGTGCGCCCGGCCGGGCCGGACATGTTGTTCCTGCCCCAGCAGCCCTACCTGCCCTTGGGCGACCTGCGCTGCCAGCTGACCTACCCCCAGACCGATCGCGAAGTCTCGGACGAAGAGCTGCTGTCATGGCTGGACCAGGTGAACCTGCCGACGCTGGCGGAACGCTTCGGCGGCCTGGGCGTCGAGCTGGACTGGGCCAAGCTGCTGTCCGTCGGCGAGCAACAGCGGCTGGCCTTCGCCCGCGCCCTGCTCGCCAAACCGCGTTACCTGCTGCTCGACGAGGCCACCAGCGCGCTGGACGCAAGCAACGAGGAGCGCCTGTACCGCCAGCTCGCTGGCCTGTCGATCACCCCCATCAGCGTCAGCCACCACCAGGCACTGCTGAAGCACCACCACCAAGTGCTGGAGTTGCCCGGTGACGGCAGCTGGACGCTGCAGGCGGCGGCCACCTACCACTGGGCCCAATAAGATGTTGGCCCTTGATTGATCAGGAGAACAATGTGCCGCTGGTCTGGACCCACCTCATTGACAACGTCGACTGGAACGAACTCTCCGCGCTCTACCTCGCGGCGCCGCTGGGAAACAAGAAACCGGCCGATCTGAAAACTGTCTTCACGAACAGCATGTTCCGCTGCTTCGTTCACGACGACGGCAAACTGGTCGGAGTTGGCCGGGCGCTGGCCGATGGCGTGGACTGCGCCTACATCTGCGACATTGCGGTAATGCCCAGCCACCAGGGAACAGGCCTGGGCCAGCAGATCGTCGCCAAACTCGTGCACCTTTCCCGTGGCCACCGGAAAATCATTCTCTACGCGGTTCCCGGCAAGGAAGGCTTCTACCGGAAACTGGGTTTCAGGCGCATGCGCACGGCCATGGCGATTTTTGAAAACCAGGCCTTGGCCATGGAGCGCGGGTATCTCGATGACACATGATCCGTGCCAGCCCGTTGGCGCCGGAATCATGCCCATAAAATCGGCCTCCATCCCTCTATCCACGGGCGCCATCAGCTATTGAATCAATAGCAATTCAGGTTCAGGCAACCGCATCGATGAATGCCGCCACCCGCTCCAGCTGGTCGGGCACGTTGAGCGCCGGCGCATGGCCGCAGCCCTCAATCTCCATCACCTGCGTCAAGCCGGCCGCACCCGGTCCCCGCGTCAGCATCTCGGCGGTGGTGTCGCGCAGCACGAGGTCGGACTCTGCGCCGCGCAGGCACAACACCGGAATCTCGAGCGCGTCGTAATGCTCCCAGATCAGGTAGTCGCCCGGGTGGTGGGTGAACTGTTGCACCATGGCCGGGTCGTAGTGCGGTGTCAGGCGGCCGTCGGGCAGGCGGCGTGCAGAGGTCTCCGTCATGCGGCGCCACTGGACGTCGCTGAGCCAGCCGTAAGGTTTGTAGACCTGTCGGAAAAAGGCTTCGAGTGCCAGCATGGTGTCAAAGGCCGGCGGGTTGCCGGCGTAGGACTTGATCCGCTCGACGGCCGGGCCGGCAATCTGCGGCGCGGTGTCGTTGAGCACCAGGCTCTGGATGCGGCCCTTCATGGCGGGCTCGAACAGGCCGGACGCGCAGACCGTGCCGATGGCGCCGCCCATGGAGGTGCCGACCCAGTGCGCCCTGGCGATGTGCAACTGCTCAAACAGGTCTGCCGCAATGCGCGCGTAAAACGCCAACTGGTATTCACCTTTCGGGTCCGGGCTCCACTGGCTCAGGCCGCGTCCGATGGTGTCGGGACAGATCACGCGGTAGCGGTCACTCAGGTGCGCCGCCAGCTCGTCCATGTCGCGCCCGGTGCGGGCCAGCCCGTGCCAGGCGATGACGGTGGCACTGTGCTGGTGGCCCCATTCGGTGTAGTGGATCTCGCGCCCGGCGCAGGTCAAATACTCTGACGTGAATTGCATGAAGCGGACTCTCTGGTTTAAATGTTCTTCTCTGGGCACGCACCGCGGCGGCTACTTCAGCAGCTTGCCGGTGCTGCCGATCACGGTCACTTCCACATAACGGGAACCGATGCGGTTGGCCGGTGAATAGTTGACGACGACACCGCCGGTGTCGAAGCTGTTCATGGACTCCAGCGCCTTGACAATCCTGGCGCGTGTCGGGTTGGGGCCGGCACGCCGCAGGGCTTCGACCAGCACCTTGGCGCCGACAAATTCCTCAAAACTCGTGTAGTTGACGACTTCGGCGGGCGCGTACTTTTTCAGCAATGCATGGTATTCACGCACCACCGGCGTGTTCGGCATGAAGGGGTAAGGCACCACCTGGCTGATGCCCAGCCCGTGGGCATTTTTCAGGCCAGCGAGCCGGACGAGTTCGGCCGGGTCCACCACCGAGATGTTGTAGAGCTGCGCACCGCCGCCGGTCTCGCGGTAGAGTTTGACAAAAGCCGCCGTGGATTTGTTGACCGAAATCATGATGATGGCCTGCGCGTCCGACGCCTTGATCTTTTTGACCGCCTCTTCGACCTTGTCGGTGTTGCGCTCATAACCGGCCGCCACGGCCAGCTTCAGCTTGCGTTTGGCCAGCGCGTTTTCGACGCCCAGCAGGCCGGCCTTGCCGAAGCCGTCGTCCTGGTACATCACCGCGATGCGGCTCATGCCCAGCGTCGTCACCTGCTGCACCATGTGTTCGGCCTCGTCGGCATAACCGGCGCGTACATGAAAGATCCAGGGGTTGAAGGGGTTGCGCAGCGACTCGCCGCCGGTGTAGGGCGCCACCAGGGCGGCGCCGCCGACATCGAGCACGCCGTCGGTCAACAACTGCGTGACGTTGGCCGTGCCGGCAAAGCCGAACAGGGCCACCACCTCGGGTTTGGCCAGCATCTCGCGCGTGAGGCGCACGGTCTCGGGCACCTTGTAGCCGTCGTCCACCACCTCGTGGCGGATTTTTGCGCCGTGCACCCCGCCCTGCGCATTGATGTGGTCGAAATAGATCTTGCCGCCCACCACCATCTGGTGGCCGGTGCTGGCCAGCACACCCGAGAGCGGCGCGACCTGACCAATGACCAGATCAGCCGCCTGCGCCATGCCGCCCAGCCCGCAAAGGGCCAGCGCGGCCAGCATCTGTCGACCCCAGGTCTTGAAGCTTGTCGTCATCTTTTTGTCTCCTGCGGGTGGCCTGGCATTCAGGTCCGGGGGGTTGTTCCCTGGCTACGCGCGGCCCTGAGCCGCCCCACCACGCCGGTGGGAAAGTAATACACCGATAAAACAAACAGGACGCCGAGCCAGAGCAGCCAGCGGTCGGGTGACAACAAGGCCGCCAGCCACGGCAGGCCGGTCGCGGCTTCGCTGCCCAGGCGCAACAGGTCCTGCAGGTAGCTTTGCGCCACCAGAAACAGGGCCGCGCCTATGGCTGCGCCATAAATCGTGCCCATGCCGCCGATCACGACAATCAGCAGCACGTCGATCATGATTTCGAACGACAGCGAGGTGTCCGGGCCGTTGTAACGCAGCCAGAGCGCCAGCATGGCGCCGGCCACGGTGGCAAACAAGGCCGACAGCACGCTGGAGGTGGTGCGGTAAACCACCACGCGGTAGCCAATGGCTTCAGCGCGGAACTCGTTCTCGCGAATCGCCTGCAGCACGCGGCCGAAGGGCGAGTTGACGATGCGCAGCAGGCTCAGCAGCAGCACCAGCGCAATCACAAACAGCAGGTAGTAACAAAGCAGGCGACCATCCATCGACACGCCCAGGAAAGGCTGCGCCATGAACTCGAAGCTCGGCGACAGCAGCTCGGGCACCTTGAAAGTCAGGCCGTCCTCACCGCCGGTGATGTCCGACAGCTGCGAGGCCAGCGTCTGGAAGGCCGAGGCCACGGCCAGCGTGATCATGGCAAAAAAGATGGCCTTGACCCGCAGCGAAAACAGACCGACGGCGAGCGACAGCACAAACGACAGCGCCAGCGCGCAGAGCAGGCCCACGGCCAGCGCCGCCCAGGTTGGGCCCAGGTGGGTGGTGGCCACGGCAATGCCATAGGCACCGATGCCGAAGAACATGGTGTGCGCAAAACTGACAATGCCGGTGTAACCCAGCAGCAGGTCAAAGCTGGCCACCAGCACGATGAAAATCAGCACCTTGGCGGCGACGTTGAGCGCCTTGACGCCGGGGAAAATGAAGGGTGCAAACGCCAGTGCCAGCAGCAGGCCGACCAGAATCACGGCCAGCACACGGTTGCGCGGAAAGTCGCCGGAAAGAACGCGGGTGAGGAAGGTGTTCATCGGGCGCGTCCTCAGCGGTTGGTCACGGGGTAGATGCCCTGCGGCCGCCACAGCAGCACCGCAGCCATCAGCGCGATGTTGGAAAACAACGCCACCTTGGGCGCCAGGAAACCGGTGTAGTTGGCCATCAGGCCCACCAGCAAGGCGCCTATCAGCGCGCCGCCGGTTGAACCGAGCCCGCCTATGATGATCACGATGAAGATCAGCACGTTGACCTGCGCGCCCATCTGCGGAACCACGTTCTGCTGGTACAGGCCCCACATCACGCCACCCAGGCCGGCCAGAGCGCTGCCGACCACAAACACGCCGACAAACAGGCGTTTGATGCGGTAGCCCAGCGACTCGACCATCTCGCGGTCCTGCACGCCGGCACGGATCAGCAGGCCGATCTTGGTGCGCGCCAGCGTCCAGGCCAGCAGGGCAAACACCGCCAGGCCAACAACCACGGCGATCAGCCGGTATTTTTCAATCGCCGCGTCACCGACCAGCAGCGAGCCGCGCATGGCCTCGGGCAAGGGCAGCGCGATCTGCGCCGGACCCCAGATCACCTTGATCAGTTCCTCGCCGATGATCATGCCACCCATGGTGATGAGAATCTGCTTGAGGTGCTGGCCGTAGACCGGCCGCACGATGAAACGCTCAAACGCCAGGCCGACGGCACCGGCCACCAGCATCGCCACCAGCATGGCCGGCAGCACCGCCACCAGGTTGCGCCACAGCTCCTGCGAGCCGGTCCAGTCGCTCATGGCGCCCAGCACGCTGGTGGCCACAAAGGCGCCCAGCGCGATGAACACGCCGTGGCCGAAATTGAGCACGTCCATCAGGCCGAACACCAGCGTCAGCCCGGAGGCGATGATGAAGATGATCATGCCCATGGCCAGGCCGGCCACCGTGAGCGTGAGCCAGGTCGAGCTGGAGCCGATGAAGGGGAACACCCCCACAGCGAGCAGGGGCACGAGCGCCAGCGGTTTCCAGTCGAAATCAAGGGTTTTCATAGTGCCAGTCCCAGCAGTGATTGCTGCAAGGCAGCGTCTTCGGCCAGTTCGGCCATGGACCCGGCATGCACGACGCGGCCGTTGTCCATCACGGCCACGCTGTCGCCCAGGCGTTTGGCAAAACTGATGTTCTGCTCCACCAGCAAAATCGTCACGCCGCTGGCCTTGAGCTGCGCAAACGCATCGATCATGTTGTTGATGATGGCTGGCGCCAGGCCCTTGCTGGGTTCGTCGACGATCAGCAGTTCACGCGGCTCCACAATGGCGCGGGCCACGGCCAGCATCTGCTTTTGGCCACCGGAGAGTTTGCCCGCCGGGTGGTTCCAGAATTTTTCGACCGCCGGAAACAGCGAGAAGATCCACTGCAGGCGTGCTTCGTCCATCTGGCTGGCACGTCTGGCGCTGCGCGCAGCCAGCAACATGTTTTCCTTGACCGTGAGGTCCGAGAAAATGCCCATGCTTTCGGGCACGTAGGCGATGTTGAGTTCGGCAATCTGCGGCGTGCTGAGTTTCGTGATGTCACGGCCCGAAAAACTGACACGCCCTTGCGAGGCCTGCCACAGGCCCATGATGGTACGCAGTGTCGTGGTTTTTCCGGCACCGTTGCGGCCCAGCAGCATGGTCAGCTGGCCGCGCGGAATCGATAGGTCCACCCCGTGCAGGATGTGGTACGCGCCGATGTGCGTGTGCACGCCCTCCAATGTCAGCAAATTTTTTGTCATGGCTGTTCACTCCTTTCCCCTCGAGGGGGAAGGCCGGGATGGGGGGGCGTCCTGTCTTGTGCGAAAGCGTTCTGGGGGCTTGCCCCCAGATAAGCTTCCTGCACAATCGGCGACGCAATCACCTCGGCCGGCTCGCCATCGGCCACCAGCGCGCCGTTGTGCAGCACGATGATGCGGTCGGCGAGTTCGCGCACCACATCCATCTTGTGCTCCACCAGCAAAATCGTCTTGCTCTTGTCCTGCTTGAGCTGGCGGATCAGGTTCAGGATCACGGGCGCCTCGTCGGTGCTCATGCCGGCGGTCGGTTCGTCGAACATGAACACCTGCGACTCCAGCGCCATCAGCAAGGCCACCTCAAGTTTGCGCTGATCACCATGCGGCAGGCTGGCCACCGGCATCGCGGCTTTGCCCTGCATCGCCACGATTTCCAGGATTTCTTCGGCGCGCTGCAGCAAGGCCTTGTGGTCGCTCCAGATGCTCCACAGGTTCAGGCCGCGCCGGTGTTTGCCGTGGTGCGTGGCCTGCACCGCCAGACGCACGTTTTCCAGCACCGACAGGTTGGGAAACAGGTTGGTCAGCTGGAAAGCCCGGCCCAGGCCGGCCAGCGTGCGTGCCGAGGCGCTCAGGCCGGAGATGTCCTCGCCATTGAGAAAAACCGTGCCGCTGCTGGCCTTGAGCTGACCCGAGATCAGGTTGAAATACGTGGTCTTGCCGGCGCCGTTCGGGCCAACAATGGCCGTCAAGGTGCCAGGCGCAAAGGTGCAGCTGACAGCATTGACCGCCACGTGCCCGCCGAAGCGGATCGTGAGTTCTTTGGTTTGAAGCATATTTTTTGCACCCCCAAAACAGCGGGAGCGGCGTAGCGAGCAATCGTCGGGCAAGGCGCACAGCGCGCAGAAACCGGAATGGACTAAAGGTCCATGAGGATTTCGAGCACTGCGCAACGCGGCATGGCGGTTGCGCAGTAGCCGAGCACGCTGTTTTAGCGTTTGTTGCGGATCGGGATCTGCATCTCTTCCGCCTTGATCTCGCGCACGAGTTCAGGCACGCCCCAGGCAAAGGCCGGGTCCACCTTGATCTTGAAGTGGTACATGCTCTGCATGGCCTGGTGGTCTTCCTTGCGGAAGGTCATCTTGCCTTTGGGCGTGTCGAAACTCATGCCTTCCATGGTCTTGATCAGCGTGTTGGCGCTGGCATCGCCCTTGCTGTTTTTCAGCGCGGTGACGACGGCCATCGCAGCCGAGAAACCGCCGGCGGTGAAGAAGTCAGGCGGCGCCTTGAACTGCTTGTAGTGCTGGGCCACCATGGCGTCATTGACCGGGTTTTTCGGCATGCCGAAGTAGTAATAAGCGGCGCCTTCCATGCCGGGGAACTGCTTGTAGGCCACCATCGCAGGCAGGATGTTGCCGCCGGTGGCGATCTCGATGCCGTGGCGCTTCAGGTCCATGTCGGCGATCTTGAACGGATTGCCACCGGCCCAGATGATGAAGATCACCTTGCGGCCCGGCAGTCCCTTGAGCTTGTCGATCAGGCGCTGGCCGCCGGCCGTGAAGTCGGTGGTCGCTGGCGGCAGGTACTCTTCATGCACCAGCTTGCCCTTCTTGATGGCTTCCTTGAAGGCCTTGACGCCGTCGCGGCCGAACGCCGAGTCCTGCGCCATGGTGGCAATCGTCACGCCCTCCTTGTCCAGCGCCACGGCGTTGGAAATCGCGTCCTGCGAGCTGTTGCGGCCGGTGCGGAAAATGTACTTGTTCCACTTGTCGCCGGTGATGGAGTCGGCCACCGCGGGCTCGACCAGCAAAATCTTCTTGTACTCTTCAGCGACCGGCAGCATGGCCAGCGCCACGGGCGAGGCCGTGGGGCCGACAGCCAGATCGACCTTGTCATCGCCATAAGCCGCAGCCAGCAGGGATTTGCCCTGGTCCGGCTTGCCCTGGTCGTCCTTTTCGATCACCACGATTTTTTTGCCGGCCACCATCATGGTGCCGCCCGTGGCGTAGTCCAGGCCCATCATGAAACCGGTGGCCGTCTGCTTGCCATAGGCCTCCAGCGGGCCGGTCTTGCTGTAGATGTGGGCGATCTTGATTTCTTTGGCCTGGCTCAGGGCCAGCGGCGAAACCAAAGCGGTGGCGAGTGCGGCAAGCGCGATCAGCGTGCGACGATGCATGGATGTCTCCTGTTGTTGGGCGATGCACCATGAATGCACATGTCGTGCCAGAAAAGAACCATTGATTTACATAGGTTTTTTCAGATTTGTCATTGAACTGTCTATTTTTAAGACATTTTTATTGATCTATTATCAGACAAATGTCTTATTTTTATACAGGGTTATCCAGACGCTCGTACAGCTTGGCACGTGAAATTCCGAGCAGGCGCGAGGCGGCCAGCTTGTTGCCGCCGGTCGCCGTCATGGCAGCAGCGATGGCGCGGCGCTCGACCTGCGCCACCTGCTCGGCCAGAGGGCGCAGCGGGTCGGAGGCGGACTCTGCGCCGTCCCCAAACTCTGCCAGCGGCAAAGGCGCAATACGCTCGATGCCGGCCTCCTTGAGCACCTCCTCAAACTGCGCGCGGCCGATGTTGAGCGAGTCGCTGCGCATCACCGCCTGCTCCAGCACATTGCGCAGCTCGCGGATGTTGCCGCGCCAGGTCTGCGCCGACAGCAGGGCCAGCGCGTCGGGCGCCAGCTCTGGCTGACGGTCGCCGCTGCGCAGCGCCATTTCCTCGCCGAGCACCTCGAGCAGCGCAGGAATGTCGGAGCGACGCTCGCGCAGCGGCGGCACCTTGATCGGCAGCACGTTGAGGCGGTAAAACAGGTCTTCGCGAAACTTGCCTTCGCGCACCAGCGCAGCCAGGTCGCGCGAGGTCGCGGCAATCAGGCGCGCGTCAAAGGGAATCAGCTTGTTCGAGCCCAGCGGCTCGATCTCGCCCTCCTGCAGGGCACGCAGCAGCTTGGCCTGCAAGGCCTGCGGCATGTCGCCGATCTCGTCGAGAAACAGCGTGCCGCCGTCGGCGAGCTTGAACTTGCCGTCGCGCCCCTTGCGGTCGGCGCCGGTGTAGGCACCGGGCGCCACGCCAAAAAATTCGGCCTCCAGCAAGGTGTCGGGCACGGCTGCAATGTTGACGCTGATGAAGGATCCGCGCGCCCGGCTGGAGCTGGCGTGGATGGCGTGGGCCAGCAATTCCTTGCCGGTGCCGGTTTCGCCCAACAGCAACACCGGGCTGGAGGTCTGGGCCGCACGCCGCGCCTGGCGCTTGACCTCGACCGCGGCGGGGCTGGTGCCGACAAAACTGGCAAAAGTGTATTTGGACTGGCGCTGGCCCGGCGGCTGCAGCCTCTGGCTGGCCAGTTCGCGGCGGGCGTCGTCGAGGTCGCGGTGCAGCAGCGCAAACTTGCTGATCAGCGGTTGCAGCGTGGTCTCGGGATGGTCGAACAGCACGATGCCAATGGCGCCGATGACGTCGCCGCCGCTTTCATCACGCAACGGGATGCGGCTGACGACAAAGGTACCGGCGCGGTTGGTCAGCAGGTCGATCAGGAAAGGCTCGCCGGTTTCCAGCACGCGGCGCATCTGCGTGTTGGGAATGACCTCCTCCACCATGTGGCCGACAAACTGGTCCACGGAAGAAAAACCCAGCGCCGGCAAGAACCGCTTGTACCCCTCATTGACCCAGACAATGCGGCCGGTGCGGTCCACCAGAAACATGCCCTGACTGATGCTGGAGAACAGCTGGAACATGGACCTGGCGGCCAGCTCCAGGATGCTCTGCGCATCGAGCGGCAAACCGTGCGGTGTGGTGTCGGTGTGATCCATGCGCAGATGGTAGCGCGGCGCTTGGGCCACTGCCGCCGGCCAGATGCAACACACACCTTTCAGGACGCGCATCGCTTTTTTTTTAATAGCTAACTGCCCCCGTGGATAAAGGGCTGGCGGCCTATTTTTCGATAAACATCGGCCTCAGGCCAGCAGCCGGCGTGCCGACCAGCGTTTGGCCAGGCGCGGCAGGATCAGCACCGCCAGCACCACCACGATCAGGATCACCGACATGGGCCGCTGCAGGAACACCATCGCACTGCCCTCACCGATCGACATGGCGTTGCGCAGCTGCGCTTCGGCCAGCGGGCCCAGGATCATGCCGACCACGACCGGCGCGGTCGGGAAATCAAAGCGCCGCATCACCACCCCGAGCACACCGATGCCGTAGAGCAGGAACAGGTCAAACGCGCTTTGCCGCATGCCGTAAACGCCCACCGTCGCAAAAATCAGGATGCCCGCATACAGGTAAGGTTTGGGAATCTTCAACAGCTTGACCCACAGACCCACCAGCGGCAGGTTGAGCACCAGCAGCATCACATTGCCGATGTACAGCGAGGCAATCAGCGCCCAGACCAGGGCCGACGACGAGGTGAACAGCTGCGGCCCCGGCTGGATGCCATAGTTCTGGAAAGCGCCCAGCAAGATCGCCGTGGTGTTGGAGGTCGGAATGCCGAGCGTCAGCAGCGGGATCATGGCCGCCGTGACCGTGGCATTGTTGGCAGCCTCGGGGCCGGCCACCCCTTCGATGGCACCGGCCGTGCCGAACTCGGCCTGGTCGCTGCCCTTGGCCAGTTTTTTCTCGGCGGCATAACTGAGGAAGGTCGGGATCTCGGTGCCGCCGGCAGGAATGCAGCCGAAGGGCGCACCAATGGCGGTGCCGCGCAGCCAGGCCGGCCAGGAGCGGCGCCAGTCCCGGCCGGTCATGTGCACCCGGCTCATCCTGTTCTGCGACTCGGCCACGCGGCCCTCGTAAAGCACGGCGTACATGGCTTCAGCCACGGCGAACAGGCCAACGGCCACCAGAACGATCTCGACGCCGTCCAGCAGCTCGGGCACCCCGCCGGTGTAACGTGCCTGGCCGGAAATCTGGTCCAGCCCGACCAGGCCCGCCGCCAATCCGACAAACAGGGCCGTCAAGCCGCGCACCGTGCTTTTGCCCAGCACCGCGCTGACGGTGGTGAAGGCCAGCAGCATCAGCATGAAATATTCGGGGGGACCGAGCTTGACGGCCAGTTCCGCCACGATGGGCGCAAACAGGGTGACCAACACCGTGGCAATCGTGCCGGCCACAAACGAGCCAATGGCTGCGGTGGCCAGCGCCGCGCCGGCGCGCCCGCTCTTGGCCATGCGGTTGCCTTCCATGGCCGTGACCATGCTGGCCGTTTCCCCCGGCGTGTTCAGCAGGATGGAGGTGGTGGAGCCGCCGTACATGGCACCGTAATAAATGCCGGCGAAAAAAATCATGGAGGCGGTGGCCTCGACCTTGGCCGTGATGGGCAGCAGCATGGCCACCGCCACGGCGGGCCCGATGCCGGGCAACACGCCGATGGCCGTGCCCAGCGCACAGCCGACAAAACACCACAACAGGTTGACCGGTGTGGCCGCAGTGGCGAAGCCCTGCAGCAGTTGGTTGAAGATGTCCATGGTTTACAACCAGCCCGATGAAGTGAGGCCCGGCAGGTTGATCGCCAGGAATTTCGTGAAGGTCCAGAACACCGGCGCGGAAATCGCAAGGCCGATCAGCACGTCCTTGAGCCAGGCCACCGGCCGCCGGTCTGCCCTGCCCTCCGCACCGCGCAGCCCCTGCACGGCCAGCACAAAACACAGGGTGCAGCTGAAGATGAAGCCGATGGTGGTGATCAGCGCGGCATTGGCCAGCAGGCCAGCCGACACCCAGGCAAAGCCGGGCCAGTGGCCGTGGACCGCATCCGTGGGTTCCTCCAGGAAGCGAAAACCGCCGGTGCGCGCTTCGCGCACGATGAAGACGCCGCAAATAAGCAGGGCCGCGGAAATCACCCACGGCAGAAAGTTCGGCCCGACGCCGCCGTAGCCCGCTGCCGACGGGATGCTGACGGCACCTGCCGCCAGTCCGAGGGCGAGCAGCACCACGCCGGCGCCGACCACGGTCTGCAAACGGATTTGCGTGGGAGAAAGGGTTGCTTGGTTCATGAGTTTTTTTCCGTGGAGTACGGACTGTCACCCCGGACTTGATCCAGGATCCATGCCACAACGACCGCTGCCTTGCGCGAGTGAACATGCATGGCGGCACCAGGCCGCCATGACAAACCGAAAGTGCTGGTACGCCAGCAGCCTTAGACCATGCCCGACTTGACCATGGTGGCGCGCAGGCTGGCCATGTCGTCATCGACAAACTTGTCGAAGGCTGCGCCAGTCAGCAAGGCCGGTGTCCAGTTGTTTTTCTCGGAGGCTTCCATCCAGCTCTTGGATTTGACGGCCTTGAGAATCATCTCGGTCAGTGCCTGGCGCTCGGCCGCCGAGATGCCGGGTGCACCGTAAACACCGCGCCAGTTGCCGATCACCACGTTGATGCCCTGCTCCTTGAGCGTGGGCACGTTGACGCCCTTGAGGCGGGTGTCGGAGGTCACGGCCAGCGCCTTCATTTTTCCGGTGTTGATGTACTCCGCAAATTCGCTGTAGCCGCTGCCGCCCACGGTGACGTTGCCGCCCAGGATGGCTGCGGTGGCCTCACCGCCGCCCCGGAAAGCCACGTAGTTGATCTTGGAAGGGTCCACGCCAACTTCGCGCGCAATCATGGCCGCAGCGATGTGCTCGGTGGATCCGCGCGAACCGCCGCCCCACTTGACACTGCCGGGGTCTTTCTTGAGTTGGGCCACGACGTCGGCCATGGTCTTGAACGGCGAGTTGGCGGGCAGCACAAACACGTTGTATTCGCTGGTCAGGCGCGCAATCGGTGTGACCTGCGACAGGCTGACCGGTGGCTTGCCGGTGATCAGGCCGCCGAGCATCACCGCACCCATCACCATCAGCGCATTCGGGTCGCCCTTGCTGCCGTTGATGAACTGGGCCAGGCCCAGGGCCCCGGCGGCGCCGCCCTTGTTGTCATAACTGACGGTGGAGGCGGCGCCCGAGTCCGTCAGGGCCTTCCCGAGGGCACGGCCTGTGGTGTCCCAGCCGCCACCGGGGTTGGCCGGAATCATCATCTTCACATTGGCGGCAGCCAGGGCCGACAGGGGGAAAGCCCCGGTGGCGGCCAGCGCGGCCAGGGATTTCAAAAAGGTATCGCGACGCATGCATGTCTCCTTGTAGTGTTGGTAACAGAGCGATGATGCGCCTTCTGTCTGTCAAACGGCTGTCCGAAAGCCCTAGGGAAAGTGCTAATGTCCTGCCCATGCTGACCACCATGAAATTGCTGCTGATCGAGGACGACCCTTCCATGCAGGCTGCGCTGCAGCGCGCCCTGGGCCGGCGCGGCATGGAGGTGCTGGGCTGCACCGACGGTCGCAAGGCGCTGGCGCAATGGACGGCCGCCCAGCCTGATGTGGTGGTGCTGGACCTGAGCCTGCCCGGGCTGGATGGCCTGCAGGTGCTGGAGCAGGCGCGCCGCCAGGGGCTGGCCACCCCGGTGCTGATCCTGACGGCGCGCGGCACGGTGGGCGACCGCATCGTTGGCCTGAACCTGGGGGCCGACGACTACCTGCCCAAACCCTTTGACCTCGACGAACTCGAGGCCCGGCTGCGCGCCCTGAGCCGCCGGCGCACGGCGTCCAGCAGCGAGCCGGGGGCCGGCGACCACCTTGTGGGCCAGCTTCGTTATGAAAAGGAAAGCGGCGCCATTTACCACCGCGACCAGGTCCTCGAACTGACGCCGCGCGAGTTGGCCCTGCTGCAGGCCCTGATCGTCAAGCCCGGCCAGGCCGTGTCCAAGGAAAAACTGTTCGAACTGGTGTTTCCCGGCGAGACCGATGTGCAGTACGAGGCGGTGGAGGTGGTGGTGTACCGCCTGCGCAAGAAATTGGCGCACACCGGCGTGACCCTGGTCACCTTGCGCGGCCTGGGTTATTTGCTGAAAGTGGATGCATGAGTGCAGGCGCAGACACGCCGCGGGCGGCATCCGGTGCCATCTCGCTCAGGCGCTACCTTCTGCTGGGCATCCTGCTGCCGGTGGGCCTGCTGGTCACGCTCAACACGGCCAGCCTGTACAGCCAGGCGCTGGGCGCGGTCAACACCGCCTATGACCGCACGCTGCTGGCCTCGGCCAAGTCGATAGGCGAGCAGCTGGACGTGAGCGGCTATGACGGGCAGTCCGAACTGCGCGTGACCGTGCCGTATGCGGCGCTCGAAGCCTTCGAGGCCGACAACCAGAGCCGGCTTTTTTACCGGGTATCCAGCCTCAACGGCGAAATGGTCTCGGGTTATGCACAGCTGCCTTTCTGGCGCGGCCGCATCCCCGCCAAACCGCCCTACGCGGCACTGGTCGATTTTTACGACGATGTCTATGCGGGCGACGCGGTGCGCGTCGCGGTTTTGCTGCAGCCGGTGGCCAGCCCGAACGGGCGCGGCATGGCCGTCATCCAGGTGGCCGAAACGCTGGAGCTGCGCACCACGCTGGCGCGGAAAATCCTGTTCGACACCCTGTGGCGCCAGGCGCTGCTGCTGGCGGTGATTGCCCTGGTGGCCGTGGTGGTGGTGCAGCGCGCCACGCGCCCGGTGCGCCGCCTCAGCGCCGAACTGCAGGCACGGCCCGAGGGCGACCTGACGGCGATCGCCGCACCGGACGCGCCGCGCGAGCTGCTGCCGCTGGTCGAGGCGACCAACGAGGTCATGGGCCGGCTGCAGCACCTGCTGGACAACCAGAAACGTTTTGTGCGCGACGCGGCGCACCAGCTGCGCACGCCGCTGGCGGTGCTGAAGGTGCAGGTGCAGTCGGCGCTGCACGGCGACATGGACGCCCAGGCGGCGCTGGCCGAGATCAACCAGACCGTGGACCGCGCCACGCTGCTGGCCAACCAGATGCTGGCGCTGGCCAAGGTCGAGCAGTTGCGCCAGCAGGCGGACCTGGGGCCGGTGGACATGGACGCCGTCGTGCGCGCGGTCGCGCTGGACCTGGCGCCGCTGATTGCCGAGAAGGACCTGGACTTTGACATCGAAACCACGGCGGCCAGCGTCAATGCCCACGAATGGATGCTGGGTGAACTCTGCCGCAACCTGCTGCACAACGCGATCAAGCACTGCCAGCGCGGCGGCTCGCTGTCGGTGCGGCTCGTCACCGACACCCAGTACCTGGCCCTGACCGTCAGCGACAGCGGCCCCGGCATTTCGGGCGAACTGGCCGCCCGCCTGTACCAGCCGTTTTCGGCCGGCAATGTGCGCCACGGCTCGGGCCTAGGCCTGGCGATCTGCCGCGAGATCACGCAGGCGCTGGGCGGCAGCATCACACTGGAAAACCGCGAAGACCATGGGCGTATTGCCGGGCTGGACGCGACCGTGCGCCTGCCGCTGGTCCACAATGACGGGCAATGAAACACCGGTTTCCCCTTCCCTGGCATAGCGGCGCACGCGAGGTCAGCCATGCGGCTTGACAAGTGGTTGTGGGCCGCGCGCTTCTACAAGACCCGTTCGCTGGCGAGCGACGAAATCGGCAAAAACCGTGTGCAGGTCAACGGCCAGGACGCCAAGCCAGCGCGTGAGGTGAAGGCCGGCGACACGGTGGCGATGCGGCAGGGGCCGGTCACACGCACCGTGCAGGTCCGGGGCCTGAGCCAGCAGCGCGGACCGGCGCCGGTGGCGCAGCAGCTCTACGAAGAAACGCCGGAGAGCATCCAGTTGCGGGAGGCGGCGGCCGAGCAGCGCCGGCTGAACCATGAACCGGCCGGCAGCCTGGAGCACGGCCGCCCCACCAAACGCGACCGGCGCTCGCTGGACAAGGCCCAGGACAAGGCCTGGGGCGACCGCTGGAGCGCCTCGGTCGACTCCTGAAATGCTCCTTTTTTGATAGCTGCCTGCGCATATTCAGCAAGGGCCGGAAGCCTTTTTCACTAAAAAGAAGAGGCCGCCATCGTGGGCGGCACCGGACCGCTGCCGCGATGCATGCGCCTGCCCTGGGACCACCACACCAGCAGGGCCAGCAGCAGCGCGGGCAGGTAGAACCAGTGCGGCGTAGGCCTGTCGGTCGGCACCTTGATGGCGGTCACGTCCCAGCCCTGCTCCACCCCGGCCTTGGCGGCGCGTGAGCCGAACTTGGCCTGCCCGATCTGCAACGTGTCGCCCAGCGGCACCAGTTGCAGACCGGCATCGGCCAGGCGCTTGCGGCCTTCCGGGCCCTTGTCGCCGAGCTGAACCGCCACGGTCTTGACGATCTCGCGGCCTTCCAGCGTGGTGCCGCGCGTCACCATCACGACGCGGCCGTCGCTGTCCACATTGCGCGCGATCTCGAACACCTCGGCGGGTTTGGCGTCGCGGTACTCGGGCGCAAGCTGGTCCATGAAAAAGTCCGGGCGGAACAGCAGGATCACCGCCACCAGCAGCGCCGCGGTTTCCCACCAGCGGTTCCTGATGCGGAACCAGTGCATGGTGACAGCCGCAAACAGCAAGGTGGCCAGAATGCTGGCCGACACGATGCAGAAGAAGGAGAACGCCCCGCCGACATCGATCAGCAGCAACTGCGGATTGAAGATCCAGATGAAGGGCAGGATCACCGTGCGCAGCGCATAAATGGAGCCCTGGATGCCGGTCTCTATCGCGTCTTCTCCCGAGATGGCGGCCGCCGCGAAGGTGGCCAGCCCCACCGGGGGCGTGATGTCTCCCATGATGCCGTAATAGAAGACGAACAGGTGCACTGCGATCAGCGGAATCACCAGCCCCGACCGCGCGCCGAGGTCCACCACCACCGGCGCCATCAGCGTGGCCACCAGCACGTAGTTGGCCGTGGTCGGCACGCCCAGGCCCAGCACCAGGCAGGAAAACGCGATGAACAGCAGCATGACGATCACGTTGCCCTGCGACACAAACTCGACAAACTCCGTCATGCGCAGGCCCAGGCCCGTGAGTGTGATGCCGCCGACGATGATGCCGGCGGTTGCCGTGGCCACGCCGATGCCGATCATGTTGCGCGAACCGTCGTGAAAACCATCAACCACCGAACGCCAGCCCTCGTGCCAGGCGTCCGGCGTGCGCGTACGGCGCAGCCAGTCGATCAGCGGACGCTGCGACAGCATCAGCACGACGAGGATGGTGGCGGCCCAGAAAGCCGCCAGGGCCGGCGACATCTCCTCGACCATCAGGCACCAGATCAGCGTGCCGATGGGAATGAGAAAGTGCAGGCCGGCGCGCACCGTGGGCCAGGTGTCCAGCGCCTTGGGATGGTCGATGTCGATGTCCTGCGCCAGGTCGGGGCTGCGCGCCGCCTGGTGCAGGCACACGCCATAAAGCACCATCACCGCCAGCGCGATGACATAGGGTGCGGCACCGCCCAGCATGGCCTTCATGCCTTCGAACAGGTAGTACAGGGACCCGATCACGATGATGCTGCCCGAGATGCCGAAGGCATTGCGCAGCACGCGGTCGCGCAGCGGCTTGGGTTCCCGCCGGATGATGGGCTGCATGCCCATTTTCAGCGCCTCCAGGTGCACGATGTAGAACAGGCCGAGGTAGGACAGGATGGCCGGCAGGAAGGCATGGCGCACTATGTCCGAATATGGAATGCCGACATACTCGACCATCAGGAAGGCGGCCGCCCCCATCACCGGCGGCATGATCTGGCCGTCGACCGAGGACATGGTTTCGATGGCGCCGGCCTTCACGCCGCCGTAACCCGCCTTCTTCATGAGGGGAATGGTGAAGATGCCGCCCGAGACCACGTTGGACACCGACGAGCCGGAGATCATGCCGTTGAGGGCCGACGACACCACCGCCACCTTGGCCGGCCCGCCGCGCAGGTGGCCGAGCGCCGCAAAGCTCACCTGCATCATGTAGTTGCCGCCGCCCGCGCGGTCCAGCAAGGCGCCGAACAGCACGTACACAAAAATGGTGCCGGCCGACACGCCCAGCGCGATGCCGTACACGCCCTCGGTGGTCAGCCACATGTGCGAGACCAGCCGGTTTAACGAGGCGCCGCGGTGGGACAACACGTCGGGCAGCCAGGGACCGAGCATGCTGTAGGCCACGAAAACCACGGCCAGGGCCGCCATCGGCCAGCCGACCGCACGGCGTGTCGCCTCCAGCAGCAGCAGCATGCCGGCGCTGGCCACCACCACGTCCATCGTTGTCGGCTGGCCGGGTCGGGTGGCGATCTGCGCATAAAACAGCATGATGTAGGCGCCCGCAAACGCAGCCAGCAAGGCCAGCACCCAATCCAGCACCGGCACGTGGTCACGCGGCGAACTGTTGAGGGCCGGCCATGCCAGAAAAGCCAGGAACAGCGCGAAGCCCAGGTGGATGGCGCGCGCCTCGGTGTCGTTGAGGATGCCAAAGCCCAGCGCAAACGGCAAGGGCGAGGCATACCAGTACTGGAACAGCGCCCAGATGAGCGCGACGGAAAAAATGATGCCCGCGGTAAGACCCGTTGGCTTGCGCCCGCCGGTGTCCACCTTGGCCACGAGTTGCTGCAGCGCTTCAGGCGCCTTTTCGATATCGGTTGCCATGGTCATCCTTCAGGAACAGGAAGTCGCTTGCACGAGCTTCAAAAAAAAGGGCGAAGTCCACTCCGCCCTTTTCTGGTTGGCAAGCCGCACCCCGGCGCGGCCTGCAGCTGGCGTGCTGCGCCGGATTACTTGATCCAGCCCTTTTCCTTGTAGTAACGCACGGCACCTTCATGCAGCGGCGCGCTCAAGCCATCCTTGACCATGTTCTGCGGATTCAGGTTGGCCAGGGCCGGGTGCAGTTTCTTGAACTCGTCGAAGTTCTCGAACAAGGCCTTGGTCACCTGGTACACCGTCTCGGGCGAGGTCTTGGCCGAGGTCACGACCGTGGCCAGCACGCCGTAAGTGGCGGTGGGCTGCGGGTTGTTCGGGTACAGGCCGCCGGGAATCGTGACCTTGGCGTAATAAGGCTTGTCGGCCACCAGCTTGTCGACCACCGGGCCGGTGAGAGACACCAGTTTGGCTCCACACGACGTGGTCGGGTCCTGGATGTTGGCTGAAGGATGGCCCACGGCATAGTAGAAGCCGTCGATCTTGCCGTCGCACAGGGCCGGGCCGTGTTCGTCGGCCTTGAGTTCGGACGCCAGCGAGAAATCACCGAGCTTCCAGCCCATCGCAGCGAGCAGCTCTTCCATCGATGAACGTGTGCCGGAGCCGGGGTTGCCAACGTTGAAACGCTTGCCCTTGAAGTCCTCGAACTTCGTGATGTTGGCTTCCTTGCGCGCCACCACGGTGAAGGGCTCGGGATGCACCGCGAACACGGCGCGCAGGTCGCTGTAGGCGCCGTCCTTGTACTGGCCCAGGCCCTTGACGGCGTTGTACTGCACGTCCGACTGCGTGAAACCGAAGTCCAGTTCGCCGGCCTTGATGGTGTTGACGTTGAACACCGAGCCGCCGGTGGACTCGACCGAGCAGCGGATGCCGTGTTTCGCGCGGTCCTTGTTGACCAGGCGGCAAATGGCGCCGCCGGCGGCGTAATACACACCGGTCACGCCGCCGGTGCCTATGGTCACGAATTTCTGCTGGGCAACGGCCGGCGCAGACATCATGGCCGCGGCCATGGCCACAGCGGCACTCGCGGTGCTCAGGGCACTCAACGCAAACTTCTTGCTCATATCAGTTTCTCCAGGTTGTAAAACTTGTTGTTCAAGCCGCTGCGATCGCGGCATCCATGGCCGAACCAAGGCGCTCCACCACCATCGTCAGTTCGGTTTCGCTGCTGATGAACGGTGGCGCCAGCAGGACATGGTCACCATAACGGCCATCAACAGTGCCGCCCATCGGGTAAACCATCAAGCCGCGCGCCATCGCCTCCTTCTTGATGCGTGCATGCACTTTGCGTGCCGGATCGAACGGGGTCTTCTTCGCGCGGTCCTGCACCAGCTCGATGCCCCAGAACAAACCACGGCCGCGGATATCCCCGACATGGGGATGGTCGCCCCAGCTGCCCTGCATCAGCGTCTGCAGGAAGGCGCCCCGTGTGCGCACCTGGGCGATGAGCTGGTCGCGCTCGAACACCTGCTGCACGGCGAGCGCCGCCGCACAGGCAATGGCATGGCCCAGGTAGGTGTGGCCATGCTGGAAAAAGCCGGTGCCCTCCCGCATCGCATCGACAATTTTCTTCTGCGCCAGCACCGCACCAATCGGCTGGTAGCCACCGCCCAGGCCCTTGGCCACGGCCAGCAGGTCGGGCGACACACCCTCCTGCTCGCACGCATGCAGGGTGCCGGTGCGGCCCATGCCGCACATCACTTCATCGAGGATCAGCAACACGCCATACCGGTCGCAGACCTCGCGCACCGCCTTGAAGTAACCCGGTACCGGCGCCAGCACGCCGGCGGTCGCGCCACCCACGGTTTCGGCAATGAAGGCGATCACGCGGTCTGCGCCTTTTTCAAGGATGGCGTGCTCGAGTTCCTGCGCCAGGCGCTGGCCATAGCGCTCAGGCGTTTCGCCGGCCCGCTGCTCGCGGTAGGGATAACAGGGCGACACATGGGTGACCGGCATCAGGAGGGGCGCGAACGGTTCGCGCCGCCACTGGTTGCCGCCTATGGCCAGCGCGCCCAGGGTGTTGCCGTGGTAACTCTGCCTGCGCGCGATGAAATGCGTGCGCTGCGGCTGGCCGATCTCGACGAAATACTGGCGCGCCATCTTCAGCGTGGCCTCCATCGCCTCCGAGCCGCCGCTGACGAAATACACGTGGCTCATGCCTGGCGGTGCCGTCCGGATCAGCTGGGCGGCTAGTGTCTCGGCAACTTCGGTGGTGAAAAAGCTGGTGTGCGCATACGCCAGCTTGTCGATCTGCGCGTGCATGGCGGCCAGCACGTCGGGATGGCCGTGGCCCAGGCAGGACACTGCGGCGCCGCCCGAGGCGTCGATATAAGTCTTGCCATCGGCATCGGTCAGGTACACCCCCCGGCCGCTGACGGCCACCGGCGGCGTGTGCTGCAGCTCGCGGTGAAAGACATGGGTGGAGGCTGCAGGCATGGGCTTATTTCCTTGGTGAAGAAGTTTGTGGCCGGCCGGTGGCGGCCTTGTCGGCGCGTTCGTCCCAGTACGCGCCCTCGCTGTCCAGGCGATCCTGGCGGGTTTGCAGGTGGGCCAGCACCTTGCGGCCGCCGCGCACCGCCACGGCGGCGGCCAGCGCTTCGGTCAATGCCAGGGCGCCGACCATGGAATGGAAATACGAGGGGCTGTCGGTCCGGAACAGCAGCGTGTGGGTGGCCGAGCGGGCAATCGGCGACAGGGCGCTGTCCGTCAGGGCCAGCACGTCGGCGCCCTGTGCCCGTGCCTTCACCACGGCCTCCACCGTCTGGCGCGTGTACGCGGCGGCAGAAGTCACCACCAGCAGGTCGCCCGGGCCGATGTCGCCGATCTGGTCGGTCAGCGTGCCGCCCAGGCCCTGCACCAGCACGCCGTTGGACGCCAGCAAGCCATAGGTGTAGTGCAGGTGCAGCGCCAGGCCATGGCTGGCGCGCAGGCCCAGAAAATAAACGCGCCGCGCCTTCAGCATGGCATCGGCCGCGGCCTCCAGCTGCGCGGCCTGGTTCAGCCCGCTGACGGACGCGGTGTTGGCGTGTTGCGTTTCATTGAGCAACGCCAGCCAGTCCTTGTCATGCCGCGCGCTGGCCTGCAGCACCTCGGCCCGCCCGGCATACCCCGCCTGCGCCGAAAAAGACTCCTGGCAGAGATGCTTGATCGCCTCAAAGCCCTGGAAGCCCAGGGCCTGCGACAGCCGGCTCAGGGTCGCCGGCGCCAGCCCGGCCCGGCGCGCGCACTCACGCATGGAATGCAGCGCCACCTCGCGCGGATGCGCCTCGATCCAGCGCGCCGCACGGAGCAGTTCCGGACTCAGGCCGTCAAGCGGAACGTTGGCAAACAGTGAGGAAGTCGGCATGAAACATTTGTATCAATATTTCGCGAAATATAGCACAAGTGTTTCATACAACAAAACAGGCGCGGACTGCGCCCGGCAGTCCTCAGCCGCAGCGCACCCGCCGAATCACGCCGGCGGCGTCCAGCTCGAGGTTGAGCCGCTGGGCGTTGAACTCCATGGTAACGACCTGGTTGGGACGCAGCACCCGCGCCATGTAGGAGCCCGAGCGCTGGCGTGCTTCCTCGACCACACTCGCCCCCGGCGCCTTGCCAATCGCGAACCGGGCACCGTCCGCATTGCAGGCCGTTCCCGGGGGAGCTGGCGGCATGGGGCTGGCGCCCGTCGAGGGTGCACCGGGCGCAGCACAGCCGGCCAGAACGGCAAGACAGGCCAGCGTCGCGCTGATCAGGGGGGTCTTCAACAACATGGGGGCTCCGGGAGATAAAGCGCCACCATAACGTCTGCGCCCCGGCGACGCCTGCTTTTTTACGACTGGTTGCGACACGGCGTGCGGCGCCATCTGAAGCAGGACAAAAAAAAGCCACCTTGCGGTGGCTTTTTGTCTGGCGGAAACGGAGGGATTCGAACCCTCGATGAGGCTCTACACCCCATACTCCCTTAGCAGGGGAGCACCTTCGGCCACTCGGTCACGTTTCCTGAATTCTGTCTGAGCCCGGATTATCTCACGACTTGGGCCGCTGTCCAGCGATCAGGGGCTTGCCGCCGGCTGGTCCAGGTCAAAAGCCTTGTGCAAGGCACGCACGGCCAGCTCCATGTACTTCTCGTCGATCACCACCGAGGTCTTGATTTCGCTGGTGGAAATCATCTGGATGTTGATGCCTTCTTCGCTCAGGCAGCGGAACATCTTGCTGGCAATGCCGACATGGCTGCGCATGCCGATCCCGACGATGCTGACCTTGCAGATCTTCGCGTCGCCGGTGATCTCCTGCGCGCCCAGCTTGGGCAGCACCTCGGCCTTGAGCAGGTCGATGGCGCGCGCGTAGTCGTTGCGGTGCACGGTGAAGCTGAAATCGGTCTTGCCGTCCTTGCTGATGTTCTGGATGATCACATCGACTTCGATGTTGGCGTCGGCCACGGCGCCCAGGATCTGGTAGGCAATGCCCGGGGTGTCTGGCACGCCGAGGATGGAGATTTTGGCTTCGTCGCGGTTGAACGCGATGCCCGATACGATGGCTTGTTCCATTTTTTCGTCTTCCTCAAAACTGATCAGGGTGCCGGACTTGGCCTCTTCGTCGATGTCGATGTCCCAGGGCGTGAAGCTCGAGAGCACGCGCAGGGGCACCTTGTACTTGCCCGCAAACTCGACCGAGCGGATCTGCAGCACCTTGGAGCCCATCGATGCCATCTCGAGCATCTCTTCAAAACTCACGGTCTGCAGGCGGCGTGCTTCCGGAACGACGCGCGGGTCGGTGGTGTACACGCCGTCCACGTCGGTGTAGATCAGGCACTCATGCGCCTTCATGGCGGCCGCCACGGCCACGGCCGAGGTGTCCGAGCCGCCGCGGCCCAGCGTGGTGATATTGCCGCCGTCGTCCATGCCCTGAAAGCCGGTGATGATGACCACCTTGCCGGCATCCAGGTCGGCGCGCACGCGCTTGTCGTCGATCGACTCGATGCGGGCCTTGGTGTAGGCGCTGTTGGTCCGGATGGGCATCTGCCAGCCGGCGTAACTGACGGCGTCCATGCCCTCGGCCTGTAGCGCGATCGCCAGCAGCGCACTGGAGGCCTGCTCGCCGGTGGCGGCCAGGGCGTCGAGTTCGCGGTGGTAGGCGTCGCTGGCCTTGGCAGGCGCGAGTTCCTTGGCCAGGCCCAGCAGGCGGTTGGTTTCGCCGCTCATGGCACTGGGCACCACCACCATCTGGTGGCCGGCTCTGGCCCACTTGGCCACGCGTTTGGCGACATTGCGGATGCGCTCGGTCGAGCCCATCGAGGTGCCGCCGTATTTATGAACGATCAAAGCCATTGCAGGGTGTCAATCAGGAGTTGGGAGTGCGGTTTTTTGCTTTTTTGGCGGAAAGCGCTGCGAAAAGCGCCCTGGCGGCAGGCCAGCAAAGCCTTCAATTATACCCAGCAGCGTCAGCGGGCCGGCTCCGCAGCGTAGTGCAAATACGCACCCTCCCGTGTCACGTGGCCATTGGCCACCTTCAGGTCAATCCGGTGGCCGCGCGTGGTGCAGGCCGCCACCTGCGCCAGCAACTGGTCGAGCTGCGCCGTGCTCGGTGTGGCCTGGTGGGCGTCCAGCAGCCAGTGGCGCAGCGCGTTGGCCTGGCGCGGTCCGGACAGAAGTTGCAGGGCCTTGATCTCGGGGGGGCTGCCGAGCAGTTGCAGGTCTTCACGCGCCACCTCGAGCAGCACGGCCTGTGCCTGCGCCGCATGCCGGGCGCTGCGTGCAAAGGTTTCGCGAAACTGCGGGAAGGCCTGCGCCAGTGCCGGCAGCAGGCGTGCGCGAATGCGGTTGCGCGTGAAACGCTCGTCGGTGTTGCTCGGGTCCTCGATGAAGGCGGCGCCGCGCCGCGCCAGCCAGGCGCGGATCTCCGGCGCCGGCACCTGCAGCAGGGGGCGGTGGTAGTCCAGGCCGTCGCGCTGCCAGTGGGCCGGCATGGCGCTCAGGCCGGGCAGCCCGGCACCGCGGCTCAGCGCCAGCAGCATGGTCTCGACCTGGTCATCGGCATGTTGTGCAAGTGCTATGCTTTTGATAGCTGGCTGCACCCACTCCTCATGGGCCAGGGCCCGAAATGCCTCATAACGCGCCTTGCGGGCGGCGTCTTCCGGACTGTCGCCGGATGCATGCCTGGCCATGACCCGCACGACCCGCAAGGGCACGTCCAGCTGCACACAAACGGCTTCGCAGTGACTGGCAAATCCGTCGGCAGCGGCCTGCAGGCCGTGGTGCACATGCACCGCCCTCACCTGCCCCGGCCACTTGTCGGTGCAGGCCAGCAGCAGGGCCGTGGAGTCGGCGCCGCCGCTGTAGGCCACGGCCACAGGCAGTGACGGTGAAAAGACGCGCAGGGCGTCGTCGACGCTGGTGCTCACGGGGCAAGCCTCGCCTTGGGACGGATGCGGCGGCTCATGTCAGGTCAGCCACCGCAGGCGGGCGACGGGTTATTTCGCGTCGGCCTTGGTGTCGGTGTAGCGGCCATAACTTTGCAGGCGCTCGTAGCGGCGGTCCAGCAGTTCCTTGACCTTGAGGTCGCTGACCTGGCGGAAGGCGTCGTTGAGCGCGCGCTTGAGGAAAGCGGCCATCTGCTTGTGGTCGCGGTGCGCGCCGCCCACCGGTTCGTTGACGATCTTGTCGATCACGCCGAGCGCCTTCAGGCGGTGCGCGGTGATGCCCAGGGCCTCGGCGGCTTCCTCGGCTTTTTCCGAGGTTTTCCAGAGAATGGAGGCGCAACCTTCCGGGCTGATGACCGAGTAGATGGAGTACTGCAGCATCACGACCTGGTCGGCCACCGAGATGGCCAGCGCGCCGCCGGAGCCGCCTTCGCCGATGATGGTGGTGATGATGGGCACCTCAAGCTGCGCCATCTCGAAGATGTTGCGGCCGATGGCTTCGGACTGGCCGCGCTCCTCGGCGTCGATGCCGGGGTAGGCGCCCGGGGTGTCGACAAAAGTGAACACCGGCAGCTTGAACTTCTCGGCGGTTTTCATCAGGCGCAGGGCCTTGCGGTAACCCTCGGGCTTGCTCATGCCGAAGTTGCGCAGGCCGCGCTCTTTCGTGTCGCGGCCCTTCTGGTGACCCAGCACCATGCAGGCGGTGCCGTTGAAACGCGCCAGGCCGCCGACGATGCTCAGGTCGTCGGAAAAATGCCGGTCACCGTGCAGCTCGACAAAGTCGGTGAACAGCTCGTTGACATAGTCGAGCGTGTAGGGCCGCTCGGGGTGACGCGCGATCTTGGTGATCTGCCAGGGCGTCAGGTCGCTGTAAATGTCCTTGGTGAGCTGCTGGCTCTTTTTGGCGAGCTGGTCGATCTCTTCCGAGATGTCGACCGCCGACTCGGTCTGCACGTAACGCAGCTCTTCTATTTTTCCTTCGAGCTCCGCAATCGGCTGCTCGAAATCGAGAAAGGTCTTCTTGGCCATGGTCTGCTCCTCAGGCTTCTTGATTAGGGTTTCTCGGCACCCAGGACCGGCAAGGGGTCCAGCGAGCGCCAAATATACCAAGTTGCGACGCTGCAAAACGGCGCCCAGGCGGCGGCGACTTCGCGCGCATCGCTGCGGCTGACCGATTCACCGGAAAAATAGTTCTGGCTGATGCCGTTGATCAGCCCCACATCGTCAAGCGGCAACACGTTGGGGCGTGTCAGGTAAAAGATCAGGAACATCTCGGCGGTCCAGCGGCCAATGCCGCGAATCGCCACCAGTTCGGCAATGATGGCCTCGTCGTCCATCGCCGCCCAGTCCTTGACGTGCACCGTGCCGGCGTCGAAGTGGATCGCCAGGTCCACCAGGTACTCGACCTTGCGCGCACTCAGGCCGGCGGCGCGCATGTCGTCCACCTTGAGCTTGAGCACGTTGCCGGGCGTCATTTTTTTCGGCAGCGCATCGAAACGGTGCCAGACCGTCTGCGCCGCCTTCACGGAAATCTGCTGGCCCACGATGCTGCGCGCCAGCGTGCTGAAGGCGTCCCCGCGCGACTGCAGGCAGGCGTCGCCGAACTGCGGGATCAGGCGCTTCATGACCCGGTCTTTCTTGACCAGGTGTTTGCAGGCCTCGGCCCAGTAGCCCGGCACGATGGTCGCCACCGGCTCGACGACATCGGCCAGCTCGGTGCTGGCCGGGCCGCTTTTTACTATCTTTTTCATAGCTGCTTGCGCCCGTCCGTCATGGGCCGAAGGCATTTTTTTCTTGAAAAACGAGTCATGAACCAACCTCCCAGGTTGTGCCGGACGGCGCGTCTTTCAGCACAATGCCGCGCGCCAGCAGGTCCTGGCGGATGCGGTCGGCTTCAGCAAAGTTCTTGCCAGCCTTGGCGGCAGCGCGCTGCGCGATCAGGCCCTGGATGGCGGCGGCGTCCAGGCCGGCGCCGGCCTGCAAAAAGGCGGCCGGATCGTTTTGCAGCAGGCCCAGGCACGCGCCCAAGGCCTTGAGCAGCCCCGCCAGTTCGGGCGACCGGGTCTTGTTGACCTCGCCCGCCAAATCGAACAGCACGGCCATCGCCTCGGGGGTGCCGAAATCATCGTCCATGGCCGCCTTGAAACGGGCGGCAAATGGCTGCGACCAGTCGATCACCACCGCGGCCGGCTGGACCAGGTGCAACGCGGTGTACAGGCGCTTGAGCGCATTGCGCGCATCGTCCAGGTGCGCATCGCTGTAGTTGAGCGCGCTGCGGTAGTGCGCACGCACGATGAAAAAGCGCACGGTCTCCGGGTCGTATTGCGCCAGCACCTCGCGGATGGTGAAGAAGTTGCCCAGGCTTTTGGACATTTTCTCGTTGTCCACCCGCACAAAACCGTTGTGCACCCAGAAGCGGGCCAGCGGCTTGCCGTTGGCGCCTTCGCTCTGGGCGATCTCGTTTTCGTGGTGCGGAAACTGCAGGTCGGCGCCGCCGCCATGGATGTCGAAGGTCTCGCCCAGGGTCTGGCAGCTCATGGCCGAACACTCGATGTGCCAGCCCGGCCGGCCCCTGCCGTAACTGCTGTCCCACTGGGCATCTGCGGGTTCGGCCGGTTTGGCCGCTTTCCACAGCACAAAATCGAGCGGATCTTCCTTGCCGTCCAGCACGGCGACACGCTCGCCAGCGCGCAGCTCGTCGAGCGACTTGCCGGACAGCTTGCCGTAGCCTTCAAACTTGCGCACCGCGTAGTTCACGTCGCCGTTGTCCGAGCGGTAGGCCAGGCCTTTTTGCTCCAGCGTGGCGATCATGCCCAGCATCTGCGGCACATATTCGGTGGCGCGCGGCTCCAGCGTGGGCGGCTCGATGCCGAGTGCGCCGATGTCCTGGTGCATCGCCGTGATCATCTCGTCGGTCAGCGCCCGGATGGTGATGCCGCGCTCGACGGCGCGCTTGATGATCTTGTCGTCGATGTCGGTGATGTTGCGCACATAGGTGACCTGGTAGCCACTGACCTTGAGCCAGCGCTGGATCACGTCAAAGGCCATCATCATGCGGGCATGGCCGATGTGGCACAGGTCGTAAATGGTCATGCCGCACACATACATGCGCACCTGGCCGGGAACCAGGGGCGAAAAATCTTCTACGGCACGCGTCAACGTGTTGTAAATGCGAAGGCTCATGAAAAATCTGGGTGTTCAGTCTGGCTGGAATCGCCGGAACCGGAAGGGGGCGCTGGAGCGGGGGCGGGGG
>NZ_NBZW01000023.1 GCF_002379085.1 Polaromonas sp. AET17H-212 | reverse complement strand
CCAGCGCGTTACACGGGCAGGCCGTCGCAGTGCGTGCGCGGGATGGCCAGGACGGCGTGTTTGATGTCTATTTCGCACACCACCATTGCCTGGAAATTGACTTGAGACAGCCGGCTGTGGATTAATTCAAACCGTCAACCATGTCCCCGCACACCTGTCCACCATGTGTCCGGTCTATACAGCGAAGCAAAGACAAAGTGCCTCGCCCGCCGGGGCGAGACCCGGTTTGTCCGATGCACCCGAAAGGCGCAGGCTTGCAAAGGCCAGCCCCTTACTTCCCCATCAACTGATTCAACTTCTCAGCCTCAAAGGTCTCCTGCAGCGCCGCATCGTCCGGCACGCAGTCCCGGTGCGTCTTGCCGCTTTCAGACAGCTTCTCGATCGCCTGCCAAAGCAGCGCAATCTGGTGCTCCTGCGAGGAAGCGTTGTCGATCAGGCCCTTCATGGCCTGGGACACCGGATCGTCTTCCAGCGTGATGCCGTAAGCCGAGAACTTGTTCTGCGCCGTCGTCACATCCGCACTCTCGCCAGTTTTGGAGGGGATGATGCGCGCCGGGATGCCGACCGCCGTCGCGCCGGCCGGCACCGGCTTGATCACCACCGCGTTGCTGCCGATCTTGGCGCCGTCGCCGACCAGAAAACCGCCCAGCACCTTGGCGCCGGCGCTCACCACCACGTTTTTGCCGAGGGTCGGGTGGCGCTTTTCGCCCTTGTAGAGCGAGGTGCCGCCCAGGGTCACGCCCTGGTAAATCGTGCAGCCGTCGCCGATTTCGGCGGTTTCGCCGACCACCACACCCATGGCATGGTCGAAAAACACGCGCTCGCCGATGATGGCGCCGGGGTGGATTTCAATGCCGGTCAGCCAGCGCGCGATCTGCGAGATGAAGCGCCCCAGCCATTTGAGCTCGTGGGTCCAGCACCAGTGCGCCCCCCGGTGAAAAATGATCGCGTGCAGGCCGGGGTAACAGGTCAGCACTTCCCAGCCGCTGCGCGCGGCCGGGTCGCGCTCAAGAATGCACTGGATGTCGGAGCGGAGTCTGGAGAACATGCTGTGAGTTTATGGCTTGGCGGCTGACTCTGCTGGCGCACCCAGGCTGGCGCCAGCTTCGTGGGCTTTCTGGCTCATGGCCTTGGCCACGCCGCGCAGGATGTGGATCTCCTCGGGACTCAGCTGCGCGCGGTTGAACAGCTGGTTCAGCCGCGGCATCAGTTTTTTGGGTGAGGCCGGGTCCAGGAAACCGATGTCGGCAAGCGCCTGCTCCCAGTGCCCGAGCATGCCGGCCACAGCGGCGGCATCGGCCAGCCGGGGTTCGGGTGTGGCCGCCTGCACGCCAAAGCCGCCCAGCGCCTCGCGCCAGTCATAGGCAATCAGCTGCACGGCGGCGGCCAGGTTCAGGGAGCCGAACTTCGGATCGGTCGGAATGCTGAGCGCCACGTGGCAGCGGTAAACGTCTTCGTTTTGCATGCCAAAACGCTCGGAACCGAACAAAAAGGCCACACCCTCCAGTTTTGAAGCGAAATCGGCCACCAGCCCAGCATTGACGGGCGCAGACAGCTCCTGATTAGATAGCATTTTGGGGCCACCCAGCAGGGCCGCAAAGTGCTCGCGCGGCGACCGCGTGGGCGGGCCGAAGTCGCGCGGCGTCATGGCCGTGGCGCACAAATGCGTCATGCCGTCCAGCGCCTCGTCCAGCGTGGCGACAATGCGGGCGTTTTTCAGCACGTCCAGCGCCCCGCTGGAACGCTGGATGGTTTCCTCGCGCCTGAGCACATTGTCCCAGCGCGGCGCCACCAGCACCAGGTCGCCGAAGCCCATGACTTTCATGGCACGCGCGGCGGCGCCCACGTTGCCGGCGTGGCTGGTGTTGATCAGGATAAAGCGCGTTTTCATGGATAAAAAGCCGGGTAACCGGCCCGAGCCGGTAAAATGGCGTTATTGTCGCCTGCCCCGGTTACCGGGCCGCAGCCCTTCCGCTCTTTCTTAGCCCTATATGTCCAGCAATCTCCACCCCATGCTCAATGTGGCCGTCAAGGCTGCACGCGCCGCCGGCGCCATCATCAACCGTGCTGCGCTTGATGTGGAAGCGGTCCGTGTCTCGGCCAAGCAGACCAACGATTTCGTCACCGAAGTCGACCATGCGGCCGAAGCAATCATCATCGAGACGCTGCTGACCGCCTACCCGGGCCACGGCATCCTGGCCGAAGAGTCGGGCAGCGAACACGGCGCCAAGGATTCCGAATTCGTGTGGGTTATCGACCCGCTGGACGGCACCACCAACTTCATCCACGGCTTCCCGTTTTACTGCGTGAGCATTGCCCTGACTGTGCGCGGCAAGGTCGAGCAGGCGGTGGTGTATGACCCCAACCGCAACGACATTTACAGCGCCAGCAAGGGCCGCGGCGCCTACGTCAACGACCGCCGCATCCGGGTGGCCAAACGCACGCGCCTGCAGGAATGCCTGATTTCCACCGGTTTTCCCTACCGCCCCGGCGACAAGCTCAAGCCCTACCTCCACATGCTCGGTGAAGTCATGAGCCAGTGCGCCGGCGTGCGCCGCCCGGGCGCAGCCGCCCTCGACCTGGCCTATGTGGCCGCCGGTTTCAGCGACGGCTTTTTTGAAAGCGGCCTGCAGCCCTGGGACGTGGCGGCCGGCTCGCTGCTGGTCACCGAAGCCGGTGGCCTGATCGGCAACTTCACCGGTGAATCCGACTTCATGGACCACGGCGAATGTGTGGCCGGCAATCCGCGCATTTACGGCCAGTTGGTGACCACGCTTGGCAAGTACAGCAAATTTGCGGGCGCCGGCGACAAGGCCAGCGTGCGCCAGGCCGTGCTCGATGCCGCCCTGCCTGACGAGGCCGCCGCGCCCAGCCAGACCCTGTCCGTGCCGCGTGCGCCGCGGGCCGTCAAAGCCGCCGCAAGCGAAGCCGGCGACAGCGAAACCAGCTGAGCCGGGACAGCTACCGCTTGTTGGGGTATTTTTGACGTTTTTTTTCGTTACGGTCTGACACACTCAAGGGGCGGCCGCCTACAGCGGCGGCACGGGTGAAAAACAATGTCAGTTACCATCAAAACATCACTGAAACGCAGGGGTTGGCAGCAACGGCGCAGCGCCCCGACACCCTGAAAATCCATGTCTACTACCACGATGCCCGAATCCTCCCTCCAAACCTCTGCCGTGCCTGCAGCCGATGCTGCACTGATGCGTGAAGTAGCCGAACTGGTGGTCACTTCCCTGAACCTGGAAACCGCTGCCGCGGACATCCTGCCCGATGAGCCGCTGTATGGCGAAGGCCTCGGGCTCGACTCCATCGACATCCTGGAAATCGCGCTGGTCCTGTCCAAGCGTTATGGCCTGCAGCTGCGCGCCGACCATGAGGACAACACCGCCATCTTCCAGTCGCTGCGCAGCCTGAGCGACCACATCGCGCTGCAAAGAACGAAGTGAAACCTGGCTTGACGGCAAAAGTGCTGCGCGGCGTCCGCTGGGCAGCCATTGCCGCCGTCTGCGCTGCCTACCCGGTCCTGGCGCACCTGGCATCAGCCGACCCCCACCCCGACCTGCTGGACGCCGCCGTGGCCATCGCGCCGCTGATCGCGCTGGCCCTCGTGCTGGCTTGGCGCTCGCCGCAGCGGCCCTGGCTGCTGCTGCTGTGCCTGGCCGGCTGCGCCCTGCTTTATGGCGTCAGCGGCTGGCTGGTGCAGCACTACAACTGGGTGTTTCTGCTGCAGCATGCCGGCATGCAGGCGCTGCTGGGCCTGGCCTTTGCGCGTACCCTGCGCGCCGGGCAGCAACCCATGGTTTCGCGGTTTGCCGCCATCATCCACGGCAGCCTGTCACCCGCCCTGGCCCGCTACACCCGGCAGGTCACTTGGGCCTGGGCCCTGTATTTCGCCGTCATGACCGCGCTGTCGCTGCTGCTGTTCTGGCTGGCGCCGGTCAACGTCTGGTCGGCTTTTGCCAATCTGCTGAACCTGCCGCTGCTGGTCGTGATGTTTTCTGCCGAATACGCGGCGCGCCTGTTGCTGCTGGCGCCATCCGACCGGGCCGGTCCGCTGGAAGCGATACGCGCCTACCGCCAGGCCAGTGCGGGCGGGCTGCCGCCTTCGTCCTGAACTGCCCGCCGCGCCCCCTGCAACATTTTTGCCAGCCTTGCCCATCCCATGACCACCTACGCGCTCCTCAGCCATGACCATGGTGACGACATCCTGGCCTGGCGCTATGGGGAAATCGTCACGGTCCGCCAGTACTTGGGCGATGTGAAACACCTGGCCGCAGCGCTGCCGCCCGGCAAACACATGCTCAATGCCTGCAGCGACCGCTACCATTTCGCGGTCGGTCTGGGCGCCGCCTTGCTGACGCAAAAGATCAGCCTGCTGCCACCCACCCACACGCCGGAAATGATGCGCCAGTTGCGCACCCTGGCGCCTGATTCGTTTTGCCTGTCAGACGCCCCACATGCGATCGAGCTGCCCAGCTTCGTCTACCAGGATGCATTTGCCAGCGGACTGCCGCACATCGACCCCGGCGCCCCCTGCGACATCCCCTTTCTCCCCGGCGACCAGGCCGTCGCCGATGTGTTCACCTCGGGTTCGACCGGCCGGCCGCTGCCACACCGCAAGACCTGGGGCTCGCTGGTGCGCAGCGCCCGCGGCGAGGCGCTGCGGCTGGGCCTGGACGATGCACCGCCCTGCACCATCGTTGGCACGGTGCCGCCACAACACATGTTCGGCTTTGAATCGACGGTCCTGCTGCCCATGCAAAGCGGCGGTGCCTTGCATGCCGGCCAGCCGTTTTACCCGGCCGACATCGTCAGCGCTGTCAAGGCCGTGCCGCGCCCGCGCGTGCTGGTCAGCACCCCCGTGCATCTGCGCGTGCTGCTGGCCTCCAACATAGAGCTACCCGCGCTGGACCTCGTGGTGTCGGCCACGGCGCCCATGGCCCCCCAGCTTGCGCAAAGCTGCGAAGCCCGTTTTGAGGCCCCGTTGTTCGAGATTTACGGCTCCACCGAAACCGGCCAGATCGCATCGCGGCGCACCGCGAAAACCGCCCAGTGGGAGCTGTTTCCGCTGGTGACCCTGACACCGCACGATGAGCGCATGTGGGCCTGCGGCGGCCACGTCGAACAGGTGGTGCCGCTCAACGATGTGCTGCAGGCCATCGACAACCGCCATTTCCTGCTGCACGGTCGCCTCGAGGACCTGGTCAATATCGCCGGCAAGCGCAACTCGCTGGCCTACCTGAACCATCACCTCAACAGCATTCCTGGCGTGCTCGACGGCGCGTTTTTCATGCCCGACGACAGCGGCCACGAGGCCGTGGTGCGGCTGATGGCGTTTGTCGTGGCCCCGGGCATGACGGCCGCCGTCGTGCAGGCCGCGCTGAAGGAACGGATAGACACCATCTTCCTGCCGCGGCCGCTGGTCCTGCTCGACGCCCTGCCGCGCAACGCCACCGGCAAGCTGCCGCGTGATGTCCTCGAAGCGCTGGCGCGCCTCCACCAGAGCCCCGCCGCACAAGAAAGCCCGCCCCGTGCAGACTGAAGCCACAACGGTCTGTTTTGCTGCCGGTCATCCCGCTTTTGCCGGGCACTTCCCGGGCAAACCCATGGTGCCGGGCGTGCTGCTGCTCGATGCCGCCCTGCACGCCGCCACGCAGGTGCGCATGCGCGCGGGGAACGGCCAGGGCCACGCACTGCGCTGCCAGATCAGCTCGGCCAAATTCCTCAGCCCGGTGCTGCCCGGCGAGACGCTGACGATCTCCTGCCTGCCCACCCCCGCAGGGCAGACGCGTTTTGACATCTCCGCCGGCGGCCGACAGGTGGCCACCGGCAGCTTTGCCTTCGAAAGTGTCCCATGAGCCAGGCGCCGACCGGTTCGTCCGGCGCGGGTCGCCAGGCCGCCTGGCGCGACCGCCCGGAGCGCAGCAACATGCTGATGCTGCGCGTGATGACCTGGATTTCGCTGCGCCTGGGCCGCAGTGCGGGCCGCTTCGTGCTGTACGGCATTGCCGCCTACTTTCTGGTGGCCAACGCGGCCGCGCGCCGCGCATCGCGCAACTACCTGCACCGCGCGCTGGCGCTGCCGGCGGGAGCGCGGGTCGCCTGGCGCCATGTGTTCCGGCATTTCTTCAGCTTCGCCTCGGTGATCCACGACCGGGTCTACCTGATCAACGATCGCTTCGGCCTTTTCGACATCCGCATCCACCAGGAACACCTGGTGAACGAACTCACGGCGGACCGCAAAGGCGTGTTCCTGATGGGCGCACATGTGGGCAGCTTCGAGGTGCTGCGCGCGATCGGCCGGCGCCAACCGGGCCTGCGCGTGGCCATGGTGATGTACGAGGAAAACGCGCGCAAGATCAATGCCGCCCTGAGCGCCATCAACCCGGCGGCGCAGCAGGACATCGTGGCGCTGGGTCATGCGGATTCGATGCTGCGCGTCCACGAACTGATCGAGGCCGGCAGCGTGGTCGGCATGCTGGCCGACCGCTGCCTGAACCGGGACACCACGCAGTCCGTGCCTTTTCTCGGCGCGCCGGCCGAGATTCCCGTGGGCCCGTTTCGCATGGCGGCCATCCTGCGGCGTCCGGTGCTGTTCATGGTCGGCCTGTATGGCGGCGGCAATCGCTACGATATCCATTTTGAAACACTGGCCGATTTTTCCACCATCCCTGCCGGCGGGCGCGAAGCGGCGGTGCAGGCAGCGATGGTGCGTTACGCCGAATTGCTGGAGCAGCATTGCCGCGCGGCGCCCTACAACTGGTTCAATTTTTTCAATTTCTGGCAGGCCGGCAAACCGGCACCTGCGCCCCAACCCGGTCCGACCCCATGAGCCCCAAGACTGATGCACCTCGCCTGACCACCCCGTCACGGACAGCCTGGCTGGCCGGCGCCGGCCTGCTGCTGGCCCTCAGCCTCAGCCCCGCCTTCGCCGCCTGGGATGTCACCCAGCTGATGCAGGGCCTGGCGAAAAACAAATCGGGCCGCGCCAGTTTTGTCGAAAAGAAATACATCGCCCTGCTCGAGGCCCCCGTAGAGTCGTCCGGCGAACTGCTTTACACCGCGCCCGATCGGCTGGAAAAACGCACGCTCAAGCCCAGGCCGGAGTCGCTGTTGATTGAGGGCGGCAGCCTCACCGTCGAACGCGGCAAGCGCCGCATGGTGCTGCGCCTGCAGGACTACCCGGAACTGGTGGCCTTCACCGAAAGCATACGCGGCACGCTGGCGGGCGACATGGTCGCGCTGCGGCGCGTCTACAACCTCGACCTCGAAGGTTCCGAGGAGCGCTGGACGCTGACCCTGCGCCCCATCGAAACAAAAATGCTGGAAGTGGTGCAGCGCGTCCGCATAGGCGGCAGCCACGCCGAAGTCCGGACCATTGAAATCGAGCAGACCGACAAGGACCGCTCGGTCATGGTGATCGACAAGCTGGCCGCGAAATGAGCCGGTTGTTCCGTCGCCAGTTCCTGCCGGTCTGGCTGTGGCTGGCTTTTTTGCTGGCCTGCGGCGCCATCATCAGCCGTACCCAGATCACCACGGACCTGTCGGCCTTTCTGCCGCGGAATCCGACAACCGAACAGCAGCTCCTGATGGACCAGCTCAAGGACGGCCTGGCCTCGCGCCTGATCCTGGTCGGCATCGAGGGCGAAGACGGGCCGGCCCGCGCCCGCCTGTCCAAAGAGGTCGCCCGCAGCCTGCGCGCCAACCCGGCCTTTGTCGCCGTCAACAACGGCGAACCGGTCAACAAGGAACGCGACCGCACTTACCTGTTCAACAACCGCTACCTGCTCAGCCCGCTCGTCACCCCTGAACGCTTCAGCGTCGACGGCCTGCACGCGGCCCTGGCCGAAAGCATCGACCTGCTGGCCTCGCCGGCCGGGCTGATGGTCAAGTCCCTGCTGCCGCGCGACCCGACCGGTGAAATGGTGCAACTGCTCGGGCAGCTCGACAGCGGCACGCAGCCGCGCCTGATCGACGGCGCCTGGGCGTCGCGCGACGGGGCCCGCGCCCTGATGCTGATGCAGACGCGCGCCGCCGGGTCCGACACCGATGCCCAGCAAAGCGCCATGGCCGCCATCCGCCAGGCCTTCGACACGGCCCGCCGGGACAGCCCCGCTGCGAAGCTGGTGATGACCGGCCCCGGCGTCTTCTCGGTGACCTCGCGCGAGGCCATCCAGAGCCAGGTCAGCCGCCTCTCGCTGATCAGCGTGGTGATCATTGCCACGCTGCTGCTGCTGGTGTACCGCTCGGTGACTGCGCTGGCGCTGGGTTTCCTGCCCGTCATCAGCGGCGTGCTGGCAGGCGTGGCCGCCGTCAGCCTGGGCTTTGGCGCCGTACACGGCATCACGCTGGGCTTCGGCACCGCGCTGATCGGCGAGGCGGTGGACTATTCCATCTACCTGTTTGTGCAATCCGAACAGGCGGACGCCGGACAGGAGAGCTGGGTCAAGCGTTTCTGGCCGACGATCCGGCTGGGCGTGCTGACCTCGATCTTCGGCTTTGCCTCGCTGCTGCTGTCGGGCTTTCCGGGCCTGGCACAGCTCGGCCTGTATGCGATTGCCGGACTGGTGGCCGCCGCGGTCATGACGCGGTTTGTCCTGCCGCATTTGCTGCCGGCGCAGTTCCGCATCCACGACGTCTCGGCGATCGGCCGCGTGCTCAGCCGGCTGACGCGGCGCGCCGCAGCACTGCGCTGGCCGGCGGTCGTGCTGCTGCTGGCCGCCTGCGCCGTCCTCGCCACCCATCGGGACACGCTGCTCAACGAAAAAATTTCCTCGCTGAGCCCGGTGTCGCAGGCCGACATCGCGCTCGACGAAAGCCTGCGCGCCGACATGGGCGCCCCCGATGTGCGTTACGTCGTGGTGATCTCCGGCAGCAGCCGGGAAGCGGTGCTGGTGTCCGCCGAGCGGGTGTCCGCGCTGCTGCAGACGCAGGTGGACCAGGGCGAACTCGCCGGGTTTGAAAGCCCCAGCCGCTACCTTCCCAGCATGGCAACGCAGCGTGCGCGCCAGGCCAGCCTGCCGTCGGCCGAGGTCTTGCAGCCGCGCCTGGCCCAGGCCGTCCAGGGCCTGCCGGTGCGCGCCCAGGTGTTCGCGCCCTTTCTGGCCGATGTGGAAGCCAGCCGCAGCCGGCCCCTGCTGCAGGCGGCCGACCTCGAACAGACCTCCCTGGCCATGGCGGTCGATGCACTGCTGCTCCAGCCCTCGCACGGCGGCTGGACCGCGCTGCTGCCGCTTCGGGCACCGCAAGGCGCAGGCATCCAGGCTGACCGCATCCGGGCAGCCCTGGGCAGCAACTCGCCGGATGTGCTGTTGGTGGACATGAAAACCGAATCCGACCGCCTGTATTCCGGCTACCTGCGCGAAGCCACGCTGCTGTCGCTGGGCGGGCTGCTCTCCATCGTCGTGCTGCTGCTGGTGGTGTTCCGCTCACCCACGCGCGTCCTGCGCGTCATCGCGCCCCTGGCCGCCTCGGTCGTCACGGTCACGGCGGGGCTGGCCCTGGCCGGCCAGCCGCTGATCATCCTGCACCTGGTGGGGCTGCTGCTGGTGGTGGCGGTGGGCTCGAACTACGCCCTGTTTTTTGACCGTCCCGAACCACTGACCCCCATCTCGCACCGCACCCTGGCCTCGATGGCGCTGGCCAACCTCACCACCGTCGCGGGTTTTGGCCTGCTGGCGTTTTCCAAGATCTCCATCCTGCAGGCCATGGGCGCCACGGTGGCACCCGGTGTCATCCTGGCTTTGGTGTACGCAGCGATTTTTGCGAGGCAGCCCCGTGAGCCCCAAGCCTGAGCCGCGCTGGCACGCCACCCCGCTGGTACGCGCCTCCCTGGCGCTGCACGGGCTGGCGCTGGTCACGGCCGTTGCGGTGCCCGGGCTATGGCCCTGGGCATTGGCCGTCGTCGTTGCCAACCACGCGCTGCTGGCCGGCGTCGGCCTGTGGCCGCGCAGCCACTGGCTGGGTCCGAACTGGTCGCGGCTGCCCGCGGCCGCGACCGCCCGAAACGAAATTGCCCTGACCATCGACGACGGGCCTGACCCGCAGGTCACGCCGCAGGTGCTGGACCTGCTGGACCGCTACGCCGTCCGGGCCACGTTTTTCTGCATTGGTGAAAAGGCCGCACGTTACCCCGAGCTGTGCCGGGAAATCGTTCGCCGCGGCCACGCGGTGGAGAACCACAGCCAGCACCATCGCCACAACTTTTCCGTCATGGGCCCGCGCGGCATGGCGCGGGAGCTGCAGGCTGCGCAGGACACCCTGGCCGCGATCACCGGCCGGCGTCCGCTCTTTTTCCGCGCGCCGGCCGGCCTGCGCAATCCCTTTCTCGAGCCCGTGCTCGCCCGGATCGGTCTGCAGCTGGCCAGCTGGTCGGTACGCGGTTTCGACACCCGGGTTGGCGATGCGGAGCGGGTCACCCTCAAGTTGCGGCATGGCCTGAAGGCCGGCGCCATCGTGCTGCTGCATGACGGCAACGCCGCCCGCACGCCAGGCGGCAGCCCGGTGATTCTCGAGGTCCTGCCCGCCGTGCTGGCCTGCGCTGCGGCGGCCCGCCTCAAGCCGGTGACCCTGGCCGAGGCCCTGGCATGAGCACCGCCCTGGTTCGCCCGCCAGCCCTGCCCTGGTACCGCCAGGCCGCGCAGCTTGTGCCCCGCGATCTGGTCCTCAAAAGCATAGGCATTCCGGCTTTTATTGCCGTGTTTTTTGCCGCCTATTTCTATGTGCTCAACAACCCCGCCTACCCTGTCACCGTGATGCCGGTCATATGGCTGGACCGGCTGATCGGCTTTGAGCCCATGGCCCTGTCGCTGTATGTGTCGCTGTGGGTGTATGTGTCGCTGCCGCCAGCGTTTCTGGCGAGCCGGCGCGAACTCCACATCTATGGGCTGGCCATGGCCGGCACCTGCCTGACCGGGCTGGCCATTTTCTATTTCTGGCCCACGATGGTCCCCGCCGCCGACATCGACTGGGCCCTCTACCCGGGCGTGGACTTCCTCAAGAACATGGATGCCGCGGGCAACGCCTGTCCGTCCCTGCATGTCGCCACCGCCGTTTTTTCGGGCTTCTGGCTGCATCACCTGCTGCGCCGTTTTGGCGCGCCGCCGTGGGCATGCCTGACCAATGCCCTGTGGTGCCTCGGCATTGTTTACTCCACGGTGGCCACACGCCAGCATGTGGCCGTGGACATGTGGGCAGGGCTCTTGTTGGGGACCTTCGCGGCCTGGTTGTCGCTGCGCCACGTGGTGCGTACCCGGGCCAACCACCATTGTCCCTACGTCGCTGTCTGACCGTCTCCTGGATCGCAGTTTTTCCGGCGGAATTTGCTAACATGACTTCACTTTTAGATCGGCTAGTTTTCTTCTGAACCCGCTCTGGCTCTCCCATTTCACCGCGACCAGCAGCATCGGTCGCGGCCTCCAGCAAACCCTCAACGCCCTGCGCGGCCAGCGCGGCGGCCTCGCGCCCTGCGCGTTTGACACGGTCGACCTGCCCACCTTTGTCGGTGAGGTGGCGGCGGTGGACGCCGTGGCGCTTCCCGCAGCACTGGCAGCGTTTGACAGCCGCAACAACCGCCTCGCACTGCTGGGCCTGATGCAGGACGGTTTTGCGGAAGCCGTCGCGGCCGCCAGCCAAAAATACGGCGCGCATCGCATCGGCGTCTTCATCGGCACCAGCACCTCGGCCATTTTGCAGACCGAGCTGGCCTACCGCCGGCTCGATCCAGCCACCGGCGCCTTCCCGCCCGATTTTTCCTACCGGACCACGCACAACACGTTTTCCGTGGCCGACTTCACGCGCCAGGTCCTGGCCCTGGCCGGTCCAGCGGTGGTGGTTTCGTCGGCGTGTTCGTCCAGCGCCAAGGTGTTTGCTTCGGCACACCGCATGATGGCAGCCGGCCTGATCGACGCCGCGGTGGTCGGCGGTGTCGATTCCCTGTGCCTGACGACGCTGTATGGCTTCAATTCCCTGGGCCTGATTTCCACCCAGGCCTGCCGGCCGTTCGATGTCGAACGCGACGGCATTTCCATCGGTGAAGCGGCGGCGTTTGCGCTGCTCGAGCCGGTGCCGGACCCGCTGGAGCCATTGAACGACGATGCGGTGCTGCTGCTGGGCATCGGCGAGTCCAGCGATGCCCACCACATGTCCTCGCCCCACCCCGAGGGCCTGGGCGCGCGCATGGCCATGCAGGAGGCGCTGGCCACGGCCGGGCTGGACGCAGCCGAGATCGACTACATCAACCTGCATGGCACGGCCACGCCGAGCAACGACGCGGCCGAAACCCGGGCCGTGGCGGCCCTGTTCGGATCGGCCACGCCCTGCAGCTCCACCAAGGGCGCCACCGGCCACACCCTCGGTGCGGCGGGCGGGCTGGAGGCGGTGATCTGCGCGCTGGCCCTGCAGCACGGCCTGTTGCCGGCCGGCCTGAACACCCAGCAGCTGGACCCGGCCCTGCCCCTGAACTACCTGCTGCACAACCGCGAGCAGGCCGTCCGACGCGTGTTGAGCAACTCCTTCGGTTTCGGCGGCACCAACTGCAGCCTGATTTTTGGCCGTGCCGGGTAAGACGACGATGACACATCCCGCATCCGCTGCACCGTCCCTCACGGTTTATGTCGAAGGCATCGGCCTGCTGGGCCCGGGCCTGTCGGGCTGGGCGCCCGGCCGCGAACAGCTGGCCGGCACTGCGCCCTACGCGTCGGCGCGCTGCGTGCTGCCGCTGCCCATGGCCCTGCCCCCGGCCGAACGCCGCCGCGCGGGCGCCGTCGTCAAGGTCTCGCTGGCCGTCGGCCAGGAAGCCGTGACGGCCTCGGGCCTGTCCGCCGCCGGGCTGCCCTCGGTGTTTTCATCATCGAGCGGCGACGCCATCAATTGCCATGAAATCTGCAGCGCGCTGGCATCGGGCGACAGGCTGATCTCGCCCACGCGTTTTCACAACTCGGTGCACAACGCCTCTTCCGGCTACTGGAGCATCTCCAGCGGCTCCATGGCGACGTCCTCCGTGCTGTGCGCCTACGATGGCAGCTTTGCGGCCGGCCTGCTCGAAGCGATGGCGCAGGCGGTGGTCGATCAGACGGCCGTCCTGCTGGTCGCCTACGACACCGACTACCCCGAACCGCTGCACAGTGTGCGGCCCCTGCCGGACTCCTTCGGCGTGGCCCTGGTGCTGGCCCCGCAACGCAGCGAACGCAGCCTGGCCAAGTGGACCCTGGCACCGGCCACCTGCCTCACAGGCACCAGCGCAACCGCCATGACCGACAGCGCGCTGGAGCAGCTGCGCGCCAGCATTCCCGCGGCACGCAGCCTGCCGCTGCTGCGCAGTGTGGCCACGCAGGACGCCGGCAGCGTCGTGATCGACTACCTCGATGGTCTGCAGCTGGCGGTGCAGGTGGGACCATGCTGAGCGCCGCGCATCTTCCGGCCACCCTGCAGCATGAAGACATCGCGCGCCGCATTCCCCACCAGGGCACCATGTGCCTGCTGGACAGCGTCATCGCCTGGGACACCCAGCACATCCTCTGCCAGGCCAGCAGCCACCACGCGCCCGACCATCCGCTGCGGGCCCACGGCCGGCTCGGTGCCGCCTGCGGCGTGGAATACGCCGCGCAGGCCATGGCCGTGCACGGCACACTGGTGGCCGAGGCCCTGGCCGGCGCGAACGCCGCCACCACACCGCCGCGCGCCGGCTACCTGGCCAGCATGCGCAGCGTCACGCTGTTCGTCGACCGGCTGGACACGGTCGCGGACGACCTGACCATCCGCGCCGACAGGCTGACCGGCGACGACAACACCGTGCTGTACAGCTTTGCCGTGCAGGCCGGCGACCAACCCCTGCTCAGCGGCCGCGCCGTGGTGGTGCTCGACGCATCGGCGCTGGCGCTGCCTCCCTCCACCCCACCGCCCGCAGCGGCAGCGAGTCCCTCATGACCCCACCCCTCAAACGCGCACTGGTCACCGGCGGCAGCGGCGGGCTGGGCTCGGCCATCAGCCGGCGCCTGGCGGCCGACGGCTTTGCCGTCATCGTTCACGCCAACAGCCACCTGGCCACGGCGCAGGCCGTCGCCGCCGACATCGTGGCCCAGGGCGGCCAAGCCCAGGCCGTGGCTTTCGATGTGACCGACGCCGCAGCCACCGGCCAGGCCCTGCAAGCCCTGCTCGAGGACGGCCCGATCCAGGTGCTGGTCAACAACGCCGGCATCCATGACGATGCGGTGTTTCCCGGCATGCAGCTGGCCCAGTGGCAGCGCGTGCTGGATGTCTCGCTCAATGGGTTTTTCCATGTCACCCAGCCGCTGACCATGCCCATGATCCGGACCCGCTGGGGCCGCATCATCACCATCACCTCGGTCGCGGCCGTGGCCGGCAACCGCGGGCAGGTCAACTACTCGGCCGCCAAGGGCGCCCTGCACGCGGCCACCAAGTCGCTGGCGCTGGAAGTGGCGAGCCGCGGCATCACCGTCAATGCCGTGGCCCCCGGCATCATCGACACCGCCATGACCCAGGGCGCCTTCAGCAAGGACGTCATCGACCGCATGGTGCCGATGAAACGCGCGGGCAAGGCCGAGGAAGTCGCCGACCTCGTCGGTTTTCTGGCCTCCGAACGTGCGGCCTACATCAGCGGCCAGGTCATTTCCATCAATGGCGGCATGATCTGACCCCAAAACCGGCTCTTGTCCGATTGACGCGCGAGGCAAAGGGCATGAAGCTGGCTGATGCAGCGCCAAAGGCCATCGCCCTCAGGGTGAGCGCACGAGTCCGCTGACAGAAACGCCCCTTCCCGCAGGCATCCGCCTGCTCCTCCTTGTGCCTTGCCAGCACACACCCATGACTCACGCGGCGCGTCCAACTGACTTTCCAGCTCGAAAGGCGAATACCCCATGAAGACTTCCGAACCCGTTCCCGCGGCGCATGCACCGCATGGCCCGCTCACCGACTACTACCAGACCGAGCAGGACAGGCAAGCCTATTTACGCCGGATTTTTGACAACACCGCCGCCGACTACGACCGTATCGAGGCCATGCTGGCCTGGGGTACCGGTTCGCGTTATCGGCGTCAGGCCCTCATTCGCGGCGGCCTGAAAACGGGCATGCGGGTACTGGATGTGGGCGTGGGAACCGGCCTGGTTGCGGCCCAGGCCTGTCTTCTTGCCGGCGACCCGGCCTTGGTCACCGGGATTGATCCAAGCCCCGGCATGCTGGCGGCCAGCAAGCTGCCCAAGACCATGGTGCTGATGGAGGGCCGGGCCGAGTCATTGCCTTTCCCCGACAACCACTTTGATTTCCTGAGCATGGGTTACGCCCTTCGCCACATCAGCGATCTGGGGGTGGCGTTTGCAGAATTTCAACGGGTGTTGAAACCCGGCGGCCGCCTGTGTATCCTCGAAATCACCCAGGCAAAAAGCGGTCTGGGACAGTGGGTCCTGAAAACCTACATGCGGAGCGTGATACCGCTGCTGACACGGTTTGTTTCCCGGCAAAAAGAGACCGCCACCATCTGGCGCTACTACTGGGACAGCATCGAAGCCTGTGTCCCGCCGGAACAAGTCATGGCCACACTGAGCGCCGCCGGGCTGGTGCAGGTCAAGCAACACGTGGAAGTTGGCGTGTTTTCCGAGTACCAGGCGATCAAACCCTAGTGTTGTTGCCCGCTATCTGGAACCTGAAACCGTGTCTTTTGCGCCATGGCGGCGCAGAAAAGCGGGCGCCATGAGCCCCGCCACTCAAGAGCGGGACCAGCGCCGCGCCAGCAATACGGGCAGCCGCAGCAGAAAACCCAGGAACAGGCGTGAGTGCATCCAGCTCAGCAGCAGGTTGTCGCGCAGGTAGTTGAAATGCGAGACGCCGCCTTCGTCGGGTCGGAAGTATTTGACGCTGGCCGGCAGGTTGACGGGCTTGACGCCCAGCCAGCACATGCGCACCACCGCCTCCGGGTCGAAGTCGAAACGCCGCATCCAGCGCTGGCCGTGCATGACGCGCCGCAGCGGTGCGATCGGGTAGACGCGAAAACCGAACAGCGAATCACCGATGCCGGCCCACAGCGTTTCCAGGTTGGCCCAGCCATTGGAAACCTTGCGGCCGTTGACACGCAGGCGCGGCGCGTCGGCGGCAAACACCGGCATGCCCAGCACCATGACCTCGGGCTGCGCGCTTGACGCGGCCATGAATTTCGGAATCAGGTGGGCCGGGTGCTGGCCGTCGGAATCCATGGTCAGCACGTGGGTGAAACCCTGGGCCGCCGCCAGGTCCAGCCCGTGCAGCACCGCCGCGCCCTTGCCCACGTTGTGCGGCAGCACGACCACGCGCAAGCCCTCATCCTGCGCCGCCATGGCCTGCAGGCCGGCGGCGCTGTCGTCGGTGCTGCCGTCCACCACGACCCAGACCGGCGTCCAGTGGGCGCGCGCCGCGCGCACGGTTTCATAGACCTTGGGGCCGGGGTTGTAGCTCGGTATCAGGACCAGATGGGTGCGGGACGCACCGGGAGCAGAAACAGTCATCGTGTGAAAACCTGGACAAGGGGCGCCAGGCCACGATGGTCAGGCCGGCGGAGAAACGGGAAAGCCGGGCAACTGCGCGTGCGCCAGCTCGGTCTGGAAATACTGTTCGAGCTCACTGACGAAACGCGCCGTGTGCTGCGGCGGATCAAAACGCTTGCCGAGACGGACCCGGTAAGTGATGGGCATTTTAGGGGCTCGCAGCAAGGGCCAGCCTTTGCCCAGAAAACCGGAACTGGTTTCAATAAACACCGTCTGCACCGGCACACCCGCACTTTTGGCGATCAGCCCGGTCGTGCCCTGCAGGGGGCCCACGGGAAAGCGCGTGGTGCGTGTGCCTTCGGGAAACAGCAGCAGATGGCTGCCCTGGTGCAGATCGTCCACCGCCAGCTGCACCATGGTGCGCAGCGGCGTGTTGCGGATGTAGCCGGCCAGCCGCGCACCCGCCCCATAAAAAACGCTGTTGACGAGTTCGGCCTTCATGATGCAGCCCGTGCCGGGAAGGCGCGACAGAATCATCAGCGCATCGAGCAGCGACGGGTGGTTGGGCGCGATGACCATGGGTGGCTCATCCCGCAACGCGTCCAGTTCCGACAGGTCGAAGCGGCAGGCCCCGATCAGCACCAGAAAACGCAGGTAGTGCCGCGTTACAGCGGTCACCAGCTTGCGTCCCAGCCGTTTGCTGATCACACGCGGCAGCAGTGCGCGCATCGGAAAGGCCAGCAAGGTGACACCCAGGCTGAGCAGGCCCAGCGCCAGGTAACCCAGGTGCAACCTGATGGTTTCATGCAGGACACGGCGGAGCGACGGCAGCGCCAGCGGCTTGGTCATGAGGGCATTGGACTCGTGTTTCATGGCATCCGCGCTTTGCGGCCGTCAGCGCGCCGCAGGCGCCGCGTCCTCAACCACACGGATATTGGCCTTGCGCATGCGCATCGCCTGCAGGGTGCGCTTGTAGTTCAGGGCCGATGAAATATAGAAAATCGCCTTGAGCACCGCCAGCGAGCCCCAGATCGGTGTCTTGCCGAAAATGTCGCCCGCCAGCATGGACAGCAGGGCCTCCTTCACGCGCCACACATTGCGCGGTCCCATGAACATGTCGCGCATGGTCGGGTTCGTCACGCGGTAAATGAACCACGAAAACTCTTTCGGCCCCTTGCGCACCTGGCGGTCGAAATGCGCCAGCGCGGCAGCGGCCTTCGCCGGTTCGCGCAGGCAGGTATCGACCGTGTCGGCACCGTCAAAACCACCCTGCATGGCCAGCATCACACCCGACGAAAACACCGGGTCGATGAAGGTGAAGGCGTCACCAATCATCACGTAATTGGGGCCGTGGGTGCGTTCGCAGGCGTAGGAAAAGTTGCCGGTCGCCTCGACATCGGACGACAGCGTGGCGTGGGCCAGGCGCTCGGCGAGCGCCGGGCACAGGGCGACCGTGTCCAGGAAAAATTCCTTCACGGGTTTGCTGCGGCTCTTGAGGTAGTGCGGCCAGACGACCGCGCCTACGCTGGTGGCGCCGTCGGCCAGCGGAATGAACCAGAACCAGCCGTGGTCGAACCAGAAAATCGTGATGTTGCCTTCGTCCTGCCCCGGGTGCCGCGTGGCGCCGGTGAAGTGGGCATACAGGGCCGAGCTGTTGTGTTTGGGGTTGCGGCGCTTGATGTCGAACTGCTTGCCCAGCAGGGTGTCGCGGCCCGAGGCGTCCACCACAAAGCGGGCCCGCCAGTCCTGCAGGCGGCCGTCTTCATGCTGCGCGTGCACGGTGGCGCCGCTGCGGTCGGCCGCAAAAGCCACCTCGCGCACCCGGCAGCCCTCCAGCACCTCGGCGCCCAGCCGGGCCGCATTGCGTATCAGGATCTCGTCCAGCTCGGAGCGCCGCACCTGGTAGGAAAACGGCATGGACTTGTCCCAGGCGTCGCCGAACATGAAGGTCTGGCTCTTGTTGTCATGCCAGGGCGACACGAACTCGGCGCCCCATTTTTCCATGCCGATGGCCCGGACGGCGTCCGCCACCCCGAGTTTTTCAAACAGCGGGAGGTTGGCCGGCAGCAGCGACTCGCCAATGTGAAAGCGCGGATGGTGTTCTTTCTCCAGCACCACCACCTTGTAGCCCCGCTGGGCCAGCAGCGCCCCCGCCGTGGAACCCGCCGGGCCGCCACCGATGACCAGCACATCGCACTCGCCGGTCACGGCGGGAGCGGGGGCGGCTGCTGAATTCAGCTCGGTCATGGGTTTTCCTTGGTCGGTAGTGTCGAACTTGCCGCACACCTGCCGTGGTGATCCCGGACGGGACCATCGCGCATGTCAGGCGTGCAAGGGTTGAGTCTACTTCGGGGTACCCTGAATGTTTGTAGTGAAATGTCTGATCTTTCGGGATTTACCGGTCCGGCGCACATTCCAGCCCCTGCCGGGAGGGTCGACCTGGCAGCGATTTCCGCCAGGCCGCGGCGGCGGGCAGGCCGGCAAGTGCTATTATTTTCCCGGCCCCTGTTGCCACCTCCGCAGCCACCCTGAGTTCACCCGTGTATTCAGCCTTTTACCGCCCTTGCCTGAAACCCCAGTGAACCTTCCCCCGCCCGCTCTCGACATCCCTGATCCGGCCACCGCCGGGGCCGGAAAACACACGCCCATGATGACCCAGTACCTGGGCCTGAAGGCGGACTACCCCGACACCCTGCTGCTCTACCGCATGGGCGACTTTTACGAATTGTTTTATGCCGACGCCGAAAAAGCCGCGCGCCTGCTCGACATCACGCTGACACGGCGCGGCCAGTCGGCCGGCGAACCGGTGGTCATGGCCGGCGTGCCCTTTCACTCGCTGGAGGGTTACCTTGCCAAACTGATCAAGCTGGGCGAATCGGTGGCGATTTGCGAGCAGGTCGGCGACGTGGCCACGGCCAAGGGCCCGGTCGAGCGCAAGGTGGTGCGGGTGGTCACGCCCGGCACCCTGACCGACACCGAGCTGCTCAGCGACAAGACCGAATCCATCCTGCTGGCGGTGCACCAGGGCGGCCGCAACACCTGCGGCCTGGCCTGGCTCAGCGTGACCCAGGGCGAAATCCACCTGGCGCACTGCGCCAGCGACGAACTCGAGGCCTGGATCGCCCGCATCGCGCCCAGCGAACTGCTTTACAACGTCGACGTCACGCCCGCCTTCGAGCAACGCCTGAAAATCCAGCGCTGCGCCGTCAGCGCCCGTCCGGCCTGGCAGTTCGACAGCGCGCTGGGCGCACGCCGGCTGCTGGCGCAGTTGCAGGTGGCCTCGCTGGCCTCGTGGAACGCCGAGGCCCTGCCCGAGGCCCATGCGGCAGCCTCCGCGCTGCTCGGTTATGCCGAACACACCCAGGGCCGCGCGCTCTCCCATGTGCACAGCCTGCAGGTCGTGCGTTCGGGCGAGCTGATCGAACTGCCGCAGACCACGCGGCGCAACCTGGAGCTGACCCAGACCCTGCGCGGCGAGGACACGCCCACGCTGTTTTCGCTGCTCGACACCTGCACCACCGGCATGGGCAGCCGCGCGCTCAAAAGCTGGCTGCTGAGCCCGCGGCGCGAGCGCAGCCAGGCGGCAGCGCGGCTCGAAGCCATCACCGCCTTGCGCGGCGGCCTGCAGCAGACACTGCGCGCCCGGCTCAAGGGCAGCAGCGACGTTGAACGCATCACCGCCCGCATTGCGCTGCGCCAGGTGCGCCCGCGCGAACTCATTGCGCTGCGCGATACGCTACAAAAAACAGAGCTGCTGGCGCCCAATCAGCAAGGGCTGCCGGCACTTTTGACCACTATTTTCGGCGACCTGCAGGCGCCGCCCGCCTGCGCCGCCCTGCTGCAACGTTACGTGCTCGACGAACCCGCCGCGCTGATCCGCGACGGCGGCGTGATCAACCATGGCTGCGACGCCGACCTCGACGAGCTGCGCGCAATCCAGACCAACTGCGACGACTTCCTGCTCGACCTCGAAGGCCGCGAGAAAGCCCGCACCGGCATCGCCAACCTGCGTGTGCAATTCAACAAGGTGCACGGCTTTTACATCGAGGTCACCCAGGGCCAGCTCGACAAGGTACCAAGCGACTACCGGCGCCGCCAGACGCTGAAAAACGCCGAACGTTACATCACGCCCGAGCTCAAGACCTTCGAGGACAAGGCCCTGTCAGCGCAGGAACGCGCGCTGGCCCGTGAAAAATGGCTGTACGAACAGCTGCTCGACGAATTGCAGGCTTTTGTGCCGGTGCTGAGCCGCCTGGCGCGCGCGCTGGCCAGCCTGGACGCCCTGTGCGCACTGGCCGAGCGTTCGCTCACGCTGAACTGGACCGCCCCGGTCTTTGTGAAAGAGCCCTGTATTGACATCACCCAGGGCCGGCACCCGGTGGTCGAGGCGCGGCTGGCGGAAACCAGCGGCGGCTCCTTCATCGCCAACGACTGCAGCCTGAGCGGCAAGAGCCGCATGCAGATCATCACCGGCCCCAACATGGGCGGCAAATCGACCTACATGCGCCAGGTCGCCCTCATCGTGCTGCTGGCCAGCGTGGGCTCCTGGGTGCCGGCCAGCGCCTGCCGCCTCGGCCCGATCGACGCCATCCACACCCGCATCGGTGCGGCCGACGACGTGGCCAATGCGCAGTCCACCTTCATGCTGGAGATGACCGAGGCCGCGCAGATCCTGCACGCCGCCACACCGCATTCGCTGGTGCTGATGGACGAAATCGGCCGCGGCACATCCACCTTCGACGGCCTGGCGCTGGCTGGCGGCATTGCCGCCCACCTGCACAACAAGACCCAGGCCTTCACGCTGTTTGCAACGCATTATTTCGAACTCACCGAGTTCCCGGCGCGCCACCATGCGGCGGTGAACGTGCATGTCAGTGCGGTCGAATCCGGTGCCAGCATCGTTTTTCTGCACCACATCGAGCCCGGCCCGGCCAGCAAGAGTTACGGCATCGCGGTGGCCAAACTCGCCGGTGTGCCGGCGGCCGTGGTCAACCACGCGCGCCATGCGCTCGATGCGCTGGAAACCCAGCAGACCGCCAGCCGCGCGCAGGTGGACCTGTTTGCCGCGCCGCCCGAGCAGCCTGCCGCCGAACCCAGCGCGGTGGAGAAAGCCCTGCACGGCATCGACCCCGATGCACTGAGCCCGCGCGAGGCGCTCGACGCGCTTTACCAACTCAAAAAAATAGCGGCCGCCTGAGCCGCCCCACCCCCAACGATTGCCCCCCCATGACCTACTGCGTCGCCATCAAACTCAACGCCGGCCTGGTGTTTCTTTCCGACTCCCGCACCAACGCGGGGCTGGACCAGATCAGCACCTTCCGCAAGATGATCATTTATGAAAAGCCGGGCGACCGTTTCATGGTGCTGCTGTCGGCCGGCAACCTGTCGATCTCGCAGTCGGTGCGCGAGATCCTGCAGGTCGAGCAGCTCAAGGACCCGGAAGGCGGCCCGCCCATCACCATCTGGAACGCCAAAAGCATGTTCGACGCAGCGCGAGTGCTGGGCGCCGCGATCCGCCGGGTGCACGAGCGCGATGCCGATGACCTCAAACACGCGGGCGTGGAGTTCAATGTCTCGCTGATCTTCGGCGGCCAGATCCGCGGTGAAGCCATGCGCCTGTTCCAGGTCTATTCGGCCGGCAACTTCATCGAGGCCACGCCGGAGACGCCCTACTTCCAGGTTGGCGAATCCAAGTACGGCAAACCGGTGCTGGACCGCGTGATCACCCCCGAAACACCGCTGGACGAAGCCGCCAAATGTGCGCTGGTCTCGATGGACTCCACCCTCAAGTCCAACCTGTCCGTCGGCCTGCCGCTGGACATGGTGGTCTACGAAGTCAACTCGCTGCAAAGCGACAAGGTGGTCTGCATCGACCATGAGAACCCCTACTTCCGCATGTTGCACGACAACTGGGGCAAGAAGCTGCGCGAAGTTTTTGACAGCATCGAGGACCCGATGTGGACCGGCGGCGAAACGCAGGTGCCGCTGCTGACGCCGCTGACGCGCAACCAGCCCCTGAAAAAAATCTCTTCGCCCGAAGAAAAACTGATCTGAACGCGTCCTGCCGCCACTGAACGACCCCGTGCCCACCTCCAGCAAACCCCTCATCATTTTTTCCCACGGCAACAGCTTTCCGGCAAGCACCTACGGTGTGTTGTTCCAGGGGCTGCGCGCGCGCGGCTTCCAGGTCAAGGCAATTGAAAAATTCGGCCATGACCCGCGTTACCCGGTCACCAGCAACTGGCCGCACCTGGTGCAGCAGCTCGCCGACTTCACCAGCGAGCAGGTCGAAAAAACCGGCCAGGCGGCGTTTCTGGTGGGCCACTCGCTGGGCGGCTTCCTGAGCCTGATGTGCGCCGCACGCAACCCCGTGCTCGGCGGCCTGCCGGTGCGCGGTGTGCTGCTGATCGACTCGCCCATCCTGGGCGGCTGGCGTGCCGCCGCGCTGAGTGTGGCCAAACGTGCGCAGCTGGTCGGCTCGATCTCGCCCGGCGCCATCAGCCGCAAGCGCCGGCACCAGTGGCTGGACCAGGCCGAAGTGCTGGCGCATTTCCGCAGCAAAAAAGCCTTTGCACGCTGGGATGAACAGGTCCTGCGCGACTACATCGAACACGGCACGCACGACGCCCAGGGCGACGGCAACAACCAGCGCCTGCTGAGTTTTGACCGCGACGTGGAAACCGCCATCTACAACACCCTGCCCGACAACCTCGAGGGCCTGCTCAAGCGCCATCCGCTCAAATGCCCGGTGGCCTTTATCGGCGGGCGCCAGTCGGTCGAGATGAAACAGGTGGGCATGGCCATGACCGAGAAGGTCACGCGTGGCCGCATCATGATGCTCGACGGCAGCCACCTGTTCCCGATGGAAAAACCCGTGGCCACGGCGGCGGCCATCGAAGCGGCCCTGCGCAACCTGATGGACTGATACAGCCCTTCGACAGACTCAGGGCGAACGGAAAATTCAGGCCGCCCAGGTGACCCAGCCCATCTGCGCCGTCACCAGCACCACCACACCGAAGACGATGCGGTACCAGGCAAAGGGCACAAAGCTGTGGGTGGCGATGTAACGCAGCAGCCAGCGTATGCACAGCCAGGCGCTGACAAAGGCAAACAGCAACCCGACACCGAACAGCGGCAGATCGGCGACCGACAGCAGCGCGCGGTCCTTGTACAGGCTGTAGGCACCGGCGCCGATCAGCGTCGGGATCGCCAGGTAAAACGAAAAATCCGTCGCGGCCTTGCGTGACAGGCCCAGCAACATGCCGCCAATGATGGTGGCGCCACTTCGGCTGGTGCCGGGCACCATGGCCAGGCATTGCACCAGGCCGACCTTGAGCGCATCCATCATGGTCATGGCCTCGACCGCATGGATGCGTGCCGTGGCCGGGTTGGTTTTCTGGCGCCGCTCGGCCCACAAAATGACGAAGCCGCCGATGATGAAGGTGCTCGCCACCACCACGGGCGTGAACAGGTGGGCCTTGATGGCCTTGCCGAACAGCAGGCCCAGCAGCACCGCCGGCACAAACGCGACCAGGACATTGAGCGCAAACTGCTGTGCCTGTTTTTCCGTGGGCAGCGCCACCAGGGTGTCGCGCAGTTTTTGCCAGTAAACCAGGATGACGGCAAAAATGGCGCCGGTCTGGATCGCGATGTCAAACACCTTGGCCTTCTCGTCGTCAAAACCCAGCAAGGCACCGGCAAGAATCAGGTGACCGGTGGAAGAAATGGGCAGGAACTCGGTCAAACCCTCGACGATGCCCATGACGGCAGCCTTGATCAGCAATGTGATATCCACGCGCGCTCCAGAAAATATGGGCTGATTATCGCTGCCGGCCCACTGCCCGCCCGGGGCGCGGCAGGCGCCGGGCCGGCGCGTTTCGCGTTTGCTGGCTGCAACTCGCACCGCGTCTGCTGCATTTCGTCGCAAAGCCCTCGCGCCGGCGCGGCCGTCCCGGCAAAGTCCGTTTCACCTTGTTTTGACCTTGTTGATCGGAGAACACCATGGACATGTCACCCACCACCGCCCTTGAGCCTGCGCGGCAGGATAGAAAAACTAGCGATCAGTCGCATGTACAGTCAGCAATTCAGGGCCATGTAAACGGCCCTGTTTCTGTCTGACCGTACCTGCCGCCCATGCCCTCTTCCTTCACGTCTTCCACGCCTTCCCCGACCTCCGCCTCGCCCGACCTCGTCCTCGATTTCTGGTTCGGCGATGGCCTCACGCTGGGCTGGCCCAGCCAGGACATGGGCAAACGCTGGTTCAACGGTGGGCCTGAACTCGACGAGGAAATCCGCCAGACCTTCGGCGAGCTGGTCGAACAGGCGCTGGCCGGCCGACTGGCCGACTGGGAGGCGCAGCCGCTGAGCCGGCTGGCGCTGGTGATCCTGCTCGACCAGTTTCCCCGCCATATCTTTCGCGGCAAGGGCCGGGCCTTTGCCGGCGACGAGCAGGCCCAGCGGCTGGTCAGCGATGCACTCGCCCAGGGCATCGACGAGGCCCTGCCCTGGGTCGGCCGTGTCTTTTTGTACATGCCGCTCACCCATGCCGAAAACCTGGCCCTGCAGGAAGAAGGCGTGCGCCGCTTCAGCGCGCTGGCCGCGGCCGTGCCCGAGGCGCACCGCGCCAGCGCCCAGGGCTCGCTGGACTTTGCCGTCAAACACCGCGACATCGTTGCCCGCTATGGCCGTTTTCCCTACCGCAACGCCGCACTGGGTCGCACCAGCAGCGCGCTGGAATTCGAGTTCCTGAAAATCGGCCCGCGCTTCGGGCAATAAGCCCCGAACACCGCACCGCCGGACCGGCCGGTGCGGATTCGTGGGCAACGCGCCCGCCAGCAAGCCCCGTCCCCGCCCCTCCCTGCACCGCACGGCGTGAGTTTTTTTCACGCCCGGCCTGCCCGCGCTGAATCCACCGGCGCGCCGGCCACGTACCCCCGGCAGACGCCATCGAACTGCCGGCTTCCTTGCGGCCATCCGACGCGTTGAACCCGCGACATCCACCACCAACAACTGGCGCCCGCCAGCTCACTACCAGGAGTGCCCCTCATGATGATCCGTACCGCCATCGCCACCGCCGCCGTCTCCCTTGTTGCCGCCTGCGGCAGCATGGCCCCGATGATGCCGAGCTACTCGCAGGCCGGCCTGCCCGCCGCTGTCCAGGTGCCCGCCGGCAACCGGGTGGCCCTCGAAACCGTGGGCATGGGCGACATCACCTACCAGTGCAGCGCCAAAAAAGACATGGCCGGCCAGTTCGAGTGGGTGTTTGTCGGCCCCGACGCCAAACTGATGGACCGCAGCGGCAAACAGGTCGGCAAGTACTACGGCCCGCCCGCCACCTGGGAAGCCATGGACGGCTCCAAACTGACCGCCACCCAACTCGCCGTCGCGCCCAACATGGCCGGCAACATCCCGCTGCAGCTCGTCAAGGGCAACCCCGCCATGGGCAGCGGCGCCATGCAGGGCGTCACCTACATCCAGCGCGTGGCCACTCTGGGCGGCGTTGCACCGGCCACACCGTGCGCCGCCGGCAACCTGGGGGCCAAGCAGATCGTCAAGTACCAGGCCGACTACATCTTCTACAAGGCCATGTAAGCCCCGCGCTGCAATTCTTCGGCCGCCTCAATGGTGAGCGGCCGGCTTCCGCGTCTGGCGGGGCCGGCCTTGACAGCCTGCGGGCCATCGCGCGAGCGGTGGCCCGCAGGTTCTTTTTTTGGTGCATGCGCCGATCGCGTTTTTTACCCGCAAATCCCGGGCGCGGCGTCCTACATACGCTTACACCTGTTGCAAGTGAAACTGGTCAACAACCCGCCCCAATAATGAACCAGACCTTCCATGAGATGCCGCCGCACCAGCCAGCCTGGAAAGCCTCAACCCATGGGAAACCGTTGTTCCACGCCGCGCTGTGCGCTGTCTCACGCAAGAGGCAACCGCCTACAGGGCCCGGCCCGGAGCTGCGGTCTGATGAGTGCAAGGAGTAACCTGAGATGAGAAACACGCACCATATGTTTCGCGCGATCCGCCTGGCCATCGGCCTGGCCTTGCTGGTGGTCACCGGCACGGCGGCCATGATCGCTGCCTTTTCAGGCCCCGCCTCCACCCCCCGCGCGTATGGCGCCTATGACCAGCCGGTGGTGCTCGCGCCCCTGCCAGCCGCTGCGCAAGCCCTTTCACTGGCGGGCGACGACCACCTGCTGTACCAACGCGTGGCCCGCGCCGACGGAACCCAGGAATGGGAGTTGACGCCGGCTCCGCCAACCACCCTGGCTCAGGAAAACAGCAGTAGCGCTGTCCTGGCCATGCGCCCCACGCTCGATGCGCCGGGCTTCAGCCGTGACAGCTACAGCCTGCAGGCAAGACCAGGCGGCTTCAGCAAGACCCTGAAAAACTGCAACAACAGCGCCTTGACCAGCCAAGGCGCCAAGCCCAAAACACTGGCCGCGTATGACATTTCCTGCACCACCCTCGGCTAAAAAGCACCTGGAGCCGGTCGCGAACGGGACCAACCGCGCCGGCGAGCGGGGGTTTTCCCGCACAGTACACCCCATGATCATGGGGTGTACTAGAGGAAGCTCACCCTCCGGAATCTTCGTGAAAACACCCTCCCGCAGCAATGTCCCCTTTGGTCGCCTGTCGCGCGGCCTGCTTGTGATCATCGGCAGCGCCGCCTTGCTGGGCGCCTGCAGCTACCACCCGCTCCAACCCTACAACAACCAGAAAGACCTGCCCGCGGCCATTCGTGTGCCCGACGGTTACCAGCCCGTGCTGGAGGCCACCAGCAACGGCAGGCTGCTGTACGAATGCCAGGCCGTCAAACGCGCGCCGTATGAATACGAGTGGCTGATGAGAAACGCCAGCGTGGACCTGATCGACACCTATGGCGGCACCATCATGCACAAGCCCGGGGCTCGCGCGAGTTGGGTCCATCGCGATGGCTCCAGTGTCATGGCCCGCGAATTTTCCGAGGTTCCCAACGGCAGCAGCAACCTGTCGCTGCAGCGTTACATCGCCCAGTCTTCGGGCGTGCCCGGGGCCTTGCACAACATCGCTTATGTGCAGCGCCTGCGCACCGTGGGCGGCGGGATATCGAGCCTGCCTTGCACCTCGGCGCAGTTGGGCATGCGCAAAACCGTGCCTTACGAGGCCGACTACATTTTCTGGCGCGCCAAAGGCTCCTGAACCGCCGTCTCCCGCACGGGGCCACGGCGCCCACAAAAAAGCCCGCAGACCTGAGCCTGCGGGCTTTTTTGATGATGGCAAGCGGCGGGTTCAGCGGCCGTAATAACCTGAGCCCTGGTTTTGCACGTAGTAACCGCCCTGGCGATAACCACCGCGGCGGTCATCGTCGTCGCGGTCGTGATGGCCATGCCGCTTGTGCCAGCCATGGGGGCGACCGTAATACACCGGGGCGGGCTGCACGTAGACTGGACGCGGCTGGTAGTACACCGGCGCCGGCTGGTAATACACCGGTGCAGGCTGCACATACACAGGGCGGGGTTGCACATAGACCGGCTGGGGCTGCACGTAAACCGGTTGCGCATACACCGGGTAGGCATTGGTCACACCGATCTGCGCGCCCGGAAGCACCACACCGACGGAAAACTGCACATCGCTGCGGGCATGGGCACCGCCCGCAAACCCCATTGCCGCGATGGCCAGGGCGGCAGCAGCTCCGGCCATCAGCATCGGCGTGCGGGACGGTGCGGCTTGAACGGTTGTCTTAAGCATTGCTTTCTCCTTGCTACTGGGCAGAAAGTGCCCATGTAGGTATTAAACGCGCCAACTGGGTAACCGGCTACCGCACGCACAGTGAAGAGCGTAGCCAAAAGTAACGTTCATGCCACGCTGGCCAGTGGCAACGCCCTAGAATCAGCCTCATGAACGCCCCTGCAGACAAAGAACCCCACAAACCCAGCAATTTCCTGCGCCAGATCATCGAGCATGACCTGGCTGCCGGCACCTATTCCGGCCGCAAATGGAGCGGCAGCCCTGGCGACGCCACCCACCACGCCGCCGGCCAGCCCGACACCGCGCGCATCCGCACCCGTTTCCCGCCCGAGCCCAACGGCTACCTGCACGTGGGTCATGCCAAAAGCATCTGCCTGAACTTCGGCCTGGCACGGGACTATGGCGGCGTGTGCCACCTGCGTTTTGACGACACCAACCCCGAAAAAGAAGACACCGAATACGTCAACAGCATCATTGATGCCGTGAAATGGCTGGGTTTTGACTGGAACGCGCCGGTCAACGGCGTCGCTACCGCCCACCTGTTCCAGGCCAGCGACTACTTCGACTTCATGTACCGCGCCGCGGAATACCTGATCGAGACCGGCCACGCCTATGTGGACGAACAAAGCGCCGACGAAATGCGCGCCAACCGCGGCGACTTCGTCAAGCCCGGTGTGGACAGCCCTTTCCGCCAACGCACGCCGGCCGACAACCTGGCGCGTTTTCGCGACATGAAGGGCGGCAAGCTCGCCGACGGCGCCGCCGTGCTGCGCGCCAAGATCGACATGGCCAGCCCCAACATCAACATGCGCGACCCGGCGATTTACCGCATTCGCCGCGCCACGCACCACGCCACCGGCGACCAGTGGTGCATTTACCCGATGTACGCGTTTGCGCACCCGATCGAGGACGCGCTCGAGAACATCACCCACAGCATCTGCACGCTGGAGTTTGAAGACCAGCGCCCGTTTTACGACTGGACGCTGGAGCGCATCGTGCCCATCCTGCGCGCGCCGCAGTTTGCGCAGGCGCGCGAGCTGATCGAAAAAATCGAAGGCCAGGGCCTGGAAGCCGGCAAGGAATTTGCCCTGCACTGCCACAACCACGCCGACAAGCTGTTTGCCAGCGCGGCCGAGGCACAGATGCGCGCCATGTTTGTGCGCTGGGCGCACAACCCCGACGCCGTGCTGCACGACCTGCCCGCGTTTTTTGCGCTGCTCAAGACGGAACTCGCGCAGTTCACGCCGCTGCTCGAACACGCGCTCGACGGCGAGCGCCCCAACCTCTTCCTGCTGCCGCACCAGTATGAGTTTGCCCGGCTCAACCTGACCTATGTGTTGACCAGCAAACGCAAACTCGCGCAACTCGTCAACGACAAACGCGTGAGCGGCTGGGACGACCCGCGCATGCCCACCATCGTCGGCCTGCGCCGGCGCGGCTACACCCCCGAGGCGATTCAATTGTTTGCCGAACGCATAGGCGTGACCAAAAGCGACAGCTGGATTGACTACAGCACGCTCGAAGGCTGCCTGCGCGACACGCTGGACCCGACCGCCCCGCGCGCCATGGCCGTGCTCGACCCGGTGAAGCTGGTGCTGACCAACTGGGACGAAGTCATGGGCGCAGGCAAGCTCGACGAGTGCAGCGCCCCCGTGCACCCGCACCACCCCGACATGGGCACGCGCCACTTGAAAATCGGCAAGGAAGTGTGGATTGAACGCACCGACTACGAAGAAACACCACCCAAGGGTTTCTTCCGCCTTTTCCCGGCCCACACCAATGCCAGCGGCCAGGCGATTGCGGCCAGCAAGGTGCGCCTGAAATACGGCCACGTCATCGAATGTGTGGGCGCGACCAAAGACGCCGCCGGCAACATCACCGAAGTGCAGGCCAAACTGATCCCCGACACCAAAAGCGGCACCCCCGGCTCCGACAGCGTCAAGGTCAAGGGCGTGATCACCTGGGTCGGCGTGAACGACGCCGTGCAGGCCGAAGTGCGCCTGTACGACCGGCTGTTTACCCAGGCCCACCCCGAGGCCGACGGCAAGGACTTTCTGGAGAACCTGAACCCGGACAGCCTGAGCGTGGTCACGGCTTATGTGGAGCCTTCACTGGCGAGTGTTGAAGCCGGACAGCGTTTTCAGTTTGAGCGGCATGGGTACTTTGTGACGGACCTGCTGGATCACGCGCCCGGAAAGACCGTGTTCAACCGGGTGACGGGGATGAAAGACAGCTGGGCCAAATAGTGCATAGCGTGCGTTTTGGCCTGCCGGTGGTTTTGACAGAACATGCCCGCCTGCGCATGGCAGAGCGCCATATGACTGAAGCTCTGGTTTTGGAAATCATCGACACGGGCACACAGCAAGACGCAGGCGGCGCTCACTTCTGGCTTTACAAGGAGCTGCCTGAGCGCACAGACAACTTGCTTTGTGTGGCGGCTGTCATTGACAATGCACTTGTGGTCAAAACCGTTATGCACCACTGGGAGTACCGGCTATGAAAAGCATCTACTTTGAAAACGACGATATCCTGCAAATCCGCGTGTCGGACAAGCCCATCGTGCGCGAAGTCTCCCAAGGCTGGAACACCAACATCAGCTATGCGGAAGACGGCTCCATCGTCGAGATCGTGCTGCTGGACGCCAAGAAGGAAGGCCTGCTACCTCTGGAGTTCAGAAAGGCAGCGTGACGGCACCGCTTCAGATCACACTCGATGCATAGGTCAATGTGGCGGCCGGCCTCGGCTACTGCGTCAAACTAAACTCACCAAAGCGGCCCTGATAGGCCGCTTTTTGCTTTTTTATTGCGCCGCAGCACGGGTACTATGTCACTGACTTGGTAGATTACAGCGTCAATAGAACCGTGTTCAATCGTGCGACGGCGATGGAAGGTAGCTTAGGCAAATTCCACGGCTGTTCTGATCGCGAAATGGCGGATAGCGGTCATGCGATTCATCCATCAATTGGGGGATGCGCTATATCGCGGGAATCGCCAGAATGCGATTTTGGGAAATATCTCATCCCATATTCAGGAGCATTTTATGAAGAGCACTAATGGCCTGTCGCAAATTGCATTGTCTGCGGCTCTCTTTGCTTTCTCTCTGACTGCCCGCGCGAACGAATGTCCCATAAGAGTCGGCGAGTACTCCGGCACAGTGAAAGCGGAGTGGCTTACCAAGACACGAGAAATGCGACTGCTGGAGCCTTTTGCATTTAAAGGCCCGGACTGCAAAGTGTGGCCCGTACCCAAAGATGCGATTGTCGACGGTGCGTCAATTCCTCAAGCGTTCTGGACCGTAATCGGCGGCCCTTTTGAAGGCAGATATCGTGATGCGTCGGTAGTACATGATTACTACTGCAAGGTCAAAACAGAACCTTCCGATGAAGTGCACAAAATGTTTTACCACGCAATGCTGGCGAACGGCGTTGATTCAAATAAAGCCGGACTGATGTTTTATGCAGTCAGTTGGTTTGGCCCGAAATGGCAGCTATTCCAAAAGGCGCCATCAGCCAAAAACTTCTACGCCACCGGAACAGATTCAGACATCAGAGTAATTGCAGTACCAGATCTAAAGCCCAGTCGGGAACTGGTAAAGGCCATGGCGAACACCGCAGGCCAACCAGCCCCCCTGATGACAGGAGCCCTAGCAACCGGATCATTCAAAGATCGATTGAACACGTCCACTGGTTCGGGAGTCAAAAACTGGCTCTTCAAGGAAGGGGTAGAAGTGCCCACTCCGAGCACGATCCTACTCGACAGGACGGCCTACTTCAAAACAATTAAGACGCGTGTGGAAGACATTGAATCGTCCAACTCCGATGAGAAGTTCAGACTACTCAACTATGGACCATCTCGTCTTCCAAGCAAAGCAGAGGTAGAGCGGTTAACAAACTGGATAGAGCGGGCAAAGCCGTCACTAGCTGAATTGCAGAAAACACCGATCGAAAAAATTCCTGAGTAACTCGGAAAACCTAAGCATGGTTTTAAGGTCTGTCAGTCGACCGCCTAAAACACCTCCAGAGATTCTCATGCCCCGGTTCGCGATAAGTCCCGATGAAGATAAGCGGGGGGGTGGATCTCTATCAGTTGCCTTGCATTCTTGAGAATGCCGGACCTGAATCCAAAACCTGATCAGCCCTTTTTCTCAACCGGGTTGGCCGTCAGCCAGTTTGCCGGATACGCCCGCATGAACTCCCGGGCTTTCTCGGGCCGGGCGCTGAGCCACGCGTCGGCGGCGCCTTCGTTCAGGATCGCCACCATGCGTTTTTCGTTGCCGGGCTGCTGATAGCCGCTCATCAGCGCGTGGCTGTTGGCGTTCACCGTGAGCCGGGTGTAGCCGAGAGGCGCCCGCCCTCCACCCCTCTTCATCTTTCCCACAAACACGCCCCCATACGCCGGCCCTCAAGTTCTGGCACAACTTGCCGATATTCATAGATAGAGGTACCGGCGAGGCTGCAGCTCGAGCTGTCGGCGCGCCGGCGGGATTCTGCGCCCGGTCGCAGAGGCCAGGGACCAGGGAGGACTTGAAGTCCGGCGTATCCCGCGTCGATGGATGGAGCCCATTCACATGGCATCGGCTGCAACTGGGTCGCCACAGTTTGTCTGTGAAATTTAAACAAAAAAGGGAAATGCACCATGAAACTCCGAACCAAGATGATCTCTGTGATGGCGCTGGTCTGCGCCTGTTTCACCCTGGCCATTGGTGTGGCGCTGGTGGGCATGCAGAACGCGAGAGGCCAGTTCGAGAACTTTCTCAAGCAGGACCAGGCCTTGCTTCAGGCAGGGAGCAATTTGTACGCCCAGGGTTTGCAGATGGGGCAGGCCTTGCGCAACATCGTGCTCGACCCCACGAACAAGAAAGCCCAGGAAAATCTGGACGCTGCCAGCGATGAATTCAAAACTTCCTACCAAGCGGCGTTATCCCTTTCAAAAGGGGATGAGGACACCTTGAAAATCCTGCAGAAGATCGGCGATTTGCGTGACAAGCAGGCGCTGCTGCAGAAGGAAATTGCAGCGCTCGCCCAGAGCGATTCGAATGCCGCCAAAAGCCTGCTGAACACCGCCGAAACGCCCACCTGGCGCGACATGCGCGGGCGTCTGCAGGAGTTCATCAAGGCAAAAAACGAGGCGGCCAAAAGCACCGAAGCAGAACTGCATCAATTCACGCAACGGATGCTGCTGATCAGCGTGGTCATGGCGTGTATTGCCGTCCTGCTGGGTGTCGGGATCACCGTCTGGCTGACGCGCGATGTGATGAAGCAGCTCGGTGGAGAGCCCGACTACGCGATGGCTATCGCGAGCAGCATCGCTGCCGGCGACCTGACGATGGATGTGCAGACCCGCGCGGGTGATCAGTCGAGCCTGCTGTTTGCGATGAAAGAAATGTGCAGCAGCCTGGCCAAGGTGGTCGGCGAAGTCCGCAGCGGCACCGACACGATAGCCACCGCATCCAGCCAGATCGCCGCCGGCAACCACGACCTGTCGTCCCGGACCGAAGAGCAGGCCAGCTCCCTGGAAGAGACCGCCGCCTCGATGGAAGAGCTGACCAGCACCGTCAAACAAAATGCCGACAACGCCCGCCAGGCCAACCAGCTGGCGGTCACCGCCTCCAGCGTGGCCGTCAAGGGCGGCAGCGTGGTCGCCGAAGTGGTCGGCACCATGGGCGCCATCAATGCTTCTTCCAGAAAGATCGTCGACATCATCGGCGTGATCGACGGCATTGCCTTCCAGACCAACATCCTGGCCTTGAACGCTGCGGTCGAAGCGGCCCGGGCCGGAGAACAGGGCCGAGGCTTTGCCGTGGTGGCCGCCGAAGTCAGAAACCTGGCCCAGCGCAGTGCGGCAGCGGCCAAAGAGATCAAGACCCTGATCGGCGACTCCGTCGACAAAGTCGAAGAAGGCAGCAAACAGGTGGCCGAGGCCGGCAAGACCATGGACGAGATCGTCGACAGCGTCAAACGCGTGACCGACATCATGGCCGAGATCACGGCGGCCAGCCAGGAGCAGACCGCCGGGATTGAGCAGATCAACCAGGCGATCACGCAGATGGACCAGGTGACGCAGCAAAACGCCGCGCTGGTGGAAGAAGCCGCCGCGGCAGCGTCCTCGCTGCAGGAGCAGGCCAGCGGGCTCAGCCAGGTGGTCAGTGTGTTCAGGCTGAATCAGCAACAACACCCCGGACAGGGCGATTCAGCGCGGCACACCGCCCACAGCCATCAGCGCGTGACGCCCACGCAGCCGCCCCGGCCCAAACCGGCCGTGGCTGCCCCCGCGCAGCGGCAGTTGAGCCATGCAGGTGCCCTGGCGACCGCCCAAGGGAGTTGGGAAACGTTTTAGGAGCGTTGCAGGGCTGTTGGGTAACCGGCAGCGCCCCAGCCCGACAGGGCCGGCATGCCCTGCGCCGGAAGATCAGCTTTTTTTCTCGACCGGGTTGGCCGTCAGCCAGTTGGCCGGATAAGCCCGCATGAACTCCCGGGCCTTCTCGGGCCGGGCGCTGAGCCAGGCATCCGCCGCGCCCTCGTTCAAGATCGCCAGCATGCGTTTTTCGTTGCCGGGCTGCTGGTAGCGGCTCATCAGGGCGTGGCTGTTGGCGTTGACCGTGAGCAGGGTGTAGCTGACGATGACTTCGCCGTCGGCGCCCGTCCAGCTTTCCCACAGGCCCGCCACGCCCATGGGTTTGCCGTCCACGCGGGCGATGCGGGTGGGCACGGCCTTGCCGCTGCGCCAGTCGTCTTCCATGAAGGCCATCATGGGCACGATGCAGCGCTGCCCGGCGAGCCAGGCGTCGCGGAAGTTGTTGGAGGTGGTCACGGTTTCCGAGCGGGCGTTAACCAGCTTGGTCGAACGCAGCTTGGCGTCAGAAGCCGACTTGACCCAGCGCGGCACCAGGCCGAACTGCCCGGCCACCAGCTCACGCACCAGCGCCTCTCGCGCGGGCTGGTCAGCGTCTGCGGCGGCTGTGATTTCTGTGACTTCTACAACCTCCGCGGCCGCTTCGATCGCTGCGGTTTCCTGCACCCCTGTGGCCTGGGCCGCCCGGATGAAGACACCCGGTTGGCGCGGCCACACCGCACGCCCCACGGGAACAGCGGGGGCGGCCACATGAAAGGCCTCGGGGTAAAGCGTGGCGGGGTGAAGGCTCTCGTAATAGGTACTCATGCGGTGATGCTATCGCAGTGCAGCCAGCGGACGCTGCAGAACGGCTGCGCCCGCCCCGCAAGTCGCGTCCTTCGCCGACACACAAGGCCCGCGTCCACGCGTAATATGCTTCTGCGGCCTGTTGGTGCCATGTGGCACCCGCCGCCGTTCAACTCATTCATCCATCCCTCCAGGAGATTGCCATGCCCCAGTTCGCCATGATTACCGGTGACGTGACGTACACACCGGGTGACGGTGCGCCAATCACGATTCCGCAGGTGCGCGTGGAAGTTGCGCTGTCGTTCGACAGTGCCACCCTGAGCTGGGAAGATGCCCCGGGCATCGTCGGCCTGACGGCCATTCCCATCACCCAGTTTGACGACTATGTGAAAGACGGCAAGATCACCTGGATACCCGAATAAACCAGCAAACAAACAAGCCAACCTGCCCGCCCGCACCGTGCCCAACCGCCCTCTTCACCCCGCTGCCGCGCTGTTTACCCGCCGCTGTGCCCTGCTCGCCGGCATGGGCCTGCTGGCCTGGCCGGCCGCGCGCATTGGCGCCGCGCCAGCCGCGCCGTCGTCGTCTTCCTCCGGGGTCTGGCCGCGCGCGCTGGCCGTGCCTGGCGGCATTGCCCGGCTGTCGCTGGGCCCGGCGGCAGTGCGGCCGGTGGCGCATCTGCTGCAGGCCGATGGCAAGGTGCCCTTGCTGGTGGTGGGCGACGTGATCGAGTGGACGGCGCTGGTGGGTATTGCGCTGTCGGCCACGCCTGGCGAGGCGAGCATTGCCGTGCAGGCGCCCGAAGGCAGCCAGCGGCCGCTGGGTTACACGGTGGCGCCCAAACGCTACAGCGAGCAGCAGCTCAAGGTCTCGCCGCGCACGGTGGACCTGTCGCCGGAAGACCTGGCGCGTTACGAGCGTGAGCGCGCGCACCAGGCGGTGGTGATGGCCACCTTCAGCCAGCCCTCGCCGCAGGCCCTGCGCATGCAGGTGCCCACGCCGGGGCGGCGCTCCAGCTCGTTCGGCTTGCGGCGCGTGTTCAACGGGCAGGCGCGCAGCCCGCACAGCGGCATGGACATCGCGGCCGGCACGGGCACGCCGGTGTTGGCGCCGCTGCCGGGCCGGGTGATCGACACCGGCGACTACTTTTTCAACGGCCAGACGGTCTGGCTGGACCACGGCGGCGGGCTGCTGAGCATGGTTTGCCACCTGAGCGCCACCGACGTGCAGCTGGGCGATGTGCTGAAAACCGGCGACCGCGTGGGCGCCGTGGGCGCCACCGGCCGCGTCACGGGGCCGCACCTGCACTGGGGCGTGATGCTGAACCGCACCATGGTGGACCCGGCGCTGTTTCTGGCCGCCTGAGGCGCGGTACCGCCGGCAGCGCCGGCTTGCTTTTCAAACTTCGACATTTGCATGCCAAATGTGCCTCCAGCCCAATAGCTTCCAGCGCCGGTAGCTCCCAAAAGCGTAGCAGATTCCCCTCTCTGCCCCGGTCGCGGCCCGGTTCTGGATGCCCGCCCCTAGCCCATTAGGTCGCAAACACTAGGGAAAACCCGCATGATCGGGGCATTGTTGAACCACTTCCCCAAGGAAACCCCCATGAGCGCCAAAAATCTGTCTACCGTTGCAGCCGACCTGATCGAGTCTTACGGCAACACCGCCAACCACGTGATCGAGGCCTACCGTGCCGGCGGCGAGCGTGTGGTCAGCGAGCTGGAGCAGCGCTGGAACCGCGCGCTGAAACAGTCGCGCTCGGAACTGAGCGCTGAAGTCGCCAAAAACGCCACGGCCGCGCAGCTGGCCTTCAGCGCGCTCTACAGCAAGGGTCTGACCCTAAGCTCGGACGGCGCGCAGCAGGTGATGAGCCAGTTGGTGAAGCTGGCCGAAACCGGCGTCGAGCGCGCCGCCGCCAACGCCGCGTTATTTGAAGAAAAAACCGGCGTCAGCACCCTCGCCACGCTGGCCCAGGCCACGGCACCCGGCGCCCTGGCGCTGAGCAAGCTGGCCGCGCAGATCGAGCAGAAAACCGCCGGCCTGGCCGGCAAGATTGCCGGTGACGACGCCACCACCGTCAAGACCAAACGCAGCTCGGCCTTCAGCCAGCGGCGCGCTGCCAAAGCCGCCTGATCCGGTTTTTTGAAGAAAAGTGGCCTCTCCCCTTGAGGAGCGTGCGCCACCAGCTATCAAATATGTAGCGCTCTTCGCCCGGAAAGGTGGCCACCTTTCCGGGCGTTGGTCTTTTTCATCGGCCGCTTGAAGCGGTCCGGCGCGTGGCGCGCCTCGCCTGCGCCCGGCGTGCGGATAATGCACAAATGACCACACCACCCGCGCTTCCCCAGGTTCTGGCTTTTGATGTTTTTGGCACCGTGGTGGACTGGCACAGCGGCATAACGCGCGAAGTGCAGTCCCTGCGTCCCGATGTGGACGGCGCCGCGTTTGCGCTGGCTTGGCGCGCCGGTTACCAGCCGGCCATGCGCCGCGTGATGGCCGGCGAGCTGGGCTGGACGCTGATTGATGACCTGCATCGGCTGATCCTCGACGGCATCCTCGGCCAGTTCGGCCTGGCCGATTTGAGCGAGGCGCAAAAGCAGCACCTGAACAAGGCCTGGCACCGGCTGGACCCGTGGCCCGATGTGGTGGCGGGCCTGACGCGGCTGAAGTCGCGCTTCACGATCTGCACGCTGTCCAACGGCAACATCGGCCTGCTCACCAACATGGCCAAACGCGCGGGCCTGCCGTGGGACTGCATCCTGTCGGCCGAAGTCTTTCGCGCCTACAAGCCCGACCCGGCCACCTACCTGGGCGTGGCCAAAGTGTTTGACCTGGCGCCCGCAGACGTGATGCTGGTGGCCGCCCACCAGGACGACCTGGCCGCCGCCCGCGCCTGCGGCCTGCAGACCACCTACATCGAGCGGCCGGCCGAGTTTGGCGCAGCGCAGCCCAAGGACGTGTCGCCCGACCCCGCCAACACCCGGCACGCGAAAGACCTGCTGGCGCTGGCGGAGCAGCTGGGCTGCTGAGGTCCCTGGATCCGCGGCATATTGGTTGCTTGCTACGTTTTCAATAGCTGTCTTCGCTTGCCTCATAAGCGCCAGAGCCATTTTTCGCATGAAAACTGACTGTGCCGGCTGTGGTGTGAAATCACTGGGTCCGTCCAGACACGCACCGAACCGACCGCACTGGGCCAATGTCCCCCGATGGCGGTATATTCATCCGTACCCCACAGATACCAGGAGCCCGTCATGTCACAAACCGCCAAGGCACTCAGTGAACAAGCTGTACAGTTGCCGCCCGTTGAACGCATGGCGCTGGTGGAGCGCATTCTGGACAGTCTCGACGTACCCGACGCCTCTCTGGATGCGCTGTGGCTCCATGAAGCGGATGAGCGCCTGGCTGCGTACCGGCGGGGCGAGATCCGTGCCGTCGCGTTGTCCGACGTATTGGCCAAATACCAGGTATCGAAACCTGCATGAATATCCGGCTGCTGGAGCCAGCGCAACAGGAGCTTGACGATGCGATGGCCTGGTATTCAGACCAGGCGCCAGGTTTGGGCGATGCCTTTCTGATCGAGACGCTTAAAGCACTGAAACTTGCCAATCAGTTTCCGCACGCCTGGCATCCCTTGAGTCCGCAGATTCGCCGTTGCCGCCTCAATCGATTTCCCTACAGCATCATTTACAGCCTGGACGGTGATGACCTGCTGGTGATAGCAATCGCGCATCAGCATCGCAAACCAGGCTATTGGCGCGACAGGCCCAAAAATACTTGATACGCTCCCCTTTCCTGCAAACCACGCTACCGACATGAACCTTTCCCTTTCCCTCTTCCCCCTGGGCTGGCAGCACTACCTGCTCGGCGGCCTCATCATTGGCCTGGGCACGTCGCTGCTGTTCGTGCTGACGGGCCGCATCGGCGGCATGAGCACGGTGTTCTCCAGCACCTGGTCCTTCGTGGTGCGCCGGCCGTTTTTCCAGCAGGCGCGTTTTGTCGAGTCGCGCGGCTGGCGGCTGGTGTATGCGGCCGGGCTGATCCTCGGCGCGCTGGTCTGGTGGCTGGGCTTTGCCGGCGGCAAGCCGGAAGCCACGGCGGTGCCGGTGTGGCAGTTGCTGGTGGGCGGCTTCTTCGTGGGTTACGGCGCACGGCTGGGCAATGGCTGCACCTCCGGCCACGGCATCTGCGGACTGGGCTCGCTGCAGGTGCCCTCCCTGATGGCGGTGTTGACCTTCATGGCGACCGCCTTCCTGACGGCCAACCTGGCTGCAAGGTGGCTGGCATGAGCGCCGCACGCGGCTTGGCTACGCTGGCGGCGGGCGTGCTGTTTGGCTTCGGCCTGTCCTACTCGACCATGATCCGGCCCGAGGTGGTGCTGAGCTTTCTGCGCTTTGAAGACTTCGGGCTCATGCTGGTGATGGGCGGCGCCGTCGTGGTGGTGACGCTGGTTTACAAGCTGGCACCCCGGCTGCTGGCCCGGCCGCTGCTCGGTGACCATTTCCATACCCACCCCAGCGCCTGGAACCGCGACACCGCGGTGGGTGCTGCGCTGTTCGGCGTGGGCTGGGGCCTGTGCGGCGTGTGCCCCGGCCCGGCCATTGCGGGCCTGGGCGCGGGCAACTGGGACCTGCTGTGGGCGCTGGCCGGCATCTCGCTGGGCGCGCTGGTGCAGGGGCTGCGGGCGAAGTGAACAACAGCCCGGCCCGCCTGATCCTTTTCAACAAGCCTTATGGCGTGCTGAGCCAGTTCACGCCGGAAGGACGCTGGCGCGGGCTCAAGGACTTCATCGCGATTCCGGACGTGTACGTGGCCGGCCGGCTCGACGCCGACAGCGAGGGCTTGCTGCTGCTGACCGACAACGGCCGGCTGCAGGCCCGCATCAGCGACCCGCGCTTCAAGATGGAAAAAACCTACTGGGTGCAGGTCGAAGGGGTGCCCGACGAGGCCGCGCTGCAGGCGCTGCGTGCGGGCGTGCAACTCAAGGACGGCCTCACACTGCCGGCCAGGGCCCGCCTGCTGGTGCCGCCGCCCGAGGTGGGGGAACGCGAACCGCCGATACGCACACGGCAAGCCATTCCCACCGCCTGGATCGAGCTGGTGATTCGCGAAGGCCGCAACCGCCAGGTGCGGCGCATGACGGCGGCCACGGGTTTTCCGACGCTGCGCCTGATCCGCGCCGCGATCGGCCCCTACCGCCTGGACGGCCTGGCGCCGGGAAGCTGGCGGGAACTGACGCAGGAGACTGACCATGACGATGCCTGAAACTGAGCCCGCAAAGGAGCCGGTGCAGCGTGATGCCGGCACGTCCTGGTACGACCGCCACATCCTGCCGCGCGCGCTGGACTTTGCCTGCGGCCTGCCGATGCTGGGCCGCCAGCGCCAGCTGGTGGTGCCGCTGGCGCGCGGCCGCGTGCTGGAGGTGGGGGTGGGCACGGGACTGAACATGCCTTACTACGACAAGACCCGCGTCAGCCGCATCATCGCGCTGGACCCGGCGCTGGCGCTGCACCCGCTGGCGCGCGAGCGCATCGCGCAGGCCGGGCTGGATGTGGAGCTGCTGGCGCTGTCGGCCGAAAAGATTCCCTTGCCCGACGCAAGTGTGGACACGGTGCTGATGACCTACACCCTGTGCACGATTCCCGACCCGCTGGCCGCGCTGAAGGAAATGCGCCGCGTGCTGGCGCCCGGCGGCCGGCTGCTGTATTGCGAACATGGCCGCGCGCCCGATGCCTCGGTGCGGCGCTGGCAGGAGCGGCTGCAGCCGCTATGGGGCAAGGTGGCGGGTGGCTGCCACCTGGGGCGCGACATTCCGGCGCTGCTGCAGGAAGCCGGCTTTGTGCTGCCTGACCTGCACACACGTTATTTGCCGGGGCCGCGGCCCTTCACTTTCCACTACTGGGGCGAAGCCCTGCCCGCCTGAGCACTCCCCCGAGCACGGCCTGCGCGCTTTATTCGGTGTCGCCCATCACCAGGTAACGCTTGACCAGGTCGAAGAAGCGGTCGTAAAACGCATCGGAGGTGATGGTTTCGCTGCTCACCTTGACCAGCGAGTCGTTGCTGGCACTGAAGGGCAGCGAGACCGATCCGATCGCGCCCACCCCGAGGCTGGCCGAGTTGTTGCTTTTCTTCAGGGCATAGGTGTCCTGCAGGGCCGTGACAAAACCGAGGCTGACCTTGCCATCGATGCTTTCCGGCGCGCACACCACACGAATGGCGATTTGCAGGTGGGCCTCCGGCTCGGGCTGGAAACTTTTCTGGGCATCCACCAGGTCTTTTCTGGCGGTGTTGATGAGGTAACCCTGGCTCAGCAGCGCACGCCGCGAGGCCTCGCAGGTCTGCGCGGGCGTGGCGTCGAACAGGCGCGAGTAGGTGGCGGTTGATGCGAACTGCTCCTGCAAGGGAAACTGCTTGATGGGGGCCGCGCAGCCTGCCAGCAAGGCGGCAAGTGCGCACAGGCCCAGCCGGCCTGCCGGTGAAAAACGCATGCAAAACAGGTTCAAAGCCGGGTACTCCTTGGCATCAGTCTTCCGGTGCGCCAGACGTGCCGGACCGCCCCGGCAAAGCGGTGCGGGCCTACACACACAACGCGGCGACATCCATGCAAACCAGCGTACCACAGCCACCGGCGCTTGATCTCCCACCGGGGTGGGCCCGCCCCGCGCGGACGATGTAAAAAACTGCAAACCGCCGGACCGCGCACCGGGTGCGACCCGACCTCAGGCCAGCACGTGTTTTGCCACGGCGGTGTAGACCGGAATGCCCAGCAGGATATTGAGCGGAAAGGTCAGGCCCAGCGACATGCCGATGTACAGCGAAGGACGGGCTTCGGGAATCGCGTGACGGATCACGGCCGGCACGGCGATGTAGGAGGCGCTGGCGGCCAGCACCATCAGCAGCGCCAGCCCCGCATGGACTGGCGGCGCAGCCACCGCATAGGCCAGCAACCAGGCGGGTTTGCCGCGCAGTTCGCCCATGTTGCGTGCGGCGAGCAGCCCCATGTCCAGCAGGAAGAAGGCGAGCATGCCCTTGAACAGGTCGCCGGTGAACGGCTGCATCGCGGCCTCGCCCTGCGTGCCGCGATGCAGGCCGATCACCATCGCGCCAAGCAGCAGCAATTGCGAGCCGTCGGTCAGCGACTCGTGCAGCAGCCGCTCGAGCGTGCTCAGCGGCTGGACTTCGGCCAGCCGGTTCGGGCCATGCGTAGCCAGGCGACGCGCGACCTCGTCAGCGTTCAGGCCATGCGGCGGCAACGTCGAGGGCGTGCCATGCGGGCGCGTCGGCGGGCCCGACACCGGCAAATTCAATGCGCAAGTCAGCCATGCCGGGAGCTTGGTAGACCGATTGCCTGGTACTTCGACCCAGAAATATCGGAACACAATGAAAGCGATGGATTCGTGCCCAGGGCGAGGCGCAAACCGCAGACATGGCCGTCGCCATGGCGAGGATTTGCAACGATGCCATGGGTGCAAAGGCGCGCTTTCATGTCTCGATATTTCTGGGTCGCTCAAGTGGCGGCAAGTTCAACGGGATCACAGTGTTCAGCTGCCAGGCACTGAAACGACCGCGTTGGGCGCTGTTCCCACCCCCCGCTGGGGCTTCACGTCGCCAATGATCGCAGCCCGCACGGAGGCAGGCTCCGGGGCTGTGCCGCGGCGGTCATGCTGCAAAACCAGGTCGTGCAGAGAAACCGACGCCAGGAATTGCGCCAGTTCGCGCTCAAGGTCGGCACACCAGTCGCTGGCAATCCGCTGGCCCGGAGGATGGTCGCGGCTGGACGGCTGGGCTGCGGTGCGGGTGCATGGCGGCCCCGACTCGTCGACGGCGTGCACGATGTCGGCGACTGTAATGTCAGCAGCGCTGCACGCCAGGCCATAGCCGCCGCCGGGCCCGCGCGTGCTGCGCACCAGCCCTCGCCGACGCAGCCGTGCGAACAGCGACTCGAGATACGTCAGTGAGATCTTCTGCCGTGCACCGATGGTGGCCAGCGCAATCGGCCCGTGATCGGTGCGAAGGGCCAAATCCAGCATGGCGAGCACGGCCAGACGGCCTTGGGTGGCGATTTGCATCATGAACTTTCGGTTGTTGTTTCCAGAATCAGAACTTCTCGGGGCGCAAAACGACGACCTCGCCAACGTACATCACCATCGAGTAGTTGTCGTAGTAGCGTTCGCGCAGCGCAGTGCAGATGGCATGGGCCGTGTCGGCGTCGCAGAGCACTTCGAGGCGGATGTTGGCGTGCGGCGCCCAGGTGGCGTCGCGCATGCCGCGGCTGCCCTTGCCGCGCGCATCGGTGATGGTGTAGCCGCGCGCGCCCAGGTTTTCGATGTCGCGCACGAGCATGTCCTCGAGCGCGGCCTCGGTCACGATTGTCAGCAGTTTGCGGGTGGTCATTTCCATGGCGTCAGGCTCCGGCGTGATGAAGGTACTGGGCAAGCCGGTGGTACAGAGGAATGCCCACCACGAGGTTGAACGGGAAAGTGATGCCGAGCGCCGCGCCGATCGACAGCGCCGGGTTGGCCTGCGGCACGGCGATGCGCATGGCCGCCGGCGCGGCGATGTAGGAGGCGCTCGCGTACAGCGTGGCCAACAGCGTGACGCCCCCCACCGACAGCCCGAGCAGCATGCCGGTGACCAGACCCAGGCCCGCGGCCGCCAGCGGCATGAGGACGGCAAACGCGATCAGGAAAATGCCCGCGCGCCGCAGGTCGCCGAAACGCCTGGCAACCACCAGGCCCATCTCCAGCAGGAAAAAAGCAAGCAGCCCCTTGAACAGGTCGAAGAACAGGCGGTCGAGCGGCGCGATGCCGCCGGGCCCGGCCGCCCAGCCGATCACCAGCCCGCCCAGCAGCAACACGATGCTCTTGCCGGCGAAGACCTCGTGCAGCACCTGCCGCCAGGGGGTGCCTTGCTCGCCGCGCCGCGCCAGCAGCACACCGATCATCAGAGCAGGAAACTCGAGCAGCACCAGGAATACGGTCATGTAGCCCTCGGCGGCCTCGCCCAGCCGGGCCAGGTAGCTGGAGCCGACGGCGAAGGTGACCACGCTGACCGATCCGTAGTGCGCGGCGATTGATCCCGCATCGGCGGTTGACAGCTTGCCAACGCGGCGCAGGAGCGGAAACGCCGCCAGCGGGATCAAGGCGCCCGCCACCACCACGGCGAGGGCCGGCAGCGCGACATCGGACAGCGGATAGCGCGCCAGCTCGACACCGCCTTTGAGGCCGATCGCGAGCAGCAGAAAGATGCTCAAGGCCTCATAGAGGACGCCGGGTATCTTGAGGTCCGAACGCACGAAGCCGGCGATCACGCCGAGCACGAAGAACAGGATGACGGGTTCGAAGGAGGGCATCGCCAGCCACTGCTACCGCACGATCAGCACGGGCAGCCTGGCCAGGTGCACGACCTTGTAGGCCACCGAACCCAGCAACAGGGATTCGGTAGCGGTCAGCCCGCGCGAGCCGATGGCAATGCCGCGACTGCCCAGCGCATCGGCCAGGTCCGCAATCTCTGGCGCCCCCTCTCCCATGACGATATGCAGGCGCCAGCGGACCGACGCCGCGTCAAGCAACTGGCGCGCCTGCGCCGTGGCTGTCCATCCGCGCCGCGCCAGTTCAGACTCTGCAGCCTCTTTGTTCAGCCAGAGCTGGACATGCACCAGATCGACCCCGACGCCCGGCTCCATTGCCGCCAGCCCTGCGACCATCGCGACGGCGCGCAACGAGCACGCCGAGCCATCGACCGCCACCAGCCAGCGCTTGCTGCCTGGGTCTTCACTGACCCCTGCACCGGGCCAGGTCACGGCGACGAGCCGGCCCATGTCATCGCGCCGTTCGAGGGCTGGTGCCGGCATGGCGTCTTGCATTGCAGCATCGGTCATGAAACACTCCTGGACGGTTTGTGGCTTGAGAGCTTCAGGCTGAGGATCACGGAAATCAGGATGATCGAGGCCACGATCAACAGCGACCACTGCACCGGCATGTGGAACCAGGGCATCGCCAGCATCTTGCCGCCGATAAAGACCAGCACCAGCGCCAGACCGTACTTGAGCAGGTGAAAGCGTTCGGCCATGTCGGCCAGCAGAAAGTACAGCGCCCTCAGGCCCATGATGGCGAAGATGTTGGAGGTGAACACGATGAACGGATCAGTGGTCACCGCGAAGATGGCCGGGATGCTGTCGACGGCAAACACCAGGTCGCTGGCCTCGATCATCATCAGCACCAGGAACATCGGCGTCGCATAACGCAGGCCGTTGATGCGCACAAAGAAGGCCTCACCATGAAAGCCCGGGGTGATGCGCATGTGGCGGCGCAGCCAGCGCAGGAAGGGATTCTTCTCCAGGTCGGGTTGTTGATCGGCCATGACCAGCATCTTGATCCCGGTCACCACCAGGAACGCGCCGAACACGTAGAGCACCCAGGCAAACTCCGACACCAGCCAGACGCCGGCCATGATCATTCCTGCGCGCATGACAATCGCACCTATCACCCCGTACAACAGCACGCGGCGCTGCAGCTCCGGCGGAACGGCGAAGTAGGTGAAGATCATCACGAACACGAACATGTTGTCGACCGACAAGGTCTGCTCGATCAGGTAGCCGGTGAAGAACTCCAGTGCCTTGCGGTTGGCGATCTCACGGCCGGCCGTGCCGTCCAGGTACCACCACAACAAGGCGCCGAATGTCGTGGCCAGGAGCATCCAGGCCACCACCCAGCTCCCGGCCTCCTTGACCGAAACACGGTGGGCCTTGTTACCACCCAGTACAAACAAGTCCAGGGCAAGCATTGCAATGACGAAGGCGATGAAGCCGGCCCACATCGGGCCGGTAGCGAAAGATTCAATATTGCTCATGGGCACACCCCGGACGTGGCGTGCGTGGCTGGTCTTCTTCGGAAGGGCGTGGTTGAGGCGCTTGTTTTCATGGGTTGTCAGGTGGTGTTACAGGTCAGCTAGCAAGAAGCTGGGAGGGTTTGGGGCGGCATAACGCCGGTCGACAGCGTCGCAATTGGCTGGCCCCTGCCGAGCGCGGAAATCCTGGCAGCGTGATTTGCGCCAGTCGGTGCAACTGAGCCACATCAGTCGGCCGCCATTCCAAGAACCAGGAGGCCCGCACCAACGCCTGCCGGAATGCCAACACGCTCCAGGCTGGAGGCGGCGTCCCCGGCAATCACCTCCACGGGCACCGTGGTGCGTTCGATCACCTGGTTGGTGACCGAGTCCTCGACCCAGCGAACCAGTGAACTCTTGCGCGCGGTGCTCATCACGATGCGCGCGCATCGGAGCCGGCGAGCCGCATCCGCAATGCAATCGGCCCTGTCTCCGACTTCAACATGGACGGTGTAGGGAATGCCGGATCGGTCAAGCGCCTGCCGCGCGGGCCCGAGCGCCTTTTCGGCCTGCTCCTGGTGGAACGCCATCCGGTCCCGCCTGCCGGTGAAGCGGACTACCTCACTCGAAAACGGCCGTTGTATGTTGAGCAAGTGGATTTCGAGCTCCCGATCTTTCATGAACTCCCTCGCAACGTGACGCACGCCGTGCAGCGAATTGGGTGATCCATCTGGCGGGACGAGGACTCTTGACATGGCATTACTCCTTCGGTGTGACCGGTTTGACGTGGCGATACTCAACCGCCGGTTGGGTCAGGCTAGCCACGCTGCGGCACCCGCCAGCACGCTCCCGGCGCCGCACGCAGCCATGAGCTTGACGTCGCGCCGGTTGTCGCCAGCGTACTCGCGCCAGGCGCAGAACAAAATCAAAACCCCCAGCGATGCTATCGGGAGCGCGTAGTCAGACATGCTGGCACCGCATCTTCAGCATCTCGCGTTGCAGACCCCAATGTTCGACCGCTGCCACGAGCACGATCGATTCGCCATCTGCAACACGCCCGTCCGCCTCGACGATGGTCACGCACAGACCGATGAGTTTGCGCCGCAGCTCGGGGCTATCGATCTCGGCCATCAGTTCGGCCAGCGTTTTCGGGTCAACCCGGCACATGTCACTCCAGCTGGAATGCGCTGCCGAGAGAAGGTCCTCGCAAAACGTCTGGACGACCGCATGGAACTCGGCCTTGTCCAGTCCGATTTGCGCATCCACGTCCAACCGGTCAAAGGTGTCGAGTTCCTTTTTGCACATGCTTCCATCAGCAAGCATGGCAAGCGCAACAATGCGTGCGGCGGCCTGCGGGCTGTTCCGCGGATAACTTCTCATCAGGAGGTCCTTTCTTTAAAGAGGGGGCTCAGTCGAAAATTTCGCTGAGCCAGGACTTCTGCCGGCGCGGGTAGCCGCGCTTGCCGTGCCGATAGTCGGAATCCACAAAGTCGGGTTGGACCTGCTGGACCGGCTGCACGACAGGCCGGGCGGCGGGCGCTGCGGCGGAAAGGTCCAGCAGCTTGTCGAGTTCTCCGCGGTCCAGCCAGACACCCCGGCACTGGGGACAGTAGTCAATTTCGACGCCCTGGCGTTCGGACATCAGCAGGGTTGCATCGGGGCAGACGGGGCATTTCATTCGGGATGTTCCTTTCGGGAATTTTCAGAGGGCAGCGCTCAGCGCTGGTGAGTGATGGCGCGCGTGCGGGTACGGGTGCGGGCGGGCTGCAACTTGCGCAGCAGCGCCCGCACAGCGCGCGACAGGGCACTTTGCAGAGCCGATCCCCAGTCACGGGTGATCGACGTCACCACCACCGTGCCGGCGCCTTCGGCGCTCAACTCGACCTGGCAACGTTTGTCGATGCCGTCCCGGGCGCCCTGCACGTCCGACATCTGCACCCTGGCGCGCGGCGCGAGCCAGTCGAGTGGGCGTGTGGCCTGGCGCACCCGACGCATTGCCAACCCGCGCAGACGCTCCAGCCAGGGTTCGCGCGATTCAAAAATGATCTGCATGAGGGACTCCTTCGCTTTCGAAGGTTCTCACGATACCGGGACACGCACTTCTTTAAAAGCAGATAATTGTGAATAAATACTTCCGAAAAACAGAAACATGAGCAAAGACTTCAGCTACCGCCACCTTTACTACTTCTGGGTCGTGGCCAAGGAAGGCGGCATGACCCGCGCCGCCGACCGTCTGGGCATGGCGGTGCAGACGGTCAGCACGCAGGTCCGCGAACTGGAACGCTCGCTGGGCTACGCCCTGCTCAAACCCGAGGGCCGCGGCGTGGCGCTCACGCCGGCAGGCGCCGCGGCCATGCGCCAGGCCGAGCAGATTTTCCAGCTCGGCGAACAGCTGCCGACCGCGGTGCGCGAGGCAGCCAGCACCCCGACGGTGCGGCTGGCGGTGGGCATCTCCGACGGCCTGCCCAAGCTGGCAGTGCGGCGCCTTCTGCAGCCGGTCATGCATGAGCCCAGGCTCAGGCTGCTTTGCCACGAGGACGAGTTCGAGGACCTGCTCGGTGACCTTGCGCTGCACCGCCTTGATGTGATCCTGGCGGACCGGCCCGCGCCGCCCAACCCCAACGTCAAGCTCTACAGCCATCCGCTCGCGTCATCGCCGCTGGCCTGGTATGCGCCGCCTTCCTTGTATGCCGCGGCGCGCAAGGGTTTCCCGCAGTCGCTGGCCCGGGTCCCGGTGTTGCTGCCCACCAGCCACAGCGCGGTACGCGCCCCCCTCGACCAGTGGTTCGAACGGCTGGACATCACCCCCCACATCGCCGGCGAATTTGAAGACAGCGCGCTGCTCAAGACCTTCGGCGCGGCCGGAATGGGCGTCTTTCCGGCAGCCGAGCTGATGCAGGAGGAAATGACCGCGCGTTACCAGGTCAGGCGGGTGGGGCCTTGCGAGGGTGTGGAAGAACACTTCTACGCCCTTGCCGCGCACAAGAAGCTGCTGCACCCGCTGGTGCAAAAGCTGCTGGCGGCCGCCCGCCCGCGGCACCCCTGAACCGGAAGCGGCAAGCGGGCCCCGGCGGGGCTGGCGGTGCGCGGCGCAGTTGGCTAGAATTCGCAGTTGTGGGGGGGGTAGCTCAGCTGGGAGAGCGCTGCGTTCGCAATGCAGAGGTCGGGAGTTCGATCCTCCTCCTCTCCACTCCGTCTGGTTCGATGCACCCCCTGTCCTTCCCGGCCGCCACTGCTCCATTTTTGATAGCTGACTGCGCACGTCCTTGTTGGTCTGAAGCCATTTTTGACCATCAATAAAAAAGCCAGGCACTGCCTGGCTTTTTGGTCGGGACGCTGTGAGCGCCCGAGGCCTGCCTTAACCGCGGCCGTTACGGCGGTCGTTGCGCATCATGCGCTCCACGTCGTCGCGCAGTGCGGACAGCTCGGCGCGCAGTTGCCGGCGCTCCTGCTGGGTCACGACGCCGTCAGACTTGAAGGCCTGCTCCTGGCGCTCAATCACACGCTCGCGTTTGTACAGCCTGCGCGCTTCGCGCTGGGTGATGCGGCCAGAGCGCACACCCTCGTCAATGAGCTGGCTGATCTCCTGCGCGCGCTGGTCGATGCCGGGGGTGGCGACGGCCTGGTCTGCATAGCCGGGACGGACCACGTCGCGGTTGGCCATCATGCGTTCCACATCGGCGCTCAGGGCACCGAGGTCGGCGCGCAACTGCTGGCGCTCCTGCGGGTTGGCACTGCCGTTGGCCTTGAAGTGCATTTCGCGGGCTTCGATCTCGCGGTCACGCTGGTACAGCGCCTGCGCCTCGGAAGGCGTGATGTGGCCGGACGCCATGCCCTGCTGGATGCGCGCACCGATCGCCTGCTGCGACTGGTCAATGCCCGGGGTGTAGTTGCCCTGCGCCATCACCGGGGCCATGCCCAGACCGGCGAACAAGGCAGATGCCAACAAGGAAGCGGTCAACAGTTTCGATTTCATGGGGTTCTCCTGCGATGCGGATGAATAACCAGCAGCCCGGTGGGCAGCTTGCGGTGGCTGGAACGGTTTCCAGGGTCGGCAAGCGGCGGTGGGAGCTGCTCCTGAATCGCTGCTTTTTGAAGGCTGTGTGTGACTCAGTGGGGCCATTGTTGGCCTGGCTGTGTGAACGCCGTGTAAGGAAAACGGAGATTTACCGGGCATTTACCGCGCGACTGCAGTGGTATCCAGATGCGCATGCTCCCGGCGTGGCGTTGCATTGCGCTTCGGCCCGGCGGTTTGGTGTGCATTGCCAAACGCCTCCCCCGGCTCCCCTCATCAGTGCCCGGTCCATGCACCATGGCCCCGGGCCGGGCTGCCGCCTCAGGCCGCGTGTTTGCCCGCGGTCCAGCCCTGATCGCCGAGGGCCTGCGTGGCCACGGCCGCGGGGCTGGCTTCGAGCGGCGTGGCCATGGTGTCGTTCCAGCGATTCAAAAAGGCAAACAGCGCCACCACGCCGAGGATCTCGGTGATTTCGCTGTCGCTCCAGTGCTGCTGCAGCTGCGCAAACTGTGGGTCGGTCACGGCGTTGGGCTGGCTGGCTGCGGCCAGGGCAAAGTCCAGGGCCAGGCGTTCACGCTGGCTGTAGAGCGGGCTGCTGGCATAGCGCCAGACGTCGGCGAGCTTGGCTTCGCTGATGCCGAAGTTTTTGGCCCCGAGCAGGGTGTGCGCCTGGCAGTACAGGCAGCCCGCCACCTTGCTAACCACATGGCCGATCAGCCGACGAAAGCCCAGGTCCACCTCGCCTTCGGGGTCCATCACCGCGCCATTGAGCTGCGCCAGCGCCTGCACGAGTTTGGGCTTGCGCTGCATGGTCAGCACACTGTTGGGCGTGAACCCCAGCGTGGTCAGGAAAAAATCGAAATGTGGTTTGAGCGCCGGCGTGGTGTCGGGCGGCAAGGGTGCAAGGCGTGGCATGGCTGGGGTGTCCGTGGATGGTTTTCAGGTGGCTTGCCGGGCGCTGGCGTCCGGCGCTGCGGCCGCGTCAAACACGCCGCTGAGCAGTTCGGGCAGGCGCGCCACGCCCATCTTGAAGCCGCAGGCCTGTGCATGGCCGCCGCCGCCCATGCTCTCGGCCAGCGCGATGCAGTCAAAGCCGCGCTGCGAACGCAGGCCGGCCTTGACGACGCCGCCCGGGGCGACCGTCCACATCAGCGCAAAGGTGCCGCTTTGTTTGGAAAGCAGGTCGCCCACCAGGCTGTGAAACACGCCGGGTGCATTGACCATCAGGCCGTGCTGGCCGTTGAAGATGACGGGCTGCGCGTTCTCGGCGATGCCGGCCGCCAGCTTGCTGAATTTTTCGTCCATCGCCTGGCCCCGCGCCATGAAGGCCGTCACCTGTTCGGGGCTGAAGGCGGCGATGGCCGCCCAGCGCGCAAAGTCGTGGGGCTCCATGTCAAGCGCCGCCAGGAAGGCCGGGCTCTCGGGATGGCGCCAGACCCAGATGTCGCGGTCCTCGATATAACGCACCAGGTCCGGCAAGGGGGCGGTGGGATGAAAAAATTCCCAGGCCAGGCGGGCGCCGCATTTGTCCATGTCGAAGTGCACCACCCCGCAGCGGCAGGCAAACCCCGTGAGTTTTTCTGCGGCGCTTTTGTGGTGGTCCAGCATCACGAGTTTGGCGGCGCGTTCTTCGATGCCACGCAGGATGTCGGCGGAAAACGAAAAGTCGAGGATGTAGACGGCGCGTCCGGCCAGCGCCGGCAGGTCATCGATCGAACGGGTGTCGCCGTGGTCCAGCCCCACCAGTTCGGCCCGGCCTTCGTAATACAGCCAAGCGGCCAGGGCCGCGGCAAAGCCGTCCGGGCAGCCGCGGCCATGGTAAAGAATCAGCGGCTGCGGGTCGTTTTTGTCGGGGGCAACCAGCAGTTGCAGGGGAAGTATGGTTTTCATGGCCCTCTGATTGTCGCCCGGCGGCGCGGGCTTCTTCGCGGATCAGTCGCGCGGGGCTGCCTGGGTCGGCCGGCGGCTGGCGGCCTCTTCGAGGCTTTCCATGCCGTCGCGCGGCCGGTCGCTGTGCGACACCCAGAGGCCGTCGGCCACATAACCGGGGCCTTTCATGATCATCACGACCACGCAACCAAAAGCCACCGTGACCACCATGGACCAATGGAAAAGGATCGCGCCCAGCACCATGTAGCCCACCATCTGCGCCCAGCGCGCCTGGGCGGCACCGGCGGCGGGATCGTTGAACAGGTACACCAGCCCCAGGACCAGCAGGGGCAGCAGCGTACCCACCGCGGCGATCAGCGGCAGCTTGCGCCACAGCGTCCACTCCAGGCCGCTGGCGGCGCGCCGGGAGTTCGGGAGTTTTTTCAACCAGTTCATCAGGGGCACGACACTCCATGAAAAGCTTGTCGCAGAATGGTCAGTATTCCACGCCAAGCACTGCCCGGCCATGACATGGATCAGGCGCCAGGCCTGGTGGGAAGCAACGATGTTTCATGTTTTAACCCGGCTTCTCACGCCTTGCAGAAACGCCCCGTTTGTCCCTGTTGAAGGCGTGGGAGCCTCCCACCCCGGCGCCGGGGCGGGAACCAATCTGCGCCCGCCGGCTCCATCGTGCAAGTGTTTGCGCGCATGGCCGCAAAGCTCCCAAGGAAGTCGATGCTCAGAACCCTCAAAGACCTGTTTGACACTTTCACCGCGCCTGCCCGGGCCCAATCTCCCGGTGAGCGCGACCATGCGCTGCAACTGGGCACCGCCGTGCTGCTGGTGGAAGTCATGCGTGCCGACCCGGCCATCACCGCCGCCGAAAGGGCCACCGTGCTGGACACGCTGCGCGAAAAATTTTCGCTCGCCGACGACGAGCTGGCCCGGCTGCTGGAACTGGCCGAAGACACGGCCAGGACCAGCCACGACTACCACCGCTTCACCTCCGCCATGAACGAGCATTTCACGCAGGCGCAGAAGATCCAGATGGTGGAAACCATGTGGCAGGTGGCGTATTCGGACGCCCACCTCGACGCCCATGAAAACCACCTGATCAGCAAGATTGCCGGCCTGCTGCATGTCACGCATGGCGAATACATAGGCGCCAAGATGCGCGCCAAGAAAGCCGCCGGCCCTGCCTGAGCGGGGTCTGGCGCTTTAAAGCGCTCTGTTTTTGATAGCTTCTCGCGCCCATTTTAAAAGGGCTGCAGGCGATTTTTGTTTTCTGATTTTTCCCGGCGGACTTCGGCAACAATACCTGGCACACCCGCCGCTGGAAAGTGGCACCGGCCGGGACCAAACCGCGCCCCCGGTCAGTCCGCGATCAGGGTTTCGATGATGGCAAACAGCTCCGTGGTCTTGATGGGTTTGGCCAGGTAGTCGTCCATGCCGGCCTCCAGGCAACGCTCGCGGTCACCCCGCATGGCGTTGGCCGTCATGGCCACAATGGGCGTGCGCAGGCGCTCCTGTTTGCGTTCGAGCAGGCGAATCGCCTTGGTCGCCTCAATGCCGTCCAGGTCGGGCATCTGCATGTCCATCAGGATGATGCAAAAGCGGTGCATCAGGAATTTCTCCACGGCTTCCCGCCCGGTGCCCGCCAGGGTCACGCGGTAGCCGCCACGTTGCAGCAGTGTCATCACCAGGGTCTGGTTGATCAGGTTGTCTTCCACCACCAGCACCGGCAGCTCCTCTTTCGTCCCCGGCGGCAGGGTCGCCGAGAACACCGGCAAGGCGTCCGGCGCCGGCAAGGGCGTCACGTCCTCGGTGAAGGCCATGGTGAAATGAAACCTGCTGCCGGCACCGGGGCTGCTGTCCACCCACAACTCGCCCTGCATCAGGCCGACCAGGCGGCGCGAAATCGTCAACCCCAAGCCCGAGCCGCCAAACCTGCGCGTGGTCGACGTGTCTTCCTGGCTGAAGGCCTGGAAAATATGCTGCTGCTTTTCAGGGGAAATGCCGATGCCGGTGTCGGTCACGGTGAAGTGCAGCATGGCGCCGCCGGATTCGCGGGGCTCCAGCGTGCAGTGAACGCTGACCTCGCCGCGGTCGGTGAACTTGACGGCATTGCCCATCAGGTTCAGCAAAATCTGCCGCAGCCGCACCTGTTCGCCCACAATCCGCCGGGGCACCGCAGCGGCCATGGTGCGGCTCAGGCGCAGCCCTTTTTCCTGGGCCCGCAGGGAAAGCGACTGAACCGCCTCGTCCATCAACTGGTGCAGATCGAAAGGGATCAGCTCCATGGTGAGCATGCCTGCCTCGATTTTCGAGAGGTCCAGGATGTCGTCAATGATGGTCAGCAAGGCATCGGCCGAAGTCTTCACAATGCCGAGAAACTGCCTCTGCTGCGCCGTCAGCTCGGTTTTGAGCACCAGGCCGGTCATGCCCAGGATGCCGTTCATGGGGGTGCGGATCTCGTGGCTCATGTTGGCGAGAAATTCGCTTTTGGCCCGGTTGGCTGACTGTGCTGCCGCGACGGCCTCCTGCAGTTCGTCGCGCCTGGCGCCGCGCTCCTGCACCAGGTCGGCGATCGTGCGGGACAACACGGCGATGTCGTCACTTCCTGCGAAACCGTCGGATGCAACCTGGGGCAGCAGTTCCGCCAGCGCGCTGCGCAGCGACCCCAAGGCCTCCTCGCGGTTGGCCAGCTCTTTTCTCAGGCTGTGGGCGGTCTGGTCGAGAACCTCGAACGTGGGGCGAAATTCCAGCGGCAGACTCTGCAGCAGCAGTGGCCTCGCCGCGAGATCGCCATGGCGCGGAAAGTCCGCCTTGAAGGTGTGCACCCGCTCCAGCGAACCCAGCCAGTGGCGCAGCGGAAACCAGATCAGCAGCAGCCCGCCGGCAACACCGGCCAGCGCCAGCCCCAGGGCGGCCAGCATCAGCTGCCACAAGCCTGCAGCCACCTGGTCCACCGCAAACCCCAGACGCAGCACGCCATAGTCACGCCCGCCCAGGGAAAGGGTCCGGCTGACGTCATGCAGGTTAGCTGCCGCCGCCTCGAGCAGCCATGCGGGGGGAGACACGGGTGGCGGCTGGGCGTGGTGGCGTTCGATGACCCCGCCTGCAAGATCGATGAACGAGGCCGACGAAAACTGCGACTGCAGGACAGCCTTGTCCAGAATGCGTTTGATGGTGTGATGGTCCCCGATCACGGCGCTGTCGGAAATGGTCTGCACGGCCACCTCGACCAGCATGGTCGCCGAGTCCTGGGCGTTTTCAACGGCCTTGGAGAACTGGTAATGATAAAAAAGCCACAGGCCGCTGCAGACAAACAGCAGCAGTGTCAGCGTGTAAAGAAGGTAGACGCGCGCAACCAGCGACTGCGGAAGGAGTCGGGCCAGCGCGATCATTGACCGCTGCTCAGCGCAGGCCGGACGGGGCCGACTTGCTGGACGGTAGCAACAGACTGGATGACCGGATTCCAGCAGGCAGCGGTCAGATGGACGTTGTACGGATTGACCGGAAAGAAGGCCTCAACTGGTTTTTCGGCATGGGCGAGCGCACAGCCTGAGAGCACGGCCACACAGGCCACAAGGTGACGAAACACGGAGCGCCTTCAAAGTCAACGTAGTCAAAAAGTGTAACTACGAGCGGGCCGCCCGGTTGGCCGAAGTGCGGCCAGAACGCCCTTGACTTCGACCGATCAACGGTCAGGCGTTCAGGCGTTCAGGCGCCGGGTTGCATCCATTGCCAGAGCCGCGCCGGTGAGATCGGCATCTGCAGCGCCCTGGCCTGGGCGGTCATGCCGCGGCGGGCCAGCGCGTCGGCCACGGCGTTGACCACCGTGGGGCCGGCGCCAATGGTGCCGAGTTCGCCCACCCCCTTGACGCCCAACGGGTTGTTCAGGCAAGGCGTGGACTCGTCCATCTCGGTCCTGAAACCGGGCGCGGTGTCGGCACGCGGCGCGGCGTAGTCCATCAGGCTGCCGGTCACGGGCTGGCCGGTCTCGCGGTCATAGACCATGTGCTCGCACAGTGCCTGGCCGATGCCCTGCACCGCACCGCCGTCGAGCTGGCCGCGCACGATCATCGGGTTGACGACACGGCCGACGTCATTGACCGACGCGTAGGCCACGACCGCCACCTGGCCGGTCTGCGGGTCGACCTCGACCTCGCTGATGTGGCAGCCGTTGGGCCAGGTGGGCCCGGCCACCGTGGTGGTGGAGTCCACAAAGATCTGCCGGTCGCCTTGCCGCGCGGCCAGATCGAACAGGCCGATGTGCAGGTCGGTGCCGGCGACCGTGAAGTCGCCACTCGCATAAACGATGTCCTGCTCGGCCGCCTCGAATTCCTTGGCAGCCAGCTGTTTGCCCAGTGCAATCGCCTTGTCGGCACCGGCGCGCACCGCCGAGCCCCCGGTGAACAGCGAACGTGAACCGGCGCTGCCAAAGCCGTTGCCGCGGTCGGTGTCGCCCATCACCACCCGCACCTGGTCGGCGGGCACGCCAAAGGCGTCCACCACCAGCTGCGTCAGCGTGGTGGCAATGCCCTGCCCCATGGCGTTGACGGCGGTGAAAACCTCGATCATGCCGTCGGCCTGCACCGCGACCGTCACGGTTTCTTCCAGCGCGTTGCCGCCGGTCCACTCGAGAAAGGTGGCAATGCCGAGACCGCGCAACAGGCCGCGCGAGGCTGACTGCGCCGCCCGCGCATCAAAGCCTTTCCAGTCGGCCAGCAGCAGCGCCTGGTCCATCACCGACTCGAACTTACCGGTGTCATAGACCTGGCCCATGGGGTTGGTGTAGGGCATCTGCGCGGGCTGGATGAAGTTGCGCCGGCGCAGTTCAATGCGGTCGATGCCGGTCTGGCGCGCGGCCTCGTCCATCAGCCGTTCCATCGTGAAAATGGCCTCGGGCCGGCCCGCACCGCGGTAGGCGCTGGTGGGTGCGGTGTTGGTCAGCACGGCGCTGAAATGAAAGTCGATGGTCTGGATGTCGTAGACACTGGTCTGCACCCAGGGGCCGATCAGCACCTGGATGGCCACCCCCGCGCCGGTGGTGTACGCGCCCACATTGGCCAGCGAGGCCAGGCGCAGCGCGAGTATTTTCCCGTGCGCGTCGAGCGCCAGTTCGGCGCGGCTCGACACATCGCGGCCGTGGCAGGCGGAAATGAATTCCTCGCTGCGCTCAGCCACCCATTTGACCGGGCGCTGCAAGGCGCGGGCGCAATACGCGGCGGCAATGTCTTCGGGGTACACGCCGGTCTTCATGCCGAAGCCGCCACCCACATCACCGACCACCACACGCACCTGCTCCTGCGCCATGCCCAGCGCGTCACACACCGAGTTGCGCACCCCCGTGGGCATCTGGGTGCTCATGCGTATCGTCAGGCGCTGCGAGGTTTTGTCGAACGCGGCCAGCACCGAGCGCGGCTCCAGGGTCAGCGCGTGCAGGCGCTGGTTGACGATGTCCAGCGCCACCACATGGCGGGCCCTGGCAAAGGCCGCGGCGGTGGCTTCCACGCTGCCGTAACGCGTCTCGCAGGCTATGTTGTCGGGGGCTTCCGGCGCCAGCGCCGGGGCGCCGGGCGCGGTGGCATCGTTCACGTCCACCACCATGGGCAGCTCGTCGTAGTCCACCATCACGGCTTCGGCGGCATCGCGGGCCTGCTGCAGGGTCTGCGCGACCACGGCAGCGACCGCCTCGCCGACGAAACGTACCCGTTCATGGGCTAGCACACGGCGCGCCGGTGACACACCGGGCGAGCCATCGGCCCTTGAAAAGCCGCTGGAGCCGGGAATCGGCTTGACGCCGGCGGCCACCAGGTCGGCGCCGGTCACGACCGTCAACACGCCCGGCATGGCCAGCGCGGCGGCGCTGTCCACCGCCACAATGCGCGCGTGCGGATACGGTGAACGCACAAAAAACAGGGCCACCTGCTCCGGCAGGGTCACGTCGTCGGTGAACTGGCCGGTGCCGGCCAGCAGGGCGTCGTCTTCGAGGCGGCGCACGGCCTGGCCACTGCCAAAACGGGTCGGTTGAATGGCTGCTGCGGGTGTGGTGGACACAAATAGCTCCTGGAAATGGCGAAAATGGCCCGCGCGCACGCTGGGGCGCGGGCCGGAAAATGGGAAGCAGCCACTATAAGTCCGTTGCGGCGATCCGTCCGGCGCAATACCGGCAAGCCCCTGGGGCAGCCTGCCCCCCGCATTTGGCCGACAATCAGGCCATGCCCCTACCTCCACCCCCCATCCGAAGGCACAGCAACAAGGCCAACAACGAGCTTTTGGTCAAGGGACTCCTGTGCGTCCTGATCGGCCTGGCCGTGCTGGTGTCGCCTTACTTCATCAGCTCGCCGGGCATGCAGGGCATCGTCGCCAAGGCTTCACTGGTGGGCTGGTTTGCACTGGTGCTGGGCCTCGGCTTTATCGGCGTGTATGTGCGCCGGCGCCTCGCCGGCAGGACCGGTCCGTCGGGCCCGCTGTAGTTTCACGGCAGTTCCGCCCGTCGCCATCGCTACATTTTTTGTAGCATCAGGCACACGGAACGTAAGAGCTGGCGCCTGGATGAGCGGGCACAGGCGACACCGGCGCTGACGCGACGGCGATCCGCACAGGCCCATTGGGCACTTGGAGCGCACTGTCCTACACCGGCGCAGTGCAATCCCTTGCGCCATTCCTGCGGTCAGCGGGGGAGACTGGCTACGTGACTCCCGTGAACCTTGCCGCCGGAACCCTCCAAGGGGCCGGCCACCCTTCCCCCACCCGACGCCCCGCAGCGTTGAAGGCCTATATCGTGGAGGACAACGCGGTGATCCGGGACAACCTGGTCGACACATTGACCGAGCTGGCCGGCGTGCAGACGGTGGGCTACGCAGAGACCGAACAAGGCGCCTGCCTCTGGCTGGCCCAGCATCCGCGCGACTGGCAACTGCTGGTGGTCGATCTTTTCCTTCAACAGGGCAGCGGGCTGGGCGTGCTCAAGGGTTGCCGGCAGCGCTCGCGGCAACAACGCGTGGTGGTGTTGTCCAACTACGCCACGGACGACATCCGCCAGCGCTGCCTGGCGTGCGGTGCGGATGCGGTTTTCGACAAGTCCACCGAACTCGACCAGTTCCTCGCCTACTGCACGCGCCCGCACTGACATACTCGGGCCGCTCAGGCCAGGGCCACCTCGATGCGGCGCGGCCTGGCCTCTTCGGCCTTGGGAATGTTCAGCCGAAGCACCCCGTTGTCGAGTTTCGCCTCGATTTTCCCCGGGTCCAGCTCCCGGCTCAAGGTGAAGGTGCGGCGGTACAGCGGGTTCAGCACCTCGCCGTAGATCAGCGTCATGTCGGCCCCCACCGGCGCCGCCGCGGCCCCTTCAATCACCAGGTTGTCGCCGTCCACCCGCACGGTCAGCCGGTCCTTGGCCACGCCGGGCAGGTCGGCCAGCATGGTAAAGCCGGCATCGTCTTCAAAAATGTCCACAGGCGGCAGCACGGCCGTCGTGCGCTGCGCCAAGACGCCCTGCGCGCTGTCGGCGCCGCCCTGGACGGCTGGCGCCACATCGCGGGCCGGGTTGCTCTGGCTCAAAGCTGTGTTCTGGTTCATCACATGCTCCTTGAAAAAAGTAAAAAATTCAGGGTTTCAGTGGATCTGGATCTGGCGCGGCTTCGACGACTCACGGCGCGCCACCCTGACGCGCAGCAGGCCATCGCGGTAGGTCGCACTGATGGCCGTGGGGTCGGCGTCTTCGGGCAGGGACACCACGCGCCGGAAAGCGCCCTCGAAGCGCTCCTTGGCATAAACCGCCACCTGGTCATTGGCCGGCTGTTCTGCCTTGCGTTCGCCGGCCATGACCAGCAGGCCCTTGTCGACCGTAAGCTGCAGCGCGGCGGGGTCGAGACCAGGCGCCAGCGCCAGCACCTCGATGGCTTCGGGCGTGCTGCCCACATTGATCACCGGGAAGGTGTTGCGCGGCATCGCGCGTATGCTGCTGGCGCCGTCGGGCCGGAAAACCTGCTCGAAGCTCTGCTGCAGGCGGTTGAGGTCGGCGAAGATGTCGCCGTACAGGTTCAATCCATTCATGATGGCAATCTCCTTTTCTGAAAATTGTGAAGGGACTCACACCATCAGGTGGGCTGCCGGACTGCCGGGACAGGCCACGGCGCCACGGCAAACGCAGCCACCGCACCGCGGTGGCCGCCCTGACGGCAGGGACATATTGGCGCTTTGCAGGCTTTCAAGAGGCTGCGGCCAGAAATTTTGAGGGGCGCGTCGCTGCCGTCAGGCAGTGATCGAAGACAGCTGAACTGGCTGTCCCCCGATGGCAGGTCCGGGCGGGCGGGCCCTGTGCTCAACCCTCGCGGGGCGGTCGCGGAATTTTCTTGAAACGCACCAGGCGGTCGGTTTCTATCCGGTCCTTCTTGACCTGCCGCTCGGCATCGAGCAGTTGCCCAGCGGCCAGCCACTGGGCGAACTCTTCGGGCGTTTCCAGCGTGACGCGGCCCAGCGTGGCGGCACGGAACTCGTAAATCACGATCTCCGCGGCTTTCTGCAGGTTCACCCGGCCTTTGCTCAGCACCGCACCGCGCTTGCGGCCGATCTCCTCAAGCAGTTGCTCGTCGGTGATGCCGGGCGTCAGCGTGAGCTTGTAGCGCGCCTCCAGCAGGGCTGGGTAGGCCTGGATCAGGTAGTCCAGCAGTTCCAGCGCGACCTCTTCCTCGTTGAAGGCATTGCGGCCAATGGCGCCGCTGGCGGCCAGGTTATAGCCGCTTTTGGCGACGATGATGCGGGGCCACAACATGCCCGGCGTGTCCCACAGGTAAAAGCCGTCGGCCAGCACGATGCGCTGCTCGAGCTTGGTGATGCCGGCCTCGTCACCGGTCTTGGTGGCGCGCTTGCCGGTCAGGGTGTTGATCAGCGTGGACTTGCCGACATTGGGAATGCCGCAGATCAGCACGCGCATGGGCTTGACCATGCTGCCACGCGTGGGCGCCAGCGCGTGGCAGGCGTCAATCAGGCGGCGCGCCGGCGTGGTTTCGCTGGCGTCGAGCGCAATCGCGCTGGTCCCGGGCAGGCTGTTGTAGTGCGCGAGCCAGAGCGGCGTGCGCGCCGGATCGGCCAGGTCCTGCTTGTTGAGCACCTTGAGCGCGGGCTTGGCGCCGGTCAGTTCGGCCAGCATGGGGTTGGCGCTGGAGCCGGGCAGGCGCGCGTCCAGCAGCTCGATGACCACATCAATTTCCTTGATGCGCTCACTGATCGCCTTCTTGGTCAGGTGCATGTGACCGGGGAACCACTGGATAGCCATTGTCGGGATACGCTTTCTGTTCGTTGCTCGGGCGCGGGCTGCGCGATGCAGCCGGCCAGCAGGGATTGTCACCCACCCGGGCGACCGGGCCTGACAGGCAGACCTTCCCCCCGCCTACGCGGCGAGCGGCCCTGGCACGGGAAGATGACACACCGGCCGCGCCATGCGGCTTCCCCCATTTTCACCGCGCAGCCCTGGCCGCGCTTTCAAGGAGCACCCATGAAGATACTGATGGTTTTGACCTCACACGACCAGCTCGGCGACACCGGCAAAAAAACCGGCTTCTGGCTGGAAGAATTTGCAGCCCCTTACTATGTCTTCAAGGACGCAGGCGCCGACATCACACTGGCCTCCCCCCAAGGCGGGCAGCCGCCGCTGGACCCGAAAAGCGACGCCCCGGACGCGCAGACCGACGCCACACGCCGCTTCAAGGAAGACAGCCCGGCCCAGCAGGCGCTGGCACACACCGTCAAGCTGGCCGGCCTGAAGGATGCGGACTTCGACGCAGTGTTCTACCCCGGTGGCCACGGCCCGCTGTGGGACCTGGCCGAAGACAAGGCCTCGATCGGGCTGATCGAGCGCATGTTCGCCGCCGGCAAACCAGTGGCGGCGGTCTGCCACGCGCCCGGTGTGTTGCGCCACGCCAGGGCCGCCAGCGGCGCGCCGCTGGTGCAGGGTAAAAAGGTCGCGGGTTTCACCAACACCGAGGAAGCGGCGGCGCAGCTCACCGATGTCGTGCCTTTCCTGGTCGAAGACATGCTGCGCAACCACGGCGGCGACTACAGCAAGGGCGCCGACTGGCAGTCTTACGTGGTGAACGACGCCAATCTGATCACCGGACAGAACCCGGCCTCGTCCGAAGCGGCGGCGCATGAAGTGCTGCGTCAGCTGGCCTCCCGGCCGGCCTGAGCCTGCGGGCGGCTTTACGCAAGCCGCCGGCTACAGCGCGACCGCGGCCTCGCGGCTGGGCAAGCCCAGCCGGTCGGCCGAGACATACTGCTGGCGGTAGATCTCGAAAGGCATGGTGTCGGCCGCCTCGATTTTTTTCTGCTCGGCAATGGACTGGCGCGACAGTGCCTCGAACGCGGCCTGTTGCTCGGCGGAAAACGGCAGGCCGAGCAGCGCCTCTTTGGTCCTGGCCGAGCGCTCGCGCGCAAACGCAACAAAGGAGTTCTCGTGGTCCCTGGCCATGGCTGCCAGCACACGCGCCGATGGCAGGGTGGCAGGGTCCAGCAGCGCCGCCTCGGCGGCCAGCAGGGTGTCGCGGTACTGCGTGCCCCCCCCGTTCGCCGCGTCGAGTGCGGCGGCAATCGGAGCACACTGCGCCACCACCTCGGCACCCCAGCCGGTCAGCGGCACCTCTCGCCCGCCACGCTTGAGCAGCAGGCCGCTCTGGCGCCCGCGCGCCGCGGTGTGGTGCTGGTTGTGCTTGAGTTCGGCGATCTCCTGCGGCGTGTCGGGCGGGCTGTCGCTGAGCAGGCAGTGCAGCAGGAACACGTCGAGAAAACGCATGGTCTGGGCGTTGATGCCGACCGGCTCGAACGGGTCCAGGTCCATCAGCCGCACTTCGATGTATTCGACGCCGCGCTCGCGCAGCGCATGCAGCGGGCGTTCGCCCGGGAAAATCACGCGTTTGGGCCGGATCGTGCCGTAGAACTCGTTTTCAATCTGCAGCAAGGTGGTGGCCAACTGGTTGTAGTCGCCGCCGGGGTTCTGGATGCCCACCGCTTCATAGGCCGGGTAAGGCCGTGTCAGCGCGTCCTGCAGCGAGGCGCCGTAACCTTCCAGGCTGTTGTAGCTGACGGCCAGCGAGGCCTGCGCATCGCTCTGGTAACCCAGGCGACCCATGCGCAGCGAGGTGCCGTGCGGCATGTACATGGTGCTGCTTGATAGTTGCTGCAACTCGTGCTGGCGCCCGGCCACAAAGGTCGAACAGACGGCCGGCGAGGCGCCGAACAGGTAGAGCAGCAAAAACGCATGGCGGCGGAAATTGCGGATCAGCGCAAAGTACTGTTCACTCGTCACGTCGGGCAGCGACCAGTTGTAGTGGATGCCCGAGATGGTCTGCATGCGCCGGCCGTAGCGGTGCGACAGGCCCATGCGGTAAACGCTTTTGGCGCGCCCGACATTGGATGAGCCGAAACGCGCGATCGGAATGGTCTCGTCGGTCGGCAGGCCGCAGGGCATGCTGGAGACCCAGAGCATTTCGTCGCCGACGGCCTGCATCGCGCGGTAGGTGAACTGGTGAATCTGCGTGAGCTCGCGCAGCGCGGCGTCCGCGCCGTCGCCCAGGCCCTTGTGCGCGGCGGTGACGAGTTCGACCTGGGACTCGCTGAAGTCGGTGGTGATGCAGGGGTGCGTCAGGGCCGAGCCGAGCGCGGCCGGGTGCGGCGTCAGCGCCAGCGCGCCGCCGGGCTGGGCGCGCAGGCTTTCCTTCTCGATGCCGCGGCGCATGCCTTTCAGCCTGGCAGGGCCGAGCGCCTGGAGGCGGTCTCCCAGAAGCGCGGCAGATCGCGCAAGCAAGCTGGTCATAAAGTTCTTCCCTCTGAATCGTTCGTGGCGTGCAAGGTATCACAGGCCGGGGTTGTTTGCAGGCCGGGCGGCGCGGCGCCGGGCCTTGCCACGCGGCGCGACGCGGTCCGCTCTTGCCGGCTTGTGCACAACACTATGGTTTTGATAGCTGATGGCGCCCGTCCTGCTTGGGTCGGTGGCTTATTTCATTTCAAAATGCAGCCACCGGTCGGAACCGGGCAGGAAACCCGGCGCAGCGCCATCACGGGAAAGCCCTTACGGCTGCCGATTTTCGTCTGAAGCGCTAGAACCGGACAACACGCGCAGCAGCCACTGGTTCATGTCGGCGATCTCTTCCATGCAGACCGAGTGTTCCATGTCGTATTCGTGCCAGTCCACCGGATAACCCAGCGCCACCAGCGCGTCGCGCGTGCCGGTGGCCGCGGCCAGCGGCACCACGCCGTCGCGCTTGCCGTGCGCCAGGAAAATCGGCAGCCCTTCGTTGGCCGAGCTGCGCTCTGCCGCCACGGTATGCGCCAGCGGCAGGTAACCCGACAGCCCCATGATGCCGGCCAGCCGTTCGGGATAACGCAGGCCGGTCATCAGCGCCATCGCACAACCCTGGGAAAAACCGGCCACCACGATGCGGCTGGCCGGAATGCCGCGCGAGGTTTCGCGTTCCAGCAGCGTGTTGATGGCGGCTTGGGTCTGGCGCATGCCGGTTTCGTCCTGGCCTGCCGTCAGGTTGGCCCCCAGGATGTCGTACCACGCCGGCATCTGGTAGCCGCCGTTGATGGTGACGGGAATCACCGGTGCATGGGGAAACAGGAAGCGCACCGGGCCCACGCTGGACAAATCGAGCTGCTCGGCCACGGGAACAAAATCGCGGCCGTCGGCGCCCAGGCCGTGCATGATCACAATGGTGGCGACGGGCTGCTCGCCCGTCTGGGCTTCGGTAACTTCAAGAGACATGGGTCAACCCGGTAGTCGGTGGGAAAGCCGCTGATTTTAAGGGCCGGCCGCTTCCCGGGCGCTGCGGCCGGCTTTTGCTGCAATGCCCCGGCCGGCCTTGCGGTCAAGCGCTTGCCACCACGGGGTGGTTATTGCTAGCATTTATTGTCAGTATTTTCTGACTCGCATTGGACATGGGAGATTCGCATGAAACTCATCATTGCTGCCGCGGCCCTGGCCGCCTCGTCACTGGCTCTGGCCAACAACTGCCCCAACGAGATGAAGGCGATAGACGCCAAACTCGCCAGCAATCCCAAGCTGTCGGCCGCCGACATGGGCAAGGTCAAGGCCTTGCGTGCCGAAGGAGAGACCTTCCACAAGGCCGGCAAACACGACGAATCCATGAAGGCCCTGGGCGACGCCAAAAAACTGTTGGGCCTGTGAGCCTGCGTTGTCAGCGCCTGAGCGCGGCCGGCATGGGCGGACGGCGCAGCGTCATCAGCCGGCCCGGTTCAGCCAGGTGATGCTGAGTTGCAGCACCGTCGCAAACAGGACCCACAGCAGGTAGGGGATGTTGACCCAGACCACCCAGCGCGCCCGCTGCCAGATGGCCGCCATGGCCCAGACCAGCGTGCCAAGCACCAGCAGGATGTCGAGACTGGCCAGCGCGTTGTTCTTCAGGCCGAACTGGATGGGCGTGTACGCCAGATTGCACAGCAGGTTCAGGATGAAAGGCAGCAGCACGCGAAACGGCAGGCGGCGCTTGAGGTATTGCAGCAACACAAAACCGAAGCTGACGGCGATGATGACGTAAAGAACGGTCCACACCGGACCGAACACCCCTGCCGGTGGCGCAAAAAAAGGCTTGCTCAACTGGGCGTACCAGGCGGCGCTGCTGCTGCTGTCCATGAAAATCCTTCGAGAAAGTCGCGTTGACAACGCGTTAATGACGCGTTAACAACGCGTTGCCGTCGTAACGACTGTTTTTAGCACCCGACGGGCCATGGCATAAGCACCCGGCGCTGATCCTCAGGTAGGACGTGACCGCGAAGCCGGGCGGCCAGCACGTCCCCCTGAAGCGGCTACCATGACGGGTTGACCGGCCTGCCCCCCGCGCACGATTTTCCCCACCCATGACGACACCTTCTGCTCCTGCCAGCCCCGATGCGGCCCGGGCGATTTTTTCTGCGCTGCAGCAGCGGGCCGCTGTCGCCGGCCTGTTTTTGCGGGCGCCGCCGGCCGAGCCCACGACCTGCTGCGGCCGCGGCTGCAACGGCTGCGTGTGGGAAAGTTACTACGTTGCGGCCGCCTGGTGGCAGGAAGAAGCGCTGCGCGGGCTGGAAGCTTGACTTGCCTTGCCACTTGAACGACCATCAATTGGCAAGCCGGCATTGAACGGCCAGAGTGCTCTGGCCCGTGCCGGCCGCGGGGGTTCACCACATGAGACAAGTGTTCGAGCGACTGCTGGGACTGAAGAACAAGACGGCTGACGCTCCGGATTCCGGGCTGAAACCGGAAGTCCGCACGCCAGCAGCGAGCGCCCGCGACAGCCAGCACACCATCGAGGACAACTCCGACAACGGCACGCGCCGCCAACTCGTGCAGATGCTGCTGCGCGACTGCCTGCGCAGACACGGCATTGCGACGGACTGGGTGGAGTGCCAGATGCTGGTGGTCAATAGCCGCAGCCGCGGCCCGGGCATGTACGTGCGGCTGGTGCTGCGTCACTGGGACACACACCTGATGACCTATGCCTTCGCTTTCCAGAACGAGCTGCTCGCCGCGATCACCCAGTTCGAGCCGCAGTCCGCGACCTGGCTGCACGGTATTTCCTGGGAGTTCAAGGTCGGGGACAGCTGCCCCTACCCCGACATGCCCGACCCGGCCATCTGGGGGCCGCCGGCCCTTGCTGCTACCGCCACGGCCGCGCCTGCCGTGCTTCCCGCCGCTGACATCGAAGATGACGTGATGCGCGACCTGAAGGACCTGCAAAACATGTTTGCGGCACGCGACGCCAGCCTCGAGCAAGAGGCGGCAGCAGGCGCCCACGCCGACTTCCAGCCGACGCAGCCTTCCGGGCTGGGTTAGGACCGCAGACGAGGCCCTGCACCGCAGCAGCAGGGCCCGGTTTGCGGCCCTGGCCACCAGAAAGCCAGATGTCCCCCTCGCCCTCGCCACACGATCCCCCCGCACTGGCCGATTCGCGCTATGCCGTGCTTCGCCTGATGGTCACGCTGGCCCTGATGACCGTGGGCGCCAGCGGCATGTATGTGGTGGCGGTCGTCCTGCCGGCGGTACAGGCCGAATTTGGCGTGGCGCGCGCCGATGCCTCCCTGCCCTATACGCTGCTGATGATCGGCTTTGGCGTTGGCGGCATGCTGATGGGCCGCCTCGCCGACCGGTTCGGCGTGATGGTGCCGCTGCTGTTGGGGGCTGCCAGCCTGGGGCTCGGTTATGTCGCCGCGGCCATGGCCGGCAGCATCTGGACCTTCACACTGGCCCATGGCTTCCTGATCGGCCTGTTCGGCAGTTCCGCGACCTTCGCGCCGCTGCTGGCCGATACATCGCTCTGGTTTGTGCGCCGCCGCGGCATTGCCGTCGCCGTGTGCGCCAGCGGCAACTACATCGGCGGCGCCCTCTGGCCGCCCATCGTGCAGCACTTTGTGGAAACCGTGGGCTGGCGTCACACCTACCTCGCCCTGGGGCTCTTCAGTTTTGTCACCATGACGGCGCTGGCCCTGCTGATGCGCCGGCGCCCGCCGGTGGCGGTGCCGGCGGCGGTACGCCAGAACCTCTCCGCCACGCCCAGCAGCCTGCCCTTCGGACTGTCGCCCGGCAAGGCGCAAGCCCTGCTGTGTGTGGCCGGCGTGGCCTGCTGCGTGGCCATGGCCATGCCGCAGGTCCACATTGTTTCCTATTGCACGGACCTCGGTTACGGCGCGGCGCGCGGTGCCGAAATGCTTTCGCTGATGCTGGCCTGCGGCGTGGTCAGCCGCCTGGTGTCGGGCCTGGTCTGCGACCGTATTGGCGGCCTGCGCACGCTGCTGCTGGGTTCGACCCTGCAGGGCATCGCGCTGCTGCTGTTCCTGCCCTTCGACGGCCTGGTGTCGCTGTACCTGATCGCCGCGCTGTTCGGCCTGTTTCAGGGCGGCATTGTTCCTTCCTACGCCATCATCGTGCGGGAATACTTCCTGCCCGCCGAGGCCGGCGCGCGGGTCGGCACGGTCATCATGGCCACCATGGTGGGCATGGCGATGGGCGGCTGGATGTCGGGCAAGGTGTTTGACCTGACGGGCTCCTACCAGGCCGCCTTCTTCAATGGCATCGCCTGGAATCTGCTGAATTTCGGCATTGCCCTGTTCCTGCTGTACCGCGTGCGGGGTCGCAGCGCGGTGGTGCAGGCCGCCTGATCACCGGCCACCCCGCCGGTTTCAGCACAAAACAGGCCTCCAGCCCTTACTCCGCCTTATGAAACAGCTATATATTTGATAGCAAACAAAGCTCAGACCCGATCCGGCAAGCGCATCGGCTGACACAAGAACCGGTTGCCCGCCTGCGCTGCTGCCAAGGCCGCGGGCGCAAGATGGCTCTTTTGAAAGGCCTGCGCATGAACACCGCCCTGAAATACGCCCTTGCTGCCCTGCTGCCTGTACTGTCCGGCGGCCAGGCGCTGGCCTGCTACACCGTCTACAACCGCGCCAACCAGGTGATCTACCATGCCGCGCAGGCCCCGGTGGACATGCGTTACCAGCTGCACCAGACCCTGCCCGCGATCTTTCCCGGCGGCCACATGGTGTTTTCCATCACCGACACCTCCTGCCCGCCAGTCAACCTGACGCGCAGCAATATCAGGGATTCGGCAGGTGGCAGCGTGGCTTACGCGGCAGGGCCCGGCGAAACCATGATGCAGGCGCCCCGGAACCGGCCTTACAAAGAGGCCCGCAACTAGCGTCCATGGAGGCGGACGGTTGAACGGCGCTTACTGCGCGTGCGCGTGCGCGTCGAACAACGCGTGCACCGGCGAGTCCTCCGGCAGCACATACACCACGCCGGGGTTTCGGCCCAGCGCGGGACCCACCACGGCTTCATAAAAGGCCACGGGCACCACGACACAGCCCAGCGAAATACGGTTGTCCGCCGGACTGCTGGAGGCCAGCCGCTGCGCGCGCTGCTCCTGGCTGCTGCCGGGACGCAAGCGGTGAATCGCCAGGCCTTCCCGGTAGTTGACCCACACCACCTCCTCGCCCTGCAGGTTGCGCCCAGGCTGCGACACAAAACGCCCGGCGGGGGTCGTACGCTCCCCCGGCAGGATGCGCGACAGTTCGCGCTCGCCGATGCCGGGCACCGCGTGGTCACCGCTGGCCAGGCCCAGCAGGACGGCCGACGCACCACGCAGGCGACCGCCCGGCCCGAACACAAACATCCGCGCGTTTTTCTTGTCGACAATGACAAAGGGCAGCCCCAGGTGGTCCGAAGCGGCCAGCACCCGGCTGGCCGCGTAGCGGGCTTCGGCCGACGCCGCCTCGTCAGCAAAATCGGCCAGCAGCAAAGGCTGCGCTTCGGTACCGGCCTTCGCCACGGGTGCTGCAAGCAGGGCCAGGGCCCCCAGCGCCAGCGCGGCGCGCAGCACGCTGCTCTTGATGCTCATCCGTTCCCCCGGTGTGGTTATGAAGACACATCGCCGGGGTTTTTCCCGAAGACGTAGGAAACATCCTACACGGCAAGGCCGCGAACTGGCAAGTCCGAAGCAGGTCTGGAGCTGAAAAATTTATTTGATAGCAGCCCACCCTTTAAAGAAGAGGGCCGAGACTGAATTTGACCTGCAGTTGGCGCATCAGGTGACCAGGCGCAATGTAGGCGCCGTCTGACAGTGAAGCCGCCGCTCAGGATGGCTGGCGCGCCGGAATCAGGTCGCCAAACACGGCCTGCAGCGGCCGCGTTTCCGGCAGGACATAAACCACGCCGCGGCGCGTGCCGAGCGCGGGCTTGACCACCGCGTCATAAAACTCGGCCGGCAGATTGATGCAGCCAAAGGAGATGCGATTGTCGTCCGGCGTGGCGGACGCGAGCCGCTCCAGCCGGCGCTCTGTCGGGTCCTTGGCCCGTACGCGATGCATGGACACGGCGGCTGCGTAGTCCACCCAGACAATATCTTCGCCAAAGGAGTTCACACCGGGCAGGGAAACAAACCGGCCGGCCGGCGTGGTGCGTTCGTGCGGCCGGATGGCCGACATTTCGCGCTCGCCAATGCCTGACACCGAATCGTCGCCGAGGGCAGACCCCATCAGCGCCGGGGTGGCGCCGCTGAGTTTTCCGCTCGGTTGGAAGACAAACACCCTGACATGCTGTTTGTCGACGATGACAAACGGCATGCCATGGTGATCGCGTGATGCCATCACCCAGTCGGCCATCTGCCGCACTGCAGGCGAAGGCTCCTCGGACAGGAAATCGGCCACCCGGGGCCACTGGTTGACAGCGGACACGGCGGCACTTTGCCGGCTCTGTGTCGATGTGACATGTCCCGGCAGCACCAGCGCCAGCACGGCACACCCCATGCCCAGCCCCTTGAGGATGGCATCGAAGGATGAGGCGTCTGTACGGGTCATGTCAGACATAGCGGGATCTCAGGTTGCGCGGGAAAACGGAGGCAGGGACGCGCCATGACAACATGGGACGCCCCTGCGAAGCCTTGCGCATGAGGAATGACGCAGGCTTAGTTGCGGTCAGCGCGGGGCTCAGGCATCACGGTGCCGCTCTGCATCGTGCTGCTCGCGCTGGTGTCGGCCGACGTTCCGGTACCGGTGGCGGGCTGGGCCTGCGTCGTGGTGCTGGTGTCGGGCGTGACAGGGGCCTTCATCGTGGCATCACCTTGCGCATTGACGTCGCCGGGCGCACCCGGTGTGGTCGATTGTGCATAGGCAAAACCAGCGCCGGCAACAAGGGCGGCAGCAGTGATGGCAGCGGTCAGGGTTTGATTGAGTTTCATGGGTAGCTCCTAAATGGAAAAGCCCGGTGAAGGGCCATGGGTTCATGCCGACCGGAGGGCCGACTGAGTCCAATTTAGGACTGCCTGCTTGCCAGTGAAGTGGGCCTCATCCCCATGTGCCTGTAGGACTGGTCCGGTCTGCGGAGAAATGCTTGCACAACGTTACTCCCGGTTGCACAACATGAATCCATTGGGCTGGATGCTACCTAATCAATAGCATATTCAATGCCGGCGGCTTCAGCAGGCATGAAGTGGCGACGCGAGTGGCGATTCGGGCCATGACCCAGGCCGTTGCAGTTTTTACCGGGGTTTCAATGCCCCTGGACGCCACGCGGGACAAGGCCTACAGCGTTTATCAGCGCCGGCCTGCAACACCGGCGGGCTGTGTGCAGACACACTGGAACCGTGCCTGCCGGGTTCGCGCTACCAAGACAGGTATCGGACTTCCGCCCTTCGGTGAAACGTCGGAACATTGTCCAGTGAACCCGGCGGCATCCATGGCTTTCGCCTCTCGCGTTCTTCTCGCTCTCAGGCCGGCAGTCTGCCCGCCATGGCCTTGCCGACCTCGTTGCTGCCTTGCGCAGCGCCGCTTTGCGGCACCATCTCGCCAGTCCGTTCCGTCACCTCGGCCAGCCGCGCGGCCAGCGCCTCCGGCACCTGTTCGCCCGTGCCCAGGTAGACGCCCTGCGTCAGCGTGATGTTGGCCGCCTCGAAGGTGCCGGCGCCCGCGCAAAGAATGGTGCGTGTCGGCGCATCCTGCGACGCCAGCACCAGCATGGCCGGCACCACGGCTTGCGGCTGCAGCGCCTGCAGCACCTCTTCGGGCATCAGCCCTTCGGTCATGCGCGTGGCCGCTGTCGGTGCCAGGCAGTTGACACGAATGTCATTTTTCGCCCCCTCGATGGCCAGCGTCTGCATCAGCCCGACCAGCGCCATCTTGGCTGCGCCGTAGTTGGACTGGCCGAAGTTGCCGTACAGGCCCGAGGACGACGTGGTCATCACGATGCGGCCGTATTTCTGCGCCGCCATGATGTCCCACACGGCCTTGCTGCAATGCACGGCGCCCATCAGGTGCACGTTCAGCACCAGCGCGAAATCGGCCAGGTCCATCTTGGCAAAACTCTTGTCACGCAGGATGCCGGCGTTGTTGACGAGGATGTCGACGCGGCCCCAGGCGTCCACGGCCTGCTGCACCATGGCCTGCACCGCCGCAAAGTCGGTCACCGAGGCGCCGTTGGCGATCGCTTCGCCGCCGGCCGCGCGGATCTCGGCCACCACCGCATCGGCGGCGCTGACCGAGCCGCCAGAACCGTCACGCGCGCCGCCGAGGTCGTTGACCAGCACCTTCGCGCCGCGCCTGGCCAGGGCCAGCGCATGTTGCCGGCCCAATCCGCCGCCTGCGCCCGTGACGATGGCCACCCGGCCCTTGAAATCAATACCCATTTGCTTGTCCTTGTCGTGTTGGTGATGCCTGGTCTGCCGCAAGTCTGATAGCCTAACCACACTGCACTGGCAAACCAGGTCGTACTGTAATGGACCGCCCCGCCTCACCCTGAAAGCCGCCATGGAACTCAACCTCGAAACCGTCACCACCCCGCCGCGACCGGCCGCCACCGTGGTGTTGCTGCGCGATGCGCCCGCGGGCCTGGAGGTGTTCCTCATGAAGCGCCACGGCCTGTCGGACGTGCTGGGCGGCGCCTATGTGTTCCCCGGCGGCAAGATCGATGCCGCCGATGCCGAGCTGGACATGGCCGCCCACCTGGACCAGCCGCTGGACGCGCTGCATGCCGGGCTGAACGAACCCGGCATCGACCGGCGCACGGCCGGCGCCGTGTACGTGGCGGCGCTGCGCGAAGCCTTTGAGGAGTCGGGCGTGCTGTTCGCGCAGGGCCCTGCCCTGCCCGGCCTCGCCGACCAGGCGGCCGCGCTGCTGCGCGAAGGTCACGGCTTCAATGCCGTGCTGGCCCGCATGGCCTTGCGCCTGCAGACACTCGACGTGGTGCCCTGGTCACGCTGGATCACCCCTGTCACCCCCTCGGTGAGCAACAAGCGTTTCGACACGCGTTTTTTTGTCGCCGCGGTGCCCGGCGGCCAGGTGGCCAGCCACGACAATTTCGAGACCACCGAGAGCATCTGGCTGAGCCCACGCCATGCGCTGCAGCAGTACTGGGACCGGCAGATCGAACTGGCCCCGCCGCAAATCATGAGCCTGGCGCATCTGTCGCGCCACGCGGGTGTGGAAAGTGTGCTGGCCGAGGCCCGCGGGCGCCGGCCACCGGTGATCCAGCCCGAGCCCTTCGAGCATGAAGGCAGCCGGGTGATCTGTTACCCCGGCGATGCGCGCCACTCAGTGCGCGAGCAGGCCCTGCCCGGCCCCACGCGCCTGAGCTACCGCAACCGGCGCTTCGAACCCGACGCCGGCTTCGAGGCCCTGTTCGGCTAGGGTCGCAGCCAGCCAGCTGGAGATGGCAGCCGGTTGGTTGACGGTGCGCAGCGCCTGGAACGCCAGCTCGGCCTCGGGATAACGACGGCGCAGAAAATTGAGCCACTGCTTGAGGCGTCCGGCGCGCGAGTGGGCATCGAGCCGGCTGCAGACCAGCTCCCAGAACTGGGCAATCAGGGGCAGCAGCGTGTCCCAGGCCAGCCCCGCAGCAGGGCCACCGCCGCGGATGGCCAGCGCCAGGCCCGGGTCGGCCACCGCACCGCGGCCCAGCATCAGCATCTCGCAGCCCGAGGCCTGCCGGCACAGGCGTGCATCGTCCACTGTCCAGATCTCGCCGTTGGCCACCACCGGAATGCGGACCGCCGCGCGGATGTCGGCAATACGTTCCCAGTAGGCCGGCGGCCGGTAGGCCTGCGCCTTGGTGCGCGCATGCACCACCAGCTCGTCGGCGCCGCTGCCGGCAATCGCCTGCGCGCAGGCGATTGCCTTGCTGTCGTCGTTGAAGCCAAGGCGCATCTTGGCCGAGACCGGCAGGTGCGCCGGCACGGCGCGCCGCACGGCGGCCACGATGGCCGCAATCGTGTCGGGCTCTTCCAGCAGCGCGGCGCCGCCGCCATGGCGGTTTACCACCTTGGCCGGGCAACCGAAATTGAGGTCGATGCCGGCCGGCCCCAGCGTGGCGAGCCGGGCAGCGTTTTCGGCCAGGCACACCGGGTCCGAGCCCAGCAGTTGTGCACGCACCGGCACCCCCGCCAGCGTGCGCCCGCCAGTGTGCAGCTCGGGCACGATACGCGTGAAGACGCGCTCGGGCAGCAGCTGGTCGGTGATGCGGATGAACTCGGAAACGCAGCGGTCAATGCCGCCGGCCCGCGTCAGGATGTCGCGCAGCACGAAGTCGAGCAGCCCTTCCATGGGCGCAAGCAGAATGGTCATGGCACCCATGCTAACGCGTGGCCCGCGCGGACACCGTGATTGCGTTGCGACCCTGGTGCCAAACCGAGCACCAGCCCTTTGGCGGTGGTCGCCGGAAACTCTGTTTTTGATAGCAATTCCATCCCCCAGTCAGTGTGGCATCGGAAACCGGCGGCAGGCGAACTGCCGCGCTGGTGCGCACGGCCGGCCCGGTGGCCCATGCGGTCCAGGCCGGCAGGCCCTGCACGCTGGTCCTACAAGGGACGCGGGCACGTCTTACATGCCGCGTTGCACAAGAGGCCTACATTGGCTGCTTCATTGAAGGAGACCCCATGGCCCGGCTTGACGCCCCCCGCACAGCACGCAGCAGCCCCCGCACCCTTCCCGCCAGCCCGCTGAGGGACAAGACCTCTGCGGCGCCCCACAAGGGCTGGCCCTTTGCCGAAGGATCGCAGAACCACCTGGATGAAACCTCGGCACCGTGGCCGCGGCCTTCGGCCAGGCCATCCTTTATCC
>NZ_NBZW01000022.1 GCF_002379085.1 Polaromonas sp. AET17H-212 | reverse complement strand
CATGCACAAGTTGTTGACCATCCTGAATGCGGTCATCAAGTCAGGCAGGCCGTGGCAGGCCACCTTCGGTTGTGCACAGCTTGCCAACGCTTGAAAAAACCTCAAAATGGATTTGACTTTGAACACAGTTGCTGATCCGCTTTTGCCTGTGCTCCTCGGCCCAGCCCGACGGGTGGGGGAAACAAATGCGGGTTCGGGATGGGATGCGGGGAGACATGACGCGCGAAGCGCGTCATGTCGGACTCACGGGACTGTCATGTATGCACGCGCTTGCAGCACACGCGGCCAAATGAAGTCCCCCTCCATCGCCCAGTGGGGCGAGGGCAGGGGATAGGGGTGGGAGTGGGGAGTCCATCCTACTGTCCAGAAAGGACCGCAGGCGCAGCGTGATGCTGCAACGCAGAGGTCACCCCTTCTGCTGCATCTTCTCAATCCGCTCACCCATGCGCGACAGCAGGTACCACCACTCGCTGTCATCGTCGCGGTAGGTCCGCACCGCACCGGCACGGACCAGGATCTTGCGCAGTTCGTCGTCGTCAAAACCGCCCAGGTGTTTTTTCAGCACCTCGAAGGAACGGTCGGTGAAACTTTTGTGGCTCAGGAAATGGCGCGCGGTTTCTTCGGCCATGAACTCGGTGCGGTACTGCTGCTGCAGAGCCTGGATCTGGTGCTTGAACTGCTGCCGGTTCACGGCAAAGGTCACCAGGCCGCCCACAAGCGTGCCCAGCAGGGTGAACAGGGGGGTCAGGAGGTTGGGGTCCATGGCGTGCTCGAGGGTGGGTTGGTTGCCGGATTTTTGCAGCCCGCATTATTGCGGTGAATCAAGTCCACGGCAGGTTTCGGCCTGCCTGCGGCCGGCGGCTTTCGGATGGGACTAAACTGATCGCAGGCTCGCGCAATGCCTGCTTTTTACCACCGCACTTGGGAGCATGCCATGGACAATACCAGCAAGGAAAAACTGATCACCGACATGAAAGTGGTCCTCACCGACGTGGAGGACCTGCTCAAGGCTGCCACCGCCGCCACCGGCGAGACGGCCGCCGCGCTGCGTGAAAAAGCCGCGGGCAAGCTCAAGCTCGCCACCGAAAAACTGACCGGCCTGCAGGAGGCGGCGCTGCTCAAGGGCAAGGAGGCGGCCAAGGTCACGGACGAGTATGTTCATGCGAACCCATGGAAGGCCGTCGGTATCGCGGCCGCGGCCGGTTTCCTGATCGGCCTGCTGGTCAACCGCAGGCCATGATTGCCATGGCGGGCAGCGCCGGTGTGCCGGTGCACCTGTTGTTGCCATGAGCACGTCCACCCCCGAACGCCCCGACGGCGGCCCGCCGCCGCGCCTGTTCGCCTCGCTGCGCCAGTTGGGCCTGACGGCGCTGGCCATGGCGCACACGCGCGTGGCGCTGGCAGGCGTCGAACTCGAGGAAGAGCTGCAGCGGCTGATCGGCCTGTTGCTGAGCCTGCTGGGCCTGCTGGTGTTCGGTCTGGTCGGCGTCCTGATGGTCACCCTGATGGTGGTGCTGGCCGTGGATCCTGCGCAGCGTGTCGCGGTGCTGGCGTTTTTTGCGGCGGTGTACCTGCTGCTGGCCGGCTGGTTCTGGTGGCGCGTGCAGCGCACATTGGCCACGCGGCCACCTTTTCTGCAGGCCACTTTGGCCGAAATGGCGCAGGACCGCGACGCCCTGCAGGCCGCCTCGGTCAGCATGCCGCAGGGCGGAGACCCCCATGGGTAACGCCACCAGCCAGAGCCAGCGGGCGCTGAGAAAGCAGTTGTTGCTGATGCACTCGGCGACCGAGCGCGCCGAACTGGTCCAGGCCCTCGGTGCGGCGCGGCAGTCGGTGGCGGTGCTCAAAGGGGGTGTCCCGGGACTGGCCCTCGGCAAAGGCCTGCCGCTCGCGCTGGGGCTGCTCAAGCGGGCGCCGCTGCTCGCTCCGGCGCTGTCGCTGGTGCTGGCCGGCGCGCGCCGGCCCTTGCTGCGTTACGCCTTGCTCGGTGCGGGTTCGGCCCTGCTGGCGTGGAAGGGTTACCAGTGGCTGGCCGACCAGCGCCGGGCGGCGCCAGTGCCGGCTGACGAGGGCGAGCCGCCGCCTGCCCCTTGATGCGGGTGCGCGGCAACGTTCATGGCCACCTGGTTTTCTGCGTGCTCCTGAATAGATAGCTGCTTGCGTCCGTATCTATTGGGCTGGAGCCATTTTTTTCTTCTAAAAACCGCGGGCTGGCCTCAAATTTCCAGGTTGTCGATCAGCCGCGTGGTGCCCAGCCTGGCCGCGCCCAGCACCACCAGTGCTTGCGCTGCCGCGCTGCCCACGGGCGGCAGCAGGTCGGCGCGGCGGCGCACCGTCAGGTAGTCGGGTGCCCAGCCGCGGGCGGTCAGCGCCTGCATGGCCTGGGCTTCCAGGGCATCGAGCTTGTCCAGCCCCTGCGCCCTGGCGGCTTCGCCCAGCGCCTTCAATGCCAGGGACAGGTGCACGGCTTCGGCCCGCTCCTGGACATTGAGGTAACCGTTGCGCGAGGACAGCGCCAGGCCGTCCGCAGCGCGCAGGGTCTCGCCGGGGACGATGGTTATCGGCAGGGCAAACTGCTGCACCATGCGTCGGATGATCATCAGCTGCTGGTAGTCCTTCTTGCCGAACAGCGCGGTGCCCTCGGACTTGCCGGCGAACACGCAGGAAAAAAGTTTCATCACCACGGTGCTGACGCCGATGAAAAAACCGGGGCGGAAATGCCCTTCGAGGATGTCGGCCAGTTCGGCCGGCGGGTGCACCTTGTAAGTCTGCGGCTCGGGGTAGAGATCGGTTTCCCGCGGCGCGAACAGCACATCGCAGCCGGCGGCCTGCAGCTTGTCGCAGTCGGCCTCCCAGGTGCGGGGGTAGGTGTCGAAATCTTCGTGCGGCGCGAACTGCAGGCGGTTCACAAAAATGCTGGCCACCGTCACGTCGCCCAGCGGTTTGGCCCGGTTGACCAGCGCGATGTGGCCGTCGTGCAGGTTGCCCATGGTGGCCACGAAGGCGGGGTGCTGGAAAAGCGCCAGCGCGGCGCGCAGGACGGGGATGGTGTGAACGATTTTCATGCGGTGCGAACAGGAGTCGGGGCGTAAAGGCCGGAGCCGGAGGGGCGAATATACCGTGTCAGCTTCACCAGGCGTGCAGCGCATCGACCGGGAAGCGGCCTTCCTTGACGGCGCGCACATAGGCCTGCATGGCGCCCTGTACGCTGTGCGCTTCGGCCATGAAGTTGTGCACGAACTTCGGCATTTTTCCCAGGTTCATGCCCAGCATGTCGTGCAGTACCAGCACCTGGCCGGCGGTGCCCACGCCGGCGCCTATGCCTATGGTGGCGCAACGTGTGAGTTCTTTGGTCAGCGCCGCCGACAGCGCGGCCGGCACCATTTCGAGCACCAGCATGGACGCCCCCGCGTCCTGCAACGCATGGGCCTGGCTGGTCAGGGCGGCGGCGGCTTCGTCGCCCCGGCCCTGTACGCGGTAGCCGCCCAGGGCATGCACGGTTTGCGGCGTCAGGCCGAGGTGGGCGCAGACCGGAATGCCGCGTTCGACCAGGAAATTCACGGTCTCGGTGGTCCAGCCGCCGCCCTCGAGCTTGACCATGTGGGCGCCGGCCTGCATCAGCACCACGGCGCTGCGCAGCGCCTGCTCCTTCGACTCGTGGTAGCTGCCAAAGGGCAGGTCGCCGATCAGCCAGGCGGTGGCCTGGGCGCGGCGCAGGCCGCGGGCTACCCCTTCGGTGTGGTGGCGCATGGTTTCCAGCGTCACACCCACGGTGCTGCTGAGGCCCTGGCAGACCATGCCCAGCGAATCGCCGACCAGGATGCACTCGACGCCGGCCGCGTCGGCCACGGCGGCAAAGGTGGCGTCGTAGGCGGTCAGCATGGTGATTTTTTCGCCCTGTGCATGCATCTCGCGCAGGCGCGGCAGGCTGATGGGCTTGCGCATCGCCGGGGGCGGTGCGACGGGCAGCGTGCCGTAGGGGCTGGCCGACGGTTGTGTCATGGCTGTGCTTCGGGGGCTGAACGAGTCATGCCGAGTCGCTCCAGCAGCGCGACGTCGGCACCGGTGTCCGGGTTGCCGGTGGTCAGCAGCTTGTCGCCATAAAAGATGGAGTTGGCGCCGGCCAGGAAACACAGGGCCTGCACCGCGTCACCCATTTGCTGGCGGCCGGCCGACAGGCGCACGCGCGCCTTCGGCATGGTGATGCGTGCGACCGCGATGGTGCGCACGAATTCAAACGGGTCCAGATCGGCCTGATCCGCCAGCGGCGTGCCTTCCACCTTGACCAGGTTGTTGATCGGCACCGATTCGGGGTAGGGCGTCAGATTCGCCAGCTCGGCGACCAGGCCGGCGCGCTGGCGCCGGGTTTCGCCCATGCCGACGATCCCGCCGCAGCAGACCTTGACGCCCGCGCTGCGCACGCGCGCCAGGGTGTCGAGCCGGTCCTGGTAGTCGCGTGTGGTGATGATGTCGCCGTAGAAGTCGGGCGCGCTGTCGATGTTGTGGTTGTAGTAATCGAGCCCGGCGCTTTGCAGCGTTTCGGCGTGGCCGTCTTCCAGCATGCCCAGCGTGGCGCAGGTTTCCAGTCCGAGGGCCTTGACCGTGCGCACCAGCTCGGCGACTTTTTCAATGTCGCGGTCTTTCGGCGCGCGCCAGGCTGCGCCCATGCAAAAACGCGTGGCGCCGGCGTCCTTGGCCCGCTGCGCGGCCAGCCGCACTTCATGCGGCTCCATCAGCTTGGTCGCTTCCACGCCGGTATCGAAGCGCGCTGCCTGCGGGCAGTAATTGCAGTCTTCCGGGCAGCCGCCGGTTTTGACCGACAGCAGGGTGGCAAATTCGACCCGGTTGGGGTCGAAATTTTCGCGGTGCACGGTTTGCGCGCGGTGCATTAACTCGGGAAAAGGCAGGTGGAACAGTGCTTCGATGGCGTCTACGCTCCAGCGAGCGTCGGGGCTGGCGGGGACCGTTTGGCGCGGGCGGTGCAGGGTGACGGGTTGTTCAAAAACATGAGACATGGTTTTCCTCGAGCTAGGGGGTTTTTTGACGAGGACGCACATGGCATTTTCAGCGAAGCCGCGTTCATGTTGTCCTGAATCCTCAAGCGCTGGGTGACAGCGTGAGCGTGGGCTTTGGCAGCAAGGGTACACCAGTGCGGGCCTGCGTGCGACCGCGCTGCACGGCTTGTTGCAGTTGCACGATGGCGGTTTCCGGCGAAGGCGCCGCGGTGACGGCGCTGATCACCGCCACACCGGCGGCACCGGCGCGCGCGGCCTGCTCGGTGCGCAGCACGTCCATGCCGGCAATGCCGACAACCGGCGTGGGCAGCAGCGCGCACCAGTAGGCCAGGTTGTCGTTGCCTTGCGGAATCCACGGCATGGCCTTGGCCTGGGTGGGATGGATGGGGCCGCAGGCGATGTAGCTGGGCCGCAGCGCCCAGGCACGGCAGACTTCCCAATACGCGTGGGTGCTGATGCCCAGCCGCAGGCCGCCCTGGGCGATCGCGGCCAGGTCGGCGACGTGCAGGTCTTCCTGCCCGAGGTGCACGCCGTAAGCGCCTTCCTCGATGGCAAGCTGCCAGTGGTCGTTGATGAAGAGCTGCGCGCCGGCTGGGGTTGCTGCCGCGATGCTCTGGCGGATCTGCTCCCGGACAAAGGCGCGGTGCGCTGGTCCCTCTGCGTCCTTGATGCGCAGTTGTACGGTGCGCACACCCGCGCCCACCACGCGGGCCACCCAGGCGGCGCTGTCCACCACGGCGTACAGGCCCAGGTCGGCATCACTGAGCGCGGAAAAGCCGCTGACCGTCGTGGACCGGGGCAGGCTGAAGTGCGGCAGGTTGGCGCTGCGCTGCGCAAAGTCGGCACGTGGCTGCAGGGGTCCCGTCCCCGTGTGCTGGCTCAAGGCATCGTGTCGCGCCATGCAGGCCATGACGATGGCTTCCATGGCGACAAAACCGCGCGCCAGCGCCTGTGCGGCGGCGTCGGCGAACACGCTGCCCGCGTCAGGTTGGCTTTGGGGGGAGGCGGTCGTGACGGCCGGGCGCAGCCAGCCGCTGGCCTGCGGCGTGTCGGCATAGTCGGCCTCGTCGCCGGTGATCACAACCGCCTCGCAAACGGCGGCGCGCAAACGGGCTGCGGCCTGCGTCACGGCCTCGGGCTGGTCCGGTGCGGGCAAACCCAACAGCGTGGCGGCTTCGCGTTGGTTCAGGCAGAGCAGGGCGGGGCGCGGCAGGTCCGGTGCGCTGCCGGCCAGCAGCCCTTGTATGTCCTTCGCGTTGCCGGCAAAGGTCCAGACCGGTGGGGTGTGGGCGGGTGCTGTCATAGGATGAACGGCCGGCCGGTAACCGGGGTGGAAGCGACAGCCATGTCCTGCTGGGCCATGATGCCGGCCCCATACGCCAGGCGCCCGGACTCGATGCCGAGCTTGAAGGCGCGCGCCATCTGCACCGGGTCGCGCGCATGGGCCACGGCCGAGTTGAGCAGCACGGCGTCGTAACCGAGTTCCATGGCCTGCACCGCATCGGCGGGCGAGCCGATGCCGGCGTCCACGATCAGCGGCACGCCGGGCAGGCGCGCGCGCAGCGTGCGCAGCGCGTAGGGGTTGACCAGGCCCTGGCCCGAGCCGATGGGGGCGCCCCAGGGCATCAGGATGCGGCAGCCGGCGTCGAGCAGGCGCTGGCAGCTGACCAGGTCGTCGGTGCAGTAGGGAAACACTTCAAAGCCGTCGCGCGCCAGTTCGGCTGCGGCCGTCACCAGTTCAAACGGGTCGGGTTGCAGCGTGTGTTCGTCGCCGACCACTTCGAGCTTGATCCAGTTGGTGCCGAACAGTTCGCGCGCCATCTGTGACAAGGTAATCGCTTCACGCGCGCTGCGGCAGCCGGCGGTGTTGGGCAGCAGGCGGGCGCCGCTGTCCCGGATCAGCTGAAAAAAGTCGTTCTGTGTGCCGCCGGCGGCAGCCAGCTGGCGCTTGAGTCCGACGGTGACCACCTGCGCGCCCGAAGCAGCGATGGCCTGCTGCAGGACCTGCGGTGACGGGTAGCTGGCGCTGCCCAGGAAAAAGCGGCTTGTGAGCTCAACACCTGCGATGTGAAAGGTGTCCGTGCCCGCGGGGCCGCCCGAAGGGTTCTGGGCGCCCTGCCTGGGGGCCGCGAACGAAGAAAGCGTGGGGGTGGTCATTGGTCTAGCCTCCTGTGATGGCCTGGAAGGTGAAAACGGCATCGCCTTCCGCGAGCAGGGTTTCCGCCCGCGCGTCGCGTGCCACAAACTCGCCGTTGACCGCGCTGGCAAACGAGGCTGCCGGCTGCCCGCTGGTCTCCAGCAGCTCGGCCAGGGTGCAGCCGCCCGGCACCTGCCGGGACTCGCCGTTGAGGGTGATGTTGATGGTTGTCATGTCAGATGTTGCAGCGTTTGCTCGACCAGTGCCGGCGCAATCAGCCAGCCGTGCCGGAACAGGCCATTGATGCGGACCAGCCCGGGGCTTTGTTCGACGCGCGGCAGATTATCGGGCAGGGCCGGGCGCAGGTTGGTCTCGGTATGAACCATACGCGCTTCGGCCAGTTCCGGAATGATGCTGTGCGCCGCTGCCAGCAGTTCGACCGTGCTGCGCAGCGAGATCGGCGAGCGGTCTTCGCTTTCAATTTCGCTGGCGCCGACGACGATGTGGCCGCCCTCGCGCGGCACCAGGTAGACCCGGTGCCGTGGGTGCAGCAGGCGCACCGGCCGCTGCAGCGCCACGCCGGGCGCATGGAGCCAGATGATTTCCCCGCGCACGCCGCGCACCTGCGGCGTGAAACCGTCGTTGGCTGCCAGGCCGGCCGGGGCGGGCCGCGCCCCGGTACCGCGCACATCGAACACGCAGTCGAACCGGCTGACCCTTTGCGGTGTGTGGATCTCGCCGGCCTGCAGCCGGTTCACCGCCACGCCCCAGTGCCAGTGCACACCTGCCGCGCCGGCGGCATGGGCCAGGGCCTGCATCGCCTGCACTGTATGGATCTGTCCCTCGTGCGGCAGCAGCCAGGCGTGCGCCACGCCATGGACGTCGGGCTCCAGGTCGCGCAGGGCCGCGGCGTCGAGCCGTTGCGGCGCGTGGCTGGCCGGCGCCTTGTGCTGCAGCAGGTCCACCACGCGGTGCGCCGCGCCTTCGTCGCCGCGGTGTGCCAGCAGCAGGCTGCCGCGCCGGTGCAGTTCGACCGGCACGCCCAGGGCCGCCACGATGGCCGGCCACAGCTCCAGCGAACGCAGGCCGAGCGCGAACACGTGTTCGTCGGCCGACTCCAACTCGGCCGTGGGGCTGAGCATGCCGGCGGCGGTCCAGCCGGCCGCATAAGGTGCCGTGCCCGGTCCGCTGACGGGTGCCTGTGGGCCCGGCGCGGGGTCAAAAACCTCGACCGCATGGCCGGCCCGGCTCAGTTCGAAGGCCAGCAGCCGCCCGAGCAGGCCTGCGCCTGCGATGCCGATGTGCATGATGATGTCCGCCTTTTTTTTGCGTGCGCCCAGACGCTCAGAGCTTCTGGATGGGGATGTAGATTTCGCTGCCGCCCTCGCGGAACTCGGCCGATTTTGCCTGCATTCCCTGGTCCAGCGCCGCGTTTTCCGCAATACCTTGTTGTGCCGCAAACTCGCGCACTTCCTGGCTGATTTTCATGGAGCAGAACTTCGGTCCGCACATGGAGCAGAAGTGCGCGACCTTGCTGACTTCCTTGGGCAGGGTTTCGTCGTGGAATTCGCGCGCCGTGTCCGGGTCCAGCGACAGGTTGAACTGGTCGTGCCAGCGGAATTCGAAGCGCGCCTTCGACAGCGCCTCGTCGCGCGCGCGGGAGGCCGGGTGCCCCTTGGCCACGTCGGCGGCGTGCGCGGCGATCTTGTAGGCAATGATGCCTTGCTTGACGTCGTTGCGGTCCGGCAGGCCCAGGTGTTCCTTGGGCGTGACGTAACACAGCATGGCGGTGCCGAACCAGCCGATCATGGCTGCGCCGATGGCGCTGGAGATGTGGTCGTAGCCCGGCGCGATGTCGATGGTCAGCGGACCCAGGGTGTAAAACGGCGCTTCGTGGCAGTGTTTGAGCTGCTCGTCCATGTTGGCCTGGATCATGTGCATGGGCACGTGGCCGGGCCCTTCGATCATGGTCTGCACATCGTGTTTCCAGGCGATTTTGGTCAGTTCGCCGAGCGTGCGCAGTTCGGCAAACTGCGCCTCGTCGTTGGCGTCGGCGCCCGAGCCGGGGCGCAGGCCGTCGCCCAGAGAAAAACTCACGTCGTAGGCCTTCATGATCTCGCAGATCTCCTCGAAGTGCGTGTACAGGAAGTTTTCCTTGTGGTGCGACATGCACCACTTGGCCAGGATGGAGCCGCCGCGCGAGACGATGCCGGTACGGCGATTGGCCGTCATCGGGATGAAAGGCAGGCGCACGCCGGCGTGGATGGTGAAGTAGTCCACGCCCTGCTCGGCCTGCTCGATCAGCGTGTCGCGGTAGATCTCCCAGCTCAGGTCTTCGGCGACGCCGCCGACTTTTTCCAGCGCCTGGTAAATCGGCACCGTGCCGATGGGCACCGGCGAGTTGCGAATGATCCAGTCGCGCGTGGTGTGGATGTTTTTGCCGGTGGACAGGTCCATCACGTTGTCGGCGCCCCAGCGGATCGCCCAAACCAGTTTTTCGACCTCTTCATCGATGCTCGAAGTCACCGCCGAGTTGCCAATGTTGGCATTGATTTTCACCAGGAAGTTGCGGCCGATGATCATCGGCTCGACTTCGGGGTGGTTGATGTTGGCCGGAATGATGGCGCGGCCGCGTGCCACCTCGTCGCGCACGAACTCGGGCGTGACGAAGGCGGGCAGCTGCGCGCCCATGGGGTTGCCGCGTACGCGGGCCGCGCGTTCGGCATCGCCCAGGTACTCGGCCATCCATTCGCGTTTCGTGTTTTCGCGCAGCGCGATGTATTCCATTTCCGGCGTGATGATGCCGCGGCGGGCGTAGTGCATCTGGGTGACGTTGGCGCCGGCCCTGGCGCGCCGTGGTGTGCGTTGCAGCCCGGCGGCCTGGGCGCGCAGGGCCGCGATGCGTTGGGCTTCCGGGTCTTGCGGATCATCGCGGTCCTGGCGGCGCGTGCCGTCATCAACCGCCTGGGCCGCACGGCCAGCGTACACCTCGGTGTCGCCGCGTGCCTCAATCCACGGCGTGCGCAGGACTTGCAGCCCGCGACGCACGTCGATGTCGGCGGCCGGGTCGGTGTAGGGGCCGGAAGTGTCGTAGAGCGTGGCGGATTCGCCGTTGCTCAGGCTGACTTCACGCATGGGCACGCGAAGGTCTGCATGAACCTGGCCGGGCACGTAGACCTTGCGCGAGGCGGGGAAGGGCTCACGGGTGAGGGACAGCAGCTGGGCGAACTTGTCGGGAGCGTTCATCGGTGCATTCCTTGGCGTGCGTTGCCGCACAAAATGCTCCGAAGGTGTGGCCGACACCAGCGCTGTGGTGTTGGTCGTTGACTGGGCAGCCGGGGACCGGTGGACAGTCAGCTCTTCTTACGTCGGTACGAACCGATTCAAGTTCACGGGTTTGGGTTGGCCATCTCAGCGGCCCGACCACCATGGTCGGGCTGCACCCCGGAGCAAGGTCATTCTAGTACAGTGTTGCAAACGCCGGTAGCCCGGCCTTCAGCCCAGCAGGCGGTCGGCCGGCACCCAGAGGTGGCCGAGCTGCCGCGCCACCGCTTCATGCGTCACATGGCCTTGCGCCACGTTCAAGCCCTCGCGCAGGTGCGGGTCCTCGCGCATGGCCTGCTGCCAGCCCTTGCCGGCCAGCGCCAGCACGCAGGGCAGCGTCGCGTTATTGAGTGCCAAGGTCGCCGTGCGCGCCACATTGCCGGGCATGTTGGCCACGCAGTAGTGCACCACGCCGTCCACCACAAAGGTCGGATCGGCGTGCGTGGTGGGGTGTGAGGTCTCGAAGCAGCCGCCCTGGTCAATCGCCACGTCCACCACCACCGCGCCTTGTTTCATGCGCGCGACCAACGCGCGGCTCACCAGTTGGGGTGCCGCGGCGCCCGCCACCAGCGCGCAGCCGATCACCAGCTCGGCGCCGAGCACCGCGTCTTCAATGGCCTGGGCGCTGGCCTGCAAGGTGGTGATGCGGTTGCCGTGGAGCTGGTCCAGCGCGCGCAGCCGCTCCAGCCCGCGGTTGAGCACGGTGACCCGTGCGCCCATGCCGACGGCGACCTGCGCTGCATGGGCGCCCACGGTTCCTGCGCCGAGGATCACCACGTGGCTGGCGGGCACGCCCGGCACGCCGCCGAGCAGCACGCCCATGCCGCCGCGCGACTTCTCCAGATGCGCCGCGCCCACCTGCACCGCCATGCGGCCGGCCACCTCGCTCATGGGCGCCAGCAGCGGCAGCGTGTGCTGGCGCCCGGTGACGGTTTCGTAGGCAATACAGATGGCTCCGGACCGGATCAGGGCCGCTGTGAGCGCGGGATCCGGTGCCAGGTGGAGGTAAGTGAAGAGGATCTGTCCGGGGCGCAGCAGGGCCAGTTCCGGCGGTTGTGGCTCCTTGACCTTGACGATCATGGCGGCCTGCGCAAACACGGCTGCTGCATCCGACACCAGCGTGGCGCCGGCAGCCTGGTAGTCGGCGTCACCCAGCCCAATGGCGGCACCGGCGCCAGTCTGCACCAGCACGGAGTGGCCGCGGGCGGTCAGCTCGCGCACACTGGCCGGCGTCAGGCCGACCCGGTACTCGTGGTTCTTGATCTCTCTGGGTACACCGATCTTCATGGGGCACTCCCGGGCACGAGCGTCATGGTGCCGTGCCCCGAGCTTAGCCGAAGTGAGCGGGCGCGGGAGGCCTGGATCCGGGGTCCTGCGATCGCCGGATTGCGCCGCGCCCGCAGGTCGCCGCTGCCTTATTGGGCAGATGGGGCGGCCGGACTTGACGCGACCGTCGCGGGCGCGTCCGTGATGTCGTAGGAGCCAAAGACGTCCCGGGCGGACCGGGTTTCAGGCAGAACGTAGACGATGCCGTTCGTTCCGGTGAAGGCCGGACTGACCACTTTTTCGTAAAAATTCACCGGAACATTGATGCAGCCGTAGGAAACCCGGTTGTCATCGGTTGTGGCGCTGTTCAGGCGCTGCGCGCGCTGTTCGCTGGGCTTGCCTTTGACCACGCGATGCAGCGAGATGGCCGTGTCGTAGTCCACCCAGAGCATTTCCTCGCCATGGATATCGGGAGCCAGGGATGCGACGAAACGACCGGCGGGTGTCGTCCGTTCCTCGGGGCGAATGGTGGACATCTTGCGCTCGCCAATGCCCGGCACGGAATCGTCGCCACGCGCCAGGCCCAGCAGCGCAGGCGCCGCGGCTTGCAGCCGGCCGTCGGCGTTGAACATCAGCACCTTGGCATGGACTTTGTCCACGATCATGAAGGGCATGCCCTGGTTGTCTCCGGAGTGGACGACCCAGTCAGCGATGTGGGAAGCCTCCGGGGACGCGCGTTCCTGGCCGAAATGGGCGCGCCTGGAATGACTGCTCGCCAGGCTTCCCGCAGGAAGGTTGGCCATGGCTGGGCCGGATGGTGTTGCGGACGGCGGGTTGGGGCCAGGCGGCTGTCCCACCTCCACCCCGGCAAAGGCCGCAGAATACGCCAGGCTTGCCGCCAGCAAAGCCAGGCAGAGTCCAGCCTTTTTCAGACCGGATCCCTGCTGCGCTTTCGCTATCTGCATCGGCATGCCGTAAACCTGTACGTAAGACTCATCCAACAGATATGCGGTGATCAGTTACGCGCTGGCCGGGGTGCATAACGTGGTGCGACGTACGGCGGCGGCGGGGCGAACGGTATCACCGTGGGCGCCACCTCTTCTTCCTTGGTGACGAAAAAGACATCACCAGCGTCAGACATGTAGGTTGGCATCAGCCCCGAACGATACGAGGCCAGAGTGACGAGTGCCGGCATGGCCAGTTCAACATACGGTAGATTGAAACTGCCATCCGAGTTCAAACCGGTGACGGCCGGCCTGATGGTCGCGGTTGTTTTCTGAACGATGGGCCCGCAGCAATTCGACGCGAAAGCATACTGGCTGGCATTCGGCCCACCCAGCGTGTAGCCGCTGAAGGTGACGGCTTTATTCGTTCCTGCGGTCGCATTGTCGAAAGTGGCGGTGGCCCCGGGGCCGGCAATCAGGCTCACGCCGGCTGGGTTGCCTTTGAGTGTGGTGAGAACGGCATTGGTGGTGCCATCGAAGTATCTGATGACATCGGGGAAGACCAGCATGCGCTGCGTCAGCGTCGCACCTGCGGTCAGGGTGAATTTGGGCGCATAGTCCGTCGGCGTGGTGTACGAGATGGGGTTGTAGGTGATGAGGACCGGCGCGTTGGTGACGGCCACGGGTGGCGCGAGTGGCGCGAAGATCACCGTGCCGCCCGCGATGCCCGGGCCGGTGCCGTCCGTGTCCGCGCTGATGGTCAGGCCCCGGGGCAGGCCGAGGCTGCGGGTGGGATCCAGCGTCCCATTGGTCACCGTGATCTTGCTGCTGATGTTGACATCGTTGGCCGCGCACATCATGAGGTTGCCATCGGTGGTGGTGATGGCGGCATTGACGTTGACATTGCGCCCGGCGCTCAGCAGGATGCTTCCGTTGGTGGTGGTCAAGGCGGCGTTCACATTGACATCGCGTCCGCAGCAGACTGAAAAATTCCCGTTGGTGGCCGTGACTGCCGCATTGATGTTGGTGTCCCGGTCGGCCGTAAGGGTGAGGGTCGTCGGGGCGCCGGCGGCTGTCCAGGTGATCGCGTCGTTGACAAAAATATCACCGTTGCCGGTGCCGGCTGCCGTCGTGATGGTGATGCTGTTGTTCACCAGCTGGGCCGAGAGCGTGACACCGGAAATGTTGCCGCCCGCGCCGATGATGAAGTCCTGCGGATCGATCAGCCAGGTGCCCATCAGGCCCTGAGGCGCTGCGGTGGTGACGCGTACATCGTCGCGGATGCTGACGCGCGCCGCCGAGGTTTCAATGAAGCCGCCGTTGCCGCCATTCGGGGCGCTGGCATCCAGCGTGCCGCTGACATTCATGGTGCCGCTCTGCATGTCGCCCAGCAGCAGGATGGTGCCGTTGCGGCTTCCAATGGTCTGCGCCTGGATCACACCGGTGTTGTTGACCGCGGTTTGCAGCAGGTCGCCGGCCGCCTGGGCCGTCAGCAGCACGCGGCCGCCATCGGCGCGAATCAGGCCGCCGTTTTCAACCAGCGCGTTGACCGCGCCCTGGGCCACCGAAATATTGAGCAGGCCGTCGCCGGCCACGTCCATGGTGACGGCATTGCCGGCGGCAAGCGCTACCGAACCGAGTCTGGCGGAAATCACGCCCTGGTTGCTGACGGTTTTGCCCATCAGTGCCACGTAGCCGCCATCGGCCGCGGTGATGTTGCCCTGGTTGACGACCGAGCCGCTTCCCGCGTCGGTGAAGGAATAATCGCCTGCCATGAACTTGGCATCGCTAAGACTCATGGTGGAGGCGACCAGCCCGCCGACGTTCACCGATGCGCCGCTGCCGAACAGGACGCCGTTCGGGTTGAGCAGAAAGACCCTGCCGTTGGCCGAGAGGTTGCCCATGATGCTGGACGGATCGGTGCCCAGGACCCGGTTCAGGGCCACCGACGTGCTGCCGGGCTGTACGAACTGCACGGTCTGGCCGGCGGCAATGCCGAAGCTCTGCCAGTTGATCACCGTGTTGGCGGTGGATTGCGTGATGGTGGTGGTAGACGCACTGCTGGTGATGCTGGCGCCACCGGCCGCCACCACACCGCCTGTGGGCAGGGCATAGGCAGCGGCGCCCAGGCCGAGCATCAGACAGGCTGACAGCGCCTTGATGGCGAAGTTCGCGGCGCCGGGGCGTCCTGTCGTGGATGAGGATTTTTTCTTGCCTGCGCCGCCGGCGTTTTCAGACACGGCGACGAAGGTGCCGGAGCTGTTGTTCCAGATGGATTGGTGAATTCGGTTCATGGGTGAGTCCTTGTGTGCTGTCGTGTTGGCGCAGAAGCTGACAAATGTCAGAAATACTTGATGGCCTGGATCCAGAACCGGCCTGACTTGTCGGGGGCGGAGATCGCCTCTTCGTTGCCGAGCTTGCGGGCGTAGTACGTCCTCACCAGGAAGTTGCCGGGTTCGCCCCAACTGGCGCCCACGCCGTAAGCACCCAGGTTTCTGTGGTTGTTCCCGGTGAACCAGGGGTTTTTGTGAATCGTGACGCTGCCGGCGTCAACAAAACCGATCAGGTGCACCTGGCCCGGCACGCGTTCCGAAAGCCCCGCCAGCAGCAGCCGGGCTTCGAGGTTGACCAGGTAGCCCTGGTCGCCGGAGGCTTCACCTTGGGGATAGGCGCGCACGCCGTTCATGCCGCCCAGGTCCATCTTCTCCGATGAATCGAGGTTTTTCGAGGCGACCTGACCGCTGATGGAGCCATACAGCGACACGAGGTTGGTGACGCGCTGCAGCCGCGTGGCCGTGAAGGCGAGCTTGTTGTAGGAACCATTGCTTCGGGCGCTCGCCGCGTCCGCGGCCAGCGCCGCCGGCGTTTGTATGTCGAGGTTGCCGATTGACCAGGTCAGCGAATAGGCGCTGATCCCGCCGCCGCCCAGATTGTCCCGGTGGTCGCCATAAAGACTGGCCAGCAACACGTCGGCTTTCCTGTCGGTGACCGATGGGGGGATGGTGCTGTCTATCCTGTCCTGGAACGTCCGGGCTTCATACGCGAGCTGTGTGTACAGGTTGTTGTTGCGTGAACGGATCAGCGGACGGATGCCGTAGATGCTGGCAATCTCTGCCGTGCCGTTGGCGCCAAGAGGGGCAAATTCCTTGCCCAGTTCATATTCCAGCCGGCTGTAAGCGACGCCCACGGTGGTTTTGCCGAACGGCACCTGGTAGGACGCGCGGCCGTAGTTGAGCCCGGAGCCGGAGGTGACGGCGCGCACGCTGGCCTGGTCGCCCAGCCCCAGCGGATTGTTGAGGTTGACGGTCGCGCCCAGTCGGTATTCGCCGGTGTAGCGGTTACCGGCGTTGTCGAAGTCGACGCTGCCGCTCACGCGTTTTCCCGGCGTCAGATCAACAATGAGATCGGAAGTGCCCGGCGTGGCGCCCGGGACCAGCGTCGATTTGACATTCACCCCCGGCGTGTCCGACAGCAGCAGCAGTCGGCTCTCCAGCGGATCATTGGTGATGGGATCGCCGCTGTTCAGGCCGCCAAGCAGCCGGTAGGCCTGGTCGTCGGAAAGTGTGCTCTGGTTGCGCAGGATGATCTTGCCGTATTGACCCTCGCTGACCTCGATGGTGACGGTGTTGTTCGCAATCTGCTGCGCGGGCAGGTAGGCCCGGGCCACAAAATAGCCGTTTTTTGCATAGTGGGTCGTGATCTTCGACGCCATGGCGTTCAGATCGGTGAGTGTCAGCTCGGTGCCGGGGGTGAAGCCGGTGATCGCGATCAGCTCGGCTTCGGTATAAGCTTTGGCGCCCGTGACGCGCAGGCTGCGGACCAGGATTTTTGCCTCATCCGCAGTGGAGGCGACGGGCGCGGTCCCTCTTTCGATGCGGATTTCGGGCGGTGCTTTTTGCGGCACCGGGGCCGCAGGAATCTGCTGCATCTGGCTGCCGGCGCCGGGGATCTGTTGGGCCAACAGGCTTTGGCTGAGCACCAGGAGCGCAAACGGCACCAGGCTTTTGTTCAGGGGAAAACGCCAGGAATCGCAGCGCCGGGAAGCGGTGGACAAATGGGTGTCGATTGCCCGGTCGGGTCGTTGCGTCTGGTGCATGGTGCTTGGCCTTGTAGTACCAAGCCATCATGACCGTGCATTTTGTTAAAAAATGTAGGCGGGCAGGCCGAGAAAACGTAATAAGTTACTGAATCAGTAAAAAAAACAACACCTTATCAATTGTTCGCTGGTATTCGTATTTTTGGCGGTGCGACACAGGGATGAGTGACCTTCAACGGCAGTCAGCTCCGGTCCCGCCGGCGCGCAGATGGACCAAGCGGGTGCCCGTTGAAGTGTGCGCCCGGGTTGGGCGTGAGAAACCCGCAGCACACTGCGGGGCGCAGCGGCCAGCGGTGGCATGCACCACCGGCCATGCCGGCCGGTCAGGCCGGCGTGTAAGCCAGGCGCACGTAAATCGGCGCGTAGGCCTCGGCCTGGGTCACGTCGATCAGGCCTTCCTTGGAGAGTTCAAGCAGCGCGATGAAGGTGACCACCAACACCGGCATGCCGCGGGCGGTTTCGAACAGGTGCTCGAACTCGACAAACTTCTGGCCCTGCAGCTTGCGCAGCACGATGCTCATGTGTTCGCGCACCGAGAGCTCCTCGCGGGAGATCACATGGTGCTGCACCAGCTTGGCGCGTTTGACGATGTCGCGCCAGGCTTCCTGCAGGTCGACCACGCTGACCTCGGGGAAACGCGGCTGCAGCGCCTGCTCCACATAGACCTGGGCGCGCAGGAAGTCGCGGCCAAACTGCGGGATGTCGTTGAGTTTGTGGGCCGCCAGCTTGATCTGCTCGTATTCCAGCAGGCGGCGCACCAGTTCGGCGCGCGGGTCTTCCGGCTCCTGGCCGTCGGCGACCTTTTTCGGCGGCAGCAGCATGCGCGACTTGATCTCGATCAGCATCGCGGCCATCAGCAGGTACTCGGCGGCCAGTTCCAGGTTGGTGGCGCGGATTTCATCGACATACACCAGGTACTGGCGCGTGACAGCCGCCATCGGGATGTCGAGGATGTTGAAGTTCTGCTTGCGGATCAGGTACAGCAACAGGTCCAGCGGACCTTCGAAGGCTTCCAGGAACACCTGCAGCGCGTCGGGCGGAATGTACAGGTCCTGCGGCATCGCAAACAGCGGCTCGCCGTACAGGCGGGCCAGCGCGACCTGGTCGATCACCGCGGGCATGCCGGCCAGCGGCAGCGCGTCGGGCGGCGAACCCGGCTCGGACGGCGAGGGCGGCAGTTCGGTGATCGTGGACATGGGGGTGGGGCGGTGGCGTCAGTAACTATGAAAACAATAGCTGTCTGCGCATATCCAGCAAGGGCTGGAGGCCTTTTTGACTATGGGTCTCAGGACTGTTCGCTGTTCGGGTGGCCGCTGGTGCCATACACATAGGGCTGCTGCGGCACGCGGGCATCCTGGTAGTCGGCCTGCTCGGAACGGTCCAGCTCCTTGTCCCACCAGATCGCGCGACCCTCGCGCTGTTCGGCCTCCAGCGTGGGTTTTTTCGCCTTGAGTTCCTCAATGAACTGGGTCACTTCCGAGGTGTAGTGGGGGCGGGCGAAAATGGACATGGGACTAAACTGCCTGAAATGTTGAATTGACGGATTTTACCGGGGACCATCATGCGCCTGCCTTTTTTCGTTTTCCGGGCAGGCCGCGCAGTGACGGGCCGGGCGCACACAAGGGGCTGGGCTCTCATGGGACTGCTGTCGGTATTGCTGGGGATGGCGGGTTGCGACCCGCAGCGCATCGCCGAACTCGAGGAGGGTGTGGCCACCGAAGCCGATGTGCGCGCCCGCTTCGGCGAGCCCGAAAAAATCTGGGCAGCCGCCGACCTGGCCGGCAACCCCTTTCCCGGCGTGGCCGCCCAGCCCGGTGCGCGCACGCTGGAGTACAACCGCCAGCCCGAGGGCCAGGTCAACTACATGATCACCATCGGCCCGGACGGCAGGATGAGCGCGTTGCGCCAGGTCCTGACGCCGCAGAATTTCGCGCTGGTGCTGCCCGGCATGCCCATGGAGCAGGTGCGCAAGATGCTGGGCAAACCGATGCGGGTCACGCCGTATGCCCTGCAGCAGGAAACCCACTACGACTGGCGTTACCTCTCGCCCCCGGTCACGTCGAGAATTTTCACCGTGGTGTTTGACCGGGAACTGCGCGTTGTGCGCACCGCCTCGGTCGATGCCGAGGTGACCGGGCCGAGCGGTCCCAGCCGCTGAAATCAGGCGTCAAAAGGGGTTGCATCCCTTATGAAATAGGCGCGAGCAGCTATCATTTTCATAGTTCTTCCACCTTCGCCAGAAAGCCTGCACGCGCCATGACCGCGCGTGGCTGGGCGTTCAGGCCGGAGATCACCAGCCGGCCGCCGCGCAGCACGATGGCCTTGTGCAGCTGACCCAGCACATCCAGCCCCGAGGCATCGAGCGACTGCAATGACTGGGCATCGAGGCGCACCAGCAGGCCCTGCGGGGCGCTTTCCACCACCGACAGCACCGGGTCGATCTTGGCGACCGCGCCGAAAAACAGCGAACCATAGAGCTGGAAGTGGATGGAGTCGTCGGTGCGTCCGGTCTCCACCACCTGGAACAAACTGCTCATGCGTTGCACAAACAGCACGCAGGCCAGCAGCATGCCGACCTGCAGCGCCACCGTGAGGTCAAACACCACGGTCAGCAGGAATGTGCCCAGCATCAGCAGCCGGTAGTGGTTGCTGTACTGGCGCAGGTGGGCAAACTCGCGCCACTCGCCCATGTTCCAGGCCACATGCAGCAGCAGGCCCGCCAGTACCGCCAGCGGCACATGCACGGCCAGCGGCGCGGCGATCAGCACCACCCCCACCAGCAGGAGGGCATGCACCAGGCCGGCGATCGGGGAGGTGGCGCCCGCCCGCAAGTTGGTCACGGTGCGGGCGATCGTGCCGGTGGCCGGCATGCCGCCGAAAAAAGGCACGACGAAGTTGGCGACGCCCTGGGCCATCAGCTCCTGGTTGGGGTCGTGCTTGGGCAGGCCGGACATCTGGTCGGCGACACGTGCGCACAGCAGCGACTCCACCGCGCCCAGCACGGCGATGGTCAGCGTGGGTGGCAGCAGCAGCCGCACCGTGTCCCAGGAAAAATCGGGCAGTGCGAAGGCCGGCAGCGCGCGCGGAATACCGCCAAAACGCGAGCCTATGGTTTCCACCGGCAGACTCAGCAGCCAGGCAAAGGCTGTCAGCGTGATCAGCGCCACCACCGGTCCCGGCACGCGCGACACCACCCGGGTGGCCCCCATCAGCTGCAGGCCCTCGACCACCTGCACCCGCTTGATCAGGCGCGCGGCCAGACCATTACCGGCGCCGTTACGGACGGCAAACAGTTTCGGCCAGAGCACCAGGCCCAGAAAGCAGACCACGCCCAGGCCCAGGGCACTGGCGTTGAAGGAGTCCCTATGGGCGGCCAGGGCCTTGATCTGCGAGAAAAAGTCCGCCGGCATCTTGGCAATCTGCAGGCCCAGCAGGTCCTTGAGCTGCGACAGCGCAATCAGCACGGCAATGCCGTTGGTAAAACCGACGACGATGCTGACCGGGACGTAGCGCACCAGCGTGCCCATTTTGAGAAACCCGAGCAGGAACAGCAGCACGCCGGCGCAGGCGGTGGAAATCAGCAGGTTGGGCAGGCCGTATTGTTCGACGATGCCGTAGACGATCACGATGAAGGCGCCCGCCGGCCCGCCAATCTGCACGGCCGAGCCGCCCAGCAGCGCAATCAGCCCGCCGGCAATGATGGCGGTCCAGATGCCGGCCTGCGGCGACAGCCCCGAGGCAATCGCAAAAGCCATGGCCAGCGGCAGGGCCACGATGCCGACCGTCATGCCCGCACCCAGGTCCTTGCTGAAGCGTTCGCGCGTGTAGCCGCGCAGCGCCAACAGGATGCGGGGCCGAAAAGGCGCGAGGTAGGCGGGCAAGTTCATCAGAAGACTCCAGAATGACACATCGGCCGGGTTCCTCCCCCAACTGTGGGATGGTCAGGCCGGGAGTCCCTTGCTAAAGTGGGACACGTCTTTTTGTTTCAAATACCTGCGGTTGCTCATCTTAAGCCGCGCACGCACGCTCCATGCCACTTTTCCCCAGCCGTTGGTGTTGGTCATGTCGGGTCACGGGCCGCCCCGGCCGGGCACTGCTCGCCTTGGTCGCCGGTGGCCTGGCGGCCTGTTGGCTGGCGGCCGGTCCGCCGGTGTTGGCGCAGACAGCGTCGGCCCCGGCCGCCGGATGGCTGGGCCGGCAGGGCGAAGCGCTGGTCCTGGTGGATACCTCGGGTGAGCAGACGCTGGAGCAGGTTCAGCAGCGCTTTGCTCGCGGCGAGGCCACACCGGCCAGCGCCGAGCGCATCATGCCGGCCGGCGGCGCCGTGGCCCTGTGGTATCAGTTGGCCTTGCCTGCTGTCAGTGAACCGACCCCGATGGTGCTGGCGCTGCTGCACCCCGGCATGAACCGCGTGGACCTGTACCGGCCCGCAGCCGATGGCGGCTGGCGTGCCCTGCGTTCGGGCGATTCGATCCCGGTCGCGCAATGGCCCTTGCCCTACCTGCATCCGGCGTTCGAGTTGGTGCAGCAGCCGGGGAAGGCCCGGCCCAGCTACCTGCGGGTGCAGCACAGCCATCCCATCAGCGTGCGCTGGACCGTGTGGTCCGCGCGCGATTTCCAGGCGTCCAGCAAGCGCTGGCATTTTCTGCTGGGCGCCTATGTCGGGCTGGTGGCGCTGGTGCTGGTGGTCTGTACCGTCAACGCCTATTTCTGGCGCGACTCCGTTCATTTCTATTACGCGGCCTATGTGCTGGTGATGGCCTTGGGCCAGCTCTCGCTCACGGGCCTGGCCGGCGAGTATTTCTGGCCCGACAACCCCTGGTGGAATGACGTGGCATCCAATGTGCTTCCGGTGACGGGTGCAGCGCTGGGCCACCTCTTCATGCGTGAGCTGGTGCGCGGGCGCGGCGCCCGCTGGGCCACCCGCCTGATGCTGGTGATGGGGGGCGCCGGTGCCGTACTGGCGCTGTGTTTCCTGTTTGTCGGACGCAACCCGTTTTTTGCGATCTCCGGACCCTACTACCTGGCCAGTTTCGCGATTTACCTCGGTGTGGCGCTGTGGTACGCCTGGCGCATTCCGGGCGTCGGCCTGTGGGTGCTGGCCGGCGTGCTGGCGATGCTGGCTGGCGCCGTGTTCCCGGTCCTGCGCAACATGCAGCTGGTGCCCGTGTCCTTCATGACGCAATACGGGGCGCAGCTGGGCGTGGCCCTGGAGATCCCGTTGCTGCTGGTCGCCCTGTACCTGCGCAACCGGGAATGGCGCGACAACCGGGCGCGTATCGACACCATGGACCGGATTGACCCGCTGACCGGTGCGGTCAACCACCGGGTAATGCTCGAGCGTTTGCAACAGTTGCTCATTGCCCAGCTGCGCGAGCCGGCTTCGGGGGCGGTGCTGCGCGTGCGCATCGGCAACATCCAGGCGATCCGCGACGAATACGGCCTGCAGGTGGCGCAGATGGCGCTGGTCCATGCGGGGGCCTGCATCACGCGGGTGGCCCGGGAGGGCGACACCGTGGCGCGCCACCGCGACGGCGATTTTGTGCTGATCCTCAAGGGCCGCGTCACGCGCGACCAGCTCTCGGACATGGGGCAGCGCCTGATCGCGCGCGGCCTGGCCCCCAGCGAACTGCTGCCACCGGGTGCGGTGTTGCAGCTCAAGGTTGCCATCGCTGTGGCACCGTTTCAGGCGGCGGGGGTGGCCCTGCTGCTGCAGGCGCTGGAGGCGGCGGTCACCGAGATGGCGGCCCGTCCGGGCAAGGCCCTGCGATTTGTCGCCTGAGCTTGAGGAAGCGCCGAACAAGTCCCCTGCGGCGCGCGATCAGCCGGGCTCGGGCGGTCTGCGACGTTGAATTTCTTGCCAATAGCCAACTATTGGCTGCGAAATCCGCCTTGCATCCCATCCCGATCCGGCTGCCGCTCATCCGCCAGGACTCATTCAGCGCTTCCTTACCTGACCCGCATGCCGGGCTGCGCGCCGGGCAGGGGCTCGAGTACAAAGATGCCCGGCTCGGCTTTTTCATTGGCGTGGCTGGCGGCCAGCACCATGCCTTCGCTGATGCCAAACTTCATCTTGCGCGGCGCCAGGTTGGCGACCATCACCGTGTGTTTGCCGATCAGGTCTGCCGGTTGGTAGCTGGAGGCGATGCCGCTGAAGACGTTGCGCAGGGTGCCTTCGCCCACGTCCAGGGTCAGGCGCAGCAATTTGGTCGAGCCCTCCACGGCCTCGCAGTTGATGATTTTGGCAATGCGCAGGTCGATCTTGCTGAAGTCGTCGATGCTGATGGCAGGGGCGATATCCTCACCGCCGGGCGCTATGGATTCTATAGCTGAAGGTGCAGAAAATTCCTGGGCTGGGGGCTCAAACAAGGCATCAAGCTGCTTGATGTCCACGCGTTGCAGCAGGTGTTTGTAGTCACCGATGGCGTGGCCGCTGCCCAGGCCGGCGGCGGCATCGGCAAACGACAGCGGCCCGGTTTTCAGGAAGCCCTCAACCTCGGCTGCCAGTGCCGGCAGCACCGGTTTGAGGTAAATGGTGAGCAGGCGGAAGGCCTCGATACACACCGTGCAGACATCCTGCAGGCGCGTGTCCATGCCGGCCTGCTTGGCCAGTTCCCAGGGCTTGTTCTGGTCCACATAGGCGTTGACGCGGTCGGCCAGCAGCATCACTTCGCGCAGGGCCTTGGCGAATTCACGGAATTCATACAGCTGTGTGATGGTGTCGCTCTGGGCGCGCAGCACGGACAGCAGCGCATCCCCGTCGGCGGAAATTTCCCCCAGCCGGCCGGCGAAGCGCTTGGCGATGAAGCCGGCCGCGCGGCTGGCGATATTGATGTATTTGCCGACCAGGTCGCTGTTGACGCGGGCCATGAAATCGTCGGCATTGAAGTCGATGTCCTCGTTGCGCGCATTGAGCTTGGCCGCCAGGTAATAACGCAGCCATTCCGGGTTCATGCCCAGGCTCAGGTACTTGAGCGGGTCCAGCCCGGTGCCGCGGCTTTTGCTCATCTTCTCGCCGTTGTTGACGGTCAGGAAGCCATGGACAAAGATGTTGTCCGGCGTCTTGCGGCCGCTGAAATGCAGCATGGCCGGCCAGAACAGGGTATGGAAGGTGACGATGTCCTTGCCGATGAAGTGGTACTGCTCGAGTTTGGGGTCGGCCATGTAGGCCGCGTAGTCCTCGCCGCGCTTGTCGAGCAGGTTTTTCAGCGACGCGAGGTAGCCGACGGGCGCATCCAGCCAGACGTAGAAATACTTGCCCGGCGCGTCGGGGATCTCGATGCCGAAATAGGGCGCGTCGCGCGAGATGTCCCAGTCGCCCAGGCCTTCGCTCTGGCTGCCGTCGGCGTTGTCGCGCACCGAGAACCACTCCCTGACCTTGTTGGCCACCTCGGGCTGCAGCTTGCCGTCCTGCGTCCACTGCTCCAAAAACTCGACGCAGCGCGGGTCGGACAGCCGGAAGAAAAAGTGTTCCGAACTCCGGAGCACCGGCGTGGCGCCCGACAGGGCCGAGTAGGGATGGATCAGGTCGGTCGGTGCATACACCGCGCCGCAGACCTCGCAGTTGTCACCGTACTGGTCTTTCGCGCCGCACCTGGGGCACTGGCCCTTGATGAAACGGTCCGGCAGGAACATGTTCTTTTCGACATCGAAGAACTGCTCGATGGTTTTGGTCGAAATCAGGCCGGCCTTCTTCAGGTCCAGGTAGATCTGCTGGGCCAACTGGTGGTTTTCCGGCGCGTCGGTCGAGTGCCAGTTGTCAAAGCTGATGTGAAAGCCGTCGAGGTAGGGCTTGCGTCCCGCGGCAATGTCGGCCACGAACTGCTGCGGCGTCTTGCCGGCCTTCTCGGCCGCAATCATGATGGGCGCGCCATGGGCGTCGTCGGCGCCGACAAAATTCACCGCATGGCCCTGCATCCTCTGGAAGCGCACCCAGATGTCGGCCTGGATGTACTCCATGATGTGGCCGATGTGGAAATTGCCATTGGCGTAGGGCAGGGCGGTGGTGACGAAAAGGCGGCGCTGGGGCATGGTGGTGCTTTGGTGAGCTGTGAGAGCTTGCTGAGGCTAACCCATGATTTTAAGTCGGACCGCCCTGCCGCGTCCGCAGCGCCTGTGCGGGTCACCCGGCCGGCGCTCCTTGGGCGGGAAGCGCTTCCTTTGCTTGATGCAAGTCAACATGAACGCCCGGGCCCCCGTTTTCCGCGCCGCAGGCCGTGGCTATACTGAAATCGGCCCTGTCTCCACCGCGGAGGCGGTCGCCTCCCCGGGCAATGCGCTGCTGTCCGGGAACCACCGGCGGGAGGCTCTGCCACTGCCGGTTGCCAGCCGCCTGGCCTGTTGCGGCTCCAGCGTACTTGAGTGACATCCATGCAAGACGAGGTGACCGATGGACTTGCCAGACGCCAATCCACTGACGCTGCCCGAGGGGGTGGTTGCCTTGGTGCCGATGCGCAATGTGGTGCTGTTTCCGCACGCGCTGGTCCCGATCACCGTTGGCCGGGAAAAATCCATTGCGGCCATCGAGCACGCGAGCAGGAGCGCCACCCCGGTGGGCATCGTGCTGCAGCGGGACGCCCGGGTGGATGATCCCGGCCGCGACGCCCTGTGCGATGTCGGAACTTTCGCCAAGGTCCTGCAGCATGTGGATACCGGTGAAAAACTGCAGCATGCCGTCTGCCAGGGCGTGGCGCGTTTCCGGATAGAGGCCCTGGTCGAGGGGTACCCGTTTCTGGCCGCTCGCGTGGAACCCATTGAGGAGCCGTCCACCGTCTCCACCCAGGCAGAAGCCCTGGGGCTGCAGTTGCGCGAACGTGCCGTGGAAATCCTCTCCCTGTTGCCGGGCGCGCCGGCCGAACTGGCCCACACCCTGCAAACCGTGCGGGCACCGTCGCATCTGGCTGACATCGTGGCCAGCCTGCTGGATACCGAAATCGCGGAAAAACAGATGCTGCTGGAGACGGTGGATTCCGAGGAACGGCTGCAGAAAGTGCTGCAGATCCTGGCGCGACGCATCGAGGTGTTGCGGCTGTCGCAGGAAATCGGCGAGCGCACCAAGGAGCAGATGGATGACCGCCAGCGCAAATACCTGCTGCGCGAGCAGCTCAAGACCATCCAGAAGGAGCTCGGCGAGGACGGCGACGGAGAGGATGTCGCGCGCATCGGCGAGCTGATCACCAAGGCCGGCATGCCCCCCGATGTGGAGGCGCAGGCGCGCAAGGAGTTGGGGCGCCTGCAGCGCATGCCGGAAGCCTCCGGTGAACATTCGATGCTGCGCACCTACCTCGAGTGGATGACCGAGCTGCCCTGGGCGGCGCCGGAACCCGCCCCGATCGACCTGGCCGAAGCGCGGCGGATTCTGGAGGCGGACCATTACGGGCTGGAGCGCATCAAGCAGCGCATTGTCGAGTTCCTGGCGGTGCAAAAACTCAACCCGCAGGGGCGCGCCCCCATCCTGTGTTTTGTCGGCCCCCCCGGCGTGGGCAAGACCTCGCTCGGGCAAAGCATTGCACGCGCGCTGGACCGGCCCTTTGTGCGGGTGTCGCTGGGCGGCGTGCATGACGAAGCCGAGATCCGCGGCCATCGCCGCACCTACATAGGCGCCATGCCGGGCATGATTGTGCAGAGCCTGCGCAAGGCCGGTGCGCGCCACTGCGTGATGATGCTGGACGAAATCGACAAGGTCTCGCCGAGCGCCCACGGCGATCCGTCGGCGGCGCTGCTGGAGGTGCTGGACCCGGAGCAGAACTCGACCTTCCGGGACAACTACCTCGGCGTGCCTTTCGACCTGAGCCGTGTGGTGTTCATCGCGACGGCCAATGTGATGGACCACGTGCCCGCGCCGGTGCGCGACCGCATGGAGGTGATCGACCTGCCAGGCTACACGCAGGAGGAAAAGCTGCAGATCGCGCAGCGTTACCTGGTGCGGCGCCAGCGTGAAGCCACCGGCCTGCACGAGGGCCAGTGTGAGCTGACCACCGCGGCCCTGCAGGCGCTGGTGGCCGACTACACCCATGAGGCCGGGGTGCGGCAGCTCGAGCGCGAGATCGGGCGTGTCATGCGCCACGCCGCGGTGCAGATTGCCGATGGTTCGAAAGTGCTGGTGCGCGTCGATGCGGCGGACCTGGACGCGTTGCTCGGCCCGGCGAAATTCGAACACGAAATCGCCTTGCGCAGCAGTTTGCCGGGTGTGGCGACCGGGCTGGCCTGGACGCCCGCGGGCGGCGACATCCTGTTCATCGAGGCCACCCGCGTCGCCGGCAGCGGCCGCCTGATCCTGACTGGCCAGCTCGGCGACGTGATGAAGGAAAGTGCCCAGGCCGCCCTGACGCTGGTGAAGTCGCGCGCGCCGCTGCTGCGTATTGCGGCGGCCAGTTTCGACGCCGTCGACGTGCATGTGCATGTGCCGGCCGGTGCCATTCCCAAGGACGGGCCGAGCGCCGGGGTGGCCATGTTCATTGCGCTGGCGTCGCTGTTCACCGACCGGGCGGTGCGCCACGAGGTGGCAATGACCGGCGAAATCAGCCTGCGCGGCCTGGTGCTGCCGGTGGGCGGCATCAAGGAAAAGGTGCTGGCGGCGCAGCGCGCCGGCGTACGGACCGTGCTGCTGCCAAGGCGCAACGAAAAGGACTTGCGCGACGTGCCCGAAAGCACGCGGCAGGCTCTGGCCTTCGTCTGGCTCGATCATGTGGATGACGCCATTGCGGCGGCACTGGGCGGCGATGCAGCGCCGGATGCCGGCGGCTTTGTGCTGGTGTGAGGGCGGTGCCATGCCCTGGACGGCTCAGCGTTACCCGGTGTCCATGCGCGGGTTGCCTGAACCCGTGCGCCTCAAGGCGATAGAAGTGGCCAACGCGCTGCTCGCCGAGGGCATGGACGAAGGGCGCGCCATCCGCATCGCCATCGCCAAGGCCCGGCAGTGGGCCGCGCGACGGATGTGATGCCAGCCCATAACGCCGACATCGCCGCGGCCCTGAACGACATCGCGGATCTGCTCGACATCGAGGGGGCGAATCCATTTCGCATTCGCGCCTATCGCAACGCCGCCCGCACGGTCGGCGAACTGGGCCAGCCGGTGCCGGTCATGCTGGCCCAGGGGGCCGATCTCGATGACCTTCCCGGTATCGGCCCGGACCTGGCGGCGAAGATCCGGGAGATCGCGGAAACCGGCTCCTGCGCGCTGCTGGGGCGCCTGCGCCAGGAGCTCCCGCCCGCCATCACCGAACTGCTGAAAGTGCCGGGTCTGGGCCCGAAGCGGGTGCGGGTGCTGCACCATGAGCTCGGTGTCCAGACGATCGAACAGCTGCACCAGGCGGCCCGGGAGGGACGGGTGCAGGCGATTCACGGCTTCGGTCCCAAAAGCCAGCAGGCCATTCTGGATGCGACCGCCGCTCAGTTACAGGAGGAGCGGCGCATTCCACTGTGGCGGGCGGACCAGACGGCCGGGGCGCTGCTGGCGGAGCTTGCGACCCTGCCCGGCGTGGCGCGCGCTGTGGCCGCCGGCAGCCTGCGGCGGCGGCGCGAGACGGTGGGGGATCTGGACCTGCTGGTCAGCCTGAGCGGCCGCAGTCCGGTGATCGAGCGTTTCGTCGGGGGCGAGGATGTGAGCCGGGTGCTGGCCCACGGCAGCACCCGGGCCAGCGTGGTTCTCAAGAGCGGGCTGCAGGTCGACCTGCGGGTCGTGCCGGCGGAAAGTTTCGGTGCGGCCTGGGTCTACTTCACCGGCTCGAAGGCGCACAACATCGCCTTGCGCCGGCTGGCGCAGGAGCGTGGGCTGAAAATCAACGAATACGGGGTCTTCCGGGGCCGGGATCGCCTGCCCGGCGCCACCGAGGAGGCGCTTTACCAGGCCATCGGCCTGCGTTACATCGAACCCGAACTGCGCGAGGACCGCGGCGAAATCGAGGCGGCGCGCCAGGGCCGGCTGCCGGTGCTGGTGGTCCTGGGAAACCTGCGGGGCGACCTGCATGTACACACCCGCGAAAGCGATGGCCAGGACAGCCTGGAAGCCATGGCTGCAGCGGCCCGCGCGCGCGGCCTGCAGTACCTCGCCGTCACCGAGCATTCACGCCGCTTGGGCGTCGCCCATGGCGTCGATCCGGCCCGGCTGGCCAGGCAGATCGATCGCATCGACCGGTTCAACGCGCAGTCGCCGGGCTTCACGGTGCTCAAGGGGGTGGAGGTCGACATCCTCGAGGACGGCACGCTGGACCTGCCCGACACCATCCTGCAGCGGCTGGACCTGGTGGTGGGTGCGGTCCACCATCGTTTTGACCTGCCGCGCGCCCAACAGACCGCGCGGCTGTTGCGGGCGATGGACAGCAGGTATTTCACGCTGCTCGCGCACCCGGGCGGGCGCCTGATCGGCGAGCGACCCGCCTGTGACTTCGATCTGTTGCGGGTGCTGCGCAAGGCGCGGGAGCGGGGCTGCTTCGTCGAACTCAATGCCCAGCCGGCGCGGCTCGATCTGACCGACACGGCCTGCCAGATGGCCAAGGCCGAAGGTGTGCTGGTCTGCATCAACTCGGATGCCCACAGCACGCTGGAGTTCATCCACCTGCCCTCCGGCATCGACCAGGCACGGCGCGGCTGGCTTGAAAAAGCCGATGTGCTGAACACGCGCACGCTGGAAGACCTGCGGCCTCTGCTTGCCCGCACCATGCAATGAATCCCGGGCGGCATCGCCGGCCTGCCGCCGCCGTCGGGCACCCCTGCCATCTGCAGGGGCGTTGATCAACATCACGGCCGGCTTGCCAGCAGGGGACACACTGCACAAAATGGGGTTTGTTGATAGCAATGCCCCGTGCGGGCAAGTGGCCCACTGTCGCCATGGAAGGAGGACGAATGACACGCAAGACAAGTATCCCGGCGGACGCCCGGCACCACCAGGACGAGGACGGCGAGGATGTTCCCGAGGCCTTGCCTGAAGCCGCCGAACCCGTTGAGGAAGCGGGCCGGATCGTGGCCCGCCCGGACGGCTACCACTGGCTGGCGCAGGACGGCAAACAGGAGTTCGGCCCGTTCGAGACGCTGGAGCAGGCGCAGCAGGACATGGATGCCGCCGACGGCGGCGAGCTGGAGCCCACCCTCAGCCTGCAGGAGGCTGAACGCGAGATCGGCATCGGCGAATGGCTGGATCCCGAGACCGGCGAGCCCGCCGAAGGCCCGTCTCCGCCCCACCCGGAAGGGGAGTGACCGTGGCGTCCGCCGCAGGGCGGCAGATTGACGTCTGCAACGGCGATGCCGACGGCCTGTGCGCCGTGCTGCAATGGCGGCTGCAGTGGCCGGCACCGGCCGTGCTGGTCACCGGGCTCAAGCGCGATATCGCGCTGCTGAACCGGGTGCAGGCCGGACCGGGCGACGAGGTGCTGGTGTGCGACGTGTCGCTGCAGCGCAACCGCGCGGCCTTGCTGCGCCTGCTTGCCGCGGGCGCACGGGTGCGCTACTTCGATCACCACGCGCCGCCCGATGTGCCGGACCATCCGAACCTGGAAACCCACATTGACCTCGACAGCCAGACCTGCACCAGCCTGCTGATGGACCGCCACCTCGGCGGGGCCCACCGGGCCTGGGCGCTGGTGGGGGCTTATGGCGACAACCTGACCGGTGTGGCCGACGCGCTCGCCGCGCAGACCGGCATGAACACCGGGGACAGTGACCGCCTGCGCATGCTCGGCGAGGCCATCAATTACAACGCTTATGGTGAAGAGGAGAGCGATGTTTTCATGGCGCCGGCGCGGCTGTACGAGACGCTGGTCAGTTACCGCGATCCGCTTGAGCTGCTGCAGCACGAGTCGATCGCGCAGCAACTCGATGCCTTGCGCCGCGACGACCTGCGGCGGGCGGCGAACCTGCCGCCGCACTGGCAGAACGGCCGTGCCAGCGCCATCCTGTTGCCGGATGCCGGCTGGAGCCGGCGCGTGATCGGCTGCCTGGCCAATGAACTCGCCCGTGCCGAGCCGGAGAAGGCGCATGCCGTGTTGAAGGCCACGCGCGGCGATGCCTATGTTGTCAGCGTGCGTGCGCCGCTGTCCGCCGCAGGTGGCGCGAGGGAGCTGTGCCACCGTTTCGGGGGCGCCGGCCGGGCCGGGGCGGCGGGCATCGACCGCTTGCCGGCACAGGACCTGGACCGCTTCCTGGAGGCTTTTGGCGCGGCCCGCTGGGGCGCAGCCTCCGGGGATGCGGGGATGGACCAGGGCATCCGCAGGCCGTGAGTCGCGCTCAGGCGCGGGTCTTCTGGTAGGTGCCCACCAGTTCTGCGCTGGCCAGCACATGGCCTTGCATGGCGCGCTCGACGGCCGCCTTGGTCGGTTGCTGGAGCGCCGGCAGTGTCGTATCCAGGGCGTAGAGCTTGAAGAAGTAGCGGTGCCGGCCTGTCGGCGGGCAAGGCCCGCCGTAGTCCGGGCGGTGCCAGTCGTTGAGGCCTGGGCGCGCACCGGCCGGCAACGGCCGGCCGACCGCCGGCAAACCGGCGCTGTCCGGCGGCAGGTCGAGCAGCACCCAGTGCACCCAGGTCTGCCGCGGTGCAGCCGGGTCGGGCGCATCGGGATCGTCCACGATCAGCACCAGGCTGCGCGCGGCTGGCGGGACACCGTCCCAGTGCAGCGGCGGGGCGCTGTCGTTGCCTTCGCAAGTGTGGCGCCGCGGTATCTCGCCATTCGGCGCAAAAGCGCTTGAACGCAGTTCCATGGATGTTTCCCGGTCAGGCAGGTTTCATGGCGCCGCCGGGGAACCGACGGTTTGTGCCAGGGCGATGCGCTGGGTCGGGGACAAGCCCAGGGCCGCCGCCAGCCGGCCCCGGTCGATCAGGCCGCGAACCACGGTCGCCAGACCGGTGGCAGCGCAAAACAGGTAGACATTCTGGGCAATGCAGCCGGCGTCGGCGCCGGCAAGAAAATGGCGATCCTCGGCGCTGGCATCGTGCATGCGGCTGAAGTCCGCCACATAGACCAGATTCAGCGGTGCAGTGGCCACGAAGTCCTGCGTGCCGGTGGCACTGCGCAGGTCCTCGGCCTTGACCAGCAGCAACTGGTGGGACAAGGCGTCGTATCGGTAAGCGCCTTCGGCCAGCACGGCGTAAACGTCGATCTCCTGCCAGTTGCGGGCCGACGGTGCGGTGCGGTGGGCGCTGTCCCGCCGGTTGATGCCAAAGCCGGCCCACAGCAGCGCCGACAGCGTTTCCAGCGGCAGGGTGTCCGGCAGGAAGGCGCGCGAACTGCAGCGCTTCTCCAGTGCCTGCGCCAGCGTGGCGCCAGGCGGCAGGACCGGTGGCGGCAGGACCACCGTGTCGGTTTCCAGATTGAGCGGGATCGTGGACATGAAATCCTCCAGCAGGAAGCAGAACCGGTCAAAACGCGCGGGCCGCATATGGGCCGCCGGGCGGATGCCGGGAGGGTGCATGCCGACCCTGCATCTTCACGACAAATCATTTTCCGCCTGTGTCCATGGCACTCATTGAGGCAGATCAAGGCTGCGCCCCGGCGAAAGCCCGCACGCATGGCCGGGTTGTCAGGTCATCGCCGGCCGGCCGGCACCGGCCCCGGCATTGGCTTAGACTTCAACCCATCCCGCTGCCGCGCGGCGCGCCCCGGTGCGGCCGGCTTGCCACCCCCAGATTCAATCGGAGATCCCCCAGATGGCTGTAGAACAACAGGCAATTTTGAACGCCCTGCAAGGCGTGCTCGACCCCAACACCGGCAAGGATTTCGTCAGCACCAAGGCGCTTAAAAACCTGCAGATCGCCGGCGGCGACGTGTCCTTCGACGTCGAACTCGGTTACCCGGCAAAAAGCCAGCTGGCCGGCATCCGCAAGCTGCTGATCGCCGCCGCCAAGGGCGTGACGGGCGTCACCAACGTGTCGGTCAACGTCGGTTTCAAGATCGCCAGCCACAGCGTGCAGCGCGGCGTGCAACTGCTGCCCAATGTCAAGAACATCGTGGCCGTGGCCTCCGGCAAGGGCGGCGTGGGCAAAAGCACCACCGCTGTCAACCTCGCATTGGCCCTGGCCGCTGAAGGCGCGCAGGTCGGCCTGCTCGACGCCGACATCTACGGCCCCAGCCAGCCCATGATGATGGGCATCGAGGGCCGGCCCGAAAGCGTGGACGGCAAGAACATGGAGCCGATGGAAAACTACGGTATCCAGGTCATGTCCATCGGTTTCCTGGTGGCGCAGGACGAAGCCATGATCTGGCGCGGCCCGATGGCAACCCAGGCGCTGGAGCAGTTGCTGCGCCAGACCAACTGGAAAGACCTGGACTACCTGATCGTCGACATGCCGCCCGGCACTGGCGACATCCAGCTCACGTTGTCCCAGCGCGTACCCATGACCGGCGCGGTGATTGTCACCACGCCACAGGACATCGCGCTGCTCGACGCGAAAAAAGGCATCAAGATGTTCGAGAAGGTTGGCGTGCCGATTCTGGGCATCGTCGAAAACATGGCAGTCCACGTGTGCAGCAAATGCGGCCACACCGAACACATCTTTGGCGAAGACGGCGGCAAGAAGATGGCGGCCGACTACGGCATGAGTTACCTCGGCGCGCTGCCGCTGGACATGCAGATCCGCCTGCAGGCCGACAACGGCCGGCCCACCGTGGTGGCCGACCCGGACGGCGAAGTCGCCGGCATCTACAAGGCGGTGGCACGCCAGGTGGCCATCACGATTGCCGCCAAGGCGAAAGATTTTTCCGCCAAATTCCCGACCATCACGGTGTCGAAAAACACCTGACCGTCCCGGGCGCGGAGGCCAACCATGAACATGCTTGCCTCGCTGGGTTATCTGGCGGCCCTCAGCGAGCACCGGCACTGCGCCCGCGCCGCCCAGTCCTGCGGCATCACCCAGCCGGCGCTGTCCAATGCACTGGCGATTCATAGCGGCGGACAGCTTGCAGGGACTGCGGGTTACGGGCGTGGTGCTACCGGAGGTCTTTAACCTTCCAGGCTGTGGGTGACAAAAGAGTTGTGCCACAAATGCGCCTGAAGACAGCCGTACACTGCGTGCATGTCTGAATTCGTCCTGCAGTTTCCCGGTGCCGATACGGCCATTCGCCGTCCCTCTGTGGCGGTGGCCGTGGTCATGCGCCGCGAGCGCATCGACAACCGCTGGCAGCCCTGGCGCTGGGCGCTGGCCGACATCGTGCCGCACGAGGAAAGTTTTGGCGCGCAGCCGCGCCTGCTGCTCAAGGACGAGCAGGAAGAGCGCTGGCTGCATCCCGGTTTCAAGGTCGAGCTGTTCACCGACGACGCGGAAGGTTATTACCTCAACGTCACCACGCCCCAGCCCTGCTTCTGGGTGGTCTGGCGCATGGAGGAAGAGGCGGCGCTGGCCGACGAGCCGGTGGCCGTGCCGCAGATCGTGACCCTGAGTTACCACGACGCCGGACGCTGGCTGGACGCGCAGGAAACCGTGGAGCAGGTGGCGGCGCCGCGCGATGTGGTCGAGTGGGTGCAGGCTTTTGTCGATGCCCATTACGTGCTGGAGGCCAAGCGCCGCCAGCGCCCGCAAAGCTTCAAGCCGCTGCAGGACCGCTTTGGCAACCCCGCGCGCGTGAGCACGGACAAGAAGTTTGGCGGAGGCGGCCATGGCTGACGAAGCCCCCGGATTCCTGGGCCGGTGGGCGCGGCGCAAGACGGACGCCCTGCAGGGCAAACCGCTGGACGAACCGGCGCCTGCCGTGACCCCGCCTGTGGCGGGAGACGTTGCCCGGGCCGGGACGTCAGCCCCCGAGGCCGCCGTGCCGGCTCCGGCCGATGCTGCAACACCAGCCGAAAGAAAGCTGCCGACGCTGCAGGACGCGCAGCTGTTGACCAAGGACTCCGATTTCAAGCCCTTCATGGCCGGCGATGTCGGGCCTGAGGTGCGCAACGCCGCGATGAAAAAGCTGTTTGCCGACCCGCACTTCAATGTGATGGACGGCCTGGACATCTACATCGACGACTATTCCATGTCCGATCCCATTCCCGAGTCCATGCTCCGGCAGATGACGAGCGCCAAGTTTCTCAACCTGTTTGAGGATGAAGAAAAGGAAGAGAAGGAAGAGGGCGGGAAGGCAGCACAGGCGACTGCACCACGGGAAACTGCGAATAACCCCACGGCTGAAACCGTGGCACAGTCCGATGAAGGTCCGGAGTTTCCTCATCCAGCCGATTCCCCAGAACATTCCAGCCAACCCGAGCCGCAGCCTGGCTCTGGCGCCAGCCAAGAAAACCATGCCCACACTGATTTGCGACTGCAACCAGACCATGCCGCTCCAGCCCCAGACGCTGGGCACGGCACTTGACGAAAAACTGACCCTGCATTCGACGCTGTGCCGCCGGGAGGCCGGCGCTTTCCAGAAGGCGGTCCAGTCCGGCGACGACGTCGTGGTGGCCTGCACCCAGGAGACCCGGCTTTTCGCGGAACTGGCGCAGCAGACCGAAGGCGCGACCTCGGTCATCAAGTTCGTCAACATCCGCGAGACCGGCGGCTGGAGCCGGGACGCCGCCAAGGCCAGCCCGAAAATTGCGGCCCTGCTCGCGGTGGCCCACCTGCCGGATGCGGAACCCGTGGCGACCGTGACCTACAAAAGCGCGGGTCGCGTGCTCATCATCGGCGAGCTCGATGCGGGCGAACGCGCCGCCGGCTTGCTGTCGGACGCGCTGGACGTCACGCTGTTCAGTCTGGGCGCGGGCCGTGACGGCGGTCTGCAGGAGCGGCGTTACCCGGTGCTGGCCGGGAAGATCCAGCGCCTGACCGGCTGGTTGGGGGCTTTCGAACTCCATTGGCAGCGCAGCAACGCGATTGACCTCGACCTGTGCACGCGTTGCAACGCCTGCCTGGCGGTCTGCCCCGAAGGCGCCATTGGTTTCGACTACCAGATCGACGACGCCCTGTGCCAGTCGCACCGGGCCTGTGTCAAGGCTTGCGGTGTGGCCGGCGCGATTGATTTCGGCCGCGCACCCGAGGCCTTGAGCGAAAAATTTGATCTGGTGCTGGACCTGCGTGCGACACCGGCCTTCACGCAACATGCCTTGCCCCAGGGTTATTTCCGTTGGGATGGCCAGGACAGCCGCACCCTGCTGCAGCTGCGTTCGCTCGTCGGCGAGTTCGAAAAGCCCAAATTTTTCAACTACAAGCAAAAACTCTGCGCCCACAGCCGCAATGAAAAAACCGGCTGCACGGCCTGTATCGACGTCTGCTCGGCCTCGGCGATCAGCAGCGAGCGCGACCGGCAGCAAATCGTGGTCAATCCCAATCTGTGCGTGGGCTGCGGTGCCTGCACCACGGTCTGTCCGAGCGGGGCACTGACGTTTGCCTACCCGCGTCCCGGGGAGCAGGGCGCGAAGATCAAGACCCTGCTGGGTACCTATGCGCGCACCGGCGGCAAGCAGGCGGCCCTGCTGCTGCACAGCCAGGAAGCGGGCACGCGGCTGCTGGGAGACCTGGGCCGAATGGCGCGACTCGATCTGGCCACGCATGGTGTGCCGGCGCGCGTTTTGCCGCTGGCCTTGTGGCACACCGTCTCGGTGGGCCTGGAATTGTGGCTCTCGGCCATCGCCCACGGCGCTTCCCAGGTATGGGTCCTGATGACGGACGAGGAGGCACCGCAGTACCGCGAGGCTGTGCGCGAGCAGATGGAGGTGGCGCAGGCCATCCTCAGCGGTCTCGGGTACCAGGGGGAGCACTTCCGGATTTTCGAAGCCAGGGATGCTCGCGACTTGGCCGCGCTCGACGCCCAGCTGCAGATGGCGCCTGCGCAGGGCGTGGCCCAGGCGGCCGGCTTTGCCGTGCAGGCCGACAAACGTGCCACCCTGGAGCTCGCGCTGGACCACCTGATGACGCAGGCCACGGCCAGACCCGAGGCGATTGCACTGCCGGCCGCCGGCTCGCCCTTGGGAACGCTGACTATCAACAAGGACGCCTGCACCTTGTGCCTGAGCTGCGTCAGCGCCTGTCCGGCCAGCGCGCTGCAGGACAACCCGGAGCGGCCCCAGCTCAAGTTCATCGAGAAAAACTGCGTGCAGTGCGGCCTGTGCGCGACGACCTGTCCGGAAAACGCCATCACCCTGCAGCCACGCCTGTTGCTCACGCCGCAGCGCAAGGAGGCGCGTGTGCTCAACGAGAGCCAGCCCTACCAGTGCATACGCTGCGCCAAGCCGTTCGGCACCCTCAAGGCGATCGAGTCCATGCTGGGCAAGCTGGCCGGCCATGCGATGTTCCAGGGCGCGGCTGCCGAACGCCTGAAAATGTGCAGCGACTGCCGCGTGATTGACATCTACTCGGCAGACAACGAAATCAAGATCACGGACATTCGCTAAAGCCATCCCATGACCCAGCCCGCCCAACTCGTACCGTCCACGCTGGACGAAGAAACCGCCCGCGCCGAAGTGTATGGGCTGCTGGCCGCGCTGTACTACGCGCCACCGACGGCTGACCTGCTGGGCAACCTGCGGGTGGCGGTGACCGAAGCACCTGCGGCCGGTGCCTTGCTGGAAGCCTCGTGGGCTGAACTGGTCGGCGCCGCCCGCAGGTTGCCGGACGGGGCGATTGCCCGGGAATACGAGGCGCTGTTTGGCGGCGTCGGCAAGCCCGAGGTCTATCTGTTCGGCTCCCACTACCTCAGCGGCTTCCTCAACGAGAAGCCGCTGGCGGCGCTGCGCACCGATCTGGAAGCGCTGGGTCTGGCGCGCGACGAGGCCATGCCCGAAACCGAAGACCATATCGCCTACCTGTGCGAGGTCATGCGTTACCTGATAGCGGGGGACGATGTGGCGGTCGCCAACCTGACGCGCCAGCGCGAGTTTTTTGCACGCCATCTGCAGCCCTGGGCAACCACCCTGTGCGATGCGGTCAGTGCGCACCCGAAGGCCGATTTCTACCGCGGCCTGGCCGGATTCACCCACACGTTTCTCAGCGTTGAAACCCAGGGCTTTGACATGCTGGCCTGAGCAGGCGGGAGGGTGCCAGGTCCGGCGCGCCCTTCGCGCCCCTGCGCTGTGCCTCTGCTGCAACGCGGCACCTCGTTAGGCAGTGGTTTTCTCAAATTGCGACACTTTTTCCTGATTAGTGCCGTCGGGGTAAAAACAAAGATGCCCTATCGTTTTCCCCTAGGTGTTGCATTTGGCCTGACCGGACCGTTGTCGCGTGCGCGTGTCTGACGTAAAGTAAGCGAGTCAGTAAGTATGCAAACCAGTTCATAACAGCAAGCTTCCTTGGAGACCACCATGCAGGACAGCCAGCCAAAACCCTCGCGCCGGGGTTTCTTCTTCGGCGCTGCCGCCACCGGCGCTGTTGCCGCCGTGGCAGTCGCCCTGCCCGGGGTGCAAGCACCCGAGGCGGCCCTCCAGGAACCCAAGCCTGCGCCTGAAAAAGGCGGCGGCTACAGCCTGTCGGATCACGTCAAGCGCTACTACCAGACCACGCGTCTCTGATTCTTCCCGTCCCCCTCTTACGGAGAGCTCCATGCTGCTCACGAAAAAAAATCACGGTGTCCATGGCGATACGGCGCAGCGCGCCGGATCTGCTCGGTTTGTACAAAGCCTGTCGCGCGGACTGTCGAATGCGCTGCCCACCATGGACCGCCGCGCTTTCCTGCGACGTTCGGGCCTGGGGGTCGGCGTCGGTCTGGCGGCCACCCAGCTGACGCTGGTCAAGAAAGCCAAGGCGGCGGCGCCGGGTGCGGGTGACGGTGGCGGAAAAATCGAGGTCAAGCGCACGGTGTGCACCCATTGTTCGGTGGGCTGCGCGGTCGATGCGGTCGTCGAAAACGGCGTCTGGGTCCGGCAGGAACCGGTGTTCGACTCGCCGATCAACCTCGGCGCGCATTGCGCCAAGGGGGCTGCACTGCGCGAGCACGGTCACGGCGAGTACCGCCTGCGTTATCCGATGAAGCTGGTCAACGGCAAGTACGAGCGCATCAGCTGGGACACGGCCCTCAACGAGATCACCGCGCGCATGCTGGAGCTGCGCAAGGCCAGCGGCCCTGATTCGGTGTATTGGGTCGGATCGTCCAAGCACAACAACGAGCAGGCCTACCTGATGCGCAAGTTCGTGAGCTTCTGGGGCAGCAACAACTGCGACCACCAGGCGCGCATTTGCCATTCCACCACGGTGGCCGGCGTTGCCAACACATGGGGCTACGGCGCCATGACCAATTCGTACAACGACATGCAAAACAGCAAGTGCGCGTTGTACATCGGCTCCAACGCCGCCGAAGCCCACCCGGTCAGCCTGTTGCACATGCTGCACTCCAAAGAGACCGGCTGCAAGATGGTGGTGGTGGACCCGCGCTTCACGCGCACGGCAGCCAAGGCTGACGAGTACATCCGCATTCGCTCCGGCTCGGACATCCCGTTCCTGTTCGGCATGCTGTATCACATCTTCAAGAACGGCTGGGAGGACACCAAGTACATCAACGACCGTGTCTACGGCATGGACAAGGTCAAGGAAGACGTGCTCGCGAAGTGGACGCCGGACAAGGTCGAGGAAGCCTGCGGTGTGCCCGAGGCGCGCGTGTACATGGCCGCCGAGATGATGGCCAAGAACCGGCCGTCCACCATCGTCTGGTGCATGGGCCAGACCCAGCACACCATCGGCAATGCCATGGTTCGCGCCTCCTGCATCCTGCAACTGGCCCTCGGCAACGTCGGCGTCTCCGGCGGCGGCACCAATATTTTCCGCGGCCATGACAACGTGCAGGGCGCGACCGATGTCGGACCCAACCCGGATTCGCTGCCGGGCTACTACGGCCTGGCCGAAGGTTCGTGGAAACACTTCGCCAAGACCTGGGGCGTGGACTTCGACTGGATCAAGGGGCGTTATGCCTCGCCTGCCATGATGGGCAAGCCCGGCATCACCGTGTCGCGCTGGATCGACGGCGTGATGGAGAAAAACGAATTCATCGACCAGGATTCCAACCTTCGTGGCGTGGTGTTCTGGGGCCATGCGCCCAACTCCCAGACCCGCGGTCTGGAGATGAAACGCGCCATGGACAAGCTCGACCTGCTGGTGGTGATTGATCCTTACCCCTCGGCCACAGCCGCCATGGCGGCCATGCCGGGCAAGGCCGAAGACCTCAATCCCAACCGTGCCGTCTATTTGCTGCCGGCCGCCACCCAGTTCGAGACCAGCGGCTCCGTGACGGCATCCAACCGCTCGCTGCAATGGCGCGAAAAAGTCATCGAACCGCTGTGGGAGAGCCGCAGTGACCACATGATCATGCACCAGCTGGCCGAAAAGCTGGGCTTCGCCAAGGAGCTGTCGAAGAACTACAAGATGCAGAAGGTCAAGGGCATGGACGAACCCGTGCCGGAAGACATCCTGCGCGAGATCAACAAATGTGTCTGGACCATTGGTTACACCGGACAAAGCCCGGAGCGCCTGAAGGCCCACATGCGCAACATGCACATGTTTGACGTCAAGACGCTGAAATCCAAAGGCGGCAAGGACAAGGAAACGGGCTACGACACGACAGGCGATTATTTCGGTCTGCCGTGGCCCTGCTACGGAACCCCGGAAATGAAACACCCCGGTTCCCCCAACCTCTACGACACCTCCAAACACGTGATGGACGGTGGCGGCAACTTCCGCGCCAACTTCGGCGTTGAGAAGGACGGCAAGAACCTGCTCGCCGAAGACGGCTCGTACTCCAAAGGCGCCGACATCCAGACCGGCTACCCGGAACTTGACCACCTGCTACTCAAGAAGCTCGGCTGGTGGGACGAGCTGACCGAGCCGGAGAAGGCCGCGGCCGAAGGCAAGAACTGGAAGACCGATCCTTCGGGCGGGCTGATCCGGGTGTTCATGACGGGCCATGGCTGTCACCCCTTTGGCAACGCCAAGGCGCGTGCGGTGGTCTGGAACTTCCCCGACGCGATTCCGCAGCACCGCGAGCCGCTGTACGGCAACCGGCCCGACCTGATGGCCAAGTACCCGACGCACGACGACAAGAAGGCCTTCTGGCGCCTGCCGACGCTTTACAAGACCATCCAGCAGAAAAACATCGCCGACAAGGTGCATGAAAAATTCCCGCTGATCATGACTTCGGGCCGTCTCGTGGAATACGAGGGTGGTGGCGAGGAAACCCGCTCCAACCCCTGGCTGGCCGAGCTGCAACAGGAAATGTTCATCGAGATCAATCCCAAGGTGGCTGCCGAGAAGGGCATACGCAACGGCGAACGGGCCTGGGTCAGCACGCCGACAGGTGCGCGCCTGAATGTCCAGGCGCTGGTGACGGAGCGTGTCGGACCTGACACCGTGTTCCTGCCTTTCCACTTTTCCGGGCGCTGGCAGGGCGCCGACATGCTGGCCTACTACCCCAAGGGCGCCGCCCCGGTGGTGCGCGGCGAAGCGGTCAATACGGCGACCACCTACGGCTACGACAGTGTGACGATGATGCAGGAAACCAAGACGACGGTCTGCAACGTCGAGAAGGCATAAGGAAATACCATGGCACGCATGAAATTTGTCTGTGACGCCGAGCGCTGCATCGAGTGCAACGGTTGCGTTACTGCCTGCAAGAACGAAAACGAAGTTCCATGGGGTGTCAACCGCCGTCGTGTGGTGACGCTGAACGACGGTGTTCCCGGCGAGAAGTCCATTTCGGTGGCCTGCATGCATTGCAGCGACGCGCCGTGCATGGCCGTTTGCCCGGTGAACTGCTTTTACCGCACCGACGAAGGTGTGGTGTTGCACGACAAGGACGTCTGCATCGGTTGCGGCTACTGCTCTTATGCCTGCCCGTTCGGCGCGCCCCAGTTCCCGTCCCAGGGCACGTTTGGCGTGCGCGGCAAGATGGACAAGTGCACCTTCTGTGCCGGTGGCCCCGAGGCCAATGGCAGCCAGGCCGAATTCGAAAAATACGGCCGCAACCGGCTGGCCGAAGGCAAGCTGCCGGCCTGCGCCGAACAGTGCTCGACCAAGGCGCTGCTCGCTGGCGATGGCGATGTGGTTGCCGACATTTTCCGCACGCGTGTCGTACAGCGCGGCAAGGGCGCCGAAGTGTGGGGCTGGGGGACGGCCTACGGTTCCAAACAGGCGGGCCAGCCTCCCGTGCAAGGAGCCAAATCATGATGCGCCTCACACTGCTCACGGCTGCCGTCATGGCGCTTGCCGCTTGTGGCGAAAAGCCCCAGTCCGCTGGTGGCGTCAAAAGCGACACGGCCGCGTTCCAGGGCACCAGCAATGCCTTCAATGCCCCGGGCTGGAAAGCCGGCGACAAGACTGCCTGGGAGCAGCAGCTCAAGACGCGCGCGCAGGCCGGCCAGAACGAATACAACCGCGTGAAATAACAGGGAGTTCACATGCAACGCCCATCGCGATTCCTGGCAGCACTCTTTCTTGCAGCGACCGGCTGGTCGGCCACGGTGTCGGCGCAACCCGCGGCCACCCCGGCTCCGGCTCCAACTGCTGCAACGGCTCCGGCTGCAGCAGCACCGGCAGGCGGCATCCAGAGCGCCAACATCTTCGAGGTCAAACCCGACGCAAGCGCTGATCCCAAGTATGCGCAGCAGACCAATGGCGAGCGCGCCAAGGTCCAGCCTGGCAACAACGCGCCCATGTGGCGCCAGGTGGGCTCGGGTGTCACCGGCTACAGCAGCCTGCCGAAAAGCGAGGCGCCTGAGGCCGGCAACCTGATCCAGCCTTTTGTGCGCTACCCCGGTTCACTGTTGACCAACGCCGGAGAGGCCTGGCGCCAGGTCCGCAACAATTGGTTGATCCCCTACGGTGGTGCGCTGCTGCTGATCGTGGTGGGTGCGATTGCGCTGTTTTACTTTGGCAAGGGCCGGATCAACCTGCACGGTGCTGAAACCGGCCGCAAGATCGAGCGTTTCACGCCGTTTGAGCGTTCCGCCCATTGGGCCAACGCGATTGCTTTCTGTATTCTGGCGATCTCCGGGCTCATCATGGCCTTCGGAAAGTTCTTCCTGCTGCCGGTCATGGGTTTGACCCTGTTCGGTTGGTTGACCTACCTGCTCAAGAACATGCACAACTTTGCCGGTCCGCTGTTTGCCGTGTCCCTGGTGATCGTGTTTTTCACGTTTGTCCGCGACAACATGCCCAGCCGCGGCGATATCGGCTGGCTGCTCAAGGGCGGAGGCTTGCTGTCCGGCAAGGAAGTGCCGTCGCACCGCTTCAACGCCGGCGAAAAACTGGTGTTCTGGGGCGGCGTGTTTTTCCTCGGCATCATCGTGGTGGCCTCGGGGCTGGTGCTCGACAAGCTGATCCCCGGGCTGATCTATGTTCGCGACACCATGCAGGTGGCGCACATGGTGCATGCCGTGGCGACGGTGCTGATGATGGCAATGTTCATCGGCCATATCTACATTGGCACCATCGGCATGCAGGGCGCCTATGACGGCATGAAAACCGGCTATGTGGACGAGACCTGGGCCAGGGAACACCACGAGTACTGGTACGACGACGTGAAGGCTGGCAAGATTCCGGCTCAGCGCAGCGAGCCTGCGCCACCGAGCCAGACCGTCCAGGCCTAGGGCCGGTTCACACTATGGATACAAGATGCGTTGCGAGTCAAAAAGGCCATGCGTGAGGCGCAAAATGCAGCCGGGCTGGAGCCCGGCAAGGCTTTGCAACGCTGCGCATGGCTTTTTTGGCCGCAACCCGGAGGGAACGTGGTTAAAACAACGCCACTCGTCGTTGCCCTCCTAGCCCAGCCGCCCAGGCTGGGTGTCGTCGCGCGCCTAGATTGGCGCTGTTTTAACCACGTTCGCACTTGCATCCATAGTGTGAACAGGCCCTAAGATCTGAACAGCGAGGATTCCATGAAAAAAATTCTTATTGCCGCCTTGTTTGCCAGCCTGTCCGCCGTGGCATTGGCCAAGCTCCCTCCGGTCAGCGATGAGGCCAAGGCCAAGGCCGCCGAGGCCGCCGCCAAGGCCGCCTGGGCCGGCAAGGTCGATGGCTACCTGTTGTGCAAATCCATGGACAAGGTGGCAGCCAGTTATTACAAGACGGCCAAGGCGGCCGGCAAGGAAACCAAGCCGCCGGTGGCCACGCCAGCGTGCGCAGACCCTGGGGCCTTCAGCTACACGCCGCCTGAGGCGGCCAAGCCCCTGGAGGCTGCAGGTGCGCACTCCCCGGCAGCGACCGCAACCAGCCCGCCCAGCACCAAGACACCTGCGGCTGCCATTGCCCCCGAAAAGAAATCCTGAGCACCGATACTCTGCAAAAAGGCCGACTCCGCAAGGTGTCGGCTTTTTTGTTGTAGTCTTCCATCATGCCTCTGCCATACCTGACCCAGGCCCGGGCGCCGCTCACCTGCGACATTGACGCTGTCAACGAGTACGGCGACCCGCTCCAGATTGCCATTCCCGCCGAACGCGCCCTGACGGTCTACGTCGACAAGCGCGAGTTGGTGACCTTGATGACGCTCGGTGCCCACCCCGAGCTGCTGGTGCTGGGTTACCTGCGCAACCAGCGGCTGGTCAGGGACGCCGCAGACATTGAATCCATCACGGTGGACTGGGATGTGGGCGCGGCGGCGGTCCGGACGCGCCACGGCATCGTGGATATCGAGGAAAAAACCGCGCGCAAGGTGGTGACCACCGGCTGCGGGCAGGGCAGTGTGTTCGGCGGCCTGATGGACGAGGTCGACCAGATCGAACTGCCGGCCGATGCCAGCATCACCCAAGCCCAGCTGTACAGCCTGGTCAACACCATCCGTCTCAAGGAAACCACCTACAAATCGGCCGGATCCGTTCATGCCTGCGCGTTGTTTTCGCTGGCAGCCGCGGAGCCGGACATGCTGCTGTTTGTCGAGGATGTCGGGCGGCACAACGCCATTGACACCATTGCTGGCTGGATGGCCATGAATATGTTGGCCCCCACGCTCCCCACTGCGTGTGGTTCGCTGCCCTCCGAGGGGGCCGCTGCGCCTGCGGCCCGGCAAAGCCAGATCCGCGGCCCTGGCTGGTCTGGATCCGAAGTCCCCACACTCTCCCCCGAGCCTTCCGGACTCGTGTTCTACACCACCGGGCGGCTGACCAGCGAAATGGTCATCAAGTCGGCGCAAATGGGCGTGCCGATTGTGGTCTCGCGCAGCGGCATCACGCAGATGGGCCACCAGGTGGCGCAGGCTGTCGGGTTGTGCGCCATCGGCCGTGCGACCAACCGGCGTTTTGTCTGTTATGCCCAGCCCGGGCGGCTCAAGCTGCAGCCCGACCTCGCTGGCCCCCGACTGCGGGCGCCAGAGACGGCCTGATGCCTGAGGCCGGACGGTGGTCCGGCACTTCCCCCAGGGGTCCTGGCCCGACGGACCTCCATTGCCGACCGCCGGCAGAAACCGACAGGCTTCGGGGCTGTGGACTTTGCGTTAAGGTCAACCCATGAACACCCTTTTCCTCAAACTCGGCTGGCGGACGCTGCGGCGCGACCTGCGCGCCGGGGAACTGCGGCTGCTGATCGTTGCGGTGACGCTGGCCGTCGCAGCCCTGACGGCCGTCGGTTTTTTTGCCGACCGCCTCAAGGGAGGCTTGCAGCGCGATGCCCGCCAGCTGCTCGGCGGAGATGCCGTGCTGCGCAGCGACGGCATCACCCCCGAGGTGTTTGTTGCCAAGGCGCGCAGTCTGGGCCTGCAGGCGACCTCGACCGTGACTTTTCCGACCATGGGCCGGGCGCGCGAGGAAGACGGTGGCGCCAGCAAACTCGTGGCCTTCAAGGCGGTGCCCGAGGGCTACCCCTTGCGCGGCACCATGCAGGTTGCACCCAGCCCCGAGGCGGCCGGCGCGGCCACGCGCGAGGTTCCCGCGCCCGGCACGGCCTGGGCCGACGCCTCGCTGCTTGATGCGCTGGGCCTGCGCATCGGCCAGACCCTGCTGATGGGCGACGCCCGCTTCACCTTGGCGCGCGTGATTGTCCAGGAGCCGGACCGCGGCGGCGGGTTTGCCAATTTTTCGCCGCGCGTGATGATCAACAGCGCCGACCTGGCCGCCACCGGCCTGATCCAGCCGGCCAGCCGGACCAACTACCGCTTTGCCGTGGCCGGCAGCGACGCCGCGGTGAAAACCTATGTCCAGTGGGCCACGCAGGAAATCAAGAAGGCCGAATGGCGCGGTGTGCGCATCGAGTCGCTGGAAAGCGGCAGCCCCGAGATGCGCCAGACACTGGACCGTGCCGAAAAATTCCTCAACCTGGTGGCCTTGCTGGCGGCCTTGCTGAGCGCCGTGGCCGTGGCCATCGTGGCACGCGGCTTCGCAGCCAAACACCTGGACGACTGCGCCATGCTGCGCGTGCTGGGCCAGCCGCAACGCACCATCGCGCTGGCCTATACCTTTGAATTTGTGCTGGCCGGCATGGCTGCCAGCGCCCTGGGGGTGCTGATCGGTTTTGCCGTGCACTATGGCTTTGTGCTGCTGCTGGCCGGCCTGGTCGAAACGGCGTTGCCGTTTCCCACCTTCTGGCCGGTGGCGTTCGGCATGGGCATGGGGCTGACCCTGCTGCTCGCTTTCGGCCTGCCGCCGGTGCTGCAGCTGGCCCAGGTGCCGCCGCTGCGCGTGATCCGCCGCGATGTCGGCAACCTGCGGCCGGCCTCGCTGGCGGTGCTGCTGGTCGGCGTGCTCGGTTTTGCGGCCCTGCTGGTGGCGGCCAGCAGCGACCTCAAGCTCGGCCTGATTGCCGTCGGCGGTTTTGCTGGGGCGGTGGCGGTGTTTGCCGTGGCCAGCTTCGCAGCCGTCAAGCTGCTGCGCGCCAGCGTCAACGAAGCCACCGCGCCGCGCTGGCTGGTGCTGGCCACGCGCCAGCTGTCGGCGCGGCCGGTGTATGCCGTGGTGCAGGTCAGCGCGCTGGCGGTCGGGCTGCTGGCGCTGATGCTGCTGGTGCTGCTGCGCACCGACCTGATCAGCAGCTGGCGCCGGGCCACACCGCCCGATGCGCCGAACCGTTTTGTCATCAATGTGCAGCCCGAGCAGGGCGCCGCGTTCCAGCAGGCCTTGCGCGATGGCGGCGTCACCAGGTTTGACTGGTACCCCATGATTCGGGGCCGCCTCGTCGCGATCAACGGCAAGGCGGTGGCACCGGAGGACTTCGAGGACGACCGCGCCAAGCGCCTGGTGGACCGCGAGTTCAACCTGTCCCACGCCGCGCAGCAGCCCTCGCACAACCAGGTGGTGGCTGGCCGCTGGACGCCCGATGAGGCAGGCGCCATCAGCGTCGAGGACGGGCTGGCGAAAACGCTGGGCCTGCAACTCGGCGACAGCCTGCGTTTCGACATCGGCGGCCAGCTCAGCGAGGCAAAAATCACCAGCCTGCGCAAGGTCGACTGGGGTTCCATGCGGGTCAACTTTTTCGTGATGTACCCGGTGGCAACGATGCCGGACGTGCCGGTGTCCTACATCAGCGCCTTCCGCGCACCCGAACGTGTGGCCACGCCGGACGGGGTGAAGCCGCGCAGCTTCGACAACGAACTGGTCAAGGCCTTTCCCAACATCACCAACGTCGACATGAGCAGCACCATCGCCCAGGTGCAGCGTGTGCTGGACCAGGTGATACGCGCCGTGGAGTACCTGTTTGGTTTCACGCTGGCCGCCGGCCTGGTGGTGCTGTTCGCAGCCATCACCGCGACGCGCGAGGAGCGCGCGCACGAGTTCGCCATCATGCGTGCCGTCGGCGCGCGCGCCTCGCTGCTGCGCCAGGTGCAGCGCGCCGAACTCGCCGGCGTCGGCCTGCTGGCCGGCTTCCTCGCGTCCATCGTGGCATTGGCGGTGGGCTGGGGTCTGGCGCGTTTTGTGTTCGATTTCAGCTGGACCGGCTCCTGGACCGTGCCGCTGCTGGGCAGCCTCGCCGGCGCCGTGCTGGCGATGGCCGCGGGTTGGTGGGGCCTGCGCTCCGTGCTCAACACGCCGGTTGTGGAAACGTTACGCAAGGCCCAATGAGCATGAACATCGAAGAAAAACCACCGGGTACACCGCCGTTCGACACCCCCTTTGACTGGATAGGCGGCGAAGCGCGGGTGAAGGCGCTGGTGGACCGTTTTTACGACCTGATGGACCTGGAGCCCGGCTACGCAGCGCTACGCGCGGCCCACGGCAGCCATCTGGTCGAGGCGCGCCAGCACCTGTTCTGGTTCCTGTGCGGCTGGCTGGGCGGGCCGCAACACTACACCGAGCGTTTTGGCCACCCCAAGCTGCGCCTGCGCCACATGCCTTTTGTCATCGGCATCCTCGAGCGCGACCAGTGGCTGGCCTGCATGGACCAGGCGATGGGTGAAACCGGCGTCGATGAAGAACTGCGCGCCAAGCTGCGCACCTCGTTTTTTCAGACCGCCGACTGGATGCGGAACACGCCGGCCTGAGCCTGCCCCGAGGACAGGCTGTGGGGTAGTTGCTATAAATTCAGTAGCTGCTTGCGCAGGCCCTGTCAGGGCTGCAGGCCTGTTTTCCTTGAAAATCTGGCGAGTGACCAGTCTTCGAGATGGTCTGGTGGCCCATATTTTTAATGAAATACGCCTTCAGCCCTTTCTGGACGGTCGCAGTCGGCTATCAAATAAATAGCAAATCAGCGCCAGTCGTTACGCCGCCTGGGCTTGCTTCGGCTTGAGCGGCGGCGTGCCCTGCTTGAACATGGACGTCAGCTGCTTGCGCAGATCCGGCGAGTCGGTGTGGCCATGCACGGCCACCGCATGCTGCACGGCGGCTTCGAGCAATTCCTTGTCGTTGTCGGCCGACAGCGCGACGCTGCAGTTCATGGTGCTGGGGAATTCGCGGCAATCAATGTATTGGCGGGACATGATGGCTCCTTTCAGGGTCGGGCTTCAAAAATCAGGTTGAACGGTGTCTGGCTGGCGCGCCTGAAATGGCGGAAGCCGCCTTGCGTGACGACATCGCGCAAGCGGGCCTCGCCAGCCTGGGCAGCCAGACACAGTCCCACCTCCTGCGAACGTGAAGCGGGCGTGCAGATAAAAGTGAAAGTGGAAGCGGAAAAAAGGCCGGGCCCACCGGGGGTCAGGTTGTCTTCGAGCTCGTAACGGACGTAAGCACTTGCAGCCTGGGCTGACCACCATTCGCGCAGATAACGCGGGGCGGTGTGGGGCCGGCTGGCCAGTTCCACCGCCGTCGCAGGGCCTTTGGCTAAAACCTCGTACAAGCCGAACTGGTCGCCAGCCATAGTGGTGGCGGCATGCGTCAGCGCGCCGAAATCGCTCACAAACTGCTCCACGAATGTGTTGAGTTTCCCTTCGTCGATGGCCATCATTTTCTCTTTGTTGCGTTTTTCCGGCGGCCGGGTATCCTCCGGCGAGAGCGGCTTCTATACTGAATTTGAACCACCCGGGAACCGCCCGCCATGCCATCGTGAAGCTGTCCCAGCCCCGTGCCAATACGCAGCAATGCGTATGGACGAACTCCATGGAGCCGCGCCATGAACCACCTCACCCGCAACGATTTCGCCAGCGCCTTGCAGGTGCTGGCGCAGATCGAGGCGCAGGCGGTGGACGTCGACAGCTTCGCGCGCGCGACGGTGCTGGCGCTCAATGCCTACGTGGCCTCCGAACTGACCACGTTGTCGGACTGCGACCTGTTCACCGGCCATCGCCAGGTCGTGGGCCTGACCGGTGTGCGGCTGGGTGCCGACGAGATCGCGTGTTTCGACCGGCATTTTTTCGAGCACCCGCTGGTGCTGCACCATGGCATCGACGGCGGGCTACAGGCGCGGCGCATCTCCGACCTGGTGAGCCGGCACGACTTTCAGCGCAGCGCGCTGTATGGCGACTATTACCAGCGCATCGGGCTGGAATACACCATAGCGGTGCCGCTGTTCCATGATCACCGGCGCCTGGTCAGTGTGGTGCTGAACCGGCGCGGCCTCGACTTCAATGAACGGGACCGCGAGCGGCTGGAGTTGTTGCGTCCGCACCTGGCCTTTTTGTACCAGCACGCGCGCCAGGCGCCGGCCCTGCAGGTGGGCGCAACGCCGCCGCCCGTGGCCAGGCCGGTCGCCGACGTCAGCGCGCCGGGCCTGACCCTGCGCGAGGAAGATGTGATGCACTGGCTGGCCTGCGGCAAGACCGATGCAGAGATCGCGGCATTGCTGTCGATCAGCCCGCGCACGGTACAAAAACACCTGGAGCACATCTATGTGAAGCTGGGCGTCGAAACCCGGACCGCTGCGGTGATGCGGGCGCTGGCCGCCGCCGATCACGATATCCACGTGCTCCCAACAGTGGGAGGGCCGGCGCGGTCCCCGTTACCGCGACAGGCCGGGTAGGCCAGCAAATGGTTTTCCGGCGCATGCATCCGGTGAAAATTTATAGGAAAAGTGGCTCTGGTCCTTGCTGGATAGCCGCAAAATGCTATTAAATAAATAGCGAACCGCCCAGCGACTCAGCTCTGCGCCAGCAGCACCACCAGCGCGCCGGCACCACCTTCGGCCGGCCGCGCCTGCACAAAGGCGATCACTTCCTGCTTCTGGATCAGCCAGCTTTGCACCCGGCCCTTGAGCACCGGCGTCTTGCCGGGCGAACCCAGGCCCTTGCCGTGCACCACCCGCACGCAGCGCATGCCGGCCTTGTGCGCTTCGCGAATGAAGGCCGCCAGGGTGTCGCGCGCATCCTCGCGGCGCAGGCCGTGCAGGTCGAGCTGGCGCTGGATGCTCCAGCCGCCGCGGCGCAGCTTGCGCACCACGTCCGGCCCCATGCCCGGACGGCGAAAACTCAGCGCCTCGTCGGTGTCGAGCAGGGTTTCAACATCAAATTCGTCGGAGATCGCCTCGCGCATCACGGCCAGCTCGTCGCGTTGCTGCTGCACCGGAACCGGTGCGGGCTGGGCCGGCGGCAGGTGCGCCCGGTGGCCCGGATGGCCGGGCCGGTGTCTGGCCGGCAGCGCCTTGACCGGGCCGATGGCGCGCGAGAAAAGCTCCTTTTCCGCCTTCGCTGTCGCAGCGGCAGCCGCGCGCGCCGCCTTGAGGTCGGCTGCCTGCCGGGCCCGGGTTTCTATCTCGAGCTTGACGGCTTTCAGGCCCTTCAGGTCCTTGATGGCCGGTGGTCGGGCCGCCATCAGAGCAGCCCCCGTTCCGCCATCGAGATCGCCTGCGTGCTGGTCACAACAAAATGGTCCAGCACCCGCACATCCACCAGGGCCAGCGCGGCTTTCAGCGTCTGGGTCAGCGCTTCGTCGGCACGCGAGGGCTTGGCTTCACCGCTCGGGTGGTTGTGCGCCAGCACCACGCTGCCGGCGTGCAGGGCCAGCGCCCGCACCACCACCTCGCGCGGGTAAACGCTGGTTTGTGTCAGCGTGCCGCGAAACAGCTCTTCCAGCGCAATCAGCCGGTGCTGGCTGTCGAGAAACAGCACCGCGAAAATTTCGTGGGGCCGGCTGCCCAGCTGCAACTGCAGGTAGTCGCGCACCGCCTGCGGCGTGGTGAACAGCGGCTTGTCCTGCAGCTCCTGCGCCAGCGCGCGGCGCGCCAGCTCCAGCACGGCCACCAGTTCGGCGCGTTTGGCCGGTCCCAGGCCCTTGATGCTGTTGAGGGCTTGGTGCCCGGTGTGCAACAGGCCGGCCACGCCACCGAAAGTGTCCACCAACTCCTGGCCCATCTGCAATGCATTTTTGCCGGGAATGCCGCTGCGCAGCAGCAGGGCCAGCAACTCGGCGTCGCTGAGCGCGCCGGGGCCGCGGGCCAGCAGCTTTTCGCGGGGGCGGGCGTCCTCGGGCAGGTCTTTCAGGAGCATGGGAGGTCTCGGCAGGGGGCAAGCATTGAAAACGCCATCACAGGGGCAGTATCAGGGGTAAACCGGCGGGTCTGGCTGGGCCGGGTCGCACTTTCTACAATAGGGGCAGTTTACAAACAGTTGGCGGCCCGCCGGGCCGGCACCCGAAAGTCCTATGTCCACCGTGGAAACACCCGCTCCCGCCCTCGTTCAGCCTGGTTCCTTCCTGACCCTGCACTACCGCATGGCCGGGCCGTCCACAGACGGACAACCGGGCGCCGACATCATCAACACCTTCGCCGGCAAGCCCGCCACGCTGAGCCTGGGCACAGGCGAGCTGTCGCCCGCGATCGAGCAGCGCCTGCTGGGCCTGCGCGAAGGCACACGCACCAGCTTCGAACTGGCGGCCGGCGAGGCTTTTGGCGAGCGCAACCCCGAGCTGGTGCAGTGGGTGGCGCGCAAGCTGCTCAATGAACTGGGCGACCCCCACGAGCAGTACAAGGTCGGCGATGTCGTGCAGTTCCCCACGCCCGACGGCATGGGCCAGTACGCCGGCAGCGTGCAGCAGGTCAAGGCCGACGGCGACGCCGTGCAGTTTGACTTCAACCACCCGCTGGCCGGCCAGCCGGTGGTGTTTGAAGTCCAGTTGATTGGTGTCCTGTGATCGAAAAAACAAAACCTCAGGAAATCATCCTCGCCGAGCCGCGCGGGTTCTGCGCCGGCGTCGATCGCGCCATCGAGATTGTCGAGCGCGCGCTCGGCAAGTTCGGCGCCCCGATTTATGTGCGCCACGAAATCGTGCACAACACCTATGTCGTCAACGAGCTCAAGGAAAAGGGCGCGGTTTTCATCGAGGACCTGGACGATGTGCCGGTGGGCGCCACGTTGGTGTTCAGCGCCCACGGCGTCAGCAAGGCCACCGAGCGCGAGGCCGAAGCGCGCGGCTTTCGCATCTTCGACGCCACCTGCCCGCTGGTGACCAAGGTGCATGTGGAAGTGGCCAAGCTCAACAAGGAAGGTTACGAGTTCATCATGATCGGCCACAAGGGCCACCCCGAGGTCGAGGGCACCATGGGCCAGCTCGACAGCGGCATCCATCTGGTGGAAGACGTGGCCGACGTGGCGCGCATCCAGCCGGCGCAGACCGACAAGCTCGCGGTGGTCACGCAGACCACGCTCAGTGTGGACGACGCGGCCGAAATCAGCGCCGCCGTGAAAGCGCGGTTCCCGAACGTGCGCGCGCCCAAGCAGCAGGACATCTGTTACGCCACGCAAAACCGGCAGGACGCCGTCAAGATCATGAGCCCGCAGGTGGACATCCTTATCGTGGTCGGCAGCCCCACCAGCTCCAACAGCAACCGCCTGCGCGAGCTGGCCGCCAAGCTGGGCACCGAGGCCTACATGGTGGACGACGCCACCGAGCTCAAGCCCGAATGGTTTGAAGGCAAAAACCGCGTCGGCCTGACCGCCGGGGCGTCGGCGCCCGAAATCCTGGTCAAGCAGGTGATCGACCGCATCAAGGCGCTGGGCGCGGTGTCGGTGCGCAAGATGGCCGGCATCGAGGAAACCATCAAGTTTCCGCTGCCCAAGGGGCTCAAGCTCGACGGCCCCGCGCTGGACGCCATCGGCAGCGACCTGCATGCCGAGTCCTAGGCCGGGTATGCCAGATCGCTATCCAATCGAGAGCTGCCAACGCAGGTTTCAAGAGGGATACAACCACTTTATTCGTCAAACCCCGGTGTGGAAGCTGCCCGGCAAGGCGCTCGGCGTGGATTGCGCTGAAGTCTGGCTCAAGCTCGAGCAGTTGCAGACCAGCGGCAGTTTCAAGGCGCGCGGCATGCTCAACCGTCTGCTGTCCAACCCCATCCCGTCCAGCGGCGTGATTGTGGCGTCGGGCGGCAACGCCGGCATTGCCACCGCCGCCGCCGCGCGTGAACTGGGCGTGCGCTGCGAGGTGTTTGTGCCCGAGGTGTCCAGCCCGGCCAAACGCGCCAAGCTGGCCGCCCTGGGCGCCGAGGTGGTGGTCACCGGGGCGGCGTATTCGGAAGCGCTGCAGGCCTGCCTGGCGCGCCAGCAGAAAACCGGTGCCTTGCTGACCCATGCCTACGACCAGCTTGAGGTGGTGGTGGGCGCCGGCACGCTGGCGCTGGAGATCGAGCAGCAGGCCGGCCTGCCTGACGCCGTGCTGGTCAGCGTGGGCGGCGGTGGCCTGATCGCCGGCATTGCCAGCTGGTTCGAGCAGCGCGCCCGCGTGGTGGCGCTGGAGCCCGAACTCGCGCCCACCCTGTTCCGGGCGCGCGAGGCCGGGCAGCCGGTCGATGTGAGCGTTGGCGGCATTGCCGCCGATTCACTGGGCGCCAAACGCATTGGCGACCTGGGTTGGGCGGCCACCCAGGCGCATGTGCGTGATGCGCTGCTGCTCAGCGACGAAGTCATCCGGGCTGCCCAGCTGTGGATGTGGCGGGAGCTCAGGCTGGCGGTGGAGCCAGCCGCAGCCTTGCCGCTGGCGGCGCTGCACAGCGGCGCCTATGTGCCGCGGCCGGACGAAAAAGTCTGCCTGATCATCTGCGGCGCCAACCTCGACCCGGCCAGCCTGAACTGAACCCCGTCCCGGTGGCCGGCCGGCCGCGGCTCAAAATACAATGACCCCATGCTAGACATCAACCTGCTCCGTAAAGACCTGCCCTCGGCCATCGCCCGGCTGGAAACCCGCAAAAGCCCGCAAGCCTTCCTCAACGTGGAAGCCTTCCAGGCACTGGAGGCCGAGCGCAAGGCGCTGCAGATCCGGACCGAAGAGCTGCAGAACCAGCGCAACACCCTGTCCAAGCAGATCGGCCAGCTCAAGTCCAAAGGCGAAGACGCCAGCGCCGTGATGGCGCAGGTGACAAGCTCCAAGGCCGAGCTGGAAGCTTCCAGCGTCCGGCTCGAGCAGATCCAGGGCGAGATGCAGGCCCTGTTGCTGGCCGTGCCCAACCTGCCGCATGACAGCGTGCCGCACGGTGCGGGCGAGGCGGGCAACGTCGAGGTGCGCAGATGGAGCCCGGTCGAAGGCCTGGGCGGCGAGCCGCCGGCTTTTGCCTTCGAGGCCAAGGACCATGTGGACGTGGGTCAGCCACTGGGCCTGGATTTTGAACTCGGCACCAAACTTACCGGCTCGCGCTTCACGGTCATGCAGGGCCAACTCGCGCGCATGCACCGGGCGCTGTCGCAGTTCATGCTTGACGTGCAGACCGCCGAACACGGCTACACCGAGTGTTATGTGCCTTACATCGTCAATGGCGATTCCCTGCGCGGCACCGGCCAACTGCCCAAGTTTGAAGAAGACCTGTTCGCCGCCAAAAAGGGCGGGCAGGAAGGTGCGGCCGAGGCCGAAAGCACGGCGCTGTACCTGATTCCCACCTCCGAGGTGCCGCTGACCAACTTTGTGCGCGACGAGGTGCTGCCCGAGGCGCAACTGCCGCTCATGTTCACGGCGCACACACCCTGTTTCAGGTCCGAGGCCGGCAGCTACGGCCGCGACACCCGCGGCATGATCCGCCAGCACCAGTTCGACAAAGTCGAGATGGTGCAGATCGTGCACCCGGAGCACAGCTACGACGCCCTTGAGGCCATGACCGGCCACGCCGAGGCCATCCTGCAAAAGCTCGGCCTGCCTTACCGCGTGATGCTGCTGTGCACTGGTGACATGGGTTTCGGCGCCAGCAAGACTTATGACCTGGAAGTCTGGCTGCCGGGCCAGAACGCCTACCGTGAAATCAGCTCCGTCTCCAACTGCGAAGCCTTCCAGGCGCGCCGCCTGCAGGCCCGCTTCAAGAACGCCCAGGGCAAAAACGAATTCGTGCACACCCTCAACGGCTCCGGCCTGGCGGTGGGCCGCACCCTGGTCGCAGTGCTGGAAAATTACCAGTGCGAAGACGGCACGGTGGCGGTGCCGGCTGTTTTGCAGCCCTACATGGGCGGCATCACGGCACTGACACCGCCTGCCCGCTGACAGGTTCGCCGGCCTGATAGAATTGCGGCTCGATTTAGGAGAGGTGGCAGAGTGGCCGAATGTACCTGACTCGAAATCAGGCGTACCGCAAGGTACCGTGGGTTCGAATCCCACCCTCTCCGCCAAGAACCGGTCTGATGTAGTCCAAAGCAGACCCCCAAAAGCCCCGAAAGCCCAGTGTTTACGGGGCTTTTTTGTTTCCGGTGGTCCGATGTGGGGTATTGCAAGCCGGGATCATTTGGGGGTATGTTCGGGGGTATCGGCATAAAACCTTGGGGGTATTTCTCCAAAAAGGCCGTTTGGAGCCTTCCATGCCCCTCACCGACACCGCCATCAAGAAGGCCAAACCCGGCCCCAGCCCGGCCAAACTGAGCGACGGCAAGGGCATGTACCTGCTGGTGACCGAAAGCGGCTCTAAGCTGTGGCGCTGGAAGTACCGGGCAGACGGTAAGGAAAAGGTCATGGCCCTGGGTTCTTACCCGGATGTGTCTTTGGCACAGGCGCGGGAGGCGATGGGCGCGGCGCGCAAGCTGCTGGCGACCGGCAGCGACCCGATGGCGCAGCGCAAGGCTGACAAGCTGGCCAAACAATCCGCAGCCGAAAACTCATTTCAGACTGTGGCCCTGCTGTGGTGGGATCAATGGCGCAGCGCCAAAAGCCCCCGCCATGCCGATGACGTGCATAAGCGTTTGAAGGCCGATGTGTTCCCGGCCATCGGCAAAAGGCCGATTTCAGACATTCAAGCCCCTGAGCTTGTGGCAATGGTCAAGGCCATCGCGGCTCGCGGCGCTCTGGACATTGCCAAACGGGCTTTGCAGACATCGGGGCAGGTGTTCCGCTACGCTATCGCGCATGGGCTGGCACAGCGCAACCCGGCGACCGACATCAAGCCTGCAGACATACTGGCATCACGCAAGGCGGGCAACTATTCGCGGCTTGACGCGAAAGAGCTGCCCGAACTGCTTAGGCACATGGAAGCCTATCAAGGCGCGCCAGTCACGCGGCTGGCCATGAAACTGATGGCGCTGACGTTTGTGCGCACGTCCGAACTGATCGGCGCGCACTGGGCTGAATTTGACCTGGAGGCCGGGCGCTGGGATATTCCACCTGAGCGCATGAAGATGAAAACCCCGCATATCGTGCCCTTGTCATCGCAGGCGGTAACGGTCTTGCGAACGCTGCAATTGGTTTCCGGGCATGGGGCTTTGCTGTTCCCCGGTGAGCGCGACCATGAAAAGCCCATGAGCAACAACACCATCCTGAAGGCGCTGGAGCGCATGGGCTACAAGGGCAGGATGACCGGGCACGGGTTCAGGGGCATCGCGTCAACCGTCATGCATGAAATGGGCTTTAACCATGCCCATATCGAGCTGCAACTGGCGCATCAAGAGCGTGATCAAGTGAGTGCGGCCTACAACCATGCGACCTATCTCAAAGAGCGCGCCAAGATGATGCAGCATTGGGGTGACTATCTGGAGAACTGCGTCACTGGCAAGGTGCTGACATTCAAACGCAAGGCTGCTTGATTCAATCTTTTTGCCAGTCCTAGGCTGATCCCCGAAAACCCGTTTCCCTGACGGGCTGGACTGGCAACCTATCAGGGGGCGTGGGGGCGCTATGGAAATCTCTAACTATTGGGACACTGTGCCGGACTACACCGGCACCGAAGCTGCATATTTGATTTTGGGAATAGAGCCAGAGCAAAAAGTAAATGAGCCGCTAAGCAGTTTCAACCACTTGTACCGACGGATGAAATTGGCATTCATAGACACCTGCGCGCATTATCGTTACTGTACGGAAAACGAACGTGATTGGGACGCCATTAGCCCGGCCTATTGGAATGGAGAGGAACTCGAAACAAACGAGTTGGCCAGCGTACAAATGATCACCCTTGCAAATCAATGCCTCGATGCTCGAGGCGATTCTTCCTACTGTGCATTCAAAGAGTTTTTCCTCGGGTGGCTTGACCAAGCGATTGACCAATTTGAGAGTCAGCGCTTCTCTCGGGAGGAACTGCGGTATTGGCTCGGTGTAAACCAAATCGCTTCTCGCTATGCTTTTCAGATGGAAGTCCAGTTGAGTCCGGAGGAGCGACGCGCGGCGGTGAAAGAGCTCCTTATCCGATACGAAGGCAACAAGAGTGCTGTCGCGCAGCACCTTGGCATAAGTCGGCAGCGCGTTGCGCAGTTGGTGGCAGAGAAACCAACATCTGACCGCAACCCCTTGCGCAATACTTCTCACAACCCTTTCGGTGTTTCTATCCGCAAGAGTGAAATTGAGGAACCCGACTCAGGCAATTGACGCAAGCCCTGCTTGCGCCTCTCAAATTCGCTTGTCATTCACTACAGGACAAGGCGATATGAGTAAAGCCAATACGGTTCAAGGCACCGACCAAAAGCCTCACTATGCACGCGCTAAAGCGGCGTGCGCTCATTTCCAGATAGCCCGATCAACCCTGTGGCAGTGGACAAAATCCCGCCATGGTTTTCCGCAGCCCTTGAAGGCTGGTGAAAAAGTCACGCTGTTCGACATCAACGCCATAGACGCTTTTCTCAAAGCGCACGCGGCGAAGTAAGGGAGCAAGCCATGGAAAAAAATAAGGCCACCTCCCCCGAAAAGAAAGCGGCCCTTGAATCTATCAGGGCAGAGTTTAAGGGCACCAGTTCCGATACGCAATGCGCGCGGCTGCTGGAGGCTCTGACGCGGTATTCCATCACCACGTTCGAGGCCATGCGCTACCTGGACGTTTACCACTGCCCCGCGCGCATCTTGCAGCTACGCAAGGCCGGACACCGAATCCTGACGCACAGGCAAACCGTGGTGACGGAGGCCGGGGTGAGGCATTGTGTGGGCTTGTACACGCGGGAAGGCATGCAATGAACACGCCTGTCGCAGTACACAACGACCTGGACCTGCCTACCGGACAGCGTGAGCGCAAAGCCTATGCAACGCTGGCGGCGCAATTCGCCTTGATCGGCGTAGAGCTGATCAGGGGCGACCCGGAGGTGATCGGCCAAACGCCGTACTACGCAACCCGCTACGGGCTTTGGAAGCCTCTGGAAAGCCTGGACGCGGCGCGCGACTACCTGGCCAAGCGCACAAAGGCAGGCCGTGGCCAAGAGCTACAAACGCAGTAAGGACAAGCGGGACGGGGATCGCTACGTGGCTTTACCGCATGTGGTGATTGACAGCCCCAGCTATCGCGCTTTGGGGTACGCGGCGCGGGCCTTGCTGCTTGATATTGCACGCCAGTACACGGGCAGCAATAACGGGCGGCTGGTGGCCTGCGCCAAGTACCTCAAGCCGATGGGCTGGCGAAGTCACGACACGGTTTCGCGCGCCCTGACAGAAGTCAAAGAGGCGGGGCTGCTGATTGAAACGCGCATGGGTATGCGGCCTAACCGTGCGGCCTGGTTTGCGCTGGGTTGGTATGCCCTGGACGTGACGGACGGCATAGACCTTGATCCCAAAACCTATCGCACAGGCCAATACCGGCTCGCGGCGCTTAACCCGAAGGTCGGGGTAGGGAAGGTATGAACAGCCCCGATTTCTGGCGATGGGGTCAAGGGCTTTGCCCCGGCCATCGGGGCTATCCGACCACTTTTCGGCAAGGTGCTAACCCGATTGGCGGGGAGTATCTAGAAATACCATCTACTGCAGGCATTCAAAGCCACAGATACAGGCATGGGCAAAAAGGCGGGAAGGTTCGGGCGGGTGACTTGTGGCGGCTGATGGCCGTTGCCTTGATTGAAAAAAGGAGAGTTGGCCAATTGATTTCGTTTTCTGTGAACCGCAGAATGAGCAACACAACTAAGGAGGGGGCATATGCAACAGAGTGACTTTTGGAAGATTTGGGCCATCGGTTTGCTTCCAGATATTGGCCTAGCGTGGGCCTACATGAAACTTAGCGACGGCGACACAGCCAGTTTTTGGTGGTGTCTGCTGGCCCTATGGGTGATTGGAACTTTCTTTCTGATTAAGCAGGTTTTAACCGGCACTTTGATTTTTCGCCTTTACGGCAAAGAAAGAATCGCGACATTGCTTGCTCAGGGCATGGAGCGACTGCAGTTTCCAGCGCCTGAGGCGGATGAAGACTTTGAAACCTATATGTGCCGATTGGTGAGCAGTGAAGAATTGCCAATCAATCTGCGCTTGGAGGCTCAGGCGACGCTTTCATCGTTTAGGGCAACACAGGAGCAGGGCCTATTCGTTGCGTTGCGCATGGCCGCAGCTCACAATCTAGCGGTGAAAAAGTACGGCGGAGCTTATTGATGGGCGCTGGTGGAATGAGGTTCGGCGCTGGCAGGCCCAGCTACAAGGTGAAGGCAGAACAACTGCAACGGGTAGAGATTGGCCGATGGCATCGCGGCGGGTATTTGCGCGCTGGGCAGTCGTTCACCTGGCGCTGGCACCGGGGCGATGAACCTACGGGAAGCATCGGGGTTGTGGTGCATGGGGCTGACTCGCTGGCCCTGCAATACATGGTGGGCAGCGACGACCAGCGGCGCGATGGGAGCCAAACTATCCGGCTGGCACACACAGCCTGCAATTACGGCAAGTCCCGGCCCTGGTTTGTCTGCCCTGTCTGCCAGCGACGCGCGGGGGTGCTGTACATGCGCGCCGGGCGCTTTGCCTGCAGGCATTGCCAGCAGGTGGCCTATGCAGGTCAGTCCTGCGATTTGTTGGACCGACTTTGGCGCAAACAGGCCAAGATTGAATCGCGCCTTGGGAAGCATTGGCAGCGACCTAAAGGCATGAGGCAGCAAACTTATGGTCGGCTGATGAAAGAACTACTGAACTGCGAATCGCGTCGAGAAGTTGAGTTTGCTCAGTTTGCGGCGCGGCTGTTAGTGGGCCAAAGCGAGGTTTCGAGATGACGCAGAACCTGCTGACACCGCAGTACACAACTTCTTGGGCTGACCTGCCGGTGGCAAAGGCTTAAGACATTGAAGCTGCAAAAGGCTCATCCAAGTGAACCAAGATGTCCCCTACGTCCCGACAATATAAAATGCGCGCCAATTAGAAGGGAAGTCCTTTTCCTTCCAAGCTAGGTCAAATTTTGCCGGCCCCCAAAAGTCCTTCTTCGTATAGAAGACGGCGTAAAAAAGGTGGTAGTCCAAATCTCCTGTGTATCCTTTTACATCGTCCGCAATCTGCCCGATGGTTGTCTTCAGCTTCTGTTCGGTATCGGCGAACTTGTACTCGATGGCAGCGAAAAGTTCTGGGATCAACACGTCTGGCTTGTACTCCTGAGCGCTCTTGAGGAAGTTGGATTTAGGAGACCGTGCCGAGGGAAATATCGCCTCAAGCACGGATCGAACCGCCTTATAGACCTCTGGCTCGGATTGCGGCGTCCTGCCTGACTTTTGCACGATCGTCGCAGTGTTACGCAGTACGTTCTCCAAATAGATTACGCCTGACAGACGCAAGTAGCGCGAAGAGTCCTGAAAAATGTTCAGTGGGGTGAGGAACTGGCGCAGGTCTTGAAGAAACTTGTTGTGCGGCGTGAATTCAAAGAAAGGCTCGATGTCGAATGAAGAGGCCGCTTTCTGAGCATTGAAGGTCCTACCAAACCTCGTGTAGAACTGCCTCAGATATTCATGCAATCCCGAAGCATCAAGCATATAGACGGTGCAAAGATACAACGACTCCAATACGTATTGGAAGGGCGGACGTACTTCTTCACCTTTCTCAATCAACCAATCCGGTGGTATCGCGTGATCTTCGCTGGTCGCCGACCAATGGGCCCAGTCTTGCTCATACTGACCTACCTCTTCAACGAGTTTCTCGGCCTCGGTGAATAGTTCCTTGAGGGTGGCCGTGGCCGTCGCTATGGCTGTTGATTGGAATTGCATGACCTTTGTGCCCTGAGAGTTCAGAGCGGACTTTAATCCGAATCGTGAAACTGACCGGCAATGATGGGTGGGGGTATTTTTGGGGGTACTTGACGCTTTGAACCTAACAAAACCTAACATCCATGCAGGTTAGCGAAGATGATAGGAACGACACCCTCCCAGATAGTCAATGAATACGGGGCCTCGCGCCCCGTTTTTCATTTAAGCCCACATCTCACCCAACAACCCAATAAGCGCTTGGAAACGGCGGGCTTCTTTGTTGTGCATGACCTATCATGTGTGCGAGTCTGATGGAAACCGCCAATGCCTTTGCCACCACCGTCAACGCCTTGCGCGGCAAGGTCAGCATGTTGTTTGTGACGCACGCATTGCCCAAGACCCTTCAGGTGGACGAAATCTTTGTCATTGGCGGCGGCCAGCACGTGCGCGTCAAGATCGCTGCTTATCCGTTCCAGAAGTACGGTCTGCTCGAAGGCAGCATCCAGACCCTGGCGCCTGACTCCCAAGCCAGCAATAACAACAACCCCGGCCAGTCAGCTCCGCAGGGCTACAAGGCGCTGGTCAAGCTCGACACGCAGTACCTGGAGTCCCTCAACGGCGACGCCAGCCAGCGCAAGGGTCTGGAGGCCGGCATGCAGGTGGCCGCAGAAATTCACCAGGGCCGCAGAACCATCATGGAGTATTTGCTGAGCCCGGTGCAGAGGGTGTCGGCTGAGGCGGGGAGGGAGCGATGAGCTGAATTCTGGATTTGCGAGTGGCACGAAGGCTGCGTCGAGCTTACCTGTTGCCCATGACATACAAATGAAGAGGAATTGAAGATGTTAAAGATGACTGGTTTTGATGTCTTGTTTGCTGCAGCGGGCAATCTGTATTTGTTGCTCGCGTTGGCGGGCATTGGCGTTGCGCTTTGGATGGGCAAGACCTGGGTGCGTAAGCTCACATATGCAGCGCTGGTGCTTGCCGTATTTATTGCGCCAATTGCGCCGGAGATTTACCGGACGGTTGAGTACCGCAGCAAGTTGGCCAAGGCACGAGCCTTGTTCGAGGAGCGATGCAAGACGGCGGGGGAGAAGATCTACAAGACGGTGGATAACGTGGAGGGAGTGCTGTTGGTGAAGATCAGGCCCGACAAGATCAACTTCTCTGAGCAATACGTCATGGATGATCCATATGGACAAGAAAATTCGGGTGGTGATGGATACATCCGGTCGTTTCTTGCGGGGAGAGTGGATGCACATTGGCTCACGGACAAAACGACAAAAGGCGCATACCTTTTTGTAGAAGTCGTTGATCCAGCATCAACAAATATCACTCAATACACGGCCAAAAACGTAAATAAAGATGGTCGCAATAAATTGCTGCTGAACAGTGACGTTAGTTCCCCGCAAGGCGCAAAGTATGTCGTGGATTGGCAAGACGAATCCACAAAAACTGACAGGGACAACTGGATTGCTTGCGGCTCGATAACTGTTTTGGATATCGGCAGTAAGGAAGTGCTTGGAAAGCGTATTGGATGCATGTTTGACATGGGAATGGGGGATACATCGGGGGGACGCTCTCCGTGGGCGTATGCCCGAAATACCGCCTGTCCCACTCCGCGGAAAACACCTGATGGACGCGCTATTTTTGATCCTATCGATCGAAATTTTGTGGAAAAGACCCTTAAACCCAAAACGGAGAGATAGTCGTGGCAGATGAAATTCAAACATATCTCAAGTACGCCAATGTACAGGTGGCGGCTGAAGCACTGCTGGACCTTTTTCCTGTTTCAACAGAGGACGGCTTAAAGAGAGCGCTTGCATTCGGCAACAACCGCTCAAGCAAATTCACCACTGTCCAGGCTGATCAATTCATCGCAGACGGTTGGACCGTGGTCGACCACAAGCCGGATAGACGCCATCAACGGAACCGGCAACAGCCTGAACAACGTGTTGACTGGCAACAGCGCCAACAACACCCTGAACGGCCGCGCCGGTGCGGACGTGATGCACGGCGGCTTGGGCAACGACAGCTACTACGTCGACAACGCCGGCGACCAAGTGTCTGAAGAACAAGACCACGGCACAGACCGAGTGCTCGCATCCATCAGCTACACCCTGGGCGACAACCTTGAGGACCTGCAACTCACAGGCACGGCCAACATTGACGCCACCGGTAACGAAGGCGCCAACAAACTCACCGGCAACGCCGGCGTCAACACCCTGTTCGGCCTGGCCGGCGACGACCGCCTGCTTGGAGGTTTGGGCGCAGACACCATGCTGGGCGGAGAAGGCGACGACCTGTACGAAGTCGACAACTCGGCTGACGTGGTGACCGAACTTGGCGGCGAAGGCATCTTTCCAGATTGCTCCCGATTGCAATTGCCTTACGAGATGCGCAATGGAAAGTGATTTTTGCAATTGCTGACGAAGTCTCTGCACAGCGATTTCTGGCTCCTGCGGACTTCAGCTGCATCAAGCTGCCTCGAATTGCACCAAAAGTGGCAGCAGAGGTATCCGGGCCCCTCAACCACGCTGAGATACTGCTCCGTTTGGGCTTTGAAAGAGTAGACCAAGTTCGATCTGTGCTGGATCGCTGGTACGCCCTGTTTGACGACATCAAACCCACAGCGGTGCTCGTGGATGCCTCACCTGTGGCGCTGTATGCAGCCCGCAGCGCAGGTATTCCGACCGTGGTGATCGGACATGGATTTGAAATCCCACCAGAGCAGGCGCCGCGACCCTGCTTTATGCCATGGGTTGAAAACTCTGCAGCGAGGGCCGAGGAGCTTGAACTTCGTCTGGAGAGAGCGCTGGACGAACTGGCAAAAACCATACCGGCGCGTCTCCGCAAAAATGCCCCAAAGTCAATGACTGAGCTTTTTAGTTCTGACAGCATAGCTTTGTGCGCGTGGTCAGAATTTGATCATTTCGATCGACCGGCCGGAGTTCGCGACGCTGCTGATGTCTACTTCGGACCGATTTGGTCAGAATCGCCGGGGGGAGCGCTGTTGAGCTGGCCAGATGGAGACGGACCGAAAGTACTGTGTTACCTCAACTTGCGAGATAAACGGTATGACCTGACCTGGCAGGCTCTCAAACTTCAGGGGGCAAACGTGCTGGTGATTTCACCTTCAGGCGTACCCAGGGCCTGTGAAGCCGCACGCGGATGGGGCATCAAAGTTGTCGAGCACCCGGTGCAGCTGGATCCACTCATACGAGATAGCGCAGCCATTGTGGGGAACGGAGGCATGGGCCTGACAAGCATGGCACTGCAGGCTGGTAAGCGGATACTGCTGCTTCCTGAGCATATGGAGCAGGCCGTCCTGGCCTATCGGTTGAGTAAACAGGGGTTGGCTCTGGCGACCATACGGAACAAGATTAAAACTGTAGTCGCTGAAAAAGTTGATCAACTTCTGGGCGGTGAAATTTCTGCCGAACGCATTAAGAATTTTTCCTTGAGACACGGTGACTATCGACCCGGAGTGGCTGTACAAAAGACAGTCGCCACACTCTCGAAATTAGGACCACGCTGAGTAAGCCCCGTCAAGGAGTCTGGTCTGGCTCACGACGGAGCGATGTGGCTCCAGCAGAGGCCGAACGCACTTTCATGCAGCGCCGCCGTTGGTCTGTTTCTTGGGCCTTTCGGCGCATTTGCAGCCGTCATGCCCGAATTTACTAATCGGTCAAAAAGTGAAGCCATAGACATATTGCCCAGAACGGCAAGCTACTGTGCACCGTGCAGGACTCAACGAACAGTAAACTGCAGCCATGGATTCAGCCGCCCTGCCTTTACCCGCTGACAGCCGTCATGTCGTGGCAGACATCGCCGCGCGTGATGACTGGGTGGAGGCCAAGCTGACGCGCAACTTCATGCGCAATGCGCGGCCGGCGCTCAATTCAGCCGCGCTGGTGATTCCCGTCATCGTGCTGGTCCTCTACAACAACGTCAACCATTTCGCGTTGTTTAGCTGGACGCTGGCTGCCGTGCTTCTCATGGTGACGCGTTACCGGGTGGTCCGGATCTACCAGCGGGACTATGCCGGTTCCGGCATCGTCCAGCAGCGGGCCTTCATTGCACGGTATGGCTGGACCTGGACCCTGGGGGCCGTGGTCTGGGGCTCGTCGATGTTTCTGTACTTTCGCAAGGCGCCGGTTTTCGACCAGTTCATCTGCCTGATCGTGCTGGTGGGCATGGCGGGTTTTGCGGTGGGTGCATTTGCCGCGTGCCTGCGCTGCTTTCTCGGGTACATCAACGGAATGGCTTACACCATCCTGGCTGCGATGGCCTGGAGCGTGGCGATAGAACGGCCTTTCCCCGGCACCGTCACGACTTATGCGCTGGTGTTGCTGATGCTGATTTACTGGTCGGCGGTCCGCATGGCCGGGCTACGCCTGAACCGCGTGCAGCGCTCCAACCTGGAGCTGCAGTTTGCCAACGCGCAACTGATCGCCTCACTGACCGAAAAGACACGCGTGGCGCTGGAGGCGGTCGAAGCCAAGAACCGGTTTATTGCCAGTGCGGCCCATGATTTGCGCCAGCCTGTGCACGCGCTCAGCCTGTATGCCGACTGGTTGCGCGCCGAGCCGGAACTGGTGCTGCAGATCACGCCGAAAATTGTGCAGTCCACGCAGGCCGTCAATGAGCTGTTTAATTCGCTGTTTGATCTGGCCAGGCTCGATGCCAGCGTGGTGGAAGTGAACTGGCAGCGGGTGGACTTGCCGTCGCTGGTCGGGGAGCTGGAGTTGCAGTACGCCCCGTTGGCGAAGGAGAAGGGGTTGGACCTGCGCACCCATGTGCTTGCGGGGGCGGTGCGCTCCGACCCGGTGTTGCTCAAGCGGCTGCTCGGCAACCTGCTGTCCAATGCGATCCGCCATACCGAACGGGGCGGCGTGTTGCTGGCGGTCCGTCCGGGCGAGGACGGCTGGCGGATGGAGGTGTGGGACACCGGCGTCGGCATTGCGCCGGAGCACCAGCAGGCGATTTTTCAGGAGTTTTACCGCGTGGCCAGGCACAACGGCACCGAGGAAGGCTTCGGGCTGGGTCTGGCCATCGTCAGGCGGCTGTGTGAGGCGCTGAACCATCGCCTGAGCATGCAGTCAAAGCCCGGGCAGGGGACGGTGTTCCGGCTGGACATGGAGGCCTTTGACGACGGGGAGCTCGCCCGCGGGCGACCATACAGCCACCACTGAAGAGGCGAGAAGCCTGTCGGACTTGGGAATCGTCGGCTGCAAATCGACCGCAGCGGTCCATTTTTCACCGTCTTTTTGTCCCATAGCTGGGCTATGGGCCTGCAAATCCGGCAAAAACTGTCCTCGCTGGGGCCGATTTTCGCTTTCGACGCCCCAAGCCCGACAGGCTCCTAGAGCAGGCCTTGGGTACGGGCCAGGTGGCTGGCCTGTGAACGGCTTTTGACATTGAGCCTGCGAAACAGGCGCCACAGATGCACTTTCACGGTGTGTTCGCTGATCTGCAATTCGGCGGCAATGTCGCGGTTGCTCATGCCTTTGTCCAGCATCACCAGCAATTGCTTCTGGCGTTTGGACAGCTTCTCGGGTTCCGTGCTGGCCTCCGGATCGGCGCTGTCGTCCAGAAAGGTTTTCAGGACCTTGGCGATCTCGGTCGCGCCGACGGATTTTTCAATATACACATCGGCGCCGGCTTCCAGCGAGAGATCCTGGTAGTCCTGTGCGGGGGCAGCTGACAACACCACGATAGGCACCTCGGGAAACTGCTGGCGCAGCTCCCGCACGCCCGATACGCCATGGGTGTCCGGCAGCTTGAGGTCGAGGCAGATGATGTCCGGGATGCCATGCTGTTCCACGGCCGGGCCAATGGCCGCCAGCCTGTCGAGCTCGATGACGATCGCTTTTGCATGCAGGCGGCGAATAAGCATCACCACGGCTTCCCGCATGAGAGGGTGGTCATCGATGACAAAAATACGCATGGGGCCTGGCGGTAAGGTTGTGAAAGATTGTCGGTATTTGGATCAAAAAGTAAGCATACCTGCGGACTGTCAAGTTGGCGAGTAAGCGATAGATTTTAAGTCCGGAATTAATCCACAGCTTGGAGCTGAAAACTGAACCTTTCTTATTACTTATCGATGTCGCGCTCCTGTGCCCGCAAGTGTTTTGACGGCTTCTCCCCGACCTTCCCGACCTTCAGGACCGCGCTTCGACCAGTTGCTGCAAAGCCGAATTCAGTGTTGCCGCAGTGATGCCGGGGAGAGGCTGCAGTTTTTCCCGTAGACCGTCGAGTGCGCTGGCGCCCTGGGTTTGCAGCAGACCAATCGCCTGCGCGGCCTCCTTGGGGGCATCGAAGCCGTAGCTTTGCAGCAACAGCTGGCCCTGGGGGTCGACCAGCTTGAAATGGAACTTGCCATCGGCCTCCCGGTATTGCTTGAAGACCGGCAGGGAGGCCTTGGCGGCCTTCGCTGTGGTGACGGCGTTCGTCTGGGCGCCGAGGTTGCGCAGGCCCACCGCGTGGCGCAGTTCCCGCAGGAAGGGGGCCGCGAGCTTGCGTGCCTTGTCGGCGCCGGCCTGCAGGATGGCTTCTATCCTGGCGGGGTCTTTCATCAGGGCCTGGTACTGGGCACGCATGGGCGCCACTTCCTGGTCAATCCGTTCGAACAGGCGCTGCTTGGCGTCGCCCCAGGCAATCCCTTCGCGGTAGGCCTGGCGCAGCGCGGCGGTTTCGGTCTCGCTGGCAAACGCCTGGTAGATCTGGAACAGGGCCGAGCCTTCGGTCTCCTTGGGTTCGCCCGGTGCGCGCGAGTCGGTGACGATGCCGGCGATGAGTTTTTTCAACTGCTCACGCGGCGTGAACAGCGGAATGGTGTTGTCGTAGCTCTTGCTCATCTTGCGGCCGTCCAGGCCGGGCAGCAAGGCAACAGACTCCTCGATCAGCGCCTGCGGCAGCACAAAGTGTTCGCCGTAGAGATGGTTGAAACGCTGCGCCATGTCGCGCGCCATCTCGATGTGCTGGATCTGGTCGCGCCCGACCGGCACCTGGTGGGCCTTGAACATCAGGATGTCGGCGCCCATGAGCACCGGGTACATGAACAGGCCCGCGCTGACATCGGCGTCGGGGTCGTTGCCGGCGGCGGTGTTTTTGTCCACCGAGGCCTTGTAGGCATGGGCGCGGTTGAGCACGCCCTTGGCCGTCACGCAGGTCAGCAGCCAGGTCAGTTCGGGAATCTCGGGAATGTCGGACTGGCGGTAGAAGGTCACGCGTTCCGGGTCCAGCCCGGCAGCCAGCCAGCTGGCGGCGATCTCCAGCGTGGACTGCTGGATGCGCGCCGGCTCGTCGCACTTGATCAGTGCATGGTAGTCGGCCAGGAAATAAAAGCTCTCGGCGCCGGCGCCGATGCTGGCGGCGACGGAGGGACGGATCGAGCCGACGTAGTTGCCCAGGTGCGGCGTGCCGGTGGTGGTGATGCCGGTGAGAAAACGCTGGGGCGTAGGCGAAGTGGCGGGGCGCGCGGCGGCGTCGGAAGGCTTGTTTGTCATCATTTGTCCAGGGTCATTGCACCAGCATCGCCAGAGGCGTCAGCACGATTTCAAGAAGGGCGTAGGTCAGCGTCATCAGCGGTCGCATCCACAGGTTGGTGATCACGCCGGCAATCACCAGCGCCATCACGATGAAAAACCCCCAGGGCTCCACGCGCGAGACCAGCATGGCCTGTTTCCAGGGCAACAAACCCACCAGCACGCGGCCGCCATCGAGCGGCGGCAAGGGGAACAGGTTGAACACCAGCATCACAACATTGACCAGAATGCCGGCCTGGCACATCTTGATGAAAAAGGGCTCGCTGATGCCCGCGCCCTGCAGCAGGTACAGCGCGATGCCCCAGAGCAGGGCCTGGACCAGGTTGGCGCCCGGACCGGCCAGCGCCACCCAGATCATGTGGCGCTTGGGGTTGCGCAGCTTGCCGAACTGCACCGGCACCGGTTTGGCATAACCGAACAAAAAGGCGCCCGAGGTCGCGAAGTAAAGCACCAGCGGCATCAGGATGGTGCCCACTGGGTCGATGTGTTTGAGCGGGTTGAGCGTCACGCGGCCCAGCATCCAGGCCGTGTTGTCGCCGAAGTGCCGGGCCACGTAACCGTGCGCCGCCTCGTGCACGGTGATGGCAAACAGCACGGGAAGCGCGTAAATGGCGACGGTTTGAATCAGGTTGGCAAAGTCCATCCGCCAATTGTCTCAGACCTGCCCCCCACGCTTGTCGCTTCGTACTGCGTTGCTCCCGCGGGGGAGCTCTTCAGATCAGCCGGGGCCGCGGAACCGGCTTTGCCGGGCCGCAGGTGCAGCGGCCCCCTCGGGGGGCAGGAAGCTACACGCAGTGAGCGCCCGTGGGGGCTCTACAAGCCCAACGCTGCCAAATCGCCGCGCCCTTGCCGCACGACCACAAGGTCACCGCCCTGGCCCATGGCGGTCAGGTCGATCACCGTGGTGGCTTCCTTGGGGCAGGCGCCGGCATCAATGACCGCCGCCAGGTCGTGTTCCATCTGGTCGCGAATCTCGCCCGCGTCGTTCAGTGGTTCGGTCTGGCCCGGCGGGATCAGCGTGGTGGCCAGCAGCGGCGCGCCGTGCAGCTCCAGCAGCGCCTGCAGGGTCTTGTGCCCGGGAACACGCAGGCCGATGGTCTTGCGCGAGGGGTGGCTCAGGCGCCGCGGCACTTCCTTGCTGGCCTCAAGGATGAAGGTGTAGGGCCCTGGCGTGGCAGCCTTGATCAACCTGAACTGTTTGTTGTCGACGCGGGCATAGTTGGCCAGCTCGCTGAGGTCGCGGCACAGCAGTGTCAGGTGGTGTTTGTCGTCCACCCCGCGGATGCGTCGCAGGCTGTCGGCCGCCGTCTTGTCGTCGAGGTGGCACACCAGCGCGTAGCTCGAATCCGTGGGCACGGCGATGATGGCGCCGCGCGTCAGCAGCGCCACCGCCTGTTTGAGCAGGCGCACTTGCGGGTTGTCGGGGTGAATCTCGAAATACTGGGCCATGGTGGGTGTTTCGCAAGGATGTCAGGACTCTGCCGGCCGCACACTGAACTCTTTCAGCGCCCGGCTTTCACGCGCCGTCAGCCAGGCCCCTAGCGCGCCGCACAGGGCGATCATCAGCATACCGATCATGGACCAGCCGTCCGGCACATGCGAAAAGGCGATCCAGCCGCCCACCATCGCAAAAGCGATCTGGGCGTACAGGTAGGGTGTCAGGGTGGCGGCCGGCGCCCGCATGTAGCCCAGGATCAGCATGAAATGCCCGACGGTGGCCGCCACACCCATCAGCAGCAGCCAGCCCCACAGCGACCACGAGGGCAGGGTGGTCCAGACAAAAGGCAGGGCCAGCGAGGCCAGCAGCGTGCCGACCCAGCCGGTGTACAGGTGCATGGTGATCGGGTCTTCGGTTTTGGCCAGCCGGCTGGTGAGCACCTGGAAACCGGTGTTGGTCGCCACCATGCCCAGCGGCAGCAGCAGGGCCCAGGTGAAGTCTTCGCCGCCGGGGCGAATGATGATCAGCGTGCCGGCAAAACCGCCGAGCACCAGCGACCAGCGCAGCGCCGAAACTTTTTCGCCCAACGCGGTGGCGGCCAGCAGCGTGATGAGCAGCGGCACGATGGCGCCGATGGCGGTGAACTCGGCCACCGGCATGTACTTGAGGCTCAGGAAGGCGAACAGGCTGCTCAGCAGCAGCAGCAAGCCGCGCAGGCACTGGAATTTCGGGTGGGCGGTGCGCAGCACGCTGAGGCCGCGCAGCGGCAGCACCACGGCCGTGGTGGCGACCGCCTGGAAAAAGTAGCGGAACCACAGGGCCATCAACAGCGGCACGCTGGCACTGACAAACTTGGTGGTGGTGTCCAGCGTCGCAAAAAAACTGGTGGCTGCAATGACCAGTGTGATGCCCGCCAGGGCCGAAGGCGTGCGGCTCACCGGATCCGGTCTTCCAGAAGCTCCCAGACGGGGGTCAGGTGACCGGGCAAAAAGGGCAGCGTGCCCAGGTCGGTGTGGCTTTCGTCGGGGCTGTGGAAGTCGCTGCCGCGCGAGGCGGCCAGGCCGAATTCCATGGCGGTTTCGGCGTATTTCACATATTCCTGCGTGCTGTGGCTGCCGGTCACCACTTCCACCGCCTGCCCGCCATGGGACTTGAATTCGGTGAACAGCGCGTATTCTTCGTTGGGGGTGAATTTGTAGCGCCCCGGGTGGGCGATCACCGCCACGCCTTGGGCGCTGGTGATCCAGGCCACGGCGTCCTGCAGGCTGGCCCAGTGGTGCGGCACGTAGCCGGGTTTGCCCTCGGTCAGGTACTTGCGAAACACCTCGGAGGTTTCCCGGCAGACGCCGGTCTCCACCAGGAAGCGCGCAAAGTGGGTGCGCGAAATCAGGTCCGGGTTGCCGACAAATTTCAGCGCACCTTCATAGGCACCGCGGATGCCGGCCCTGGCCAGCGAGTCGGACATTTGCATGGCGCGCTGTTCGCGACCACCGCGCGTGTTGCGCAGGCCCTGCTGCATGGCCGCGTCGTCGGGGTCAAAGCCCAAGCCGACGATGTGCACGGTTTCGCCGGCAAAAGTCACCGAAATTTCGGTGCCGGTCAGGTAATGCATGCCGTGCGCCCGGGCCGCCGCCGCGGCGCGGTGCTGGCCGCCGATCTCGTCGTGGTCGGTCAGCGCCCAGAGTTCGACGCCGTTGGCTTTGGCCCGTTCGGCCAGTGCCTCGGGGCTCATGGTGCCGTCCGACACCACGGAGTGGCAGTGCAGGTCGGCGTTGAGGATGTTTTTGAGGGTCACCAAACCATTTTAGGCTTTATGCCCTGTCGGCGTTGCGCGCGCCGCCATGGCCTACCATGGCAACACTTCCTGAACCTCACCGGATTGCCCCATGATCACTGTCCACCACCTCAACCACTCCCGCTCGCAACGCATCCTCTGGCTGCTGGAAGAACTGGGCGTGGACTACGAGATCCAGCGTTACGAGCGCGACCCCCAAACCATGCTGGCACCGGCGGCCTTGCGCGCCGTGCATCCGCTGGGCAAGTCGCCGGTCATCACCGACGGCGAGCTGACCCTGGCCGAGTCGGGCGCCATCATTGACTACCTCGTCGAGCGTTACGGCGCCGGAAAACTCGCGCCGGCGGCGGGAACACCGGCGCGGCTGCGCTACACCTACTGGCTGCATTACGCCGAGGGCTCGGCCATGTCGCCGCTGCTGCTCAAACTGGTGTTCGACAAGATCGCAAGCACCCCCATGCCGTTTTTTGCCAAGCCGATTGCCAAAGCCATCAGCGCCAAGACCAAGGCGGCCTTCATCGAGCCGCAGATCAGGCAGCACCTGGACTATCTGGAGGGAGAACTGGGAAAAAGCACCTGGTTTGCCGGTGAGGCGTTCAGCGGCGCGGATATCCAGCTGAGTTTTGTACTGGAGGCGGCGGCAGCGCGCGGCGGGCTGGACGCCAGCCGTCCGAAGCTGATGGCTTTTCTGGCGCGCATTCACACGCGGCCGGCCTACCAGCGGGCCATTGCGCGCGGCGGGGAATACACCCTGCTGCACTGAATCTTCACGTCTTTTTCGCCTTCAGCCCTTGAAGGACGGACGCAGGCAGCTATTTATTCGATAGCATTTTCTGCGCCCGTGCGGATTTCAGCGAAAGCCGAAGTAGGACAGGATGAAGCCGATGATGACGACCAGGCCGACGATGTAAATGATGGTGTTCATGTGTTCCTCTGGGAGGTTTCTGGATGCACCGGGAAGCGCATCTTCTGTTCCAGATCATGAGCGCGGCGGCGGCCGCCGGCTGTAGGCTGCCCCTGCCTGCGGCCGTCGGACAAGGGCTACAACCCCGGGTGCGCGTTGCCGCGCCCCGCGCCCAGCCCCGGCCCGGCCAGTGTGGGCGCGACTTGGGCCAGGGACGGGGGACGCGGCGAGCGGATCGCTCATGCGCGGACGCTCGGTGTCAGTGTGCTGGCAGGCTGTGCCGGCCAAAGATGCTAGCAAATCAATAGCTGCTGGCGCCCGTCCTGGTTGGGCTGGAGGCCAGAATCCTTCATATTTCGGCGGCCTCCACCAGAAAACGCACGCGTTTGATGCCCTGCCATTCGTCGGCATCGAGCCGGAAGGCGAGTTTGACGCGTGCCGGCAGCGTCTCGGTGTGGCCGAACCAGATGCCGTCCACCGGCTGGCCCTGGTGCTTGAGCTTGAGCGACAGGTGTTTTTCGCCGACCAGCCGCTGCGAGACGACCTCGACCTCCTCGCTGAAGGTCGGTGCCGCAAAACCCTGGCCCCAGACCTCTTTGTGCAGCGTGTCCACCAGGTCGGCGCGCCGGTACTCGGGCGCCAGCGGGCCGTCGGTGTCGAGGCGGCGCAGCAAGGTGGCGGCGTCCAGCCACTCGTGCGCCACCTGCTGCAGCGCCTGCTCGAACACCTCGAAGTGCTCCTCGGTGATCGTGCAGCCGGCCGCCATCGCATGGCCGCCGAAACGCAGCAACACGCCGGGGTGGCGTTTGGCCACGAGATCCAGCGCATCGCGCAGGTGAAAACCGGGGATGGACCGGCCAGAACCCTTGAGCTCGTGTTCCTTGCCCGGCGCCTGGCTGGCGGCAAACACAAAGGTCGGGCGGTGCAGTTTGTCCTTGATGCGCGAGGCCACGATGCCAACCACGCCTTCGTGGAAGTCGGGGTCGAAAATGGCGATCGCCGGCGGCGGCTCCTCGTCCTCGTCGATCATCGCGTCGGCCGCGTACTGCGCCTGCTCGCGCATGCCGGCCTCGATGTCGCGCCGCTCGCGGTTGATGCCGTCCAGGGTTTTGGCGAGTTCGTCGGCGCGGCCCGCATCGTCGGTCAGCAGGCATTCGATGCCCAGGGTCATGTCGCTGAGCCGGCCGGCGGCGTTGATGCGCGGGCCGACGGCAAAACCAAAGTCGAAACCGGTGGCCACCGCCGCAACGCGGCCGGCAGCGGTGAACAGCGCAGCCAGGCCGGCTGGCAGGGCGCCGCTGCGTATGCGCTTGAGGCCTTGCGCCACCAGGCGGCGGTTGTTGGCATCGAGTCTGACGACGTCGGCGACGGTGCCGAGCGCCACCAGAGGCAGCAGGGCGTCGAGCTTGGGTTGTGTGGTGGCATCGAACACGCCGCGCTTGCGCAATTCCGCGCGCAATGCGAGCAGCACATAAAACATCACACCCACGCCGGCCATGGCCTTGCTCTCGAACGTGCAGCCGGGCTGGTTCGGGTTGACGATCACGTCGGCGTCGGGCAGCACGATGGCTCCGTCCCGCAGCGCCGGCAGGTGGTGGTCGGTCACCAGCACCTGCATGCCCAGGCCGCGCGCGCGCGCCACGCCGTCGATGCTGGCGATGCCGTTGTCCACCGTCACCAGAAGGTCGGCGCCGGTGGCCTTGACGCGTTCGGCAATCGACGCGGTCAGCCCGTAGCCGTCGACCACCCGGTCGGGCACGATGTAGCCGACCTGGGTGGCACCCAGCAGGCGCAGGCCGCGCAGCGCGACCGCGCAGGCGGTGGCGCCGTCGCAGTCGTAGTCGGCCACCACGCAGATTTTTTTGTTCGCGGCGATGGCATCGGCCAGCAGCACGGCGGCCTCCAGCGTGCCTTTCATGGTCGCCGGTGGCAGCAGCCGCGCCAGGCCGTCGTCGAGTTCATCGGCGGTGCGCACCCCGCGCGCGGCATACAACTGCGCCAGCAAGGGGTGGACGCCGGCCTGCTGCAGCGCCCACACGCTGCGCGGCGGTGCTTCGCGTACTATTATTTTCATAGCTGCTCGAGCAGGGTCGACAAGGGCTGCTGGCCAAAAAGACTTTTCATGCGGGAGAGAATTCCGGTGGAGGTGGTTTCAAAGGTCTGGGCGTTGCGCTCGCCGCACAGGCTCAGCCGGACGCTCGCGCCGCCTTGCTGCAAGGCGAGCAGCCGCGCGCCTTCGCTGGCATCAAGCGCCGTCCAGGCGTGTGTATAGGCGGCCCAGTCGTCGCTGAACGCGGCCTGTGCCAGGCTGCGTGAGACCGTGGTGTCGGGCGGCACCCTGGCATGAAAGGAGTCAGGCAAGGCGCCGCTGCCGCTGATCCAGAAGGAGTTGACGGCCAACTGCCTTCCTGCCGCACGCGCATCGTTGACCGCGTGGGTGTAGAGCAGCATCTGCATTTCGTTTTGCAGCAACCGCATGGCGCGGCCGGGAACGCCGCCGGGCAGCCAGGGGTCCACATTGCGGCCCAGCACACGGTCCAGCGAGGCACTGGGCAGGTCGCGAAACAGCTCGCCCTCGGCCAGCCAGCGTGTCGGCGCCGCATGGTGCAGCGTGATGCCGTAGGTCTCGAAATAGGGCTGCATGGCCGCCAGCAGCGTGCGCGACTCAGCCTCGGACAGGTCCAGCGCGGCCGGGTCGGTCATGGTGGCGTGTTCGCGGCCCATGGCCCAGTGGCAGGGCGTGATGAACGCCCAGGCCCGGGCCGCCGGTGCGCCGCCGCCCTGCAGTTGTTCCCAGGCCGCCCAGGGGATCAGGCCGTCGGGCGCCTGCAGGCCCAGCGCACGGGCCAGTACCCGCTCGTGCGGCGGCGACAGCGAGCGCACATCGCCGCTGTCGGTGTGGACCCGCTTCATGCCCTGCAGCAACTTGCCCAGGTGGCGCGAGGCGGCGGGCGGCATGGCTTGGACGGCAGGCAGCCAGTCATCGGAGGCGCAGGCGGCAAAGGGCAGCACCCAGTGGTGTTGGGGCGGGGGGAGGGA